>NZ_JBVIMA010000004.1:0-352731 GCF_055580085.1 Streptomyces sp. NPDC032126
CCGCGCGAGAGCAGGCCCTCGACGATGCCGGGCTTGCCGTCGTGGTAGCGGAAGCCGATCGAGCGGCCGTACTTCTTGTCGCCGCGGATCTTGTCGCGGAGCTTCTCCAGGCGGGCGTCGGTCTCCTCGGCGGAGAGCTGGGGCGCCCACTGGAAGGGGGTGTGCGGCTTGGGGACGAAACCGCCGATCGAGACCGTGCAGCGGATGTCGTTGGAGCGGGAGACCTCGCGGCCCTTGGCGATGACGTTCGCGGCCATGTCCGCGATCTGGAGGACGTCCTCGTCGGTCTCCGTGGGCAGGCCGCACATGAAGTACAGCTTCACCTGGCGCCAGCCGTTGCCGTACGCCGTCGCGACCGTCCTGATCAGGTCCTCTTCCGAGACCATCTTGTTGATGACCTTGCGCATGCGCTCCGAGCCGCCCTCGGGCGCGAAGGTCAGACCGGACCTGCGGCCGTTGCGGGTGAGCTCGTTGGCCAGGTCGACGTTGAACGCGTCGACGCGGGTCGAGGGCAGCGAGAGGCCGATCTTGTCGTCCTCGTAGCGGTCCGCGAGGCCCTTGGCGATGTCGCCGATCTCGCTGTGGTCCGCGGAGGACAGGGACAGCAGACCGACCTCCTCGAAGCCGGTCGCCTTCAGCCCCTTCTCGACCATCTCGCCGATGCCGGTGATGCTGCGCTCGCGCACCGGACGCGTGATCATGCCGGCCTGGCAGAAGCGGCAGCCGCGGGTGCAGCCGCGGAAGATCTCGACCGACATGCGCTCATGCACGGTCTCGGCGAGCGGGACCAGCGGCTGCTTGGGGTACGGCCACTCGTCGAGGTCCATCACGGTGTGCTTGGACACCCGCCACGGCACACCGCTGCGGTTCGGTACGACACGGGCGATCCGGCCGTCCGGCAGGTACTCCACGTCGTAGAACGCCGGGATGTACACCCCGCCCGTCTTCGCCAGGCGGAAGAGGACCTCCTCGCGGCCGCCGGGACGGCCCTCCGCCTTCCACTCGCGGATGATCCGCGTCATGTCGAGCACGGCCTGCTCGCCGTCGCCGATGACGGCCGCGTCGATGAAGTCGGCGATCGGCTCGGGGTTGAAGGCCGCGTGGCCGCCCGCGAGGACGATCGGGTCGTCGATCGTGCGGTTCCTGGACTCCAGCGGGATGCCCGCCAGGTCCAGGGCCGTGAGCATGTTGGTGTAGCCGAGCTCCGTGGAGAAGGACAGTCCGAAGACGTCGAACTCCTTGACCGGGCGGTGGCTGTCCACGGTGAACTGGGGGACGCCGTGCTCACGCATCAGCGCCTCCAGGTCCGGCCACACGCTGTACGTGCGCTCGGCGAGGACGCCCTCCTGCTCGTTCAGCACCTCGTAGAGGATCATGACGCCCTGGTTGGGCAGGCCGACCTCGTAAGCGTCCGGGTACATGAGCGCCCAGCGGACGTCACAGCTGTCCCAGGGCTTGACCGTGGAGTTCAGCTCGCCGCCCACGTACTGGATCGGCTTCTGCACATGCGGGAGCAGGGCTTCGAGCTGCGGGAACACCGACTCGACAGACATCGGGAGACTTTCGTGAGCTGACAGGGGTGACCATCAAGCGTAACCCGCTCACGGGCGTCGTCCGTACGCTCAGATTCCAGTCCCGCCCCTCACCCGCTCCCACAGCTCCGGCAGCTCCGCCTCGTCCGCCGCCGCCCGCTGCTCCTCGCGGCCGTACAGCACGCCGTAGGTGAACGCGCTCTCGCCCGCCGCGTGCGCCTGACCCGCGATGTCGCGCAGGGCCTCGCGGGCCATGACGCTGTCCTGGTGGTCACCGAGGAGGTTCTGGAGCGCCTTCGCGTTCTTGACCATGGCGGCGGCCGGGCCGCCGAGCGCGGGCTCGGCCGCCTCCGCCGCGTACCGGGTCCGCTTGGCCTTCTTGCGGGCCTCGTGCAGGGCGACGTCCCGGTCGTGGCCCGCGGGCAGGCCGAGGGCCTCCTCGATCAGCGCGGACACCTTGGCGAAGTCCTTGCGGACGGCCTTGGCGATCACCTTCTCCGGCTTCTTGGCGGCGGCCTTCAGCAGCGGCGGGCGGTCGATCAGCGCGTCCAGGGTGTCCAGGAGCGCCAGGTACCGCTTGCCGTCGAGGACGCCGATCAGGCGGCGCCGGGAACCGCCGCGGCGGGCGCCGGTCCAGCTGCGCAGCCGGCCGCGCAGGGGGCCGATCACCAGGGGGCGCGGGAGGTCCTCGACGGCGGCCGCGATGCGCTCGGTGAGCACCTCCTGGTCCCGGTCCACGCCCAGCTCGCCGGCCAGCCACTTCAGCTCCGCGCCGATCGGGTCGGTGACGGTCCGGTCCAGGACCTTGCCGTACGACCGGAAGGCGCTGCGCATCCGGCGGGTGGCGACCCGCATCCGGTGCACCGAGTCGAACTCGTCCCGTCGGACGGCCGGGTCGAGCGCGACGATGGCGTCCCGCTGGACACGGAGGTACGCCAGCACGTGGTCCCCGGCGGTCGTCGGACCGCCGGACGCTCCGCTGTCGGCGGGCGCCGTCGGTGCCGTCTGCCGCTTGCCCTTCCTCGTCCCCCCGGCCTTGTCGGGCTCCTTGGTCTCCGCCAGCGCCCGCGCCAGTTTGGACGCCGAGGTCGACGGGCGTACGCCCGCCTTGCGCAGCCGCTTCTCGACCTTGTCGAGGAAGGCCGGATCCCCGCCGTCGGCCAGCTCGACCTCGATCTCGGTCCACTGGGCGACCGCGCCGGGCGCCCCGCCCTCGCCGCCCAGCCGCTCCGCGTGCACGGCGTCCACGCTGACCTCGGCGAGCAGCCGGCCCTCCGCGTCGACGAGTTCGCGCACGTCGCGGGAGGAGAGGAGCCGGACCACGGGCACCAGCTCGGTGTCGCGGACCCGGGAGCGCAGCAGACCGGCGAGGCTGCGCGGGAGGGTGTCGGAGAGCGGGGCGCGGATCTCGTCGCGCACGTCCGTCTCCACCGGGAACTTCAGATGCCAGCCCGCGTCGGAGCCGCCGGTGCGGCGGCGCAGGGTGATGGCGGAGGCGGCGAGCCGTCCGTCCCGGGTGTCGTAGTACGTCGCGTCGAGCTCGGCGACGCCCTTGTCGAGGATGTCCGCGACACCGGCCACGCCGGTCAGGTCGGGAAGTCCGCTGTCATCGGCTTCGTACTTGCGCTCGATCTCGCGTTTCGTCTCCGCCATGACCCGACTTTAGATGTGGTCGGGTCATGACGACAGGGCCCACGGGAGGCGAGTGGCCGGTGAACGCCGGGTGAGCGCCCGGTGACAACGGGTTCACGCCGACATCGGGCGCTGCACTCTGATCGACTGCAACAGGCCCACCGCCACCCACACCGCGAACATCGATGTACCGCCGTACGACACGAACGGCAGCGGCAGTCCGGTGACCGGCATGATGCCGAGGGTCATGCCGATGTTCTCGAACGCCTGGAAGGCGAACCAGGCGACGATGCCGGCGGCGACGATCGTGCCGTACAGCTCGGTCGTCTCCCGGGCGATACGGCAGGCCCGCCACAGGACGACGCCGAGCAGCACGATGATCAGGCCGGCGCCGACGAAGCCCAGCTCCTCCCCCGCCACGGTGAAGACGAAGTCGGTCTGCTGCTCCGGGACGAACTGGCCGGTGGTCTGCGAGCCGTGGAAGAGACCGGCGCCCGTCAGCCCGCCCGAGCCGATGGCGATGCGGGCCTGGTTGGTGTTGTAGCCGACGCCCGCGGGGTCCAGCTCCGGGTTGGCGAAGGCGGCGAAGCGGGCGATCTGGTACTCGTCGAGGATGTGCAGCTGCCAGACGGCGATCGCCCCGACGGCGCCCGCGCCGAGCAGCCCGAACACCCACCGGTTGGACGCGCCGGAGGCGAGCAGCACGCCCAGCACGATGATGACCATGACCATGACCGACCCGAGGTCGGGCATCAGCATCACGATCAGCATCGGGACGGCGGCCAGTCCCAGCGCCTGCAGCACGGTCCGGTGATCGGGGTAGGTCTTGTCGCCGGCGTCGACCCGGGCGGCGAGCAGCATCGCCATGCCCAGGATGATCGTGATCTTCACGAACTCCGAGGGCTGGAGCGAGAATCCGCCGCCGAGCACGATCCAGGAGTGCGCGCCGTTGACCGTGGAGCCGAGCGGGGTGAGCACCAGCAGGATGCCGAAGACGGAGAGGCCGTAGAGGATCGGCACGGCGTTGCGCAGGGCGCGGTGGCCGAGCCAGACGGTGCCGATCATCAGGGCCAACCCGATGCCGGTGTTCATGATGTGCCGGATCAGGAAGTAGTAGGGGTCGCCCTGGTTGATCTCGGTGCGGTTGCGGGTCGCGGAGAACACCAGCACGGAGCCGATCAGCGACAGCGCGACGGCGGACAGCAGTATCGGCCAGTCCAGGCGCCGGGCCAGCGAGTCGCGGGCGAAGATCCGGGTCCAGCCGGCCCGCTCGGGGCCGTACCCCGAGACGGAGAAGCTGTTCGCGCCGGTCATGAGCACATCCTCCGGCTTCCTCGCCGTGCGGGCCCGCGCCGCCTTCTGCGGGTGTCCCGGTTGGTCGTCCCGGTGGGCGTGGTGGTCGCCGCGGGCTGGGTGTCGTCGGGGGCGGTGGCGCCCTGCTCGGCCGCCAGCGCGGCCTTGCGGTCGGCCACCAGGTCCTTCGCCGGGTCCTTGGAGATCTTCGGGGAGGTGATCGAGCCGTCCGGCCTGATCGTCGGGAGGGCCTTCTGCGGGGTGGGCAGCAGCGCCTTCTTCTTGTCGATCGAGCCGTCGGGCTGGACGCCGTACATCGCGCTGTAGATGTTGCGCACGGCCTCACCGGAGGCGCCGGAGCCCGTACCGGCCTGGGAGATGGTCATGATGACCGTGTAGTCCTTGGAGTAGGTCGCGAGCCAGGACGTGGTCTGCTTGCCGTAGACCTCGGCGGTACCGGTCTTGGCGTGCAGTTCGATCTTGTCCTGGGGCCAGCCGCCGAACTTCCACGCGGCCGTACCCCGGGTGATCACGCCGGCGAGGGCGGCGTCGATGCCCTTGAGGGTGGCCTGGGAGACCGGTGCCTTGCTCTTGACCTTGGGCTTGATCTCCGTGACCGTCCTGCCGTCGGCACTGATGATCGCCTTGCCGATGGTCGGCTCGTACATCGTGCCGCCGTTGGCGAGGGAGCCGTAGATCACGGCCTCCTGGATCGGGGTGACGAGGGTGTCGCCCTGGCCGATGGAGTAGTTGATCTCGTCACCGGCGCGCATCTTGTTGCCTTCGAGGCAGTTCTCGTAGGCGATCTTCTCGACGTAGCTGCCGTCCTTCTTGCCGTACTTGCACCAGGCGTCCTTGTTGGCCTTCCAGTAGTTCTGCTTCCACTGGCGGTCGGGGACGCGGCCGGTGACCTCGTTGGGCAGGTCGATGCCGGTCTCCCGGCCGAGGCCGAACTGGTGGGCCGCCTTGAAGAAGAAGTCCTTCGGCTCGCCCTTCTTCGGGTTGATGCCGCCGTCCTTCTTCCACTCGTTGTGCGCGAGGCCGTAGAAGACGGTGTCGCAGGAGACCTCCAGGGCGCGGCCGAGGGAGATCGGGCCGAAGTTCTCGCCCTCGAAGTTCTTGAAGACCTGGCCGCCGACCGAGTACGAGCTGGTGCACGGGTAGCCGCCGTCCCACTCGTAGCCGGCCTCGACGGCGGCGGCCGTGGAGACCACCTTGAACGTCGAACCGGGCGCGGACTGACCCTGTATGGCCCGGTTGAGCAGCGGGTAGTTGGAGTTCTTGCCGGTGAGCTTCTTGTAGTCCTTGGCGGAGATGCCGCCCACCCAGGCGTTCGGGTCGTAGGTCGGGGCGGACGCCATCGCGACGATGCGGCCCGTCCTGGCCTCCATCACGACGACCGCGCCGGAGTCCGCCTTGTAGTTCTCCCCGGTGATCTTGTCGAACTGCTCGCGGGCCTTCTTCATCGCCGCGTTCAGTTCGTACTCCGCGACGCGCTGGACCCGGGCGTCGATGCTGGTGACGAGGTGGGAGCCCGGTTCGGCGGGGGTGGCCTCCGCCTGGCCGATGACCCGGCCGAGGTTGTCCACCTCGTACCGTGTGACGCCGGCCTTGCCGCGCAGCTCCTTGTCGTACTCCCGCTCCAGGCCGGAGCGGCCGACCTGGTCGCTGCGCAGATACGGGGAGTCGGTGTCCTGGGCCTGCTGGATCTCCTCGTCGGTGACGGGCGAGAGATAGCCGAGGACCTGCGCGCTGTTCGCCTTGCCCGGGGCGGCGTAGCGGCGCACGGCCTCGGGTTCGGCGGTGATGCCGGGGAAGTCCTCGGCACGCTCGCGGATCTGCAGGGCCTGCTTGGGCGTCGCCTCGTCGGTGATGGGGATCGGCTGATACGGCGAGCCGTTCCAGCAGGGCTGGGGGGTGTGGGCGTCGCAGAGGCGGACCTTCTGCATGACCTCCGTCGGCGCGATGCCGAGGACGCCCGCGAGCTTGGTCAGGACGGCCTTGCCGTCGTCCTTCTGCTTCAGCAGGTCGGTGCGGGAGGCGGAGACGACCAGCCGTGTCTCGTTGTCCGCGAGGGGGACTCCGCGGGCGTCCAGGATGGAGCCGCGGACGGCGGGCTGGACGACCTGCTGGACGTGGTTGCCCGAGGCCTCCTTGGCGTAGGCCGCGCCCTCGCGGATCTGGAGGTACCACAGGCGGCCGCCGAGGGTGCCGAGCAGGGAGAGGACGAGGATCTGGATGACGACGAGGCGGATCTGGACGCGTGGGGTCCGTCCGGTCTCGGGAATGTTGGTCACTGCGGCTGCCTCCCCCTCTCAGCGTGTGGACGAATGTGCGGCATCTCGTGCCGGTGTACGAAGAATGAACGAAGCGCCGGTGCGGCCGCGTTCCACCGCGGCGTCGCCCGTCCGGGTGAACTCGCCGCCGCTCACAGCCGCTTGACCCCCTTGATGCGCCCGGCCCGCGCGGTCCGCGCCCGGACGGCCTTCATCCGCAGTCCGCCCCGCTGGCCGCCGATCTTGAGCCCGGTCCCGGCGGAGATCCAACCGGAGGAGATGTCGGCCGCCTTCGCCGCGGAGTTCGTCTCCGCCAGCGGGTCGTTCTCGGCGCGCCGGGCCAGGAACATGATCGCGGGGACCACGAAGGGCGCCAGCAGCAGGTCATACAGGGCGGCGCTGAACAGCAGCCCGACGAGGCCGACATGGCGGGCGGCGGTGTCGCCGACGAGGGCGCCCACCCCGGCGTACAGCAGGGTGGAGCCGATGGCGGCGCCGACGACCACGACCATCGGGCCGGTCGCGGACTTCAGCCGGCCGGTCTCCGGCTTGATGAGACCGGCCAGGTAGCCGATGACGCTCAGCACCAGCGCGTAGCGGCCGGCCGCGTGGTCGGCGGGCGGGGCGAGGTCGGCGAGGAGGCCCGCGCCGAAGCCGACGAGGGCGCCGCCGACATGGCCGTAGACCATGGCGAGGCCGAGGACGGTGAGCAGCAGCAGGTCGGGGACGGCACCGGGCAGATGGAGTCTGGCCAGGACGCTCACCTGGATCACCAGGGCGACCACGACCAGGGCCGTGGAGAGCAGGATCCGGTTGACACGCATGGGGATTCAGCTCCTACTGCTGCTCTTGCCGGCCGTCTTGCTGCGAGCCGTCGGAAGGGTTGGCCCCCGGGGTGACCGTCACGGTGACCGTGGGCGTCGGGATCGGCTTGGGCTTGGCGGGGAGCACGGTGTCGCGCGGGTCCTTCTTCGGGGCCTGGACGACGACGCCGACGATGTCGAGCTTGGTGAAGCTGACGTACGGCGTGACGTAGAGGGTGCGGGTGAGGTCGCCGCCGGAGGGGTCGACGCGGGAGACGACGCCGACGGGGACGCCGGGCACGAAGGGCTTGTCGGCCTGGGAGCCGAAGGTGACGAGCCGGTCCCCCTTCTTCACCTCGGCCTTGCCGTTGAGGAGTTCAACGCGCAGCGGCCGGTCGCCCTGACCGGAGGCGAAGCCGAGCTCGTCGGTGGCCTCCATGCGCGTGCCCACGGTGAAGTCGGGGTCGCTCGCGAGGAGCACGGTCGCGGTGTTCGGGCCGACCGTGGTGACCCGGCCGACGAGCCCGTCGCCGTTGAGGACGGTCATGTCGCGCCGGATCCCGTCGTTCGCTCCGACGTCGATGGTGATCGTCCAGGAGAAGCCCTGCGCCGCTCCTATGGCGATGACCTCGGCGCCCTTGATGCCGTACTGCCCCTCGCCCGCGATCTTCAGCATCTTGTCGAGCTGGGCGAGGCGGCTCTTGTTGCGGTCGTCGCTGCCGAGCTTCGCCTTGAGAGCCGCGTTCTCCTTCTCCAGCTCGGCGATGCGGTCGTGGCGCTCGCCGGAGTCACGGACGGCGGAGACGGCGTTGCCGACCGGGTCGACCGCGGAGGACACACCGTCCTCGATGGGCCCGAACACGGCGGCCGCGGCCTGCCGGGCACCGTCGACCGGTGAGTCCTCCCCGCCGCGGATGTCCACCGTGATCAACGCGAACGCGATGGCGACCAGCAGCACCAACAGCAGCCGGCTCTCTCGTGTGTCCCTCACGTGCGGCGGCCGTGCCCTTCCCGTTAGGAATCCAGAAGTTCAAGGAGTTTCAGGAATTCAGAGGTTCAGGAATTCGGGTAGCCCCCGCCCAGCCGGGCCGAGGGGCTCTTTGTGGAGCTTATGCCTCAATATCAACGATCCGCCGCACGAGAGGAGATCGTCTCGTACGGCGGAATCGAAGCGTTACGTCATCTGCGGGGCGCGGCGTCCAGCACCTGCTGGAGCGCCTCGAACTCCTCGACGCACTTGCCGGAGCCGAGCGCCACGCTGTCCAGCGGGTCCTCGGCGATGTGGATGGGCATGCCGGTCTCGCGCCGCAGCCGCTCGTCCAGACCGCGCAGCAGTGCTCCGCCGCCGGTCAGAACGATTCCGCGGTCCATGATGTCGCCCGACAGCTCGGGCGGACACTTGTCGAGGGTGGTCTTCACGGCGTCGACGATGGCGTTGACGGGTTCCTCGATCGCCTTGCGCACTTCGGCGGCCGAGATGACGACGGTCTTGGGCAGCCCGGAGACGAGGTCCCGGCCGCGGATTTCGGTGTGCTCGTCGGAGTCGAGGTCGTACGCCGAACCGATCGTGATCTTGATCTGTTCCGCCGTCCGCTCACCCAGAAGGAGCGAGTACTCCTTCTTGATGTGCTGGATGATCGCGTTGTCCAGCTCGTCGCCCGCGACGCGGATGGACTGGGCGGTGACGATGCCGCCGAGCGAGATGACCGCGACCTCCGTCGTGCCGCCGCCGATGTCCACCACCATGTTGCCCGTGGCCTCGTGGACCGGCAGGCCGGAGCCGATGGCCGCGGCCATGGGCTCCTCGATGATGTGCACCTGACGGGCGCCGGCCTGGGTCGACGCCTCGATGACGGCACGGCGCTCGACGCCGGTGATGCCGGAGGGCACACACACGACGACGCGCGGCCGGGCGAGATACCGCCGCTTGTGGATCTTCAGGATGAAGTAGCGGAGCATCCGCTCGGTGATCTCGAAGTCGGCGATCACGCCGTCCTTCAGCGGCCGCACGGCAACGATGTTGCCGGGCGTCCGCCCGATCATCTTCTTCGCTTCGGCGCCGACCGCGAGGATGCCACCGGTGTTGGTGTTGATCGCGACGACGGACGGCTCGTTCAGTACGATCCCGCGACCCCTGACGTACACCAGCGTGTTGGCGGTCCCGAGGTCGACAGCCATGTCACGGCCGATGAACGACATTGAGTTCCCCATCAGGATTCGTCTGGCCTTCCTGGGAGCTTTTGAGGGCTTTTCAGGTCGGCGAAGTGGGTGCTGTGACGTGAAGGATTCCATCGTAGTGGCGCCTTCGCGAGCACTGCGGGAGGGTCTTCGCCATTGTCAGCAGATGACGCGCCGCCCCGCTTGTGGAGACGGGCCATCGGGGGCACTCGTTCCCTCGATCGCCACGCATATGCCGCAGGGCGGCCGTTTTCCACGGCCGCCCTGGTCGGGCCGGGTCGGTGGGCTCAGGCGCGGCCGGGGAAGAAGATCTTCACCTCGCGCTCGGCCGACTCCTCCGAGTCGGAGGCGTGGATCAGGTTCTCGCGGACGATCACGCCGTAGTCGCCGCGGATGGAGCCGGGGGCGGCGGCGATCGGGTCGGTCGGACCGGCGAGCGCGCGCACACCCTCGATGACCCGCTCGCCCTCGACGATCAGCGCCACGACCGGGCCGGAGGACATGAACTCCACCAGCGGCTCGTAGAACGGCTTGCCCTTGTGCTCGCCGTAGTGCTGCTCCAGCGTGTCCTGGTCCAGGGAGCGCAGCTCCAGCGCGGTGATCTGCCAGCCGGCCTTGCGCTCGATACGGCTGATGATCTCGCCGGTCAGGCCGCGACGGACGGCGTCGGGCTTGAGGAGGACGAGGGTGCGCTGGGTCACGGGGACTCCTTATTCCTGCCAGGTGTGCGGTGGGACGAGGTTACAGGGCGTGTCGGCGTGCCTGTTACGCAGCGTCAGGTGTAGAGGAGGCGGACTGGGCGGCGAATCTCGCCTTCGCCTCGTCCACCTTCCGCCCGTAGTGCACCGACGCCCACCACAGGGCCGCGAACACCGCGCCCATGAAGAACATCAGCGGCACGAAGACCCCGGAGGCGATCAGGGCGAGCTGGAGCGCCCAGCCCAGGGCCACTCCCCCGGGGCGCGTGATCACCCCGCACAGCGCCAGGCACAGGAACATGGCGATCCCGCAGACCGTCCACACCGTGCCGGTGGACAGGTCGGCGTCCTTCATGGCGACCAGACCGGCGAAGCCGATGATGAAGAACTCGCCGATCAGCGTCGAGGAACACAGCGTGCGCATCGTCTACGACCTCAGCCCTTCCCGAGAAGCAGTCGGGCCTCGCCCACGGTGATGACGGAACCGGTGACGAGGACGCCGCCGCCGGCGAACTCGCCCTCCTCCTCGGCCAGCGTGATCGCCGCCTCCAGCGCGTCCGGCAGCCGCGGCTCGACCTGCACGCGCTCCTCGCCGAACACCTCGACGGCGATCGCGGCCAGCTCGTCGGCGTCCATCGCGCGATGGGTGGAGTTCTGGGTGATCACGACCTCCGCGAACACCGGCTCGAACGCCTCCAGCAGCCCGCGCACGTTCTTGTCGGCGCTCGCGCCGACCACGCCGATCAGACGGCTGAAGTCGAAGGCCTCGCCGATCGCCTCGGCGGTCACCCGGGCGCCCGCCGGGTTGTGCGCGGCGTCCAGGACGACGGTCGGGGAGCGGCGCAGGACTTCGAGGCGGCCGGGCGAGGACACGGCCGCGAACGCCTTGCGCACGGTGTCGATGTCGAGGGGCTCGGCCCGCGCCGCGCCGACGCCGAAGAACGCCTCCACGGCGGCCAGCGCGACCGCCGCGTTGTGCGCCTGGTGGGCGCCGTGCAGCGGGAGATACACATCGGTGTACTCGCCGCCCAGGCCGCGCAGGGTGAGCAGCTGGCCGCCCACGGCGATCTGTCGGGCGACGACCCCGAACTCCAGGCCCTCGCGGGCCACGGTGGCGTCCACCTCGACGGCCTTCTTCAGCAGCACCTGGGCCGCGTCGACCGGCTGCTGGGCCATGATGACCGTGGCGTCCTGCTTGATGACGCCGGCCTTCTCGCCGGCGATCTCGGCGGGCGTCTCACCGAGGCGGTCGGTGTGGTCGAGGTCGATGGGGGTCACGACGGCCACATCGCCGTCGATGACGTTGGTGGCGTCCCAGGAGCCGCCCATGCCGACCTCGACGACGGCCACGTCGACCGGGGCGTCCGCGAAGGCGGCGTACGCCATGCCGGTGAGGACCTCGAAGAAGGAGAGGCGGTACTCCTGCTGTCCGTCGACCATCTCGACGTACGGCTTGATGTCCTCGTACGTCTCGATGAAGCGCTCGGCGGAGATCGGGGCGCCGTCGAGGGAGATCCGCTCGGTGATCGACTGGACGTGCGGGCTCGTGTAGCGGCCGGTCCGCAGTTCGAAGGCGCCGAGCAGGGCCTCGACCATACGGGCGGTGGAGGTCTTGCCGTTGGTCCCCGTGATGTGGATCGAGGGGTACGACCGCTGCGGCTCGCCCAGGACGTCCATCAGGGCGGCGATGCGGGCGACGGACGGCTCCAGCTTCGTCTCGCCCCAGCGGGTGGCGAGCTCCGCCTCGACCTCGCGCAGGGCCTTGTCCAGCTCGGGGTCCTGCGGGCGTCCGGGCACGTCCGCCTGCGGCGCGCCGCCCTGGGTGCGCAGGGTACGGCTGCCGGCCTCGATCACGGCGAGATCGGGGTCGCGGTCGGTCTCGGCGTCGATGATCTCGTCGAAGGGGTCGCTGTCACTCACGGGGCCCAGTCTACGGAGGGCGACTGACAAAAGGTGCGGTGGCTCGGTCGGCCGACCTCGGCCGACGTCGGCCGACAAGGAACCCCCGGGGCTCGCCGGAGCTCCGGGGGTTCCTCGCACGCGTCGGCTCTTACGCCTGCGGCAGCTTGTCCAGCTGGGCCTGGATGCGGGTGATGTCCTCCTCCGCCTTGGCCAGGCGGGTGCGGATCTTGTCGACCACGTTGTCCGGGGCCTTCGCCAGGAACGCCTCGTTGCCGAGCTTGGCCTGGGCCTGGGCCTTCTCCTTCTCGGCCGCCGAGAGGTCCTTCGCGAGGCGCTTGCGCTCCGCCGCCACGTCGATCGTGCCGGAGAGGTCGAGGGCGACCTCCGCGCCGGCGACCGGCAGGGTGGCCGTCGCCGTGAAGGCGTCGCCCTCCGGCTGGAGGCGCAGCAGCTGGCGGATCGCCGCCTCGTGGGGCGCGAGCGCCGTGCCGTCGAGGGTCAGCCGGGCCGGGACGCGCTGGCCGGGCTGGAGGCCCTGGTCGGCGCGGAAGCGGCGGACCTCGGTGATGACCGACTGGAGCGACTCGATCTCCCGCTCGGCGGCCGGGTCACGGAAGCCGCTGTCCGTCGGCCACTCGGCGATGACGACCGACTCGCCACCGGTGAGGGTGGTCCAGAGGGTCTCGGTGACGAACGGGACGATCGGGTGCAGCAGCTTGAGGGTGACGTCGAGGACCTCGCCGAGGACCCGCTGGGAGACCTTGGCCGGCTCGCCGCCCGCGAGGAACGTCGTCTTGGACAGCTCGACGTACCAGTCGAAGACCTCGTCCCACGCGAAGTGGAAGAGGGCGTCGGACAGCTTGGCGAACTGGTAGTCCTCGTACAGGGCGTCGACTTCGGCGACGACCGAGTTGAGGCGGGAGAGGATCCAGCGGTCGGTCGCCGACATCTGCTCCTGAGAAGGCAGCGGGCCGTCCGCCGTCGCGCCGTTCATCAGCGCGAAGCGGGTCGCGTTCCAGATCTTGTTGGCGAAGTTGCGGGAGCCCTGGACCCAGTCCTCGCCGATCGGGACGTCGACGCCGGGGTTGGCGCCCCGGGCGAGGGTGAAGCGCAGGGCGTCGCTGCCGTACTTGTCCATCCAGTCCAGCGGGTTGACCGCGTTGCCGAAGGACTTCGACATCTTCTTGCCGAACTGGTCGCGGACCATGCCGTGCAGGGCGATGGTGTGGAACGGCGGGGTGCCGTCCATCGCGTACAGGCCGAACATCATCATCCGGGCGACCCAGAAGAAGAGGATGTCGTAGCCGGTGACCAGGACGGAGTTCGGGTAGAACTTCGCGAGCGACTCGGTCTGTTCGGGCCAGCCGAGCGTGGAGAAGGGCCACAGGCCCGAGGAGAACCAGGTGTCCAGGACGTCGGTGTCCTGGTGCCAGCCCTCGCCGGAGGGGATCTCGTCGTCGGGGCCGACGCAGACGACCTCGCCGTTCGGGCCGTACCAGACGGGGATGCGGTGGCCCCACCACAGCTGGCGCGAGATGCACCAGTCGTGCAGGTTGTCGACCCAGTCGAAGTACCGCTTCTCCATCTCCTGCGGGTGGATCTTGACGCGGCCGTCGCGGACGGCGTCGCCCGCCGCCTTCGCCAGCGGGCCGACCTTGACCCACCACTGCATCGACAGACGGGGCTCGATCGTGGTCTTGCAGCGCGAGCAGTGGCCCACCGAGTGGACGTACGGCCGCTTCTCGGCGACGATCCGGCCCTCGGCGCGCAGCGCGGCGACGATCGCGGAGCGGGCCTCCAGGCGGTCCAGGCCCTGGAACGGACCGTGGGCCGTGATGACGGCGTGCTCGTCCATGATCGTGATGGCCGGCAGGTCGTGCCGCTGGCCGATCTCGAAGTCGTTCGGGTCGTGCGCCGGGGTGACCTTGACGGCGCCCGTGCCGAACTCCGGGTCGACGTGCGTGTCGGCGACGACCGGGATGGAACGGTCGGTCAGCGGCAGCTTGATGAGCTTGCCGACGAGGTGCTTGTACCGCTCGTCGTCCGGGTGCACGGCGACGGCGGTGTCACCGAGCATGGTCTCGGCACGGGTCGTGGCGACGACGATGGTGTCGTCCCCCTCCCCGTACTTCATGGAGACCAGCTCGCCGTCGTCGTCCTGGTACTCGACCTCGATGTCCGAGATCGCCGTCAGACAGCGCGGACACCAGTTGATGATGCGCTCGGCGCGGTAGATCAGCTCGTCGTCGTAGAGCCGCTTGAAGATGGTCTGGACGGCCTGGGAGAGGCCCTCGTCCATCGTGAAGCGCTCACGGGACCAGGCGACGCCGTCGCCCAGGCGGCGCATCTGGCCGCCGATCTGGCCGCCGGACTCGGCCTTCCACTGCCAGACCCGCTCGACGAAGGCCTCGCGGCCGAGGTCGTGCCGGGACTTGCCCTCCTTGCCCAGCTCGCGCTCGACGACGTTCTGCGTGGCGATGCCGGCGTGGTCCATGCCGGGCTGCCACAGCGTCTCGAAGCCCTGCATGCGCTTGCGGCGGGTGAGGGCGTCGATGATGGTGTGCTCGAAGGCGTGGCCCAGGTGGAGCGAGCCCGTGACGTTCGGCGGCGGGATGACGATGGTGTACGGCGGCTTCTCGCTCTTGGCGTCCGCCTCGAAGTAACCCCGCTCCACCCAGCGCTCGTACAGCGGCCCCTCTACGTCGGCCGGCGCGTACTGGGTCGGCAGTTCGGTCGTGGGCGCTGGTGGCTGCTGCTGAGCGTTATCGGTCACGGGGCTCAGTTTAGAGGTGTCACGACCCCGTCCCGAAACGCGATTGTTTGGTAACGGTAGGGACCCCCGCTGCCATGAGCACGCCGTGCCTGGGCCAGGATGTGAGAACCACATAAGCATCTGGAGGGGAACCGAGTAATGAGTCAGAACCAGCCGGGCCCGTACGGCGGGCAGCCCCAGCAGCCCGGACCGTACGGTCAGCCGGGCCCGTACGGCCAGCAGCCGCAGGCGCCCCAGCCCGGTTACGGCTACCCTCAGCAGCCGCAGGCCCCCCAGCCGGGCTACGGCTACCCGCAGCAGGCCCCGCAGGGCGTGCCGCAGCAGCCCCCCGCGTACGGCCAGCCCGGTCAGCCCGGTCAGCCCCCCTACGGCCAGCAGCCGTACCCGACCGTGCCCCCGCCGCCGGCCGGTGGCAGCGGCAAGAAGAAGGCCGCGATCATCATCAGCGCGGTGGCGGTCGTCGCCGCGATCGCGGTGGGCGCGACCCTGCTGCTCGGCAAGAGCGGCGGCGGCTCGGACATCGCCGACGACGGCGCGCACAAGCTGACGACGCCGGCGACGGTCCTCACCGACTACAAGAAGTCCGAGGGCGCGGACAGCGGCGGCTTCGACGAGGACGACATCAAGGAAGCCGAGAAGCACGGCGTGGACAACGCCAAGGACGTGCACGCCGGTTACCAGTCCGGGGACGAGACCAACTACCTGTCCATGAAGATGATCAACTTCATGGGTGTGTACGGCGACATCGACGACCCCGAGGCGGTCGTGGACGCCATGTTCGCCGACACGAAGAAGCAGGCCAAGGAGGACAAGGAGGGCGAGGTCGTCGGCACGCCCAAGGAGTACAAGCCGGCCGGGCTGAAGGACGCCGTCCTGAAGTGCCAGGAGATGAAGGTCAAGGACTCGTCCGGCTCCAGCTCCGGCGGGCCGAGCGAGGTCAGCATGCCGGTGTGCATCTGGGGTGACCACAGCACCGTGGGCGTCATCATCCACGTCGACATGGCGAGCGCCATGGGCGGCAAGGGCGCCGACCTGGACTCCGCGGCCGAGATGACCGCGAAGTTCCGCAACGAGGTCCGCGTCAAGGCCTGACGCCGGCTCAACCGACGCGAAGGGGCCCCTGGTCGATCCGACCAGGGGCCCCTTCGTGTACTGCGTGCGGCGGTTACGCCGTCTTCGCCTCGCCCGGGCCGCGGCCGCGGGCGTCCCTCGGGATGAGGGTCGGGTTGACGTTGGAGTGGACGACGTCGGCCGTGATGACCACGCGGGCCACGTCCTTGCGGGACGGGACCTCGTACATCACCGACATCAGGACCTCTTCCATGATGGCGCGCAGGCCGCGGGCGCCGGTCTGGCGCAGGATCGCCTGGTCGGCGATGGCCTCCAGCGCCTCCCGCTCGAAGTCCAGCTCCACGCCGTCGAGTTCGAAGAGGCGCTGGTACTGCTTCACCAGCGCGTTGCGCGGCTCGACGAGGATCTGGAGGAGGGCCTCGCGGTCGAGGTTGTGGACGCTCGTGATGACGGGCAGGCGGCCGATGAACTCGGGGATCATGCCGAACTTGACGAGGTCCTCCGGCATGACCTCCTCGAACATGTCCTTGGCCTCCAGCTCCCGCTTGGAGCGGATCGTCGCGCCGAAGCCGATGCCCTTGGCGCCGGCCCGGGTCTCGATGATCTTCTCCAGGCCCGCGAAGGCACCGCCCACGATGAACAGCACGTTCGTCGTGTCGATCTGGATGAACTCCTGGTGCGGGTGCTTGCGGCCGCCCTGCGGCGGGACCGAGGCGGTGGTGCCCTCCAGGATCTTCAGCAGGGCCTGCTGCACGCCCTCGCCGCTCACATCGCGGGTGATCGACGGGTTTTCGCTCTTCCGCGCGACCTTGTCGATCTCGTCGATGTAGATGATCCCGGTCTCGGCCTTCTTGACGTCGTAGTCGGCCGCCTGGATCAGCTTGAGCAGGATGTTCTCGACGTCCTCGCCGACATAGCCCGCCTCGGTGAGCGCCGTGGCGTCGGCGATCGCGAACGGCACGTTCAGCATGCGGGCGAGGGTCTGCGCGAGGAGCGTCTTGCCCGAGCCGGTGGGGCCGAGCAGAAGGATGTTGGACTTCGCCAACTCGATGGCGTCGTCGCGGCCTTGGGCGCCGCCGTTCTCACCGGCCTGGACGCGCTTGTAGTGGTTGTACACCGCGACGGAGAGGGCCTTCTTCGCGGCCTCCTGGCCGACGACGTACCCCTCCAGGAACTCGTAGATCTCGCGGGGCTTGGGCAGTTCCTCCCAGCGCACCTCGCTCGTCTCGGCGAGTTCCTCCTCGATGATCTCGTTGCAGAGATCGATGCACTCGTCGCAGATGTACACACCGGGCCCTGCGATGAGCTTCTTGACCTGCTTCTGGCTCTTGCCGCAGAACGAGCACTTGAGCAGATCGCCGCCGTCACCGATGCGTGCCACGGTGTGCTTCCCCTTCGCCTGGGAGACGCCTGGACGTCTTTCGAGTCCAGCGGCTCCTGGTGCTGCCTTATGTCGACGGTACCTTGCCGGGCCCCCCGTTCGGGCCCCCCTTGGCACGGTTCACTTTGACGTGAGTCGTGTCAAACCGTGCCAAGGGACGGCAGACGCTTCGGCCTGCGCGTCAACGCAGGGACGCGTTGTTCATCTTCCGGGTGGAGATGATCTGGTCGATCAGCCCGTACGCGAGCGCGTCCTCGGCCGTGAGGATCTTGTCGCGCTCGATGTCCTCGCGGATCTTCTCGATCGGCGTGGTGGAGTGCTTGGCCAGCATCTCCTCCAGCTGCGAGCGCATCCGCAGGATCTCGTTGGCGGCGATCTCCAGGTCGGAGACCTGGCCGCGGCCGGTCTCGCTGTAGGGCTGGTGGATCAGCACGCGCGCGTTGGGCAGGGCCATGCGCTTGCCCGGCGTACCGGCGGCGAGCAGGATCGCGGCGGCGGAGGCCGCCTGACCCATGCAGACCGTCTGGATGTCGGGCTTCACGAACTGCATCGTGTCGTAGATGGCCGTCAGCGCGGTGAAGGAGCCGCCGGGGCTGTTGATGTAGACCGAGATGTCCCGGTCGGGGTCCATCGACTCCAGGCACAGCAGCTGCGCCATGACGTCGTTGGCGGAGGCGTCGTCGATCTGGACGCCGAGGAAGATCACGCGCTCCTCGAAGAGCTTCGCGTACGGGTCGTACTCGCGGATGCCCTGGGAGGTGCGCTCCACGAAGCGCGGGATGACGTAGCGGGACTCGGCCGTGGGGCCGGTGTACTCGGCGCTCGCGCGGTCGTAGAGGCCGCTGCCGGGGAAGCTGTTCACGGTTGTCTCCTGAAGGGGGCTGGGGCGGTGGCTGGGGCGCTTGCTGAGGCCCTGGGGCCCCGAGGGGCCGCCAGGGGGCCGTGAGGGGCCGCTAGGGGCCTCAGGAGCCCGCCCCGGTGCCGCCGCCGCCCGGCATGCCGACAGCCGTCGTGATGACGTCGTCGATGAGGCCGTACTCCTTGGCCTCGAAGGCGTCGAACCAGCGGTCGCGGTCCGAGTCGCGGGTGATCTGCTCGACCGACTGGCCGGTGTGCAGCGAGGTCAGCTCGGCCATGCGCTTCTTGGTGTGCAGCAGCCGCTCGGCGTGGATCTTGATGTCCGAGGCCGAACCGGCGAGGCCGGCGGAGGGCTGGTGGATCAGGATCTCGGCGTTCGGCAGGGCGAAGCGCTTGCCCGGGGTGCCGGCGCTCAGCAGGAACTGGCCCATCGAGGCCGCGAGGCCCATGGCGATGGTCACCACGTCGTTCTTGATGAACTGCATGGTGTCGTAGATCGCCATACCGGCCGTGATCGAACCGCCGGGGCTGTTGATGTACAGGTAAATGTCCTTGTCCGGGTCGGCGGCAAGGAGCAGCAGCTGCGCGGTGATCTTGTTCGCGATGTCGTCGTCGACCGGCTGGCCGAGGAAGATGATCCGCTCGCCGAGCAGCCGGTTGTAGACCTGGTCACCGAGGCCGCCACCGATGGAAGGCTCGCCGGCGGCGTAGGGCATCAGATTCGTCACGTATCCACCTGCTCGTCTTACGACGGCGCCGGGCCGTCTCAGATTGTTCTGCCTTTCATGGACCCTAACGCGCGGGTCCCTCCGGGGAGTCCCGGAGAAAGCGGTGTTCGCCGGGGGCGTAGTGACCTTTGCGGAACGGGGACGGGCCCCGGGCACCAAGTGCCAGGGGCCCGTCGCGGGTCCTTCAGCGCTGCCGTACGAGCCGGAGCGGGGGCTGCCGTGCGGCTCAGGCCTCGGGCTTGTCCTCGGCCTCGACCTCGGTGCCCTCGGCGGCCTCGACGGTCTCCGTCGCGGCCTCGACCTCGTCCTCGTCGTCCAGGTCGATGATCTCGCCGTTGGTGTCCTTCACCGTGGCGCTCTCGACGACCAGGGCCAGCGCCTTGCCGCGGGCGACCTCGCCGACCAGGAGCGGAACCTGGCCGCCCTCGACGACGGCCTGGGCGAACTGGTCGGGCGACATGCCGGAGGAGGCGGCACGGCGCATGAGGTGCTCGGTGAGCTCCTCCTGGTTGACGTTGAGCTTCTCGCGCTTGACGAGCTCGTCCAGGACGAACTGGGTCTTGATGCCCTTGACCGCGGCGTCCTTGGTCTCGGTCTCGAACTCCTCGACGGTCTTGCCCTGGAGCTCCAGGTACTTGTCGAGGGTCAGGCCCATCTGGCCGAGCTGGTGGTGCTCCAGGTTGTGCTTGCGGGTGTTGATCTCGTCCTCGAGGAGCTTCTCGGGAACGGGCACCTCGACGAGCTCCAGCAGCTTCTCCAGGACGCGCTCCTGGGCCTGCGTGGCCTGGTCGTACTGCTTCATGTTCTCCAGGCGCTTGCGGCTGTCGGCCTTCAGCTCCTCGAGGGTGTCGAACTCGGAGGCGAGCTGCGCGAACTCGTCGTCCAGCTCGGGCAGTTCGCGCGCGGCGACCTGGGTGACCTTGACGGAGACCTCGGCCTCCTGGCCGGCGGCGGAGCCGCCCTTGAGCTCGGAGGTGAAGGTGGCCTCGCCACCGGCCTCCAGGCCCTTCACGGCGTCGTCGATGCCGTCGAGCAGCTCGCCGGAGCCGATCGTGTAGGAGACACCGTTGGCGATGCCGTCCTCCAGGACCTCGCCGTCGACCTTGGCCTCCAGGTCCACGGTCACGACGTCGCCGTCCTCGGCGGCGCGCTCGACCGGGCTGGTGGAGGCGAAGCGCTCGCGCAGCTGCTCGACCGACTTCTCGACGTCCTCGTCGGTGACCTCCACGGCGTCGACCTCGACCTCGATGGAGGAGAAGTCCTCGGGGAGCTCCAGGGCGGGGCGGACGTCGACCTCGGCGGTGAAGTTCAGCGTCTCGCCGTCCTTCAGCTCGGTGATGTCGACCTCGGGCTGGCCCAGGACGCTGAGCTCGGCCTCGTTGACCGCCTCCGTGTAGAACTTCGGCAGCGCGTCGTTGACGGCCTCCTCCAGCACGGCGCCACGGCCGAACCGCTGGTCGATGACCCGCGCGGGGATCTTGCCCTTGCGGAAGCCCTTCACCGTGACCTGCTGGTTGATCTTCTTGTACGCCGCGTCGAGGCTGTCCTTGAGCTCCTCGAAGGGCACCTCGACAGTGAGCCGAACCCGGGTCGGGTTCAGGGTCTCCACGGCGCTCTTCACGGTTCGGTCTCCTTGTGGCTGACTTCTTGGGTTCTGCCGGAGCCAGAATGGTCCCGGCGGATGGTCGCCCGGAGGATTTCCCGGAGGATTTCGTCGGCCTGGTCGGGCCGGGCACACGGGCGCGCAGCTTGCATAGTAACCGCAGGCGCCGAGCGTCCCAAAAGACGATCGCCGCGGCGGTGCGCGGGACGATCACGCGGGCGGCCGGGACGATGATCCGGCAGGTGGTCGGGGTGGCGGGATTTGAACCCACGGCCTTCCGCTCCCAAAGCGGACGCGCTACCAAGCTGCGCCACACCCCGTCTGGTGCGAGACGTAGGGTACATCCCCGCGCACGCGTCGACCGCCGCATTCCGGGAGCGTACGGGGGCGGACCGCCGAGCTGGGGCGCGCGGCGCGCTCCGGCGGGAAACGGGTGTGCGGCGAGGGGCGTCGACCCGCTACGATGCGTGCAGTGCCGCGGTCCTCACGACCCGCGGCGCGTGCTGTGCGGGCGTAGCTCAATGGTAGAGCCCTAGTCTTCCAAACTAGCTACGCGGGTTCGATTCCCGTCGCCCGCTCCGGTCCGAGACCCCGGCGTTCGTCGCCGGGGTCTCGTGCGTTGCGGAAGGCGGCCGGTTCCCGGTCGGGTCAGAAGCTGATCGAGTTGATCGTTTCCGCCAGGGAGTTCAGGAATCTGTTGATCGACGGGGCCATGCCCGTCGAGGCGAGGAAGAAGCCGAAGAGGATCGCGACGATGGCGGGGCCCGCCTTGATGGAGCCGCCTCGCATCAGCACCACCAGGATGATCGCCAACAGCAGCACAACAGACAGTGAAATGGCCACAACTGATCACGCCCTCGGTCGTCCGCACTCCCGGCCCGGGGCTGCGACCCCTCGCACCCCCGCCGTAGTCCATCGTGCCACCAACCCGGCCCGGGCATGCGGCGCGTGACACATCTTCCGTAGGCGTTCCATCGGCGGCGCGCATTACGGGAGTTCGTTTCCGTATCCGCACAACGTATTCGCAGGTAATGCCGAATTGACGCCGCCGGGCGGTGAACGCCTCCACCACGGCAGGGAGTTTGCACCTTTTGGTCGGTATTTAGCGGGGAAGAATCACGACATACCGGCCCATCGCGTCAGCAGTTCGGCGCCCATTAACCGGAATGACCTGCGGGGTTTTACGCCGTCCCGCGCGCGCAACTAGGGTGCCTCGAATGCAACGCGACGCCTTCTTCGACAACGCCAAGTATCTGGCGATCGTGCTGGTGGCCGTGGCCCACTCCTGGGAGCCGCTCAAAAGCGACAGCCGGGCGCTCCAGGCCGCGTACCTGCTCGTGTACGCCTTCCACATGCCGGCGTTCATCGTCGTCTCCGGGTACTTCTCCCGCGACTTCGACGGCAGTCCGAGACGGCTGAAGCGGCTGATCACCGGCGTCGCCGTGCCGTACATCGTCTTCGAGACGGCCTATCCGCTCTTCCGCGAGGCCGTCGACGGCGTCCCCATGGACATCTCGCTGCTCGACCCCTGGTATCTGACCTGGTTCCTCGTCGCCCTGTTCCTGTGGCGGCTGACCACACCCATCTGGAAGCTCGTCCGGTGGCCGCTGCCGCTCGCCCTGGGCGTCGCCGCGCTGGCCTCCCTCACCCCGGGCATCGGTGACGATCTCGATCTCCAGCGGGTGCTGCAGTTCCTGCCGTACTTCGTGCTCGGCCTGTCTCTGCGCGCCGAACACTTCCAGGTCGTACGGCGGCCCGCCGTGCGCGCTGCCGCCGTGCCCGTGTTCGCCCTCGCGCTCGCCTTCTCCTGGTGGGCGGTGCCCCGGATGGACGCGGGCTGGTTCTACCACCGGGACTCCGCGCAGGAGCTCGGCGCGCCCTGGTGGGCCGGGCCGGTGATGCAGCTGGCGCTGTTCGGCTGCGCGCTGCTGCTCACCGGGTGCTTCCTCGCCTGGGTGCCCGGGCGCGCGATGTGGTTCACCTCGCTGGGCGCGGGCACGCTCTACGGCTATCTGCTGCACGGGTTCCTGCTCAAGGGGGCCGAGTACCGCGGGTGGTACGACCTGGCGCCGCTGCACAGCCACGTGGGTGAGGTGCTGGTGAGCCTCGCGGCCGCCGCGGCCGTGACCCTCCTGTGCACCCCACCCGTACGGAAGGTGTTCCGGTGCGTGGTGGAACCCCGGATGGAGTGGGCGTTCAAGCGGGACCCGGTGAGCGCCGCCCGCGAGCGGACCCGCGAGAACGTCCCGGCTCCTACGCGCCCTTGAGGTGCCTCATCAGGCGCTCGAAGTCCCTCCAGCCCGAGAGATCCGACGGGTCGCCCGGCAGGGGGTAGTACAGGGCGGGGCGGGTCCTCGGGCCCAGTTCCAGCGGGGCCTCCGCCAGCGGGGTGCGCCTCGCCCGGTCGCCCGGCATCTCGCGGACCTCCTCCGCGCCCAGCACGAACGCGTACGGGACGCCCGGCCCCTCGAAGTGCGGCGGGACCGACAGATCACGACGGGCCCGCCGGATCTGGACCAGCATCGACTGCAGGTCATGGCGGGTGGCCAGAACCTCGGCCGCCTTGCGCACCGCGTCCGTGGGCGGCTCCTCCGCCGCGCCGTAGCCGAAGGACAGCGTGACGTCCTCCTCCACGCCGCCCTTGGTGCGGGTGACCCGGACGGTGGCCAGGCCCGGGCGTTCCGGGGTGCCCACGACCACGAACCAGGTGGGCTCCGGGGCGCGTTCGAACGCCACGTCCGTCAACTGGCGCAGGTTCCACGGCAGGTTGGCGGGCTCCTCGGTGCCCCAGCCGGCCGGTGGCTCGCCGGTGATCTCGCGCCACACCGCCTCCAGGGCACCGCCGAGGACCAGGCGGTCGTCGGCCGGGTGGACGCAGCGGAAGGAGATCGCCAGCTGGCGCTCACCGGTGTCGGCCGTGTTCTCGGCGAACGTCTCGGCCATCGGCGTACGCGGGTCCCGCGGGGTCGCCTCAGCCGACTCGACGGTCACGAACAGGCCGTTCTTCCACTCCAGCACGGCGCCGGACAGGCCGTCGTAGTAGCCGCACCGCTCGTCCTGGACGACCCAGCGCGAGGGCCAGCCGGGCAGGTTGTGGCGGACCGCCGGGGAGAGGCGGGTGCCGGCGGGGGTGACGATCTGCAGGCCGAGCTCATGGTTCGCGGCCGCCCGGAAGGTGTCGGCGAGCCAGGCGGTCATGGCCACCACCGGGCGGTCCTGGATGACGACCGCGACCTTGTCGGTCAGGACGTCCACGGCCGGCTGGGCCGCCGCCGGGACCGGCACCGCCGTCACACCGTCGCTCTTCACGACGCCGACGGAGGTCGCCATCTCGCGCGGCCACGCCGTGCCGCCCACCAGCATGGCGATCCGCGCCGCGAAGGTGCCGGCCAGCGCCTCCGCCTGCTTCACGCCGGTGGTGGCGCGGGCCTCGGTCCACCAGTAGGGGACCTCCGGCTCGTCCGCGCCGAGCAGCCGCTGGGCCTCTCCCCTGACCTGGACGAGCAGCGGCGCCTCGATGGAGACCAGGGGGCGGCCCTCCTCGTCGTGCAACCGGATCAGCGCCCCGTCGCCCTCGGCGCCGACCAGCACGTCCGGGCCGCCCGAGAGCAGGCCCGCGATCACGCTCAGCGGGTCGGGCATGGTCTTCGTGAGGGCTACGACGTCCTTCGTCATGGGGTCACCTCGGCTCGGCGTGGACGGTCTGGATCAGCCGGTTCGGCTCGCCCCTGCGGATCAGCACGCCCCGGCCGGGCGGCTGCTGGGTGGCGTAGACACCGGAGAAGAGCTGGCCCTCGCTGCGGTCGCCGGACATCACCAGCGCCGAGGCGCCGGACTCGCGCAGGCCCATCATGAGCGGCTCGTACAGTCCGCGCGAGGCGCCCGCGACCCGGCGGGTGAGGACGAAGTGCAGGCCGATGTCCTGGGCCGACGGAATGTACGGCACGAACGGCGCGAGGGGCTGCTGGCCGGCGGTGGTGAGGACGTCGTAGTCGTCGACGAGGATCACGATCCGCGGGCCCGCGAAGCTGCCCGGCTCCAGGTCGGAGGGGTCGCCGCTCTCGTCGGGCAGCCGCTTCTCCAGCTCGGTGGCGATGCCGGCCGCGAGTCCGGCGCTCATCTTGGCGTTGTAGGCGTAGCCGCCCCGGTACTCCTCCGGGATGGCGCCGCGCAGGCCGCGCCGGGGGTCCATGACGCCGAAGACCAGCTCCTGGTCGCCGTAGCGCTCCATGAGGCCCTGGGCGACCACCTTGAGCAGGTTGGTCTTGCCGCACTCGCTGTCGCCCATGATCAGCAGGTGCTGGTCGTGGTGGAACAGGTCGAGCAGGACCGGCGCGAGCTTCGTCTGGTCCAGGCCGATCGGGACGCGGCGCGGCTCGGCGGCGGGGCCGGGCAGCAGGTGCGGCTCCAGGATCTGCGGCAGGACCCGCACCGGCGCCGCGACCTCGCCGGTCCAGGTGGCGCGCACCGAGCGGGCGGTGCGCTCCAGGACCGCGCCGAGGTCCGCGGTGTCCGGCAGGCCGTCGGTGCGGGGCAGGGCGACCTGGGCGAAGAGCTTGCCGTCGGTGAGGACGCGGCCCTTCTCGTCGGCCGAGAGGGTCTGGGCGAGCTTGCGCTCGATGCTGGACTCGCTCGGGTCGTTCAGGCGCAGCTCGACGCGGGTGCCGAACTGGGACTGGGTGGCGATGCGCACGTCGTTCCAGCGCAGCATGCCGGCGACGACGTGGATGCCGTAGCCGCTGCCCCGCTTGAGGATGTCGACGACGGCGTCGTCCAGCGCCTCGAAGTCGTCGCGCAGGGCGCCGAAGCCGTCGATGAGCAGCACGATCTCCGTGGAGGCCAGCTCGGGCACATGGCCCGCGGCGCGCAGGGTGCGCAGCTGCTCCAGGGAGTCGATGTTGTGGATGCGGAACAGTTCCTCGCGCTGGTCGAGCATGCCGCGCACGGAGTCGATGGTGCGGGCGGCGCGCTCGCGGTCGGCGCGGCCGGCGACCCCGCCGACGTGCGGCAGGCCGGACAGCGCCTGGAGTCCGCCGCCGACCAGGTCGAGGCCGTAGATGCCGACCTCCTGCGGGGTGTGCGTGAGCGCCAGGGAGAGGGCGAGGGTGCGCAGCAGGGTGGTCTTGCCGGACTGCGGGCCGCCGATGACGGCCGCGTGGCCGCCCGCGACCGTGAGGTCCAGGTACCACTGGCCCTGCCACTGCTTGGTCGGGTCGTCGAGCAGGCCCATCGGCACCTGGAGCGGGCCGCGCCGCTTGGCGAGCTGCATGCCGCGCGGGCCGACCTCCAGCGGACCGGCGACCTTGTCGAGAGCGATCGCCTCGGGCAGCGGGGGCAGCCAGATCTGGCGGACCGCCGGGGCGCCGGAGCCCTCGATCTGGTCGACCATGACGCCCATCTGGGTGGGCCCGGTCTCCCGGCGCCGCATCTTGGGCTCCTCCGGCCCCGCGTTCTCGTCCTGGCCGAGGGTGTTGAACGCCTCGTACTCCAGGGCGAGCGGGCCGGTGTCCTCGGCCTCGCGCTGGACGGGGCCGCTGTAGGCGCCGGAGACGTAGGACGCCTTGAAGCGCTCGTAGTGGCTGGTGTCGACCTTGAGGTAGCCGAAGCCGGGCAGCGGCGGCAGGTGGAAGGCGTCGGTGGTGTCGAGGACCGTGCGGGACTCGTCGGCGGAGAAGGTGCGCAGACCCAGGCGGTACGACAGGTAGGTGTCGAGGCCCTTGAGCTTGCCGCCCTCGATGCGCTGCGACGACAGCAGCAGGTGCACGCCGATCGAGCGGCCGATACGGCCGATGGACAGGAACAGGTCGATGAAGTCCGGCTTGGCGGTGAGGAGTTCACCGAACTCGTCGATGACGACGAACAGGTGCGGCAGCGGGTCGAGGTCGGGCCGCTTCTCGGCGCGCAGCGCGGCGTAGTGGCCGATGTCGGCGACATTGCCGGCGTCCTTGAGGACCTGCTGGCGGCGCTTGACCTCGCCGGCGAGCGAGGCGTGGACGCGCTCGACCAGGCCGGCCTGGTTCTCCAGGTTGGTGATGACGCCGGCGACGTGCGGGAGGTCCGCGAAGGGGGCGAAGGTGGCGCCGCCCTTGTAGTCGACGAGGACCAGGGCGAGGTCCTCCGGCGGGTGGGTGGCGACCAGCGCGAGGACGAGGGTGCGCAGCAGCTCGGACTTGCCGGAGCCGGTGGCGCCGACGCACAGGCCGTGCGGGCCCATGCCCAGCTCGGAGGACTCCTTCAGGTCGAGCAGGACGGGCTCGTGGGAGTCGCTGATGCCGATCGGCACGCGCAGGAAGGCGCGTTCGCCGCGCGGCGCCCACAGCCGGGAGAGGTCGAGGTCGGCGACGTCGTCGATGCCGAGCAGCTCGGCGAAGTCGACGGGGCCGGACAGCGGGGCGTCGACCATCGACTCCGCGGACAGCCGCAGCGGGGCGAGCATGCGGGCGAAGCCCTCGGCGAAGGGCACGCCGACCTCGTCGACGGTGCCGTGGGCGCTGATCGGCTCGTCCTGGCGCAGGTCCTCGATGAGGACCTTCTCGCCGTCGACGGTGATGCGCACGCCGACGTGGCCGGGCTCCTGCACCCGCTCGTCGAGCAGGTGGAGCACGGTCACGCCCATCTCGCGCAGGCCGACCGCGTCGTCGGGGCGGGGCAGGTCGACGGCGTCGTCGCCGTGCGCGTCGGAGACGACGAGCAGGCGGGAGGTCATGGCGAGGGCGTCCTTGCCGGACAGGCCGCGGCGCACTTCGGCCGCGTAGGAGGCGCGGCGGCGCAGCTCGGGGCCGATCTGGCGGGCCAGTTGGGGCATGGAGGGCGCTATGCGGCGGGCGGAGACGGGGCCGTCGAACTGCTCGGTGTCGAGCAGATGCGGCAGCCACTTGGCCCATTCCCAGTCGGGGATGCGGTCGCCTGCGGCGGCGAGTGCCATCGGCACGTCGTCCGGGGCGTGCATGGCGGCGGTCTGTACGAGGAGGGCGCGGGCGACGCGCAGGGTGTCCTCGCGCCGTCCGATCACCGTGATGTTGCCGACCCGGTCGAGCGGGACGGTGAGCGGGAGTTCGGTGCCGGTGCGGAAGCGGGCCGACAGCGCGGACGCCTCGTTCAGCATGAACTGGTCCGGCGGGGTGAGCACGGAGGAGCCCTGCTGGCCGACCTTCAGGTCGCGTACGGGCATCTCGCCGGTGCCGACGCGCACCCGCAGGAAGTCTCCGTCGAGCCGGCGGCGCTCCCACAGGCGGGCCGGGTCGCGGACGATGTCGTAGAGCGCGTCCGGCTGCGGGTTGAGCACCTGGGCCTGCTCCCGGCGCTCCTTCTCCTCCTTGGACAGCTCCTCGCGCAGGTCCTCCAGGTACGACAGATACGCCTCGCGCTGGGTGCGGCGGGTGCGCTGGGCCTTGCCGCGCTGCGAAAAGACCAGGCTGAGGGAGCCGGCGAGGGTGACCACGAGGATGATCGCGCCCAGCCCGGCGAACTGGCTGTTGCGGACGACGGTCATCATCACGACGGACGACATCACGCCGGCGACGGGCAGGAGCGAGGTCGCGATCGAACCCGCCTTGCCCTCGGGCAGGTTGGGCGGGGCCTCGATGGTGCGCGCCTCGGTGGCAGCGGGCGGCCGGGTGGTCCGCGCCGGGCGATGGATCAGTCGGGTGCTCATCGTCCTAAGCCTCTGTGGGTCCCTTCGGGATGGCCAGGGGGTGGTCAGCGGCGCTTCTGGGAGAGCTCGAAGACCTCGGCGGCCAGCTGGGTGGCGGCCTGCCGGGTGGTGCGGGCGAGCAGGTCGGTGTGGATGGCGCCACCGGCCGCCAGATGCCGGTCGTAGGGCAGCACCCGGACGCTCGCGCCGGTCGTCCTCAGCTGCTCGATCGCCTTGTCCAGGTCGAGTCCGGCGTGCGGTGCCGTCTCGGTGAGGACGACGACGGTGGTGGCCAGGATGTCCCGGGGCAGGCCGCGCATCCAGTCCAGGACGGCGTAGGTGCTGGCGACGCCCTCCAGGGTGGCGGGCACGGTGAGCACCCGGGCCTGGGCGGCGGACAGCGCGGTGCGGGCGACCTCGGCGGGCAGGGTCTCGCAGTCGACGACGGTCACACCGAAGTAGCGGCGCAGATTGACCATGATCCGCTCATAGCCCTTGGTGTCGAGCATCGCGCCGACCTGGCCCTGACTGCCGGGCAACAGCCAGGCGTTCTCCGGGAGTTGGACCAGGTAGCCGCTGACGTCGAGCAGGGACATCTGCGGCTCGACGATGGTGGCGAAGTCGCCGGTGGTCCAGCGGGTGTTCTCCGCGCCGAGCCGCAGCGGCAGCGAGCCGAGCGCCGGGTCGGCCTCGATGATCAGCACCGGGTCCTGGCGGTAGTGCGCGTAGGTGGCGCCGAGCAGGGCGCTGACCGTGGTCTTGCCGGAGCCGCCGCGGATGGAGGTCACCGCGATCTGCCGGCCGGTGGTCACCGGCCGCTGGAGCGTCTCGGCGGTGGCGGTGGTCTCGGCGACCTCGCGGGCGGCCGAGGAGGAGACGGTACGGCGTACGGCGCGCAGGGCGCGGACGCTGAACGATTCGCCGCGGCGGGGCTTGAGGCCGGTGGCGGCGAGCCGCTTGTCGACGACCGGGCGGGTGTCGGGGGTGGAACGGTTCGCCGTGCGGCGGGGGGCGGCGGCCTGCTGGGGCTGCGGCTGGGCCTGCTGGACCGGCTGCTGGTAGGGCTGTTGGGTGCCCTGCTCGACGTACGGCTGCTGCGGCTGGTACGGCTGCTGGTACTGCTGTGGGTACTGCTCCTGGTACTGCTGCTGCGCGGCCGGGTCGGCGTAGGGCTGCTGGTACGCCTGCTGGGGGTACCCGTAGCCGGGAGCCTGGGGCTGCTGCGGATACCCGTACGCGGGGTCGGGCTGTTGCTGCTGCGGGTAGCCGTAGCCGGGGCCCTGCGCCTGCGAGGGCACGCCCTGTTGCTGTTGTTGCTGCTGCTGCCCGGGGGTGCCCGGCTGCTGAGGCGCGTTGGTGTCGTTCCTCAGATTGCGCAGTACGTCGTTCTGCCAGTTGTCGCCGCTCGCGCTCGGCATGTCGCCCTTCTCCCTTTGCCTCGTCGTCCCGCCCGCAGCGCCGACGTGTTGTCCCTCGGACTCAGAACTTGTCGGACTCAGAACTTGTCGAGCAGTTGCCCGTAGATGCCGAACACTCCGACGGCCAGCGGGAACAGTCCGATCACGCCGAGGGACTCGATGAGATCGGCCAGCCGCCGCAGCCGGACCCGCACATGCTCGGGCGGCTCGATCGCGAGGACGAGCAGCGGCAGCAGCGCGGCGACGCCCAGCAGGGCCAGCGCGCCGGCGCCACCGGCATGGTCCAGCCACACCACCGCGAGGCGTACGACGAGCGTCGCCGCCGCCCCGAACAGCGCCACGACCTCGGCGACCAGCGGGAAGGCCCGGGCCCGCGACAGCAGCACCACGGCGGTGAGCGAGGCGAGGGTCACGGCCCACACGCTCGGCTTGTCGGCGGTGGTCAGCAGCCAGCCGCCGGCGGCGGCCGAACCGGCGGCCACGATGGTGGCCAGGGCGAGGCCGCGGTGGGTGGCGGCGAGCGCGTTGGAGACCTGGTGCCGGCTCACGGACACGCCGGAGGACCGCTTGTCGTCGAGGCCGGTGAGCCCGGAGGCCATCAGCGCGAACCGCGGCAGCAGACCGAGCAGGACCACCGAGAACACGGTCATCACGGCCCCGAGCCGGTCCGAGCGGTCCTGGAGCGCGGCCACGAGTTCCCAGACGGCGCAGACGGCGACGGCCGCCCCCGCGCCGATGAGACCGCCGCGGCCGAGCGGCGAGAAGTAGGCCAGCAGCACCAGGGTGAGGACCAGCGCGGCGACGACACCGGCGAGGCGGGCCTCGCCCGACCAGTCGTAGGCGTCGGCGGCGGTCCAGGCGGCCGGCAGGCCGACCCCGCCGGAGGCGAGGAGCAGCGCGGTGGCCAGGCCCCGGTTGCCCTCGCCGATCTTCGCCACGGCGGCGCCGACGACGAGGAACAGCACGGTCGTCACGGCGAGCGCGGTGGCGACGGACTCAAGGGAGAACTCGTGGCGGGCCAGCAGGGCCGCGGCGACCGCGAAGCCGACGGTGGCGACACCGGCGCTGACCCGGCGCGCGGCGGGGCGCCAGCGCCAGCCGTGCAGATCGAGGTCGTCGGCGATCTGGTCGGTCACGTCGTGCACGACGGGCGCGGGGGGCGCGGCGTGCGCGCGGACGAGCTGGAGGACGGCGCCGTCGGCGACCTCGGCCGAGGACAGCGTGGCGTCGTTCGGCAGGACCGAGCCGTCGGAGGTGACCAACTGCCGCGTGGTGGGCCGCGAGGCGACCCGGTCGTCGAGCAACCGGAGTATGTCGGGCAGCAGTTGGCCGATCGGGGTGTCCGACGGCAGCACCAGGTCGGCGCGTCGCCGCTCACCGATCAGGGTGACTCGGCTGAGTTGGGTCCGAGACGTCGTTGCAGTGCTCACCACTCACCGGAACCTATCATCGCGTCGTTTCGGCCAACTGCGGTTTTTGAGGTGACCACGTCACCCAGATCCACCGTCTTCACCGCTTCTCCCCACCCGAGGTCGCGCTCCCGCTCGGGGACGGGCTGCTGCTCCCCGGGTTGTACAGCTGTTCCTGCTGCTGTCGCTGCTTGTCCTGCTGGGCCTTCTGCTTGGCCAGCGTGGCCTGGAGGAAGGACCAGCCCACGCATCCGGCGCACAGCACGGCGGCGATCGCGATACCCGCGAACACCTTGCCGAGCCGTTCGTCCAGCGTGCGCCGGCCGCGCTGGGCGCCGAACAGGAGCGCGTCGCGCATCCGGCGCCGCCGCACCGTCACCGACTCCAGCAGCTGGCTGTCGTAGTCCCGTGCCATTAAGTCGTCGTCCTGTGGGTGCCGTCAGTCGTGTGTGTCGTTGCTTCTCGTGGTGCTGAGTCGTGCGGTCTTCTGGTGCTCAGTCGTGCGGGGTGAGGCCGAGGTACTGCCTCATGGCGCTGTACTTCCGCTCCAGGCGCCGGGCGGTGGGCTCGTCCAGGGCGGCGAGCCGGTCCGGGTCGGCGTTGTGCGCGAGGTCGGCCGCCTTGACCAGCCGGGCGCCCGGCGTGGCGAGAATCCGCCGCGCGTACGCCTCCGGCTGCTCGCCGGACCGCTTGGTCACGGCCCGTACGACGTCCTTGGTCCGCTGCGGGAGTTCGGCCCCGTCGAACCACTCCTCGCTGAGCGCGCCGTCCTCGATCGCGTCGTGCAGCCATGCGGCGGCGACGAGTTCATCGTCCCCGCCCCGGGCGCGGACGCCCTCGGCGACGGCCCGCAGATGCTCGGCGTACGGCCGCCCTGCCTTGTCCGTCTGCCCGGCGTGCGCGGCACACGCGACGGCCTCGACCTCGGCGAGACTCATGCTCACGGCGCAAACTCCCCCTTACTTTGCCTGTGCAACATAAGGCACGGGTGGGTGGGGAGTACACCCGGGGGGCTTCACTTCACCGGCAGGACCATGACCGGGGTCGGGAACCTGCACAGAACCTGCACAGGCAGGCGGGGGTGGGCGGTTGTCCGTCAGCTGTGGGCGCGGGGCGTGCTGTCGTACCAGGCGAGGAGGGACGTGACGGCCGCGTCCAGCAGGCCGTTGTCCAGGGACTCGGCGATGGTGCCGTCGCAGACGCGCTCCGCGCGGTAGACCGCGGTGATGGCGCGCACGGCGTCGGCGGGAGGGAGCGGACCGTCCTTGGGGACGGTGGGGAACGGCTTGCCGCCCCACCGGTGTTCGGCGGTGTTGGCCCGCACGGCGTACAGAGCCGTCCGCAGCCGGTCCAGCGCGACGCCGTACCGGGGATACGGCATCTGCATCGCACCGCGTTCGTTCCGCTCGCCACCGCCCCACTGGATCTTCCGGTCCTCGGGGGTGAGCGCGTGGTAGGCCTCGGCCACCTCCCGCCAGGCGTCGTCGTCCGAGGCCAGCTGGGCCAGCAGCCGCTGGTCGTCGGCGTCGGTGACGGTACGGGCGAGGTCGTCCACGACATCCACGGAGGCGACGCCGGCCACCGGTCCGGCGCCGGGGACACGGGCCAACTCGGCCATGACGAACAGCGTGTCGAACCGTTCCTCGCGAGGCTCCGAGACCGAACGCTCCCAGGTTCTGCCCACGTCGTACGCCTGGACGCTCCCCTCGCTGCGGAGCGTCCAGCCGATCTCCCGCCGGGTGTGGTCGGCCCAGACGTAGCCGGCGACTTCCCCGCCAGTGGTGCTGACGGGGAAGTACCAGACGGGGTGACGGGGGTCGGGCAGCGGCTCAGTGCCCAGTTGCCAGCTCCTTGAGCGCGTCGAGGCTCGGGGCCTCGGCGCGCGAACCCCGGACGACATGGGTCGCGTTGTTGTCGTTCGAGCCCGCGGCCAGTTCCGCGAGCAGGGCCGTCGGGGCGAGTTCCCGGGCCTTGCCGGCGCGCAGGGCACGTACCCACTTCGCCCCGGCGTTGACGGCGTCGTCCGACAGCCCCGGCGGCACGACCCAGCCGGCCGCGTCGTCCTGGTCGTTCGCCCACACGTATCCGATGACGGCACCGGTGCGGTCGGCGACGCTCAGGTACGTGACGGGGCCGTCGGTGCGACGGCTGTACGACGCCGGACCTGCCACCGGCTTGAACTGGAAGTCGTCCTCGAAGCGCGAGGGCGGTCGTTGTTCACTGCTCATGAAGTCCATGTTTCTGTATGTCGGGCTGATCCGCGACGACGGGGCCTGTTCCGGGGCGGCCGAGAGCCATCTGCTACGGCTTCGGCACGACCTCCCCGTACACCTGCCACTTGCCGCCTTCCTGGAAGACGCGGGTCACCTTGTACTCCGTACCGCGGGCGAGCAGCAGCTCCCGCTCGCCCGGGTTCGCGGAGATGTGGTCGATCCAGAGGGCGGGCGTGCCCTTCGGCACCCGGAGATGCATGATCATCGGCTTGAACTCGAAAGCCGGGGTCTTGCCGAGCGACGTGGAGGTGAACCCCTTGTCCGTGAAGGTCCTGCCCTCCATGTCGAGCAGCGAGTCGATGTCGGGCTCGTCGAGGATGTGGTCGAACCCGGTGCCCCGGACGACCATGATGTCCTCGGGCACGGGGCGGGCGCCCATGACCCGGTCCATGTTGTCGACGATGTTCTGGACGTGGGGCTCCAGCGGCGTGTGGATGTCGCGCAGCTGACCGTTGATCGTCGTGTAGTGGTAGTCGCTGTACTGGTGGAGCGCGCCGCTCGCCTCGGGGTCGAGGCCGTCCAGGAAGTCGTTCCAGTACGTGTCGCCGTACGCCTGACCGGCCGCGTTGCTGGAGCTGGGGTGGGGGTTCGTGCCCCGCTCCAGTTCCGCGGCGGCGACCGCGTGCTTCTGCTCGCCGGTCAGGTTGTCGAAGTCGTCCGCCGACATCATCGGCTTGTACTCGAACGGCTCCCCGACCCCGGCATGCGCCGCGGCGTCCGTGCCCGCGTGGCCCGGGGCGAGCGGGACGTCGGTGCCGTGGTGGACACCGGCGTCCACGGCCGAGTCGCCGAGGCCCGTGTGGTCGCCACCCACGTCCGTGTGGTCGCCGGTGTGCGTGGCGTCGTCGGCGTGACCGGCGGGGGTGTCGTGGCCGGTGCCGTGGGGGGTGTCGTGGCCGGTGCCGTGGGGCGCGTCGTGGCCGGCGCCATTCGGTACGTCGTGGCCGCCGGTGTGGGGGGTGCCCGTGTGAGGGGTGCCCGCGTGCGGGGTGCCGGTCGGGACGTCGTGCGGGGTCGTCGTCGGGGTGTGGTGCGGGGCCGTGGTCGGGGTGTGGTGCGGGGCCGTGGTCGGGGTGTCGTGGTACCACGCCGACGGCGTCGTACCCGCGTGCCCGCCCGCGGAGATCCCGTCGCCGGCACCGTGGGCCGCGCCGGAGACACCGCTGTCGACCGTGTGCGCGGCACCGCCGAAGGTGCCGGGGGCGACGCCGGAGCCGGTGGGGTGCGGGGTGCCGCCGATGATGCCGTCGGACGCGCCGTGCGTGACGCCGGTCGGCACACCGGAACCCGCGTGCGTGGGGTTCGGGGTGCCGCCGAAGATGCCGTCGGACGCGCCGTGCGTGACGCCGGTCGGCACACCGGAACCCGTGTGCGTCGGGTTCGGGGTACCACCGAAGATGCCGTCCCCGTGGCCCGGCAGGCCGGCGGAACCGGTGCTCGGGGTGGGGTGCGGGGTCCCGCCGATCACGCCGTCGGACACACCGTGCGTCGCACCGGAGACACCGCTGTCGACGGTGTGCGCGCCGCCCGTGAAGCCCGTCGGCTCCGGGGTCTGGATCGTCCAGTGGGACGGCAGCCCGGCCGGCGTGGCGCTGTGCGGCGTCGACGGGACGTCGAAGTTGGTGTGGGGCGGCAGGATGTTGCCGTTCGGGTCCAGGCCGTGCCCGGTGGGCAGCTCGATGGCACCGTCGGGCAGGTGCGGGATCTCGACGTTGCCGATGCCCTTGATCGCCTTGGTGATGTCACCGATCTTCGACAGACCCGCACCCGCACCCTTGGCCACGTAGGTCATGGGGTCGATGATCTTGCCGGCCTTGCCCGCGACGGAGAGGGCCTTGGCGACCGCGCCGGCCTTGCCCGCGCCCGACGCCGCACCACCCGCACCGCCCGTGAAGACGGTGGTCAGGACGTTGAAGGTGACCGCACCGGCCGCACGACCGGGGTTCTTGCCCCACTCGTCCCAGGCGACCAGCGCCTTGCCCGTCTCCTTCATCGCGGTGCGCGAATCACGGATCCAGGACGGGAGTTTGTCATCCGGGAGCAGCCAGAACGCCGTCCCCACACCCGGGATCGAGGCGAGAGCCAGACCGGTGGCGAGCTGCGCCAGGCCCTTCCAGGCCGCGCCCATCGCGTCCCAGCCGCCGAAGCCCACCAGCGTGCCAAGACCCTTGATCGTGCCCCAGATGCCGTCCACGATCAGGCCGTCCCAGACGAACGACTTCACCCAGTGGCCGACCTCGTACCAGTGATGCTTCTCCTCCACCGGGTCACCCCAGGGGAGTTTGGCGTTCTTCAGGTCCTCCGCGTTGAACCCGTACTGGTCCTTGCGCTCCGAACCGTCCCCCGCGACCATCTGCGTCCCACCCCAGATCGCAGTGATCTTGTTGTGGCAGGTCCGCTCCGCCGCCCAGAAAGCGGCGACCGTGTTGGTGATGTCGTCCCGGATCTGGTTGTGCTCGTCGACCTTGTCGCCGTCGTACTCCCAGTCGTCGTCGTCCTTGACGGAGTCGACGAACGTCTGCGCCTTGGTCTTGAGTTCGGCGAGCTTGGAGACGAGAGGGCGGATCTCCGTCGCGTAGGAGGAGAGCGCGGAGGAGACGGTTTCCAGTTCGGTGGCGAAGTGGTCCGCCTTCTCCTGGACGGGCTTGGTGGTGCCGAAGAGCTGTTCCGCCTCGGGGGCGTGGTAGAACGCCGACAGGCCCTGGAACTGACTGTGGACGTCCTTGCCCGTGTCCCGGATGTTCGTCGCGTCCTTCTTCAACGCGGCGTGGTCCAGCTCCAGTTGGGCCAGATTGCCGGTGAACTGAGGAATCTGATCAGGCTTGATCACGCCTTGCCCACCCCCGGGGCATCGATCTTCGGGGCGGCGAGGGTGTTGCGCTGCGCCTCGGCCGCCATCTCCTCGTCACCGTTCAAGTACGCCGTCGTCGCGTCCACCACGCCCTGAAGGGACTTACCGGCCCGGGCGGCCACGAACTGCAGGTCCTTCGAGGACCGCTCCGCCCACTGCGACAGAGCGAGGGCGACCAGACCGCCCGCCGCCTGCTTGCCGTCCGCCGCCGGCGCGTCCGCGGAGATCGTCCCCGCACTCGTCGCCGCCGACGACAGATTGTCGCCGAACGACTTCGCGTGCGTCTCCAGATGCCCCGCCGTCTCACCGGTCGTCTTCAGCACATGCGAAATACCTTGCGGCTTCAGATCCCAGCCCGGCATCCCAACCCCCGTGTCCGCGACGTTCTCACGCTCTTACGCCCTGCTACGCCTAGTTCGCCTTGACCGCCTGTGTCAGCCGACGGTGTGTCAGCCGATGTTGTTGACGGCCGACTTGGCCTTCGCCAGCGTCGACTGCGCCGTACCGTCGTTCTTCTCCAGCGTCGACTTCAGCAGCGCGATGATGTTCTTCACCTCGTTCGAGGCGTTCGTCCACCGCTGCTCCTTGCCGTGGTACTCATCCGCCACACCATCCGCCGTGAAGTCCGCCATCGCAGCCTTCACCTGACGGTCACGCTCACCGATCACCGTCTCCAGACGCGCCACCACCGCCTGGATGTTCCCCTGCGCATCCGTCGACGCACCAATGTCGTACGACCGACGATCCTGACCCGAACCCGCCATCACACACTCCCCGTGAAGAAGAAAGAGAAAGAAACCTGACTCAGCCGACCAGCAGCTCTAACGGGCACCGAACCGGGCCGCGTCGAAGTTCGCAGCCGCCATCTGCTGCTGCGCGTTCTCACCCTGCTCCTGATCACCAGAAGCGAACGCCGACTCCATCCCCGACTGACCACCCAGGATCGCCGACAACGACCCGTTCAACTCACTCGTGATCTCATCCGCACGCGCCTTGAACGCATCGAACCGCTGCCGACCCGTACCGTTGAACTTCCCCTCCAACGGCTGCGCCGCCTGCACCAACAACCGGATCAACGTACCCAGTTCATCACTCGAACCACGCGAATCACGCATCAGCGTCGACAGCGTCTGCGCACCCATGTCGAACTTCATACCCGAACCCGCCTCCCCCATGAGGGTCTCTCGTCGCGCATCACGCGCATTGCACAGTCAGAGTCATGCCTATCAACTAGCCGAATGTCTGTGCAATGCGGGACGGCCGTGCACACAGAGGCATCACAAACCGGTGACCAAACCGTGGGGATATACGGGCCACTTCCGGCAAATCACCCACCTCGCCCAACTCATCGACAGGGTGAAGGCGCCGGCCGGGAAGGTGAGGGTGGCCCCCGGCGGGGGCCTTGGAGTCACGAACGGCTATGCGGGAGCGGTGGGTTGCGATCCCCACGCAGGCGTGGCCGTCGCCGCCGCCGGAGTACGACGACTTCCGCCAGTGGGTGCGGGTGAGACCATGGGTCGCCTCACAACTCCTTCGCCAGCTTGTGGCTGAAGTCACGCGATGGCCCGGGGCGAGCGTCACCCCTTGCACTCCACGAAAGAGCGTTCGGAAGACACCCAGTTGGACCGCCCCGCCTGCCCTGAGGGTGCGCCGGCCTGATGGGTGTTGCGGATCGGAGCGTGGGACGCGGACCCGGAACCGCCGGCCTTCCCGGCCGAGTTCATGGGGCCGACGGGCGACGAGGCCGACGGGGTCCTGGCGCTCGTACGGGCCTACCCCACGCTCTGGGGCTACGAGGCGGTGTTCTCCCAGACGCGGACAGGGGACCCTTCTTGATCAGTCGACGCCCACGCCCTTCAACTCGCCACCGCGTTCCCTGATCCACTCCTGCAGCTCCCGGCCGGCCAGCTCGCGGGAGACACCCGCCTCCACCAGGATCACCGGCCCGAAGACGGAATCCCGCAGATCGGCGGAGCGGAAGTCGACCCCGAGCAGAGACGATCCCATGAACTTGGTTCCTCGGCAGCTCGCCCCGAAAGCGTCGACGCCGTAGAGAGCGATGCTTCGGACAGGTCGACCCCGGTCAGATCCGCGCCCTCGGCATCGGAGCGGGACAGCTCCGCGCCCGCCAGCACGACATGTTCCAACACAGCATCGGTGATCCAGGATTCGGAGAAATTGAATGCTCCTCGAATACAAGCAAGTTACGCGGTCGGCCCAGCCCAGGCGTCCTCCTTGCTCCATGCCTTCGTCGGCCGGCCTTCCTCGTCCCACTCACGGTCCGACAGCATGGTCAGCCCGTCGTCGGCGAAGACGCGTTCGGACGCGAGTGTGCCGCTCGTGTGCCACTCGCGTGAGACGCCGACAGGGAGGCCGCTGCGCACGGTCCCTTCGAAGCGCAGCGTGCCGTCCTTGTACCAGTCACGACTAGGACCGTGCCGCACCCCGAGCTCATAGGTTTCGAGGCTGACGAGCGCACCACCCAGATATTCCACGACTTCACCCGTGAACGGCTCTCCCCGATACAGCAAGCGCTGCGCATGGTCCATATCAACCTCTGGGTCGTCGATGTCGATACGGATCAGCTCCGCCATCACAGACTCCAAGTCTCACAGCATGTCGGTGAGGTCGGGTCCTCGGCCGTCGATCAGATCGGGCATCTCGATGCCGTAGCCTTCGGCTCGTCCGAAGTACGTCGGCTCACCCGGCTCAGCTGAGGTTCCGAGAAGCGCGTCGAGCGCTCGCAGGGCCGCAGCCAGGCGAGAAGCATTCCGCTTCTGAACATCGGGGTGCGGAACGCCCGCGAAGTCGCAGTAGCCCCAGACATCATGGAACACGGACACCTCTGCGGCGAGGTGACGCTCGTCGGGGTAGACAGTCAGCTCGGCGAGATGGGGCTCGCGGTGCTCCCCGCCCTCGGCATCGACCCACGTTCCGACACCGGAGATCGTGAGCGCGCCAACTTCCGCATCGGGGAATCCCGCGGGGCGACATTCCTGAATCCGCTGGGCGAGCTGAGCTTCGTCGATGCTTCCCCTGAGGGTGAGGCTAGTGGTGATCCCCGTGCTGCCGCGCCCCATGACGAACCACTTCCACGCCAGTTGACTCGGCTCCAAGAGTCCGTGGTCCCGCAGCACGGAAGACATCCGCGCAGCGGTCATCAACGCCGAATCGAGACCGGGCGACGCGAAGTCGTTCCGTTCCCATTCCCACGAGGCACATTCCTGGGGCGCCCGCATCAAGAGGGACATGCGAACACCTTATGGCACGGCATGCTGGCCTTCACAGGGCTCCCCTCCACACCTCCGTCGGCCGCCCCTCCTCATCCCACTCCCGGCTGGACAAGAACGACCCATCATCCTCAGAAAACACCCGCTCAGAGGCGAGCACTCCGTTCTGGTGCCACCGTCGCGCGATACCGACTGCACGCCCCTTGCGAACAGTCACCTCAGCCCTCAGGGAACCGTCCGCGTACCATTCCCAGCTCGGCCCGTCCGGCAAACCGTCAACATAGTTCTCCAAACAGACACGGGCATCTCCAAGAAACTCTTCGACTTCACCAGTGAAGGGTTCCCCGCGATACAGCAAATGCTGCCCCATATCCCTATCGACCTCAGGATCGTTGATATTGATCCGTTGCATCCAATCCATCCAACAGGCGCCCTGGCAGGGCGGTCTGCAAAGGGTGAGCCAGGGTTTCAGGCAGGCTTCGAAGTCTGGCGGCAATCGCCGGGGGACGTTATGCCGTTCCGGATCCGCCCCGCACGGCTCCCGCGCCGCCCGTGAACAGCGCGGTACACACAGAGGCATCACAGACCGGAGGCTTCGAATCGGAAATCGGAAGAGGACGCGCTCTACGGCTTGGCGTTCTCCCAGGCTCGCGTCGGACGCCCTTCCTCATCCCATTCGTACTCAGCGAGGGGTTTCTTCCCATCCTCACTGTTGATCATGCGCTTGGCTAGAATTCCATTCGGGTGCCAGCGCCTGAATTCTCCGGCGACGAACCCCATTTTCATGACTCCCTCGGCCCGCAAGGTTCCGTCCTTGTACCACTCGGAGTAAGGGCCGTCCTTGAACCCATCCGTGTACGTCACCTTGCTCACCAGATGGCCGGCCAGGTACTCCACGGCTTCTCCGGTGTAAGGCTCTCCGGCATAGAGCAGTCTGTGATCGAAGCCGATATCAACTTCGTCATCATCAATGTCAATACGTCGCATATCCATTACCACGGGAGTTTGTTCTCAGCGTTGGGCGGCCAGGCGGTAAACCGACCGAAGGTACTCGGAACCTCATGCAGCATATTCGCGCAGTTAGCGCAGAACGGCGCTGCCTTCGGCGGCACGGGAACCTCCAGATCAAAGTCCTTCTTGAAGGGGAACCACACGGAAGCGCGGAGTTCACTCAGAGCGCTCGCGTCGTCCGGCAGTCCCAGCTTCTTTCGTTCCCACAGTAGCTGGTTCGCGGCCTTCACCTCTGCGTGCTCCAGGATCTGCGCAGGGTGGGGCGGATTGGCCTGGAGGGCCTCAAAACGCTCAGCGAGCAGCGGATGCAGATCGTCCAACGGGATCACCGCATCGCCAGGCCCGTTGATGCCCTCGTAGACCATGCCCGTGCGCGTGTCGATTACTGATCCGACACAGGCACCGGTCTGCCCCTTCGAGAACGTACCGTCGTTCTTCGCCTGAATGTAGATGTCCACACGGTCCCGGGAGAGAGTCTGGATGAATTCTTCGACCGGACGACCATCGACGTGTGTGATCAGGCCATCCGAGATCTCGACTCGGGACGGATCCAGTTGGCCGAGGAACTTATCACCAGGGCCCGCCCCGGGCAACGCGCCCTGATGCACCAGCGCATCGGTGGGGTCGTAGCCCTCTGGGTACCCTGGGGCATCCGACGGGTTGCCATTGACGTCGGTGTGGTTTGAGGCGTCGGCATGCTCCCCCGCGCCATGGCCCGCATCGCCGACTCCGTCAGCAACGGATTCGTGGGGCGGGTGATGCGCGCCGTCGTCGGCGTGATGGTGCGGGTCGTTCGTGCCGTCGCTGTGACCGCCCGTACCGGATCCATCGTGGCTGCCGTCGGACGAGTGGCCATGGGAGCCGTCGCCCGGGCCGTCGCCGTGACCGCCTGTGTGGCTGTTCGGGGGCTCGTGGTTGGCCGTCGGGCCGTGGCCGAGGTCGTCCGCGTGGCCTCCCGGGAGGTGGTCTGCCGAACCGCCGGGCAGGTGGTCCGCGGTGCCGCCGGGCAGGTGGTCGCCCAGACCCGTGCCGTTCGGGAGGTCTCCGCCCGCGTGGACGTTCGGAATGTCGCCGCCCCCGTGAACGTTCGGAATGTCGCCGCCCGCGTGGACCGCCGCGTTGTCCGGGACGCGGCCCACATCGTCCAGGCTGCTGCCCAGGTTGATGTGCTGGGCCGCGTCGGCGGTGTGGGTGGCCGCGCCCGACATCGCCGGGACCTTCGCCGGGTCCGGGGTGTGCGGGACGTCCGCGCCCGCCGGACCGGTGGCGTCCGGCTCGCCCCCCGCCGGCCGGTCCACAACGTCCTGCGGGCCCGGCTTCTCCACATCCAGCAGCACATTGCCGTGGCCGTCGACCAGATTGCCGCCCCGATCCGCGTACAGCGTCGGCTCCCCGCCCTCCGCCTTCACCGGCAACGCGTCCTCGTGCACCACCGGCACATCGTCGGGCAGCTTGATGTTGCCGTCCGGCAGCTTCGTCGCCCCCTCCGGGATCGGCGAGCCCTCCGGCAGATGCACCGTCCCGTCCGGCAGCTTCAGCGAACCTTCCGGCAGAGTGATCGCGTTCTCCGGCAGCTTCGGGATCTCGATGTTCCCGATGCCCTTGATCGCCTTGGTGATGTCACCGATCTTCGACAGACCCGCACCCGCACCCTTGGCCACATACGTCATCGGGTCGATGATCTTGCCGGCCTTGCCCGCCACCGACAACGCCTTCGCGACCGCGCCCGCCTTGCCCGCACCCGACGCCGCACCACCCGCACCGCCCGTGAAGACGGTGGTCAGGACGTTGAAGGTGACCGCACCGGCCGCACGACCGGGGTTCTTGCCCCACTCGTCCCACGCCACCAGCGCCTTGCCCGTCTCCTTCATCGCGGTGCGCGAATCACGGATCCAGGACGGGAGTTTGTCATCCGGCAGCAGCCAGAACGCCGTCCCCACACCCGGGATCGACGCCAGCGCCAGACCCGTCGCCAGCTGGGCGAGACCCTTCCAGGCCGCGCCCATCGCGTCCCAGCCGCCGAAACCCACCAGCGTGCCGAGACCCTTGATCGTGCCCCAGATGCCGTCCACGATCAGGCCGTCCCACACAAAGGACTTCACCCAGTGGCCGACCTCGTACCAGTGATGCTTCTCCTCCACCGGGTCACCCCAGGGGAGCTTCGCGTTCTTCAGGTCCTCCGCGTTGAACCCGTACTGGTCCTTGCGCTCCGAACCGTCCCCCGCGACCATCTGCGTCCCACCCCAGATCGCAGTGATCTTGTTGTGGCAGGTCCGCTCCGCCGCCCAGAACGCGGCGACCGTGTTGGTGATGTCGTCCCGGATCTGGTTGTGCTCGTCGACCTTGTCGCCGTCGTACTCCCAGTCGTCATCGTCCTTGACCGAATCGACGAACGTCTGCGCCTTCGTCTTCAACTCCAGCAGCTTCGAGACAAGGGGACGGATCTCCGTCGCGTACGACGACAACGCCGACGACACCGTCTCCAGCTCCGTCGCGAAGTCGTTCGCCCGCTCCTTCACCGGCTTCGTCGTCGCGAAGAGTTGCTCCGCTTCCGGAGCGTGGTAGAAGGCCGACAGGCCCTGGAACTGGGCGTGCACATCGCTGCCGGTGTTCCGGATGTTCGTCGCGTCCTTCTTCAACGCGGCGTGATCCAACTCCAGTTGGAACAGATTGCCCGTGAACTGAGGAATCTCCCCCGGCTTGATCACGCTTAGCACACCCCCGTATGCCCGCATCGATGATTCGGCCCAAGTCTCACCAATAGCAGATCATCATACAAAGGGGTATTGGGGGGATCCGAGTACCGTCACCGAACCGCTACAACATTGCTCAGGCGTACGGATTGCCGTGCAGCCGCACGTCCTGTTCGGCCAACGCGCGTGCCCCGAGAGCCAGTTCGTCGGAGGCGGAGTATGTGCTTTCGGTGAGCAGGCGTCGCGCCTCCGCAAGTCGGGTGCGGGCCGTCGCCCCCACCGTGCCCGAGTGGGTGCGGATGAAATCGTCCGCGGCGGCCGTCGTTGTCTCCGCGAGGAGGCGGTCCGCCGCCGGGAGCGCCCCCGACCTGCCGGTGGCCAGCGGCAGCGTCGCACGTACGACTCCGCGCAGGACGGCGGCCGGGTCGTACGGGCGGCCCGACGTCAACTCGACGCGTACGGAGGTCAGTACGGCGTCGGCGTGCAGCAACTGGGAGTAGGTCTCGCCCTCCCGGACCAGGGGTGTTCTCGACGGCGCCAACTCGGCCTCGGCGGCGGTGAGGACGGCCGGGACCATCCGTGCGGCCTCGGCCAGCCCGTCGGCCGTCCGGTCGACCGCGGCCAGGAACACCTCCGCCTCGGCGATCGCGCCCTCCGCCGTACGAAGCTGCCCCGCCGCTTGCTCCGCGTCGCCGGAATCGGCCGCCTGGCGGCACAGGTTGAGGTGGGTCGTGGCGAACACCAGCCGATCCTTGGCCTGTTCCACGTAACCGATGACCTCGGCACTCGCCGTCGGCGCGTACCGGGCGCGCAGTTCGGTGAGCGTGGCCTCGGCGGCCGGGGTGCGGGAGGTCAGTTCCCGGAAGCGTGACTCCGCGAGCGCCAGGGCCTCGCGCGGGTCCCGCTCCAGCGCCCGTAGCTCCCGCAGCGTCGCCGCGGCGGCGTCCAGGTGCCGGCCGGTCTCCTCGCAGCGGCCCACGATTCCGGCCAGCGTGTGCCGACGGGCGGCCTCCTCCTCGGGTATGCCCTCGTCGTACCGCTGCCGCATCCGGAACGCCGCCGCCAGTTCCGTCTCCGCCGCCCGCAGTTCCGACGCGGCCCCCGCCACCGCCTCCGCTCCCAAGAGGGCTGCGGCGCAGGACAGTTCGGTGTGGGTGGCGTACCGCTGGTTGTCCGCTCGCACCAGGGTCTCGTGGGACCGGGCGGCCAGGTCGTCCAGCGGGTTCGGTTCGGCGACCGGTGGTCGGGGCGGGCCGCCGCCCGGTGTCGTCCGGGTCCGGGTGCGGCGGACTCGGCGAAGATAGCCGTATCCGGCGAGCGCGCCCACCGCGCCCAGCGCCACCAGGGGGAGGACCAGATCGGCGGCGGACGTCTCGTCGTCGCTGGGGGCGGCCGAGGGTGGCGCCTCGGATATCGAGGTCGAGGTAGAGGCCGAGGTCGGCACCGGCGAACGGGTGATCGCAACCGGAACGTCCGTACTCGTCGTCATCCCTGGCAACACCAGCCACACGACCCCGGCCGCACCGCCCACCACGGCATGCGCCACCCGCACGGATATGTGCGACCTGGCGCGCCGCGGGCGGCCTCGGATCAGGGACGACGTCACATTTGGGAGCGTATGGCCGCACCTGCGGGTACGCGACCGGGATTCACCCGGGACGGGGCTGGACGACGCAAGGGGGGGTGACTGCCGGGTGGACCGGTCGTCGACACGGACCGAGCCGGAGAACGGGGAGCCGACCGACCCGGACGAGGCCGAGAGGGAGACACAGGCGCGGACCGACAAGCCCGCCGACCCGGACGCGGCCGACAAGGAAGCCACCACGCCCGGAACCCCCGACGACCCCACCCCACCGCCGGAACTCCGCACGCCCCCACCCCACCCCCGCCGACTCCGCCGCACCCTCCGCAACGCCCTCCGTGCCCTTCTCGTTCTCCTCCTCGCCCTCCTCCTCTCCGTCCTCGGCACCCAGCTCGCCCTCCGTATCAACTACGCCGGTGACCCCGCCGACGGCACCTTCACCCGTCACCGCGACGCCCTCTGGCTCGGACACGCCTGGGTCGACGGGCGGAAGAGCGACGCCGATCTCGCGGCGCTCGCCGAGCGGCTGTCGGACACCGGGATCCGGGATCTGTACGTCCACACCGGGCCCCTGGAGCACGACGGCACGCTGCCCGCGTCCCTGTATCCGAGGGCCGCCTGGTTCATCGCCGGTGTGCACCGCGAGATGCCCGGCGTCCGCGTCCAGGCCTGGCTCGGCGATGTGCTTGCCACCGAGGGTCCGACCGGGCTGCGGCTGGAGGACGCCGGGACGCGCGTGAACGTCGTACGGTCCACCCGGCAGATTCTCGACGCGGGCTTCGAGGGCGCCCACTTCGACCTGGAACCCCTGCACTCCGGCGACCGCGACTACCTCGCCCTGCTCGACACCCTTCACGGCATCACCGGGGCCCACCACGCCCAACTCTCCGTCGCCGCCCACCAGATCGACCCGCTGCCGGGCTTCCACTCCTTCTGGGGCACGGTCGCCGGCCACCCCAAGTGGTGGTCGCAGTCGTTCTTCGGCGAGGTCGCGCGGCGCGTCGACCAGATCGCCGTGATGTCGTACGACACCATGCAGCCGTTCGAGAGCACGTACGGCGGCTATGTCGCCCAGCAGACCTCTCTCGCCCTGGAGGTCACCCCGCAGGGCACCGACCTGCTGATGGGCCTGCCCTTCTACCGTGAGAACCGCTTCGGCCACTGGGCCCACGCGGAGACCGTCCCGGCCGCCGTCCGAGGCGTACGCCTGGGCCTCTCCCGCACGGACCCGGACCGTACCCGCTTCGGCGTCGCGCTCTACGTCGACTTCGCCGCAACGGAGGCGGACTGGAAGGCGTACCGGGACGACTGGGTGCGCTGAGTCGGGTAGTGCCGGCTACGAGGAGCGTCTCCTGATCTTCGACCCCAGCCACACCAGCGGGTCGTACTTCCGGTCGACCGCCCGTTCCTTCAAGGGAATCAGCGCGTTGTCCGTGATTTTGATGCCCTCGGGGCAGACCTCCGTGCAGCACTTGGTGATGTTGCAGTAGCCGAGGCCGTGTTCGTCCTGCGCGGTCTTCTTGCGGTCGAGTCCGCCCTCGGCGGCCGCGTCCAGCGGATGCATGTCCAGCTCCGCCACCCGCATCAGGAAGCGGGGCCCCGCGAACGCCGTCTTGTTCTCCTCGTGGTCGCGCACCACATGGCAGGTGTCCTGGCACAGGAAGCACTCGATGCACTTGCGGAACTCCTGCGAGCGGTCCACGTCCTCCTGCATCATCCGGTACTCGCTGGGCCCGAGCCCGGCGGGCGGGACGAAGGCCGGGACCTCCCTCGCCTTCCGGTAGTTGAAGCCCACGTCCGTGACCAGGTCCCGGACCACCGGGAAGGCGCGCAGCGGAGTCACCGTGATCGTCTCGTCCCGGTCGAACACCGACATGCGGGTCATGCACATCAGCCGGGGCCGCCCGTTGATCTCCGCCGAGCACGAACCGCACTTGCCCGCCTTGCAGTTCCAGCGGACGGCCAGGTCGGGGGCCTGGGTGGCCTGGAGGCGGTGGATGATGTCCAGGACCACCTCGCCGTCGTTCACCTCGACCGCGAAGTCCTTCAGGTCCCCGCCGCTCACATCGCCCCGCCACACCTTGAAGCGGGCCTCATAGCTGCTCACTCGTAGAGCTCCTCTTCGGCGAGGTACTTGACCAGCTCCTCCTTGTCGAACAGGGAGAGCAGGTCCGGGCGGATGGCGTCGGTGGTCTCACGGGTGAGGTCGATCTGGCCGCGCTGCGGGACGTCCGCCCCCGCCGGTCCTCCGGCGGGATCGGCCAGCCGGCACAGGAGGTTGATGTTGCGCCACGCGCGGTCCATCACCGGGTGGTCCTCGCGGGTGTGACCGCCGCGCGACTCGGTGCGCTCCAGCGCGGCGCGGGCCACGCACTCGCTGACCAGCAGCATGTTCCGCAGGTCGAGGGCGAGATGCCAGCCGGGGTTGAACTGGCGGTGCCCCTCGACGCCGGCCCGGCGGGCCCGTACGCGCAGGTCGGCGAGCTTCTCCAGGGCCTGCTCCATCTCGCCCTGGCGGCGGATGATGCCGACCAGGTCGTTCATGGTCTGCTGGAGTTCCTGGTGGAGGGTGTACGGGTTCTCCGGCGGGCCCGCCTCGCCCTCCGCCTCCGCGGAGAACGGCCGCAGGGCCTCCGCGGACGCCAGGTTGACCTGGGCCTCGGAGACCTCGGGGCGCCCGGTCACGCCCGCCGCGTACTCGGCGGCGTGCCAGCCCGCCCGGCGCCCGAAGACCAGGAGGTCGGAGAGCGAGTTGCCGCCGAGCCGGTTGGAGCCGTGCATGCCGCCCGCGACCTCACCGGCCGCGAACAGCCCCGGCACCCCGCGCGCCGCCGCCGTCTCGGAGTCGACGGCGATGCCGCCCATCACGTAGTGACAGGTCGGCCCGACCTCCATCGCCTCCGCGGTGATGTCGACGTCGGCCAGCTCCTTGAACTGGTGGTACATGGACGGCAGTCGGCGCTTGATCACCTCGGCGGGCATACGCGTCGACACGTCCAGGAACACGCCGCCGTGCGGGGAGCCGCGGCCCGCCTTCACCTCGGCGTTGATGGCCCGGGCGACCTCGTCGCGGGGGAGCAGCTCAGGGGGACGCCGGTTGTTGTCCGGGTCGTCGTACCAGCGGTCGCCCTCCTCCTCGGACTGGGCGTACTTCTCCTTGAAGACGTCCGGGATGTAGTCGAACATGAACCGCTTGCCGTCGGAGTTCCTCAGGACCCCGCCGTCGCCGCGCACCGACTCGGTGACGAGGATGCCCTTCACCGACGGCGGCCAGACCATGCCCGTCGGATGGAACTGCACGAACTCCATGTTCAGCAGGGGCGCGCCCGCCAGCAGGGCCAGCGCGTGGCCGTCGCCGGTGTACTCCCACGAGTTCGACGTGACCTTGAAGGACTTGCCGATGCCGCCGGTCGCGACGACGACGGAGGGGGCCTCCAGGACGAAGAAGCGCCCGGACTCGCGCTCGTAGGCGAAGACACCCGAAATCCGGCCCGCGGCGGAGCCGCTGTCGGATGCGGTGTCCTTGAGGATCCGGGTGACCGTGCACTCCTGGAAGATCTTCAGCCGGGACTCGTAGTCGCCGGTCTCCTTCTTGTCCTGCTGCTGGAGGGAGACGATCTTCTGCTGGAGGGTGCGGATCAGCTCCAGGCCCGTACGGTCGCCGACGTGGGCGAGGCGTGGATACTCGTGGCCGCCGAAGTTGCGCTGCGAGATCCGGCCGTCCTTGGTGCGGTCGAAGAGGGCGCCCCAGGTCTCCAGCTCCCAGACCCGGTCGGGGGCCTCACGGGCGTGCAGTTCTGCCATGCGCCACTGGTTGAGGAACTTGCCGCCGCGCATGGTGTCGCGGAAGTGGACCTGCCAGTTGTCGTGCTCGTTGACATTGGCCATGGCCGCCGCGATGCCGCCCTCGGCCATCACCGTGTGCGCCTTGCCGAACAGCGACTTGCAGATCACGGCCGTACGCGCGCCCCGCTCGCGTGCCTCGATGGCGGCGCGCAGCCCGGCGCCGCCGGCGCCCACCACGACGACGTCCCACTCCTGGCGGTCGACCACGGACATCAGCAGGCACCCCTCATCAGAAGAATCGCGGATCGTCGAAGGCGCCGGACGCCAGCAGATAGACGTAGAAGTCGGCGAGCGCCACGCTCACCAACGACGCCCAGGCGAGCAGCATGTGGCGGGCGTTGAGCCTGCCGACGAACTGCCATGCCTTGTAGCGCACGGGATGCTTGGAGAAGTGTTTGAGCTTGCCGCCCACGATGTGCCGACAGGAGTGGCAGGAGATCGTGTACGCCCAGATCAGCGTGATGTTGACGAGGAACACGACGGTGCCGAGGCCCATGTGGCCCCAGTTCTCGTCCGTGTCGCGGAAGGACAGCACGGTGTCGTACGTCAGGACGCCGGCGACGAGGATCGCGGCGTAGAAGAAGTACCGGTGGACGTTCTGCAGGATCAGCGGGAAGCGGGTCTCACCGGAGTACGTCCGGTGCGGCTCGGCGACCGCGCAGGCCGGCGGGGACGCCCAGAAGCCCCGGTAGTAGGCCTTGCGGTAGTAGTAGCAGGTCAGGCGGAAGCCCAGCGGGAAGATCAGGATGATGATCGCCGGGGAGATGCCCCACCAGCTGCCGAAGACGTCGGCGTTGGGGCCCGACGGCATGTCCGCGCAGTTCTCCGCCAGACATGGCGAGTAGAAGGGCGAGACATAGGGCGCCGAGTAGTAGTCGGCGTTCGCGAAGGCCCGCCACGTCGAGTACACGATGAAGGCGAGCAGCCCGGCCGCGGTGACGGCCGGGGCCAGCCACCAGCGGTCGGTACGCAGATGAGGGGCGGCGATCGCGGCGCGCCCGGCGCCCCGCACACCGCCGCGCGGATGGGATCCGGTGGCTGGAGGTTCCGTGCCGGTGGCCAACGTGAGCCCTCCTGATGGGTCAGGGAGCGTGGCGGTCGCGGGCGCCGAGGCCCTCGTCGTCCGAGTCCGTCCACATGCTGGGGTCGTAGGGGGTGTCGGAGATCGTGACGAGCTCCGGTGTGCGCGCGGCCTCGGGGAGGCTGGCCGACTGACGCAGCAGCGAGACGCTCTCGCGCAGATGCTCCGCGTCGGTGCGGACGCGGCGGATCTCCAGCCCGCCGCCACCGAGCTGCTGTTCCAGTCGGCCGAGCGACCGGAACAGGTCGTCGAGGCTGTGCTGGACCGATGTCAGTTCATCTTGCACGGACATGTTGTGCACCTCACTTCCGCGGGCTTGGAGCCTTGGACGGGGGCGTTCGTGCGCCAGCGAGTGTTGCGCGTCACACGGGCCGGTGGGAAGGGATGTGCACCGATTGGCTGATGCGCGGTAGTGCGCCCTTGACGCCTGGCCGCTGTGTGTGATCGCGCCCTTGACGCATTGCGCCGCACGGGTGGGCTTCCGGTGCGCCGTCGCCGTGTCGTCCAGGGTTGCCGAACCCTTTCCTCTTCAGTGGCTGCGTACATCCGAATACATCTGATCACTCAAATGTCACCCAAAAGTGATCAACCCGAGTGATCGCCCAAATGTGATCGTAACTCCCGCGGCTTCCCGGAGGTACCCGAAGATGTCCCACCACGGCAGCGGCCCTGGCAGCGCCCCAAAGGGGCGCGGGGAACAGCGCGACCAGCCACGGCACAGCCGCACTCGAACGACGGCCCGTAGCGGCTCTCCCCGCGGAGCGCTTCGCTCGGTCGCCTTCCTCACCGCGGGAGCGCTCGCGGTGCCCACCCTGGCCGCCTGCGGTTCCACCGACGAGGCCGGCAAGCCACTGGCCGCCCAGGACATCGCCCCGGCCGACCGCGCCCGGATCGCCGACGGCGGCACCCTGCGCTGGGCCGTGGACGACGTGCCGGAGACCTTCAACACCTTCCAGTCCGACGCCGACGCCACCACCACCCGGGTGGCCCAGGCCGTCCTGCCGTCGATGTTCCGGCTCGACCGCAACGCGCGGCCCCAGCGCGACGCCGACTTCCTGGAGTCCGCCAAGGTCGTCGAGACCGAGCCCAAGCAGGTCGTCCTCTACCGGCTCGACCAGCAGGCCGTCTGGAGCGACGGCCGGGAGATCGGCGCCGCCGACTTCGCCGCCCAGTGGCGCGCCCTGTCCGGCAAGGACAGCGCCTACTGGACCGCCCGCAACGCCGGCTACGACCGCATCGAGAAGATCGAGCGCGGCAAGAACGACCTGGAGGTCCGGGTCACCTTCGCCCGCCCCTACGCCGACTGGAAGTCGCTGTTCTCCCCGCTGTACCCGAAGGACGTCATGGGCACGCCCGACTCCTTCAACGACGGGGCCCGGCGCAAGCTGAAGGTGACCGCCGGCCCCTTCTCGCTGAAGAAGGTCGACCACAAGGCCGAGCAGATCACCCTCACCCGTAATCCGCGCTGGTGGGGGCGGCCGGCCAAGCTCTCCGAGATCGTCCTCACGGCCGTCCCGCGCACCGAGCGCGCCACCGCGCTGGCCGCCGGCAAGGTCGACCTCGCCGAGATCGACCCGGCCGACGTCCGCCGCATCAACGGCGCCGCCAAGATCACGGCCGGTCCGCTCGCCGGGCCCGGCGGAGGCCGGACCGCGCTCAAGGCGCTGCGCTCCTGGGCGGTCGCGCACGGCTTCGACGGGGACGAGGCGCAGGGCCGCAAGAAGCTGATCAAGGCGATCGCGACCTGGCAGGCCCAGCAGCAGTCGCTGCGGGGCGTCGAGGTCCGCCGCTCGCTGGAGCCGGCGTTCACCCAGCTCGCCCTGAACGGCGCCGACGGTCCGCTCGCCGACGAGCGGGTACGGCGGGCCGTGGCCCGGGCACTGGACCGCAAGGAGCTGGCCGCGCTGGTCCTCAAGCCGCTCGGCCTGCCCGTCGAGCCGGTCGGCAGCCACCTCGCCCTGTCCGGGCAGGAGGTCTACGCCGACAACAGCGGGGCGCTCGGCGACCAGGACACCGCGGAGGCGCAGGCGCTGCTGGCGGACGCCGGGTGGGTCGCCGGGGGACCGGTGAAGGAAGAGAAGAAGAAGGGGCAGAAGGAAGAGGACGGCGAGGAGGGCGAGGGCGAGAAGGCCGCCGGGGGCGAGTCGGCCGCGAAGAAGAAGAGCGGCGGCGAGAAGTCCGAGAAGTCCGAGAAGTCGGAGGCTGACTCGTCCGACGGCGACAAGGCGGCGGGCCGTACGTCCGAGGGTGGTGCCGACGGGACGTACATCGTCGGTGAGGACAACAAGGCGGAGGAGGCCGGCGCCGACGCGGACGACGGCGAGCGGCACGGCCGCCAGCTCGCGCAGGACGGCAAGCGGTACATCGGCCGTGAGCTGCACCAGGGCGGAGCGCCGGGCGCGTACGCCCCCAAGGGCACCGCCGCTCCGGCCGCCGGCCCGGCGGGGGCGCTGGCCAAGGACGGCAAGGCGCTCACCCTGCGGTTCGTGGTGCCGTCGGGGCAGGGCTCGGAGAGTCTGCGGACCGTGGCCGACCGGATCGCGAAGATGCTGGAGAAGGTCGGCATCCGCACCGAGATCACCAAGGTCCCCGACGAGAGCTACTTCAAGGACCACATCGCCTCCGGCCAGTACGACCTCGCCCTCTACTCCTGGCCCACCTCCGCCTTCCCCGCCACCGACGCCCGGCCGATCTACGCCAAGCCGGTGCCGGGCGCGGACGGCTCGCTGAGCGTCGAGCAGAACTACACGCGGGTGGGGACGGACCAGGTCGACCAGCTCTTCGACGAGGCGATCGCCACGCTGGACGAGGACGAGTCACGGAAGCTGTTGCGCAAGGCGGACAGCCGGATCTGGGCCGCGGCGGGGTCGATTCCCCTGTATCAGCGGCCTCAGCTGACCGCCGCGCGAAAGGAGCTGGTCAACGCGGGGGCGTTCGGGTTCCAGACGCCGGTGTACGAGGACATGGGGTTCTTGAAGAAGGGGATGAAGGCTTCCGCCAGTCCGGACAAGGAGTAGGACAAGGGGGCGGGGGTGCGGATTCGTGGCCGGCCGCAGATGCGTTGTGGCTGGTCGCGCCGTTCTCCGCGCCCCTTACCCGGCGGTCCGGCGAGCCCACGCCGTCAAGGGCACGTACCATGGGGTGAGGCCGTGGCGTGTCAAGCCCGGCAGGCCCGCGTCACACGGACGTACGCAGCAGGGCCTTCTCACCACTCTGGGAGTACGCCGCACTATGGCCACGCGCCACGACATCCGTAACGTCGCAATCGTCGCCCACGTCGACCACGGCAAGACGACCATCGTCGACGGCATGCTGAAGCAGGCCGGCGCCTTCGCCGCCCACCAGCTCGACTCCGTCGACGACCGCGTCATGGACTCGAACGACCTGGAGCGTGAGAAGGGCATCACGATCCTCGCCAAGAACACCGCGGTGAAGTACCACCCGAAGGACGGCGGGGACCCGATCACCATCAACATCATCGACACCCCCGGCCACGCCGACTTCGGTGGCGAGGTCGAGCGCGGTCTGTCGATGGTCGACGGTGTGGTGCTGCTCGTGGACGCCTCCGAGGGCCCCCTGCCGCAGACCCGCTTCGTGCTGCGCAAGGCGCTCCAGCAGCGGCTGCCCGTCATCCTCTGTATCAACAAGACGGACCGCCCGGACTCCCGTATCGACGAGGTCGTCAACGAGACCTACGACCTCTTCCTCGACCTGGACGCGGACGAGGAGCAGATCGAGTTCCCGATCGTCTACGCCTGCGGCCGCGACGGCATCGCCTCGCTGACCAAGCCGGACAACGGCACGGTCCCGGCGGACTCCACCAGCCTGGAGCCGTTCTTCTCCACGATCCTGGAGCACATCCCGGCCCCGACCTACGACGAGGCCGCCCCGCTCCAGGCCCACGTCACCAACCTGGACGCCGACAACTTCCTCGGCCGTATCGCGCTGCTCCGCGTGGAGCAGGGCGAGCTCAGGAAGGGCCAGACCGTCGCGTGGATCAAGCGGGACGGCTCCGTCAGCAATGTCCGTATCTCCGAGCTGATGATGACCGAGGCCCTCACCCGCAAGCCCGCCGAGAAGGCCGGCCCGGGTGACATCTGCGCCGTCGCCGGTATCCCGGACATCATGATCGGCGAGACGCTGGCCGACCCCGAGAACCCGGTCGCGCTGCCGCTGATCACGGTCGACGAGCCGGCGATCTCCATGACCATCGGCACCAACACCTCCCCGCTGGTCGGCCGTGGCGGCACCGGCAAGGGCGCCGACGCGAAGTCGGCCGTGAAGGACCGCAAGGTCACCGCCCGTCAGGTGAAGGACCGTCTGGACCGCGAGCTGATCGGTAACGTCTCGCTGCGCGTGCTGGAGACGGACCGCCCGGACGCCTGGGAGGTCCAGGGCCGTGGTGAGCTGGCGCTCGCCATCCTCGTCGAGACCATGCGCCGGGAGGGCTACGAGCTCACCGTCGGCAAGCCGCAGGTCGTCACGAAGGACGTCGACGGCAAGGTGTACGAGCCGGTCGAGCGCATGACGATCGACGTGCCCGAGGAGCACATGGGCGCGGTCACGCAGCTCATGGGTGTCCGCAAGGGCCGGATGGACAACATGTCCAACCACGGCTCCGGCTGGGTGCGCATGGAGTTCGTCGTGCCCTCGCGCGGTCTCATCGGCTTCCGGACCGAGTTCCTGACGCAGACCCGCGGCACCGGTATCGGCCACTCCATCCACGAGGGCTTCGAGCCCTGGTTCGGCACGCTCCAGACCCGTAACAACGGCTCGCTGGTCGCCGACCGCGCCGGTGCCGTCACCGCGTTCGCGATGACGAACCTTCAGGAGCGCGGCGTGCTCTTCGTGGAGCCGGGCACCGAGGTGTACGAGGGCATGATCGTCGGTGAGAACTCCCGCTCCGACGACATGGACGTCAACATCACCAAGGAGAAGAAGCTCACCAACATGCGGTCGTCCACGGCCGATGTGGCCGAGTCGATCGTGCCGCCGCGCAAGCTGTCGCTGGAGCAGTCCCTGGAGTTCTGCCGCGACGACGAGTGCGTCGAGGTGACCCCCGAGGCCGTGCGGATCCGCAAGGTGAACCTGGACGCCCGCGAGCGTGCCCGGGCCGCCTCGCGCGCCAAGCACGGCTGAGCCGGCCGCGTTCGGCCGCTCCGACGCCCAGAACCGGCCGAGCCGGGCACTCCGCAGCAAGCGGGGCGCCCGGCTCGGCCGTTTTCCCGGCGTACGTCCTGGAGTAAGCGGGACGTAGGGAAAACCCTTCACCTTGGCCCAGGAGCCGCACAGCACGTCTGTTCCCCACTAATGTGCTGTGTGGGTGGACGTTCCGTGCTTTGTACGGCATCCCCGGCCGGACGCGTTTGTTCTGACGCGGCATCAGGCGGGTTGAGGCCATGCACACCGTCACCGTAGAGCGCAATCGGTTTTTCACTCCCGGACGTCCGGAATGCGGACAGTCGCCTCCGATAGATGTGTAACAAGTCCGTTTCGCAGGGATCTTTCTGCAAACCGTTTGTCCGGATTTTGGAAGAAGTACACGTCAGGTGTGATCGAACCGAGACCTTGAGGGTGTGGTTCGGCCACCGCCCATGGCAGATAGTTAGGCGCGTAGAGCTCGGAACAACGGGTCACGCGCAATGTGGCTCCGACTCGCGAGCGGGGGGCACCCAACATCTCTGCCATCACTGATGGCCGTATGCCGTGTGCCCTTCATGTGGTGGACCAATGGACTCTCAAGAGGAGGAACCCATGCGCGGTGCGAAGAGCGCCAAGTGGGTCGCGATAGCCGCGGTTGTGGCGCTGGGCGCGACCGCCTGTGGTGGTGGCAACGACGACAAGGGCAGCGACAGCAAGGCCGCGATCGACCCGAACGGCAAGTTCTCGATCGAGGTCGGCGAGCCGGAGAACCCGCTGCAGCCCGCCAACACCATGGAGTCCAACGGCAGCATCGTCACCCGTGCGCTGTTCTCCACGCTCGTCGACTACGACGCCAGCGGCAAGATCGTCATGGTGAACGCCGAGTCGGTCGACAGCAAGGACAACAAGACCTTCACGGTCAAGCTGAAGGCCGGCTGGAAGTTCCACGACGGCACCCCGGTCACCGCCACGTCCTACGTCAAGGCGTGGAACTGGGCCGCCAACCCGGCGAACAAGCAGACCAACAGCTTCTGGTACTCCGACATCCAGGGCTACGACGAGGTCGCTCCCGCCGAGGGCAAGCCGAAGGCCACGGAGATGTCCGGCCTGAAGGTCGTCGACGACAACACCTTCACCATCACGCTGACCAAGGCCCTGCCGTACTTCGTGTACAAGCTCGGCTACGAGGTCTTCTCGCCGCTGCCCGAGTCCTTCTACAAGGACCCCGCCGCCGCCGGTCAGCACCCGGTCGGCAACGGCCCCTACAAGTTCGTCAGCTGGGACCACAAGAAGTCCATCGAGGTCGCCCGCTACGACGACTACCAGGGTCCGAACAAGGCCAAGAACGGCGGTGTGGTCTTCAAGAACTACACCAGCCTCGAGACGGCCTACCAGGACCTGAAGTCGAACAACGTCGACGTCCTGCGCCAGATCGCCCCGAAGGACCTCCCGGTCTACAAGGCCGACCTCGGTGACCGCGCCGTGGACAAGGCCTACTCCGCGATCCAGTCGATCGCCGTGGCGTACTACGCGCCGCAGTGGAAGAAGATCAACCCGAAGGTCATCCAGGGCCTTTCGATGGCCATCGACCGCGACACGATCACCAAGACCGTGCTCCAGGGCACCCGTGAGCCGGCCACCGGCTGGGTCGCCAAGGGCGTCCTCGGCTACCAGCCGGACGCCGCGGGCGACGTCACCAAGTACGACCCGGCCAAGGCCAAGGCGCTCATCACGGAGGGCGGCGGCGTTCCGGGCAACGCCATCACCATCCAGTTCAACGCCGACGGCGGTCACAAGGACTGGGTCGAGGCGGTCTGCAACTCCATCACCAAGGCCACCGGTGTGAAGTGCTCCCTCGACTCGAAGGCGGACTTCCAGACGGACCTCCAGGCCCGCAAGGCCAAGCAGGTCAAGTCGCTGTACCGCTCGGGCTGGGTGCTCGACTACCCCTTCATCGCCAACTTCGTGCGCGACCTGTTCGGCACCAAGTCGGACGGTAACCAGGGCGGCTTCTCCAGCCCGGCGATCGACAAGCTGATCACCGAGGCCGACTCCGCCCCGTCGCTGGACGAGTCGATGAAGAAGTACCAGGAAGTCGAGAAGCAGCTGGTCAACTACATGCCCAGCATCCCGCTCTGGTACTACAAGGTCAACGCGGGCTACTCGGCGAACGTCACCGGCGTCGAGTACGCCCAGGACGGCGACCCGATCCTGACCGGCGTTCAGGTCAAGAAGAAGTAACCACAAGCCCGTAGTCCCGGGGCGCGGTCGGCCGCGCCCCGGGGAACGGCAGTGGCTGGGGGGCCCTTTCCACACGCATCTTTCACAGGTGCGCGGGGAAAGGGCCCGTCGGTGCTGTCGTGATTGACATGGAGGCACGATGGGGCGCTACGTCGCACGACGACTGCTCCAGATGATCCCGGTCTTCTTCGGGACAACCCTGCTGATCTTCCTGATGGTCTACGCCCTGCCCGGTGACCCTGTGAGCGGGCTGTTCGGCGACAAGGGCGGCAGCCCGCAGGTGATCGCAGCGCTGAAGCATGAGTACGGCCTGGATCAGCCGATCTGGCAGCAGTACTACAACTACATGCGGGACATGATCCTGCACCTGGACTTCGGCACCCAGATCGCCAGCGGCCGCCCGGTCACCGATGTGCTCGGTGACGCGTTCCCGGTGACGCTGCGTCTGGCCGGCCTGGCCTTCGCCTTCGAGGCGGTGCTGGGTCTCGCTCTCGGTATCGTCAGCGGTCTGCGGGCCGGCCGGATCACGGACAACGTGGTCCTGCTGATCACGCTGCTGCTCATCTCGATGCCCGTGTTCGTCCTCGGCTTCATCCTCCAGATGGTCTTCTCCGACCAGCTCGGATGGGTGGCGCCCAGCGTCAACGACGACACGGACCTCACCCAGTTCATCCTCCCGGCCGTCGTCCTCGGCACCGCGTCGCTGGCTTATGTGACCCGGCTCACCCGGACCTCGATCGCGGAGAACCTGCGCGCCGACTACATCCGCACGGCCATCGCCAAGGGCCTGCCGCGGCGTCGCGTCGTGGGTGTCCACCTGATGCGCAACTCGCTGATCCCGGTGGTCACTTACCTCGGTACCGACATCGGCGCCCTGATGGGTGGCGCGGTCGTCACCGAGCACATCTTCAACATTCATGGTGTGGGCGGCACGATCGCCGAGTCCATCGTGCGACGCGAGGGCACCACCCTGGTCGGTCTGGTGACCATCCTGGTCATCATCTACCTCCTCGCCAGCCTGCTCGTCGACCTGCTCTACGCGGTCCTGGACCCGAGGATTCGCTATGCCTGACGTGACCAAGACCGATGTCAAGGACGCCGTGGCGGAGACCGCCGCGGCTCCGACCGCCGCTCCCGCCGCTCCGGCCAAGCCGGAGAAGGCCCGCAGCCTGTGGGGCGACGCCTGGGCGGATCTGCGCCGCAGCTGGATCTTCATCGTCTCCAGCCTGCTGATCGTCTTCCTGCTGACGGTCACCTTCTTCCCTGGCTGGTTCACCGGCACGGACCCGATCCTGGGCGACCTGTCCAAGCACTACCTGCAGAAGCCCAAGCTGGGCGAGATAGGTTCGGCCGACTGGCTGGGCTACGACCAGCAGGGCCGCAGCGTGTACGCGCGCGTCATCTACGGCACCCGGGCCTCGGTGGCCGTCGGCTTCGGCACCACCATCGTCGTCACCCTGGTGGGCGGACTGGTCGGCATGATCGCCGGCTACTTCGGCGGCCTCGTCGACTCGATCCTGTCCCGCCTGACGGACGTGTTCTTCGGTATCCCGTTCCTGCTCGGCACCATGGTCGCGCTGAACTCCTTCGAGCACCGCACGACATGGGTCGTCATCGGCGCCCTCGGCTTCTTCGGCTGGACCCAGATCGCCCGCGTGATGCGCGGCGCGGTCATCACCACCAAGCAGGCCGACTATGTCCAGGCCGCCAAGGCGCTCGGCGCGAGCACCTCGCGCATCATGTTCCGGCACATCCTGCCGAACAGCCTCGCCCCGGTGATCGTCGTCGCCACCATCTCGCTCGGTGTCTACATCGGCGCCGAGGCCACGCTGTCGTACCTGGGCCTCGGCCTGAACGGCGTGTCGTGGGGCAACGACATCTCCGACGGCGGCAACCAGATCCGCGTAGCACAGTGGATCATGCTCTACCCGTCGATCATGCTCAGCATCACGGTGCTGGCGTTCATCATGCTCGGTGAGGCCGTACGCAACGCCCTCGACCCGAAGATGCGCTGAGGGAGGCGTACGTGACCGTCATCGAAGAAGTTTCCGTGCCCTCGCCGCGCGACGGCGGGGCTGACGACGGGCCGCTGCTCGAAGTGCGCGACCTGCACGTCGAGTTCAAGACCCGCGACGGCGTGGTCAAGGCCGTCAACGGCGTCAACTACAGCGTGAGCGCCGGTGAGACGCTCGCCGTCCTCGGCGAGTCCGGCTCCGGCAAGTCCGTGACCGCGCAGGCGATCATGGGCATCCTCGACATGCCGCCGGCGTCGATCCCGCAGGGCGAGATCCTCTTCCGCGGCCAGGACATGCTGAAGATGTCCGCCGAGGAGCGCCGCAAGATCCGCGGCAGCCGGATCGCCATGATCTTCCAGGACGCCCTCAGCTCGCTGAACCCGGTGCTGACCGTCGGCTACCAGCTCGGCGAGATGTTCCGCGTCCACCAGGGCCTGTCCAAGAAGGAGGCCAGGGCCAAGGCGATCGAGCTGATGGACCGGGTGAAGATCCCGGCCGCCGCGGCCCGGGTGGACGACTACCCGCACCAGTTCTCGGGCGGTATGCGCCAGCGCATCATGATCGCCATGGCGCTGGCCCTGGAGCCGGACCTGATCATCGCCGACGAGCCCACCACGGCCCTCGACGTGACCGTCCAGGCCCAGGTCATGGACCTGCTCGCGGAGTTGCAGCGCGAGTACAACATGGGTCTGATCCTGATCACCCACGACCTCGGCGTGGTCGCCGACGTCGCGGACAAGATCGCCGTGATGTACGCGGGCCGGATCGTGGAGCGTGCCCCGGTCCACGAGCTGTACAAGCGCCCCGCGCACCCGTACACCCGTGGTCTGCTGGACTCGATCCCGCGCCTGGACCAGAAGGGCCAGGAGCTCTACGCGATCAAGGGTCTGCCGCCCAACCTGCTGCGTGTCCCGAGCGGTTGCGCGTTCAACCCGCGCTGCCCCAAGGCCCAGGACATCTGCCGCGAGGAGATCCCGGCGCTGGCGCCGGTCACCGAGCAGGACGGCGGCGAACTCGTCGGCCGTGCCTCGGCATGCCACTTCTGGAAGGAGACGATCCATGGCTGAGCTCAGCAAGAACGACGAGCAGCAGGACGCCACGCCGAACGTCTCCGAGGTGGAGGTCGCGGACGTCCACTCCGAGACGGAGTCGGTCGCCGCGATCGAGGCGCCCGTGGAGCGCGGTGAGCCGATTCTGCAGGTGCGCAATCTGCAGAAGCACTTCCCGCTCACCCAGGGCATCCTGTTCAAGAAGCAGATCGGCGCCGTGAAGGCCGTCGACGGGGTCTCCTTCGACCTGTACCAGGGCGAGACCCTGGGCATCGTGGGCGAGTCCGGCTGCGGCAAGTCCACGGTCGCCAAGCTGCTGATGAACCTGGAGCGGGCCACCGCCGGCGAGATCTTCTACAAGGGCCAGGACATCAGCAAGCTGTCCGGGCGTGCCCTGAAGGCGGTCCGCCGCAACATCCAGATGGTGTTCCAGGACCCCTACACCTCGCTCAACCCGCGTATGACGGTGGGCGACATCATCGGGGAGCCCTTCGACATCCACCCCGAGGTGGCTCCGAAGGGCGACCGGCGTCGCAGGGTCCAGGAGCTGCTGGACGTCGTCGGTCTCAACCCGGAGTACATCAACCGCTACCCGCACCAGTTCTCGGGCGGTCAGCGCCAGCGCATCGGCATCGCCCGCGGCCTGGCCCTCAACCCCGAGATCATCATCTGCGACGAGCCGGTCTCCGCGCTGGACGTGTCCGTCCAGGCACAGGTCATCAACCTGATGGAGGGACTGCAGGACGAGTTCAACCTCTCCTACATCTTCATCGCGCACGACCTGTCGATCGTCCGGCACATCTCGGACCGGGTGGGCGTGATGTACCTCGGCAAGATCGCCGAGATCGGTACGGACGAGCAGATCTACGACCACCCGACGCACCCCTACACGCAGGCGCTGCTGTCGGCGGTGCCGGTGCCGGACCCCGACGCGCGCGAGAACCGAGACCGGATCATCCTCACCGGGGATGTGCCGTCGCCGGCCAACCCGCCGTCGGGCTGCCGTTTCCGTACGCGCTGCTGGAAGGCGCAGGACAAGTGCGCGGAGGAGGTGCCTGTCCTGGCGATCCCCGAGCGGTTCAAGGGGGAGGACACTCCGGCGGCGCACGAGTCGGCCTGCCACTTCGCGGAGGAGAAGGACGTCGTCCACGCGTAAGCCTGCGGCGCCTTGGCCGTTGTTCCCGGTACCCCTTTTTTGAGGGGTGCCGGGAACTGGTGTTTTACGCCGTCGGTCGTATGTCGTCCGCGGGTGCGTTGGGGCTTGTCGCGCAGTTCCCCGCGCCCCTTTCCGTCACCGTTGGTGGCCAGTGGCAGGCTGCTTGGGGCTCTCGGCCGGCGTGCAGGATCGGGAGGTCCTCCGTGCGGCAGCGGTCGGCTATCCCTGCCCTCTCCGCCTCACCGCTCGCCACCACCGGGCATCTCAGTCTGAAGCGGCAGCCTGTTGGGATGCGGGACGGGTCCGGGGGTTCGCCGGTGAGGACGATCGGGGTGCCCGGGGCCTCCGGGAGGACCGAGAGCAGGGAGCGGGTGTAGGGGTGGCGGGGGCTCGTCAGGACCTCCTCCACCGTGCCCGTCTCCACGATGCGGCCCAGGTACATCACCGCCACCCGGTCCGCCACGTTCCACGCCAGGCCCAGGTCGTGGGTCACCACCAGGGCGGCCAGGCCCAGTTCGGTGCGCAGTTTCAGGAGCAGGGCGAGGATCTCGCCGCGTACCGACGCGTCCAGGGACGCCACCGGCTCGTCCGCCACCAGCAGCCGGGGTTCCAGGACCAGCGCGCCCGCGATCACCACCCGTTGGCGCTGACCGCCCGACAGTTCGTGCGGGTAGCGCAGGAAGAAGCGGTCCGGGGGGCGTAGGCCGGCCCGGGAGAGGGCCCGCGCGACCGCTTCCCGTTCGTCCCCCGCGTACCCGTGGATGCGCAGGCCCTCGGCCACCGCGTCGTAGACCGTGTGCCGCGGGTTGAGCGAGCCGCTCGGGTCCTGGAGGATCAGCTGGGCGCGCCTGCGGTACGCCTTCAGGGCGCGGGAGGTGTACGACAGCGGCGTCCCGTCGAAGGAGATCTGCCCGGAGCTCGGGCGGACCAGGCCCAGCAGGGCGCGGGCCAGTGTCGTCTTGCCGCAGCCCGACTCGCCGACCAGCGCGACGATCTCGCCGGGGCGCACCTCCAGCTCGACGCCGTCCACCGCCCGGACCGGGGGTCCGCCGTGTCGTCCCGGGAAGGCCACGTGCAGGGCCTGGGCCGTCAGCAGGGTCATGTCGCGCTCCTCACGTCCGCCACGTGCACGCACGCCGCCCGGCGGCCGCCGCCCGCCTCCCGCAGCCGCTGGTCCTGTGTCGCGCAGGCCGCCGTCACCACCGAGCAGCGCGGATGGAACGCGCACCCGGCCGGCAGGTCCGCCGGATCGGGGGGATCGCCGGGCAGGCCCCGCGGGGCGAACCGGGAGCCGGGGTCGCCGATCCGGGGGAACGCCGACGCCAGGGCCCGCCCGTAGGGGTGCCGCGCGTCCTCGTAGACCTCGCGCGCCGCGCCCTCCTCCACCACCCGGCCCGCGTACATCACCGCCAGCCGGTCGCAGGTGTCGGCGAGGACCGCCAGATCGTGGCTGATCATGATCAGACCCAGGTCCTGTTCGGTCACCAGCGTCTCGATCAGCCGCAGGATCTGCGCCTGGATCATCACGTCCAGCGCCGTCGTCGGCTCGTCGGCGACGATCAGCCGGGGGTCGCAGGCCAGCGCCATGGCGATCATCACGCGCTGGCGCTGACCGCCCGACAGCTCGTGGGGGTACGCGGAGGCGCGGGCGGCCGGCAGGCCCACGTGCTCCAGGAGTTCCCCGGCCCGGCGGCGGGCCGCGGCCGCCGTCGCCCTGCCGTGCAACACGATCGGTTCGGCGATCTGGTCGCCCACCCGGTGCACCGGATTGAGCGAGTGCATCGCCCCCTGGAACACGATCGACGCCCCCGCCCAGCGGACCGCCCGCAGCCGTCCCCAGCGCATCGCGAGCACGTCCTCGCCGTCCAGCAGGATCTCGCCGGAGACATCGGTGCCCTGCGGCAGCAGCCGCAGCAGGGCCAGCGCCAGCGTCGACTTGCCGCAGCCCGACTCCCCGGCGATGCCCAGCCTCTCTCCGGCCCCGACCGCGAGGTCCACGCCCCGCACGGCCCGCGCCCCGCCGGGATACGTCACCTCCAGCCCCCTGACCTCCAGCAGGCTCACCGCCCCACCCCCAGCCTCGGGTTCAGCACCGACTCCACCGCGCGCCCGCACAGCGTGAACGCGAGGGCCACCGCGGCGATCGCGAGACCCGGGGGCACCAGGTACCACCAGTCGCCCGCGCTGACCGCCCCCGCCTCGCGCGCGTCCTGGAGCAGTCCGCCCCAGGAGACGACGGTCGGATCGCCCAGGCCCAGGAAGGCCAGGGTCGCCTCGGCCAGGATCGACGACGAGACCATCAGCGTCGTCTGGGCCAGCACCAGCGGCATCACATTGGGCAGGACGTGCCGGGTCATGATGTGCCCGTGCCCGCCGCCCAGCGCCGTGGCCCGCTCGATGTACGGCCGGGACTCCACCGCCAGCGTCTGTGCCCGCACCAGCCGGGCCGTGGTCGGCCAGGACGTCACGCCGATCGCCAGGATCACCGTGCCGAGTGAGCGGGACATGACGGTGGCCAGGGCGATGGCCAGCACGAGCGTCGGCATGACGAGGAACCAGTCCGTGATCCGCATCAGCACCGTCGCGTAGACGCCCTTGAAGTGCCCGGCGGTGATGCCGACCAGGGCGCCGATCGCCACGGAGAGCACCGCCGCGAGCAGCCCGACCAGCAGGGACACCCGCGAGCCCCACACCACCAGCCCGAGCAGGTCCCGGCCGAACCGGTCGGTGCCCAGCGGGAACTCACCGCTCGGGCTCTCCATCGGCCGGCCCGGCGCCCCGGTCACGCTCACCACGTCCGAGCCGACCGTCAGCGGCGCGGTCAGCGCGACCAGCGCGAACACCCCGAGCACGGCGAGCCCCAGCAGGCCCGAGCGATGGCCGCGGTACGCCCGCCAGAACCGCAGGGCGGCCCGTCGGCGCCGCTGCCGGGCGAGGGCCCGGGGCGAGGCCACGGCCGTACTCATCGGCCCACCCTCGGGTCGAGCAGCGGATAGACCAGGTCGGCCAGCGTGTTCATGACGATCACCGCCGAGGCGAAGAAGAGGAACAGGCCCTGCACCAGCGGCAGGTCGGGCACGCTCAGGGCCTGGTAGAAGAGGCCGCCCAGGCCGGGCCAGGAGAAGACGGTCTCGACCAGGATCACCCCGGCCACCGTCCGGCCGAGGTTGACGAAGACGAGGGTGACGGTGGGCAGCAGGGCGTTCGGGACGGCGTGCCGGCGGCGCACCAGGTCGTCACGCAGGCCCTTGGCGCGGGCCGTCGTCAGATAGTCGCTGCCCATCTCGTCCAGCAGCGCCGAGCGGGTGACCAGCAGGGTCTGGCCGTACTCGACGGCGACCAGGGTGATCACCGGCAGCACGAGATGGTGGGCGACGTCGAGAACGTAGGCGAAGCCCTCCTCGCCGCCCGACTCCATGCCGCCGGTCGGGAACATCCCGGGGATGGGGCCGACGCCCACCGCGAGGACGATGATGAGCAGCAGCCCGAGCCAGAAGGACGGCACGGAGTAGAGGGTCAGCGCCAGTCCGGTGTGGAACCGGTCCCCGAGGCGGCCGTGGCGCCAGGCCGAGCGGGTGCCGAGGAAGACGCCGAGCGCGGTGTACAGGACGAAGGCCGTGCCGGTCAGCAGCAGGGTGTTCGGCAGGGCCTCGGTGATCTTGTCCAGGACCGGGGCGCGGAACTGGTACGAGGTGCCGAGGTCCCCGGTGAGGGCCTTGCCGCAGTAGTCGGTGAACTGCTCCCACAGCGGCAGATCGAGTCCGAACTCCCTCCGGTACGCGGCCAGTTGCTCGGCGGATACGGGGCGGCCGCCGGTCATGGTCTTCACCGGGTCGCCGGGGATCAGCCGGAACAGGAAGAAGCCGGTGACGAGGACGGCGAGCAGGGAGACCACGGCGCCGCCCACCTTGGCGGCGCCGTAGCGGAGATAGCCGCTGCCGCTCGTCGGCCGCGCGACGGGGGCCGCGTCGAGCGCCGTCACTCGCGGTCCTCCGCGGTCGCCCGCCGCCGCAGCGTCACGAACACGCCGGCGGCCACCAGCAGGGCCGCGCCGACGGCGATTCCGGCGATCGCGCCGCCCGACAGCCCCGATCCGGAGGAGCCCCCGGAGTCCGCCGGTTCGGCCGACCACCAGCTCCAGTAGCCGTCCTGACCGTAGATGTTGCCCGCGGCCTTCGGCATCGTCTCGATCGAGGCGATCTGATCGGTGCGGTACGCCTCCACGGCGTTGGGATACGCCATGACGTTCATGTACGCCAGGCCGTACAGCCGTGACTGCATCTGCTTGACCAGCTCGGTCCGCTTGGCCGTGTCGTACTCGGCGAGCTGCCGCGCGTACAGCTGGTCGTAGGGCTTGTCGCAGATGAAGTTGTCGGTGGCGCCGGTGTCCTTGGGGGTGGCCGGCAGTGCCCCGCAGGTGTGGATCGACAGGACGAAGTCGGGGTCGGGGTTGACCGACCAGCCGTCGAAGGCGAGGTCGTAGGTGCCGGCGAGCCAGGGGTCGCTGACGTTGTCGAGGCAGTCGAGCCGCACCCCTATGCCGAGCTTGCCCCACCACTCCTTCAGATACTGGCCCACGGCCTTGTCGTTGGGGTCGGTGGCGTGGCACAGCACGCGGTAGGTGATCGGCTTGCCGTCCTTGCCGACGCGGTCGCCGGAGCCGTTCTTCCGGTAGCCGGCCTGGTCGAGGAGCCGGGCGGCCTTCGCCGGGTCGTAGGCGAGCTCCTGGTCCGCCGGTGGCTTCCAGAAGTACGACGAGAAGCGCGGCGGGATGTAGCCGGCGCCGAGGACCGCGTGGCCCTGGAAGACCTTGTCGATGAGTGTCGTGCGGTCCACGGCGAGGAAGAGGGCCTGCCGCACCCGCTGGTCGAGCAGGGAGGGGTGGCCGTCGCCGAACGCCGTGCCGTCCTTCGCGCGGGCGCCGGGGTTGGTGGCGAGGGCGTAGAAGCGGCGACCGGGCGCGTCGTTGACCTTGACGTCGGGGCGGCCCTTGAGGGCAGCGGCCTGGGCCGGGGTCAGATTGCCGACGAAGGACACCTCGCCCTTCTGGAGGGCGGCGACGGCCGCGTCGCCGTCCTTGTAGTACTTGAAGAGCAGCTCGTCGAACTTCGGGGCGCCGCGCCAGAACGTCTTGTTCGCCTTCAGCCGGACGTAGCTGTCGGCCTTGTAGTCCGTGAGGACGAACGGGCCGTCGCCGACGACGGGGAAGTCCTTGTCGTTGTTGAACTTCGACAGGTCCCCGACCTTCTCCCAGATGTGTTTGGGCACGATCGGCACGTCGAGGGCGGTCATGGTGGCCTGTGGCTTCTTCAGCCGGATGACCAGCCGGGTGGGGGTGGGCGCGGTGACGTTCTCGAAGTTGGCGACGAAGCTGCCGTTGGCGGTGGCCGCCTTCTCGTCGGTCATCATCTTGGTGAACGTCCAGGCGGCGTCCTCGGCGGTCACCTTCTCGCCGTCCGACCAGGTGGCGTCGGAGCGGATGGTGTAGGTCCAGGTCAGCTTGTCGGACGACGGGGACCACCGTGTGGCGAGGCCGGGGACGGCGTGGGCGTCACCGGGGTCGTAGTCCGTCAGGTACTCGTACATGAGCCGGTTGATGCTGGTGCTGACCAGACGGGTGGCCAGGAAGGGGCTCAGGGAGTCGACGCTCTGCGCCACGGCGACGGTGAGCACCTTCTTCTCCGCGGCGTTCGCCTTCGGTAACGACGTCGGGGCGGCCGACAGGAGGAGGGCGGCGGCACCGGCGGCGGCGACGATCCGGGGTGCCAGGAGCGGTCTGGGGCCGTGCGGTTCGTGCTGCTTCATGGAGGTGACCTCGCGTCATCGCTCACGCAGGACGGCTGGTAGGTGGGTCTCTATACCCCACTCTGCCTGCGAAAACGCCTCGGTCACGGGAGAGTTGACCGTGATTGGTCCAGTCCGGTGACGATCCGCTGGTGAAACGCTGACGGCCCGCCGGGAACCCCGGCGGGCCGATGTCACGGAGCTACGGCGCTAGCGCGCCGCCGCCGCTACTTCCACTCCAGACCCCACACATTGGCGTCCTTCTTCACCGGAGCGACCATCCACTTCTTCCACGTGGTGCTCTCGTGGTACTTGCAGTGGCCGTCGTAGTAGTACGAGTACTTCGTGACCAGGAACTTCTTCGACTCGTGGAACATGGTCATACGGACCTTGGTCTTGCCCGCCTTGTTCTTGGTCTGCAGCGTGTACTGCCAGCTGCTGGACTTCGACCAGGACTTGCCGAGGGTCACGCTGAACGAGGTGCTCGCCTTGGCGAAGATGACCCCGGCCTCGGCCTCGACGCCCGCGGTGCCGCTCGCGCTGACGGTGGCCGTCTTGGTCTTGTTGTAGCCGATGGTGCCGGGGACGTTGTCGTACACCCAGTCGCTGTGCAGGTTCGTCGGCTTGCTCACCGTGGACTTGTTGGTGATGTGGTAGCCGGTGCCCGGGTTGGGCGCGCAGGAGGCGGAGGCGGGCGCCGCCGCGGCGACGGTCACGATGCCGCCGGCGAGCAGGGCGGACGCGAGCGTGGAGCCCACGATCTTCTTCATCGGGTCTGTCCCCCGTAACAATTCAGAATTTCTGTCGGTTGGTCGATGGCCTTTGTCCGACCGGCGTTCGAGCCGTCGTCCTCGGCGCAACGGAAGATTGGCCAGGCTCCTCGCGGCTTGGCAACTGCAATGCATCACGAAGGCCCGGCGCCCGGCCGCGCGGCGGTGAACGAAGCTCCTGAAAACGGAAATTGAGGCCCCATTGATTCGTCGGCCCTGTCCGGTTTGGTGGCGGGTTTTGCAGTATGAAATGTGGCGTGGCTCACAATCCATGGAGGATATGCATTCCTCGGCATAAGGCTCTGTGAACACTCAAGATTTCCTCAAGGCGGAACCGTGCGGCGCCTCGCCGTGTCTCCTCATTCCGGCGAACACGCCCTTGGTGACCGCTGTTCGAGGAATTGGGGGAGAGGTATGGGAATTGCGCGCGGTGGGGATGTGTGGGGCGGTCTCGGACGTCCGCTCGGGGCGGCGGTGCGCGCCCGGCGTGTGGAGCTGGGGCTGACCCAGCAGCGCCTCGCGGTGCGGGCCGGTATGAGTCAGGGCGCGCTCTCGCGACTGGAGTGCGGCAAGGGGGTGCCCACCCTGCCCCTGCTGGAGCGGCTGGCCGCGGCCATGGCGGCGAACCTGCTGATCGCGCTCTCGCCGCAGGGCGACATGCGGGTGTCCTTCCGGGCGCAGCCGTACGAACGGGTGGTCCGTCCCGCGTACGGGCGATCGTGATATGCGGATGATCCGTTATCTGGCGATATTGGCCGATAACGGATCAGTGCTCCGGCGCTGACGGCACAGCGCTCGGGAGCAGCGCGTTCAAGAGGAGGCATCCATGCGTGGAGCCACGCACGCCAAGTGGGCCGCGGCAGCGGCGGCGGTGGTCCTGGCGGCGACGGCCTGCGGGAGCGGGGGCGGCGGCGGTGGCAGCGACAGCGGCGCGGTGCTCAGTGCCTCCTGGGGGGACCCGCAGAACCCGCTGGAGCCCGCCAACACCAACGAGGTGCAGGGCGGCAAGGTCCTCGACATGGTCTTCCGCGGGCTCAAGCGCTACAACCCGCAGACCGGTGCGGCCGAGGACATGCTCGCCCAGAAGATCGACACCACCGACTCGCAGAACTTCACCGTCACCGTCAAGAGCGGCTGGACCTTCAGCAACGGCGAGAAGGTCACCGCCAAATCCTTCGTGGACGCCTGGAACTACGGCGCCAGCCTGAAGAACAACCAGAAGAACGCGTACTTCTTCGGCTACATCGAGGGCTATGACAAGGTCCACCCGGAGGACGGCAGCAAGCAGACCGCCGACACGCTGTCCGGGCTGAAGGTCACCGGCCCCCAGACCTTCACCATCAAGCTCACCCAGAAGTTCTCCACCTTCCCCGACACCCTGGGCTACGCCGCGTTCTCCCCGCTGCCCCAGTCGTTCTTCACCGACCACTCCACCTGGCTGAGCAAGCCCGTCGGCAACGGTCCGTACACCATCGCGTCCTACACCAAGGGCTCCCAGATGCAGCTCAAGAAGTGGGACGGGTACGCGGGCGAGGACAAGGCGCAGAACGGCGGCGTCACGCTCAAGGTGTACACGGACAACAACACGGCCTACACCGACCTGCTGGCCGGAAACCTCGACCTCGTCGACGACGTGCCCGCCGCGCAGCTGGCGAACGTCAAGAACGACCTCGGCGACCGCTACCTCAACACCCCGGCCGGCATCATCCAGACCCTCGCGTTCCCCTTCTACGACCCGGACTGGAACAAGCCGGACTCCGTCAAGGTCCGCAAGGGCCTGTCCATGGCGATCAACCGCAAGCAGATCACCGACACGATCTTCCAGAAGACCCGCACACCGGCCACCGACTGGACGTCACCGGTGCTCGGCAAGGAGGGCGGCTTCCAGGACGGCCTGTGCGGCGACTCCTGCGACTACAACCCCTCCGAGGCCAAGAAGCTCATCCAGGAGGGCGGGGGCCTGCCGGGCGGACAGGTCAAGATCTCGTACAACGCCGACACCGGCTCCCACAAGCAGTGGGTGGACGCGGTCTGCAACTCCATCAACAACGCCCTCGGCAACAACAAGGCCTGCGTCGGCAACCCCATCGGCACCTTCGCCGACTTCCGCAACCAGATCGGCCAGCACAAGATGACGGGCCCCTTCCGGGCCGGCTGGCAGATGGACTACCCGCTGATCCAGAACTTCCTCCAGCCGCTCTACTACACCAACGCCTCCTCCAACGACGGCAAGTGGTCCAACAAGGACTTCGACAAGCTCGTCGACCAGGCCAACGCCGAGAGCGACACGGGCAAGGCCATCCAGACCTTCCAGCAGGCCGAGGAGGTCGTGCGGGACAACATGGCCGCCATTCCGCTCTGGTACCAGAACGGCAGCGCCGGCTACTCCCAGCGGCTGTCCAACGTCAAGCTCAACCCGTTCTCCGTGCCGGTCTACAACGAGATCAAGGTCGGCTGACCGGTCATGGGGCGCTACGTCGTCCGGCGGCTGCTCCAGATGATCCCCGTGTTCATCGGAGCCACGCTGCTGATCTTTCTGATGGTGAACGTGATGGGCGACCCCATCGCGGGCCTGTGCGGCGAGCGCCAGTGCGACCCGGCCACCGCCGCCCAGCTGAAGAAGGAGTTCGGCCTCGACAAACCCGTGTGGCAGCAATACCTGACCTACATGGGGAACGTCTTCACCGGTGACTTCGGGACGGCGTTCAACGGCCAGCCGGTCACCGAGCTGATGTCGACGGCCTTCCCGGTCACCATCCGGCTCACCATTGTCGCCATCCTGTTCGAGATCGTCGTGGGCATCACCCTCGGCGTGATCACCGGGACGCGTCGCGGTCACCCGGTCGACACCGGCGTCCTGCTGATGACCCTCGTCGTGATCTCCATCCCCACCTTCGTCACCGGCCTGCTGCTCCAGCTGCTGCTCGGTGTGGAGTGGGGCTGGATCAAACCCTCCGTCTCGCCCGAGGCCACCTTCGACGAACTGATCGTCCCCGGCCTGGTGCTGGCATCGGTCTCCCTCGCCTACGTCGTGCGCCTGACCCGTACGTCCATCGCCGAGAACAAGCGGTCCGACTACGTCCGTACGGCCGTCGCCAAGGGACTGCCCAGGCACCGGGTCGTCATCCGGCACCTGCTGCGCAACTCCCTGATCCCCGTGGTCACCTTCATCGGCGCGGACATCGGTGCCCTGATGGGCGGCGCGATCGTCACCGAGCGGATCTTCAACATCCACGGCGTCGGCTACCAGCTGTACCAGGGGATCGTGCGCCAGAACACCCAGACCGTCGTCGGCTTCGTCACCGTCCTCGTCCTGGTCTTCCTGGTGTTCAACCTGCTCGTCGACCTCCTGTACGCCGTACTCGACCCGAGGATCCGCTATGCCTGAGCAGCCGTACGAGCCCGAGCGCGCCATCGCCGGGACCGGGATGGGCGGCCAGATGGACCTGGCGGCCTCCGAGGCGACGACCCTGGAGAAGACCCCGGGAGGACCCGAGGGCACCGGCCCCCAGGAGAAGCCGCGCAGCCTGTGGTCCGACGCCTGGCGCGACCTGCGCCGCAACCCGGTCTTCATCGTCTCCGGCCTGATCATCCTCTTCCTGGTCTTCATCTCCCTGTGGCCCTCGGCGATCACCTGGCAGAGCCCCCTCAAGTGCGACCTCGCCAAGGCCCAGCAGGGCTCCCAGCCCGGCCACCCCTTCGGCTTCGACGGCCAGGGCTGCGACGTCTACACGCGCACCGTCTACGGCGCCCGGACGTCCGTCACGGTCGGCGTCTGCGCCACCCTCGGGGTCGCCGTCCTGGGCTCGATCCTCGGCGGCCTGGCGGGCTTCTTCGGGGGCGCCCCGGACTCGATCCTCTCCCGCGTCACCGACATCTTCTTCGCGATCCCGGTGGTCCTCGGCGGCCTGGTCCTGCTGTCGGTGGTCACCAGCAACACGATCTGGCCGGTCATCGGCTTCATGGTGCTGCTGGGCTGGCCGCAGATCTCCCGTATCGCCCGCGGCTCGGTGATCACGGCCAAACAGAACGACTACGTCCAGGCCGCGCGGGCCCTGGGCGCCTCCAGCTCCCGCCAGCTGCTGCGCCACATCGCGCCGAACGCGGTGGCCCCCGTGATCGTCGTCGCCACGATCGCCCTCGGCACCTACATCGCCCTGGAGGCCACGCTGTCCTACCTCGGCGTGGGCCTCAAACCCCCCAGCGTCTCCTGGGGCATCGACATCTCCGCGGCCTCCCCCTACGTCCGCAACGCCCCCCACGCCCTGCTGTGGCCCTCGGGCGCCCTGGCCATCACAGTCCTGGCCTTCATCATGCTCGGCGACGCGGTCCGCGACGCCCTTGATCCGAAGTTGAGGTGAGGGTCGTGCTCGAAGTGGACGAGGTGCGGGGCGGCGGACACGTGCTGCTCGAAGTGCGGGACCTCCAGGTGGATTTCAAGACGCGGGACGGGATCGCCAAGGCCGTCAACGGGGTCAGCTACTCCGTGGACGCGGGGGAGACCCTCGCCGTGCTCGGGGAGTCCGGGTCCGGGAAGTCGGTCACCGCGCAGGCGATCATGGGGATCCTCGACATGCCGCCCGGGCGGATCACCGGCGGCGAGATCCTCTTCCAGGGGCAGGACCTGCTCCGGCTCAAGGAGGACGAACGGCGCAAGGTGCGCGGCGCCGAGATGGCGATGATCTTCCAGGACGCGCTGTCGTCCCTCAACCCCGTCCTGTCCGTCGGCGACCAGCTCGGCGAGATGTTCGTCGTGCACCGGGGCATGTCCCGCAAGGACGCCCGCGCCAAGGCCGTGGAGCTGATGGACCGGGTGCGCATCCCGGCCGCCAAGGAGCGGGTCAGGCAGTACCCCCACCAGTTCTCCGGCGGTATGCGCCAGCGCATCATGATCGCCATGGCGCTCGCCCTGGAGCCCGCGCTGATCATCGCCGACGAACCCACGACCGCGCTCGACGTGACCGTCCAGGCCCAGGTGATGGACCTGCTCGCCGACCTCCAGCGCGAGTACCACATGGGCCTCATCCTCATCACCCACGACCTGGGCGTCGTCGCGGACGTCGCCGACCGGATCGCGGTCATGTACGCCGGCCGGATCGTCGAGTCCGCCCCCGTGCACGACATCTACAAGGCCCCCGCCCACCCCTACACGCGCGGCCTGCTCGAATCCATCCCGCGCCTCGACCAGAAGGGCCAGGAGCTCTACGCCATCAAGGGCCTGCCGCCCAACCTCATGCACATCCCGCCCGGTTGCGCCTTCCACCCGCGCTGCCCGATGGCCCAGGACGTGTGCCGCACGGACGTCCCCCCGCTGTACCAGGTCTCGGAGACCCGCGGCAGCGCCTGCCACTTCTGGAGGGAGTGCCTCAATGGCTGACGTCCGGACGGCAGAGCCGATCCTGGAGATCAGCGGGCTGCACAAGCACTACCCGCTCACCCAGGGCATCGTCATCAAGAAGCAGATCGGCGCGGTCAAGGCCGTCGACGGCGTCGACTTCACGCTCGCCAAGGGCGAAACACTCGGCATCGTGGGCGAGTCGGGCTGCGGCAAGTCCACCGTCGCCAAGATGCTGGTCAACCTGGAGAGACCGACCGAGGGTCGCATCCACTACAAGGGCGAGGACATCAGCAAGCTGTCCGGGCGTGCCCTGAAGGCGGTCCGCCGCAACATCCAGATGGTGTTCCAGGACCCCTACACCTCGCTGAACCCGCGTATGACGGTGGGCGACATCATCGGGGAGCCGTACGAGATCCACCCCGAGGTGGCTCCGAAGGGCGACCGGCGTCGCAGGGTCCAGGAGCTGCTGGACGTCGTCGGTCTCAACCCGGAGTACATCAACCGCTATCCGCACCAGTTCTCCGGCGGTCAGCGCCAGCGCATCGGCATCGCCCGCGGCCTGGCCCTGCGCCCCGAGGTGATCGTCGCCGACGAACCGGTCTCCGCCCTCGACGTCTCCGTCCAGGCGCAGGTCATCAACCTCCTGGACCGCCTCCAGAACGACTTCGACCTCTCCTATGTCTTCATCGCCCACGACCTGTCGATCGTCCGCCACATCTCCGACCGGGTCGGCGTGATGTACCTCGGCCGGATCGTGGAGATCGGCACCGACGAACAGATCTACGAACACCCCACGCACCCGTACACCCAGGCCCTGCTCTCCGCCGTCCCGGTCCCGAACCCGGAGGCGCGCGAGCACCGCGAACGGATCATCCTCACCGGTGACGTCCCCTCCCCGACGAACATCCCGTCCGGCTGCCGCTTCCGCACCCGCTGCTGGAAGGCCCAGGAGCGGTGCGCGGTCGAGGTGCCGCTCCTCGCGGTCCCGGAGGCGTTCCGGCACGCGACCGGCCCGGCGGCGCACGACTCGGCGTGCCACTTCGCGGAGGAGAAGCAAGTGGTCCCGCCGGAGACGAACGGCAACGAGCCGGGGTGACATGGCGCACCCCGGCTCGTTTACGGCACCCGCACGGCCGTACGCTGTTCAGCGTCGCGCGTCCGTATATCGGTACCGCTTCCACCAAGTTGCCTGCGTGTTAACGCAGTTCGTGGGCGTTTGCGCCGTTATCCCAGCGAACGCTTCAGGAAGTCCACCTGAAGCAGCAGCAGATTCTCCGCGACCTGCTCCTGCGGGGTCATGTGCGTGACCCCGGACAGCGGCAGCACCTCGTGCGGCCGGCCGGCCGCCAGCAGCGCCGAGGACAGCCGCAGGGCGTGCGCCACGACCACGTTGTCGTCGGCGAGGCCGTGCACGATCATCAGCGGCCGGTGCGGCTCGGCGGGGGAGGACAGTCCGTCGTCGGTCACCAGCGAACTCTTCGCGTACGCCGCCGGATCGCCGGCGGGATCGCCCAGATACCGCTCGGTGTAGTGGGTGTCGTAGAGCCGCCAGTCGGTGACCGGCGCGCCGGCGATGCCCGCGCGGAAGACGTCCGGCCGCCGCAGCACGGCGAGCCCGGCCAGCCAGCCGCCGTACGACCATCCGCGGATCGCCACCCGTGACAGATCGAGGGGATGGGTCTTCGCGAGGTCGGACAGGGCCTCGATCTGGTCGTCCAGGGAGACGGTGAAGTCCCGGTGGACGCCCTTCTCCCAGGCGGGCGAGCGCCACGGCGTGCCGCGCCCGTCGGCGACGACGACCGCGAAGCCCTGGTCGGCGAACCACTGCGAGGTCAGATGGGCGTTGTGGGCGGCCACCACCCGGGGGCCGTGCGGACCGCCGTAGGGGTCGAGCAGGACGGGCAGGGGCGGCGAGGAGGTGTCAGAGGGGTAGTCCGTAGGCATAAGCACGGCGCACGGGATGCGGCGTGCGCCCCCCTCGGTGAGCGTCACGCGCGGGGTGAGGCCGGGATCGTCCGCATACGACGTGACGGTGGCCGTGTGTTTCCCGTCCCGCAGGACGCGCGCCAGGGTGCCCGGCCGGTCGAGCGTCGCCGACACGAGCACGGTCACGCCCCCCGACCGCACGGCCGAGTGCACCCCGGGCTCCTGGGAAAGACGCTCGACGCCGAGCTCGTTGACGCGATAGACATGCACCTCACCGGTTTCCGGCTGATCTGCGCCCTCGCCGGCCGAGGCCGAGATCAGCACGTCGTCGGCGGAGACGTCCAGCACCGCCCGCACATGCAACTGGTCCCCGGTCAGCGGCCGTTCGCCCACGGCGAGGACCCGGACACCCCCTTCGTCGGCGATCCTGACCAGCTGTCCGGAGGGGCTCCAGCAGGGCACCCCACCGAAAAGATCCAGCCAAATCGGATCTTCGTCGGCATGCACCATCCGGGTCGCCCCGGAGTCGGTGTCCACCGCCAGATACAGCTGGCCGCGCTGATCGCGCGCCTGTACGAGCAGCAGCGGCGCACCCGCCCCTGACCAGTGCACTCGCGCCAGATACGGATAGCGCGCCCGGTCCCAGACGACCTCCGTGCGCACCCCGGCGAGGTCGACGACGAACAGCCGCACCTCGGCGTTGGGCGTCCCGGCCGCCGGATAAGGGACGTGTTGTGGGTCACGTTTCGGATGGGCCGGGTCCGAGATCCACCACCGCTCCACCGGCGTGTCGTCCACACGCGCCACGAGCAGCCGATCCGACTCCGGGGACCACCAGAACCCGCGCGAACGCCCCATTTCCTCCGCGGCGATGAATTCGGCCATTCCATAGGAAACAGACGGGCCGTCGGACTCGACGAGCGCCCGGTCCCCCGCCCCCTCGGCCGCCACGACCCTCAGGGCGCCGCCCGCGACATAGGCGACATGCCGCCCGTCGGGGGAGGGGCGGGGGTCGATCACCGGCCCCGGGACCGGCAGTTCACGTGCCGTACCGGCCCGCAGCTCGGCCGTGAAGAGCCGCCCTGACAAGGCGAAAGAGGCCAGTTCGACGGCCTCGTCGGTGGCGTAGTCGACGATGCCGGCCCCGCCCTCGCGGCTGCGTTCACGACGCGCCCGCTCCTCGGGCGAGAGGTCCTCCGAGACACCGCCGAGCAGGGTCAGCGGATCGGCGGCCACCCGCTCGGCACCCTCCGCGGGGTCGAGTACCCAGAGGGCGTTCGCCCGGTCCGTACCGGAATGCGACCGCAGGAACACGACACGGGAACCGTCCGGGGCGACGGTGAACGAACGCGGCGCGCCGAGGGTGAAACGCTGGGTGCGGGCGTGCCGCCGAGGGAAGGAGTCGGAGGTCGTCGTCATGCCCCGACCCTATTGGCCATGATTGGCCATACGCCCCCTTGTGCGTCCGTGCGCCGACAGATGCGCGCGCACTCATAGTTATGATCACTAGCGCTGTGTGGGTATGAACCTGCTGGCTGTTGTATGGATTTACAAGTTCACCCGCTCTGTTTCCCCCACGTACCCGGGTTCTTGGAGGTGAGCCGCCGTGGCACTCTCGATTTCGGCGGTGGTGCTGCTGGCGATCATCGTCTTCTTGTTGATCAAGAAGTCAGGGCTGAAGGGTGGTCATGCCGTCGTCTGCATCCTGCTCGGCTTCTACTTGGCGTCGTCGACGATGGCCCCGACGATCAGCGATCTGACGACAAACGTGGCGAGCATGATCAGCAGCATCAAGTTCTGACGCACCCCGCCGCACGATCCACGTCGTATCCCCGGGGGGGCGGGCCGGACGCGCACGGCCGTCAGAGCCGTGCGCGTCCGCTGCGGCGGCGCCCCCTTCGTGGGTCGGCCGTCGGCGACCCACCTCCGGCTAGAGCGCCGAGATGGAAGCCGGTGCGCGTTCGCTGCGGCTCAGGGCGCGCAGGACGTCGGTCGCGCCGTGCCGCCTCAAGGCGATCCGTGACAGCACGTCCACGACCGCCTCGACGGCCGGGGCCGGGAACTCCGGCGTCGGCACCCCGACGCTGTGCGCGAGGTCGTCGGAGTGGATCACGAGCTCCAGGATCCGACTGGTGACGAAGTCGTCCAGACTGATCGACCACGGCCCCCACGTGGGGCGGCGGACCAGACGATCCGGCGCGGTGGGCAGACTGCCGCGCAGCTCCTCGACGCACGCGGCGACCCGCAGGGCCAGCGCGGCCGCGCCGTCGGACGCCTCCTCCTCGCCGCTGGACCGGATGCCCCGATTGAAGGGCGTGTCGAGGTCCGAGCCGATCCAGCTGACGCGCGCGTAGTACTCGTGGAGCGAGATGGCGGGCTCGGAGGGTTCCGGCTCCGCCAGTATCTTCGGGATGAAGAAGACCTGCCCGGCCAGATGACCGGCCAGACCTTGGACGCTGAGCTCCGCCAGTGCGGAGGGCCGATGCCAGCCGTCCGCGACCTCCGGCACGGCCAACAGCTCCGCCGCCACCTCGGCCACCGCCAGATAAAGCTCCCTGACCTGCGCCACCTTGCCGTCCTCCTGTCCATCACCGACGATCATCGGCTGGGTCAACCTCGGGTGGGGGCACCGCATTCCTGGACACGGCGGCCGCGTCCGCCAGACGGATCCCGACACTCGTGGCTGAAACCCGCACACACCGTTGAACGCTCCCGCCGAGCCCCAGAAGATGGTCATGGACGCACGACGACGCGATGATGTCGTGCCGGCCTTTCGGACCAGCGAGACGGGGGATGAGAGTGCTGGAGAGCGGCTGCACGGGGATGCGCGGTATTCGATGAGGAACCGCATGCAGGTCGCGCTCCAGATCATGTTGGCTCTGGTCGCCTCCTTGCTCGGGATCGCCACCAACTACGCGACCAACACCGACAAGGCTCCCTGGGGATTCGAAGCGATTCAGCGCTTCTCCGTTCCGGTCATCGGCGTACTGATCGTCGCTCTTGTGGTGGGACAGGTCGTCGTCTATCGGCTGGAGAATCCCGCGCCGCCCCGCATCGAGTGGCCGCGTGATCGGGTGCCGTACCCGGGGCTCGACGCGTTCGACGAGGACGAGGCGGCCGTCTACTTCGGCCGGGAGGCACAGGCCGTCGAGCTGACCCGCAGGCTGCACGCCACCGCGACCCGGCCCGGAGAGCGATTTCTGCTGCTGGTCGGGGCGTCCGGGAGCGGAAAGTCCTCACTCGTCCGGGCCGGGGTGATGCCCAGGCTTCGGGAACGCCGCTGGACCGTCTTACCGGCCTTCGCCCCCGGCCCCAGCCCGCTGGGCGCCCTCTCGGGTGCGCTGGCGGCCGCCGCCGGTGGGCACGAACCGGCGACCGCCGTGCTGCGCAGGCTGCGCCAGGGGCCGGATGCGCTGCGAGCCGAGCTGTCCCGCCTGCGGGGCGGCCGGTTCCGGCGGGTGCTCCTCGTGGTCGACCAGTTCGAGGAGGTCGTCACACTGGCGAGTGAACGTGAACGCGCCCAGTTCCTCGAAGCGCTGCGTGCCTGTGTGGAACAGGACCCGGCAGTTCGCGTGCTGGCCACCCTCCGCGTGGACCTGCTCGGCAGGCTGCTCGACGCCGGTCAGGCGGAGCTCTTTCAACATCCCGTCGCCATCGGCACATTGGGCAGAGCGCAGCTCGCCGACGTCGTGGAGCGACCCGGCGCCCTTGTCGGTCTCGGCTTCGAACCGGGAGTCGTCGACTCCATCGTGAGCGAGACCGGGACGGACGACGCACTACCACTGCTCGCCTACCTCCTCCAGGAGCTGTATTACGCCTCCGGCCCCGGCGGGACGGTCAACGAGGAGTTGTACCGCCGGCTCGGTGGAGTTCCCGGCGCGCTGGCCCGCCAGGCGGACAACACCGTGACCGGGCTCGGCGCGGGGGTGGGCATCGACGCCGTCCTGCGCGTGCTGCTGAGGTTCGTCACCGTTGAGGGACAGGACGTGGCCCGCCGCCATGTGCCGCTGTCCGAACTCGATGAACAGGACCGCCACGTCGTCGATGCCTTCGTGGAAGCACGGCTGCTGCGCACCGACGTCATGGGCAGTAGTGAGCCTTGTGCGCAGGTCACGCACGAGGCCCTGTTCCGCCAGTGGGCCCCGCTGCGGCAGGAGGTCGAGGCCCGTGCCGAACGACTTCGTGAGCGTGCCGAATTGGAGCGGTGGGCCGCCGACTGGGAGCGTGCCGCACGCAGTGACGACTACCTCCTCACCGGGGAACGCCTCACAGCCGCCCGGCGCTGGCTGGAGGCACTGGAGGAGGCCGGGCAGGCGTCCGAGCCCGCTCGCGCGCTCGTCGAATCGTCGCAGCGCCGCGACCTGACCTTCCTGACCCGGGTTTCCGACAGCATCGGCCGTCAGGTTCTTCTGAGTGCCGAGAGTGAGCCCGAGCGCTCCCTCCTGCTGTCACTCGCCGCGCTCGGCGAGTGCGCGCCTACGACCTCGGCCCGGCGCGGGCTGATGGCGGCGCTGGCGGCGAGTCACCTCCGCTCCCGGCTCGACGGGCACACGGACACCGTCCGTCACATCGCCTGGTCCCCGGACGGGCGCATGCTGGCCACGGCATCCAGGGATGGCACGGGTCGCGTCTACGACGCACCGTCCGGACGCCCACGGCTGGTGTTGCCGTGCGACGGCGTCATGGTCGAGTCCGCCGCCTGGTCTCCGGACTCGGCGAAACTGGCGACCACCGGACGTGACCGTGTCGTACGGATCTGGGACGCCGTCTCCGGAGAGCCGGTACGGCTGCTGACCGGTGCCGGAGACATCAACAGACAGGTGGCTTGGTCGCCGGATGGCCGCCATGTCGCGGCGAGTTCCAAGGACCGGATCGTGCGCGTCTGGGAGGCCGAGACAGGGCGGCTCGTCCATGAGCTGCGTGGGCATGATGAGGACGTGTGGGGTGTGGCCTGGGCTCCTGACGGCGACCGCCTGGCCTCCGCCTCCCACGACCAGACCGCCATCGTGTGGGACCTGACGACCGGTACGGTGGCCACCACACTCACTGGGCACTCGGACTTCGTCGAGGGCATCGCCTGGTCGCCGGACGGCCAATGCGTCGCCACCGGCTCCGGGGATCACACCGCCCGCATCTGGGACTCCCGAAGCGGCGATCTGCGCCTGCTGTTGCGAGGACATACCGACTACGTCTGGAACCTGGCTTGGTCGCCGGACGGGCGCATGCTGGCCAGCGCCTCCTCCGACCGCACCGTGCGGGTCGTCGACACCGAGGACGCCAAGGTGCTGGCCGTGCTGCGTGGCCACGCGGACACCGTGTGGGGCGTCACCTGGTCACCTTGCGGGAAGATGCTCGCCAGCAGCTCCACCGACGGCACCAGCAGAGTGTGGGATCTCCGTCCGCGGGGCGCCGAGGTCGTCATGGCCGACGGACACAGGGGCCCGGTGAATGAAGCCGTTTGGTCCAGTGACGGCAGCCGTATCGCCACAGCCTCGGACGACGGCACCGTACGGGTGTGGGACGCGGCCACCGGCGTACCGGCCGGACCGGTCACTCAGGTGACGGATCGGGTCTGGGCCGTCGCCTGGGCCCCCCAGGGGGAACGCCTCGCGTTCGGCACGAACGACGGACTGTTCCGGGTCGTCGACGAGCGCGGGCGCACGCTGTTCGAGCAGCAGAGCGAGGTCGTAGAAGGGTGCGCCTGGGCGCCGAACGGCGGGCGGATCGCTACCGGTGCTCATGACGGCGCCGTGCGTGTTCTGTCCCTTCCGGACGGGGCCGAGCTCCTGAGGTTCACGGAACATCAGGACTGGGTGGGGCGCGTCGCCTGGTCGCCGAGTGGACGGCGACTCGCCAGCTGTTCCGACGACCGTAGCTGCCGACTGTGGGACATCGGGGAGGGGCGGCAGTTCACCGTGTTGCGCGGCCACGACAACTACGTGGAGGACGCGTCCTGGTCGCCGGACGAGACGCGGATCGTCACCGCTTCCGGCGACTGGACGGCTGCCGTGTGGGACGTCGTCACCGGCCGGCGCATCGAGGTGCTGAAGGGGCATGAGGGGCGGCTGCGCGCCGTCGCCTGGTCACCTGACGGCCGCCACATCGCCACAGGCGCCGACGACCGCACAGTGCGGATCTGGTCCGCCACCACTCTTGAGGAGATGGCGATCGTCGGCGTACACCAGGACAAGGTGACCTCGGTGGCCTGGTCCCCGGACGGCACGAGGCTGCTCACGGGCTCGGCCGACGGTACGGCGCGTGTGTGGCGGGCGGAGCCGGACTACGACCGACTGGAGGCGACTGCCCGGGGGCGCGTCTTCCGTACGCTCACTCGTGAGGAGCGGCGGCAGCATCTGCTGCCGCTCGACCCGGCGTGACGGTGTGATCAGTAGGCCGTTTCGACCGTGCGCTCCTCGGTGCGGACAAGGTAGTCGTCCGGGTTCAGACCCATGGCCTTTCGCTCGGGCGACGACCAGTACAGCGCGTTGCGCTCGGCGAACGTCTCAGGGCCGTCGTACGAGATCAGCCAGATGAACTGGTTGTGCTCCCGGTCCACCCACGCCGGTCCGATGCCGAACCCCAACTCCAGTCGAAGTGGCACGATTTCCTCCCGCCACCTCTCCACCCACTCGTCGAGCAGGCCGTCCTGGACGGTGTACGTACGCAACTGTGTCGTCTTCGGCATGGCAGACATCCTCTCCGACCGCGCAGTTGGACGGGAACCCGGTAACTCGCGCTCCGGTGCGGGGGGTGGTCTTTCTCAAGGACCACAAGGGTGAAAGAACCCGACCAAGCCCCACCCCTCCCGCCCGCGGCCCAAACCCACTCACGTGGGTGAATATGCCAACTCAGCAGGAAATTTGAGTGGTTAGCTGCTCTACGCTCGCTGCAACAACCGCAGACATGCGACGGCCCCCGCAGGGACGGCAATCCCAGTGCGAGGGCCTGACCACCAAGGAAGACGGAACCTTCCCGATGGATACGCAGAACCCTAGCGCGCACTCGCACGCCCAGTCCCGCGGCGTCGCCAACAAACACCCGAACCGGCGGCAATTTGGTGGCCTTGTCCACGACAACGCCCGCCACACCACCCGCTTCACGGTGATCGGCAACCACCTCGCCCAGCACGCGGAACTGTCCCTCCTCGCCATCGGCTTGGCGGTCCATATCCAGTCCCTGCCCAAGGGCGCCCGAGTCGACATCAAGTCCCTCGCCGCTCGCTTCCCCGAGGGTGCGACTCGCATCGCCGCTGCCCTGCGCGAACTGGAGTCCCACGGCTATCTCCGTCGCGAACGCGAACGCATCCCCGGCGGTCGCATCATCACCCGCACGGTCTCCTGCAACCAGCCCGGCCACCAACGACGTACGCCCGTCGCCGAGCACCCGCCGCACCCCTGCCAAACCGAAGCAACGCACTCCCCGCAAGCCCCTCCCCGCGGTCCCGCGCCCTTCGTGCCCCGCTCCCGCCCTCCTCCAGGCGGCCACCGACCTCCTCGCCGAACTCCGCCGCCACGACTCCCGTCGCTTTTTTCCACCTGCAACATCACCCACCTCGCTCCGGGTGTTGCCGCCTGGCTGGAACGCGATGTCACCCCCACCTCCGTACGGCAGGCCCTCACCGCCGACCTTCCAGCCGAAGGCCTCCGCCGCCCCGCCGCTTTCCTGGCCCACCGCCTCATGGCCCTGCTGCCACCCCCGCCCGTGTTCGGCGCCGCAGTGGCCCCGCCGTTGGCCGTCAGGCACCCACTCCGCACCTGCGACGGCTGCGACCGCGCTTTCCGCTCGCCCGAGCCCGGCGGCCGTTCCCGCGACTGCCGGGCGTCATAGGCCGCAGCAACCTGAAGTCCCACCCACGCGAAGGAACCGCATGGTCAACTCGTCCCACGAGGCGATGCACCGCATCTTCCAGGAGTACCCCAGCCTGTTCATGGGCGTCTCCAAGGTGCTCGGCCTTCCCCTCATCCAGCCCACGTCGGTCACCGTCCTGCCCACCGATGTCACCGAGGTCCAACCCGTCGAGCGTCGCGTCGATACACTGCTGCGCTTCGACGGTGATGCCCCGCTCCTGCTGGCCGTCGAAGCACAGAGCGCGAAAGACCCGAACAAGCCCTCCAGCTGGGCCTACTACTTGTCTTTCCTCCACACCAAGTACAAGACCCCGCCCTTGCTGCTCGTGGTCTGCCAGGATCGGGCCACGGCCGAGTGGGCTGCCCGACCTGTGTCGATCGGCCCCGAATGGTGGGCCGCGCTGACCGTGCGCCCGCTTGTCGCCGGGCCGCACAACATGCCCTACATCACCGACCCGGACGAGGCCCGCGCAGACCTGGCACTGGCCGCCCTGTCCGCCATCACTCACGCGAAGGATCCGGACGTCGATGGGATACTGAAAGCCCTGTCCACTGCTCTGCGGGACATGCCCGAATCCGTCGTCGACCCCATCGTCGAACTCACCACACGAGGCCTGGACAGCGTGTGTCGGGCCGCAGAATTCTGGAGGAACCTGGTGGCCGTGGACCTTTCCTTCTACAAGTCGTCCATCTCCGAAGAGATCCGCGACGAGGGCCGTGCCCAAGGGCGGGCCGAGGACATTCTGCTCATTCTGGAAACGCGCGGTCTTGACATCCCTGACGAGATTCGTGAGCGCGTCACCAGTTGTGACGACCCTGATCTTCTTCGGCAGTGGCTCACCCGTGCCGTCACCGCGGCATCCGCCGGGGACATCTTCGCGGGGTGATCAGGGGCCGCTCGCCGGGGAGGTGCGCGAGGGGGGCGGGGCGCCTCGTAGGGTGGGCGCATGATGGATGTGTTCGGACGGCGGCTGGTGATGGTGCACGCGCACCCGGACGACGAGTCGATCAACAACGGCGCGACCATGGCGCGCTATGCCGCCGAGGGCGCCCGGGTGACGCTGGTCACCTGCACGCTCGGTGAGCGTGGTGAGGTCATCCCGCCGGAGCTGCGGCATCTCACCGGTGCCGCCCTGGGCGACTTCCGCCTGCGCGAGCTCACCGCCGCCACCCGCGCGCTCGGCGTCGACGACGTGCGGCTGCTCGGCGGCCCCGGACGGTACACCGACTCCGGGATGATGGGCATCGCCGACAACGACGACCCCGGCTGCTTCTGGCAGGCCGACCTCGACGAGGCCGCGGGACATCTCGTTCAGGTGATCCTGGAGGTCCGGCCCCAGGTCCTCGTCACCTACGACGACAACGGCGGCTACGGCCACCCCGACCACATCCAGGCCCACCGCGTCGCCATGCGCGCCGTGGAGCTCGCCGCCGACGCCGGCTGGAGCGTCCCCAAGGTCTACTGGAACCGGCTCCCGCGCTCCGTCGCCGAGGCCGCCTTCCAGCGCCTCCAGGGCGAGCTGCCCGCCCTGCCGTTCACCAAGAGCGCCGTCGTCGACGACGTACCCGGTGTCGTGGACGACGACCGCGTCACCACCGCGATCGACGGCACCGCCCACGCCGCCGCCAAGACCGCCGCAATGCGCGCCCACGCCACCCAGATCGAGGTGGCCCCCGACGCGCCGTACTTCGCGCTCTCCAACGAGCTGGCCCAGCCCCTGTTCACCACCGAGTACTACGAACTCGTCCGCGGGGAACACGGGGCCCACGGCGAGGGGCGCGAGGACGACCTGTTCGCCGGTCTGGAAGGGGTGGCCTGATGTCCGCCGACCGTGGTTCCCTGCTCGCCCAGCCGCTGCGCGCCCCGTCCCTCGGGCGCATCGCCGCCTATCTCGGCCTCTTCCTCCTCGGCGCGATCACCGGCGCCGCCGGCGCCCTCGTCCAGGCCGGCTGGTTCCCCGGCGGGCTGCTGCTCGCGCTCGCCGGTGCCGCCGGGCTCTTCCTCGGCGGCGCCCGTGCCGTCGGCGGCCGCGCGGGGGCCGTCGCACCCGCCGCCGGCTGGATGATCGCCGTCGTCCTGCTCACCGCCGCACGCCCGGAGGGCGACTTCCTGTTCGGCGCGGGAGGCGGCTCCTATCTCTTCCTGCTCGGCGGCATGGCCCTCGCTGTGATCTGCGCCACCCTTGGTTTCGGGCGGCAACCGGTCGGCGACGACGTCCGACTTGGCAAGTGACGTACCACTTCGCCGTGGCATGAGCGTGCGCATCCCGTGTGGGTTTCCCCGGCGGTCGTGGGATACGGGTGAGAAGTGGCCAGTATGGTGGAGCGCGCCGCCGAGCATCCCGGAGCCTCGACCCCGTTCGAGGCGGGGCACCCCCCATGTGAGGTCGTGGCGGGCGGCGGAGCCAACCTGGAGAACCTGCCTTGAGTCGTGAAACTGACAGTCCGTCCTCCGGGCCCAACGGGCGCGGTGGAGCCGCGTACCCCTCGGGTACGCCGCCGTACGGCACCCCCGTGGTGTCCGACGCCGGTGCGGACGCGGGCCGTTCGGCCGCCAAGTCCGAGGACCGCAAGACCGAGACCACGCTGACCACGCGGATCCGCATCAACATCCCCGGATCCCGGCCCATCCCGCCGGTCGTCGTGCGCAAGCCCGTTGGCGACGCCGACGGCGCCGCCGAGGACACCGCCGCCGACGCGCAGACGACGGGCACCATGGGTGTCGTCGCGGCGCCCGTCGCGGAGGAGAAGCCGGCGGAGGGCGCCCCCGGGGCCGAGGAGAAGACCAGCGACTGGTTCGCGCCCCGCAAGTCGGGCGGGACCAAGGGCGGTCAGGGCAGCGGCTCCACCAACGGCGCCGGGCTGGCGGTCGGTTCGGCCGCCCCCGCCCCCGCGGCTCCCGCTTCCGCACCCGGCGGGACCGGTGCGCCGCGTCCCGGTGCCGGTGCGGGGCGCCCGGGCGGGGTGGTCGGTTCCATGTCCGCGCCCGGCGGATCCCGTTCGGGCCCCGGCAAGGGCGCGGGCCTGCCCGGCGGCGCCACCGGCGGTCCGGTGGCCCCCGGACACGGCGGCGGCACCGGTTCCTTCGACGTCACCGAGGTGCTGGCGGCGGGGCCCCGGGGCGGCGGCAACCGTCCCGGCCAGGGTCAGGCCTCGGCGCAGGGTCCGGGCCAGGGGGGCGCTTCCGAGGCGCGCCGCGACGACCTGCCGTACTTCTCGGACGGCACCCAGAACCCCGGCGGACCTGGTGGACCCGGTCACCCCGGCGGACCGCAGGGCCCGGCCGGGCTCGACGGCTACGAGGACTTCGGCGGCTTCCACGACTTCGCGGGCCCCGGCGGTCCCGGCGGCCAGGGCGGCCCCGGCGGCCCGGGTGGAGCGCACGGGCCGGCCGGTCCCGCGGGCCCCGCCGGCCCGACCTCCGGCCCCGTCACCGGGGACGGCCCCATGGTGCCGCCGGTCGCGGCGGCCGGCCCGGGCGCGCCCGCCGGATTCGCGGGACCCGGCGCCCCGACCGCCCCGGGCGGCGCGCCGAACGGCATGCGCCCCGGCGTCGGCCTCAGCGACGACACCGCCATCCTCACCCCGCAGAAGCACGCCCCCGAGCCGGGCGCCAACGGCGGCTACCCGCGTCCCGACAACGTCTCCGGGCACACCGTGACCAGCGGTATCCCGGTCGTGCCTCCGGGCACCGTCCAGGGCGGTCCCTTCGGCGCGCCGGGCGCGCCGTCCGACGGGACCCGGCAGCACACCCCGCCGAAGCTCCCCGAGCCGAGCGCGCAGAGCCAGCAGAGCGCGTCCTCGGCCGCGCCGAAGAAGAAAAAGAAGGGCCGCAGCAAGCTGGTCCTCCTCGGTGGCGTGCTCGTCGTGGGCGCCGTCGGCGTCTACGGCGCCGGCCTGCTGATGAACCACTCCGACGTGCCCAAGGGCACCACCGTGCTCGGCGTCGACATCGGCGGCGGCACCCGCGACGACGCCGTCAAGAAGCTCGACGACGCCTTCGACAAGCGGGTCGCCCAGCCGCTGAAGCTGTCCGTCGGCGGCCGGACGGTCACCCTCAAGCCGGATCAGGCGGGGCTGCAGTTCGACATGCAGGCGACCGTCGACGCCGCCGCGAAGAGCGACTACAACCCCGTCTCCGTGGTCGGCTCGCTGTTCGGGCAGAAGCGCGAGATCGAGCCCGCGATGCCGGTCGACGAGGAGAAGCTGCACGCGGCCCTGGAGAGCGCGGCCGGCGGCGCCGGTTCGTCCGCCGACGGCACGATCAGGTTCCAGTCCGGCAAGGCCGTCGCCGTCTACGGCAAGGCGGGCCAGGGCATCGACGCCGACCAGGCCGCCGACGCCGTCGAGGCCGCCTACCGCACCCAGGTGGAGACCGGCACCGCCCCCGCGGTGAAGGTCCCGACCGCCGCGAGGCAGCCGACGGTCAGCAACGCCGAGGTCGACCGGATGATGAAGGAGTTCGCCGAACCGGCGATGTCCGGCCGGGTCACGATCAAGACCAAGGACGGGCTGCACAAGATCTCCTTCAGCCCGGAGAACTCCCTCTGGAAGTTCCTCGGCGTCAAGGCGGTCGACGGCAAGCTCGTCGAGAGCTACAACGAGGCCGCGCTGAAGGAGCTCTACGGCGGCACCTTCGACGGTGTCCTGATCACCCGGGGCACCGGCCAGAAGACCGCCGTGACCGTCCAGGACGTGATCAGCGCCCTGCGCCCGGCCCTGAAGAGCAAGACCGACCGCGTCGCGATCATCGAGACCGACCCGAGCTGACGCCGGCGCGACCGCACCCGATGGGGGCGCCCGGCGATCGCCGGGCGCCCCCATCGTCGTACCGCCCATGACATCTGTCATGCGGCAGTCAGGACCGCCGACACTGCCGGGTCACCGCCCCGCCCGGACACGATGGCTGCCATGACGACGACAGAGACGGCGGTCGACTTCGACCGGGTGACCAAGGCGTACGGCGACGTACTCGCCGTGGACGGACTGAGCCTCACCCTGCGCCGCGGCGAGACCGTGGCCCTGCTGGGGCCCAACGGGGCCGGCAAGTCCACCACGCTCGACCTGCTGCTCGGGCTCCGGCCCGCCGACAGCGGCACCGTCCGGGTGTTCGGCACCGGCCCCCGCGAGGCGATCACCGCCGGACGCGTGGGCGCCATGCTGCAGAGCGGCGGGCTGATGGACGAGGTGACGGTCGCCGAACTGGTCCGCCTCGCCTGCGCCCTGCACCCGAGGCCGTACCGGCCCTCCGACGTCCTCGCCCGCGCCGGGATCGACCGCATCGCCGACCGCAAGGTCAACAAGCTCTCCGGCGGCCAGGCCCAGCGCGTCCGCTTCGCCCTCGCCACCGCCGGCGACAGCGATCTGATCGTCCTCGACGAGCCGACCACCGGCATGGACGTCACCGCCCGCCAGGCCTTCTGGGCGACCATGCGCGAACAGGCCGAGCAGGGCCGCACGGTCCTCTTCGCCACCCACTACCTGGAGGAGGCCGACGCGGTCGCCGACCGGGTGCTCGTCCTGCACCGGGGCCGGCTGCTGGCCGACGGCACCGCCGCCGAGATCAAGGCGAAGGCGGGGGCGCGCCGGATCTCCTTCGACCTGGCGGACCCGATCGACGAGGGCCCGCTGCGGGACCTGCCGTTCCTGACGTCCCTGGACATCTCCGGGCCCACCGTCCGCATGCAGTCCGCCGACGCCGACGCCACCGTCCACGCGCTCTACGGCCTCGGCCTCTACCCCCGCAACCTCGAAGTCGCCGGGCTCGGTCTGGAGCAGGCGTTCGTGGCCATCACCGCAGCCGAGGAGGCCCGCGCCCGATGAACAGCCTGATCAAGCTCGAACTGACCCGCGCCCTGCGCAACCGCAAGTTCCTGTTCTTCTCGGTGATCTACCCGTCGGTCCTGTTCCTGCTGATCGCGGGCAGCGCCGACGCCACCGAGAAGGTCGACGGGACCGGACTGACCCTGCCGACCTACATGATGGTCTCGATGGCCTCCTTCGGCGCGCTGACGGCCGTGCTCATGGGCAACAGCGAGCGCATCGCCAAGGAGCGGGAGAGCGGCTGGGTGCGGCAGCTGCGGCTGACCACACTGCCGGGGCGCGGGTACGTCCTCGCCAAGACGGCCGGCGCCGCCGTGGTGAGCCTGCCGTCCATCGTCGTGGTCTTCGCCGTCGCCGCCGCCGTGAAGGACGTACGCCTCGACGCGTGGCAGTGGCTCGCGCTGACCGGCGTGATCTGGGCGGGCAGCCTGGTGTTCGCCGCGCTCGGCGTGGCCCTCGGCTACCTCGCGAGCGGTGACGCGGTCCGCCCCATCACGATGATCACCTACTTCGGCCTGTCCATCCTCGGCGGCCTGTGGATGCCGACCACGAGCTTCCCCGACTGGCTCCAGGAGATCGCCCGCTGGGTGCCCACGCACGCGTACGCTGCGCTGGGCCAGGCGATCGAACAGAGCCAGGCCCCGCACCTCAAGGACATCGCCGTACTCGCCGTGTTCTTCGCCCTGTTCACGGGCGGCGCGGCCTGGCTGTACCGGAAGGACACACTGAAGGCGTGAGCGGTATGACGGTCGACCCGCTGTCGGACGAGCCCGGGGCGTTCTCGCCGATCGGTCTCGGCACCCCGGCCCGCACCCGGCGCGACCTGTGGCGGCGCAAGCTGCTGTGGATCGGCGTCTGGCTGGTGTTCCTCAGCTCGCCGGTCCACGACCTGGTCTCCGGCGACCACACCACCGGCGGCACGGTGGCCGGCTGGCTGGGCCTCGCGGTGTTCGTCGGCGTCTACCTCTCCCTGCTCTTCCGCAACATGGGGGCGGCGCCCTGGCCCCTGAAGGTCGTCGCCATCCTGATCGGCGCCACCGCCGCCCTCGCCGTCCTGCTCTGCCTCACCCTCGGCTCCGCCTGGCTCGGCCTGTTCTGCTACGTCTCCGTGGCCTGCGGAGTCGCCCTCCCGCTGCGCATGGCGTACTGGGCGATCCCGGGCACGGCGGCCCTGATGATGCTCGTCGGCCTCCACGCCGGCTGGTCGGAGGCCGCCGACCTGATCGTGCTGGTCCTGCTCATCGGCTTCGCGATGACCGGCGTGACCCAACTCCTGCGGACGACCATCCAGTTGCGCGAGGCCCGGGCCACGGTCGCCCAGCTGGCCGCCAACGAGGAGCGGCTGCGGCTCGCCCGCGACCTGCACGACCTGCTCGGCCACTCCCTGTCCCTGATCACACTGAAGAGCGAGCTGGCCGGCCGGATGCTGCCGGGGCACCCCGAGAAGGCGGCCCAGCAGGTCGCCGACATCGAACAGGTCAGCCGCCAGGCCCTCGTCGACGTCCGCGAGGCCGTCTCCGGCTACCGACGCCCCCGCCTCTCCGCCGAACTCGCGGGCGCGAAGGTCGCGTTGACCGCGGCCGGGGTCACCGCCGAACTCCCCGCCGAACCCGACCTCACCGACATCCCCGAGGAGAGCGAGGCGGTCCTCGCCTGGGCGCTGCGCGAGGCGGTGACGAACGTCGTACGGCACAGTGGCGCCCGCCGCTGCGTGGTGGAGGTGGTCAAGCGCCAGACCCTGGACGGGCCGGTGCTGGAGCTGTCGGTCGAGGACGACGGCTCCGGCGGCGCGGGCAACGCCCCCGGCAACGGCCTCACCGGCCTCACCGAGCGCCTGGAGAAGGTGGGCGGCGTCCTGGAGGCGAGCCGCGTCCGCCGGGGCTTCCGCCTGGTCGCCCGCGTTCCCGTCGCCACGGCGGCGCCCGTAGGATCCGGTGCATGACGCGCATGATCAAGGTCCTGCTGGCCGAGGACCAGTCGATGGTCCGGGAGGCGCTGGCGGCGCTGCTCGGGCTGGAGGACGACATCGAGGTGGTCGCCCAGGTCGCGCGCGGCGACGAGGTGGTGGCGGCCGCCCGGGAGCACGCGGTGGACGTGGCGCTCCTCGACATCGAGATGCCGGGCGCGACGGGCATCGAGGCCGCGGCCCAACTGCACAAGGAGTTCCCGTCCTTGAAGCTGGTGGTGCTCACCACCTTCGGCCGCCCCGGCTACCTGCGCAGCGCGATGGAGGCGGGCGCCGACGCCTTCCTGGTGAAGGACGCCCCCGCGGCCCAACTGGCGGAGGCGATCCGCAAGGTGCTGGCCGGCGAGCGGGTCATCGACCCCACGCTGGCGGCGGCGGCGCTGGCGGGGGGCGCGAACCCGCTGACGGACCGCGAACGCGAGGTGCTGCGCGCGGCGGCCGACGGCTCCACCAACGCGGACCTGGCGGCGACCCTCCACCTCTCCCAGGGCACGGTCCGCAACTACCTGTCCACGGCGATCCAGAAACTGGCGGCACGCAACAGGACCGAGGCCGTGCGGATAGCGAGGGAGAAGGGCTGGCTGTGAAACGCCGGTGAGGGACCGCGGGCGCGCTCAGTTCAGCAGCGCCCGAGCCGCCATGGCCTGCCCCCGCACCCGCTCCGCCGTGGCCTCGTCGACGACCTCCACCAGGTCCGCGTACTCCTCCAACTCCACGGCCCCGCCCACGAAGTCCCCCCGCTGCACCAGCAACTGCCCCCGCTCGTACCGCAACCGCGCGGGATGCGACGGCACCAGCAGCGCCAACTCGACGGCCCACAGCGCGACATCCGACCGCTCGGGCCGGGCGGCGGCCCACGCCCGGATGTTGTTGAGGATCCGCTGGACCACCTCCAAGGGAGCCGCGGGCACCAGCATCGACGGATCCAGCGGAGCCCCGGTCGCCCCCACGACCAGCATCTCCGCGTCCGACCCCGTCAGTACCCGCCCTCCGTCGAAGGGGTCGGCCAGCACCTGCCGCTCCCGTGACCCGAACCCCACCACGAAGTGCCCCGGCAGAGCCACCCCGTACACCGGCGCGCCGGCCCGCCGGGCGACCTCCAGCCACACCACGGACAGCAGGATGGGCAGCCCGCGCCGCCGCCGCAGCACCTCGTGCAGCAGCGAGCATTCCAGCCGCTGGTAGTCCGCGAGGGAGCCCCGGTACCCGTACCGCTCGCCGAGCAGTTCGCCGAGCGCCACGGCCCACGCGCGCGGCCCGTCGGGGCGGAACGGCAGCTCGCCGGCCAGCCGGTCCAGCTCGACCTGCACGGCGTCCAGGCCGGCCTCGTCGAGCGTCCCGTCGGCCACCGCCCCGAGCAGCAGGCACAGCGTGACGAGGTCGGGCCGCTCGGACCGCACCTCCTCGGCGAACCGCCGCTTCAGATCGGCGGCCCGCTCGGGCGACGGGGGATAAGGAGGACGACGCATAGCAGGCTCGTGCCCCCTCACGACGATCGATACCGGCGCGAACCGGCATCCGCGTCGGACGACGGACCGGAAGCCGGACCGGATGCCTCCGGCTCCCGGTAATGGTGGTACGCGTGGTGCGCGGTGAAGCCCAGCCGTTCGTAGAGTGCCCGCGCCCCCAGATTGTCGGTCTCCACCTGGAGCCACGCCGCCGACGCCCCCTCGTCCAGCGCCCGCGCGGCCAGCGCCGCCATTACCGTCGACGCCAGCCCCCGCCGCCGCAGCGCGGGATCCACCTCGACGGCCGCGAACCCGGCCCATCGCCCGTCCACGACACAGCGCCCGATCGCGGCGGGCGCCCCGCCACTCTCCGCGGGCACGGACGCGAACCACACCGAAGGCCCGCTTCCCAGCACCCTCAGGGCCACCTCGCTCACCCCCTTGCGCTGATAGCGCGCCAGCCACGCCTCGTCGGCCCGGCGCGACAGCTCGACACCACCAGGCTCGCCCCGCTCGGCCAGCGGCGCCAGCGCCCCGACCCACAGTTCGGCGGTCACCTCCCGCACCCACCCGCGCCGCTCCAGCTCCGCGCACAGCAGTTCCTGCGTGCCCTCGGCGCCGGTCGCGGTCTGGACGTAGGCGGGCAGGCCGCGTTCGCCGTACCAGCGTCCTACGGTGTCGAGCGCCGCGTCGAGCGGCAACCCCGGGTCGCCCAGCGGCAGCACGGAGTTGGCGCGCCGGGTGAAGCCGGCGGCCGCCCGCAGCTCCCACGCGCCGAGCCACTCGCTCTCCACCGGCCGCCACGCGCGCGCGGAGACGCGGGCGAGCTCCTCGTACGACGCGGCGGGGCCCCGGCGGCGGGCCGGAGCGGCGGGAACGACCTTCCCGGCGACGAGTGAGGACTCGTCAATCCGGACGCTCTCCCCGTCCTTCCGTGTGATCACCAGCACACCGGCATCCCATGATGTGAGAACACCCAGCGTGTCGGTGAATCGCCGCTCGGTGACGGGGTCGCCGATCAGCTGTCGTACCGATACTCGTTTACCCACGTCAGCAGCGGTGATACGGACCTCAAGGCGCCCACCGGCCGTGAATTTCACAGGTCTGTCCACCCCTCCTGTTCGGATCATGCCCAAGAACGGAGATACTAGGGGCGGGCATCGACGACGCCGCGCTCCCGCGCGCCAGGCGGCGGGGCCTGTGGGAGGCCCGCCAGCGCCCTATCGAGGAGGAACGACAGCGTGACCTACGTCATCGCGCAGCCTTGTGTCGACGTGAAGGACAAGGCGTGCATCGAGGAGTGCCCGGTCGACTGCATCTACGAGGGCTCCCGGTCCTTGTACATCCACCCGGACGAATGCGTCGACTGTGGTGCCTGTGAGCCGGTCTGCCCGGTCGAGGCGATCTTCTACGAGGACGACGTGCCGGAGGAGTGGAAGGACTACTACAAGGCGAACGTCGAGTTCTTCGACGAGCTCGGCTCCCCTGGCGGCGCCAGCAAGCTCGGGCTGATCGAGCGCGATCACCCGTTCGTGGCCGCTCTGCCGCCGCAGGCCGAGTAACCGCGCAAGCGGCCCGCACGACCCGCGCCGCCTCGGTCCCGTACGGCCTGATCGCCATGATCGCCGCCGCACGGGACCGAGGCGTTTGCCGTACCGACGAAAGTGAGCGAGTAACCGTGTCCGCAGTCTCCGACCGCCTGCCCACCTTCCCCTGGGACAAGCTGGAGCCGTACAAGAAGACGGCCGCCGCGCACCCGGACGGCATCGTCGACCTCTCCGTCGGCACTCCGGTCGACCCGGTCCCCGAGCTGATCCAGAAGGCCCTGATCGACGCGGCGGACTCCCCGGGCTATCCGACGGTCTGGGGCACCCCGGCGCTGCGGGACGCGATCACCGGCTGGCTGGAGCGCCGCCTTGGCGCCCGTGAGCTCACCCACCGGCACGTCCTGCCGATCGTCGGCTCCAAGGAACTCGTCGCCTGGCTGCCGACCCAGCTCGGCCTCGGCCCCGGCGACCGGGTGGCGTACCCGCGGCTCGCGTACCCGACGTACGAGGTGGGCGCCCGGCTCGCCCGCGCCGAGTACGAGACCTACGACGACCCGACGGACCTCGACCCGGACGGCCTGAGGCTCCTCTGGCTGAACTCGCCCTCCAACCCCACCGGCAAGGTGCTGGGCAAGGAGGAGCTGACGCGGATCGTCGCCTGGGCGCGCGAGCACGACGTGCTGCTCTTCTCCGACGAGTGCTACATCGAGCTGGGCTGGGAGGCCGACCCGGTCTCCGTTCTGCACCCCGACGTCAACGGCGGCTCGTACGACGGCATCGTCTCGGTCCACTCCCTCTCCAAGCGGTCGAACCTGGCCGGCTACCGGGCGGCCTTCCTGGCGGGCGACCCGGCGGTGCTCGCGCCCCTGCTGGAGATCCGCAAGCACGGCGGCATGATGACGTCGGCGCCCACGCAGGCGGCCGTGGTGGCGGCCCTCGGCGACGACGCCCACGTCCACGAGCAGCGCGAGCGCTACGCCGCCCGCCGCACGGCCCTGCGCGAGGCCCTGCTGGCCCACGGCTTCCGCATCGAGCACAGCGAGGCCAGCCTCTACCTCTGGGCGACCAGGGACGAGTCCTGCTGGGACACCGTGGCCCACCTGGCCGACCTGGGCATCCTGGTGGCACCGGGCGACTTCTACGGCGAGGCGGGCGAGAGGTTCGTCCGCGTGGCCCTGACGGCGACGGACGAGCGCGTCCGCGCGGCCACGGACCGACTCACGCGAGCCTGAGCGCCCCCGCGCCGACAGACAGGGGAAGGGGCCCAGGACCACCGTCCTGAGCCCCTCCCCGAAGAACCGGCGTCAGCCGAGCGGCAGTCCCTTGACCGGCAGGGTCTCCGCCCCGGGCAGTCCACCCTGGGTGAGGGACTCCGTGGGCAGTCCACCCTTCGTCGCGGTCGACGCCGTGTCCCCGAGGATCTTCCCGGCGTCCCCGGCCGCCTTGCCCGCCGTCTTGCCGGCCGTCTTCTGCGCCGAGGGCGCCTTGGTTCCGGCGGTGTGCGCGAGCCCGGTCGTGCTGTGCGTCGCACCGTCGACCACGTGGCCGACGCCCGCCCCGTCCAGGGCGGTCAGCCCGCCGAGGTCCGGGGTGGCGGGCAGGGTGGCGGGGGCCGCACCGGCGGAGCCGGCCGCACCGACCCCGGCGGCCGCTCCCGCGGCGACAAGCAGCGCGACACGGGCCATCCGGCGGGTCAGGGGGAGGGACATATTGCTCCTTCGACGGAAGAGAATGCGGAACACGTGCGCCCTGACTACCGCTCGACTCCCCGGGAAGGTTGCGGATCACCGACGTAAAGAGTGGGTAATGCGTCGCATAATCGGCTACGGATAAAAACGGACAAAGGGCGTCCGGTGTGAAAGTCCGCAGAATCGTCGCAGCCCTGTGTTCTCAAGGCTTTCGGCCGGTACGGGGGTGACGTCGGGAAAACCCGCGCACAGGGCAAGCCGACCGCACCCCGCTTAACTCGTGCGAGGGACGTCCCGTACTACCGCGCGGTGACGACCCGCACCCCGTCCGCCCGGTTCGATCCCGTCGACCGCCACCGGCCGTCGGTGGTCCCGGCGACCCACTCCCGCCCGGCGAACGACACCCGCTCGATGTGCAGTGCCGAGGAATTGGCCACGGCCCAGTGCGCCAGCTGCCAGCCGCGCTCACGGGCGCTGCGCCCGTCGCCGCCGGATTCGGCGGTCACCGGCAGCGTGACGGTCCGCCCGCCGCTGCGCGCCGTCGGCCCCTGCCCGGTCCCGCCCGCCGACGGCGCCTTCGACGGCGACGCGGCGTCCGTCTCCGACGCGGTCTGCTGCAGCACCGCCCGCCCGAAGTCCCGCGCCAGCGCCGCCCGTACCGCGTCCGGACCGGTCTCCGTCGCGTCGACTCCGGGCCGCCCCTCGCAGGTCAGGGTGGCCGCCGACCGCCCGGTCAGCGCGGCGGCGAGCATGGTCGCGTCCGTCTCGTGCTTGGCGTACGCCTCCGGGTAGCCGCTGCGCTGCACCCGCTGCGCGGCGACCGTCAGCGGCAGCTCCGGGTAGCCGCGCACCTTGCCGAGGTGCTCGTAGAAGATGTTCGCCGCGTACGTCGGGTCCATGATCTGCGCCTCGGTGCCCCAGCCCTGCGAGGGCCGCTGCTGGAACAGGCCCAGCGAGTCGCGGTCGCCGTGGGAGATGTTGCGCAGCCCCGACTCCTGGAGCGCGGTCGCGAGCGCGATGGTCACCGCCCGCTCGGGCATGCCCCGGTTCGTGCCGACGGCGGCGATCGTCGCCGCGTTCACCGCCTGCTCCGACGAGAACTCGTACGACCCCGTCCCGCCGTCTCCCGAAACGACTCTGCAGCCCGGGTCACCGGCACCTCCGGTGATGTACTGCGCGACGAGATAGCCCGCGACGGCGAGCAGGACCATGAGGCCCGCCCCGAAACGGATGGGGCGGCCACGACGCTTCGAGGAGGAGGGTGTCGGCGCTGGCACGCGTACAAGGTACTGGAGAGTACTGAAACGCAGGAGACGGGTGTGGACAACAGTTCGCGGACCCGGCCGGTGAGCGGGCGCGTTAGGGTCGACGGCATGGCCGACACCTCCCTTGACCTCGCTCTGGACGCCGCCGCGCTCACCGCCCAGCTGGTCGACTTCCCCTCGGAGAGCGGTGGCGAGAAGCCGCTCGCGGACGCGATCGAGACCGCCCTGCGCGCCCTGCCGCACCTCACCGTCGACCGGTACGGCAACAACGTGGTCGCCCGCACGAACCTGGGCCGCCCGGAGCGCGTGATCCTCGCCGGCCACATCGACACCGTCCCGATCGCCGACAACGTGCCGTCGCGGCTCGACGAGGACGGCGTGCTGTGGGGCTGCGGCACCTGCGACATGAAGTCCGGCGTCGCCGTCCAGCTGCGCATCGCGGCCACCGTCCCCGCCCCCAACCGCGACCTGACCTTCGTCTTCTACGACAACGAGGAGGTCGCCGCCGAGCTGAACGGCCTGAAGCACATCTCCGAGGCCCACCCGGAGTGGCTGGAGGGCGACTTCGCGGTGCTCCTCGAACCGTCCGACGGCCAGGTCGAGGGCGGCTGCCAGGGCACCCTGCGGGTCCTGCTGAGGACACAGGGCGAGCGGGCGCACTCCGCGCGCGGATGGATGGGCTCCAACGCGATCCACGCGGCCGCCCCCATCCTGGCCCGCCTCGCCTCGTACGAACCGCGGTGGCCGGTGATCGACGGGCTGGAGTACCGCGAGGGCCTCAACGCGGTCCGCATCTCGGGCGGTGTCGCCGGCAACGTCATCCCCGACGAGTGCGTGGTGACGGTCAACTTCCGTTACGCGCCCGACCGCGGCGAGGCGGAGGCGATCGCCCACGTCCGCGAGGTGTTCGCGGACTGCGGTGTGGCGGAGTTCGTGATCGACGATCACAGCCCCGGCGCCCTGCCCGGCCTCTCCCACCCGGCCGCGGCCGCCTTCATCGAGGCCGTCGGCGGCACCCCGATGCCCAAGTACGGCTGGACGGACGTCTCCCGCTTCTCCGCCCTCGGCATCCCGGCGGTCAACTACGGCCCCGGCAACCCGCACTTGGCGCACAAGCGGGACGAACGCGTGGAGACGGCCAAGATCCTGGCGGCGGAGGAGCGCCTGCGGGACTGGCTGACCGCCTGAGACGGACCGGGCGACCTCGGCGGTTCATGGCGGACACGCCGAAGTCCCTCGCCCGTAACCGGCGGCGATCTACGCTGAAGCCGAAAGACCCGCAAGCGGAGGGAGCGCACATGGCGACGACCGGCAACCCCGAGGGGACGCACCAGCGGCCGGGGGAGCAGCGCCTGGGACCCGTCCTCCGGCGGCGCGACCAGGTGACGCGCAGCACGACCGACCAGCGGCTGCTGGACGAACGCGCCCCCACGGACTGGGTGCACACCGACCCCTGGCGGGTGCTGCGCATCCAGTCGGAGTTCATCGAGGGCTTCGGCACGCTGGCCGAACTCCCGCCCGCGATCAGCGTGTTCGGCTCGGCGCGCACGGCGGTGGACTCACCGGAGTACGACGCGGGGGTGCGGCTCGGCCGGGCTCTCGTGGAAGCGGGGTGGGCGGTCATCACCGGCGGCGGCCCCGGCGCGATGGAGGCGGCCAACAAGGGCGCGTGCGAGGCGGGCGGCATCTCGGTCGGCCTGGGCATCGAGCTGCCCTTCGAACAGGGGCTGAACCCGTACGTCGACATCGGGCTGAACTTCCGGTACTTCTTCGTCCGCAAGATGATGTTCGTGAAGTACGCGCAGGGGTTCGTGGTGCTGCCCGGCGGGCTGGGCACGCTGGACGAACTCTTCGAGGCGCTGACGCTGGTGCAGACGCAGAAGGTGACCCGCTTCCCGATCGTGCTGTTCGGCAGCGCCTACTGGGGCGGCCTGGTGGACTGGATCCAGAACACGCTGGTGGCGCAGGGGAAGGCGTCGGAGAAGGATCTGCTGCTGTTCCATGTGACCGACGACGTGGGGGAAGCGGTGGCGCTGGTGTCGAAGGAAGCCGCCCGCTGACCTGGCCGTCTTTGTTTTCCCACCCACCCACCCGTCTCGGTATCTCGAGAAACTGAGCTCAAAGGCTCTTCAACGGGTGGTGGGTGGGCCTAGGCGAGCCCCCGACGCGCCACAGCCGGCGGACGGTGCCCCGCGATCGACGCCACCATGTCCAGCACCTGCCGAGTCTCCGCCACCTCATGCACCCGGTACACCTGAGCCCCCAACCACGCCGACACCGCGGTCGTCGCCAACGTCCCGATCACCCGCTCCTTCACCGGCCGGTCCAACGTCTCCCCGACGAAGTCCTTGTTGGACAGCGACACCAGCACCGGCCACCCGGTCTCCACCATCTCCCCCAGCCGCCGCGTCGCCTCCAGACTGTGCCGCGTGTTCTTCCCGAAGTCGTGCCCGGGATCGATCAGCACCGACTCCCTCGGCACCCCCAGCGCCACCGCCCGCTCGGCCAGCCCCACGGTGACCCGCAGGATGTCGGCCATGACGTCGTCGTACGTCACCCGGTGCGGCCGCGTCCGTGGCTCGGAGCCCCCCGCGTGGGTGCAGACCAGCCCCACCCCGTAGCGCGCGGCGACCTCGGCCAGCCCGGGGTCCACCCCGCCCCACGCGTCGTTCAGCAGATCCGCCCCGGCCTCGCAGACGGCCGCCCCGACCTCCGCCCGCCAGGTGTCCACGCTGATGACGACCTCGGGGAAGCGCCGCCGTACCTCGGCCACGAAGCCGACCGTCCGCCGCGCCTCCTCCTCGGCGGTCACCTCCTCGCCCGGCCCCGCCTTCACCCCGCCGATGTCGATGATCGCGGCGCCCTCGGCCACCGCCTGCTCCACGCGCGCGAGGGCCGGCTCGTCACGGAAGGTCGCGCCCTGGTCGTAGAAGGAGTCGGGGGTCCGGTTGACGATCGCCATGATCACCGGCTCGTGCGCGCCGAATTCACGCCTGCCCAGCCTGAGCATCCCCTGTGACCTCACCTAGTACGTCGTGGACATCCACCGCCTGCGACCCTAACTGTCACACCCTCATGGCACGATCGGACCCACACAGATCCGACGTGCATCCGATGCGCAGAGACGATGCGCAGGCACCGAAGCGTGGGGACCCACCGATGGTTATGTTCTTCTTCCTGGTCATCGCGCTCGCCGTCGTGGTCGCCGCGGTCACGCTCGCCGTGGTGGGCGGCGGCGAGGGCACCGGTCCGCTCCCGGAGGCCGCCCCGCAGCGGCTGCACGACCCGCTGCCCTACGACCGCCCGGTCACCCGCGCCGACGTCGACGGCCTCCGCTTCCCGCTGGCCGCCCGCGGCTACCGCATGGCGGACGTCGACGACGCCCTCAATCGCCTCGCCGCCGAGCTGTCCGAGCGCGACGCCCGGATCGCCGATCTGGAGTCGGCGCTGTCCGGCGTCCAGGCGTCCGCGTCCCACGGCCCGCGTGTGTCGATGGAGAAGCCCGAGGAGGACTCCCAGTGACCGACATCGCCGCCGCAGCCGCCCTGGCCGGACCCGACGGCGTCCCGCGCTGCCCGTGGGCCCTGTCGACGCCGGACTACGTGACGTACCACGACGAGGAGTGGGGGCGCCCGGTCCACGGCGACGACGCCCTCTTCGAACGCCTCAGCCTGGAGGCCTTCCAGTCCGGCCTGTCCTGGATCACCATCCTGCGCCGCCGCCCCGGCTTCCGCGCCGCGTTCGCCGACTTCGACATCGCCAAGGTGGCCGCCTTCACCGACGAGGACCGCGAACGCCTCCTCGCCGACGCCGGCATCATCCGCAACCGCGCGAAGATCGACGCGACCCTCGCCAACGCCCGCGTCCTGGCCGACTGGACCCCGGGCGACCTGGACACCCTGATCTGGTCCCACGCCCCGGATCCGACGACTCGCCCGATCCCGAAGACGTTGGCAGACGTCCCGGCGGTCACAGACGAATCAACGGCCCTGTCAAAGGCACTGAAGAAGCGCGGCCTGCGCTTCGTGGGGCCCACGACGGCGTACGCCTTGATGCAGGCATGCGGCCTGGTCGACGACCACCTGGCAACCTGCGTGAGCAGACGCCCCTGAAAGGGGCGCGGGGAACTGCGCGACCAGCCACAGCGAACCCGCAGCTCCCCACGATGCTCAGCGACCCAGATACTTGGGCCGCTCCTTCTGCACAAACGCCTGCACCGCAATCGCATGGTCCTCGGACGACCCCGCCCGAGTCTGCAACTCGTCCTCCTTCTCCAGCGTCTCGGCGAGGGAGTGCGAGAAGCCGTAGGCCACGGCCTCCTTGAGCGCGGCGTAGGCGACCGTCGGCCCCGAGGCCAGCTCGCGCGCGACCTTCTCGGCCTCCGCCCCGAGCTCGGCCTGGGGGACGAGCCGGTTCACGATCCCCAGCTCGTACGCCTCCTGGGCCTTGATCGTGCGAGGGAAGAGCAGCAGATCGGTCGCCCGCGACGGCCCGATGACGCGCGGCAGGGTCCAGGAGACCCCCGAGTCGGCGGTGAGGGCGACCCCGGCGAACGAGGTGTTGAACGAGGCGGTGTCCGCGACGACGCGATAGTCCGCGGCGAGCGCGAAACCGAAGCCCGCCCCGGCGGCGACGCCGTTCACGCCCGCCACCACCGGCTTCGGCATCTCGGTCAGCGCCCGCACGATCGGGTTGTAGTGCTCCCGCACGGTGCTCATCGTCTGCCGCGACCCGGTCTCCCGGTCCGCGGCGAGCAGCCCGATGTGCTCCTTGAGGTCCTGGCCCACGCAGAACGCCCGGTCCCCGGCCGCCGTCAGCAGCACGGCCCGTACGGCGTCGTCGTCCGCCGCGGCCCGTACGGCGTCCCGGAGGGCGACCTTCGTCGCGACGTTCAGCGCGTTCATCGCCTCGGGGCGGTTCAGGGTGATCGTCGCGAGCCCGTCGCTCACCTCGTAGAGCACGGTGTCGGCCATGGGATGTCCCCTCCGTGTGGCGGCACTGACGTACCGCTCAGTACGTCGTTGTCTGAAGGACAGCATGACGGAGATCGCCGTCCGCGCACCGGACCTCATGTGTGACCTGCGTCAAAGAATGGGGGTCGGTTCTCGGACGGCCTAAGTCCGGGGGGCCGCGCAGTATCGCAGTCACATCGCCGAATTGGGTGGTTTTGCTCGCGCGCGTTGCCCAAGCGATGCCGACCGATGTTGGTCATCGGGTCCTGAGATGCGGGATAATGGCTTGGAAGCAATGTGTTCGATGCCGGTGTCGCGTGTCCCACGCTGGGCGGCGCGTGCCCTTCAGGGGCCGTCGGCTTTGACGATGAGCTGGTTTCAGGAAGGGGAACGAGCATGGCGGCCATGAAGCCGCGGACGGGCGACGGCCCGCTCGAGGTGACCAAGGAGGGGCGGGGCATCGTCATGCGCGTTCCGCTCGAAGGCGGCGGTCGGCTCGTCGTCGAGCTGACCCCTGACGAGGCCGACGCCCTCGGCGACGCCCTCAAGAAAGTCGTCGGCTGACGCGCCAGCGACCATACCCTTTCAGCCGCCCCGGCATCGTCATCGGTGCCGGGGCGGCTGTTTTGCCCGGCATCCCCGCGCGGCGGCTCATCGCTTGACCGCGCACAGCAGTCCGTCGCCCACCGGCAGCAGTGACGGCACCAGTTCCTGGCTCTCCCGCACCGCCCGCAGCAGTTCCCGGATCCGTATGACCTCGGTGGGCTGCGGGCCGGAGTCCACCGTGCGGCCGTTGGCGAAGACGCCCTCGAAGACCACCAGGCCGCCGGTGCGGAGCAGGCGCAACGATTCAGCGAGATAGTCGAGGAGCTCCAGCCGGTCGCCGTCGCAGAAGACGAGGTCGTAGCCGGCGTCGGCGAGGCGCGGCAGCACGTCCAGGGCGCGGCCCGGGATGAAACGGGCCCGGTTGCTGGCGAAGCCGCAGGCGCGGAACGCCTGCCGGGCGAACTGCTGGTGCTCCGGCTCGGGGTCGACGGTGGTCAGGACGCCGTCCGGGCGCATTCCGTGCAGCAGGTGGATGCCGGAGACCCCCGTACCGGTGCCGATCTCGGCGACGGCCTTGGCGTCCACGGTGGCGGCGAGCAGGCGCAGCGCGGCGCCCGTGCTGGGCGACACCGAGCGCAGCCCCGCCTCACGGGCCCGGTCACGGGCCCAGCGCAGCGTGTCGTCCTCGGCGGCGTAGGCGTCGGCGAACGCCCAGCTTGCCTGCCGGTTGCCGGTAATGACCCTCTCCTGTCCCCGTGGTTGCCTGGGCGTGACTGTATCCGTTGGGGGCGGGAACCCGCAGATGGGACCGTGCGTTTGAAGGGGTGGGAACGATGACGGGGGGACACGGTTGGATCACGGGACAGGGTGGGACGGCGATCAACTGCTGACGCAGACGTATGAGCCGTATCAGCCCAGATCAAATTCTCGTAAAACCGCTTATGGGGAGCTAACGGGCGAGGTGGCTATGGTAGGGGCTCCACTGGACGTCACCAGAGCTGACAGGGGAGGTGCGGCCGCGCCCTGGGATCGCGGAGGAGTGCTGCGGCGCTTCCTCGGATCGGCGGGCAGGCCGAAACCCGTGACCGACACCGCTGACCACACCCACGTCGCCGGCCCCGCCGCGGGCCAGGACCGGACCGCGACCTTCTCCACCGACGCGGACGGGCAGGCGTGGACTCCGCCCACCTGGGAGGAGATCGTCAGCACGCACAGCGGCCGCGTCTACCGCCTGGCCTACCGCCTCACGGGCAACCAGCACGACGCCGAGGACCTCACCCAGGAGGTCTTCGTCCGTGTCTTCCGCTCCCTGTCGACATACACGCCGGGCACCTTCGAGGGCTGGCTGCACCGCATCACGACCAACCTCTTCCTGGACATGGTCCGCCGCAAGCAGCGCATCCGCTTCGACACCCTCGGCGAGGACGCGGCCGAGCGGCTCGCCAGCAAGGAGCCGACCCCGCAGCAGATCTTCAACGACGCGCACTTCGACGCCGACGTCCAGCAGGCCCTGGACACGCTCGCGCCGGAGTTCCGCGCCGCGGTCGTCCTGTGCGACATCGAAGGACTGTCGTACGAGGAGATCGCCGCGACCCTCGGCGTCAAGCTCGGCACGGTCCGCTCCCGCATCCACCGCGGCCGCTCCCAGCTGCGCAAGGCCCTCGCCCACCGGTCGCCGGAGGCGCGCGCCGAGCGCCGCTCCCTCATCTCTCGCGTTCCCGCTCTGAGGGGAGGGGGCGCGACAGCGTGAGTGGATCACGGCCGAATCCTGCGGAGGGACACCTCGCAGAGCAGCATCTCGGAGACCGACTCTCCGCCCTGGTGGACGGAGAGCTCGGTCATGACGCGCGTGAGCGCGTACTGGCGCATGTGGCCACCTGCCCCAAGTGCAAGGCGGAGGTGGACGCCCAGCGCCGTCTGAAGAACGTCTTCGCGGCGGTGGCCCCCCCGGCCCCCTCCGAGAGCTTCCTGGCACGTCTTCAGGGGCTCCCCGGAGGAGGTGACCCGGACGGCGGTGGCACGCCGCTGGGCGGGGGAGCCGGCTTCGGAGCCCCCGCGGGCACCGGGATCTCCGGAATCTCTGGAATCTCCGGGATCTTCGGCGTGAAGCGGGGCGACCCCTTCGACCTCTCCTACGACCCGTCTCCGGCCCATGGCGGCCCGGTGCTGCCGTCCGGCTCCGCGGAGCCCGGCTTCCGTATCCATCTCGTCGGCCGCAATGACGCCGAGCGGTCCCGTGGGATGCGGATCGCCTTCGCCGCCGCCGGCGCCGTGTCGCTGGCCGCGATCGCCCTGGGCGGCATGACCGGCAGCGTCCCCGTCGACACGACAGCGGACGCCCGCGGCGCCTCGGGCAACGGCAGCAATGTCACCCCGGCCCGCACCCCCGGCGCCGGTTCCGCCACCACGCCCGAGAGCCAGCGGCGCCGGGCCACCGGCCCGCTGCTCGCCCAGGGCGGCGGACAGCGCGGGGACAACAACGCCGTGGCGCCGACCGAGGTGTCGGCACCGCTCCTCCCCGGCGTGCCGTCCCCCGCGGTGGCCGGCCGTGACGACCTCACCACCCCCGTGGTCGCCGGGGCGGCGGCGATGTCCCCGCTGATACGCCCGCTCGACGTGACCTCGCCGATCTCCCTGACGTCCTGGCGGGCCGCGAGCGCGGCACCGCAGTTCACCCCGTCCGCGTCCCTCGCCGCACCCGTCCCCGACACGACCTCCGCCCCCACACCCACCCCGCAGCCCGACCGCTGAGCCCGTAGCGCGTCGCTCTCCCCGACCTGATTGAATCCAGCCTGGATCGACGAGCTGCGGCCGGCTGCGGGGAGAGCATGGACGAGCGCACGGGGGACTTCGAGCAGGCCGAGCGACGGCGGCCCGAGCCCGAAGAAACGGCGGGACCGGTCGGGACGTCGGCCGGGGCTGAGGTGACGTCCGAGGTGCCGTTCGGTGAGGGTGCCTCTGTCGCGCGTCAGCCGGGCGAGCCGCTGCACGACCCCGACCCGTACAGCACCCCTCCCTACGGCGAGCCCATAGCCATCACCGGCCCCGATGACGTGCCGTCGGCTGATCCCCGGCGGCGGTATGACCCCTGGGCCGTCAAGGGGGGTGCGGTCGGGTCCCTTCAGCAGAACGGGGCCGCTGTGCTCAGCGTGGCGCAGCGGCGCAGGCGGGCGCGGAAGGCGCTGATCGGTGGTGCGCTGGTGCTGGCGCTCGGGTCAGGGACCGTCGGCGGGCTCGTGGGCGCCCATCTGGAGCGCACCGGCGGCCTCGGCGGCATCCAGCTCCCGCAGGCCGGTCCTGAGCCCTCCGGACGGCCCCGGGACAGCGTCGCCGGGATCGCCGCCCGCGCCCTGCCCGGCGTGGTGACCCTGCATGTCAGCGGCAGCGCGGAGTCGGGCACCGGCACCGGCTTCGTCCTCGACACCCAGGGCCACATCCTCACCAACAACCACGTCGTGGAGCCGGCCGGCGGCGACGGGCGGATCACCGTCGTCTTCAGCGGCGGCCAGACCGCCGAGGCGAAGGTCGTCGGACGCGACAGCGGCTACGACCTCGCCGTCGTCAAGGTGAGCGGTGTGCACGGCCTTCGGCCCCTGCGCCTCGGCAACTCCGACAACGTCCAGGTCGGCGATCCGGTCGTCGCCATCGGTGCCCCCTTCGACCTCGAAGGCACCGTCACCTCCGGCATCATCAGCGCCAAGCAGCGCCCCATCACCGCCGGCGGCGAGGGCGCCGAGGGCGGCGGCGTCAGCGACGTGTCGTACGTGGACGCGCTGCAGACGGATGCCCCGATCAACCCCGGCAACTCCGGTGGCCCCCTCCTCGACTCCCACGCCCGGGTCGTCGGCATCAACGCCGCCATCCGCTCCGCGGGCGACGGCTCCGACGCCGAGAACGGTCGGTCCGGCTCCATCGGCCTCGGCTTCGCCATCCCGATCAACCAGGGCAAGCGCGTCGCCGAGGAACTGATCGACACCGGTCGGGCGACCCATCCGGTCATCGGCATCACCCTCGACATGGACTACACCGGCGACGGCGCCCGTATCGGAACCGAAGGCCGGGACGGCGCCGCACCGGTCACCCCCGGCGGCGCGGGCGACCGGGCCGGGCTCCGGGCCGGTGATGTCATCACCGAGGTCGACGGACAGCCCGTCCACTCCGGTGACGAACTGATCGTCAAGACCCGTGCGCACCGCCCCGGTGACGAGCTGGAGCTCACGATCGAACGCGACGGCGCGCGGCGCACGCTCACTCTGGTCCTCGGATCCTCCCAATGATCGGATCTGAGCGATCGGGTTCGATCGGGTGTGATCGGCCCGGATTGACAGGAACCTCACAGATGGGGCCCCGAAACTCAGGCCCACAAGGCAAACAACGCGGAAAACCGTCCTCACCGGCACACTCCGAGCGCACGGGGCGGTACCGGCCGGACAGGTGCGACAGGTACCGTGGACCCGGCCCGGACACACAAGGAGCTTCAGGTGTTCAATGACATAGGACCGCTCGAGCTGGTGACGATCATCGTCCTGGCCGTGCTCGTCTTCGGTCCGGACAAGCTCCCGAGGGTCATCCAGGACGTGATGCGCACGATCCGGAAGATCCGTGAGTTCTCGGAGAGCGCCAAGCAGGACATCCGCCAGGAACTCGGCCCGGAGTTCAAGGACTTCGAGTTCGAGGACCTCAACCCCAAGACGTTCATCCGCAAGCAGCTGGACAGCGATGACCTGGGGCTGAAGGAGATCCGCAACGGCTTCGACCTGAAGAGGGAGATGGCCGAGGTCGCCGACGCCGTCCACGGCCGCGACTCGGGCACGTCCTCGGGTTCTTCGGGTTCTTCCGGCGCCTCCGACTCGTCGGGCGGTCGTATCGACATGACCAAGAAGCCCGAGGATCCGGGCAAGGAGGACCGTCCGCCCTTCGACGCGGACGCCACCTGACGGGCGCACCGCCGCTCCTGACCGCCTGAACACGCCGCTCCTGACAGCTGAAAACGCCGCCCGTGCGCCTCGCGCGCCGGGCGCGTTCCCTGCTGCCCGGGGCGGGGTGGATATGCTGCCGAGTTGTTGTGCGGACCGTACTCCGACGAGTGGGGCCGCCCGAAGGGGGGCGGGCCGGACCGGTCCGGCGAGAGCGAGGAGGCGTCCGGGCACATGGAGACGACGAGTGGGGCGGTCGTGCAGGCGCCGGCCACGGAGGGCGGACAGCAGGTCCCCTCCGCCCGGCGCACCGTCGACGGCTACTTGCAGGCGCCTTTCCCCTGGTACGGCCTGGACGAGGCCTTCACGGGGCCGCGCTGGCTGATGCAGGTCGGTACGGCGGCCGACGGGGCCGTCGAGCACGGGTCCATCGGACACGGCGACGAGCCGTCCGTACGGCATGAGACGGCCGGAGAGGACCGGGGGAAGTTCGCGGTCGTGGTGACCGTCGCGGCGAACCCGTCCCGGCGGAGCGCCGACGGCACGGGGCTGCTGGAGGCCACCTCGGTCTCCTCGGCGGCCTGGCTGGCGGGTGTGGGGCTGCTGTCCTTCACCTGGCCCGGCCAGATGGACCATTCCCTGCGGGACGACTGGCTGGAGCAGCAGACCGAGACGGCGTGGGCGCTCGCCGACGACCTGGGCGGACCCGAATGGTCCACGCTGTCCCTGCCCGTGGACGGGGTGCCCACGCCCTTCCACTACCGGGAGTCGGAGTTCGGCTGGGTGCTGGCCGGTTCCACCGGGGAGGGCGTGCACGTCGGGGCGTACGGGAGAGGCATGAGTGCCTACGGTCTCGGGTTCGCCATGATCAAGGACATCGGCGCTTACGAGTAGGGCTGCCGGTGGGGAACCGCGCGGAGCCGCACCTCGATGCGGCCCCGCGCCCCTTGCGAGTGCGTAGTACGGGCGTGTCGTACTAGAACTTGTTCCGGGGGGTGATCCCCAGGGACAGTCCCGAAAGACCCCGCTGCCTGCCGCCCAGCTTCCCCGCGATCGCCCGCAGCGCGGACCCCGCCGGGCTCTCCGGGTCGGTCAGGACCACCGGCTTGCCCTCGTCGCCGCCCTCGCGCAGGCGGACGTCGATCGGGATGGAGCCCAGGACCGGGACCGTCGCGCCCGTCGTGCGGGTCAGGCCGTCGGCGACCAGCTGGCCGCCGCCCGTGCCGAAGACGTCGACCATCTCGCCGCAGTGCGGGCAGGGCAGGCCGGCCATGTTCTCGACCACGCCGACGATCTTCTGGTGGGTCTGGACGGCGATGGAGCCGGCGCGCTCGGCGACCTCGGCGGCCGCCTGCTGAGGCGTGGTCACGACCAGGATCTCGGCGTTCGGGACCAGCTGGGCGACGGAGATCGCGATGTCACCGGTGCCGGGCGGCAGGTCCAGGAGCAGGACGTCCAGGTCGCCCCAGTACACGTCCGCCAGGAACTGCTGGAGGGCGCGGTGGAGCATCGGGCCGCGCCATACGACGGGCGTGTTGCCCGGGGTGAACATGCCGATGGAGATGACCTTCACGCCGTTCGCCGACGGCGGCATGATCATGTTCTCGACCTGAGTGGGGAGCCCGTCGGCGCCCAGCATGCGCGGCACGCTGTGGCCGTAGATGTCGGCGTCGACGACACCGACCTTCAGGCCGTCCGCCGCCATCGCCGCCGCCAGGTTCACCGTCACCGACGACTTGCCGACGCCGCCCTTGCCGGAGGCGACCGCGTACACGCGCGTGAGCGAGCCCGGCTTGGCGAAGGGGACCTCGCGCTCGCCCTGGCCGCCGCGCAGGGCGTTCGCCAGCTCCTTGCGCTGCTCGTCGCTCATCACGTCCAGCGTGACGTCGACGCGGGTGACGCCCTCGACCCGGGAGACGGCGTCGGTGACGCGCTGCGTGATCGTCTCGCGCATCGGGCAGCCGGACACCGTCAGGTACACGGTGACCGCGACCGCTCCGTCCGCCCCGATCTCCACCGATTTGACCATCCCGAGTTCGGTGATGGGGCGGTTGATCTCGGGGTCGTTCACCGTCGCCAGTGCTTCGCGCACCGCGTCTTCCGTAGCCATAAGGACGATGGTACGGCGAGCCCGGGGGCCTTCGGGATGCCCCTCAGCGGTCGTCTGCGTCACGCCCGGCTGACCTTTCTGCCGGGAATACGACCTGGCCGTCGTGCCGGCCCTCCAACTCCTTCACCAGGTCCTGCAGCTCCGAGCGGATCCAGTCCCGGGTGGCGACCTCGCCCAGACCGACGCGCAGGGTGGCGATCTCGCGGGTCAGGTACTCGGTGTCCGCGATGGACCGTTCGTTCTGCTTGCGGTCCTGTTCGAGGTTGACCCGGTCGCGGTCGTCCTGCCGGTTCTGCGCGAGCAGGATCAGCGGGGCGGCGTAGGAGGCCTGGAGCGAGAGCATCAGGGTCAGGAAGATGAACGGGTAGTTGTCGAAGCGCAGGCCGCTGGGCGCGAAGACGTTCCACGCCACCCACAGGATGATGACGACCGTCATCCAGACGATGAACCGCCCGGTGCCCAGGAAGCGCGCGATGCGCTCCGAGAGCCGTCCGAAGGCCTCCGGGTCCCACTCGGGCACGAACCGGCGCCGGGGCGTGCGCGGCTGGTCCAGACGGGCGCGGGGACGGCCGGTCGCCGTCGCCCCGGAGGGGACGCGCTCGCGGCCCGCCGTCGCGTGCGCGCGGGCGTCGCGCCCCTCGCGGCGGTCGCGTCCGTCCCGTCCGCCCTCACGTTCGGGAGCCATGCGGAGCACCCCCCTCGACGTCGTCCCCCACGGGCGTCTCGTCCAGGTGGAACTCCGTCTCCCGCCAGTCCTCCGGCAGCATGTGGTCCAGTACGTCGTCCACGGTCACCGCGCCGAGCAGCGACCCCGCCTCGTCCACCACGGGCGCCGCGACCATGTCGTACGTCGCGAAGAACCCGGCGACGACGGGCAGCGGATCCTCGGGGCCCAGGGCCTGCAGATCGTCGTCGATGACCGAGGTGACCAAGGTGTACGGCGGGTCGCGCAGCAGCCGCTGGAAGTGGACCGTGCCGAGGTACTTGCCGGTCGGCGTCTCGTCGGGCGGCCGGCAGACGTAGACCTGCGCGGCGAGGGCGGGGGACAGGTCGGGGTTGCGGACGCGGGCCAGCGCCTCGGCGACGGTCGCGTCGGGCCGCAGCACGATCGGCTCGGTCGTCATCAGACCGCCGGCGGTGTGCTCCTCGTACGTCAGCAGGCGCCGCATGTCGGCCGCGTCGTCCGGCTGCATCAGGCTGAGCAGCCGTTCCTTGTCGTCCTCGGGCAGTTCGGCGAGCAGGTCGGCCGCGTCGTCCGGGTCCATGGCCTCCAGGACGTCCGCCGCGCGCTCCTCCTTCAGCTTGCCGAGGATCTCGATCTGGTCGTCCTCCGGGAGCTCTTCGAGGACGTCGGCCAGCCGGTCGTCGTCGAGGGCGGCGGCGACCTCGGCGCGGCGCTTGGCGGAGAGGTGGTGCAGGACGTTCGCGAGGTCGGCGGGGCGCAGCTGCTCGAAGGTGGCGAGCAGGCTCTCGGCGCCCTGCCCCTGCTCCTCCAGGGAGAAGCCGGTGACGGCCGACCACTCGACGGTGAGCGCCTCGCCCTTGGTCCTGCGGAAGGCGCCGCCCTTCTTGCCCTTGCGGACGAAGACCCGGTCGATCTCCCAGTCCCGGCGGGCCGGCAGCTGGGTCACCGACAGATCGAGGACGGTGACCTCCTCGCCGGTCTCGACGAGGGTGACGCGCCGGTCGAGGAGCTCACCGAACACGAGCCGCTCGGTGGGCCGCTGCTCGAAGCGGCGCACATTGAGCACGCCGGTGCTCAGCACCTGGCCGCTCTGGACGCCGGTCACCCGGGTCATGGGCAGGAAGATACGGCGGCGGGTGGACAGTTCGACGACGAGTCCGAGCAGCCGGGGCGGTCTGCGGCCGACGCGCAGCATGACGACCAGGTCGCGCACCCGCCCCACCTGGTCGCCGTTGGGGTCGAAGACGGCGACACCGGAGAGGTGCGAGACGAAGATCCGGGGGGCGCCGGAGGCCATGGCTGTGCTTCCTTCGCTTGCGGGTTTCCTGCTGTGTTTTCTGTTTCGTTTCCTGCTTCGTATTGCCGTGAATGCCCACTTGTGCGGGCTTCAGGCTAGCCCGTCCCGATCGGAGACGCCCTGGTGGGCGGTCCGGACGGACTGGCTCCGTTCTCGATCTCGCATCCCGGTACGCTGCGGTACGCGCCGCTCAGCACACCCCCGCAGAAAGGCAGCCCCCTGACGTGACTGCGATGCCCCAGGGCCGTACGCGCCGGACCGTGCTGGTGAGCGCCGTGTGCGCGCTGGTCGTGACGGGACTCGGGCTGACGGGCTGCGGAGGGGACCCGGACGAGGGCACCAACGGCGTGGGGAAGCTGCCCGCCGGGCAGATCCAGTCGAAGACGAGGGCGGCGGCCGGCTCCGTGGACGCGGTACGCCTCGCCGGGACCGTCGTCACCAGCGGTCACACCTACCGGCTCGACATGCGGCTGAAGGCGAACGGCGGCACCGGCTCGGTCACCTCGGAGGGGACCACCTTCCATCTGCTGCGGATCGGCGACCAGCTGTATCTGAAGGCCGACGCGGGATTCTGGAACCACCCCGACGGCAAGGACGACTCCTCCGACGACAACGGCTCGGACACGGCCGCAGCCGACAAGCTCGACGGCAAGTACGTGAAGGTGCCGGCGGGGGACCCGTCGTACAAGAAGTTCAGCGGTTTCACGGACAAGAACCTCCTCCTCGACAGCCTGATCACTCTGCACGGCACCCTGAAGACGGACGGGCATCACGAGCAGTCGGGTACCCGCACGATCCGCATCACCGGCGACGACGGATCCGGCGGCACCCTGGACGTCTCCCTGGAGGGCGAGCCGTACCCCCTGCGCCTGGTGCGGGCGGGCGGCGCCGGCACGCTCACCTTCTCGGCGTGGGGCAAGGACTTCGCCCTGAAGGAACCGGCGAAGGGCGAGACCGTGGACTACGGCAAGCAGCTGCCGGCGTCCTGACTACCTCCGCCGCTTCTTCTTCCTGAGGAGCAGCTTCGGCAGCCCGGCCGGGGCCGGTTGACGGGTCGTCGCCGGCGACGGCAGCGGTCGCGCCGCCAGGTTCCCGTCGGGCAGCGGCAGCGTCGTCCCGGTCGGCTCCAGGCGCAGCACCCGGCACTCGCGCGCCCACCGCCCGGTCATCGCCTCGCCGTCGGGCGCGTTCAGCCGCTTGCCCTTCAGCTCGCCGACCGCCGCGTCCCACGCCTCGGAACCGGGCTCCAGAGCCACGACCCGCGCGGTCCAGGAGACCAGCCGGCCGCCCTTGTCCTTGCTGCGGACCGTCACCTCGGCCTCGGCCCCGTCCGCGAGCCCCGGCAGCGGCTGCTCGCCCGGGCCGTCGCCCACGACGCACGCCGCGCCCTCGTGCCACGCGTGCCACAGCGCCCGGGCCGGGACGCCGGGACCCTGGACCCAGATGAGGCCGGACTTCTTGGTGGCCTCCTCGACGAGGGCCTGGTCGAGCAGCTCGCTAGTCATGGCGCCAGCCTATCCAGGCGCGCTCAGAGCCAGCCGTTGCGCTTCAGCGTGCGGTGGATGCCGACACACAGGCCCACCATGACCGACATGACCACGGGGTAGCCGTACTTCGCGTGCAGCTCCGGCATGTAGTCGAAGTTCATGCCGTAGACCCCGCACACCATCGTCGGTACGGCGATGATGGCCGCCCAGGACGTGATCTTGCGCATGTCCTCGTTCTGCGCGACGGACGCCTGCGCCAGGTTGGCCTGGAGGATCGAGTTGAGCAGTTCGTCGAAGCCGATGACCTGCTCGTGCACGCGCGCGACATGGTCGGCGACGTCCCGGAAGTACTTCTGGATGTCGGGGTCGATCAGCCGCATCGGCCGCTCGCTGAGCAGCTGCATGGGCCGCAGCAGCGGCGACACCGCCCGCTTGAACTCCAGGATCTCCCGCTTGAGCTGGTAGATCCGGCCGGCGTCGGTGCCGCGCGGGGTGCCCTTGCGGCCCGGCGAGAAGACGTCGGTCTCCACGTCGTCGATGTCGTCCTGGAGGGCGTCGGCGACCGCGATGTAGCCGTCGACGACATGGTCGGCGATGGCGTGCAGCACGGCCGACGGGCCCTTGGCGAGCAGTTCGGGGTCGTCCTGGAGCCGGTGCCGCAGGGCGCGCAGGGAACCCTGGCCGCCGTGCCGGACGGTGATGAAGAAGTCCCGTCCGGTGAAGCACATGACCTCGCCGGTCTCGACGACCTCGCTGGTGGCCGTCAGTTCGTCGTGCTCGACGTAGTGCACGGTCTTGAAGACGGTGAACAGCGAGTCGTCGTAGCGCTCCAGCTTGGGCCGCTGGTGGGCCTGGACGGCGTCCTCCACGGCCAGCGGGTGCAGCCCGAACTCCCCGGCGATACCGGCGAATTCGGCCTCGGTGGGCTCGTGCAGGCCGATCCAGACGAAGCCGCCGTCGCGCCGCACCCGGCGCATCGCCTCCTGCGGGGTGAGCGGCTTGTCGGTGGCCACCCGCGCGCCGTCCCGGTAGACGGCGCAGTCGACGACGGCCGAGGACGCGGGGTCGCAGACGGGCTCGAAGGTGGTGTCGTAGCCGCTGGTGTGCTTGCGCAGCGAGGGACGGGAGGGGCGGACCACGGCACGCAGGTCGCGGATCATCGACATGGCAGGGCTCCTTCGCGACGAGCAAAGAAAGACCGCCACAACGGGTGGAACTACCCGGAATGGGGACGTCCGATCAGCGGATGTTTGGCACGTCCACAAAGCGGGGAGCACCGCACCGTCGCGGTGGCGAGCTTCGCTACTGACTGAGATCAGGCAAATCGAAACGAAGTGCTCTTCCGGGTGAAGATGCGCGCGAAAGGCGGAGAAGCCAGGACCAGAGCGGCTGACTCAACAGGCGGAAGAGCGAGTGGTACTGCACGGGTGACTTCGATCCATGACAGCCCCACCTCCTCCGGCCGGTCCCTCGTAAGGGAGTTCCTTCGGCGTCGGGGCTAGATCGCGACGCCGATGCGTGCTGCCCCGAACCACCGGGCAAGAGTATCAGCCGACTGAAGTGTCAAGGCGCTGCTTTGCCCGCTACTGACGAGTTCTATGCTCGCGGCATGGCAGATGTTCTTCCTCTGGTCGAGGCCCGGTTGCGTTCGGCGCTGGGCGAACCGGACGCGCGTGCCGCGGTCACCTTCCTGGGCACCGACCGCATCGAGGTGCTCCGCTTCCACGAGGGCGACATCGTCCGCTACGCCACGCTCGGCATGTCCGCGCACCCCATGACGGACCCCACGGCGATGTTCGCCGACCCCGTCAAGGGGCCGCGCGTGGAGTTCGTCCTCTCGGTGCGCGGCGGTCTCGCCGACACCGACAAGGTGCTCCGCCCACTCGCCGTTCTTGCCGCGTCCCCGCAGGTCGAGGGTGTTGTCGTGGCACCGGGCGCCTCCCTCGACGTGGGTGAGCCGCTGTGGCCGGGGGCTCCCTTCACCTCGGTTCTGGTCGCCGAGCCGGGCGGACTCGTCGAGGACCTGGAACTGGACGAGCCGATGGAGCCCGTACGGTTCCTGCCGCTGCTGCCGATGACGCCGAACGAGGCCGCCTGGAAGCGGGTGCACGGCGCGCAGGCGCTCCAGGAGCGGTGGCTGACGAACGGGACGGACCTCAGGGACCCGGCCCGCTCCTCGGTCGCGCTGGGCTGAGCGGGGTGAGCGGGGTGAGCGGGGTGAGCAAACTCACGGCGCCCGCGCGGTAGTTGGCGCATTCGGTGCCGCCGTCCCCGACGGAGGAGCGGAAGGGGCGCGCCGGGGGACCGGAAGGGTCGCGCCGGGGGAGCGGAAGGGGCGCGCCGGAGGGGTTTGCGGCCGCTCGTCGCGTCGATCCGAGTTGGTTCCGTCCGGACGGGTGATCGTCCTTGACGTGGCGCGGAACGGGTAGGACCGTGGAGCGCTATGAGGGGCGAACCCAGTTGCCCGAAGTGTGGTGGCCGGGTCAGGGCTCCCGGCCTCTTCGCCGATACGTGGCAGTGCGATGTGCACGGGACGGTGCATCCGCTGCAGCCCGTGATACCGCCGAGTGTCGAGGCCCTCGGTGTCGTCGTGGCCCGTACCCAGGTTCCGGTGTGGATGCCGTGGCCGCTGCCGGTGGGCTGGCTGTTCACGGGCGTGGCGTGCGCCGGGGACGACCGCAGCGGAGGGCGGGCCACGGCGGTGGCCTGTTCCGGGCCCGGGCCGCTGGGCGGCATGGGCGAGATGATCCTGGTGGCCGAGGAGCTCGGCGTGGGCCTCGGCGCGCGGTACGCCGGCATCGACGGACCCGACCCCGGGCCGTATCTGAACGTGGAGAAACCCCCGCAGGCCAAGGTGCTCGCCGCCGGGCGGCCGACTCCGCTCTGGCATGTCTCCGGCACACCCGACGACCGGGCCGTCTTCGCCGGGGAGGCGCTGGGGCTGTGGCTGTGGGCCGTGACATGGCCCGAGACATCGGGACTGCTCCTCTACGACGAGCTGGTGCTCACGGATCTGCGGGACGCCGGCGCCGAGATCGAGCTGGTCCCGTGCGGGGCGCTCTCACCGCGGTTGCTCAAGCCGTAGGTCCGTACACGCGGGGGCACTCGCGATCTACGGATGTAGGGGGCGCTCACGCTCTGCGGGTGTGACAAGGGGTGCGGGAAAATCCGGTTATCCTTGAGCGTCCCCTTCCGTCCCCGTCGCCTGGAGTCCGCGTCGTGCGCATCGATCTGCACTGTCACTCCACGGCCTCCGACGGTACGGACACCCCCGCCGAGCTGGTGCGGCACGCCGCCGCTGCCGGCCTGGACGTCGTCGCCCTGACGGACCACGACACCACCCGGGGGTACGGCGAGGCCATCGCCGCGCTGCCCGCCGGACTCACCCTGGTCACCGGCGCCGAGCTGTCCTGTCGTCTCGACGGCATCTCGATGCACATGCTGGCCTACCTCTTCGATCCCGAGGAGCCGGCCCTGCTCGCCGAGCGGGAGCTGGTGCGGGACGACCGGGTGCCGCGGGCCCGCGGGATGGTCGCCAAGCTCCAGGCGCTCGGCGTGCCCGTCACCTGGGAACAGGTCGCGCGGATCGCGGGCGACGGCTCCGTGGGGCGGCCGCATGTCGCCACCGCGCTCGTCGAACTGGGCGTGGTGCCGAGCGTGAGCGACGCCTTCACCGAGGACTGGCTCGCCGACGGCGGCCGGGCCTATGTCGAGAAGCACGAGACCGATCCGTTCGAGGCGATCCGGCTGGTCAAGGGCGCGGGCGGGGTCACCGTGTTCGCGCACCCGGCGGCCAGCAAGCGCGGTCGTACGGTGCCGGAGTCCGCGATCGCCGAGATGGCCGCCGCCGGCCTGGACGGTATCGAGGTCGACCACATGGACCACGACCCGGAGACCCGGGCGCGGCTGCGCGGTCTCGCCGGCGAGCTGGGTCTGTTGGTGACGGGATCCTCCGACTATCACGGCAGCCGCAAGGCCGTCGCACTCGGCGAGTACACGACCGACCCCGAGGTGTACGGCGAGATCACACGTCGGGCCACGGGCGCGTTTCCGGTGCCGGGGGCCGGCGGGGCCTGAGGCTCCTCCCGCGCGCTCACCCTTCCTCACTTTTCAGCAAGGCCAGTACACCCATGTTCGACGTCGCCGTCTTCGGCTCTCTCTTCCTGACCCTTTTTGTCATCATGGATCCCCCGGGGATCACCCCGATCTTCCTCGCGCTGACCGCCGGGCGTCCCGGCAAGGTGCAGAAGCGGATGGCCTTCCAGGCCGTCTGCGTGGCGGGCGGTGTGATCACCGTCTTCGGGCTCCTGGGCCACCAGATCCTCAACTACCTGCACGTCTCCGTACCCGCCCTGATGATCGCGGGCGGGCTGCTGCTTCTGCTCATCGCCCTGGACCTGCTCACCGGCAAGACCGACGAGCCGAAGCAGACCAAGGACGTGAACGTGGCGCTCGTGCCGCTGGGCATGCCGCTGCTGGCCGGTCCGGGCGCCATCGTGTCCGTCATCCTGGCCGTGCAGAAGGCGGACTCCGTCGCCACGCAGTTCTCGGTGTGGACGGCGATCCTCGCCATCCATGTGGTGCTGTGGCTGGTCATGCGCTACTCGCTGCTGATCATCCGGGTCATCAAGGACGGCGGCGTGGTGCTGGTGACACGGCTCGCGGGCATGATGCTGTCGGCGATCGCCGTCCAGCAGATCATCAACGGCGTGACCCAGGTGATCCAGGGCAGCTAGGACAGCCGGGGCAGCTGGGGCAGGCTCCGGGCGTATCAGCGCGGAACCCCCGCCCGGCGTCACTGCCGGGCGGGGGCTCCGAAGCATCTGCGGTGGCCCGCGCCTGTTACGAGGCCGTGCTCTCGGCGGGGCGGATCCACAGCCGCTGACCTATGGCGGCGGCCTGCTGAACGATCCGGTTGACGGAGGCGGCGTCCACGACGGTGGTGTCCACGGGCGTGCCGTCGACGTCGTCGAGTCGCATGATTTCGAAGCGCATGGCTTCTCCCTTCGTCTGGTCATCCTCCTGACGAGGATTGCTGTACATGAGGAGTCAACGGTCTGTGTGTTACAAACATTCCCTACGCTAAAGAAATTTTTCGAACGACTAATTACTAGCGAGTAAGAGGTTGCCCGGGACTGGGCCTGGGACCGATCGGAACCGGTTGTGTTCGCAGCGTGACCGCCGGGACAATGGAGGCGATGAACGACGACCTCGCGGCCCTCGCCGCCCGCATCGACCGCACGAACGAGCTCCTGAACCGCATGCTCGCCGAGGTGGCCAAGACACCCTCGACCCATGCGATCTTCGTCGACGCGGGCTATCTGTACGCGGCCGCGGGCCGGCTGGTCGCCGGCACGGAGGACCGGCGCGCCTTCGACCTCGACGCCGAGGGTCTGATCGAGGCGCTCATCGACCGGGCCCGCTCGATCTTCGCCGACAGCCGGCTGCTGAGGGTCTACTGGTACGACGGCGCCCGCCGCCGCATCCACACCGCCGAGCAGCAGTCCATCGCCGAACTCCCCGATGTGAAGGTCCGCCTCGGCAATCTCAACGCCAACAACCAGCAGAAGGGCGTCGATTCGCTGATCCGCAGCGACCTGGAGTCCCTGGCCCGGCACCGCGCCATCAGCGACGCGGCCCTGCTCGGCGGCGACGAGGATCTGGTCTCGGCGGTCGAGGCGGCACAGGGGTACGGGGCGCGCGTCCACCTCTGGGGCATCGAGGCGCCGGAGGGCCGCAACCAGGCGGAACCCCTCCTCTGGGAGGTCGACAGCCAGCGCACCCTCGACCTCGACTTCTTCAAGCCGTACGTCTCCCGGCGCACCCCGGCGGCCTACGAGTCGACGGCGGCCCGGCCGAGCCGCGAGGACGTACGGTTCGTGGGCGCGCAGATCGCCGCAAAGTGGCTCGCGGCGCGCGGCCGGCAGTCCCTGGGCGACCTGCTGCCCGGCCACCCCTACCTGCCCGGTTCGGTCGACCAGGACCTGCTGGTGGAGGCGGAGGGCCTTCTCCAGTACTCACTGCGCGGCCAGGCGGACCTCAGGCGCGCCCTCCGCGACGGCTTTTGGGAACACCTGCAGACGCAGTACTAGTACCTGGCCCCTACTCCCAGTCGTCGCCGTCCTGCTTGTCCCAGAAATCGGCGAGGGCGTGGGCGGCGGCCAGGGGCTGGTCGAGGTTCGGTGAGTGCTCGGCCCCGGGGACGACCGTCCGGTGCGCGCGCAGCCGCATCGCCATCTCGTCGAGGACCGGCACCGGCCAGGCGTCGTCGATGGCGCCCGACAGCACGTGGAACGGCAGCGGAACGGCGGCGAGTTCATCGACCCGGTCCGGCTCCACACACAACTGGCGTCCGGTGGCGAGCAGTTGGGCGGGCTTGTGGTTCACCCACCGCTGCCGCAGCTGCTCCAGCTGCCCGAAACCCCGGGCCGGACCGCCGACCTCCTCCGGCGGCCCCATCGCCAGGATCGCCTGCCACACCTCCGCCATGGTCATCACGGCGAGCACGTCGTGCAGCAGCTTCACCCGGGCCTGCTGCGACTCGGAGACGCGGGCCGGTCCCGACGCCATCAGGGTGAAGGAGCGGAACGGGGAGTGGTCCAGCAGCACGGCCGCCCGGGCGATCTGGCCCCCCAGGGAGTGGCCCACCAGATGCACCGGCGTGCCGACCGAGGCCGCCTGCGCGAGCACGTCCAACGCCAACTCCGCCTGCGCGTAGGGGGCTTCGTCGTACTCGGGGCCGTCCGACTCGTTCTGCCCCCGCCCGTCCACGGCGATGGTCCGATACCCGCGCGCGGCAAGGGGCCCGTGCAGCAGCTGGAAGTCCTCCTTGCTGGAGGTGAACCCCGGCAGCAGCATCGCCACCCCCCTCACCGGCACTCCGTCGCGCACGGGCGCGTCGACGACGGCGAACTCCCCACGCGCGGTACGCAGGGCGTACGCGTGGGCACCGGGGGGCGGGGGGAAGGTCGGCCTGGTCACGGGAGGGAGGGTATCGGGTGGGGGTGTGCGTGGGGGAGGAGGCGGTCGGACGGGGCAGGCTGACGGCCGACGGCCGAGTTTGCCCGGGCGGGTGAGGAAACGCCGGCGGCCCGGTCCCGCGTGGGTGCGGGGCCGGGCCGTCGGGTGGGTGGTGCGGAGAGGATCAGCTCTCTGCGGGGGCTTCGGCGGCGGCCGTCGCCTTCCGCGTACGCCGAACCCTCGGCTTCACCTCGGCCGCGTCGGCCGGAGCCTCGGCGGCGGCGGCCGTCTTGCGCGTGCGGCGCGGCTTCGCCTCGGCGGTCTCCGGCGCCTCGACTGCCGTTGCCGCGGTGGCCGTGGCCTTGCGGGTGCGGCGCGGCTTGGCCTCCGTGCCCTCGGCCGTGTCGACGGCGGCCTCGGCCTTGGCGGCCGTGGTCTTCCGCGTGCGACGGGGCTTGACCTCGGCGGCGGCCTCAGCGGCCTCCACGACCGGTTCCGCAGCCGTGGCCTTACGGGTCCGGCGCGGCTTGGTCTCCGTGGCCTCGCCGGCGTCCGGGGCGGCGGCGGCCGTCTTCCGCGTGCGACGCGGCTTGGCCTCCGTGCCCTCGGCGGTGTCCACCGCGACCTCGGCGGCGGCCGTCTTGCGCGTACGACGCGGCTTGACCTCCGCCGCTTCCGTGCCCTCGGGTGCGTCCACCACCGCGGCCGTCGCCTTGCGGGTCCGGCGCGGCTTGGCCTCCGTGCCCTCGGCCGTGTCGACGGCGGCCTCGGCCTTGGCGGCCGCGGTCTTCCGGGTGCGGCGCGGCGCGGCCTCGGCGGCGGCCTCAGCGGCCTCCACGACCGGCGCCGCGGCCTTGCGCGTGCGGCGCGGCTTGGTCTCCACGGCCTCGGCGGTGTCCACCGCGGCCTCGGCGGCCTTCCGGGTCCGGCGCGGCTTCGACTCCGTCACCTCGACGGCCTCGACCGCCTCGACGACCGGCGCCGCGGCCTTGCGGGTCCGACGCGGCTTGGTCTCCGCGACCTCGGCGGGCTCCACAGCCGGCTCCACGACCGGCTCCGTGGCCTTGCGGGTGCGGCGCGGCTTGGCTTCCGTCGCCTCGGCCGTGTCCACCGCCGTCTCCGCCGCGGTCGCCTTGCGCGTACGGCGGCGCGGCGTGGCAGCAATGGCGGGCTCGACGGCCTCCGCGGCCTGCGGCTGCGGCTCGACCACCGTCACCGGGGCCGTCTCGGCGGTCACCGGCGTCGACTCGGCGTTCCGGCGCGTGCGGCGGCGGCGCGGCTTCGACGGGGTCTCGATGCCGGTCTCCGGGGCTTCCGGACGGGTGTCCAGCGCCGCAGGGCCCTCCGCCGTCTCCACGGCGGCCTGAGCCGTCTCCGGCGCGGCAGCCGTCGTAGCGGCGGCCGGGGCGGACGATCCGCCGCGGGTGCGACGGCGACGGCGCGGCGTACGCGGTCCGGCCTCGTCGACCGCGGGTGCCTGCCCGGCCGCGGGGCCGGTCTCCGTCCGCTCGGCCGAGTCCGGCGTCGCGTCGACGGGCGAACCGTTGCGCGTACGACGGCGGCTGCGCGGGGTGCGGGACGGGCGCTCGCGCTCGGCGGTGCCGGAGTCGCCCCGTCCGCCGCGCGTACGGCCACGGCTAGCGCGGCTGCCCGGCTCACCGAGGTCCTCCAGCTCCTCCGCGTCGAGCCCGGCGCGCGTGCGCTCCGAGCGCGGCAGGACACCCTTGGTGCCCGCGGGGATGTCCAGCTCCTCGAAGAGGTGCGGGGAGGTGGAGTACGTCTCGACCGGGTCGTTGAAGTCCAGCTTCAGCGCCTTGTTGATCAGCTGCCAGCGCGGGATGTCGTCCCAGTCGACGAGGGTGATCGCCGTACCCTTCGCGCCCGCGCGGCCCGTACGGCCGATGCGGTGCAGGTACGTCTTCTCCTCTTCGGGGGACTGGTAGTTGATGACGTGGGTGACGCCCTCGACGTCGATGCCGCGCGCGGCGACGTCGGTGCACACCAGCACGTCCACCTTGCCGTTGCGGAAGGCGCGCAGCGCCTGCTCGCGGGCGCCCTGGCCGAGGTCGCCGTGGACCGCGCCCGAGGCGAAGCCGCGCCGCTGGAGCTGCTCGGCGATGTCCGCCGCCGTGCGCTTGGTGCGGCAGAAGATCATCGCCAGCCCGCGGCCCTCGGCCTGCAGGATGCGCGCGACCATCTCCGGCTTGTCCATGGAGTGCGCGCGGTACACGAACTGCTTGATGTTCGCGACGGTCGCGCCCTCGTCGTCCGGCGCGGTGGCGCGGATGTGCGTCGGCTGCGACATGTAGCGGCGCGCCAGGCCGATGACCGCGCCCGGCATGGTCGCCGAGAACAGCATGGTCTGCCGCCTGGCCGGCAGCATGTCGATGATCTTCTCGACGTCGGGCAGGAAGCCCAGGTCGAGCATCTCGTCGGCCTCGTCGAGGACGAGGGCCTTGATGTGCTTGAGGTCGAGCTTCTTCTGGCCCGCGAGGTCCAGCAGCCGGCCCGGGGTGCCGACGATCACGTCGACGCCCTTCTTGAGGGCCTCGACCTGGGGCTCGTAGGCCCGGCCGCCGTAGATGGCGAGAACGCGCACATTGCGCACCTTGCCGGCGGTCAGCAGGTCGTTGGTCACCTGCGTGCACAGCTCGCGCGTGGGGACGACGACGAGCGCCTGCGGGGCGTCGGTGAGGGCCTCGGGAGCGGCGCGTCCGGCCTCCACGTCGGCGGGGACGGTCACGCGCTCCAGGAGCGGGAGTCCGAAGCCGAGGGTCTTGCCGGTGCCGGTCTTGGCCTGGCCGATGACATCCGTGCCCGAGAGGGCCACGGGGAGCGTCATCTCCTGGATGGGGAAGGGGGTGGTGATGCCGACGGCCTCAAGGGCCTCGGCGGTCTCGGGGAGGATTCCGAGATCTCTGAACGTCGTAGTCAGGGTGCTGCCTCTTCTGTGTGCGCGGTGCGAGGCGAGCGCGGGGGTCGTTGACGGACCGTGCCGGGGACGTCGGCTGCCTTACGGTCGACCCACTCGGGCAAGCCGTATGACACGGGACCTCTGCCGACGCTCTAGCGCTCTCACCGCTGAGGGTGTCCCTCTGAGTTCGTACGCGTTGAGCTGTACGGACGACCAGGAGGGCTGTCGGGTCGGAGCCGATCGGGCCACCGACCGGGCATCCTCATACGTGCGGCCTGTCGGGATACGGCTAGGTACCCAGCAGGCGCATTACCACCATACCCCGGAATCCCGCACATGCGATGGCCGATTCGGTCACGTTGTGGTCGTCACAGTCCCGCGCGTCGTCGTGGTCACACTGATTGACCAGGGACTTCCCCCGCGCGGAAGGCGGGCTATTGTGCGCTTCATGACGACCTCTGACAAGCCCGGGAACGACGAGCGGCCCGCCACCGGTATCGCGGCCCAGGACTGGGCCACGGCCTCCGCCGACCCGCAGTACCGTGCCGCCGTCGTGGACCTGCTGGGCGCCCTCGCGTACGGCGAGCTCGCGGCCTTCGAGCGGCTCGCGGAGGACGCCAAGCTGGCGCCCACCCTGGAGGACAAGGCGGAGCTGGCGAAGATGGCGTCGGCCGAGTTCCACCACTTCGAGCGGCTGCGCGACCGGCTCACGGAGATCGGGGAGGAGCCGACGGGCGCCATGGAGCCGTTCGTCGCGGCGCTCGACGGCTTCCACCGGCAGACCGCGCCGTCGGACTGGCTGGAGGGCCTTGTGAAGGCCTACGTCGGTGACTCGATCGCGAGCGACTTCTACCGGGAGGTCGCGGTCCGGCTGGATTCCGACACGCGCGCGCTGGTGCTGGCCGTGCTCGACGACACCGGGCACGCGGGCTTCGCCGTGGAGCGGGTGCGGGCGGCCATCGACGCCGACCCGCGCGTGGGCGGGCGGCTCGCGCTGTGGGCGCGGCGGCTGATGGGGGAGGCCCTGTCACAGTCGCAGCGGGTCGTCGCCGACCGGGATGCGCTGTCGACCATGCTCGTGGGGGGCGTGGCCGACGGGTTCGATCTCGCCGAGGTGGGGCGGATGTTCTCGCGGATCACTGAGGCGCACACCAAGCGGATGGCTGCGCTGGGGTTGGCGGCCTAGCGCTTCGTTCGGGGTGGTTGCCCGGGGTGCGCGGCCTTCTCGCCGTGGTGGCTGGTCGCGCAGTTCCCCGCGCCCCTTTCGGGTCGGGCTTCGCCCGTACCCGAAAGCCTTACGCCGTCGCTGATCGGCGGCGGAGTCTTCCCGACGGGCGGAGGAGCAGGGACAGGGACGCCGCCGAGACCACCGCCGCGCCTGCCAGGCTCACGGCGACGCCGGCGGAGTCCAGGGCGCTGTCGGTGAGGAAGGCGCCGAAGAGGGCTCCGGCGACGGAGGTCGCGAACACCAGTGTGGCGGCGGGCAGACGGTGGGACAGGCGGCGAACCGCCACCCAGGCGAGCACGATGCCGAGCACAGCGGAGCCGAGCGCTTCCAAGATCATGTGGTCCCTCCCAGGTGGCCGGGCTGTGCACCGAGGTCGTAGCCCGTCATACCCGTGACCTGCGGAATGCAATCCTCGCGAGGGGCCGGCTCGCGCTCCGGGCGTGAGGGAACACGAAGAGGGCCCGGTGACCTCATGTCACCGGGCCCTCTCGACGCGTGTGCGGCTACAGCGCGCCGAAGCCCACCTTGCGGGGGGCCGGCTCGCCCAGCTCCACGTACGCGAGGCGGTCCGCCGGGACCAGGACCTTGCGGCCGTGCTCGTCCACGAGGCTGAGCAGCTGCGACTTGCCGGCCAGGGCCTCGGCCACCACGCGCTCGACCTCCTCGGCAGTCTGACCGCTCTCCAGAACGATCTCGCGGGGCGCGTGCTGCACGCCGATCTTGACCTCCACGGCTATGTCCCTCCGACGGTCAGTGAGGTGCGCGGGCGTCCGCGCCGTACGCTGCACACATTAGCCCGGCGAGGGGACGTACACGCTCCGCCCGGCAACGCCAGGAGCGAACAGCGGGCGGGAACAAAACGCGTCAGTGCTGCTCGGTGCCGTGCAGCGGGAAGCCGGCGATGCCGCGCCAGGCCAGCGAGGTCAGCAACTGGACGGCCTGGTCGCGCGGGACGCTGCGGTCGCTGTGCAGCCAGGAGCGGGCCACCACCTGGGCGAGGCCGCCGAGGCCGGAGGCCAGCAGCATCGACTCCGCGCGCGAGAGACCGGTGTCCTCGGCGATGACGTCGCAGATCGCCTCGGCGCAGTCGTTGGTCACCTTGTCCACGCGCTCGCGTACCGCGGGCTCGTTCGTCAGGTCCGACTCGAAGACCAGACGGAAGGCGCCGCCGTCGTCCTCGACGTAGGCGAAGTAGGCGTCCATGGTCGCCCGGACGCGCTGCTTGTTGTCGGTCGTCGACGCAAGCGCGTTCCGTACGGACTGGATCAGGGCCTCGCAGTGCTGATCCAGCAGGGCGAGGTAGAGATCGAGCTTGCCCGGGAAGTGCTGGTAGAGCACCGGCTTGCTGACGCCGGCGCGCTCGGCGATGTCGTCCATCGCGGCCGAGTGGTAGCCCTGTGCCACGAAGACTTCCTGGGCGGCGCCCAGCAGCTGGTTCCGTCGGGCTCGGCGCGGCAGGCGCGTGCCCCGCGGGCGCGCCGCCTCTGTCTGCTCGATGGCTGTCACGCCGCCTCCCAAAGTCGTCCATATGCGGTGTGCCGCCGCGCCGCCATCGTACTTTTCGGTAACCGTGGTGTGCGCGGTGCGAGCGCAGAATTTCACGGACCGGACGCCGACGAAAGCCGTGCGAAAGGTTTCAAACGGCTGTTGCCCGGGCATAATGGGCGTCCTTGTAGAAGCCCGTGACCCCGTTTTCCGGGTTTTCCGGCCAGGAAACCGCTGTCGCCCAGCGCCGGCTCAGCGGCACCTCACCGATGTCTCATCGGTAGTCGTCCTCGTCGATGGAGACGACCCGGGTCTGTTCGACGAGATCCGCCTCGTTCGCCCGGGCCGGGTCCACGGCTTCGAGGGGGTCGTCGCGGTCCGGCGCGATGTCGGCGTGCTGCTCCGCGGCGTCGTTCTCCGGGGCTTCCACGTCGTACTCCGTGGGTGCCTCGGTGTCCGACTGCTCGAAGGTGTCGGGGTCGGTGGGGTCGACAGCCATTGCGGGCTCCCTTCCTACGAACGTCCCTGGGGGAAGCAGGGGCCACACGCGGGTGCCCTTTCTACGAGCCTAGCCTCGTCCGGGTGTTCGGCGGCCACTTCTGTGGGGCCGAACAGTGGACCTCTGTGACGCCGAACACGTGAGCCACTGCGTGATCGTCTCGTAACATTGCCGCATGTCTTCGACCGAGCTGCCCGCCGTGCCGCCCACCAGTGTGCTTCCGGAGGCGGTGTCCGTCCGGATCGCGGACGGCGAACGGCTGCGGTCCGTCGGGCTCCCCGGCGTCACGCTGACGATCCGCTCGCGCCCACCCGCGCGCGAGGGCCTGCCCCCCGCGCTGTACGTCCATGGGCTGGGCGGTTCCTCGCAGAACTGGTCCGCGCTGATGGCGCTGCTCGACGGGGTCGTCGAGAGCGAGGCGGTCGACCTGCCGGGCTTCGGCGACTCCCCGCCGCCGGACGACGGCAACTACTCCGTCACCGCCCACGCGCGCGCGGTGATCCGCCATCTCGACGCGGCCGGCCGCGGGCCCGTCCATCTCTTCGGCAACTCGCTCGGCGGCGCGGTGTCGACGCGCGTCGCCGCCGTGCGGCCCGACCTCGTGCGCACGCTCACCCTCATCTCCCCGGCGCTGCCCGAGCTGCGCGTGCAGCGGACCGCCGTGCCGACGGCGCTGCTCGGCCTGCCGGGCGCGGCCGCGCTCTTCAGCCGGCTCACCCGCGAATGGACGGCCGAGCAGCGCGTACGGGGCGTCCTGGGGCTGTGCTACGGCGATCCCGGGCGGGTGACACCGGAGGCGTTCGGGCACGCCGTGGAGGAACTGGAGCGGCGGCTCCAACTGCCGTACTTCTGGGACGCGATGACCCGTTCCGCGCGCGGGATCGTCAACGCGTACACCCTGGGCGGGCAGCAGGCGCTGTGGCGCCAGGCCGAGCGCGTCCTCGCCCCGACCCTCCTGGTCTACGGCGGCCGCGATCAACTCGTCGGCGTCCGCATGGCCCAGCGGGCCGCCCGCACCTTCCGTGAGTCCCGCCTCCTGACCCTGCCGACCGCCGGGCACGTGGCGATGATGGAGTACCCGGAAACGGTGGCGACCGCCTTCCGCGAGTTCCTCGCGGAGACCACGGCGGCGGGGAGCTGAGGGGACCGGTGGGACGCCACAGCAGGCGCGGCCCCGCGCCCAAGCCCGCCAAGCCCGCCAAGGGCGACACCGGGGCGGGGACGATTCGGGGGGTTCAGGGGCAGCCGTCGGGGGAGCGAGAGCGGCAAGGACTGCCGGGGCCGCAGGGGCAGCTGGGGCGGCAGGGGCACCCGGGGCCGGGTCAAGGGGGCGCGGGTGCGCCTCGGTCCGGCGACGGTGTGTCCGTGTCCGGGCAGGGTGCGCCTGAGCGTGGGCGCGGGACGCAGACGCGTGGTGTGCCGCGTTTCCCTGATGGCACCCCGGCGCATGGCACCACCCGCCTTCCGGATGGCACCCCCGCCCACGGCACCCCCCGCCTTCCCGACGGCACCCCCGCTCACGGATTTCCTCAAGTGCGGGGTGGGCATCCCCAGCAGGCCGAAGCTGGGGGTGGCTGGGGTGAGTTGAGGGCGAGTGGGGCGGTCGCCGGGGCGCAGCCCACGCTTCCCCGGCAGCGGCCGGCGTATCCCTCCGGGCCGCGCCCGGACTATCTCGACGCCTTCGACGAGGACGACGACGTCTTCGGCGGCCGCCGCCAGCGGGCCACCGCGCCCGGCTCCGCCGGGGCGGCCGGGGCCTCCAGGGCTACCGGGGCCGCAGCGCGTCTCTCCGTCACCGACTGGGAGCCCCTCACCACCGACCCCGACGACGACGTGCCTCCCACCGGAACGCCGGCCCCCGCCAAGGGCGGCAAGGGCCGCGCCTTCACCGGCATCGCGGCCGCCGCCGTCACCACCGTGCTCGCCGTGGTCGTCGCCGGGCAGGTCGCGGACGGACGGGACGGCGACGACGTACGGGCGCGGTCGGCCACCGACCAGGCCCGGGACACCCATGAATACGCCTCGCGCGGGGACGACCGGCCGAGTCCGTCGTCGTCCGCGTCCGCCGGCGTGACGACGCTGACGTACGACCAGATGATGGCCACGCGGTACCCGCTGAGCGCCAAACTCAAGGGTTCGGGGAAGTTCGACGCGGTCCCGGGGATCGCCAAGGCCCCGGGCAAGGGGCAGAAGTACACCTACCGCGTGGACGTCGAGCAGGGCCTCGGGCTCGACGGCGAGCTCTTCGCGCAGGCCATACAGAAGACGCTCAACGACAACCGCAGCTGGGCGCACGCCGGTGCCCGGACCTTCGAGCGGATCCACACCGGCAAGCCGGACTTCGTCATCACGCTCGCCAGCCCCGGCACCACGGCCGACTGGTGCGCCAAGTCCGGCCTGGACACCACCGAGGACAACGTCTCCTGCGACTCCGCCGCCACCGAGCGCGTCATGATCAACGCGTACCGGTGGGCGCAGGGTTCCGTGACCTACGGCGACGACCTCCACGCCTACCGGCAGATGCTCATCAACCACGAGGTGGGCCACCGCCTCGGCTACAGCCATGTGACCTGCGACAAGAACGGCGAACTCGCCCCGGTCATGCAACAGCAGACGAAGTTCCTCGACCACGACGGGATCCACTGTCTGCCCAACCCGTGGCCGTACCCCGGGCACTGACGCACCGTACACCTCGCCCCGGCGTAACGTTTCGTACACGCATGATCTCCTAGCGCGACGGAACGCCACCCGCACGGGAAAGTTACGACCGTTCACCCCTTTTGGTGGTGCGACGGACAACCGTCCATCGCACCACCACCTTGTCCGCATACGTTCGTCCCGCTGCGAGCCGCCGGGTCAACGGCGGCTCCCCACAAGGGAGAACGGGGGTGCACGCGTGCGCATCGGACTGCTGACGGAAGGCGGCTATCCGTATGTGAGCGGTGACGCCGGCCTCTGGTGCGACCGGCTCGTGCGCGGGCTCGGACAGCACGAGTTCGACATCTACGCGCTCAGCCGCAGCGAACACCAGGAGGACGCGGGCTGGGTCGCCCTTCCTCCGCAGGTCGGCCGAGTGCGGACGGCGCCGCTGTGGACGGCCGGCGACGGGGCCGCCCTCGGGCGCCGCGCGCGCCGGCGCTTCGCCGAGTGCTACGGCGAACTGGCGGCCGCCCTGTGCGAGGGCAATCCGGCTCTCCGCGGCGAGGGCGATCCGGCTCTCCGCGACAGGGGCTGGGATCTTCGCGACGGGAGTTCGGCCCGGGCGGAGGAGCCTGGCTCCGCCCATCAGGCGGACCGTTTCACCAACGCGCTGTACGGGCTCGCCGAGCTCGCCCGCGACACCGGCGGGCTCGCCGGAGCGCTCCGCTCGGAGCGGGCCGTGCGCGCCCTGGAACGCGCCTGCCGCGCGCCCGGTGCGCTGCGCACGGCGCGCGAGGCGCGCGTCCCCGAGCTCCTCACCGTCACCGCCCACCTCGAACGCGCCCTGCGCCCCCTCTCGCTCGACTGGTACGAGGACGACGGGCTGGGCTCGGTCGACCTGTGCCACGCCGCGTCCGGGGGAGTGGCGGCCCTGCCGGGACTGCTCGCCCGCCACTTCTCGGGCGTACCGCTGCTCGTCACGGAGTACGGCGTGCGGCTGCGCAGGCACTACCTGGGAGCGGGCGGCCCCGCCGAGGAGGCCGCGCCACCCGCCGTACGGGCCCTGCTCGCCGCCTTCCACGGCCGGCTCGCCGCCGAGGTCTACCGGCAGGCCACCTTCATCACGCCCGGCAACGCCCACGCGCGCCGCTGGCAGGAGCGCTGCGGCGCCGACCGCGCCAAGCTGCGCACCGTCTACCCCGGCATGGACGCCTCCCGCTTCGCCGAGGTGGGCGAGTCCCCGGACGGTGCCGACCCCGACACGCTGGTGTGGGTCGGCCGGGTGGAACCGGCCAAGGACCTGGTCTCCCTGCTGCACGCCTTCGCCGAGATCCGCAAGGAGGAGCCGAAGACGCGGCTGCGGATCATCGGCGCGCCGGGCGGGGCCGAGGGCGAGGCGTATCTGGGCCACTGCCGGGTGCTCGCCGCCCAGCTCTTCCCCGACGAGGCCGAAGGGCCGCACACCGTCGGCGACAACCCGGTGTCCTTCGAGGAGATCGGCGGACCCGAGGCGCCGACCCTCGCCGACGCGTACGGCGTGGGCGCCGTGGCCGTCCTGTCCAGCGTCGTCGAGGGCTTCCCGCTCGGTCTCGTCGAGGCGATGTTCTGCGGGCGCGCGACCGTGTCGACCGACGTCGGCGCGGTGGTCGAGGTCATCGGCGGCACGGGTCTCGTCGTACCGCCGCGCAACCCGCGTGCGCTGGCCGAGGCGTGCGTGGCGCTGCTGCGCGACCCCGAGCGCCGTGCGCGCCTGGGCGCGGCCGCCCGCGCCCGCGCGCTCGAACTGTTCACCGTCGAGCAGAACATCGCGGCATTTCACGGCATTTACCTGGAGACCGTCGCCCAGTGCCCCGTCCGGCGGGTCGTCCTCGACGCGGCCGGCGACCCCCTGCCCTTCGCCGTCCCGGCCGAGGCACACGTCCCGGGCCGCTGGACGGACCTCACCTCGCGCGCCGTCACCCGCCGCGGCCCCGGATGGACGGCGGGTCCGCCGGTACGGGGGACGGTCCCGGCGGGGGAGGGGGCACGATGAGCGGCCTGGGCGAACTCGACAGGCCGGGAACACCGGCGAACCCGGGAGCGTGGGACGAGCGCTCGGAACAGGCCGTGCGGGACGTACGGCAAGCACCGGAGGTACCGGAAGCACCGGAGGTACGGGACCTGCCGCCTGCGGGGCGTGACGCGGCCGTTGAGCCGGACGCCGGCGGCGATGCGGTGTTCGAGCCGCCCGCAGAGCCGCCCGCAGAGCCGCCCGCAGAGTGGCGCGCGCCCGCCGCACCGGACCGTCCGTCCGCCGCACCGAGCCGTCCGCCCTCCGCACCCACGTGGCCCGAGCCCCCCGCCGCCCCCCAGAGGCCGGCCCCCCGCAGAGGCGCCGTGGACCCCGTCAAAGCGCTGATGCACCGTCACCGCGACCTGTGCGAACGCGCCGTGGATCCGCTGGAGATCGCGGCCGGGCTGGAGGCGTACGGCCTCACCGACCGCACCGCCGCCCGCTTCCGGCACCGTGACGTCTTCTCGCTCGCGGAGGAGATGTACGCCCGCGTCCCGCGCGACGGCGACACCCGCGCCCGCCCCGGCACCGGCGACCGGACCGTACGGGAGCCGTCGCCGCGCCCGGACTCCTCCCCGCGCCGCCGAGCCGTCCGCGCGCTCCTGCCCCTTCTGCCCGGCCTCCTGTGCGCCGCGGCCGCCGCCGGCCTGCGCCTCACGGACGGCAGGGTCCGCCTCACCGTCGCGGCCGCCGGAACGCTCGCCGTCGCCCTCGCCCTGCGCGCCGTCCTGCGCCACGGCCCCCTGAGCCCCCGCGGCACCACGCGCCCCACCCCCTCTGGCACGGCCACGCGCACCTGCTGGCTCCTCGCCTACGCGGCTCTCGGCGACGGCCTGCTCGACGTGGCCCTCGACGGAGGCCCCGACGGCCTGCCCACCGGCGCCCCGCACGGCGACTGGCCGCTCGCCCTGGCCCCCGTTCTCACCCTCGCCCTGGCCTGCGCGCCCGCCGCCTGGTGCGCCCACTTCTTCGCCGTACGCGCCCGGCGCAGGCTGGCCGCCAGCCGCGGCCTGGAGGAGTTCGCCGCCTCCGTGCGGCCGCTGCTGCTCGGCACGTTCGTCGTGTTCGTGGGAGCGCTCGCCGCGCTGACCGCGCTGTGCGCCGAGGCCCTGGACGAACCCGCCGCCTACGCGCCCACCCTCGCTCTGGGCACCCTGCTGCTGCTCGCCCGCCTCCTCGCCGTCCACGGGTCCACCCACGCGCCGAGAGCCGTCCTCACGGCGGCCGTGGCCGCCGAGGGAGCCGTCCTGGCCGCCGTCTTCGCGGGTCGTCTGCCGGGCTGCGGCGCGCTCTCCGCCCCGGTCGACACCGTGGTCGGCGCCTACGGTCCGGCCGGTGTGCCGGCCCTCGTCTGCGGAGCCGCCGCCCTGACCCTCCTGATCCACGCGACCCGCACCCTGACCAGGGCCTCGGCCCACGCGCGCCCGGACGAACCATGACGCTCCCCGCCACCCCCCTTGCGCAGGCAACCGCAACACCTCTGAAGGAGAGACCAGATGACCACCTCCCGATCCGGAGCGACCGGAGCGCACACCCCGGGAGCCGCACGATGAGGGTCCTGCTGATCGGAGCCAACGGCTACCTCGGGCGTTTCGTCGCCGACCGCCTGCTCGCCGACCCGGCGGTCCAGCTCACCGCGCTCGGCCGTGGCGACGACGCAGACGTCCGTTTCGACCTCGCGACCGGCAGTCCCGGAGCGCTCACCCGCTTCCTCGACGCGGTCCACCCCCAGGTCGTCATCAACTGCGCCGGCGCCACCCGTGGCGGAGCCCGCGAGCTCACCCGGCACAACACCGTCGCCGTCGCCACCGTCTGCGAGGCCCTGCGCCGCAGCGGCTGCGGAGCCCGCCTGGTGCAGATCGGCTGCGGCGCGGAGTACGGCCCGAGCCAGCCCGGCTCCTCCACCGCCGAGGACGCGGTCCCCCGCCCCGGCGGCCCGTACGGCGTCAGCAAACTCGCCGCCACCGAACTCGTCCTCGGCTCCGGCCTCGACGCCGTCGTCCTGCGCGTGTTCTCGCCCGCCGGCCCCGGCACGCCCGCGGGCTCCCCGCTCGGCCGGCTCGCCGAGGCGATGCGCCGGGCCATGCAGTCCGGCGACGGCGAGCTGAAACTCGGCGGCCTCGGCGCGCAACGCGACTTCGTCGACGTCCGCGACGTCGCCCGTGCCGTGCACGCCGCCTCGCTCTCCGCCGCGCAGGGCGTCATCAACATCGGCTCCGGACGCGCCGTGCGGCTGCGCGACGCCGCCGCGACCCTCGCGCGCGTCGCCGGATACGGCGGGGCCCTGCACGAACTCGACGGTCCGCCCGGACCGCTGCGGGCGGCCATCGGCCATCCCCGGCACGACCCCGACCACGCCGCCCCGGTCGCGTACCCGTACCCGGACGGCTGCGGCAGCTGGCAGCAGGCCGATGTGCGCACCGCGCGCGACCGGCTCGGCTGGCGCCCCAGGATCAACCTCGAAGAGTCCCTCGCCGACATCTGGATGGAGGCGGCATGCCGTATCTGACCAGCACCGCCGCGGGCAGCGCGACCACCGAGGACCACGCGGGCCTCGGCATCCCCGGCCTCGCCCACCCCCTGCTCGCCCCGGCCGAGTGGGGCGAGCTCGCCCGCCCCGGCGCACCCCTGCACTGGGTCGTCCTCAATGTCGCCGACGGCCCCGGTGCCCGCCCCGACCCGCACTGCCTGGAGGCGGTGGGCCGGCTGCGCGACGCCGGTGTCCGCGTCCTCGGCCGCCTCGACACCGCGTACGGTGCCCGCTCCCAGGGCGACCTCGCCGGCGACGCCGGCAAGTACGCCGACTGGTACCGGGTCGACGGCTTCCTCCTGGACCGCTGTCCCGGCAGCGGGCACGCGCTCCCGGGGATCCGCCGCACCATCGGCGCCCTGCGCGGCCTGCGTGACGAGTCCCACATCGTCCTGGGCCACGGCAGCCCCCCGCACCCCGACTACGCGGAGCACGCCGACCAGCTGGTCACCTTCTCCGGCTGCTGGGCCGACTACCGCTGGTCCCAGGCCGCCGAGTGGACCGCCGACCATCCGCCCCAGCGCTTCTGTCACTTCGTGCACGGTGTGCCCCGACCGCACTTGGAGGAGGCGCTGCGCATCGCCCGTTGGCAGGGCGCGGCCACCATCTGGTTCACCGACCGCACCGACGGGGGCGGCAGGGCCGATCCGTGGGAGACCATGCCCGGCTACTGGGACGAAATCGTCTCGCGGATCGGGATGGGTGTCTCGGAATGAAAAAGGCCATGGCACTGTTACGGAGAGAACAACCGTAGTGATAGACCGACCAACGGAGTCCCCGTGTCGCTGCCACCCCTGGTCGAGCCAGCCTCTGAGCTCACCGTAGACGAGGTCCGCAGGTACTCCCGCCACCTGATCATCCCCGACGTCGGGATGGACGGGCAGAAGCGGCTGAAGAACGCCAAGGTGCTCTGTGTGGGCGCCGGCGGCCTGGGCTCGCCGGCGCTGATGTATCTGGCCGCCGCGGGCGTCGGCACCCTCGGCATCGTGGAGTTCGACGAGGTCGACGAGTCGAACCTGCAGCGCCAGATCATCCACAGCCAGTCCGACATCGGCCGCTCCAAGGCCGAGTCCGCCCGCGACAGCGTCAAGGGCATCAACCCGTACGTGAACGTGATCCTTCACGAGGAGCGGCTGGAAGCCGACAACGTGATGGAGATCTTCAGCCAGTACGACCTGATCGTCGACGGCACGGACAACTTCGCGACCCGCTACCTGGTCAACGACGCCTGCGTGCTGCTGAACAAGCCGTACGTGTGGGGCTCGATCTACCGCTTCGACGGCCAGGCCTCCGTCTTCTGGTCCGAGCACGGCCCCTGTTACCGCTGCCTCTACCCGGAGCCCCCGCCGCCCGGCATGGTCCCCTCCTGCGCCGAGGGCGGCGTGCTGGGCGTGCTGTGCGCCTCCATCGGCTCCATCCAGGTCAACGAGGCCATCAAGCTCCTCGCCGGCATCGGCGAGCCCCTGGTCGGCCGCCTGATGATCTACGACGCCCTGGAGATGCAGTACCGCCAGGTCAAGGTCCGCAAGGACCCGAACTGCGCGGTCTGCGGCGAGAACCCGACCGTCACCGAGCTCATCGACTACGAGGCCTTCTGCGGCGTCGTCTCCGAGGAGGCCCAGGAGGCCGCGGCCGGCTCGACGATCACTCCCAAGCAGCTCAAGGAGTGGATCGACGACGGCGAGAACATCGAGATCATCGACGTCCGCGAGATCAACGAGTACGAGATCGTCAGCATCCCGGGCGCCAAGCTGATCCCGAAGAACGAGTTCCTCATGGGCACCGCCCTGGAGACCCTCCCGCAGGACAAGAAGATCGTCCTGCATTGCAAGACGGGTGTCCGCAGTGCGGAAGTCCTGGCGGTCCTGAAGTCCGCGGGCTTCGCCGACGCCGTCCACGTCGGCGGCGGCGTGATCGGCTGGGTCAACCAGATCGAACCGCACAAGCCGGTCTACTGACCCGGTTTCCCGGTCCCTTCGGCGGGGGCCTCGCGCACCACGGGTGCTCGGGGCCCCCGCCGTCGTCATGAGCAGACCTTGCCGTCCTTCGGCACCGTGCCGTCGAGCAGGTAGGAGTCCACCGCCGAGTCGACGCAGTCGCTCCCGCTGCCGTACGCCCCGTGTCCCTCGCCCTTCCAGGTGAGCAGCACACCGACACCCTTGCCCAGCTCGTCGGCCATCTTCCGGGCGCCCTCGTACGGCGTCGCGGGGTCCCCGGTGTTGCCCACCAGCAGGATCGGCGCCGCCCCCGCCGCGCTCACCTCCGGCGTGTCGAACTGCCCGGCGACCGGCCAGTCGTGGCACCACCCGGCCGTGTCCCAGCCGAGGAAGTCGCCGAACACCGGCGAGATCTTCTCGAACTCCGACAGCCGCTGCTTGGTCTCCCGCGCGGTGGGCCGCTGCCGGTCGTCCAGGCACGATATGACCCGCTGCGCGTGGGTCGTCGTGCCGTAGTGCCCCGAGGAGTCCCGCTCGTTGTAGGAGTCGGCGAGCGTCAGCAGCTCCGAGCCGTCGCCCTCCTCGGCCGTCTTCAGGGCCCTGGTCAGGCTGGGCCAGCCGGCCTCGCTGTACAGCGGCACCACGATGCCGGTGACCGCGAGCGTCTGGGTCAGCTCGCGCCCGGACGACGTCGGCAGCGGCTTGGCGTCGATCCGGTCCAGCAGCGCGGCGATCTTCCGCGTGCCCTCCTTCGGGTCCTGGCCGGTGGACTTCAGGTAGTCGTCGAGCGCGCGCTGGAAACCCCGCGTCTGGTTCAGTGCATGGCCCACCGAGTCGGCGCCCGGGTCGACCACCGCGTCCAGGATGAGCCGCCCCACGTTCTTCGGGAACAAGTGGGCGTACACGCCGCCCAGTTCGGTGCCGTAGGAGATGCCGAAGTAGTGCATCTTCGCGTCGCCCAGGACCTGGCGCATCAGGTCCATGTCGCGCGCGCTGTCCGTGGTCGACACATGAGCGATCAGCTCACCCGCGGCCTTCTGGCAGCCCTTGCCGAAGGCGGTGGCGTCCGCGAAGTACGCCGTCTCCTCGGCCTGGGTGTCGGGGGTGGCGTCGAGGGACTCGGCGGCCGCGATCTCCTTGTCGGAGCGGCAGCGCACGCCCTCGCTGCCGCCGACCCCGCGCGGGTCCCAGCTCACCAGGTCGTACCGCTCGCGCAGGGAGGACACCGTGGACGCGTAGGCCGGCAGGGTCGAGACCCCCGAGCCTCCGGGCCCGCCGAAGTTGAACAGCAGCGATCCGATGCGGTCCCCGCCGCTCGCCTTCTTCCGCACCATCGCCAGGCCGATCGTCGGCCCGTCCGGCTTCGACCAGTCCAGAGGCGCCTTCAGCGTCGCGCACTGCCAGGTGGGGCCCGGCGAGGGCGGGTCCGGCGTCCCCTTGCACCGGCCCCAGTCGAGCTTCTGCCCGGTCAGCGAGGCGGGCAGGGCGGCCGAGGCGGCCGCCGTGGACGCCCCCGTCGACGACGCGGCGGAGGACCCCGCCCCCTTGCCGTCGTCCCCTGCGTCCGACGAGCCCCCACTGCACCCCGTCACCAGCAGCGCGGCTGCGGCGCCGAGCGCCGTCCACCGTACGAAACGCGCCATGTGCGTGTCCCCCCTCACGAGCCGTCCGCACCGGGCGGCGAACGGCGGTCAGGCCATGGTAGGCGGATCACAAGACTCCCGTCCGAGCCTGTGGATAACCTTTTGACCTGCACTTTTGTTGCGATCGGGAGGTGGTGGTCAGGAGCAGACGGTCCCGGCGGCCGGCACTTTCCCGTCCAGGAGATAGCCGTCGACGGCACGCTGGACGCAGGGGTTCTTGCTGTCGTACGCGCCGTGCCCCTGCCCCTTGTACGTCAGCTCCACCCCGACGCCCGGGCCCAGCGCCTCCGCCATCTTCCGCGCCCCCTCGTACGGCGTGGCCGGGTCGCCGGTGTTGCCCACGACGAGGATCGGCGCCGAGCCCGTGGCGCTCACCTCCGGATGGTCGGCGACACCGGCCACCGCCCAGTCCGTGCAGCTGACCATGCCCCAGGCCAGGAAGTCCCCGAAGAGAACGGAGGCGTCCCGGAACGCGGGCAGCCGGCTCTCCACGTAGCCGGGGGAGTAACGCGGCTTGTCGTCGGCGCAGTTGATGGAGACATTGGCCGCGGTGATGTTGCTGTACTCGCCGTTCTCGCTGCGGCCGTTCATCGAGTCCGACAGCAGCATCAGCCCCCTGCCGTCCCCTTCGTACGCCTGCTCAAGGGCGCTGGTCAGGAACTCCCAGAAGTCCTTCGAGTACAGGGCCTGTGCGATGCCGTTGGTGGCGGCGGTCTGGGTCAGTTCGCGGGGGAAGATGCCCGGGATCGGCTTGGTGTCCAGGCTCTTCAGCAGGGTGGCGATACGGTCCTTCACCTCCTGCGGGGTGTCCCCGACGGGGCAGTCCTCCGCCTTCGACGTGCAGTCCTCGGCGAAGTTGTCGAGGGCGAGCTGGAATCCCTGGGCCTGCCCGAGGGCGCCCTGCTCGGGTGTCTGCGTCGGGTCGACGACCGCGTCGAAGACGGCCCGCCCGACGTTCCTCGGGAACAGATGGGCGTACACGCCGCCCAGTTCGGTGCCGTAGGAGATGCCGAAGTAGTACAGCTTGGCGTCGCCGAGGACCTGGCGCATCAGGTCCATGTCGCGGGCCGCGTCGGTGGTGCGCACATGCGGCAGCATCTTCTTGGAGTGCTTCTCGCAGGCCGAGTTGAACTCCTTGGTGTTGTCCAGCAGCGTGGTGCGCTCGGCGGCGTCGTCGGGCGTCATGTCCTGCTGGAAGTAGGCGTCGAGCTGCTGGTCGTTCTCGCACTTCACGCCCGCGCTGCGGCCGACCCCGCGCGGGTCGAAGCTCACCAGGTCGTAGCGGGTGCGCAGTTTCGCGTAGTCGTCGCCGAACGCGGGCAGCGTGGAGACGCCCGAGCCGCCCGGCCCGCCGAAGTTGAACACCAGGGAGCCGATGCGTGCGCTCCGGCTGCCGCTGGCCTTGGCACGGATCAGGGCGATGCCGATCGTGTCGCCCTTGGGCTTGGCCCAGTTCCGGGGCGCCTTCATGGTCGCGCACTGCCACCGCCGGCCGCCCGGCAGCGGGGAAGGGGCGCTGCCGCCGCCCTCCGCCTGCGACGGCGCCGGGCAGTCCTTCCAGCTCAGCTTCTGCTCCGTCAGGTCCTCGTCGTCGGAGTCGTCACCGCACCCCGCCACCAGGGAGGACAGCAGGACGGCGGTGGCGGTCAGGACGGCGGCGCGCCGGCGGGAGGGGTTCGGCATGATCCCATCCTGAAGTCGCGCACCACTGCGCGCGCGGGGCGCGGGCCGTCCGAGGTACGCGCGGGGAACCGGCCCCGCGCGCGGGGAGCGGCCCGCGACCGGCGTCCCCTACAGGGCGCCCTTGCGCGACAGGTGGTTGAAGGCCAGCCAGCCCGGCAGGACCGGCAGCCACAGGGTCAGCAGCCGGAACAGCAGGACGGCCGGCGCGGCGACCTCCTTGGGCAGGCCGACGGCGATCAGACCGACCGTCAGCGTCGCCTCCACCGCGCCCACACCGCCGGGCGTCGGGGCGGCCGAGCCGAGCGCGTTGCCGGCGAGGAACACGACGGCGACGCTGGCGATGCTGATGGAGGTCTGCTCGTTGCCGAACGCCCGGATCGACGCGTCCAGGCACATCACGAAGCAGGCCGTCAGCAGCAGCATGCCGCCGATGCCGGTGACCAGCTTCTGCGGCCGCTGCAGCACGTCCAGCATGCGCGGCACGACACCCGCGAACAGCGACCGTACGCGCGTGGCGACGAACTTCCGCAGGAACGGCACCGACGTCACCACCAGCACCAGCACCGCCACCGTCAGCAGACCCGCGATCACCGTGCGGGACGGCGACAGCGACGGCGTCTTCTCGGTGCCGGTGAGATAGCCGAAGGACAGCAGCATCAGGATGTGGCAGCCCAGCCCGAACAGCTGCGAGGCGCCGACGCTCGCCACCGCGAGCCCGGGCCGCACGCCCGCGCGCTGCAGGAAGCGCGTGTTGAGGGCGACCCCGCCCACCGCCGCCGGCGCGACGATCTTCACGAAGGACCCGGCGACCTGCGCCGCCACCGTCCGCGGGAAGGGCACCCGCTCGGGCACGAACCCCAGCAGGCTCATCGCGGCCGCGACATAGCTCAGCGCGGAGAACAGCACCGCCGCCGCGACCCAGCCCCACTCGGCGTTGGCCACGAGCGGCCCGAACTCGATGTGGGTGAGCTGCGTCAGCAGGAAGTACGCGCCGATGGCCCCGGCGATGAAGCTGATCAGCGTGCGGGGCCGCACCCGCTCCAGGCGGGCCGGTTCGACCGGCGCCTGCGGGCGGATCCGCAGCACCTGGTGCCGGATCTGCGTCAGCAGATCCTCCTCGCGGGCCTCCTCCAGCGCCTCGTCGAGGGCCCGCTTCTCGGCCCGCGCCTCTGCGCGTACGGCCTTCTTGCCGGACTTCTCGGACGTGGTCCCGGCGCTGTCGTCCCCGGCCCCCTCCAGGCGGGCCTGCTTGGCCAGCCGGGCCGCTTCCAGGACCGCCTCCCGCTCGCGCTGCGCCCGCTCGCGGGCGAGTCGGCGCAGGGTCGCGCGCGTGGAGCGCGTCAGCGCGATCGGCTGGAGCATCGGCAGACAGTCCGCGACGGCGTCCGGGCCGAGCACGGCGACCGCCGAGGCCACCGCGCGCTCCGCGCCCGCGCGCAGGGCGAGCGTCGTCACCAGCTGGGCGACGTCCATGCGCAGCAGCAGCTCACCCGCCGCGATCTCGCCGCCGCGCAGATCGGTGAGGATCACCGTGCCGGAACGATCCACCAGGATCGCGTCTCCCGAGAGCCTGCGGTGCGCGATGCGCCGCGACTGCAGCGACTGCACCTGGCGCCAGGTGTTGCGCAGCAACTCGTCGGTGATCTCCTCCTCCGCCAGCGAGTCCAGCGTGCGCCCGCCGGTGTGCTCGTAGACGAGCATGACCGCGTCGGGTCCGAGCTCGCTGGTGGCGATCAGCTTGGGCGCGTTGGCGCCGGCCGCGATCGCCGCGTACGCCAGCAGCGCCTCCTGTTCCAGGGCCTGGCGCAGCGACTGAAGGCTGCTGCGGGTCGCGAAGCCGCGCAGGGTCAGATTGCGCCACGCGCGATAGAAGAAGCCCTGCGCCTGCTGTTCGCGGTCCACCACGGTGACGTCCAGCGGAGGGCCGTCCTCCAGGGTGACGAAGTAGCGCCGGCCCCGGTCGCTGTTGTCGGTGTCCGGCGCGTCCTCGCGGGCCGCGCTCACCGGGTGGAAGCCGACGGTGCGCAGCCCCGCCATCAGGGTGCGCCCGGTGGGCCGTACGTTCGGCGAGCCGACGGCGTACAGCGTGCCGTAGGCCACGCTCCAGCCGATCAGCACGGTCAGGATGATCGAGAACGGCGTGGTGTAGCCGGTGACGAGCATCGAGAAGGCGTCGAGCATCAGGACGATCCACAGCACCGCGCGCCAGCGCGGTCTGCGGGACATGCCGACGGCCGTCATGTACGCGATGACGGGGGCCAGGTAGCCGTGCACCGGGTCGGTGAGGGCGTTGATGTCACCGGGCGACGGCTGGGTGAGCGCTTCCTGGATGGAGTCGGGGGCGGCCTTGGCGACCCACAGATCGGTCGCCAGGGTCACCCCGTGCGCGAGGACGGCCGCGAGCACGCCGTCGGCGATGCGCAGCCCGTCGCGTTTGATCAGCCGCTCGATCGCGAACGCCACCGGCACCAGCAGGATCGCGATGCTGGACGCCAGTCCCGCGATCTTGATGAGCAGGTCGGGCGCCTGCCCGGTGCCCTTGTTGATGTCCTGTTCGAGACCGGACGTGGTGCCGTGCGCGAACGCGGCGATCGCCAGCAGCACGACGATCGCCAGGACGCCGATGAGCAGCCGCATCAGGTCGGAGGGGCGGTGCACGCGCGCGGGGAGGAGCGGCTCGTCGCCCTCGACCTCGTCGATGCCCGTCACGTCCACCGGCTCCGCTTCCCCGTCCTCCGGCGGCCGCGCCGGGAGCCCGGTGTCCGCGTCGGCCGGGCCGGGGCCGGTGTCCGGGCGCGACGCAGCATCAGAGGTGCCCTCCGCGTCTTCGGGGTGCACACCCTGCTGCTTCATCGTCTCTTCTTGATCTCGTATCACCGGTCACCGCCCGCACGATGGTGGCATGCCCCACCGACACACGGGGGCATCAGGGTGCAAACGCGGGGGCGCACAGTCTGCCCGAAGCGCCGCTCGGGGGCGAGGGTCACCCACCGTGGCGGGCCGGTCGCGTTGTCGGTGGGGTGGGGCAGGATGGGGCGGATGAGCGAGCAGAGCCTTCCGGACGACGCCCGGCCGGAGTACGCGGGCGAGCTGCCGGAGTACGCCGAGCGGGTCCTTGAGGTCGCCGAAATGATCCCGCCGGGGCGCGTCATGACGTACGGCGACGTCGCGGAGTGGCTGGAGGAGGGCGGCCCCCGCCAGGTGGGCCGGGTGATGGCCCTCTACGGCGGAAGCGTCCCCTGGTGGCGTGTGGTGCGCGCCGACGGGGTGCTGCTGCCGGGCCACGAACTGCGGGCCCTGGACCACTACCGCGCGGAGGGCACCCCGCTGAAGGAGGCGAGCAGGGCCGCCGAGGGCCACGTGCCGCGCATCGACATGAGGCGGGCGCGCTGGGACGGCGGCGAACACGCGGAGGGTCACACCTGACAGCTTCCGCCATCGGACCGGCCTGAGGGGACCCTGTGGTCCGTACGGGGGAAACGAGGCACGTCCGTGACATGACGTACGTTCGATGGGCAAGGGACGCGCGTGGCGCGCGAGGCGGACGGGAAGAAGCGGGAGCCCTGCTTCCGTAGTCTTCGTCGGCGTAGCGTCGGCCGCACGCGTCCCGCTCATCCCGCGCATCTGCACACCCACCAGGACCGGCGAACCACGTGAGCTCCTCTTCCTCCACCCGACGCCTGCCGCACCCCCCGGTGCGGCAGGGGAGCCGTGGCGCTTACCGACTGGTCCGTACCCCGCCGACCCGTGTGGACCCCCCTCATCTGGACGCCGCACAGCGCGCCGTGGTTGACCACACGACCGGCCCCCTGCTCGTCCTCGCAGGTCCGGGCACCGGAAAGACCACCACCCTCGTCGAGTCCGTGGCAGCCCGCGTCGCCCGCGGCACCGACCCCGCCCGCATCCTCGTCCTGACCTTCAGCCGCAAGGCCGCCGTCGAGCTGCGCGACCGCATGGCCCTGCGCATGGGCACCGCCCACGCCCCCCAGGCGACCACGTTCCACTCCTACTGCTACGCCCTGGTCCGCGCCCACCAGGACAGCGACCTCTTCGTCGAGCCCCTGCGGCTGCTCTCCGGCCCCGAGCAGGACGTCACCGTCCGGGAACTGCTCGCCGGCCAGCTCGACCTGCAACGCCTCGGCCTCGCCCATGTGCGCTGGCCCGACGAACTGCGCGCCTGCCTCACCACGCGCGGGTTCGCCGACGAGGTCCGCGCGGTGCTCGCCCGTACCCGCGAGCTCGGCCTCGGCCCCGACGCCCTGGACGCCTTCGCCCGGCGCATCGGGCGCCCCGACTGGCGGGCGGCGGCCGCCTTCCTCGCCGAATACCTCGACGTCCTCGACCAGCAGGGCGTCCTCGACTACGCCGAACTCGTCCACCGCGCGGTGCTCCTCGCCCGCCGCCCCGAGGCCGCCGAACGGCTCGCCGCGCAGTACGACGCCGTCTACGTCGACGAGTACCAGGACACCGACCCCGCCCAGGTACGGCTGCTGCACGCCCTGGCCGGCGGCGGCCGCACCCTCGTCGCCTTCGGCGACCCCGACCAGTCGATCTACACCTTCCGCGGCGCCGACGTGAACGGCATCCTCGACTTCCCGGGGACCTTCACCCGCCCCGGCGGCCGCCCCGCCCCCGTCGAGGTCCTGCGCACGTCCCGCCGCTCCGGCGCCGCCCTGCTCTCCGCCACCCGCCTGCTCACCCAGCGCATGCCGCTGACCCGCCTGCCCGCGGAGAAGGTCCGCGCCCACCGCGAGCTCACCCCCACGCGCGAGGGCGGCCGCGTCGAGGTCTACACGTACCCGACGGCCGGCACCGAGCTGGACAACATCGCGGACATCCTGCGCCGCGCCCACCTGGAGGACGGCGTCCCCTGGAGCGACATGGCCGTCCTCGTGCGCGCCGGCTCCCGCACCATCCCCACGGTCCGCCGCGCCCTGACAGCGGCCGGCGTCCCCCTCGACATCGACGGCGACGACCTGCCCCTGCGCCACGAACCGGCGGTGGCCCCCCTGCTGACGGCCCTACGGGCGGTGGCGACGGCGGAGGCGACGGACCGGCCGCGCGAGCCACGCGCGGGGGAGACGGCGGAGGAGCGGGGCGGTGACGCACACGCGGGTGACGCGGGGGAGCGGGACCGCGACGCACACGCGCGTGATGCGGGGGAGCCAGCCGGTGACGCACGCGCGCGTGAAGCGGGGGACGAGGACGTGCGCCCGGGTGCGGAGGGCACGGGTCTGTCCGACGGCGCGGTCGACGAAGCCGCCGACGGTGCCGCGGAAGCCGGCCCCTGCTGGCTCGACACCGAGACCGCTCTCACCCTGCTCGCCTCGCCCCTCGCCGGGATGGACGCCGCCGACCTGCGCCGGCTCGGGCGCGCCCTGCGCGACGAGGAGCGCGCCGGGGGCAACACGCTGCCGCCGCCCTCCGACGAGCTCCTCGCCCGGGCGCTCGCCGAGCCGGAGCGGCTGGCGGTGCACGACCCGGCGTACGCGCGCGGGGCCCAGCGCCTCGGCGCCCTCCTCAGGACCGCCCGTGAGCGCCTCGCGCGCGGCGGCACGGCCGAGGAGGCGCTCTGGGACCTCTGGGAGGGCACCCCGTGGCCCGGCCGCCTGGAGAGGGCCGCCCGGCGCGGCGGCGCGGCCGGGCGCAACGCGGACCGTGACCTCGACGCCGTGTGCGCGCTGTTCGCGACGGCGGCGCGCGCGGAGGAGCGCACCGGCGGTCGCGGCGCCCTGAACTTCCTGGAGGAGATCGAGGCCGAGGACATCGCCGCCGACACCCTCGCGCGCCGCGCCGTACGCCCCGACGCGGTCCGCCTGATGACCGCGCACCGCTCCAAGGGCCTGGAGTGGCGCCTGGTCGTCGTCGCGGGCGTCCAGGAGGGCCTGTGGCCCGACCTGCGCCGCCGCGGCTCCCTGCTGGAGGCCGACCGCATCGGCCGCGACGGACTCGCCGAACCGCTCACCCCGGGCGCCCTGCTCGCCGAGGAGCGCCGCCTGTTCTACGTCGCCGCCACCCGCGCGCGCGACCGTCTCGTCGTGACCGCCGTGAAGGCGCCCGCCGACGACGGCGACCAGCCCTCCCGCTTCCTCACCGAGCTGGGCGTCGAACCCAGGGACGTCACCGGCCGGCCCCGCCGCCCGTTGTCGGTCGCCGCGCTCGTCGCCGAGCTGCGCGCCACCACCGTCGACCCGCGCGTCTCCGAGCCCCTCAGGGAGGCCGCCGCGCGCCGTCTCGCCCGCCTCGCCGCGCTCGCCGACGAGGAGGGCCGCCCCCTGGTCCCGTCGGCGCACCCGTACCGCTGGTGGGGCATGTGGGAGCCGACCGAGAGCAAGGTCCCGCTGCGCGACCGCGACCAGCCCGTCGTGCTGTCCGGCAGCGCTCTGGACCAACTCGCCAACACGTGTGCCCTGCAGTGGTTCCTCGGCCGCGAGGTCAAGGCCGACGCCCCCGCGACCGTCGCCCAGGGCTTCGGCAACGTCGTGCACGTCCTCGCCGACGAGGTCGCCTCCGGACACACCCTGGCCGACCTCGACGTCCTCATGGAACGCCTCGACTCGGTGTGGAACGCGCTCGCCTTCGACGCGCCGTGGAAGTCGCGGCAGGAGAAGGACAACGCGCGCGTGGCGCTCGAACGTTTCCTGCGCTGGCACGTCATGGACCGCACGGGCCGTACGCCGGTGGCCACCGAGCACGACTTCGACGTCACCCTCGAAACCGGAGGGTACGAGGTGCGCATCCGCGGCCAGATGGACCGCGTCGAGGCCGACGGCGACGGGCGCGCCTACGTCGTCGACTTCAAGACCGGCAAACAGGCCCCGACCGCCGCCGAGGTGGCCCGCCACCCGCAGCTGGCCGTGTACCAGCTCGCCGTGCGCGAGGGCGCCGTCGACGCGGCCTTCGACGGTGTACGCCCCGAGGCGGGCGGCGCCGAACTCGTGCACCTGCGCCAGGGCGCCGCCAAGCGCGACGGCGGCGAGACCCTGCCCAAGGTGCAGGCGCAGGAGCCCTTGGCGGGCGAGTGGGTGGGCGATCTGCTGGCGACCGCCGCGGGCAAGGTCCTCGACGAACGCTTCACCCCGTCCGCCGGCCAGCACTGCGCGCACTGCGCGTTCCAGGCGTCGTGCAGCGCGCGACCGGAGGGCAGACACGTCGTCGAGTAAACCGGGTGACGTATCGCACCACCCGTGCTGACCTGCGTTCCTTCCGCCCCGGACGGCCGATCGGGCCTCGGCTGTCAGTGGCCGCCGCTAGCCTCTGACGAATGCCCGCCCGTATCACCGATCCCGAGCAGCTCAAGGAGCTTCTCGGGATCCCGTTCACCCCGGAGCAGACGGCCTGCATCACCGCGCCGCCCGCCCCGCAGGTGATCGTGGCCGGAGCCGGCTCGGGCAAGACCACCGTGATGGCCGCGCGCGTGGTGTGGCTGGTCGGCACCGGCCAGGTCGCCCCCGAACAGGTCCTCGGCCTGACCTTCACCAGCAAGGCCGCCGGTGAACTCGCCGAACGCGTCCGCAAGGCCCTGATCAAGGCCGGCGTCACCGACCCCGACGCCATCGACCCGGACAACCCGCCCGGCGAGCCGGTGATCTCCACCTACCACGCCTTCGCGGGCCGTCTGCTGACCGACCACGGCCTGCGCATCGGCCTGGAGCCCACGTCCCGCCTGCTCGCCGACGCCACCCGCTACCAGCTCGCCGCGCGCGTGCTGCGCGAGGCCCCCGGCCCCTACCCGGCGCTCACCCGCTCCTTCGCCGACCTGGTCAGCGACCTCCTCGCCCTCGACGCCGAACTCTCCGAGCACCTCGTACGGCCCGAGGACCTTCGCGCGTGGGACGCCGGTCTGCTGACCGCCCTCGAAGGCGCCAAGCTCACCAACGCCGACCTGCGCAAGGTCCCCGAGACGGCCGCCGCCCGCCGCGAACTCGCCGACCTGGTGATCCGCTACCGCGCCGCCAAACGCGAACGCGACCTGCTCGACTTCGGCGACCAGATCGCCCTGTCGGCCCGCCTCGCCACGATCCCCGAGGTGGGCCGCGTCCTGCGCGACGAGTTCCGCGTGGTGCTGCTCGACGAGTACCAGGACACCTCGGTCGCCCAGCGCATCCTCCTGGCCGGCCTCTTCGGCGACGGCACCGGCCACCCCGTCACCGCCGTCGGCGACCCCTGCCAGGCGATCTACGGCTGGCGCGGCGCCTCCGTCGCCAACCTCGACGACTTCCCCGAACACTTCGCCCACGCCGACGGCCGCCCGGCCGCGCGCCAGGCGCTCAGCGAGAACCGCCGCAGCGGCGGCCGCCTCCTCGATCTCGCCAACGGCCTCGCCGAGCCCCTGCGCGCCATGCACGCGGGCGTGGAGGCCCTGCGCCCCGCGCCGGGCGCCGAACGCGACGGCATCGTCCGCTGCGCCCTCCTGCGCACCCACGCCGAGGAGATCGACTGGATCGCCGACTCCGTCGCGCACCTCGTGAACACCGGCACGCCGCCCGGCGAGATCGCCGTGCTGTGCCGTACGGCCACCGACTTCGCGGAGATCCAGGGCGCCCTCGTCGCCCGGGACGTGCCCGTCGAGGTCGTCGGCCTGTCCGGGCTGCTGCACCTGCCCGAGGTCGCCGACCTGGTCGCCGTCTGCGAGGTCCTCCAGGACCCCGGCGCCAATGCCTCCCTGGTCCGCCTGCTGACGGGCCCGCGCTGGCGCATCGGCCCGCGCGACCTCGCCCTCCTCGGGCGGCGGGCCCGGCGGCTCGTGGCCCACGCGCGCGTGGACGACGCCGACGACCCCGACCGCAGGCTCGCCGAGGCCGTCGAGGGGGTCGACCCGTCCGAGGTGATATCGCTGGCGGACGCCCTCGACACCTTCGTGGAGAGCCCCCTGTACGGCGCCGACGGCGGGGGCGACGACGACGGGTTGCCCTTCTCCCCGGACGCGCGCGTGCGCTTCGCCCGCCTCGCCACCGAACTGCGCGACCTGCGCCGCTCCCTGTCCGACCCGCTCATGGACGTCCTGCACCGGGTGCTGGCCGTCACCGGCCTGGAGGTCGAGCTGTCGGCGTCCCCGCACGCCCTGGCCGCCCGCCGCCGCGAGACCCTGTCGAACTTCCTCGACATCGCCGCCTCCTTCGCGTCCAACGAGAGCGAGGCGACCCTGCTGGCCTTCCTCGGCTTCCTGCGCACCGCCGCCCAGTACGAGAAGGGCCTCGACAACGCCCTCCCGGGCGGCGAGAACACCGTCAAGGTGCTCACCGCGCACAAGTCCAAGGGCCTGGAGTGGGATGTCGTCGCCGTCCCCGGCCTGGTCACCGGCGCCTTCCCCAGCGACCGGGGCCGTGAGAAGTGGACCGCCCAGGCCAAGGTGCTGCCGCACGAACTGCGCGGCGACGCCGCCACCCTCCCCGACGTCGACTCCTGGGACGCGCGGGGCATGAAGGGCTTCCACGAGGCCATGAAGGAGCACCAGCACACCGAGGAGCTCCGCCTCGGCTACGTCACCTTCACCCGTCCCCGCACCCTTCTCCTCGGCTCCGGCCACTGGTGGGGCCCCAGCCAGAAGAAGCCCCGCGGCCCGTCCGGCTTCCTGACGGCGCTGTACGAGCACTGCGCGGCCGGACACGGCGAGATCGAGGCCTGGGCCGACGAACCCCGGGAGGACGAGGAGAACCCCGTCCTGCACGAGGCCACCGCCGACCAGGTCTGGCCGCTGCCCCTGGACGACGCCGCCCTGGCCCGCCGCCGCGCCGCCGCCGAGACGGTCCTCGCCCACCTCGACGCCCTCGCCGCCCAGGAGGACGCGCTCGCCACCGCCGTACACGACCCGGACACGTACGACGACCCGGACTGGCCCCCGCCACCGGAGGAGGACGAGCCACCGTACGACGAGGCCGACCCCTTCGACGAGGACCTCTTCGAGCAGGAGCCGACCGAGAAGCACGCGCGCGAGACCGGCGCCGCCCCGTCCCACGCCACCCGGACCGACGGCCGCCCGACCGTCCCTCACCAGGCCCCGGCCGCCGAGCCCTCGCACGCGCGTCCCCGGCCCGCGCCGCCCCGGGAGCGGCTCACGCCCGAGGAGGCCCGTACCGTCGCCTCCTGGGACCGTGACCTCGACGCGCTCACCGGCGAGCTCCTGCGCGCCCGCCAGGCCGTCACCGACGTACCGCTGCCCACGACGCTCACCGCGTCGCAGATGCTGCGGCTGGCCGAGGACCCGGACGGGTTCGCGCGGGACCTCGCGCGCCCCATGCCGCGCCCCCCGCAACCGGCCGCGCGCCGGGGCACCCGCTTCCACGCGTGGGTGGAGGCCCGCTTCGAGGAGCTGACGCTGCCGCTGCTGGAGCCGGACGAGCTGCCCGGCGCCGACGCCGAGATCGCCGACGAGCGGGACCTGCGCGACCTCAAGGACGCCTTCGAGCGCACCGAGTACGCCCGGCGCACCCCGTACCGCGTCGAGGCGCCCTTCCAGCTCTCCCTCGCCGGCCGCGTCGTACGAGGCCGCATCGACGCCGTCTACCGCGACGACGACGGGGGGACCACGACGTACGAGATCGTCGACTGGAAGACCGGCCGGGACCGCACCGGCGACCCCCTCCAGCTCGCCCTGTACCGGCTCGCCTGGGCCGAACAGCAGGGTGTCCCTGTGGAATCGGTCACGACGGCGTTCCTGTACGTGCGCACCGGAGAGGTCGTACGCCCCGGCGCCCTGCCCGACCGAGCAGCGCTGGAGCGCCTGTTGGCAGGGGAAACGCCCCTCACGCACACGCGTGGGGCGCCGCCCGCGCGAGAGAACCCCGCGGAACCGCCCGACCGGGATGTCGGCGCGGGCCGATAGGCTCGTGACCATGAGCCATCCCGTTGACAGCGACGTCAGCGCCGTCCGCGCGTACATCGAGCAGCACCGCGCCGCCTTCCTCGACGACCTCGCCGAGTGGCTGCGCATACCGTCGGTCTCCGCGCAGCCCGACCACGCGCCCGACGTACGCCGCAGCGCCGACTGGCTCGCCGCCCGCCTCAAGGCGACCGGCTTCCCCACCGCCGAGGTCTGGCCGACCCCCGGCGCGCCCGCCGTCTACGCGGAGTGGCCCTCCGACGACCCCGAGGCGCCCACCGTCCTGGTCTACGGCCACCACGACGTACAGCCCGCCGCCCGCGAGGACGGCTGGGACAGCGACCCCTTCGAGCCGGTCGTCCGCGACAACCGGCTCTACGCGCGCGGGGCGGCCGACGACAAGGGCCAGGTCTTCTTCCACACGCTGGGCGTGCGCGCCCACCTCGCCACCACCGGCCGCACCGCGCCCGCCGTCCACCTCAAGCTCCTCATCGAGGGCGAGGAGGAGTCCAGCTCGCCGAACTTCCGCGCCCTGGTCGAGGAGAACGCCGGTCGGCTCGCCGCCGACGCCGTGATCGTCTCCGACACCGGCATGTGGTCCGAGGACACCCCGACGGTGTGCACCGGCATGCGCGGCCTCACCGACTGCGAGATCCGGCTGTACGGCCCCGACCAGGACATCCACTCGGGTTCCTTCGGCGGCGCCGTGCCCAACCCGGCCACAGCCGTAGCTCGCCTGGTCGCCGCCCTGCACGACGAGCACGCGCGCGTGGCGATCCCCGGCTTCTACGACGGCATCGTCGAACTCACCGACCGGGAACGCGAACTCTTCGCCGAGCTGCCCTTCGACGAGCGGCAGTGGCTGCGCACCGCCAAGTCCCGCGCCACCCACGGCGAGGCCGGGCACACCACCCTGGAACGCGTCTGGGCCCGCCCCACCGCCGAGGTCAACGGCATCGGCGGCGGCTACCAGGGCCCCGGCAGCAAGACGATCATCCCGTCGTCGGCCATGGTGAAGCTGTCCTTCCGCCTCGTCGCCGGGCAGGACCCGGCCCACATCGAGAAGGCCGTCCGCGCGTGGGCCGCCGAGCAGCTGCCTGACGGAATCCGCCACGAGATCGACTTCAGTCCGGCCACGCGCCCGTGCCTGACCCCGCTGGACCACCCCGCCCTGCAGTCCGTCGTCCGCGCCATGGGCCGCGCCTTCGGCAAGCCCGTCCGCTTCACCCGCGAGGGCGGCTCCGGACCCGCCGCCGACCTTCAGGAAGTCCTCGGCGCCCCGGTCCTCTTCCTCGGCATCTCCGTCCCCTCGGACGGCTGGCACGCCCCCAACGAGAAGGTCGAGCTGGACCTCCTCCTCAAGGGCGTCGAGACCACCGCCTATCTGTGGGGCGACCTCGCCGAGAACTGGCGCCATGCGCCCTGACCGTCGCACACGGTCCGTGGTGGCCGCGTGCGGGGCACACTGGAGGGACCGCCCCGCATCAGCACACCGCCCCGGACCAGGTCGCCCCTGTCGTACGCACCGCTGAACCGCCCGCCGAAACAACCGTTCCACCGGGGGAGTTGGAAGCACTCGTGACCACCTGGACCGACCAGAACGCCGACCGGCCCATCTCGCTCACCGCCCCGAGCGGCATCGACCGGGCCGCGCACCACCGGCTCGACGAGGCATGGCTCGCGGCGGCGTGGAGCCACCCCACGACGCGCTGTTTCGTGGTCTCCGGCGGCCAGGTCCTCATCGACGAGACGCCCGACGGCCGGACCGAACTCGTCATGACCCCCTCCTTCGAGGCGCCCCTCACCGAGGCCCACCGCTACTTCCTGGGCACCGACGCCGATGGCGTGAGCTACTTCGCCCTCCAGAAGGACGCGCTGCCCGGCCGCATCGACCAGTCCGCGCGCGCCGCCGGACTGCGCGAGGCGGGCCTGCTGCTCTCCCCGCGCGACGTGGGCCTCATGGTCCACGCGGTCGGCCTGGAGAACTGGCAGCGCACCCACCGCTTCTGCTCCCGCTGCGGCGAGCGCACCGTCATCGCCGCCGCCGGCCACATCCGCCGCTGCCCCGCGTGCGGCGCGGAGCACTACCCGCGCACCGATCCCGCCGTGATCATGGCCGTGATCGACGAGGACGACCGGATCCTGCTCGGCCGCCAGGTCCACTGGCCGGAGGGCCGCTTCTCGACCCTCGCCGGGTTCGTCGAGCCCGGCGAGTCGATCGAGCAGGCCGTGCGCCGCGAGGTGTCCGAGGAGGTCGGCATCACCGTCGGCCCGGTCGAGTACATCGCCAGCCAGCCCTGGCCGTTCCCCTCCAGCCTCATGCTGGGCTTCGTGGCCCGCGCCACGTCCACGGTCATCGACGTCGACGGTGACGAGATCCACGAGGCCCGCTGGTTCTCCCGCGACGACCTCAGCACCGCCTTCGAGTCCGGCGAGGTCCTGCCGCCGTACGGCATCTCGATCGCGGCCCGCCTGATCGAACTCTGGTACGGCAAGCCGCTGCCGACCCGCAGCTTCATCTGAGCACGACGCGTCCGCGCACGACGAAGGGGTGGCCTCCCGCACCGGGAGACCACCCCTTCGTCGTGTCCGCGCTCAGACGCCGATCTTCTGCTTCACCTGGGCCAGCGAAGGGTTCGTCAGCGTCGAACCGTCAGCGAAGAGCACCGTCGGGACCGTCTGGTTTCCGCCATTCGCCTTCTCCACGAACGCGGCCGACGCCGGGTCCTGCTCGATGTTGATCTCGGTGTACCCGATGCCCTCGCGGTCCAGCTGCTTCTTCAGTCGCTGGCAGTAGCCGCACCACGTGGTGCTGTACATCGTCACAGTGCCCTGCATCTCGTCGCACTCCTTCAGCAGGTCGGGGGAAGGTCGTCCAGGAGAGGAACACACGGAATCGAGCCACCATTCCCGCCCGGGGTAGGGAGCCCCGGGGTGACCTGCGCCGCACCGGGAGGGACGTCCCCGCCGCACCGGGAGGGACGTCCGCCGCAGCGGCAGTGACGTCCGCCGCATTAATACGACCGCGGGTGCCCGCCTGTGGACAACCGGCTCGTCCGTCTCCGCCGACCTGGCAGCATGGCGGTGTGACAGCAGCAACGCACTCCACCCTTTTCCCGCGGGTACCGGACACGGCCGACGCGGTGCTCGAAGGGCTCGACCCCGAGCAGCGCGAGGTGGCCACCGCCCTGCACGGCCCGGTGTGCGTGCTGGCCGGAGCCGGCACCGGCAAGACCCGCGCCATCACCCACCGCATCGCCTACGGCGTCCGCGCCGGCATCCTGCAGCCCTCCAGCGTGCTCGCCGTCACCTTCACCAACCGCGCCGCCGGCGAGATGCGCGGTCGGCTGCGCCAGCTCGGCGCCCAGGGCGTCCAGGCCCGCACCTTCCACTCCGCCGCCCTGCGTCAGCTCCAGTACTTCTGGCCGAAAGCGATCGGTGGCTCCCTGCCCCGGCTCATCGACCGCAAGGTCCAGCTCGTGGCCGACGCGGCCGCCGCCTGCCACATCCGCCTCGACCGCAACGAGCTGCGGGACACCACCGCCGAGATCGAGTGGTCCAAGGTCACCCAGACCGTCCCCGCCGACTACGCCCCCGCCGCCGCAAAGGCCGGCCGCGCGGCCCCCCGCGACCCCGCCGAGATCGCCCAGATCTACGCCGCCTACGAGGACCTCAAGCGCGACCGGGCGGTCATCGACTTCGAGGACGTCCTGCTGCTGACCGTCGCGATCCTCCAGGACCGGCGCGACATCGCCGAACAGGTCCGCGCGCAGTACCAGCACTTCGTCGTCGACGAGTACCAGGACGTCAGCCCCCTCCAGCAGCGCCTGCTGGAGCTCTGGCTCGGCGACCGCGACAACCTGTGCGTGGTCGGCGACGCCAGCCAGACGATCTACTCCTTCACCGGCGCCACCCCCGACCACCTGCTCGACTTCCGCATCCGCCACCCCGGCGCCACCGTCGTCAAGCTGGTCCGCGACTACCGCTCCACCCCCCAGGTCGTCCATCTCGCCAACGGCCTGCTCGCCCAGGCGCGCGGGCGCGCCGCCGACCACCGGCTGGAACTGGTCTCCCAGCGCGCCCCGGGACCCGAGCCCGGCTACACCGAGTACACCGACGAGCCCGCCGAGGCCGAGGGCGCCGCCCGCCGCATCCGCGAGCTGCTCGACGCCGGCGTGCCCGCCGCCGAGATCGCGATCCTGTTCCGCACCAACGCCCAGTCCGAGACCTACGAGCAGGCCCTGGCCGACGCCGGCATCCCGTACCAGCTGCGCGGTGCCGAGCGCTTCTTCGACCGGCCGGAGGTACGCAAGGCGGGCATCGCGCTGCGCGGCGCCGCCCGCTTCGGCGGCAACGACTCCGCGCTCACCGACGCCGTCGACCTGCCCTCGCAGGTCCGGGCCGTCCTGTCCGGCGAGGGCTGGACGCCCCAGCCCCCGGCCGGCTCCGGAGCTGTCAGGGAGCGCTGGGAGTCGCTCGCCGCCCTGGTCAACCTCGCGCAGGACTTCGCCGCCGCCAAGCCCGACGCCACCCTCGCCGACCTGGTCGCCGAGCTGGACGAGCGGGCGGGCGCCCAGCACGCCCCCACCGTCCAGGGCGTCACCCTCGCCTCCCTGCACTCGGCCAAGGGCCTGGAGTGGGACGTCGTCTTCCTCGTCGGCGTCGCCGAGGGCATGATGCCGATCACCTACGCCCGAACCGACGAGCAGATCGAGGAAGAGCGCCGCCTGCTCTACGTCGGCGTCACCCGGGCCCGCGAGCGGCTCCACGTCTCCTGGTCGCTGTCGCGCTCACCCGGCAGCCGCCCCAATCGCCGGCCCAGTCGTTTCCTCGACGGCCTGCGCCCCGGCTCGGGCAAGACCGTCGGCCGGGGCGGCACCGGCGCCGGCGGGGGCATCGAGCGGGGCTTCACCGGCGGCGGAGGGGGCGCCCCTGCGGTGGCGCGGCGCACCCAGCGGACCCCCGCCCGGTGCCGCGTCTGCGGCCGCACCCTGACCGACGGCGGCGAACTGAAGCTGCTGCGCTGCGCGGACTGCCCCTCCGACATGGACGAGGGTCTCTACGAGCGGCTGCTGGCCTGGCGCGAGATCCAGGCGCGGCGCAACGGTCAGCCCGCGTTCTGCGTCTTCACGGAGAAGACGTTGATGGCGATCGCCGAGACCGTCCCCGAGGAACCGGGCGAACTCGCGCGCATCCCCGGCGTCGGCATGCGCAAGCTCAACCGCTACGGCACCGATGTGCTGGCCATCTGCGCAGGCCAGGAGCTGGAGGGGGACGGCGCCGGGGACTGATGCGAACTCGTCGAAAAAATAGTTTGCGCATGCCCCAGCAATCCCCATAGGTTCTTAGGCACGGGGACAGCGGCCTTCTCGGAGGCCCTGATTCCGTGTTCTACTTGCATATCCGTCGGGTCGGGTTCATCCCCGATCCCCAGAGACGCCGAGAGGAGGCGATTGAAGTGATCATCATCAACACCAGCTCCGTCAGCACCGCCAAACTGACCGATCGTTCTGTCGTCTCCACGTGCATGCTCGGCGCCTCGAACCCGGGCACCAGTGTGTCCGGCATTCGTGCCGGTCGTCTGGCGTCCGCCTCCGTTGCCCCCGCGGGTCTCCCTGTCCGCGAGCGCAATGAGCGACCGACCAAGGCACTGGAAGCAGTAGCGGCACAGGCGCACGCCTATGCCTTTGCGGCGGCCGGTGCCGGATTCCGGAAGCAGACGACGCAGCACCACCTGATGTGGGCCTTCCGTGGGCCAGAACCCTGGAGTGATCCAGCCTGATCGTCGATCAGGCCGGCGCCTTCAGGGCCGCGGAACCCCATCCGGGATCCGCGGCCCTTCTGTTTTCCCTCAAGCGGGAGAACGGACCGAAGGAGCCTCGGGACAAGAAAAGAACCCGGTACCAAGCCGACACCCGGCCCCACAGGGCAGGACCGACCAGACGAGGAAGACCAGCCGTGCAACTCGAAGCGCACGCCCCGTCCGTACCGCCTTCCGAAACGATCCCCCCGCCCGGCCTCACGGAGGACTCCACCTTGACCCCGCTCACCGCGCTCACCGCGCTCGACGACGCCATCGAGAACCTCGGCGTACCCGTCCCCTGCCGCTCCTACGACCCGGAGGTCTTCTTCGCCGAGTCGCCGGCCGACGTCGAGTACGCCAAGTCCCTCTGCCGCACCTGCCCGCTGATCGAGGCCTGCCTCGCCGGCGCCAAGGAACGGCGTGAGCCCTGGGGCGTCTGGGGTGGCGAGCTGTTCGTCCAGGGTGTCGTCGTCGCCCGGAAGCGGCCGCGTGGTCGCCCGCGCAAGAACCCGGTCACGGCATGAACACCGCAGGAACGATCGACCGCCCCCTCACGCACGACCCCCAGAAGCAGGCCCCGATGAAGCCGTCCATCACCGAGCTCGCAGGCTCCGCGACCGAAGACGTCACCATGACCGGCGCGATCGACTCGCGTCAGAACAGGACCCGAGAGATGCAACTCATTCCAGAAGCCATGGCCCGTGCGCATATGCACGAGCGACTGCAGGAGGCCGAGCGCGACCGTCAGGCCCAGCGCCTGGCGGCCGCCCGCCGCATGCAGCGCCGGGCCGAGCGCGCCTCGATGCGCGCCCGCCGTGCGCTCGCCATGGCCGTGATGCAGTAGTCACCCACACCTGAAGCGGTGGCCTCCCGACCCGGGAGGCGAAGCTCTTCCCACGGGGGCCGGTCCGTCCGAACGGACCGGCCCCCGCGGTGCGTTGCGCGCGCGCATCCACGGCGCGCGGCGTATCGTCCCCACCGTGACGAGTCCTTCCGGCGGCAGTGACCGCGGTGGCTCCTCGACGGAGCCCCACCCGATCGTGTGCGCGCGCTGCGGCAGAGCGGCCGAGGGCCGGCAGCCCACCACCTGGACCTGCTCCGTGGAGAACGGCGTCCGCCGCTACTTCTGCGACACCTGCGCCCGCGACAACCTCAGGGCGATCGAAGGGCGGCTGGACTCCGCCTGGTGGTAGGGCTCGCTCAGGCCTCGGCCGCCGACTCCTCCTCGTCCAGCAGGTCCTCCGGCAGGAAGCCCGGCAGCCACTCCTCCAGTTCCTCACGCATACGGACCGTGGCGCCGAGCTGACACAGGACGCCGATGGTGCTGAGGGTGACGCGGTGTATCAACAGGTAGGCCGGCGGAAGGTTGAGCTGCTTGCCCAGCTGGTAGGCGGGGGAGCGGGGATCGGCGATCCGGGCCGCCTGGCTGCGCATCCAGGCGCGGGTGAAGGTGAACTCCTCCGCCTGGGCCGGTTCGATGATCGGCAGGAGGTAGTCGAGGACCGCGTCCGGGTCCAGCTCGATCGACTCCTTCACAAAGCCTTCCTCGCACAGCAGCTCATAGACGGCGTTGGCCTCGCCGTCGAGCGTCAGCCGCAGTGACTCGCCGATCGGGGCCGGCAGGCCACCCGGGAGACGGTCGACCGTGCCGAAGTCCAGGACCCCCAGCCGCCAGTCGTCCTCGCCGTCCGGCCCACCGGGCAGCAGACGGAAGTTGCCCGGGTGCGGGTCGGCGTGGAGCAGGCCGGTGCGGGCGGGGCCGGAGAACAGGAAGCGGGTCAGGAGCTGGCCGGCCCGGTCGCGCTGCTCCTCGGTGCCGTCCGCGATCACCTCGGACAGGGGCACGCCGTCGATCCACTCGGTGATCAGGACCTGGTCGCAGTGGTGGACCACGGCCGGGACGACGACGTCCGGGTCGCCCGCGAACTCGTCCGCGTGGGTCTGCTGGGCGTCGGCCTCCAGGCCGTAGTCCAGCTCCTCGGAGACGCGGTCCCTCAGCTCGGCGATCAGCGGCTTGACGTCCATGCCGGGGATGAGCGGTCCCAACAGGCGGGCGAAACGGCTGAGTTGGTTCAGGTCGGAGAGCAGGGCGTCGCCCGCGCCCGGGTACTGCACCTTGACCGCGACCTCCCGACCGTCGTGCCACACGGCCCGGTGCACCTGGCCGATCGACGCCGCCGCGGCCGGTTTGTCCTCGAACGCGACGAACAGGTCCTGCCAGTCCTCGCCGAGCCGCTGCGCGAGAACCGTGTGCACGGTGCGGGTCGGCATCGGGGGCGCCGCGTCCTGCAGCTTGGTCAGGGCCACCCGATAGGGGCCGGCGACCTCCTCGGGCAGAGCCGATTCGAAGACGGACAGGGCCTGCCCGAACTTCATCGCGCCGCCCTTGAGCTCGCCGAGCACCTTGAAGAGCTGCTCCGCCGTGCGCTGCTGAAGCTCGCGGCCCACGATCTCCGCGGACTCGCCCACGATGCGCTTGCCCAGGCCCCAGGTGGCCCGGCCGGCGATGCCGAGCGGAAGCGCGGCGAGCTTGGCGGTCCGGGTGACCGCCTTCCGGGGAAGATCAGACATGCGCCCTCCAAGTCCCAGCCGGCCGCGCCGTCGCTGCCGTACGGCGTAACTCCGTCGAATGCCGTTGCTCCGCCATTGTCTCGTGTGAGTCCGCGTCCTTTGAGGTGTGTTCTCCCTTACGTTTCTCCGTACCCCTCTCCGCCGCGCCGCACGGGCATGCCGAATGGGGCCAGACCGGTCGCGCGTGCCACTGAAGGGTGGGGGTGGAGACCTCCCAGCGTGCTCCAGCGCTGGACGGGGTCCGGCCGTCGAGGAAGGCGAGCGCGTGCGCGGCGGCCAGCCCGGCGACGGTCGTGGCCAGCGTCACATCGCAGGGGCGGTCCGGGCGGCGGCGCCCCGAGCGCCACTGGGCCACCAGGCGCGGCCAGGTCGGATCCCGGTCGATGCGGTCCTGCTGAAGACAGCCGGCGCAGCTCGTCTCACCGGGCAGGACGAGCGGCCCGACCGCACCGGTGCCCTCCACCACGCCCGCGTAGAGGTGGGGCGTGCCCGAGGCGATCAGGGTTTCGGCGGCGGCCGGGTCGGGTGCGTGCACCGACACGTCGTCCCGGGGCGCGAGGAGCACGAGGGACAACCCGGCGGTGTCCTCGGCGGCCGCGGGGCCCGCGGTCCTGCGGGGCGCGCGGCCGGGTGCCGCGCGGCGCACCGCGCGACGGGCCGCCTCGTCGCGCCGGTCCCCGATCGCGTCGGCCGGAAGGCCGCCCGGCGCCACGTCCCCGGGCTCCACCCGGCCGCCGTCGCGCACATCCACCTCGCCGATCCCCGCGCCCGACAGCAGGGAGGCCAGGAGGGCGCCCACCCGGCCGGCCCCCCGCACCTGGACCCGCTGCCGGCGGCGCGCGGCCAGGGCGCGCATCGCCTCGCCCGGTTCGGGGGTGATCAGGGAGAGGGCGGCCAGGTCGGGCCGCAGCCGGTCCAGGACCTCCGGTTTCTCGCGCAGGGCGTCGGCGTCCGCGCCGCCTCCACGGGCGTCGTCGAGCAGCCCCGCCCGCGAAAGCCGCCGTACCAGCAGGTCGACATGGCCGTCGGGCAGGTCCATGCGGCGCGCCTCCTCGCGCAGGAGCGGCAGCCCGCGGGTGCCGTCGAGGAGGTCGAGGAAGTGGCCCGTGGCGGTGTCCATCGGACCGAGCGTCAGTGCGTGCGCCGGGGTCATCCCGAACTGCACGGTGTTGAGGTCACGCCAGCCGCGCCGCAGCGCGGGTTTCATCATCGGATGCATGAACGGCCCCCGTCGATCCCGTAGATCTGCTCCCGTGTGCCGGCGGAGCGGGGGCGTGGGAGGGTCCTCGCTCCGCCGACGAGTGCCAGCATGCCGGGGCCCGTCGAGCGGCGCGGAAAGTTGTCCACAGGTGGCGGGATTCGTCGTACAAATCCGTCGTACGCCGCACATACCGCGTGCGGGTTCGGTGCCGAACCGACCCGGAGTCGGGACTTCCCGCATGCGCAGCGGGTAACGTCGGGGCGTGCCCGCCGACCCACTGCACCGCGCCGGAACGCCACAGCGCAGCACGACGAGCCAGCCGCCGAGCGGCTCACGGGCGAGCGCGATCGAGGTCCGCAGGAGCGCCCGGCGCCGCCGGACGGTCTCCGCGTACCGCGAGGGCGATCGCACCATCGTGCTCATCCCTGCCCGGATGTCCGAGGCCGAGGAACAACGCTGGGTGAGGGTCATGCTCGACAAGCTGGCCGCCCAGGAGAGCCGGCGCGTCCCGGGCGATGCGGAGCTCGCGGAGCGGGCCGAGCGGCTGTCGACGCAGTACTTCGCCGGGCGGGCCCGGCCCACCTCGGTGCGGTGGGTGACCAACCAGAACACGCGCTGGGGGTCGTGCACCCCGGCGGAGGGCAGCATCCGGCTGTCGCACCGGCTCAAGGGCATGCCGGAGTACGTCATCGACTACGTCCTCCTCCATGAGCTCGCGCATCTGCTCGTGCCCGGCCACGGGCCGGACTTCTGGCGGCTGCTGGAGGCGTATCCGCGGACCGAACGGGCCCGGGGATACCTCGAAGGAGTGGTGGCCGCCGACCGGTTGCCGCATCCGCCCGGCACGCGCGGGGAGTGAGACCGCGTCAGATACGGCTGAAACCGCCGCAAACCGGACTGCTCGTCGTCGCTGAACAGGTGTTGTGTACCGGGTCTGTACCGACGTCCGCCGTTGTCCGGGATTGCGGTTAGCCTGTCGCGACGTACTCACTCGGGATGGGGGACGGTCGTAACGCATGGCCAGGGAATTCCAACGCGGCCACAAGGCCAGGATCAGTGACCTCACCGCGGGCACGGATCTGTACGTAGGCGTGCAGATCTCCGCCCCCGGACTGACCTTCGACATCAGCTGCTTCGGCCTCGACGCCGAGGAACGGCTCTCGGACGACCGGTACTTCGTCTTCTTCAACCAGCCGAAGTCACCCGAGGAGTCCATCCAGCTGCTGGGTGCCCAGGCGGGGGACACGGAGTCCTTCCGGGTCACGCTCGACCGGATCCCGCCGCAGATCCAGAAGCTGTCGTTCACGGCGACCATCGACGGCGCCGGACAGATGTCGCAGATCGACCCCGGCTATATCCGCATCGTCGCGGGCGGCGAGGAAGTGGCCCGGTACGCCTTCAACGGCGCGGAGTTCTCCACCGAGCGGGCCGTGATGCTCGGCGACTTCTACCTGAAGGACGTGTGGCGCTTCGCGGCCGTCGGACAGGGCTTCGACGGCGGCCTGGAGGCCCTGCTGAAGAACTTCGGCGGCGAGGTCCTGGAGGAGGAGACGCCCGCGGCGCCTCAGCAGCCCCAGCCGCCGCAGACCGGCGCCGCGCCCGGCTTCGCCCCGCCCGCCCAGGCCGCCGCACCCCCCACGTTCGGCGCCCCGGCTCCCGCGCCCGCCCCGGCCCCCGCCCCGCAGCCCGCCGCGCACGGCTTCGCGCCGCCCCCGGGAGCGACTCCGCCCCCGGCGCCCGCGCCGAACGTGCACGGCGCCCCCACCATCGTCGCGCCCATGACCGCGCCCGGCGGCGCCCCCGTGCCGCCCCCCGGTCCCGTGCCCGCGCCCTACGGGCAGCCGCCGCAGCAGCCGCAGCCGCCGTACGGCCAGGCTCCCGGCCAGACCGTCCCGCTGCCGCCCGGCTACGGCCAGCCCCAGGCCCCCCACGCCCCCCAGGCACCGCAGGCCCCGGCCCCGCCGCCCGGCTACGGCCAGCAGCCGCCGTTCGGGCAGGTCCCCGGCCAGCAGGCCCCCTACGGCGCGCCGCAGGGCGTCCCCCAGGGGATGCCTCAGGGCGCCGGGGTCGGCGCCGCGCTCCAGCGGTTCAAGGAGACGCCCACAGGACAGCGCTGGACGCCGCAGAACAAGAAGCTGATCCGCGTCGACCTCGGCATCGGCGGCCAGCCCGTGCTCGCCCGGCAGGGCAGCATGGTGCTCTACCAGGGCAAGGTCGACTTCAGCTACAAGGGCGCCGGGTTCGCCGGCCGGATCGTGGGCAACGCGACCGGCCAGGAGATGCAGCTGATGCGCTGCACCGGCCAGGGCCAGGTGTTCCTCGCCGAGGCGTCCACCCACCTGCACCCGATCGAGCTCCAGGGCGACGCGATCTGCGTCTCCGCCGAGAACGTCCTCGCCTTCGACGAGAGCCTCCAGTACGAGGTCCGCCGCATCGAGGGACACGGCATCCCCGGGGGCGCGCTGTTCACGATGCAGTTCCAGGGCACCGGCACGATCGTCGTCAAGACGCACGGCACGCCCGTCGTCCTGCCGGTCACGCCGACCACCTTCGCCGACTGCAACGCCGTCGTGGCCTGGTCGGCCGCCTCCCAGGTGATCGTCTCCAGTCAGGTGCGGATGCGCCGCAACGCCTACCCGGGCGACACCGGTGAGAGCGTCAACCTGCAGTTCCGGGGCGCCCCCGGCAACTTCATCGTCGTCCAGCCGTACGAGGTCTGAGGGAGCCCGTCATGAACCAGCCGCTCGCGGGCTACGCCCCCGCACCCGTCACCGCACGCATGGACAACCACGGCAGCCACATGCTGAAGGTCGCCATGCAGACCGGAAACGACCTCCTCGCGCGCGTGGGCTCGATGGTCGCCTACGAGGGCTTCATCCAGTACGAGCCCAACCCGCCGGCCGTGCGCCAGATCGCCCGCGACTGGATCACCGGCGAGGGCGCGCCCCTGATGAAGTGCTCCGGCGACGGACTGCTCTACCTCGCCGACTACGGCGCGGACGTCGTCGTGATCAACCTCAACGGCGACGGCATCTCCGTCAACGCCACCAACCTGCTCGCCTTCGACGCGCACCTGCAGTGGGGCGTCGAACGCGTCAAGGGGCTCGCCAAGTTCGCCGGGCAGGGCCTGTGGAACACCAAGATCTCCGGGCAGGGCTGGGTCGCGCTGACCTCCCGGGGCAAGCCGATCGTCGTCGACTGCGGCGGCGGCGAGGACGAGACGTATGTCGACCCGGACGCGCTCGTCGCCTGGTCCCCGAACCTCAAGGTGAAGGGCAAGCGCAGCTTCAAGGCGCAGTCGCTGATCGGCCGCGGCAGCGGCGAGGCCTATCAGATGGCCTTCTCCGGTCAGGGCATCGTCGTCGTCCAGCCCAGCGAGGACAGCACCGACCGCCTTCGGTTCCGGGGCTGAGGGGGAGCCAGAATCGTCATGCAGAGTCCGCTTTTCGCCTTCAACGACTCGCAGTCGACCGAGCGCTACAGCCTGCAGAACAAGCAGATGCTGCGCGTCGTCCTGGAGGGCCACGACGACATCCTGGCCCGCAAGGGCACGATGGTCGCCTACCAGGGGCTCGTCGAGTTCGACGCCGAGTACCAGAGCAGCCAGCAGTCACGCGCGCGTGCGTACACCGGCGAGGGCCTCAGCCTGATGCGCTGCCACGGGCAGGGCACGGTCTACCTCGCCAACCTCGCCCAGCACATCCACGTGGTGGACGTCGAACAGGACGGGCTGACCGTCGACAGCAGCTACGTCCTGGCGATGGACTCCTCGCTGCACCACGAGGTCATCGCCGTCGACAGCCTGTACGGCATCTCCGGCTCGGGGAAGTACCAGCTCAACATCACCGGCCGCGGCAAGGTCGCCCTCATGACCTCGGGCGCGCCGCTGATGATGCAGGTCACGCCCGACAAGTACGTCAACTGCGACGCCGACGCGATCGTCGCCTGGTCCACCGGGCTGCGCGTCCAGATGCAGGCGCAGACGCACTCGTCCGGGGTGTGGCGGCGCCGCGGCAACACCGGTGAGGGCTGGGAGCTCAGCTTCATGGGCAGCGGCTACGCGCTCGTCCAGCCGAGCGAGCTGCTGCCGCCGCAGAACGCCCAGATCGGATCGGGCCTCGCCGCGCAGTACGGCATGGGCCAGCAGGGCGCCCGGGGACAGAACCAGGGCAACGTCTGGAGCTGACCGTCCGGAAAACAGACGTAAGGGGCGCCGTCCCGTGCGGTCGCCCCTTACTCGTTCACAGCCGGGCGCGGGTCGCCTCCAGCAGTCGTACGACCGACCCGTCCGCCACGGTCGCCACCTCGTCGTAGCCGAACCAGCGCAGGTCCAGGGACTCGTCGCTGATCGCCTCCACCGAACCGGCCGGGGCCAGCGCGGCGTACTGGACGTCGAGATGCCAGGCGCAGGGCGTGTGATGCCGGTCCAGGCGGACCGGGCCGCCCGGCAGCAGGGTCAGGCCCGTGATGCCGGACTCCTCGGTGCCCTCGCGCAGCGCCGCGTCCGCCAGCGTCTCGTCGAGCGGCTCGCAGTGGCCCCCCATCTGCAGCCACATCCGCAGCTTCTTGTGGAGGGTCAGCAGCACGCGCTCGCGCGACGGGTCGATCACCAGCGCGCTCGCCGTGATGTGCCCGTCGCCGCAGGCCTTCCACATGCCGTCCGGGTGCGTCTCCAGATGCTCCAGGTAGGTCTGGCGCAGCTCGGCCTGGTCCTCGTAGCTCTTCAGTACGAGGACCGCGTCGTCGTAGAGGCTCACTCGGTGTCGTCGTCCTTGCCGTCGCCCTGGGTGCCGTCCTTCTTCAGGTTCGGCTTCTCACCCGAGCCCGAGCCCGAGCCCGAGTCCGAGCCGGAGTCGGAGCGCGAGCCGCTCGCCGCCTCGCCGAGCATCTTGTCCAGCTCGGAGAAGTCCAGCTGCTCGCGGTGCACGAAGCCGTCCGGGTCGTCCAGGTCGGTGGCCGTCGGCAGCATGTCCGGGTGATGCCACAGGGCGTCCCGGCCGTCCACACCGCGCGCGTCCGTGAGCGAGGCCCACAGGCGGGACGCGTCGCGCAGCCGGCGCGGGCGCAGCTCCAGGCCGATCAGCGTCGCGAACGTCTGCTCCGCGGGGCCGCCCGTGGCCCGGCGGCGGCGCAGGGTCTCGCGCAGCGCGTCGGCGGAGGACAGGCGCGGCTTCGCGGCCGCGTGCACCACCGCGTCGACCCAGCCCTCGACGAGCGCCAGGGCGGTCTCCAGACGGGCCAGGGCCGCCTTCTGCTCCGGGGTGTCCTCCGGCTGGAACATGCCCTGCTGAAGGGCGTCCTGAAGCTGCTCGGGGTTGGACGGGTCGAACTGACCGACCACGTCCTCCAGCTTGGCGGTGTCGACCTTGATCCCGCGCGCGTAGCCGTCGACCGCGCCGAACAGGTGCGAGCGCAGCCACGGCACATGCGCGAAGAGGCGCTGGTGGGCGGCCTCGCGCAGCGCCAGATACAGCCTGACCTCGTCCTTCGCGATGCCCAGGTCCTTGCCGAACGTCTCGATGTTCACCGGCAGCAGCGCCGCCCGGCCGACCGGACCGAGGGGCAGGCCGATGTCGGTCGAGCCGACGACCTCGCCCGCGAGGACACCGACGGCCTGCCCGATCTGCGAGCCGAACATGGCACCGCCCATCGAGCGCATCACGCCGATCAGCGGGCCCGCCATGGCCTGCATCTCCTCCGGCAGGACATCGCCCATCGCCGTGCCGACGCGCTCGGCGACCGGGTCGACCAGCTCCTTCCAGGCCGGCAGCGTCCCCTCGACCCACTCCGCGCGCGACCAGGCCACCGCCGAGCCGGAGCCCGATGGCAGGGACGTCACGTCGTCCAGCCACAGGTCGGCCAGGCGGACGGCCTCCTCTACGGCGGTGCGCTCGGCGGGGCCCACGCTCGCGTCCTTCACGCCGTCCGGGGTGCCCTGGGAGACCGTCTGGCGGGCGATCTGCTTGGCCATGTCCCAGTTCACCGGACCGCCCTCGTAGGACAGCATCTGGCCGAGCTGCTGGAACGCGGCGCCCAGGTCGGTGGGGTTCAGCGAGCCGAACATGGCGGCGAGAGGGTTGTCGCCGCCGGGGCCGCCGGCTCCGGGCAGCCCGAATCCGAACGGGTTGCCCGGGCCCTGACCACCACCGCTCTGCTGGTCCTTCTTCTTGCCCTCGTCGCCGTCGTCCGGCTCCTCCGGCGGAAGGCCGAATCCGAATGGGGAGTCACTCACGGGATTCCTCGGCTGGTTAAGGCCGCCGGTTCTCGTCCGACGGCGCGGCTGCCCTGCAACACCACCCAGCGTAGACACCCCGGCTCGAATGGGCCTCGGTGCTTCGCCGACTCTCGGCCTGCGGCAGGATGGATGCCACCTGGTACGTACGCGTCACTCGCGCTCGTATGGAAGACAACCGCTGGAGACACCTGGTGAGTTCCCCAGATCCGCAGGTTCGCGCAGCGCGAAACCACTCGGCCCCGGGTGGTGCGCGCGGGCCCGTCGTCGCCGTGACCGGCGCCGCGACCGGCGTGGGCGCGCTGCTCACCGAGCGGCTCGCCGCGTCGGCGGAGATCAAGCAGGTCGTCGCCATCGACGAGCGGCGGGGCGACTGCGACGACGCGCAGTGGCACATCCTCGACGTGCGGGACCCGGCGATCGCGGACAAGCTGCGGGGCGCCGACGTCGTCGTTCATCTGGCGCTCGATCTCGACCTGGGGAGTGACGCCGCCGCCCGGACGGCGTACAACGTGCGCGGCACGCAGACCGTGCTGACCGCCGCGGCGGCGGCCGGAGTGCACCGCGTGGTGCTGTGCACCTCCGCCATGGTGTACGGGGCGCTGCCGGACAACGAGCTGCCCCTGTCGGAGGACGCCGAGCTGCGGGCCACGGCGGAGGCGACCGGCGTCGGCGATCTGCTGGAGATCGAGCGGCTCGCGCGGCGCGCGCCCCGCGCGCACCCCGGGCTCAATGTCACCGTCGTGCGCCCCGCCATCCTGGTCGGAGGCACCGACACCGCGCTGACCAGGTATTTCGAGTCGCCGCGGCTGCTGGTCGTCGCCGGGTCGCGGCCCGCGTGGCAGTTCTGCCATGTCGAGGACCTGTGCGGCGCGCTGGAGTACGCCGTCCTGGAGAAGGTGGACGGCGAGCTGGCCGTCGGTTGCGACGGATGGCTGGAACAGGAAGAGGTCGAGGAACTCAGCGGGATCCGGCGGATGGAGCTGCCCTCGACGGTCGCGCTCGGCGCGGCGGCCCGACTGCACCGGATCGGACTGACCCCGTCCCCGGCGGGCGACCTCGCGTACACGATGTATCCGTGGGTGGTCAGTGGGAGCCGGCTGCATGACGCGGGCTGGCGGCCGGGCTGGACCAACGAGGAGGTCCTCGCCGAACTGCTGGAGGAGGTGTCCGGGCGGCACACCGTCGCCGGGCGCCGGCTCGGGCGGAAGGACGCGACGGCGGCGGGCGCGGCCGGCGCGACGGTGGCCCTCCTGGGCGCCGCGGCCGTCGTACGACGGGCTCGGAAGGCTCGGCGGCGGTGAGGGGCGCGGCGGCCACGGCACGTGGCTGGAGGACCGGCCAGGGCACGTGACTGTAGGACGCTCCAAATCGCCCCGCGCGCGTGCTGGTGAACGTCGCATTCCTCGCTGTCGGTGGCATGCGGCACGATGGAGGCATGGCAGCTACGAACGATCACCCCGGTGAGCAGGCGGCTAAGGATCCCATCAAGCTGATCGCGATCCGTGACTCCGACCTGTCCCTGGACGAGGTCTTCCGGGCCGTGGGGGACGACGCGGCCGGCGGGACCGCGCTGTTCGTGGGCACCGTGCGCGACCACGACGGGGGAGCCGACGTCGACGCGCTCGCGTACTCCTGCCACCCCAGTGCCGAGGCGGAGATGCGGAGAGTCGCGGAGAAGGTCGTCGCTGATTTCCCCGTGCGGGCCCTCGCCGCCGTGCACCGCGTGGGGGACCTGCGCGTGGGTGACCTCGCCGTCGTCGTCGCCGTGTCCTGCGCGCACCGGGGCGAGGCCTTCGAGGCGTGCCGGAAGCTGATCGACGACCTCAAGCACGAGGTGCCGATCTGGAAGCACCAGACCTTCGCGGACGGCAGCGAGGAGTGGGTCGGCGCCTGCTGACCCGGTCGCCGGAGCGGGCCGGAGCCTGCCCATCCCGCCGTCGACTCCCCCTGTCGGCCCTCAGGTTGCGTAACCGGACCCCTGCCGTGAGCGTTGTCCGTGCGGATGGTTAATCTGCTGATCAGTCAGTTGCGGTCGCTCAATCGGGGTTGGGAGGTCGGCATGGCGGCGCTCGCCTGGTTGCTGATTCCGCTGGTGGCGGCGGTCGGTGCCGGTCTGTGGGGCAGTTGGGCCAACCGGACCCGGAAGACGCGCGGCGACGGGCCCGAGCTCGACGGGTACGCGCGCTTCCGCGCCGCCATGGAGAAGTCCGCGGCCAAGGAGACGACGCACTCCGGTACGTGACCTGGGTGGCGGCCCTGACGGTGCGCTGACAGAGGCGTCCCGTAATGTCGAGGCATGCCACGCCGCACCGCGACGATGCTCGCCTCCACCCTGATGCTGATCGCGCTCCTGTGCGCGGGAGTGCTCATCAATGTGCCCTACGCGGAGATGTCCCCGGGCCCGACGGTGAACACTCTGGGCGATCACGACGGCGAGCCGGTGCTGCAGATCTCCGGGCGCAAGACGTACCCGACCTCCGGGCACCTCAACATGACCACCGTGCGGGTCACCGGCGCGGACTACCGGATGAACCTCGTGGAGGCCGTCTACGGCTGGCTGGCGCACGACAACAAGGTCGTGCCGCACGACACCCTCTACCCGGACGGCAAGACCGAGGAGCAGTCCACCCAGGAGAACGCCGAGGAGTTCAGCCAGTCCCAGGAGAGCGCCAAGGTCGCCGCCCTGGAGGCGCTGGACATCCCCGTGCAGTCCTGGGTGATCGTCTCCACCGTGGTCAAGGGCTCGCCCGCCGAGGGCAAGCTGCACGCCGGTGACGTGATCAAGGCCGTCGACGGCACCGCGATCAAGCAGCCGTCCGATGTCGCCGGGCTGGTGACCAAGCACCAGCCGGGCCAGAAGGTCGTCTTCACCATCGTCCCGGCCAAGGAGCAGGCCGCCGCCGAGAAGGAGCACCGGACGGCGACCGCCACACAGAAGGTGACGATCACCACCGCGGCCTCCGCCGACACCGGGAAGAAGCGGGCCATCGTCGGGATCTCCGCCGGGACCGACCACACCTTCCCGTTCACCATCGACATCAAGCTCGCCGACGTCGGCGGCCCCAGCGCCGGCCTGATGTTCGCCCTCGGCATCTACGACAAGCTCACCCCGGGCAGCCTCACCGGCGGGGCGTTCGTCGCCGGCACCGGCACCATCGACGACGACGGCAAGGTCGGGCAGATCGGTGGCATCGAGATGAAGACCGTCGGCGCGCGCAGCAAGGGCGCCCAGTACTTCCTCACGCCGGCCGAGAACTGCGCGGCCGCCGCCAAGGACACCCCGGGCGGCCTGCGGCTCGTGAAGGTGAGCACCATCGACGACGCCCTCAAGGCCCTCGCCGACATCCGCAGCGGCGACACCGCCGACCTGCCGAAGTGCACCACCAAGGGCTGATCACCGCTGTCGTACGCGGCTGGGGGCGCCCCTGACGATCGAGGGCGCCCCCAGTGCCGTACCGCGGGATCCGATCAGTCCTCGAACGTCGCCGCCAGCGCCTCCGCCAGGCCCGGCACCAGGTCGGAGCCGGTGAGGACCTCCGTGGCGGCGTCCTTCTCGCGCAGCCGCAGGGCCGACTCGCGGGTGCCGTCGCGCAGCACCGCGACCGTCATCCGGACCTCCTGGCGGTCGGGGTGGCGGGCCACCCACTGCGCCAGCCTCGCCTCGTCGAGGTCGGTCGGGACCTGGGTCTCGGCGGACGGGGGCAGCATCAGACGCTCGATCGTCAGCGCGCAGCCGGCCACCGCGTCGGGCCAGGCGATCGTGGCCAGGAACTCGTCGAGCGGCTGGGACGTTGGAATCTCGTCCTGCTCGATCGGGGTGAGACCGGTGGTCTCGGGCTCGTCCTCCAGGCCGAGCTGGGCGGCGAGCGAGGGTTCCTGAGCCCGCAGCCGCGCGGTGTCTACGAGGGCGAAGAGGCGAGCGGGCTGGTCCCAGCCGAGGCCGGAGGCGTACTCGTCGATCTCGAGTACGGCCCGGGTGAGCGGGCTCGCCGCCATGGGAGTGTTGGACATGGTCACAATCCTGCCTCGTTCCTGACCGGAATCGGGAACCGAGTAAGCGGTGAGTAAGTTGCATAGGTGTGGGCCCGCGATCACGGGGGGCCACGAGGGGCCGGCGAACACGTGGGCCTGAGGGATCGACAGCGACTTCGAGGTGCGCACCTTGGCTTTCCAGATGCCGGACCGCGGCGGAGGCCCGACGGGGCCACGGATCAGAGTGGGCCGCCCGTCCCGGCGTGTCCGGACCCTGCTCATGACCCTGGGCGTCCTGGCTGTGCTCGGCATGGCGTTCACCATGTTCGCCGGGTTCTGGACCGACTGGCTCTGGTACCGGTCGGTGCACTACTCGTCCGTCTTCGCCACCACACTGTGGACCAAGATCGGGCTGTTCTTCGTCTTCGGCCTGCTCATGGCCCTCGCGGTCGGCTTCAACATCTGGCTGGCCCACCGGCTGCGGCCGCCGCTGAGCGCCATGTCGATGGAGCAGCAGAACCTCGACCGCTACCGCGTGGGCATCGCGCCCTACAAGACGTGGCTGCTCCTCTCGGTCACGTCCCTGGTGGGCCTGATCGCCGGCGCCTCGGCCGCGGGTCAGTGGCGGACCTGGCTGATGTGGGTCAACGGCGTGCCCTTCCACCAGAAGGACCCGCAGTTCCACCTCGACGTGTCCTTCTACGCCTTCGACCTTCCCTGGTACCGGTTCCTGCTCGGCTTCGGCTTCGCCGCCACCATCCTGTCGCTGATCGCCGCCGCGCTCACCCACTACCTCTACGGCGGGCTGCGCATCACCAGCCCGGGCGCGCGGGCCACCGCCGCGGCCACCGGCCATCTGTCGGTGCTGCTCGGCGTGTTCGTCGCGCTGAAGGCCGTCGCCTACTGGCTCGACCGGTACGGGCTCGCGGTGAAGTCCAGCGACTTCAAGGCGACCGACAACTGGACCGGCCTCAGGTACGTCGACGCCAACGCCTACCTTCCGGCCAAGACGATCCTGTTCTGCATCGCCGTCATCTGCGCGCTGCTGTTCTTCGCCACCCTGTGGCGGCGCACCTGGCAGCTGCCCGTCATCGGCTTCGGCCTGATGGTGCTCTCCGCGATCCTCATCGGCGGGCTCTACCCGGCGATCGTGCAGAAGTTCCAGGTCCAGCCCAACGAGCAGGCCAAGGAAGCGCCGTACGTCGAGAAGAACCTGAAGGCGACGCGTGAGGCCTACGGCATCGACGACGCCAAGGTCAGCGAGTACTCCGGCACCAGTCCGACCAAGGACAAGAGCACGCTGCGCGACGACGTCTCCAAGACGGCCAGCATCCGCGTCCTGGACCCGAACATCGTCTCGCCGACGTTCCAGCAGCTCCAGCAGATGCGCAAGTACTACGCCTTCCCGAACAACCTGGACGTGGACCGCTACAACCAGAGCGGCACCGACCAGGACACGGTGATCGGCCTGCGCGAGCTGAACCTGGCCGGCGTCGACAAGCAGAACTGGATCAACAACCACTTCCGCTACACCCACGGATACGGCGTGGTCGCCGCCAAGGGCACCACCGCCGACGCCGAGGGCCGCCCCGTCTTCACCGAGTCCGACCTGCCCTCGCAGGGCGACCTCGGGACGTACGAACAGCGGATCTACTACGGCGAGAAGACGACCACGTACTCCATCGTCGGCGGTCCCCAGAAGGAGATCGACTACTCCGACGACAAGGGCGAGAAGACCACCAGCTACACCGGCAAGAGCGGGGTCAACCTCTCCAACCCGGTCAACCGGGCGGCGTACGCGGTGGCGTTCGGCGAGCCGCAGATCCTCTACTCCGGCGCGATCGGCGAGGGTTCGCGGATCCTGTACAACCGCACGCCCAAGGACCGCGTCGAGGCGGTCGCCCCCTGGCTGACCATCGACGGCGACGCCTATCCGGCGGTCGTGGACGGCCGGATCCAGTGGATCGTCGACGCGTACACCACGACCAACGGCTACCCGTACGCCTCGCGCACGACCCTGGGCGACACGACGGCCGACTCGCTGACCGCGACCAACGACAACCGCGCGGTGGTGGCCCAGCAGAACCAGGTCAACTACATCCGCAACTCGGTGAAGGCGACCGTCGACGCGTACAGCGGCGAGGTCAAGCTCTACCAGTGGGACACCGAGGACCCCGTCCTCAAGACGTGGATGAAGGCGTTCCCGCACACGGTGAAGTCCAAGTCGGACATCTCGCCGTCGCTGATGGCCCATCTGCGCTACCCGCAGGACCTGTTCAAGGTGCAGCGCGAACTGCTCAGCCGCTACCACGTGAAGGACGCGACGACGTTCCTCAGCGGCAGCGAGGTGTGGCAGGTGCCGGACGACCCGACCAACAAGTCGGGCGACGCGGTGCCGCCGTACTACCTGAGCATGAAGATGCCCGACCAGCAGGCGCAGGCGTTCTCGCTGACGACGACGTTCACGCCCAACGGGCGGGACAACCTCAGCGCGTTCATGGCGGTGGACTCCGAGGCGGGCACGGCGGACTACGGCAAGATCAGAATCCTGAAACTGCCGACCAGCACGACCGTCGACGGACCCAAACAGGTGCAGAGCCAGTTCAACTCCGAACAGGACATCGCCGAGTCCATCAGGCTCCTCAGAGGCGGCGACTCCGAGGTGGAGTACGGCAATCTGCTGACGGTGCCCCTCGACGGCGGACTGCTCTACGTCGAGCCGGTCTACGTACGTGGCGGTGGACTGAAGTACCCGCTCCTGCGCAAGGTGTTGGTGACCTACGGAGGCAACACCGCCTTCGAGGACACCCTCGACCAGGCGCTCGACAAGGTCTTCGGAGCGAACGGTTCGCCGACCCAGCCGCCGGACGAGGGCGGTGGGACGACCCCGCCGCCGACCGGGAACGCGACCGTCCAACAGGCCCTGCAGGACGCCCAGAAGGCGTTCACGGCCGGCCAGGACGCCCTGAAGAAGGGCGACTGGGAGGCGTACGGCAAGGCGCAGAAGGACCTTCAGGCCGCGCTCCAGCGGGCCGCCGACGCGCAGGCCAAGGCGAGCAAGGGCACGACGGGCGGCAGCGGCGCGAGCAGCCGCCCCAGCGCCGGCCCGAGCGCCACCGCGAGCCCCCGGGCCGGCGCGAGCGCCGGTCCCAGTGCCGGTCCGAGTCCAGGCGGTACCGCCGGTAGCGGCTGATCAACAGGTGCCCTCCGCGTCGTGATACGGTTGTCACACACGACGCGGGGTGGAGCAGCTCGGTAGCTCGCTGGGCTCATAACCCAGAGGTCGCAGGTTCAAATCCTGTCCCCGCTACTGAAGGCGAAGGCCCGGATCCTCAGGGATCCGGGCCTTCGTGGTGTGCGAACGCATGTGCCGAGGGAGGAGTGGCCGCGCCGCCGGGGGGAGTTGGGGTGAGCTGTGTTTGACTTGTCTCTCTGTGGGCATGTCGACAAAACGCTGAAGTGACCTCACGGGCTGCGGTATACCGGGTGTACCCAGGTTGCAGGTGGTGCGACGATGGACGTTATGGGGGACAAGGCAACTCTGTTCGAGACAGGGCGATTTGTGCAGCCTTCCGGTGCCGCCGGTGCTGCCGGTGCTTCTGAGGAGGACCAGGCGCCTGTGGAGACCGCGGACGAGATGGGGGAGGCCGCCGAGGAGGTGCGCCTGCGGCTCGCCGCCGAGACCGGCGACGCCGAGGCCGCCAGTGTCCTCGGGGCCATGCTGCTGCGCCGGGGCGACCTCGACGGGGCCGAGCCCCAGTTGCGTACCGCCACCGCCGCCGGCGACCGGGCCGCGGCCAACAACCTGGGCGTCCTTCTCCACCAGCGTGGCTACGCCGAGGAGGCCGCCGGATGGTGGCGGGTCGCCGCCGTCGCCGGTTCCACGGCGGCCGCGCACGCGCTGGGACGGCATCACCGCGAGCGTGGGGACGAACCGGCCGCCGAGTACTGGCTGCGCCAGTCCGCCGAGCAGGGACATGTGCTGGGCGCCTACGCGCTGGCCGACCTGTTGGAGCACCGCGGGGACCCCGGGGCCGAGCAGTGGATGCGGGTCGCGGCCGAGCGGGGGCACCGCGAGGCGGCGTATCGGCTGGCGCGCGCCCTGGACCGCGCGGCCGGCGGGGAGAGCGCCGCGGCCGAGGGGCCGATCGGCGGCCGGGTGACGGCCGGCGGGCGGCAGAGTGGCGGTGACAACGGTGTCTTCGGGGGCGCCGGTGACTCCGCTGGTCCGGTTCCGGGTGCCGCTGGTGGCCGTAGCGGCTCGGCCGGCACCGGTCGGTCGGACGGATCTCCCGGGGCGGACGGCTCCGGGGCGTCCGCCGCTGTCGTGGACGGGTCGGTAGTCGGCGAGGCCGAGCAGTGGTACCGGCAGGCCGCCGCGCGCGGGCATCGCCGGGCCGCGTTGCAGCTCGGGGCGATCCTGGAGCGGCGGGGGGAGCTGAAGGAGGCCGGTCGCTGGTATCTGACCTCCGCCAAGGACGGCGAGGCGCGGGCGGCCTGCGCGCTCGGGTTCCTGCTGCGCGACGCCGGGGACACGGAGAACGCGGCGATCTGGTGGCTGCGGGCCGCACAGGACGGCGACGGCAACGCGGCGAACGCGCTCGGTGCCCTGCACGCCGAGCGGGGCCAGACGCAGACCGCCGAGCGGTGGTACCGGGCGGCCATGGACGCCGGTGACGACAACGGCGCCTACAACCTCGGACTGCTCTGCGCCGAGCAGGGCCGGGTCGCGCAGGCCGAGCAGTGGTACCGGCGCGCGGCCTACGCCGGTCACCGCGAGGCGGCGAACGCGCTCGCCATCCTGCTGCTGCAGGGCGGCGACACGACCGGGGCCGAGCCGTGGTTCTCCAAGGCGGCGGAGGCGGGAAGCGTCGACGCCGCGTTCAACCTGGGGATCCTGTACGCCGGGCGCGGGGAGGACGCGGCCGCCCTGCGGTGGTACGAGCGGGCGGCCGCCGCCGGGCACACCGAGGCGGCGCTCCAGGTCGGCATCGCGCGGCTGCGCGAGGGGGACGAGCAGGAGGCCGAGCGGCATCTGCGGTGCGCGGCGGGCGGCGGGAGCGCGGAGGCCGCGTACCGGCTGGCGGCCGTGCTCGACGCCCGGCGGCCGCGCGCGTCCGCGCACGAGCTCGGGGAGGCCGTGCACGAGAAGGCCGAGTGCGAGGAGTGGTACGAGCGGGCCGCCTCCCAGGGGCACCGCCGGGCGCAGGTCCGGGTCGGGATGCTGGCCGCCGCGCGGGGCGACGTCGTGGAGGCGGCGCGGTGGTACCGCGAGGCCGCCGAGGCCGGTTCGCGCAACGGGGCGTTCAATCTCGGGCTGCTGCTCGCGCGGGAGGGGAGCGAGCCGGAGGCGGTCGTGTGGTGGACCCGGGCGGCCGAAGACGGGCACGGGCGGGCGGCGCTGCGGCTGGCCCTCGTCTACGCGCGTCAGGGCGAGCTGGTCGAGGGACAGCGCTGGGCGGACCGCGCGGCGGCCCTCGGCCCGGCGGAGGTGGCCGAACGGGCGGCGCGCCTACGGGACGCGCTGCGGGAGGAGCTGTCGGCTTAGCGGGCGGTGTCCGGGGGCGGGGCGCCCTGTCTGGCGGGGGTGTCCGCCCAGTGTGGCGCTCGGCTGGCGGGGCGTTGTCCGTCCGGCGGGGGGTGCTGTCCGCGCAGTGGGGCGCTCGGCTGGAGGGGCGGGACTCTGCCCAGCGGGGCGCCCTGTCTGCCAGGGGTGCTGTCCGTCCGGCGGGGTGCCGTCCGTCCAGTGGGGCGCTTTCCGGCTGGCGGGGTGCTGTCCGCCTAGCGGGGCGCTCGGTCGGCGGGGCGTTGTTCGTCCGGCGGGAGCGAGGGGGCGTGCGGCGCCGTGGGAGGGGGCTGGGGTGCGTGCGCCGTGTGCTGCCGTTGAAGCGATTTGCTTCTCTCCGCGTCCTTGACGTAACGTTGCATTCACCGACGCGGGGTGGAGCAGCTCGGTAGCTCGCTGGGCTCATAACCCAGAGGTCGCAGGTTCAAATCCTGTCCCCGCTACTGAAGACCGAGGGCCGGAATCCAACTGGATTCCGGCCCTCGGTTCGTTGTGCCGGGTTACGCGCTGCTACGCGCTCGCGCAGTTCGGGCAGATGCCCCGGTACGTCACCTCGACGTCCGACACGCTGAAGCCGAAGCGCTCCGAGTCGGGGAGGTCGGACAGCGGGTTGCCCGTGGGGTGCACGTCACGGATGGCGCCGCAGCGGGCGCAGATGAGGTGGTGGTGCGGCCGGTGCGCGTTGGGGTCGTAGCGCTTGGCTCGCTTGTCGGTGGTGACCTCGATGACCTCGCCGAGGGTGACCAGCTCACCCAGCGTGTTGTACACGGTCGCCCGGGAGATCTCGGGCAGCTTGGCGACGGCCCTGGAGTGCACCTCGTCGGCCGTCAGATGGACGTGATCACCGGCGAGGACCTCGGCCACTACGCGCCGCTGCGCGGTCATCCGCCATCCGCGTCCGCGCAGCCGTTCCAGAAGGTCACTCATGAACACCAGCCTAACAGCAGAGAGGCCCGAGTTCCGAACAGGTGTGACTTTGGAGCGCTGCCGGAGTTGGACAGTGTCCACTACCGGATCGGGTCCGTGTCAGGAGGCGGGATCAGGCCGGTACGTGCTGCCGTACCGGCGCCCAGCAGCGGATGATGTCGCGGACCGAGACGATGCCGGTGACCTCGTCGTGGTCGAGGACGACGAGGTGGCGGAAGCCGCCGTGGGCCATCGCCCGGGCCGCCTCCTCCAGGGTCCAGGACGGGGCGGCGAAGACGACGTCGGTGGTGGTGTGGGCGTGGGCGCGCTCCGTGTCGGGGTTCTGGCCCAGGCCGACGGAGTTGAGGATGTCGCGTTCGGTGAGGATGCCGATGCCACCGGCGTCGGGGTCGTGGACCACGGCCGCGCCGACCCTGCGGGCGGACATCAGCGCCGCGGCCTGGCGAAGGGTGTGGTCGGGGCCGATGGTGAGGACGACTGTGCTCATGGCGTCGCGGACGAGCATGGGTGGAGCCACCTCCTGAGTTCCCCGCCGGTGCGTCCGGTGCGGCTTGTGGAGCTTGCGCGGACTGAACGGGCTTGGTGTGGCTTGTTCAGCGTTTCACAAGTTCACAAGTGGGGGGACCTTCAGAGTGGCAGGTAAAGCGGGAGTCAACAAGGGGGCGCGTGCGGCCGATTGAGGGCGTGCGCGCTCATCTGTGCGTACCGGGGTGCTCAGTAGCGCCCGTTGAGATACCCCAGCAACGCGTCGTGGAGCAGGCCGTTCGAGGCGGCCGCGTTGCCGCTGTGCGGGCCCGGGCGGCCGTCGAGGCCGGTGAAGGTGCCGCCGGCCTCGGTGACGACGATCGCGTTCGCCGCCATGTCCCACAGGGACAGCTCCGGCTCGGCGCAGAAGTCGACGGAACCCTCCGCGACCATCATGTACGGCCAGAAGTCGCCGTACGCGCGCGTGCGCCAGACCTCGCGGGTCAGGTCGAGGAAGCCGTTCAGGCGGCCCTGCTCCTCCCAGCCGCTGAGGGAGGAGTACGCGAAGGAGGCGTCGGAGAGGTTCGCCACGCGGGAGACGCGCAGGCGGGTGGCGGAGGAGAGGCTGCGGCCGGTGTAGGCGCCGTGGCCCTTCGCGGCCCACCAGCGGCGGCCGAGGGCGGGGGCGGAGACCACGCCGACGACGGGCTGGTAGCCGCCCTCCGCGGCCTCCATCAGGGAGATGAGAGTGGCCCAGACGGGGACGCCCCGGACGTAGTTCTTCGTGCCGTCGATGGGGTCGATCACCCAGCGGCGGGGGCCCGTGCCCTCGATGCCGTACTCCTCGCCGAGGACCGCGTCCCGCGGGCGGGCGCGCTGGAGCTGGCCGCGGATGAGTTCCTCGGCGGCCTTGTCCGCCTCGCTCACCGGGGTCATGTCCGGCTTGGTCTCGACCTTCAGGTCGAGGGCCTTGAAGCGGTCCATGGTGGCGGCGTCGGCCGCGTCCGCGAGGACGTGGGCGAGGCGGAGGTCGTCGAGGTAGTCGGGCATGTGAGGAACGGTATCCGGCCGCGGGGACGCGGGGCTAGCGGGGGTTGTGGGGGGCGTGGACGGGTTTCCCGCGCCCCCCGGCTGGATACAGCCGCCCCCGCCCCGGTCCGCTCCGCAACCCTTGACAGTGCATTCGGGGGCGTCAAATCTGGGCGCATTGCCGGTCGGTCCGGGGAGGCGATGATGCCTGCAGCGCGGGAGTCCCTTCTGGATGCCGCCTTCAGGGCGCTGGCGCGCAGGCCGTGGTCGGCCGTGCGGATGGTCGACGTCGCGGCGGCCGCCGGGGTCTCCCGGCAGACCCTCTACAACGAGTTCGGCAGCAAGGACGGGCTCGCCCGGGCGCTGGTGCGCAGGGAGGCCGACGGGTATCTCGCCGGCGTCGAGCGGGCCCTCGCCGTGCACGGGGACGTACGCGAGCGGCTCACCGCCACGGCCGAGTGGACCACCGCCGCCGCCCGTGAGAACGCCCTCGTCCGCGCCCTTCTCACCGGCTGCTGGAGCGAGCGCCTGCCCGCCCCCACTCTTCGGCCGGTCCCCTCCACCTCCGCCGTACCGGCCCAGCGGCGGGCGGACGGCCCGCTGCCCTCGCCCGGCGACTTCGTGACGCTCGTACGCGACCGCGCCGTCACCGTCCTCACCGGTCCCGGCGCCGCCAAACCCGACGCCGCCGACCTGGCCAGGTCCTGCGAGCTGGCGGTCCGGCTGGCGCTGTCGTGCGTGGCCGCGCCACCGGGAGAGGGCGGCGTCACCGACCTCGTCCGCAGCGCCCTGCCCCGCCCGGCCGCCCAGCCCTCTTAGGCACCGCCCTTATAGACGCCCAGCTCTCCTGGGCACCGGCCCTACAGACGCCCAGCCGGGCAGCCGTGCCCCGGCCCCCACCCCCGAGTCACCCCCGAGTCCTCCTAATGCGCCGAACCCGACAGCTGGAGGCCGATCACCCCCACGATCACCAAGCTGATCGACACGATCTTCAGCGTCGACACCAGATCGCCCAGGAAGATCATCCCGTAGATCGCCGTGCCCGCCGCGCCGATGCCGGTCCACACCGCGTACGCCGGCCCCACGTCGAGTTTGCGCAGGGAGAGGGTGAGCAGGCCGAAGCTGCCGAGGGCGAAGATGGAGAAGGCGACGGTCGGCCAGAGGCGGCTGAAACCGTGGGAGAGCTTCAGGCAGACGGCGAATCCTGTTTCGAGCAGACCGGCCACGACCACCAGCAGCCACGCCATGTGCTGTCCTCCCGTTGGTCAGGCTCGGTGCGAGTATGCACTTACCGGACTCGCACAGACGCAAACAACGCGGAGGTCAACCGGCCCCACGCCGCACGGGTGGCCGGTTCCCGTCAGTCGCCTTCCGTGCGGTCCCGCGTCGCCAGCAGCCGCCGCAGCGAGTAGAGCCGGGCCGGATCCGCGTGGCCCTGCGCCACCCACTCGTCCAGCGCGCAGTCCGGCTCGTCGTGGCTGCACGCGCGCGGGCAGCCCTCCGTCCCCGGCTCCAGGTCGGGGAAGGCGTGGATCACGCGCGACGGGTCGATGTGGGCGAGGCCGAAGGAACGGACACCCGGCGTGTCGATCACCCAGCCCTCCGCGCCCAGGAGCGGAAGCGCCAGGGCCGACGTGGTGGTGTGCCGGCCCCGGCCCGTCACCGCGTTGACGTGCCCCGTCAGCCGGCGCCGCTCCTCCGGGACCAGCGCGTTCACCAGCGTCGTCTTGCCGACGCCCGAATGACCGACGAACGCCGTGACCCGGTCGGCCAGCTGCTCGCGCACCCGGTCGGCCGCGTCGCCGTTCTCCAGCTCCTCACGGCTGGTGACGACGTACGGGATGTCCAGGTCGCCGTAGAGCTCCAGCATCTTGTCCGGCGGGGCCAGGTCGGATTTCGTCAGGACGAGGAGCGGCTCCAGGCCGCCGTCGTACGCCGCGACGAGACAGCGGTCGATCAGGCGGGGGCGGGGTTCCGGGTCGGCGAGGGCCGTGACGATGGCCAGCTGGTCGGCGTTGGCGACCACCACCCGCTCGAACGGGTCGTCGTCATCGGCGGTCCGCCGCAGCAGCGAGGAACGCTCCTCGATACGGACGATGCGCGCGAGCGTGTCCTTCTTGCCGGACAGATCGCCGACCAGCGCCACCCGGTCGCCGACCACCGCCGCCTTCCGGCCCAGCTCACGGGCCTTCATGGCGACGATCGTGCGGTCCTCGACGAGGCAGGTCAGCCGACCCCGGTCGACGGTGAGGACCATGCCCTCGGCGGCGTCCTCGTGCTTGGGCCGGATGTTCGTACGCGGTCGGTTGCCCCGGCGGTTGGGGCGGGTGCGGATGTCGTCCTCGTCGGTGTGCTTGCCGTAGCGGCGCATGGCGGATCCCCTATGCCCCGAGCATCCCGGTCCACAGGTCCGGGAAGTCCGGAAGGGTCTTCGCCGTCGTCGCCACGTTCTCGATGAGCACGCCCTCCACGGCGAGGCCGATGATCGCGCCGGCCGTGGCCATGCGGTGGTCGTCGTACGTGCGGAATGTGCCGCCGTGCAGCGGGCGCGGGCGGATGTGCAGGCCGTCGGCCGTCTCCGTCACGTCACCGCCGAGCTCGTTGATCTCCTTGGTGAGCGCCGCCAGCCGGTCCGTCTCGTGCAGGCGCAGATGCGCCACGCCGCGCAGCGTCGAGGGGGAGTCCGCGAGGGCGGCGACCGCCGCGACGCCGGGGGTCAGCTCGCCCACGTCGCCCAGGTCGACATCGATGCCGTGGACCGCGCCCGAGCCGGTGAACTCCAGGCCGTACTCGGTCAGCTCGCAGGAACCGCCCATCTCGGTGAAGATCTCCCGCAGCCTGTCACCCGGCTGGGTGGTGCGCGCCGGCCAGTCCGGGATCAGCACCTTGCCGCCCGTGATCAGGGCCGCCGCGAGGAAGGGCTGCGCGTTCGACAGGTCCGGCTCGATCGTCAGGTCCCGGCCGAGCAGCGCGCCCGACGTGACCCGCCAGACGTTCGGCTCGCCGCCCGACTCCGGGGTGTCCACCTGGGCGCCGACCGCGCGCAGCATGTCCACGGTCATCCGGATGTGCGGCATGGAGGGCAGCGTGGAGCCGATGTGACGGACCTCGACGCCCTGGTTGAAGCGCGGACCGGACAGCAGCAGCGCGGAGACGAACTGCGACGAGCTCGACGCGTCGATCTCCACCGGGCCGCCCTCCAGGGCGCCCCCGCCGTGCACCGTCAGCGGCAGCGCGCCCCGGCCGTCGTCGTCGATCCGCGCGCCGAGGACGCGCAGCGCGTCGATCACTCCGTGCAGGGGACGCTCGTACGACCTCGGGTCGCCGTCGAAGCGGATGTCGCCGTCGGCGAGGGCGGCGACGGGAGGGAGGAACCGCATCACCGTGCCGGCGTTGCCGACGTCCACCGTGGCCGGGCCGCGCAGACCGGCCGGCAGGACGCGCCAGGCCTCGCCCGTGCCGTCGGGGCCGATGCCCTCCTCGATCTCGATGCCCATGGCGCGCAGCGCGGCGGCCATCAGGAGCGTGTCGCGGGAGCGGAGGGGGCGGCGCAGCCAGCCGGGCTCGCTGGCGAGGGCGGCGAGGACGAGGGCGCGGTTGGTGACGGACTTGGACCCCGGCACGTGGACCGTCGCGTCGACGGCTCCGCGAGCGTGGGGGGCCGGCCAGAGGGCGGTCTGCGCGGGGTTTTGGGCCATGGGCCCACTCTATAAGGAGGGCGTTCCGTGGGCCGTCCGTCGGGTGCGGCGCCGTGCGGGGCGGCAACACATGTCTTTGGGCGGCGGCATCACCTGTCCGCGGTGCGGTCACATCACATGTCCAGCAACCACCTGCCCCCGCCCATCAACGAGCACAGCGACACCGCGTGGAACAGGAACAGCCACATCCCCGCCGGTACGTGCGTCAGCCTCGACAGCTGGTCCGCGTCCGAGTCGCCCGCGCCGCCCCGCGACCGCTTCGCCTGGAGTTCGAACGCCGGCCGTACGCCGCCCAGCAGCAGGAACCACACCACCGCGTACGCGAACGCCGCCTGCACCTGGGGCCCCGCCAGCCACGACACCAGCACGAACGTGCCGCCCGTCAGCACCACCGTCAGCGCGCCGTACGCGTTGCGGATCATCACCAGCATCGCCACCAGCAGCCCCGTCGCCAGCCACAGCAGCAGCGTGATGCGGCCCGCGCCGAGCAGGGCCGCGCCGCCCAGACCCAGCAGCGGCGGTGCGGTGTAGCCCGCCGCCGCCGTGAGGATCATGCCCAGGCCGTGCGGCTTGCCCCGGCTGACCGTCAGGCCGCTGGTGTCGGAGTGGAGGCGTATGCCGGTGAGTTGGCGGCCGGTGAGCAGGGCGACGAGCCCGTGGCCGCCCTCGTGGGCGATGGTGATGGCGTTGCGCGAGAGGCGCCAGAGGTTGTGCGGGACCACGACCGCGAGCGCCGCGACCGCCGTGGCGATCACCACCCACAGGTCCGGGTCGGGCTGGGTGCCGGTGAGCCGGTCCCAGAGGTCGGGCAGCGCGAGGGCGGCGATGCTCTCCATGTTCTGCGGTGGCTCCCTCTCGTGGTGGCCGGGTGACGGGCGGGCCTGGCAGTGTGGCACGTATGTGCGGACGGTATGCAGCGAGTCGCAGGCCCGAGGATCTCGCGGGAATCTTTGACATCGAGAGGTGGGAGCCCGAGGAGACCCTGGCGCCCGACTACAACATCGCGCCGACCAAGGAGGTCTACGCCGTCCTGGACCGCCCGTTGAAAGACGCCGGCGATCCCCGCCCGGTTCGCCAGCTGCGCAAGCTGAAGTGGGGACTCGTGCCCTCCTGGGCCAAGACGCCCGAGGGCGGGGCGCGGATGATCAACGCGCGGGCCGAGACCGTGCACGAGAAGCCCGCCTACCGCCGCGCCTTCGCCTCCCGGCGCTGCATCCTGCCCGCCGACGGCTACTACGAGTGGGTCACCGGGCAGCAGGAGCGCGACCTGGAGGTCGAGGGGAAGAAGAAGCGGCCGCGCAAGCAGCCGTACTTCGTGCTGCCGGCCGACGGATCCGTGTTCGCCATGGCCGGGCTGTACGAGTTCTGGCGCGACCGCACGCTGCCCGACGACCATCCGCAGGCGTGGTGGGTGACCTGTTCCGTGATCACCACCGAGGCTGAGGCGACCCCGCTGGCCGTCGCGCCCGCCGAGGGGCCGCACGCGCTCGCCGACATCCACCCCCGGATGCCCCTCATGCTCACCCCGGACCGCTGGGACGCCTGGCTGGACCCGGCCCGCACCGACGTCGAGGACCTGCGGTCCCTGCTCGAAGCCCCGCCGGCCGGGCTCATGCGCGCCTACCCGGTCTCCACCTCCGTCAGCAACGTCCGCAACAACGGCCCGGAGCTGCTGAAGGAGCTGGAGGGACCGGAGGAGGGCACACTGTTCTGACGTGACCCCCCAGAGCACCGAGAACACCGGGACCGGCGAGAGCACCGGGACCAGCGAGGCCGGAGTCGTCGAGACCGTCGAGACCGTCGACACCGACGCCGGGACCGCCCGGATCACCTGGCACAGGGCGAGGAAGGCCCGGCTCGTCCTCGCCGTGAGCCATGGCGCCGGCGGTGGTGTCGAGGCCCGCGATCTGCGGGCCCTGGCCGCCGCGCTGCCCGCGCACGGCGTGACCGTCGCCCTCGTGGAGCAGCCCTGGCGCGTGGCCGGCAAGAAGGTCGCGCCCGCGCCGAAGACCCTCGACACCGGCTGGCGCGGCATCTGGCCCGCGCTCGCCCGGCCCGGTCTGCCGGTCATCGCCGGCGGGCGCTCCGCCGGGGCGCGGGTCGCCTGCCGTACGGCGACGGAGCTCGGCGCGGTCGCCGTCCTCGCCCTGAGTTTCCCGCTGCACCCGCCGGGCAGGCCCGAGAAGTCCCGGGCCGGCGAGCTGCTCGGCGCGGGCGTGCCCACCCTCGTCGTCCAGGGCGGCAACGATCCCTTCGGGAAGCCGGCGGAGTTCCCCGAGGGCGACCACGAGCTCGTGGAGGTGCCGCATGGCGATCACGGCTTCGCCGTGCCGAAGCGGGCGGACATCACCCAGGAACAGGCCCTGGAGGTCATCACCGGCCACGTGGTGAAGTGGACCGGGTCACTCGGGTGAACGCCCGGGAATGCCCGGCGGCGGACCACTGTTGTGGGGCACAGACGTGCTGAACACGCGGCACGGAGCGTGCTGAACATCCGGCACGGATGTCATGGGAGAGGAAGTCCGCCGCATGGGTTCGACCATCTGCCCGGCCCGCGACAGCCGCACCGACCTGGAGTGGACGGTGCTGCACGCGGCGAAGACCGCTCCTATTCGAGCGGCGGCGGGCACGGATAGTCGTCTATCCTCCGATTCTGGTGGGTCCGGTTTCGGCCCTGCCCGGAATCTTGAGGAGGTGGGTCCGGTTCCCGGTACCGACGCAGGGACCGACAACGGCCAGGCGGAGCTGCCCGAGGGCCAGGGCGTCAGCGCGGACGTGAGCACGGAGACGACCGCGGAGCGCAGCGCGCGCTTCGAGCGGGACGCGCTGGAATTCCTCGACCAGATGTACTCCGCGGCGCTGCGCATGACGCGCAACCCGGCCGACGCCGAGGACTTGGTGCAGGAGACCTACGCCAAGGCGTACGCGTCGTTCCACCAGTTCCGCGAGGGCACGAACCTGAAGGCTTGGCTGTACCGGATCCTCACCAACACCTTCATCAACTCGTACCGCAAGAAGCAGCGTGAACCGCAGCGCTCCGCGGCCGAGGAGATCGAGGACTGGCAGCTGGCGCGCGCCGAGTCGCACATGTCGACCGGTCTGCGTTCCGCCGAGTCGCAGGCGCTCGACCACCTGCCCGACTCGGACGTGAAGGAAGCGCTCCAGGCCATCCCGGAGGAGTTCCGCATCGCCGTGTATCTCGCGGACGTCGAGGGGTTTGCGTACAAGGAGATCGCGGACATCATGGGGACACCCATCGGTACGGTGATGTCCCGGCTGCACCGGGGCCGCCGTCAACTGCGCGGGATGCTGGAGGACTACGCCCGTGAGCGCGGGCTGGTCCCGGCGGGCGCCGGAGAGTCGAACGAAGCGAAAGGCTCGGGCTCATGAGCTGCGGAGAGCCGCACGAGACGGACTGCAGTGAGGTCCTCGACCATCTGTACGAGTTCCTCGACAGTGAGATGCCGGACGTCGATCGCGACAAGTTCAAGCAGCACTTCCGTGAGTGCTCGCCCTGCCTGGAGAAGTACGGTCTCGAAGAGGCCGTGAAGAAGCTCGTCAAGCGGTGCTGCGGTCATGACGACGTGCCGACGGACCTGCGCGCCAAGGTCATGGGCCGGCTCGACCTGATCCGCTCGGGTCAGGCCGTCCCGGAACACGACATCACGGCCACCCCGCAGGAGTCGTAGCCCCCGGGACGGGCTGCCGTCACTCGAACGTGCTAACCGGCGGGTGATACGCCCGCGGACTCCCCCCGCCGACCCTAGGCTCCCAGCCCGGACCTGTACGGGCTGGGGAGGGCGGCATGGAGGGGATTCCGGGGCGGGCACGCGCCTACGTCGGCTGCGTCGCCCTTCTCGCCCTGGTCTGTCTCTCCCCGGCGCTCACCGCGCACCCGTCGTGGTGGGAGGTCGCCCTGTTCGCCGCGCTCTACGCCGGCGGTGAGCACCTCGCCCGGCGCCGGCTCGCCGGAACCTTCCACCCCGTGCTGCTCGCCGGGGCCTTCCTGCTGCCGCCGGCCGCCGCCGCGCTCGTCCCGCTGCCCGGGGCGCTGCTGTCCCGCGTCGAGCAGCGGCCGGCCGGGCCGCGACGGATCTGGCGGGCCGCCGAGTCGGCGCTCGCCGTGTGGGCCGCCTCCTGGGTGCACGGGGCACTCGGCGGCCGTCACGCCGTCGCCGCCGCCGACTTCCCCTACGCGCTGCTGCCCGCCGGTGCGGCCGTGCTCGCGTTCTGCGCGGTGCTCGCCCTGCTGGACGGCGGGATCCTCGCCCTCGCCGAACGCCTCCCCGTCCGCCGCGCCTGGCACGGGCTCTTCCCGCGCTCCCTCGCCCCGCTCGCCGTGCACGGGCTCGCCGGGCTGATGATGGCCGTGCTGTGGCGCAGCCCCTACGGGCCGGTCGCCGCGCTCCTCGTGCTCTTCCCGATGGGCGTCGCCTGGTGGGTGTTCGCCCAGTACCACCAGGAGCGGGCCGCGCACCGGGCCACCATCCGGGCGCTCGTGCAGGCCGTCGACATCAAGGACGGCTATACGCGCGGGCACAGCGAGCGGGTCGGCCAGGCGTCCATGATGATCGCCCGGGAACTGGGCATGGACGCCGAGCGGATCGAGGTGCTGCGCTTCGCCGGGATCCTGCACGACGTGGGCAAGCTCGGCGTGCCGACGCGGCTGCTGCGCAAGGACGGGCCGCTGACCCCCGACGAACGGCGGATCATCGAACTGCACCCCGAGTACGGCCATGAGATCACCCGGGGCATCAGCTTCCTCGGCGAGGCCCGCTCGGCGATCCTCCATCACCACGAGCGGCTCGACGGCAGCGGCTACCCCTACGGGCTGGTGGGCCGTCAGATCCCGGAATGCGCGCGCGTGGTGGCCGTCGCCGACGCCTTCGACGCGATGACGTCGACCCGCTCCTACAGCAGGGCCCGCCCGGTCGAGACCGCCCTGGAGGAACTCCGCCGGTGCGCCGGCGCCCAGTTCGACCCGCGCATGGTCACGGCCCTCGCCCGCGCCCTGGACCGGCACGGCTGGCACCCCCGCGTCACGGCGGACGAGCCGTCCCCGACGATCCCGGCCCCCGCGCGGTCCTCGCGGCGACCGGGGGTGACCCCGTGACTCAGGGGGCGCCGCGAGCTCACCGCCCCACGAGTACGCGCCGTCCCCTGGTCCTCATCCACGCGGCGGCCGGCCTCGTCGTCGGCTGTTCGCTGCTGCTCACCCTGCGGGCGGGGCTCGTGGAGCGGCCCGTCGCGCTGGCCTTCGGGGCGTTGATCGCACTCGGGGAGCTGACCCGGTGGGGCGGACCGGGCCCCCGGGCGACCGCGCCGCTCGGCGCCGCCGGATCGCTGGCGTACGCCCTGCTCGGCGAGAACGCGGGCCGCCCCACCGGGCACGGGGCCGCGCAGGTCGTGTCCGTCGTCGCCGTGGCCTCGCTGCTCGGCTGTGTGCCGCACATAGCGCGCGGACACGGACCGGTGACCGATCATCTGGCGCGCCGCGTCCTCGCCGCCGCCTTCGCCGCCGTCTGCTTCCAGCCGCTGTTCAACCAGGGGCTCTTCCAGGCGTGGCCCGGCCCCGCGTACGCGCTGCTGCTGCTCGCGCTGCTCGTCCTCACCGTGCTGTGCGACGCCGTCCTCGCCGCCGCGCTGGCGCACTCCCGCACCGGATGGCCGTACTGTCCCCTGCTGCGCGACGAGCTGCGGTCCGTGCCCGGGGTCGGGTCGGCGGTGTGCGCCACCGGTGCGGTCATGGCGCCGGCGGTCGCCGTCACCGGGCTGTGGGCGCTGCCCCTGTTCTCCCTGCCGCTGCTGCTCACCCAGCTCGCCCTGCGCCGGTACGCGGCCGTGCGCGCCACCTATCGGCAGACCATCGCCTCCCTCGCCCGGGCGACCGAGATCGCCGGTTGCACGCCGGCCGGGCACGCCCGCCGGGTCGCCGCGCTCAGCCAGGCCGTCGGCCGGGACCTGGGTCTGTCCGAGCCCGAGCTCACCGTCCTGGAGTACGCGGCCCTCATGCACGACATCGGCCAGCTCAGCCTCGTCGACCCGGTCCCGGGCGGCGCCACCTCCGGCCTGCCCCTGCCGCAGCAGCGGCGCATCGCCCTGCTGGGCGGGGCCGTCGTACGGCAGACCGGGGCCGGCGCCCAGGTCGCGGCCGTCGTGGAGCGGCAGGCCGACCCCTGCTCGGAGCAGCCGGTGGCCGCGCGGATCGTCCGGGTGGTGAACGCCTACGAGGAGAAGGTGCGCGACGCCGGTCCCGGCGGGCCGCTCACCGCGCTGGCGGAACTGCGGCTGCAGACGGCGGGGGAGTACGCGCCGGAAGTGGTGGAGGCGCTGGCCAGGGTCCTCGCCCACGGTCGTCTGAGCCTGCCCGCCGGTGGGTAACCCATGGGTAATGAGCGCCCTTCCAGCCGCACGTGGTTGGATGCGAATGAGAGGGTGTCCGGGGGCATCAGCCAGCCCACTCCACGGAACTGGCAGGCGGGAATCGTGAGGATCTTCGGCAAGGGACGGCACCGGCCCTCCGCCTCGTGGCGGCAGGCCACCGATCGCGCGTTCACGCTGATCGGGGACGGACGGTACGAGGACGCGGGCGCGCTGCTGACACGTGCCGCCGATCTGGAGCCCTGGCTGTCGGAGTCCTGGTTCAACCTCGCCCTGCTGCACAAGTTCCGGCACGACTGGGAGCAGGCGCGCACCGCCGGGTTGCGCGCGGTCGCGCTGCTCGACCGGGAGACCGGGGCGCCCGACTGGTGGAACGTCGGCATCGCGGCCACGGCACTCCAGGACTGGCCGCTGGCCCGCCGCGCCTGGCAGGCGTACGGGCTGCCGGTGCCGGGCGGGGCGGCCGTGTCCGGGGAGCCCGTGGGGATGGAGCTGGGCAGCGCGGCCGTACGGCTGTCGCCGGAGGGCGAGGCGGAGGTCGTGTGGGGGCGGCGGCTGGATCCCGCGCGGATCGAGGTGCTGTCGATTCCGCTGCCGTCGTCGGGTCGGCGCTGGGGCGAGGTCGTCCTGCACGACGGGGTGCCGCACGGGGAGCGGACGACGTCCGCCGGGCACTCGTACCCCGTGTTCGACGAGATCGAGCTGTGGGCGCCGTCGCCGGTCCCGACCTGGGTGGTGCTGCTGGAGGCGGCGACCGAGGCGGACCGGGACGCGCTGGAGCAGCTGGCGGCCGACGCCGGGTTCGCGGCGGAGGACTGGTCGTCGTCGGTGCGGTTGCTGTGCCGGATGTGCTCGGAGTCGCGCATGCCGTCCGACGAGGGCGACGGGGTTCATCTGGACCCGCATGATCACAGCGAGCCGGGGCATCCGGGGCCGCTGGGGCACCGGACGGACGGGCAGCTGTGGGTCCCGGAGCGGGAGTGCGGCGTCGCCGCGCCGGCGTCGCTGGTACGGGGGCTGCTGGACGGGTGGGTCGCGGACAGCCCGGACTCCCGGGACTGGCGTGACCTCGAAGAGGTCTGCTGAGGCGGACCGCCGACACCTTTAGGCTGTACTCCACATATCTCGATATCTCTCTGGCTTGCAGGAAGGCATACGTCGGTCATGGCGCAGCAGGACACCGATCAGCAGCACGCGGGCGTGCTCCCCGTGGACGACGAGGGCTTCGTCATCGACACCGAGGACACGGAGGAGCGCGAGCGGGCGTACCGCGAGCGCGGCACCTCGCGGCCGATCACCGTCGTCGGGAACCCGGTGCTGCACAAGGAGTGCAAGGACGTCACCGAGTTCGACGACGAGCTGGCGAAGCTGGTCGACGACATGTTCGCCAGCCAGCACACCGCCGAGGGCGTGGGCCTCGCCGCCAACCAGATCGGCGTCGACCTGAAGGTGTTCGTCTACGACTGCCCGGACGACGAGGGCGTCCGCCACACCGGTGTGGTCTGCAACCCCAAGCTGGTCGAACTGCCCGCCGAGCGGCGCCGGTTGGACGACAGCAATGAGGGCTGCCTGTCGGTGCCGACGGCGTACGCGCCGCTGGCCCGCCCGGACTACGCCGAGGTGACCGGGCAGGACGAGAAGGGCAACCCGATCAAGGTGCGCGGCACCGGCTACTTCGCTCGGTGTTTGCAGCACGAGACCGACCACCTCTACGGATACCTGTACATCGACCGTCTGTCCAAGCGCGAACGCAAGGACGCCCTGCGGCAGATGGCCGAGAACGAGCCGCGCTACCCCGTCGTACCCAACGACTGAGCCGTACCTGCTGCTTCACGACGCCTGGCCGGGACATCGTCCCGGCCAGGCGTCGTTCGTATGTCCGACGCACGTTCGATCGCTTACGCACATCTGCTGATCCATAACCAGTCATGTTGGGGGGGAATCTCAGCATGTTGGGGTAGTGAATGACGCAAATCCGTTCCCAGAACGGTCAGTTGTAGTGCTGAATGGGATGTGCGGGGATACGCAACGGCGCACGCCCGGCACGGCGGGAGGGGCGTGCGGCCACTGGCGGCTGAGAGGGGTTGTTCGTGCCAGCTTTCCCATACGGCACCACTTGCAGCACCACATCCACGGCGACCGCGATCGCGGTCCCGCCCTCGCTCTCTCTCCCGGTCATCGAGGCGGCGTTTCCCCGGCAACTGCACCCGTATTGGCCGCAGTTGCAGGAGAAGACACGCGTCTGGCTGCTGGAAAAACGGCTCATGCCGGCGGACAAGGTCGCGGAATATGCCGACGGCCTGTGCTACACCGACCTGATGGCCGGCTACTACCTCGGCGCCCCGGACGAGGTACTGCAGGCCATCGCCGACTACAGCGCGTGGTTCTTCGTCTGGGACGACCGGCACGACCGCGACATCGTGCACGGCCGCGCGGCCGCCTGGCGGCGGCTGAGGTTCCGGTTGCATGCCGCACTGGACTCCCCCGCGAAGCACCTGCACCACGAGGATCCCCTGGTCGCCGGGCTCGCGGACAGCGTGACCCGGTTGTTCTCCTTCCTGCCCGCCACCTGGAACGCCCGTTTCGCACGGGACTTCCACCGGGTCATCGAGGCGTACGACCGGGAGTTCCGCAACCGGGCCACGGGCCGGGTGCCCCCCGTCGAGGAGTACCTCGCCCTGCGCCGGCTCACCTTCGCGCACTGGATCTGGACGGACCTGCTGGAGCCGAGCGCCGGCCGGGAACTCCCGGCCCGGGTACGGAAGAATCCGGCGTTCCACCGGGCGGCGCTGCTCAGCCAGGAATTCGCCGCCTGGTACAACGATCTCTGCTCGCTGCCCAAGGAAATAGCGGGCGACGAGGTGCACAATCTCGGAATCAGTCTCATCACCCATGAGGGCCTGACCCTCGAAGAGGCCGTGGACGAAGTAAGGCGGCGCGTCGAGAACTGCATATCCGATTTCCTCGACGCCGAACGCGAGGCATTGTTCTTCGCCGAGAGCCTCGACGACGGAACGGTGTACGGAAAAGAACTCTCCGCCGCCGTCCGAGCCTGTCTGGCGAACATGCGGAACTGGTTCAGCTCCGTTTACTGGTTCCATCACGAGTCCGGCCGATACATGGTCGACAGCTGGGACGACCGCGCCACACCCCCGTACGTCAACAACGAGGCGGCAGGTGAGAAATGACTCTGGAGTCGGTGAAGCCCGCGACACCCGAAACGCGGGAACCGGTTGCTCCGCCGTTCGCCGGCGGCGGCGTTCCGCTGCTCGGCCACGGCTGGAAACTGGCCCGCGACCCGCTGGCCTTCCTGGCCCAGCTGCGCGACCACGGCGACGTCGTACGACTGAGGCTCGGACCCAAGACGGTGTACGCCGTCACCTCCCCCGAACTCACCGGAGCCGTCGCCCTCAGCCCCGACTACATCATCGCCGGGCCGCTGTGGGAGTCCCTGGAGAGCCTGCTCGGCAAGGAGGGCGTGGCCACCGCGAACGGCCCGCTGCACCGGCGCCAGCGGCGCACCATCCAGCCCGCGTTCCGGCTCGACGCCATCCCCGGATACGGGCCGATCATGGAGGAGGAGGCGCACGCCCTCGTCGAGCGCTGGCGCTCCGGCGAGGTCCTCGACGTCACCGCCGAGTCCTTCCGGGTGGCCGTCCGGATCTCCGCGCGCTGCCTGATGCGCGGCAGCTACATGGACGGCCGGGCCGAACGCATCTGCGCCGCGCTCGCCACCCTGTTCAGCGGTATGTACCAACGCATGGTCGTCCCCCTCGGCCCTCTTTATCGGGTGCCGCTTCCGGCCAACCGCGAATTCAACCGGGCGCTGGCCGATTTGCATCTCCTGGTCGACGAGATCGTCGCCGACCGCCGGGCAAGCGGTCAAAAGCCGGACGATTTGCTGACGGCTTTGCTGGAGGCGAAGGACGAGAATGGCGAACCGATCGGGGAGCAGGAGATCCACGACCAGGTCATCGCTATCCTCACCCCCGGCAGTGAAACCGTGGGCTCCATGGTCATGTCGCTGCTGCTGGTCCTCACGGAGCATCCGGATCTCGCGGACAAGATCCGGGACGAGGTGAAAACCGTCGTCGGTGACCGGCCGATCGCATTCGACGACGTGCGGAAGCTGAGGTACACCGCGAATCTCATTGTCGAGACAATGCGTCTGTACCCGGCCGTATGGATATTGACGCGGCGGGCGGTCACCGACACCGAGCTCGGCGGGTACCGCATTCCGGCCGGTGCCGACATCGTGTACAGCCCGTACGCGATCCAGCGCGACCCCCGCTCCTACGAGCGGCACGAGGAGTTCGACCCGGACCGCTGGCTGCCGGGGCGGGCGAAGGAGGTGCCCAAGTACGCGATGAACCCGTTCAGCGTGGGCAACCGGAAGTGCCCGAGCGATCACTTCTCGATGGCCGAGCTGACGCTGGTCACCGCGGCGATCGCCGCCGCGTTCACGTTCGAGCACGCGCCCGGCTCCGACAGCCGGCCGCGCATCGGTATCACCCTGCGGCCGCGTGACCTGCGGCTCAGGGCGATACCCCGGTGACCGCGGCCGGTCCCCGGAAGGTGCGCCGGTAGGCGTTCGGCGTGGTGCCCAGCGCTCTGGTGAACTGGTGGCGCAGGGCCGCCGCCGTACCGAAACCGGTGCGCCAGGCGATGGTGTCCATCGTCTCGTCCGTCGCCTCCAGCAGGTGCTGCGCGAGCAGCACCCGCTGGCGCAGCATCCACCGGTACGGCGTCGTGCCGGTCTCCTGGTGGAAGCGGCGGGCGAAGGTGCGTGGCGCCATGTGCGCGCGGGCGGCGAGCTGTTCGACGGTGACCTCCTCGTGGAGGTTGCGCTCCATCCAGGCCAGCGTCTCGCCGACCGTGTCGCACGTCGTGCGGGGCAGCGGGCGCTCGATGAACTGGGCCTGACCGCCGTCCCGGTGCGGCGGGACGACCATCCGCCGGGCGATCTTGTTGGCGACCTCGGGTCCCTGCTCCTTGCGCACCAGGTGCAGACAGGCGTCGATCCCGGCGGCCGTGCCCGCCGAGGTGATCACCGGGTCAGCGTCGACGTAGAGCACGTCGGGCTCGATGATCGCGCGCGGGTGGTGGCGGGCGAGGATGTCCGCCTGCCGCCAGTGCGCCGTGCAGCGCCGGCCGTCGAGGAGTCCGGCCGCGCCGAGGACGAACACCCCGGAGCAGACGCTGAGCACCCGCGCCCCCCGCTCCACGGCCGCGCGCAGGGCGGCGAGCAGGTCGGGCGGATAGGCGCGGGTGACGTTCTCGTCCGAGGCCGGAACGGCGATCAGGTCCGCCTCCGCCAGCCGGTCGAGGCCGTAGGGGGTGGAGACGGTGAAGCCGGGCACATGGGACCTCAGGGTGGGTCCCTCGGCGGAGACGACCGCGAAGTCGTACACCGGCAGGCCGTCGTCGCTGCGGTCCAGGCCGAAGATCTCGCAGACCACCCCCAGCTCGAAGGGGTGCACACCGTCGAGCAGGACACACGCCACGTTCTTCAGCATGCTGCCAGTGTGCCTCGGTTCTGGCAGTAATTCGAGGGTGTACGGCAGTCCTGCCACTGTCAGGAGTGTTCTCGCTGTACGAGGCTTACCGCATGAACTCATTCAGCGCGTATGCGACCGTCCTGATCCTCGCCCTCCTCCTCGCGGCTCCGGCGCTCGTGGGATGGGTCCACGAGCGCCGGATCGACCGCCAGCTGAAGGGCGGGGTGACTCAGAAGTCCTCGTCGAGGTCGACCGTGCCCTCCACCGCGACCTGGTACGCCGAGGGGCGGCGCTCGAAGAAGTTGGTCAGCTCCTGAACACCCTGGAGCTCCATGAAGGAGAACGGGTTCGCCGAGCCGTAGACCGGCGCGAAGCCCAGGCGGGTCAGCCGCTGGTCGGCGACGCACTCCAGGTACTGGCGCATCGACTCGGTGTTCATGCCCGGCAGCCCGTCGCCGCACAGGTCACGGGCGAACTGGAGCTCCGCCTCGACGGCCTCGCGCAGCATGTCGGTGACCTGCTGCTGCAACGCGTCGTCGAAGAGGTCCGGCTCCTCCTTGCGGACGGTGTCGACCACGTCGAAGGCGAACGACATGTGCATGGTCTCGTCGCGGAACACCCAGTTGGTGCCCGTGGCGAGGCCGTGCAGCAGACCCCGGCTGCGGAACCAGTAGACGTACGCGAAGGCGCCGTAGAAGAACAGGCCCTCGATGCACGCGGCGAAGCAGATGAGGTTGAGCAGGAAGCGGCGGCGGTCGGCCTTGGACTCCAGGCGCTCCAGCTTCTCGACCTCGTTGATCCACTTGAAGCAGAACTCGGCCTTCTCGCGGATGGACGGGATGTTCTCCACGGCCGCGAAGGCGGCGGCACGGTCGTCCGGGTCCGGCAGATAGGTGTCGAGCAGCGTCAGATAGAACTGGACGTGCACGGCCTCCTCGAACAGCTGGCGCGACAGATACAGGCGCGCCTCCGGGGAGTTGATGTGCTTGTACAGCGTCAGCACCAGGTTGTTCGCGACGATCGAGTCGCCCGTCGCGAAGAAGGCCACCAGCCGGCCGATGAGGTGCTGCTCCTCGGGGCTCAGCTTGGCGAGGTCCGCGACGTCCGAGTGGAGGTCGACCTCCTCGACGGTCCAGGTGTTCTTGATGGCGTCCCGGTAGCGCTCGTAGAAGTCCGGGTAGCGCATGGGACGCAGAGTCAGCTCGAAGCCCGGGTCGAGCAGGTTCTTCTCGGTGGAACTCATTACTGGCAGGCCTCGCAGGACTCGGGGTTCTCAAGGGAGCAGGCGACGGCCTCGGGGTCGGCGGCCTGCTGTACGGGGACGGTGGCCTGTGCCGCGCGGGCGATCCTCGTCGCCGGGCGCGAGCGCAGGTAGTACGTCGTCTTCAGGCCCTGCTTCCACGCGTACGCGTACATCGAGGAGAGCTTGCCGATGGTCGGCGTCTCCAGGAACAGGTTCAGGGACTGGGACTGGTCCAGGAACGGGGTGCGGGCGGCGGCCATGTCGATCAGGCCGCGCTGCGGGATCTCCCACGCCGTGCGGTACAGCGCCCGGACCTCCTCCGGGATCCACGCGAAGTCCTGCACCGAGCCGTTGGAGTCGCGCAGCGCCTCCCGGGTGCGGGCGTCCCACACGCCGAGGTCCTTGAGGTCCTGCACCAGGTACGAGTTGACCTGGAGGAACTCGCCGGACAGCGTCTCGCGCTTGAACAGGTTGGAGACCTGCGGCTCGATGCACTCGTAGACGCCGGCGATCGAGGCGATGGTGGCGGTCGGGGCGATGGCGAGCAGCAGGGAGTTGCGCAGGCCGGTGCCGGCGATCCGGGCGCGCAGGGCCGCCCAGCGCTCCGGCCAGGTCAGCTCGACGTCGTAGTGGTCGGGGTGCAGGACACCCTGGGCCGTACGCGTCTTCTCCCAGGCCGGGAGCGGGCCGCTGCGCTCGGCGAGGTCGGCGGACGCCTCGTACGCGGCGAGCATGATCCGCTCCGCGATCCGCGTCGAGAGCGCCTTGGCCTCGGCCGAGTCGAAGGGCAGGCGCAGCTTGAAGAAGACGTCCTGCAGACCCATCGCGCCGAGTCCGACCGGGCGCCACTTGGCGTTGGACCGGCCCGCCTGCTCGGTCGGGTAGAAGTTGATGTCGACCACCCGGTCGAGGAAGGTCACGGCGGTGCGGACCGTCTCGTCGAGCCGCTCCCAGTCGATGTCGCCGTCGACGACGAAGGCGCCGAGGTTGACCGAGCCCAGGTTGCAGACCGCCGTCTCGCCGTCGTCCGTGACCTCCAGGATCTCCGTGCAGAGGTTCGAGGAGTGGACGACATGGCCGGGCAGGGCCGTCTGGTTGGCGGTGCGGTTGGCGGCGTCCTTGAAGGTCATCCAGCCGTTGCCGGTCTGCGCGAGGGTGCGCATCATGCGGCCGTAGAGGTCACGGGCCGGGATGGTCTTCTTGGCGAGACCGGCCGCCTCCGCCTTGCGGTAGGCCGCGTCGAACTCCTCGCCCCACAGGTCGACCAGCTCGGGCACGTCGGAGGGGGAGAACAGGCTCCACTGCTCGTCGGCGTTGACCCGGCGCATGAACTCGTCCGGGATCCAGTGCGCGAGGTTCAGGTTGTGCGTACGGCGGGCGTCCTCACCGGTGTTGTCGCGCAGCTCCAGGAACTCCTCGATGTCGGAGTGCCAGGTCTCCAGGTAGACCGCGGCCGCGCCCTTGCGCCGGCCGCCCTGGTTCACCGCGGCCACCGAGGCGTCCAGGGTCTTCAGGAACGGGACGATGCCGTTGGAGTGGCCGTTGGTGCCGCGGATCAGCGAACCGCGGCTGCGGATCCGGGAGTACGACAGTCCGATGCCGCCGGCGTGCTTGGAGAGGCGGGCGACCTGGTGGTAGCGGTCGTAGATGGAGTCCAGCTCGTCCAGCGGGGAGTCGAGGAGGTAGCAGGACGACATCTGGGGGTGCCGGGTGCCGGAGTTGAACAGCGTGGGGGAGGACGGCAGGTAGTCGAGGCGGCTCATGAGCCCGTAGAGCGCGGCGACTTCGTCGACGGAGCGGGTCGTGTCGTCCTCGGCGAGGCCGCTCGCCACCCGCAGCAGGAAGTGCTGGGGCGTCTCCACGACCTTGCGGGTGAGGGGGTGGCGCAGGAGGTAGCGGCTGTGCAGGGTGCGCAGCCCGAAGTAGCCGAAGCGGTCGTCGGCGGCCGGGTCGATCAGCGCGTCCAGACGGGCCGCGTGCTGTCGTACGAAGTCGGCGGTGCGGTCGGCGACCAGGCCCTCGCGGTGGCCGACGGCGACCGACTCGGTGAAGGACGTGACGCCTTGCGAGGCGGCCTCGGCGGCGATGCCGATGGTGAGGAGCCGGGCGGCCAGCCTGCTGTAGGCGGGGTCCTCGGAGATGAGGCCCGCGGCCGCCTCCGTGGCCAGCTCGCGCAGTTCCGACTCGTCCGCCCGCGCGGAGCGGCCGCGCAGCGCGGCGGCGGCGACCCGGCCGGGGTCGGCGTCGGGGAGGTCGGCGGTCAGCTCGGTCAGGGTCCGCAGAAGGGCGGTACCGGGACCGTCGGTGTCCAGCTGGGTGGCTGAGGCCGGATCGGCTGGCGCGATGGTCACGTGGAGGCTCTCCCTCGCTCGGCAGGGGGGCCAGGGGGAGGGCAGGGGGCGGCACACGAGCGCACGCGGCGTCGCGTCCACCGGCCCACTCCGCGAGGCCCGGACGTCAGGACACCCGGACCGGGACGGTACGGGCGTGCTGTCGGCAGGTCCTCGGACTGACTCCGGCGCGCGGACGCGCACCGGTACACCGTTGCGGGACAGTTCCGGATTCGCACCGGATTCCCCTGCGGCGACAGCGAGCATGAGCATACATCTTGTGCCGGGTCCGGGTAGCACCCCCAGATGTTGTGGCCGCGCCGGTTTCAGAGCGTCAACTGATAGGTGAGGAGAGTGAAGTCGGGGTCCTCCGGGATCGGGTGCCAGTCGCGCTCGGGGACACGGACGAAGCCGAGGCGTTCGTAGATGCGGTGGGCGCTGTGCATCGTCGGCTGGGTCGACAGGACGATTCCCGTGCAGCCGTCCGTGGCTCTGGCCCGGTCGACGCAGGCGCGTACGAGGGCTTCTCCGGCGCCTCTGCCGCGCGCCGCGCCGCCGACGGCCAGCATGCGGATCTCGGCCTCTCCCGCGCGGGCGAGGTCGGCCATGGGGCCCGGGGAGGGGACGTAGGTGACGCCGCCGAGGATGTCCTCGCCCTGGACCGCGACCAGTACGTCGGCGGCCGACGCCCGCTTGGCCACGTCCCTGAGCTCGCCGAGGTACCAGTCGCTGTCGCCGAAGGCGAGGAGGCCGTCCTGGAGGTAGGCCTGGGCGATGATCTCGCCGAGGGCTTCGTACTCGGCCGGGTCCGCTGTCCGGATGACGATGTCCATGCGGGTGAGTGTGCACGACGCGGGTGAGGGTGCACGACCGGTAGAACGCCGACGGGCCGCCGGACATGCCGACGGCCCGCTGATCGCCGTGATCCTCAGTGGGCGGCCCCCGCCGTGGCGGGCGGCAGCTCCGCCTGGACGCCGGGGTCCCCCGCGTCCGCCGTGTAGTCCTCGGGGCTGGTCTCGTCCACGCCCTCCGGGGCCTTCGCCGCCTTCAGGACGAGCGTGAGGACCACCGTCACCGTCAGGTTCAGGACGAACGCCGTCAGACCGATGTAGCCGATCTCGCCGATGCCCGGGATCTCCTTCGACGAGCCGCCGAAGTGCTTCTGCGTCGGGGACGCCACCCCGTACGCGGCGACCGTGCCGTAGATCATGCCGACCGCCCAGCCGGCGAGCAGGGCCCAGCGGTGGAACCAGCGGGTGAACAGGCCGCCCACCAGGGACGGGAAGGTCTGCAGGATCCAGATGCCGCCCAGCAGCTGGAAGTTGATCGCGACGGTCTTGTCCATGGTGAGGACGAAGACCAGGGCACCGACCTTCACCAGGAGCGAGACCAGCTTGGAGACCCGCGTCTCCTGGGCCGGCGTCGCGTCCGGCTTGATGAAGTCCTTGTAGATGTTGCGGGTGAACAGATTCGCCGCCGCGATCGACATGATGGCCGCGGGGACGAGGGCGCCGATGCCGATCGCCGCGAAGGCCACGCCCGCGAACCAGTCCGGGAACATGTCCTCGAACAGCTGCGGGATGGCCAGCTGGGCGTTCTTGACCTTCACGCCCGCCGCGATCGCCATGAAGCCCAACAGGGCCAGCAGGCCCAGCATCAGGGAGTACAGCGGCAGGATCGTGGTGTTGCGGCGGATCACCTCACGGCTCCTGGAGGAGAGCGTCGCCGTGATCGAGTGCGGGTACATGAACAGCGCCAGCGCGGAGCCCAACGCCAGCGTGGCGTACGTCCACTGGCCCGCCTCCGGCGGTGTCAGCGCGCCGCGCGGCTTGCCCGTCTTCGGGTTGATCTGGCTGAACGCGTCGCCCGCCTTGGCGAAGATGTCGTCGAAGCCGCCCAGCTTGATCGGGATGTAGATGATCGCCACCGCGATGACGATGTAGATCAGCGTGTCCTTCACGAACGCGATCAGCGCGGGGGCCCGCAGGCCGGAGGAGTACGTGTACGCCGCAAGCACGCCGAAGGCGATCATCAGCGGGAGGTCCTTGACGAACCAGTTCGCGTCGTCGCCGCCGCCGACGCCCATCACGTCCAGCACCGCCTGGATGCCGACGAGTTGCAGCGCGATGTACGGCATCGTCGCGAGGATGCCGGTCACCGCGACCGCCAGCGACAGGCCCCGCGAGCCGAAGCGGCCGCGCACGAAGTCCGAGGTCGTCACGTATCCGTGCTTGTGCGACACCGACCACAGGCGGGGCAGGAACAGGAAGATCAGCGGGTAGACGAGGATCGTGTAGGGCACGGCGAAGAAGCCGGCCGCGCCCGCCGCGTAGATCGCCGCCGGTACGGCGACGAAGGTGTACGCCGTGTAGAGGTCGCCGCCGAGCAGGAACCAGGTGATCCAGGTGCCGAACGACCGGCCGCCCAGGCCCCATTCGTCGAGGCTGTGCTCGTTGTCGGCCTTGCGCCAGCGCGCGGCCAGGAAGCCCATGACGGTGACGGCCAGGAAGAAGAAGATGAAGACGGCGAGTGCCACGCCGTTGACGTCGTTCTTCACTTCGCGTCACCCCCGCCCTGGGCCTTGCGGGAGCGCTGGTCGCGCAGCCACAGCTGGTACGCGATCACCGTGAGCGCGGTCGAGATCAGCACCCACAGCATCTGGTACCAGTAGAAGAACGGGATACCGATGAACTTCGGGTCCACCTTGGCGTACGAACCGACCCACAGCATCGCCACGAAGGGCGCGATCAAGCAGAGGGTGATGACGACGCGCGCAGGCGTCACCACCGGCCCTCTGGTCACTTCCGTACCTTCAGACATCGGACGGCTCCGTCCCTTCACCCAGGTCACATGCTGAACGCGCACGCAATGTAAGTGACCGATAAAGCCGAGCGGAAGACCTCGTCCGAATATCGATCTTGGGACGGTCGGGGGCGGCGGAAGCGGTTGCTACTCCTGAGGCCGCTTCAGCCTCGCCACGAACTTGTAGCGGTCGCCCCGGTAGACCGACCGCACCCACTCCACCGGCCGGCCCTCCTTGTCCAGGGAGTGACGGGAGAGCATCAGCATCGGCAGGCCGACGTCGGTGCCGAGCAGGCCCGCCTCGCGCGGGGTGGCCAGCGAGGTCTCGATGGTCTCCTCGGCCTCGGCGAGGTGGATGTCGTAGACCTCGGCGAGCGCGGTGTAGAGGGACGTGTACTTGGCGAGGCTGCGCCGCAGCGCGGGGAAGCGCTTGGCGCTCAGATGGGTCGTCTCGATCGCCATCGGCTCGCCGTTGGCCATACGCAGCCGCTCGATGCGCAGCACGCGGCCGCCGGCGGTGATGTCGAGGAGGCCGGCGAGCCGGTCGTCGGCGGTGATGTAGCCGATGTCCAGCAGCTGCGAGGTCGGTTCGAGTCCCTGGGCGCGCATGTCCTCGGTGTACGAGGTGAGTTGCAGCGCCTGGGAGACCTTCGGCTTGGCGACGAAGGTGCCCTTGCCCTGGATGCGTTCCAGCCGGCCCTCGACCACGAGCTCCTGGAGGGCCTGGCGGACGGTGGTGCGCGAGGTGTCGAACTCGGCGGCGAGGGTGCGCTCGGGCGGGACCGGGGTGCCGGGAGCCTGGGTCTCCGTCATGTCGAGCAGATGTTTCTTCAGGCGGTAGTACTTGGGCACGCGCGCGGTACGGACGGCCGCCCCGCCCTCGCTCTCCGCACTGCTGACGTCGGTGCTCATGCTCCGCCTTCCCGGTTTCCCGCACGACTTCCCGCGCGATCGAGTGATCCCCTCTGTATACCGTCGGGGACCTTCTTGGTCTAGTCCACAACGTCCAAGTGGTCTACCTGAAGTGTCCCGCACCCGACCGCTGTTTTCGACGGGTTCTTATCTAAAGGTTCCTGCATATGTAGGTCCCATAACGGCTGGTCGGAGCCCTCTCGCGGACCCTTGACAGCCCTATTGGTCTGAGCCAAACTCCGGGCACTGGTCTACACCATTGGTCCAGGTCCCGGCCCCACGGGCGGTACGGCGTCAACGTTCACCGCAGGGGAGCCAGGGGGGTTTTGGCATCCCTGAGGAGGGTGGCGTGAAGCGCAAGCTGATAGCCGCGATCGGTATCGCGGGCATGATGGTCTCCATCGCGGCGTGCGGGGACAGCGACGACAAGGGCGGCGACGCGAAGGGCGGCGACGCCAAGGAGCTGACCGTCTGGCTCACCGTCGACGCGCAGAACAACTGGCCCGAGCTGGTCAAGGCCGCCGACGACGCGGTCACCAAGCAGCACCCCGGCATCACCATCAAGCACGAGTACTACGGCTGGCCGGACAAGAACACCAAGCTCGACGCCGTCCTCGCCACCGACAAGGCGCCCGACGTGGTCGAGATGGGCAACACCGAGATGCTCGGCTACATGGTCAAGGGCGCCTTCGCCCCGCTCGACGCGACGAAGTTCGACAACTCCGCCGCCTGGCTGGACGGCCTCAAGGCCTCGGTGACCTACGACGGCAAGACCTACGGCGTGCCGTACTACGCGGGCGGCCGCGTCGCCAACTGGCGCAAGGACCTCTTCGCGGCCGCCGGCCAGAAGACCGCCCCGAAGACCTACGCCGAGCTGACCGCCGCGCTGGACAAGGTCCAGAAGAAGCAGGGCGACAAGTTCTCCGCCTGGTACCAGCCCTCCCGCGACTGGTACGCCGCCATGTCCTTCGTCTACGACGCCGGCGGCTCCATCGCCAAGGAGGAGGGCGGCCAGTGGAAGGCCAACCTCTCCTCCGCCGAGTCCCTCAAGGGCCTCACCGAGTTCAAGAACGTCGTCGACAAGTACATGCACGGCGACAAGACCAAGGACGAGTCCGACCGCTACATCGTCTACGGCCAGGGCAACTCCGGCATGATCTTCGCCCCCGCCTGGGAGGGCGCGACCGCCGCCGACCCGAAGAACGACAAGACCGGCAAGCTCAAGGGCAACGTCGAGAACTTCGTGATGCCCGGCCCGTCCGGCAAGAACCTCCCGGTCTTCCTCGGCGGCTCCGACCTCGCCGTCCCGGTCAAGTCCGACGCGCAGGCCGTCGCCGCCGAGTGGATCAACGCCTTCACCGGCGCCTCCGGCCAGAAGGGCCTGATCGCCAAGGGCAACCTGCCCAACAACAAGACCGACCTCGCGACCCTGAAGAACGACCCCGCGACGGCGGTCCCGGCCACCGCGGCCGAGCTCAACTGGTTCGTCCCGATGGCGCCCGGCTGGGGCCAGGTCGAGAAGGCCCAGATCCTGCAGACCATGCTGCAGAACATCGGCACCGGCAAGAAGTCGGTCGAGGACGCCGCGAAGGAAGCCGACGCCGCGATCGACAAGGTCATCAACAACAAGTGACCTGAGCGCAGGGCCCGTCGACCCGGGGGGTTTCGGCGGCGGGCCCTGCGTCCCGTGCGTGTTCCGCCGCACGGGACCGAAGCCTTCGTACGACCTGAGGGACCGCTGAGGAGCGCGCGATGAGTGCCGCAGACACGACCACCCCTGCCAAGGTGCCGCCGCCGCGGCAGGCGCCGCCACCGACAGCGGCGGGCAAGCCCGGCAGACCGCGCGCCAAGGGCGCTGCCGGCACCCCGTGGCTGCTGCTCGCGCCCACGCTGCTGATCCTCGCCCTGGTGATGGGCTATCCGCTGGTCCGCCTGGTCACCCTGTCCTTCCAGAAGTTCGGCCAGTCCCAGCTGTGGGGCTTCCAGCCGGCCGAGTCGGCGGGCGTGGAGAACTTCACCAAGGTGCTCGGCGACGACGAGTTCTGGCAGGTCGTCGTCCGCACCGTCGTCTTCGCCGCCGGCTGCGTGATCTTCACGATGGTCCTCGGCATGCTGATCGCACTGCTGCTCCAGCGGGTCTCCGGCTGGGTGAAGACCCTGGTCAACATCGCGCTGGTGGCCAGCTGGGGCATGCCCGTCATCGTCGCCACCACCGTCTTCAAATGGCTGTTCGACTCCGACTACGGCATCCTCAACGCCCTGCTGAGCAAGCTGCCCGGCGTGGAACTGATCGGCCACAACTGGTTCGCGAGCGGACCGCAGGGCCTCGCCGTGATCATGCTGCTGGTGGTCTGGGGCGCCGTGCCCTTCGTCGTGATCACCCTGAGCGCCGGCCTCACCCAGGTCCCCAAGGAGCTGGAGGAGGCCGCCCGGCTCGACGGCGCCGGCGCCTGGGGGGTCTTCCGGTTCGTCACCCTGCCCATCCTCAAGCCGATCGTCGTGATGCTCACGACGCTCTCGGTCATCTGGGACATGGGCGTCTTCCCCCAGGTCTTCGTCATGCGCAACGGCCACCCGGAGGCCGAGTTCCAGATCCTGACGACGTACTCCTACGACCGCGCCTTCGTCGTCAACGACTACGGGCAGGGCTCGGCGATCGCCCTGATCACCGTGGCGCTGCTGCTCGCCGTGGTCGCCGTCTACATGCGTCAGATGCTGAAGATCGGAGAGGTCGAATGAGCACCCTCGCGCCCCGCAGGAGCTCCCGCCTCGGGTGGAACCTCCTCGGCCTCCTCGTCTTCGCGATCGCCGGCTTCCCCGTGTACTGGATGCTCAACACCGCGTTCAAGCCGGCGAAGGACGCCATCGACCCCGATCCGAGCCTGTTCCCCACCGGCCTGACGCTGTCCAACTTCCGCCGCGCGCTGGACATCGCCGACTTCTGGGGACCGGTCGGCCGCAGCCTCGTCGTCTCCCTGGCGGTCGTGGCCATCGGCGTCGTCGTCGGCATGCTCGCCGCGCTCGCCATCTCCCGGTTCGCCTTCCGGGGCCGCAAGATCGTGATCGTGGGCATCCTGGCCGTCCAGATGGTCCCGCTCGTCGCCATGATCATCCCGGTCTTCCTGCTCCTGAACGACCTGGACCAGTACGACAAGCTCACCGGCCTGATCCTCACCTATCTGACCTTCATCCTCCCGTTCACCGTGTGGACCCTGCGCGGCTTCATCGTCAACATCCCGAAGGAACTGGAGGAGGCGGCCATGGTCGACGGCTGCTCCCGCACGGGTGCCTTCATCCGCGTGGTCTTCCCCCTCCTCGCCCCCGGCATGGTCGCCACCTCGGTCTACGGCTTCATCCAGGCCTGGAACGAGTACCTCTACGCGCTGATGCTGATGAGCCAGCAGAACCAGACCGCGACCGTCTGGCTCGGCAACTTCACCACCAAGCACGGCACCGAGTACGCCCCGATGATGGCCGGCGCCACCATGATGGCCGTCCCGATCGTCGTCCTCTTCCTCCTCGTCCAGCGCAAGATGGCCGCGGGTCTGACCGCGGGCGCCGTGAAGGGATAACGCCACCCGATGACGACATTCGCCAGCGGCACCGACACGCTCACCCGCGACGCGCTGACGGTCCTCCAGCCCGGCTTCCCCGGCACCACCGCCCCCGACTGGCTGCTGCGCCGGCTCGGCGAGGGCCTCGCCTCCGTCGGCCTGTTCGGCCGCAACATCGCCTCGCCCGAGCAACTGGCCGCGCTCACCGCCCAGTTGCGCGCCGAGCGGGACGACGTGCTGGTCGCGATCGACGAGGAGGGCGGTGATGTGACCCGCCTGGAGGTCCGCACCGGCTCCTCCTTCCCCGGCAACCACGCGCTCGGCGCCGTCGACGACGTGGACCTGACCCGTCAGGTCGCGCACGAACTGGGCCGCCGCCTCGCCGAGTGCGGGGTCAACTTCAACTGGGCCCCGTCCGCGGACGTGAACTCCAACCCCGAGAACCCGGTGATCGGGGTCCGCTCCTTCGGCGCCGACCCCGAACGGGTCGCCCGCCACACCGCCGCCTACGTCACCGGCCTCCAGTCGGCGGGCGTGGCCGCCTGCACCAAGCACTTCCCGGGCCACGGCGACACCGCCGTCGACTCCCACCACGCGCTGCCGCGCATCGACGCCGACGCGACGGTGCTGTCCGAGCGGGACCTGCTCCCCTTCCGGGCGGCGATCAGCGCCGGCACGCGGGCGGTGATGAGCGCCCACATCCTCGTCCCCGCCCTGGACCCCGACCGCCCGGCAACGTTGTCCCACCGGGTCCTGACCGAGCTGCTGCGCGGCGAACTCGGCTACGACGGCCTGATCGTCACCGACGGCATGGAGATGCGGGCCATCGCCGCGACCTACGGCATCGAACGCGGCAGCGTCCTCGCGATCGCGGCGGGCGCGGACGCGATCTGCGTGGGCGGCGGCCTCGCCGACGACGAGACGGTACGACGCCTGCGCGACGCCCTCGTCGCGGCGGTCCGCTCGGGCGACCTCCCGGAGTCCCGTCTGTCCGACGCGGCGGAACGCGTCCGCGCACTGGCCCGCTGGACGGCGTCCCCCGCAGCGCGGATTCCTGCGCAGGAGGCCCAGGTGAGCTCGGGCGGGGTGGGTGGCGTGCGCGCCGACGTCGGGCTCGTCGCCGCCCGGCGGGCCCTGCGCGTCACCGGCGGGGACGTCTTCAGCCCTCTCACCGAGGCGCCCTACGTCGCCACCTTCGCCCCGGTCGCCAATATCGCCGTCGGGGACGAGACCCCCTGGGGGGTGGCGGCCCACCTGGTCCGCTCGCTGCCCGGCACGGAGACCGGCAGCTTCGCCGGCGAGGACGCCGGACACGCGGCGATCGTGGCCGCGGGGGAGCGGCGGATCGTCGCCGTCCTTCGCGACGAACACCGGCACCCCTGGATGACCACGGCCCTCGACACCCTCCTGACCGCCCGCCCCGACACGATCGTGGTCGAGATGGGCGTCCCCCAGGCCCCGCCGCGCGGCGCCCTCCACATCGCCACCCACGGCGCGTCCCGCGTCTCCGGCCTGGCCGCGGCGGAGGTCATCGCGGGCCACTGACCCCTACGACAGGACGAAGGCGCCGGCTCCCCGCGAGGGGCTCGGCGCCTTCACCTGCCGCGGCCTGCGAGCGGTGTAGGAGCCCGGTGCGTGCCGGGCGTAGGTCAGGCGCATTAGGTCAGGCGCATTTCGGGCCGGGGCGAGGCGCGTGCCGGACGGCGCTGGGCCTGCGCCAGGCGCATGCCACACGCGTGCCGGGTGTGGCTCAAGGCCGGTAGTGATCGCTGATCGTGGGCGAGTTGCCGTGCAGGGTCCCGGACTTGTACGAGGAGCGCTCCAGGTGCGCCCGCGTCCGCCGCTCCTGTTCCATGCGCAGCCCGTCGGCGTTGGTCGTCGCGCCGTTGCCCCGGCGCAGCAGGACCACGATCAGCACCAGCGCCACACTCACCAGCAGCCCCAGCACCAGACCCAGCTCGAACACGCCCGAACCCCCGTCCCCGTCACCGACACACCTCGACCACAGGGTAGGCGCCGCCGCTCGGCCGGGCCAGGGCCCGCGACGCCGGCAGGACCCGCCCGAAGGAGAGGCCCTAGATTCCCTGCCACTCCGGCTTGTTGGCGTAGGTGTGCCGGAAGTAGTCCGCCAGCTTCAGCTTGGACGCGGCGGCCTCGTCGACGACCACCGTGGCGTGCGGGTGCAGCTGGAGCGCCGAGGCCGGGCACACCGCCGCCACCGGGCCCTCGACGGTCGCGGCGACCGCGTCCGCCTTGCCCTCGCCCGTCGCGAGCAGCACCAGATGGCGGGCCTCCAGGATGGTGCCGATGCCCTGGGTGATCACGTGGTGCGGGACCTGCTCGATGTCGCCGTCGAAGAAGCGCGCGTTGTCCACCCGGGTCTGCTCGGTCAGCGTCTTGATCCGGGTGCGCGAGGCGAGCGAGGAGCACGGCTCGTTGAACCCGATGTGCCCGTCGGTGCCGATCCCCAGCAGCTGGAGGTCGACGCCGCCCGCTGCGGCCAGCGCCCGGTCGTACGCCTCGCAGGCGCCCTGGACGTCCTCCGCCGTGCCGTCGGGCCCCATGAACTGCTCCATGCCGATGCCCAGCGGCTCCAGCACCTCGCGCCGCAGCACCGAGCGGTAGGACTCCGGGTGCTCGGCGGGCAGCCCCACATACTCGTCGAGCTGGGCGATCCGCGCCCGCGAGGCGTCCACGGACCCGGCCCGCACCTTCGCCGTCAGCGCCTCGTAGATGGGCAGCGGGGTCGAGCCGGTGGCCACACCGAGCAGGGCGTCGGGCTTGCGCCGCAGGAGCCGCGCCATGGCCTCGGCGATCAGCTCGCCACCCGCCGCGGCGTCCGGAACGATGACAACTTCCACGCTGGGCCTGCCGTTCTGAAGGGCTATGTGGTTTAGACCAATCTAGCAGAGGCGGCCTGCGCGGGGCCGGGCTCGTGTGTTACATCGGGTGAAGAGACGGGAAACGCCTCACACCCTCGTAACCCCCTCGCCGGCCGCCCCCTCCGTGGCCGTCCGCCCGGCGGTCACGTCAGCGAACCCCCCGTCGCGTCCAGCCAGTGCCCCGTCACCCAGCGGCCGTCCTCCGACACCAGGAAGGCCACCGCGTCGGCGATGTCGGCCGGGGTGCCCACTTTGCCCAGGGCCGAGAACGCGGCCGCGCCCTGCCAGGCCTCCTCGCTCGCCCGCAGCCAGTCGGCGTTCACATCGGTGTCGACGATGCCGGGCGCGACGGAGTTCACCGTGATCCCTCGCGGCCCCAGCACCTTGGACAGATCCCGGGTGAAGACGTCGAGCGCGCCCTTGGTCATCGCGTAGGCCATGATCTGCGGCATCGCGGCGGCACGGGCGAGGCCGGACGATATGTTCACCACCCGCCCGCCGTCCCGCAGCCGCCCGGCTGCGAGCCGGGTGATGAAGTGCGGCGCCCGCACGTTCACCGCGAAGAGGCGGTCGAACTCCTCCTCGGTGATCTCCTCGAAGGAACGCGAGGTGCCGATCCCCGCGTTGTTCACCAGGATGTCCAGGCCCTCGAGCCCTCGCTCGGCCGCGTGCCGGTCGAAGCCGGCCCACAGTCGCTCCGCGTCCCCCGGCACGCCCAGCTCCACCCCGAGGGCGAACGCCGAGCCGCCCTCCGCCTCGATCGCGGCCACCGTCTCCTTCGCCGCCGCCTCGTCGCTGCCGTAGTGCACCGCGACGGTCGCCCCGTCGCGCGCCAGCCGCTCGGCGATGCCGCGGCCGATCCCCCTGCTCGCCCCCGTGACGAGCGCCGTCCTGCCCGTGAGCACACCCTCGCGCACACCCATGCCAAGCCCCTCCGCAATTCCCTAGCGGTCGCTACAAAAAAACCGTACACCCGCCCGCCGACATTTCTCTAGTCCCCGCTATAAAATGCACTCCATGGTGCGCAGCGAGGACACGAAGCCCCAGGTCAGGCCCCGTGGCCGACCCCGCTCCTTCGATCGGGCGACCGCCCTGGAGAAGGCGGTGATGGCCTTCTGGGAGCACGGGTACGAGGCGACCTCCGTCTCCGACCTCACCCGGATCATGGGCATCGGCGCCCCCAGCCTCTACGCCGCCTTCGGCGACAAGCGCTCCCTCTTCGACGAGGTCCTGCGCGTCTACGGCGGGACGTACGGCGCCTTCTCGGCGCGCGCCCTGGAGGAGGAGCCCACCGCACGGGACGCCGTGGCGCGGCTGCTGCGCGAGGCCGCGACCGCGTTCACCGCCCCCGGCCACCCGCACGGGTGCCTGGTGATCCACGCCGCCACCAACTGCACGACCCCGGAGGTCGAGGAGGTCCTGCGCCGGCAGCGCAACGCGAACATCGCCGCCATCGAGAGCCGGATCCGCGCGGACCTCGCCGCGGGTGCGCTGCCGGTGGACGCCGACGCCGGCGGGCTCGCCCGTCATGCCGCCGCCGTCTTCCAGGGCATGTCGCAACAGGCCCGGGACGGGGCGAGCCGGGAGGAACTGGCGGCGGTCGCCGAAATTGCCCTGTCCATCTGGCCCCGCGCGGGAACCCCCACGCGTTAGGCTGCGTTGTGCATATCAGGTCGCCGGGCTGTCCGGTCGGCCCGGCTTCTGAGCGACACCAAACAGCACCATCCCACGCATGGACACGCCGAGTGGTCTAGTCCACAATGCGTAGGCAAGGAAAGTCCCGCGCAGACGCGGGAGATCAGCGGACTTCCGTCTTCCCCGCACAGGAAGGCGGACCGAGGATCCGGAGCTCTCTGCCCTGACTGCCCCGGTTCCTCACCTTCGGCCGACCGGGACCGCACACCCCGCGGCCGATATTGCTCCGGGCTGCGGTGCCGGGAGGGTTGAGGGTCCCTCTCAGGCGCCGCGGCCCGCGGGTGTTTCCGGGGCCGTAAGCGCCCGCGCCGTCGTCGGCTTGCCGCGGCCGTAAAGCCCGCGCCGTCGTCGGCTTCCACCCGCCGTCCGAGCCCGGCCCGCCCGTCCGTCGTGTTTAGGCCACGCACAGACCCACAGGTACGCTCGCAGACGTGCCCTCCATGAACGAACTCGTACGCCAGCACACAGCCCTCGACGACTCCGACCTCGAGTGGCTCCACCTGCTGGTCTCGGAGTGGCAGCTGCTCTCCGACCTCTCCTTCGCCGACCTGGTCCTGTGGGTCCCCACGAGCGACGGCACCCGGTACGTCTCGGTCGCCCAGATGCGCCCCAACACCGGCCCCACCTCCTACCAGGACGACATGGTCGGTCACCTCGTCCCGCGCGGCCGCCGCCCCCTCCTCGACGCCGCCCTCGACGAGGGCCGGATCGTGCGCGAGGGCGACCCGGAGTGGCGCGAGGAGGTCCCCGTGCGGGTCGAGTCCATCCCCGTGCGGCGCGAGGGCCGCGTCCTCGGTGTCATCGCCCGCAACACCAATCTGCTCACCGTGCGCACCCCGAGCCGGCTGGAGCTGACCTACCTGCAGAGCGCCTCCGACCTCGCACAGATGATCGCGGCCGGCTCCTTCCCGTTCGCCGGCCAGCAGACGGACATGGACGCCGCCCCGCGCGTCGGCGACGGCCTGATCCGCGTCGACGGCGACGGCATCGTCCAGTACGCCTCCCCGAACGCCCTCTCCGCCTACCACCGCCTGGGCCTCGCCTCCGACCTGGTCGGCCACCACCTCGGCCAGACCACCGCCGAACTCGCCCCCACCCGGGGCCCGGTGGACGAGGCGCTCGCCAAGGTCGCCAGCGGCTGGGCGCCCCGCGAGTTCGAGATCGAGGCGAACGACGGCGTCATCCAGGTCCGTACCATCCCGCTGAAGCCCAAGGGCACCCGCATCGGTTCGCTGGTCCTGCTCCGGGACGTCACCGAACTGCGGCGCCGCGAGCGCGAGTTGATCACCAAGGACGCCACCATCCGGGAGATCCACCACCGGGTGAAGAACAACCTCCAGACGGTCGCCGCCCTGCTGCGGCTCCAGGCCCGCCGCATCGAGTCCGAGCGCGGCCGGGAGGCCCTGGAGGAGGCGGTCCGCCGCGTGGGCTCCATCGCGATCGTGCACGAGACGCTCTCGCAGAACCTGGACGAGCGCGTGGAGTTCGACGAGATCGCCGACCGTGTGCTGGCCATGGTCGCCGAGATCTCGCCGGGCAAGGTGACCGGCCGCCGCACCGGACGCTTCGGCATCCTCGACGCGGAGGTCGCCACCCCGCTGTCGATGGTTCTCACCGAGATCCTGCAGAACGCCCTGGAGCACGGCTTCCGTCAGGGCGAAACCGGCACGGTCGAGGTCTCGGCGGTCCGCGGCGGTACGACGAAGGAGGCCCGGTTGCTCGTCACCGTCCAGGACGACGGCGTGGGCCTGCCCGAGGGATTCGACCCGCACACCTCGGGAAACCTGGGCCTGCAGATCGTACGGACGCTGGTGGAGGGGGAGTTGGGGGGTTCCTTCGACATGGTTCCGGCGCCGGAGCGCGGCACGCAGGTGATCCTCGACATCCCGGTGCGGGCGCAGAAGTAGGGGCCTGCCCCGCCGGGGAAAGCAAAGAGCCCCGGACCATACGGTCCAGGGCTAGTGCTCCCTGCTGCTGTTACTCAGCGCATCGGGGGTACTGCGCGCTGCGGCTCGGGGGCGGGAGATGCGTACTCGCTGTACGCGCCGCCAAGCTCAGGCTGTTGCGGGGCGGGTGGGTCAGGCGGAGGCCTGACGGGCCCGGTTGCGGGCGGCGCGGCGCTTCATGGCGCGGCGCTCGTCCTCGCTGAGACCACCCCAGACGCCGGAGTCCTGGCCGGACTCGAGCGCCCACTGCAGACACTGATCCATGACGGGGCAGCGACGGCAGACGGCCTTGGCTTCCTCGATCTGCAGCAGCGCAGGACCGGTGTTGCCGATGGGGAAGAAGAGCTCGGGGTCTTCCTCGCGGCAAACGGCGTTGTGACGCCAGTCCATGGCTGCTACCTCTCCTTGGTATTACGTGCAGGTTGCTTGTGAATGTGAACGCTTTCACGAATCCCTCAACAAGTGAAGGGCCGACCGCCAGGTTCCCTGGCGAGGTCCTGTGAGTTGAAGAGGGGTTCCGGTGATCAGTGGAGGCCGGTGTTGCGGGCCGTCCCGATCGCCACGTAGAGACTCGCAAACCTCAGCGGCGGATACAACCCCTTCTGGAAAGTTTTTTTTGATTCCTCGGTGTCGACTAGGTCACAGCCGTACTTCCATGGGGTGGATGCTGGCCTAAACGTTCGAGTGAAAGGACTTTGGCCTCTTCTGCTCACACAATCACACGCAGTGCACGGTGTACGCCTGTGAACGTCACGCTGGTGCGCAGTCCGAGGTGGTCTCCGTCCATCTGGAGGGGCAGGGGCACCTTCGAATGCAAGGTGAACCCCTCCAGGTCATGGAGTGAGACCGCATGCTTGCCATGGGGGCCCCGCTCGGGGGACGAAGTGAGCAACTGGGTGCCATACCGGGCAACCGCGGCGGTGGACAGGCGGCGCAGACCGAATACGTCGAGGCCGGTATCGAACGAGGCCTTAGGCGACGCGTACACCGGACGATTGCCCAGATAGGTCCACGGAGCCGTGTTGCAGATTATGGACAGCACCAAATCGGTCACCGGCTCGGCGTCCGGTCGCTCCAGGGTGATCGTCCCGTGCCGGCGGTGCGACTCGCCGAGCAGCTGGCGGACGGCCTGGCGGACGTAGAGAGCGTGTGTGGATTTCTTGCCGCGCTCGCGGTGCTGCTCCACCCGCCCGACGACCCCCGCGTCGAAACCGAGCCCGGCGTTGAAGGTGAACCAGCGGTCCGGTACGGCCTCGTCCTCCGTGCCGGGTGTGCCGGAGACCAGCCCGAGCCCGACGGTGCGCTCGCCGCCCTCGCGCAGGGCGTCGAGGAGGGCGCCGGTGGCCTCGACGGGGTCGTTGGGCAGACCGAGGGCGCGGGCGAAGACATTGGTGGAGCCGCCGGGGACGACCGCGAGACCGGGCAGGTGATCGGGGTCCGGTCCGTCGTGGAGCAGCCCGTTGACGACCTCGTTGACCGTCCCGTCGCCGCCGAGCGCGACCACCAGGTCGATGTCGTCGCTCTGCGCGGCCTGCCGCCCCAGATCCCGTGCGTGCCCGCGGTACTGCGTGGTCACCGCCTCCAGCTTCATCTCGCTGGCCAAGGCGTGGATCAGGACGTCGCGCGTCCGTGCACTCGTAGTGGTTGCTGCCGGGTTGACCACAAGAAGTGCACGCATGGATGGCAGCGTACCTACTGGGTGGTACCGGGCACACCCGAGGTAGGGATCGGGTAAGAGATCAGGGGCGTGACCCTGGACACGGGGCGCCCGGCGGGGCTCCCGGGGCGCCCCGAGCGCCCCCGCCCTCGGCGGCTACCCTTCAGGTGTGAGTGCTGAGCAGAATCACGACGCCCCCGAAACCCCCGCGGCGGACGCCGTACGTCCCCGGCGGCTGACGTACGCCGCCGCCCTCGCCGGGCTGGAAGGGCTGGCGCTGGCCGTGGGCGGCGTGGTGGTCCTGACACTCGGGATCGCCGGGGACCCCGACGACCGGCAGCAGGCGGTCACCCTGGGGGTGACGCTCGTCGTGCTGGCGCTGCTGCCGCTGCTGGCCGCGCGCGGGCTGCTGGCCCGGCGGAGCTGGAGCCGCGGGCCCGCCGTGATCACGCAGATCATGGCCCTGCCCATCGCCTACAGCCTGCTCCAGGCCGACAGCCTCGCCATCCCCGCGGGGATCGTCCTCGCCGTCGTCTCCATCACCGCGCTCGTGCTGCTCGTCAACGGTGAGACGACCCGGGCCCTCGGCATCCGGGGACCCGGCAGGGCACAGGACCAGTAGGAACCTTCCGCCCGGCCGGGAGGTCCCGCGCCGCTACTCCTCCACCAGCAGCTTCTCCCGCAGCTGGGCGAGCGTGCGGGCCAGCAGGCGCGACACGTGCATCTGGGAGATGCCGACCTCCTGCGCGATCTGCGACTGGGTCATGTTGCCGAAGAAGCGCAACAGCAGGATCCGCTTCTCCCGGGGCGGGAGGTCCTCCAGGAGCGGCTTGAGCGACTCCCGGTACTCCACCCCCTCCAGCGCCTCGTCCTCGGCGCCCAGCGTGTCCGCGACCGCCGGCGACTCGTCGTCGGTGTCGGGGACGTCCAGGGACAGCGTGGAGTAGGCGTTGGCGGACTCGAGGCCCTCCAGGACCTCCTCCTCCGAGATCGCGAGCTTCTCGGCGAGCTCATGGACCGTGGGGGAGCGGCCGTGCTGCTGGGACAGCTCCGCCGTCGCCGTGGTCAGCGACAGCCGCAGCTCCTGGAGCCGCCGCGGGACGCGGACCGCCCAGCCCTTGTCGCGGAAGTGGCGCTTGATCTCGCCGACGACCGTCGGGGTGGCGTACGTCGAGAACTCCACGCCGCGGTCGGGGTCGAAACGGTCCACCGACTTGATCAGACCGATGGTGGCGACCTGGGTGAGGTCGTCCAGCGGCTCGCCGCGGTTGCGGAAGCGGCGCGCGAGGTGCTCGACGAGCGGCAGGTGCATCCGGACCAGCTGGTTGCGCAGTTCCGCGTACTCCGGGCTGCCCTCCTTCAGCGTGCGCAGCTCGACGAACAGCGCGCGCGCCCCGCTGCGATCCTGAGGCTCGTGCTGCGTGCCCGGCACGCTCTGTTCGTCGTCTCGCTCGTGCTCGCTCATCGTCCCGCCCGTCGCCCTCTGTCGAGCCGTCGCCCCCGTCCGGCCGGGGGTGACCCCGTCGCGCCGTGCCCGGGGCGCGCCCTGTACGGCACCCTGCCGTGTCCGCTGCCCGTCGTCGTCCAGGTAGCCCTCCTGTGCGGAGGTGTCCTCCGGATGCGGCCGGGCCTGCTCGGGGATGCCGTCGATGCCGTCCGCCATGCGCCGGGAACCACCCGGAGAGACCTCGTCCCCTGCGGCCGGCAGCTCCCGTGTGCCGCGCTCTTCGTCCCGCACCGGACCGTCCCCGTCCCTCACGCCGGACCGGGTCCGGCGCCGCGTTGCTTGTAGAGGCTGATCGAAACGGTCTTGTCCTTGTCGACGGCGGACGAGACCTTGCCCGCGAGGGCCGACAGCACGGTCCAGGCGAAGGTGTCGCGCGAGGGCGCGTGGCCGTCGGTGGTCGGGGCCGAGACGGTGACCTCAAGGGAGTCGTCCACCAGCCGGAACACACAGCTGAGCACAGAGCCGGGCACGGCCTGCTGGAGCAGGATCGCGCAGGCCTCGTCCACCGCGATGCGCAGGTCCTCGATCTCGTCCAGGGTGAAGTCCAAACGGGCCGCGAGGCCGGCCGTGGCCGTCCGCAGCACCGACAGGTAGGCACCCGCCGCCGGCAGCCGGACTTCCACGAAGTCCTGGTTCGCCGCGGGCTCGCCTGCGATCTGGGACACCCTCACCTCCATGGTGGTACAAGCTGTTCGGGGCCGAGGGGTCGCCCCCCGGGGTAACGCGATGTGTGGTACCGCGGTGACGCTATCGCGCTCTGAACTTTCCTGTCCCGGGACCCCAACCCCCTGGCGTCACTCACAGTAAAGCTGTGGACACGCTCCGTGTCTAGGGGGTTTGCGGGCCCAAATGGGAAGAGCGCGCGCCGGGTTGACGTACCCAGACGTCAGACGGTCGAACCGTACCCGGTGGTGCCGGTTCCGCTCGTTCCGTAGCCTCCCGTCAAGGCTTACACGAGGACATGGTCCACGAAGCACCAGCGCCAGGCCTCGCCCGGCTCGAAGGTCCGCATCACCGGGTGCCCGGTGTCGTCGTGGTGCTCCGAGGCGTGCCGGCCGGGCGAGGAGTCGCAGCAGCCGACGTGGCCGCACGTCAGACAGATCCGCAGCTGTACCGGATGGGTACCGCTGCGCTGGCACTCCGGGCAGGTCTCGCTGAGCGCCTGCGGTTCCGGGTGAGGCAGCGCGTCGGCGTGCGTGCACTGTTTCATGATTGCCAGATTACGACGGCTGTGCGGACGACCGCGCGGAAAAACGAGGGCGGGCGAGACATGGACGTGATGCCACTGTTGCTGCTGGTGGCGGGGAGCGCGGCGATCGCCGCCGGCGCCCGGCGCACCCCGGTGCCGGCACCCCTGCTGCTGGTCGCGGTCGGGCTCGCCGTGTCGTACGTGCCGGGAGTGCCCGACTACACCCTCGACCCCGACGTCGTCCTGCCGCTCGTCCTGCCCCCGCTGCTGTACAAGGAGGGCACCGACAGCTCCTACCTCGACCTGCGCGCGCAACTGCGGCCGGTGGCGCTGCTGTCGGTGGGGTACGTGCTCTTCGCGACCGTCGTCGTCGGCTGGGTCGCCTATCTCGTCGTACCGGGGCTGCCGCTGACCGCGGCGCTGGTGCTGGGCGCGGTGGTCGCGCCGACGGACGCGGTCGCGGCGGCGGCCATCGCGCGCCGGGTCGGGCTGCCGTCCCGGATCACCACGATCCTTCAGGGCGAGTCCCTGCTGAACGACGCGACGGCGATCACCGCCTACCGGGTGGCCGTGGCGGCCGCGATCGGCGAGGGGGTGTCCTGGGCGGAGGGCGTCGGCGAGTTCCTGCTGGCGGCGGTCGGCGGGGTCCTGGTCGGACTGGTGCTGATGGTGCCGATCCACTGGCTGCGCACGCATCTGAAGGAGGTGCTGCTGCAGAACACGCTCTCCCTGCTGATCCCCTTCGTCGCGTACGCGGCCGCCGAGCAGGTGCACGCCTCCGGCGTCCTCGCCGTGGTCGTGGTCGCCGTCTACCTCGGCCATCGCGCGTGGGAGGTCGACTTCGCCACCCGGCTCCAGGAGGACGCGGTATGGCGGATGGTCGCCTTCCTGCTGGAGAGCGCGGTGTTCGCGCTCATCGGGCTGCAGCTGCAGTTCGTACTCAAGGGCCTCGGGGAGTACGAGGGCCTGGACGCCGTCTGGTACGCGGTCGCCGTCTTCCTCGTGGTCGTCGCCGCGCGGTTCGTGTGGGTGTATCCCGCGATCTTCCTGCCGCGTCTGTCGGCACGCGTGCGTGAACGCGAGAAGGCCCCCACCTGGCGGGGGCCCGCCGTGGTCTCCTGGGCCGCGATGCGCGGGGTGGTCTCCCTTGCCATCGCCTTCTCGATCCCGCTCACCCTGCACGACAGCGACGAACCCTTTCCGCAGCGCAACCTCATCCTCTTCCTGACCTTCACGACGGTCATCGGCACCCTGGTCGTGCAGGGCCTCACGCTCGCCCCGCTGATCCGCCTGGTGAGGTTCCCGAGGCCCGACGCGCAGGCCGAGACCCTCGCCGAGGCCAACGCCCAGGCCCAGGCATCCCGGGCCGCCGAGCGGCGCCTCGACGAACTCCTCACCGATGAGCGCAACGTCCTGCCGGGGCCGCTCGCCGACCGGCTGCGCACGGTCATGGAGCGGCGCCGCGACTCCGTCTGGGAGCGGCTCGGGCAGACCAACCCCATCACCGGAGAGTCCGTCGACGACACCTACCGCAGGCTGTCCCGGGAGATGATCAGCGCCGAGCGGGAGGTCTTCGTGCGGCTGCGTGACGGCCGGTACATCGACGACGAGATGCTGCGCACGCTGCTGCGCAGGCTGGACCTGGAGGAGGCGGCGGCGTACCGGGAGGCCACGTAGTCCCGCGGTGCCGTCGGGCGTGGTCGGCGGTCAGGGAGCGAAGGGCCGGCCGGTGATCACGGCCGCGAGGCGCGTCCCGCGCGGGAAGGCGCCTTCGGCGGCGAGGGCGACCAGACCGTAGAGCATTTTGGCGACATACAGCCGCTCGACGGGCAGCCCGTGCCGCTGCTCGAAGTCCTCCGCGAAGGCGTCGAGTTCGGGCGCCACGCGCGCGTACCCGCCGAAGTGGAAGCGGTCGTCCAGGGTCCATGTGCCCTGCCGTCCGCCGAAGGCCCGCTTCTGGAGGGCCTCTATGTCCGCGGCCAGGAAGCCGCCCTTGAGGACGGGTATGCCGAGCGCTCGCTGGTCCGGCGCCAGGCCCGCCGCCAGGCCGGCGAGGGTGCCGCCGGTCCCGCAGGCCAGCGCGATCACGTCGGCCCGGCCGCGCAGTTCCTCCCCGAGCGCCGTACAGCCGCGTACGGCCGCGGCGTTGCTGCCGCCCTCGGGGACGACGTACGCGTCCTCGGCGCCGGTCGCGCGCAGCACGCGGGCGAGGGTGTCCGGGTCCGCCTTGTGGCGATACGTCGATCTGTCGACGAAGCGCAGTTCCATGCCGTCGGCCGCGCACCGGGCGAGGGAGGGATTCAGTGGGCGTTCGGCGAGTTCCTGGCCGCGCACCACGCCGACCGTGCGCAGGCCGAGCAGCCGGCCCGCGGCGGCGGTGGCGCGCAGATGGTTGGAGTAGGCGCCGCCGAAGGTGAGCACCATCCGGCCCGCCGCCGCGTCGAGGTTGGGCGCGAGTTTGCGCCACTTGTTGCCGATCAGCTCGGGGTGGATCAGGTCATCCCGCTTGAGCAGGAGACGGACGCCGTACCGCGCGAAGCGCTCGTCCGCCGCCTCCTGGAGCGGAGACGGCAGACGGGGGGCGAGACTCTCGGCGCTGGTCACCCCGCCATTGTCCGGCGACGTCACACAGGTCGCGCGCCCGGCCGGTCGGTGCAGCCACTCTGGCCGCGCGTCCGGCCGGTCGGTGGAGCCACCCCGGTCGCGCGTCCGGCCTGTCCGTGGAGCCGCCCCGGGCCCCATCGCGCGTCCGGCCGGTCGGTGGACTCGCCCCGAGCCCGGTCGCGCGTCCGCCCCGGCCGGTTGAGCTGTCCCGGCCCCCGCGCGCGTCGGCCGGTCAGTTGAGGCGGGCCCGGATCCGGTCGCGCAGGGACGTCATCGTGAAGCCTCGTGGGTCCACCTTGCCCGGCTGCCACTCCAGGTGGCCGATGACCGACCGTTCCGACCAGCCGTGGTGCCGGCAGATCGCCGCCGCGGCCCGTTCGATCGCCTCCAGCTGGGCCTCCGGCCAGGGGTCCTTGCCGTCGCCGAGGTTCTCGCACTCGAAGCCGTAGAAGTGGCGGTTGCCGTCGGTGTTGGCCTCGTTGTCGTGCGGCAGCGCCTCCTCGGCGATCACCGCCCGCAGCACGTCGTCGTCGCCGGCGCCCGCGTGGTTGGCGCGGCCGTAGCCCACGAGGTGGACGGTGCCGTCCTTGGTGATCACGCCGTGGCAGAGCGGACCGGGCAGGTCGTCGTGCCCCGTGCGGCAGAGCGCCACCGTGTGCTCGGCGCCCTTGGTCACCGTGTGATGGATCATCACGCCGTGCACGGGCCCCCACGGGCCCTTGTGATTGCGATGGTGATGACGCCAGTCGCCGACCTCGACGACGGTCAGGCCCTCTTGCCTGAGCTGGTGCAGGAAGCCGTCCGCGGACATGGGAGTGGCCATGCTGTCTCCTGAGCGCCCGTTCGCGCTGTGCCCCGACGACGGACGCCGGTCGCGGCCGTCTCGTACCGCTGCTTGTACCGAAAAGGGACGGATCGGGGCTAGATCGTTCGTATTGCGTGCGAGCGAATCCGGACAAGTCGTATATTCCGGCCGAATGATGGGGTGTTCATCACGGAGCGGTCCACGGAATCCCCCCGCGTGCCCAGTCGTCCGATGATCCAATCCCGCTCTTTCGTGTAATAGCACCGGCACACTGAGTGATGGAAGGCTTTGCCGTGAGATTCGATGCCCGGCGCACCATGGCGCCGGTGCACGTATGTGGAAGGGCTTTCCCTCATGTCGGTAGGCGAAGAGATCCGCACAGAGCAGAACCGGCCGCAGCAGAGCCTCGGCACCGATGCCGCGCGGAATCTGGCCACCACCACCAAATCCGTTCCGCAGATGCAGGAGATCAGCTCGCGCTGGCTGCTGCGCACCCTGCCCTGGGTCGACGTCCAGGGCGGCACCTACCGGGTGAACCGTCGACTGACGTACGCCGTCGGAGACGGCCGCATCACCTTCGTGAAGACCGGCGACCGCGTCGAGGTCATCCCCGCCGAGCTGGGCGAGCTGCCCGCACTGCGCGGCTACGAGGACGGGGAGGTGCTCGCCGAGCTGGCCCAGCGCTGCCGGCAGCGGGAGTTCGCGCCGGGCGAGCTCATCACCTCCTTCGGCAGCCAGACCGAGGAGGTCTACCTGCTGGCGCACGGCAGGGTCGAGAAGGTCGGCACCGGACCCTACGGCGACGACCAGGTCCTCGGCGTCCTCGCCGACGGCGCCTACTTCGGCGACCAGGCGCTCCTCGACGCCGACGCCATCTGGGAGTACACCGCGCGCGCGGACACCGCCACCACCGTGCTGATCCTGGCCCGCCAGGACGTCGAACAGGTCGCGGAGCGCGCCGACTCCCTGCGCGAGCACCTCCAGGCCCTGCGGGCGATCCCCGAGCAGCGCACCAACCGCTACGGCGAGAAGGAGGTCGACCTCGCCGCGGGCCACTCCGGCGAGCCCGACATCCCGCACACCTTCGTGGACTACGAGGCCCGGCCCCGCGAGTACGAACTGAGCATCGCCCAGACCGTCCTGCGCATCCACTCGCGCGTGGCCGACCTCTACAACCAGCCGATGAACCAGACCGAGCAGCAGTTGCGGCTCACGGTCGAGGCGCTCAAGGAGCGCCAGGAGCACGAGCTGGTCAACAACCGCGACTTCGGCCTGCTGCACAACTGCGAGTACGACCAGCGCCTCCAGCCGCACGACGGCGTGCCCAGCCCCGACGACATGGACGAGCTGCTCAGCAGGCGGCGCGGCACCAAGCTGTTCCTCGCCCACCCGCGTGCGATCGCCGCGTTCGGGCGCGAGCTGAACAAGCGCGGACTGGTGCCGGAGACCATCGACGTGGGCGGCAACCGCATCCCCACCTGGCGCGGCGTGCCGATCTACCCGTGCAACAAGATCCCGGTGACCGAGGCCCGTACCAGCTCGATCATCGCGATGCGTGTCGGCGAGAAGGACCAGGGCGTCATCGGCCTGCGCCAGTCCGGCATCCCCGACGAGATCGAGCCGAGCCTGTCGGTGCGGTTCATGGGCATCAATGAACAGGCCATCATCAAGTACCTGGTCACGGCCTACTACTCGGCAGCGGTGCTGGTCCCGGACGCGCTCGGCGTCCTGGAGAACGTCGAGATCGGCCGCTGGCGGTGACCTCCCCGTCCCGCACGCCGTGTTCCCGCCCTCCGGGGCGGGTACACCCGGGGCGTACGCGCCCCGTGCCGGCGGACGCGTCGCCGTCCGCGCACCCCATGAGGGTGACCAGGGGGACGAGGGGGAGTTCATGACCGACTTCATGACGGAGGCCAGGCCGCACGATGACGCGGCGCGGCACCCCGTCGCGCCACCGGAGAGGCGGACACCCATCGGCAGCCAGACCGACAGCCGGCCGGGCCCGCTCGACGGACAGGAGGCGCCGGCGATCCTGGAGTCCGCCCGGGTGGCGGTGGACCCCGAACTGCGCGCGGCCGTCGACGCGTTGCCCGGCGCGATGCGGCGGGTCGCCCGCTACCACTTCGGCTGGGAGCAGGCCGACGGCACGCCCTCGACGGGCCCGGCCGGCAAGGCGATCCGGCCCGCGCTGGTGCTCGCCGCGGCCGCCGCGCTCGGCGGACCCGCGGCCCGTGCGGCGGCGGTCCGCGCCGCCGCGGCGGTCGAACTGGTCCACAACTTCACGCTGTTGCACGACGACGTGATGGACCGCGACACCACCCGCCGGCACCGCCCCACCGCCTGGACCGTGTTCGGCGACGCCGACGCGATCCTCGCCGGGGACGCCCTCCAGGCACGCGCGCTGATGCTGCTCGCCGAGGATCCGCACCCCGCCGCCCCGGAGGCGGCCGCCCGGCTCGCGGCCTGTGTGGTCGAGCTGTGCGAGGGCCAGCACACCGACACGGACATGGAGCGGCGCGGCCCCGACGAGGTCACCCTCGCCGAGGTGCTCACCATGGCCGAGGCCAAGACCGGCGCCCTCCTGGGCTGCGCCTGCGCCGTCGGCGCGCTGTACGCGGGAGCGGCGCGGGAGGACGTGGCGGCGCTGGACGCGTTCGGACGGGAGTCCGGGCTCGCCTTCCAGCTCATCGACGACGTCATCGGCATATGGGGCGACCCGCGGCACACCGGCAAGCCGGCCGGCGCCGACCTCGCCGCCCGCAAGAAGTCGCTGCCGGTCGTCGCCGCGCTGGCCTCCGGCACCCCGGCCGCCGCCGAACTGGCCGCGCTGTACGCGCTGCCGTACGACAAGGAGGACGAGGAGGGCATCGCGCGCACGGTTCTCGCGGTCGAACGGGCCGGGGGGCGGGACTGGGCGCAGGATCAGGCGGCCGACCGGATGTCCCACGCGATGGACGAGCTGGCCCGGGCGATCCCGGATCCCGAGGCGGCGGGCGGCCTGCTGGCGCTGGCCGAGTTCGTCACGCGGCGCAGCACCTGAGACACCGGGGCCCCCGGGCCCGTGCGGCTCCTGACTCCGCACGGGCCCCCGGGACCCCGGCCGGCGGGTCCCGCACATCCCCACGGTGTGCGGGCCCCGCCCCTTTTTCCCTCTCCAGGTCGGCCCTCACCCCTCCTCCGGCACCACCGCCGCCACGATCCGTTCCACCCATCCCTCCGGCACCGCCACCCCGGGCAGCACTCCGTCCAGCACCCCCGGCAGGGTGAGGTGCTCCAGGATGAGGCCGAGCATGGCCAGATACAGCACGACCACCGTGTCGTCGCCGCCGGGCAGCCCCGCCTCGCGGTGGAAGCCCATCCCCGCCACCAGTTCCCCGCGCACCGACTCGGTGAAGGACGCCCGCAGGACGGGCCGCCGGGTGGCCTCCAGGCGCATCTCCAGCAGCGCGAGGTAGCCGGTGCGGTCGCGCACGACCCGCGTCATCAGGTCCCGCATGAGCGCGGCGACCAGCGCCCGGTCCCGGGGCTTCGCCATCAGCGCGCCGAGGACGTCCGGGTCCGGCGCGAGCCGTGTGTGCAGCCGGGTTCCGATCTGGCGCAGCAGATCGTCGCGTGAGGCGACGTAGTTGGATGTGGTGCCGGTCGGCACACCGGCCTCGGTGTCCACCGCGCGGAAGGTCAGCCCGCGAGCGCCCTCCCGGGCGAGCACCGCTATGCCGGCGTCCAGCAGGGCCGCCCTGCGCTCCGGATTCCCGGCCATGCGGAATCCCCTCTCTCACTTACGACGGATACCCGTAACTCTCTTGCGACCACTACAACTGAAGTACTACAACTGTCGTGGTCCGCGGAACGCGGTCAGCCTACGGAAAGAGACCAGCTTGCGAAAGCTCACGTACTACGTCGCCTGCTCGCTCGACGGATACATCGGCGACCCGGAGGGCGACGGCTCCGCGATGTTCGCCTTCCTGGACGCGGAGTTCCTGGACTATCTGAAGACCGAGTGGCCCGACACCCTGCCCACCTCGGCCCGCCGCTCCTTCGGCATCGACGACCGGCCGCTGCGGCGGTTCGACACGGTCATCCAGGGCCGCGGCAGCTACGACCTCGCCCTCAAGGAGGGCGTGACCAGCCCCTACGCCCATCTCCGCCAGTACGTCGCCTCCCGTAGCCTCGGCGAGTCACCCGACCCGGACGTCGAGATCGTCGCCGCCGACGTCGTCGGCAAGGTCCGTGAACTCAAGGCCGGGGAAGGAGAGTTGGACATCTACCTGTGCGGAGGCGCGCAGCTCGCGGGTGAACTGGTCGACGAGATCGACGAGCTCGTCATCAAGACGTATCCGCTGGTGTACGGCGCGGGGACGCCGATGTTCCGCACCGGCTTCGACATCGCCGAGTTCACCCTCGACGGCGTGCGCTCCTTCGGCAACGGCGCGCTGGTGCGGACGTACCGCAGGAAGCGCTGAGCGCTCCGCCGCCCTACCCTGGGCGTATGGACAGGGAAGAGCAGGTCTGTCCGGTCTGCGGGCAGCCCGTCGCGACGGTGGTCCACCGGCACAAGACCCTGGGCGCGTGGGTGCCGCGCTGGGTGCCCGGCCCGTGCCGCAACCCCAAGTGCGAGGCATACGTCCCGGAGGGCGCCGAGCGCGAACGGGAGCACGGGACCACCGGCGGCCCGGGGTAGCTTGGGCCCATGTCTGAGACCCAGCCGCCGTACATCGTCCACATCACCGAGCGTCCGCTCTGGGAGGCGGCGCGCGCCCGGGGCGCGTACGAGTGGTCCACCCGTGGCCGCACGCTCCAGGAGGAGGGCTTCATCCATCTCTCCACCCGCGCCCAACTCCCGCGCGTCGCCGCCTTCCTGTACGGCGAGGCGGGCACCCGTGACGACCTGGTGGTCCTGGTCGTCGATCCGGCCCGGCTCGACGCACCGCTGAAGTACGAGGCCGTCCAGCCCGGCGGCGAGGAGTTCCCGCACCTGTACGGGCCGCTTCCGGTGGCCGCCGTGGTCGCGGTGGAGGAGTGGGGGAGGTGACCGGTCGGCGCGCCTCCTTATGGCGGTGGGTCGTCCTCGCGTGGGCGGTCGTGGTCGCCGTCGCCGGGGGTCTCACCCTGTGGCTGCGGGACGCGGCCGAGCCGCCGGGACCGTACGGGTGGTACGAGGAGACCCCCTCGCCGACCGCGTCCTCGCCGCGCCGGGACGACGGTGCGAATCCGTGTCCGGACGGCCGGTCCGAGCGCGTGATCTGCGTCGTCATGACGGACCGGCCGACGGATCGCTAGCCGTTCCGCCGGCCGGCTCCCCGCGACGGCGGCTCCGGCAGAGAGGCTCTAGCGCGGAGCCAGTCCGCCGGTCTGCGCGTCGCGGCCCGTGAGGCAGTAGAGGCCGCCGGTCGGATCGCGCATCACGTTCCAGTGGGCGCCCTCGGCGACGAGGGTCGCGCCGAGCCGTTCATGACGGGCGCGCACCGCCGGGATGTCCGGACCGCAGGCCAGGTCGAGGTGGGCGGACAGGGGCCGTTCCGCACCCAGCCGTTGGAGGAGGACGCGCACCGGCAGCCCGGTCGGCGGCGCCACCACGTGGAACTCCGGCAGCGATCCCGCCCGGGAGGTCCAGTCGGGCAGCAGCCCGCTCCAGAAGGCGACTTCGGCGCCGTAGCGCGAGGGCGGGATGTCCAGGCAGACCTGGTCGAGGCGGCTGCCCGCGACGACCGGCGGCCGGACCGACTCCCCGTGCCAGGGCACCGCACAGAACAACTGTCCGCCGGGGGAGCGCAGTACGGCCCAGCCGTCGTGTTCGGCGGCGGTCGTCGCGCCGAGTCCGAGCGCCCGCCCGACGAATCCCCGTACGTCCTCCACGGCGAAGTCCAGATGCGCGCCGCCCTCGGGGTCGTCGACGCCCTGGAGCTTCACGCAGGCGTCGCCGGCTTCCGGCAGCAGGGTCGTGAACTCGCCCTTCTCGCCGCGTGGTTCGGACATCCGGGTGCCGGTGACGGCGGTCCAGAACGCGCCGGCCTCCTGGAAGCGCGCGGCCGGGCGGTCGATGAAGGCGTAGGTCCAGCGAATGCTCATGCGCTCAACCTTGGCACGGTCCTCAGTCGGTGACGCGGGAACGCCCCGCGGTCCGGGACCGCCAGGCCGCGGTCATGGAGGACCAGGACCTGTTGTGCTTGAAGGGGAGTTCGAAGATCCGGGAGAACAGCCACGCCCCGAGCACCGATGTCGGCAGGGCCAGGGCGAGGGTGAGGCAGAAGGTGGGCAGGCCGGGGGAGACGATCTGTGGGGCCACCCGGCGGATGACGGTCAGGACGATCGGCAGGTGGATCAGGTAGAGGCTGTAGGAGAAGTTGCCGAGGCTCTGGATGGGGCGTGTGGTCAGGAGCCGTATCAGGGCGGCGGGTCGGCCGGTGGCGACGGCGGTGAGGAGCAGCGTCATGGCGGGGGCGACGGCGAGGTCGATCCAGAAGTAGTGGCGCACCGTCCAGACGGAGCCCTGGACGACGCCGAGGACCAGCACGGGCAGGGCGGCCAGCGCGGCGAACCATGCCCAGGGGAGGCGTTGGATCCTGGCGGGTGCCGCGACCACTCCCGCGCCCACCAGGCCCGCGACGAACACGGGGGCGAGGTGCGGGGTGAGCCAGTTGTCGCCCTCGACGGGGTTCGCGCCGGGCGCCATCAGCCCACCGGCGATCACCGGGAGGGTCACGCAGGCGACCACGGCCGCCGCGTTCAGCTTGCGGCGGGCCAGCAGGAGCAGGGGGAAGAGGACGTAGAGCTCGGCCTCCACTCCGATCGACCAGAACGCCCCGTTGGGGGTGGGGGCGGTGATCATGTCCTGGGCGACGAGGCCGTACACGAGGATCGACTCGCCGGTGGGCGGGCCGAAGTGGGAGGCCGGGACCACGAGCGCGGAGACGACCAGGCTCATGGCCAGCGCCGCCCAGTACGGCGGCAGGATGCGCCAGGCCCGTCGGCGCAGGAAGCGGGCGACGCCGCCCGATCGCCAGCCGTGGCGCGCGGGGGAGATCGCCAGGGAGAAGCCGGACAGCACCAGGAAGAAGACGACGGCGAGGCGCCCGAACATCAGCCCGTCCAGCCATCCCGGCGCCGAACTGTCGGGGTACCCCGGGAAGGTGTACAGCCAGCAGTGGAACAGGACCACGTACAGCGCCGCCAGGCCGCGCAGACCGTCCAGCCCCGGTACGGGACCGCGGACGGGTGCTCCGCCCGGCTGCTCGTCCTGCCCCGCCGGGGCGACCACGTCGAGTGTGCTGCTGACCGGACGGCCCGAATCCACTGAAATCGTTCAATCCCTTGTCCCAGGGCACCGAGTCTGCCGCACGGCACCGCCCGCAGCCACTGGTACGCGGCCGCCGGGCGAGCGGTTCAACGGACAAGCCGAAGGGGCCCGGCAACCGGGCTGCCGAGCCCCTTCTGAACGCCTGATGACCCGCGGTGGTGCACCAACCGCCGGTCAGTCGACGGGACCGTCAGGCCTTCTTGGTCTCCCAGAAGATCTTGTCGATCTCGGCGATCAGCTCAAGGGCCTTCTCGCCCGTCTTCGGGTCCGTGGAGGCCTTCGCCGCCGACAGGGCCTTCAGGGTGTCGTTGACCAGCGTGTGCAGCTGGGGGTACTTCTCGAAGTGCGGGGCCTTGAAGTAGTCGCTCCAGAGGACCGACACGTGGTGCTTGGCCAGCTCGGCGCGCTGCTCCTTGATGACCGTGGCACGCGCCTGGAAGTGCGGGTCGTCGTTGGCGGCCATCTTCTCCTGCACGGCCTTCACCGACTCCGCCTCGATGCGGGCCTGGGCCGGGTCGTACACGCCGCAGGGCAGGTCGCAGTGCGCGCTGACCTTGACCTTGGGGGCAAACAGGCGGGAAAGCATGGAGCGTTCCTTCCTCGTGATCGTCTTCTCAGGTGGGACATTACTCCCTGAGGGACGGGTTTTCGCGAGTGCCCCCTTGGGCTTAGGACAAAAGTCCGGGGTGAGACTGGGACTGGTGGAGGAACGGACAGGGGAGGTGCCGGCGATGCCGGAGCTGTCGCAGGAGACCGGGCACGGGCGGGCGGCCGCCCCCTTCGGGCTGGCCGAGGTGACCGGTCCGTCGATGGTGCCCACGCTGTACGAGGGGGATCAGCTGCTCGTACGGTACGGCGCCAGGGTCCGGGCGGGGGACGTCATCGTGCTCCGGCATCCCTTCCAGCAGGATCTGCTCGTCGTCAAGCGGGCCGTGGAGCGCCGGGACGGGGGCTGGTGGGTGCTCGGGGACAACGCCTTCGCCGGGGGTGACAGCACCGACTACGGGGCCGTGCCGGACGAGCTGATCCTGGGCCGGGTGCGGTTCCGCTACCGGCCGCCGAAGCCGGGTCAGCGCTCGCTGATGGCCGCGCTGCGCTGGGCGCTGTCGGCGGCCAGGCCGGTCTTCTCCGACCGGTCCGCCTCCAGGCGCTTGCGGGCGCGGTAGGCGGCCACGTTCGCCCGCGTGGCGCAGCGGTCGGAGCAGTAGCGCCGGGAGCGGTTGGTGGACGTGTCGAGGTAGGCGTTGTGGCAGGGGGCCGCCTGGCACAGGCCCAGGCGGTCCACGCCGTACTCGGTGAGGTGGAAGGCCAGGCCCATCGCCGCGATGGCCGCGTAGCCGGCCGTCGCGTTCGACGGGTGGTCGGCGAGGTGCATGTGCCACAGCGGGCGGCCGTCGTCGTCGCGGTGGTCGTGGCCGGAGATCTGCGGGCTGACCGGGAACTCCAGCAGGAGCGAGTTCAGCAGGTCGACGGCGAGGGTCTCGTCGCCGCTGTCCGCCGCCTCGAAGACCGCGCGCAGCCTCGCCCGGACCGAGCGGAAGCGGGTGACATCGGCGTCGGTGGCGCGGCGGGCGGCCGTGGCGTTGACGCCGAACAGATCGCGGACGGCCTCGACCGAGGTCAGCGCGTCCTTGCCTCGGGCCGGTTCCTCGCTGTTGACCAGGCGTACGGCGTAGTCCGAGTAATAGGCCAGTTCCACTTGTAGTCCTTACGGAGGGGCTCTATGGTCGTGAGTGCGGTCGAGTAACAGACGATCGTGCTTCCAGGGTATTACGTACGCGCGTCGTGGGAGGGGTAGCGATGACCGACACGGGGACTGTCGCCTCGCGGACCGACTGGCGGGCCTGGCAGGAGAGCTGGGACCGGCAGCAGGAGTGGTACATGCCCGACCGGGAGGACCGCTTCCGCGTCATGCTGGACATGGTCGAGGCGTTCACCGGTTCCGAGCCGCGCGTCCTCGACCTCGCCTGCGGCACCGGCAGCATCACCGCACGCCTCCTCGACCGCTTCCCCGGCGCCGTCAGCACCGGCGTCGACCTCGATCCGGCGCTGCTCACCATCGCCCGGGGCACCTTCGCCGGCGACGAGCGGGTCACCCTCGTCGAGGCCGACCTCATGGACCCGGACTGGCCCGCACGGCTGCCGTACGACTCGTATGACGCGGTCCTCACCGCGACGGCGCTTCACTGGCTGCGCACCGGCCCCCTCCAGGAGCTCTACGGTCGTCTCGCGGACCTCGTCCGACCCGGCGGCGTCTTCCTCAACGCCGACCACATGATCGACGACACCACGCCCCGGATCAACGCGGCCGAGGCCGTCCAACGCCGCGCCCGTAGGGATCAGGCCAAGCGCGACGGTGCCCTCGACTGGGCCGAATGGTGGGCCCTGGCCGCCAAGGACCCCGTGCTCGCCGGTCCGACCGCCCGCCGCTTCGAGATCTACGGCGACCACGCCGACGGCGAGACGCCCTCCGCCGCCTGGCACGCCCGGACCCTGCGCGAACAGGGCTTCGCCGAGGCCCGGCCGGTGTGGGCCTCCCCGTCGGACACCCTGCTCCTCGCGCTGAAGTGATCCCGCCACGCGACCCGCGCCGGCCGTGAGGGGCGGTGCGGGAAACGCGGAAGGGGTGGTACGGAATCCGTACCACCCCTTCCGCGCAAGCGGGTTACAGCACCTTCGACAGGAACGCCTGGGTGCGCTCGTGCTGAGGGTTCGTCAGGACCTCGCGCGGGTTGCCGGCCTCGACCACCACACCGCCGTCCATGAACACCAGGCTGTCGCCCACCTCGCGGGCGAAGCCCATCTCGTGGGTGACGACGACCATCGTCATACCCGACTCGGCGAGGTCGCGCATGACGTCGAGGACGTCACCGACCAGCTCCGGGTCCAGGGCCGAGGTCGGCTCGTCGAACAGCATCAGCTTCGGGTCCATGGCGAGCGCCCGGGCGATCGCGACACGCTGCTGCTGGCCGCCCGAGAGCTGCGAGGGGTAGTTGCCGGCCTTGTCGGACAGTCCGACGCGATCCAGCTGCTCCCGCGCGCGCTCCCTGGCCTGGGCCCTGCTCACGCCCTTGACCTGGACCGGCGCCTCCATGACGTTCTCCAGCGCCGTCATGTGCGGGAACAGGTTGAACCGCTGGAACACCATGCCGATGTCCCGGCGCTGGAGGGCGACCTCGCTGTCCTTGAGCTCGTAGAGCTTGTCGCCCTTCTGGCGGTAGCCGACCAGGTCGCCGTCGACGTACAGCCGGCCGGCGTTGATCTTCTCCAGGTGGTTGATGCACCGCAGGAAGGTCGACTTGCCGGAGCCGGAGGGGCCGATCAGGCAGAACACCTCACCGGTCTGCACCTCCAGGTCGATGCCCTTGAGGACCTCGATCGCGCCGTAGGACTTGTGGACGCCCTCGGCCTTCACCATGGCGGTCATGCCGCACCCCTTTCGCGGCTGAACGAACGCAGGTTCGCCTTGATCTTCTGCCACGGCGTGGGCGGCAGGCTACGCGTCGAACCGCGGGCGAAACGGCGCTCCAGGTAGTACTGGCCGACGCTGAACACGCTGGTCATGACCAGGTACCAGATGGAGGCCACGAACAGCAGCTCCATCACGGCGTAGGACGTGTTGCCGATCGTCGAGGTGGCGCGCAGGAGTTCGTTGTACGTCACCGCGTACACCAGCGACGAGGTCTTCAGCATGTTGATGAACTCGTTGCCGGTCGGCGGCACGATCACCCGCATCGCCTGCGGGATGACGATCCGGCGCAGCGTCTTGGAGTGGCTCATGCCGAGCGCGTGCGCGGCCTCGGTCTGGCCCTCGTCGACGGCCAGCAGACCGGCGCGGCAGATCTCCGCCATGTACGCGGCCTCGTTCAGACCCAGACCCAGCAGGGCGGCCATGAACGGCGTCATGACGTCGACCATCTCGTCCTTGTAGATCGGACCGAGATTCAGCACCGGGAAGATCAGCGCGAGGTTGAACCAGAGCAGCAGCTGGACGTACACCGGCGTGCCGCGGAAGAACCAGATGTAGACCCAGGCCACCCAGCTCGTCACCGGGTTCTTCGACAGCCGCATCACGGCCAGGACGACGCCCAGGACCACGCCCATGACCATGGCGAGGACGCTGATCAGCAGGGTGCGGCCGGCGCCCTGGAGGACCGTGGAGTCGAAGACGTAGTCGCCGACCGCGTGCCACTGGATCTTCTCGGCCGTGGCGAAGGCGTTGATCAGCAGGCCGACCAGCGCGAGAACGATGACCGCGCTGACGTAACGGCCCCAGTGGCGGACCGGGATGGCCTTGATCGCCTCGGGCGGCGTGACGCCGCTCTCCTTGGAGACCGTGGTCTCCACCGGAGCGGCCGACGGCTTGTCGTCGGCCGGCTCCTTGTCGAACTTGTCAGTCACTGTGACTGCCCTTCAGTGGTACTGGACGGTCACTTGCCGCCGTTGATCGCGGCCTTGTCGATGGCGCCGGACTGGGCGCCCCACTTGTCCAGGATCTTCTTGTAGGTGCCGTCCTGGATGATCGCGTTGACGGCGGCTTCGAGCGCGGAGGTGAGCTGCTTGTCCTCCTTGGCCACGGCGATGCCGAACGGACCGGCGTCGACCTGCTCGCCGATGACCTCGAAGGCGTTGCCGCCGTCGGCCTTGCGGGCCAGGTCGACCGCGACCGGGTAGTCGTTGACACCGGCGACGGCGCCGCCCGACTTCACGCGGGTCTGGGCCTCGGTGTCGTTCTCGAACGACTCGATGTCGATCGCCTTCTTGCCGGCGCCCGTACAGGCCTTGGACTGCTTCTGCAGGGCGGCCTCGTACGTCGTACCGCGCTGCACGGCGGCGGTCTGGCCGCACAGGTCCTCGATGGACTTGATGCCCTTCGGGTTGCCCTTCTGGACGTAGACGGCGGTGCCGGCCTTGAAGTAGTCGACGAAGTCGACACCCGGGCCGAGCTTCTTGCCCTTGTCGTCCAGACCCTCCTGACGCTGCTTGGTGTCCGTCATGGAGGAGATCGCGATGTCGTAGCGACCGGAGTTCAGGGCGGTGATCAGGCCGTCGAAGGAGCCAGAGGTGAACTTGAAGTCCACGCCGAGCTTCTCGCCGAGCGCGTTGGCGATGTCGATGTCGACACCGACGATCTTGCCGCCCTCCTGGTACTCCATGGGCGCGTACTCGGCGTTGGTGCCGGCCTGGATGACCTTCTTGCTCTGGATCTCCGCCGGAAGCTTGGAGAAGAGGGGGGCGGTGCTCGCCCCGTTGCCCGCGGACTCGCTGGAGGAGCCGCCGCCGTTGTCGTTGGTCTGGTCACCGCAGGCGGAGAGCAGCAGGGCGCCCGCGACCGCGAGAGAACCGACCGCTGCCAGGCGAGTGGCCGCGGCGGTCGTACGTCGGGTGGAGCGTGCGGTCATGGTGGGTTCCTCCGGCGGATGGATGGAGTTGCCGATGGGTCGACGAGAACACACACCTTCGGGTGTCGCGACCTCGTGTGATTACGGCATCTTGCCATTCGGACTGCGCCATTCAGGGGCGCAGCTATGTCAAAATCGGATAACGGGCGACCCCCGAACCCCATCACTCCGGTACATCACGACCGGACCTTCTACGGGAATCCCCTGCTCCGGCCGCAAGATCTTCGGTTCATCCCGCCACGCGGCCGATACAAGCGAAGTGCCTTGTTCCGCTTGAGTCCACGTCAAGGGCTTGTCCAGCACATGGGCGCAATTTCGTCCATGAGTCATGTCACCGAGACGGGACGGTCCTGACCCGGTAGAAGGGGGCCCATGCCCCGTTTCTGTGGGACGCCCACAGGGCGCGGGATGTGACCTTGCACGGAATGGACTCGTCGCGGGTGATGTCCGTCCGGTAAGAAAGAGCTTTACACCCCTCATCCGGGGCTCAGGGCGCGTGTGCGGCGCGCCCGTCGCGCACCTGCCCGTACGCATCGACAGGGCGGTACGCGGTCCCGCCCGCTCCTCAACCAGGAGCGGCCACCCTCAAAAGCATGCAGACCTAAGGGGTAAGACACAGTGGCAGCGGAGATCGTCAATCCTCGCAGCGAGAGCGCAGCGGACCAGGCCGGTCATACGGGCCCCGAGGGCGGTGCGGAGCCCCTCGACAGCTTCGACCCGGCCTTCGCGCTGCACCGCGGCGGGAAGATGGCCATTCAGGCCACCGTCCCGGTCCGTGACAAGGACGACCTGTCCCTGGCGTACACGCCCGGCGTCGCGCGGGTGTGCACCGCCATCGCCGAGCAGCCGGACCTGGTCAACGACTACACCTGGAAGTCCTCCGTCGTCGCCGTCGTCACGGACGGTACGGCGGTGCTCGGCCTCGGTGACATCGGGCCCGAGGCCTCCCTCCCCGTGATGGAGGGCAAGGCGATTCTGTTCAAGCAGTTCGGTGGCGTGGACGCCGTCCCGATCGCGCTGGACTGCACCGGCGTCGACGAGATCGTCGAGACCGTGGTCCGGCTCGCCCCCTCCTTCGGCGGTGTGAACCTGGAGGACATCTCGGCGCCGCGGTGCTTCGAGATCGAGCGCCGCCTCCAGGAGGCGCTGGACATCCCGGTCTTCCACGACGACCAGCACGGCACGGCGGTCGTGTCGCTGGCGGCGCTGCGGAACGCCGCGCGGCTCAGCGGGCGGGAGCTCGGGGAGCTGCGGGCCGTGATCTCGGGCGCCGGGGCGGCCGGGGTCGCCATCGCGAAGATCCTGGTCGGAGCCGGTATCGGGGATGTCGCGGTCACCGACCGCAAGGGCATCGTCTCCGCGGACCGCGAGGACCTCACCGACGTCAAGCGGGAGCTGGCCTCCTTCACCAACAAGGCCGGGCTCACCGGGTCCCTGGAGGACGCGCTGGCCGGCGCGGACGTCTTCATCGGCGTCTCCGGCGGCACGGTGCCCGAGGAGGCGGTGGCGTCCATGGCCAAGGGCGCGTTCGTGTTCGCCATGGCCAACCCCAACCCCGAGGTGCACCCCGACGTCGCGCACAAGTACGCGGCCGTGGTCGCCACCGGGCGGTCGGACTTCCCCAACCAGATCAACAACGTGCTGGCGTTCCCGGGGATCTTCGCGGGCGCGCTCCAGGTGCGGGCGTCCCGGATCACCGAGGGCATGAAGCTTGCCGCCGCGCAGGCTCTGGCCGAGGTGGTCGGGGACGATCTCGCCGCCGACTACGTGATTCCGTCGCCGTTCGACGAGAGGGTCGCTCCCGCGGTCACGGCGGCGGTGGCTGCCGCCGCTCGGGCCGAGGGCGTCGCTCGGCGTTAGGGATTTTTTTACCCACCCGCCCGTCCGTTCGGGTGACTGGAGGGTGGGCGTCTCCTGTGCGGGGGACTGTGCGTCGGTGGCCGCGGCGTTCGTCGTGGCCGGGCGCGCAGTTCCCCGCGCCCCTTTCGGGGCGCGTTCGCTCGCGTTCCCGTCCTTCGCGCCCTCGGCAAGAGGGCGTGTCTCACATGCGCGGCTGGTTCTCCGGGGGCGTCGCGCGGCCTATCGTCGGCTGCATGTTCGCTGCCTACGCCGCTCGTATCGACCGTGATCAGCCGCTCTCCGGACTGGAGTTGGGGGAGCGGCCCGCTCCCGTGCGCCGGGACGGCTGGAGTACCGTCGACGTCCGCGCCGCCTCGCTCAATCACCACGATCTCTGGTCGCTTCGCGGGGTCGGGCTCTCCGAGGAGCTGCTGCCCATGATCCTCGGCTGTGACGCCGCCGGGGTCGACGAGGACGGCAATGAAGTGGTCCTGCACCCCGTGATCGGGCAGAGCGGGCACGGCGTCGGGCCCCGGGAACCCCGGTCCATCCTCACCGAGCGCTACCAGGGGACCTTCGCCGAGCAGGTCTCCGTGCCCACCTGGAACGTGCTGCCCAAGCCGAAGGAGCTCTCCTTCGAGGAGGCCGCCTGTCTGCCCACCGCCTGGCTCACCGCTTACCGCATGCTCTTCACCAACGCCGGGGTGCGGCCCGGTGACTCGGTGCTCGTGCAGGGGGCCGGGGGAGGGGTCGCCACCGCCGCCATCGTCCTCGGCAAGGCCGCGGGGCTGCGGGTCTTCGCCACCAGCCGGGACGAGGCCAAGCGCAAGCGGGCGCTGGAGCTCGGTGCCGTGGAGGCCGTCGAGCCGGGGGCCCGGTTGCCCCAGCGCGTGGACGCCGTCATCGAGACCGTCGGCGCCGCCACCTGGTCCCACTCGGTCAAGTCGCTGCGGCCCGGCGGCACGCTGGTGATCTCCGGTGCCACGAGCGGTGACCGGCCCTCGCACGCCGAGCTGACCCGCATCTTCTTCCTGGAGCTCAAGGTCGTCGGGTCGACCATGGGGACCAAGGACGAGCTGGAGGACCTGCTCGCCTTCTGCGCCGCCACCGGTGTGCGGCCCGTCATCGACGAGGTGCTGCCGCTGGACCGGGCCCGGGAAGGGTTCGAGCGGCTGGAGTCCGGCGAGCAGTTCGGGAAGATCGTGCTCACCAACTCCTGAGCGGCGCCCGGGAGTCGACCGCCCCCGTTGACCCTCGCCGTCGCGTGCGGGGCGATCGGCGGGGGCGGTCGTGTGCGGGGTGGCTCAGACCTTCGGCGCCCGCAGTATCGCCCCGATGTGGGCCGCCGCCGTCGACAGATGGCCGCGGGTCTCGCGGAGCTGTTCGGGGGTGACCCCGTGGTCGCGGGCCGCGTCGCGGATGTCGTCGCGGAAGCGGTCCAGGAGGCGGTCCAGGTCACGGACCGGGTCGCCGCTGGAGGGCTCGTGCGCCCACGCCGGTTCATAGCCGGCCGGGAAGTCCTCCGGGGTGATCGTGTACGTCGGCTCGGGGGCCGTCTTCGCGGTGGACGCCGGTCCGGCCGGGCCCTCTCCCGCCGTACGGCCGAAGCCGAACTCCTTGCCCCAGTCCTTGCCGAAGTCGCCGAACTCCCGGGCCAGTTCCGTCAGGCCCTCGCGTACGCCCGTCGGCCAGTCGCCCCGGGCGAAGTGGTCCTGGACCTGCTCCTGCACCTTGCGGGCGATGCGCTGGACCTCCTCCTGGGCCTGGGCGCGGGCGCGGTCCTGGGCCTCCTTGGCCTGACGGCGGGCCCGCTGGGCCTCCTCGCGGGCGCGGCGGCTCTCGTCCTTGGCGCGGCGGGCCTGTTCCTTCCACTCCTGCTTGGCGCGGCGCATCTCCTCCTTGGCCGCGCGCCAGGCGTCCTTGTCCCCCTGGTCGGAGAAGTCGCCCAGGGGGCCTGCCTCGCCGGACGCCGGCCCGGTGCGGGCCTGTGAGGCCGCCGCGCGCATCTCGCGCCGCAGATCACCGGCCGCCCCCCGCACATCGGCCCGGATCTCCGCCGCCAGTTCCGCGACCGACTCCCGGATCTCCAGCTCCAGGTCGGCCAACTCGCCGCTGCGGTCGGCCAGTTCGGCGCGGCCCGCGTCCGTGATCGCGTACACCTTGCGGCCGCCCTCGGTGGTGTGGGTGACCAGGCCCTCGGCCTCCAGCTTGGCCAGCCGGGGGTAGACCGTGCCCGCCGAGGGCGCGTACAGCCCCTGGAAGCGCTCCTCCAGGAGGCGGATCACCTCATAGCCGTGGCGCGGGGCCTCGTCCAGCAGCTTCAGCAGATACAGGCGCAGGCGGCCGTGGGCGAAGACGGGGGGCATGTCAGAGCACCTTCTTGTCGGTCGTGCCGTCGGCCGGGGTGTCGGGGGAGGAGTTGGAGGGGCCGGGACCGGAATTGTCCCCCGATTCCGGGGCCGCCCCGGACGGCGACTCCGCCTCCCACGGCGCTTCCCTCGCCGGCGGCTCCGCCTCCCACGGCGCCTCCTCCGCCGGTGGGCGTCGCAGCAGGGCGATCGAGCCGGAGACGGTGGTCGCCTTCAGTCGGCCGTTGCCCGCGCCCAGCCGGCCCGTGATGCGCTTGGCACCCCACTGGCCGCTGACCCTGAGGTCCTCGAACGCGTTGGAGACCGAGCCGCTCGCCGTGTTCGCCTCCACCCGGGCGTCCGCCGGCTGCGGCAGGCGGATGGCGATCTCACCGGAGACGCTGGTCAGGGCGATGTCCGTGGGGCGGCTCGCCGGGTCCAGGTCGACGATCATCGAGCCGCTGACCGAGTCGGCCTTCACCGAGGAGCCCGCCTCCACCACGGTCAGGTCGCCCGACACGGAGTTGTAGCGCAGGTCGCCGGTGAGGGCCTGGGCCTCCAGACTGCCCGAGACGGTGTCCGCGCGGACCGGTCCCGCGAGCCCCACCAGGGTCGTGTCCCCGGAGACGCCCTTCACCTCGGTGTGTCCGTCGATGCCTGAGACCACCGCGGCCGCGCTGACCACGCCGACCTCCACGCGGGTGTCCGCCGGGACGGCCAGGGAGACGACCGCGCTGCGCCGCCAGCCCTTGCGGTCGAGCCACTTGAGGAAGCCCTTCCAGGGCAGGTCCTCGTACGCCACCGTCAGGGTGCCGTCCCGGTGGGTGACGATCAGCGGTGGTCCCTCGATCCGGGAGACCTCCAGACGCGCGGAACCCTCGTCGGTGCCCACCACGTTGACCGTGCCGTTGACGATGCGGACGTGCAGTTCGCTCACGGGCGCGTCGAAGGTGAGCTTCGTGGGCTCGGCGACGGACCACTCGGACATGGTGGGACCTCCTCGGCACGGCGGGCGACGGGCGCGGGCGGCGCACGACCGGGAGTCGCGACGCGCCATATCGCGTCCTACGAGAAACACGATATATCGTGGACTGGCGAAGTCAAGACACTCGTTTCGGCGATCGCCACCCGCCCACGGGTGATCGCCGACCGTCGAATGATGATGAATTGTCCTAGCGTGTGAGCATGCCGACGGAAGACACCGCCCCCGGAGCCCTCCTGCTGTGCGGCGCGGAACCCGACTCCGTCGCCCCCACCGCCGGCCTCCTGCGCGAACGCATGCTGCTCACCCCGGCCGGCACCGGATGGAGCGTCCTCGTCCCCGAGGGCGCGCCCTGGCAGACGGGCGCGGAACCCGTCGACCGTGTCCTCACCGGCTGGGCCACCGCCCTCGCCGTCGGCGCGCCCTGGCCCGTCCTCGCCCTGTGGTGGGACGCCGACCGGGCCGGCTACACCCTCGCCTCCGGCTTCCGCCGCCCCGTCGGCTACGTCTGGCTCGCCCCCGGCACCCCGGTCGGCGAGGACGAGGCGATGCGCACCTTCGCCGCCCGCCTCGGGCTCGACCCCGTCCTCGGCATGCAGGCCCTGGACGAACTCACCCGGCCCGACAGCGCGGCCGATGCGCGCGCCCGCCTGCGCGGACTGCTCGCCGTGCTCACCCGCGCGGGCGTCTTCCTCCCCGAAGGACTCGCCCCGGGGGAGCCCGCCCACCGCCTGCGCGAGGCCGCCCGGACCGCCCACGGCGTCCGGCAGGTCGAGGGACTGGGTCGGCGGGAGACCGTCCGGGCGGAACTCGACGCCATCGGCGGGGCCTCCCTCGGCCCCTGGCTGCCCTGGTCGGGCACGCCAGGCGCGCGTGTCCTCGCCCTCGCCCAGGTGACGGCCGGCCTGCCGCTCACCGCCTGGGGCCTGCGGCGCCGCAGCCCCGGCTGGATCGTGGCGGGCGTCCTGCTGCTGGCCCACGGCGCGCTGGGCCTCGTCTACGACCTGGGGCGACCGCGCGACTGACGGCGCCGACCCCGTCGTAGAGCCGCGGGGTCGCGGAACGCGTCCTACTCGTCGTCCTCGTCGTCCAGGCGGGCCAGCCAGGTCGCCAGGCGCTCCACCGGCACCTCGAAGTCGGGGTTGAGGTCGACGAAGGTGCGCAGCTGCTCGGCGAGCCACTCGAAGGTGATCTCCTCCTCGCCGCGCCGCTTCTCCAGTTCCTCGATGCCGCGGTCGGTGAAGTACATGGATCGTGCTCCGTGGGTGGGTCGAAGGGGTTGGGACGCGCCTCCGGGGGAAGGACCTTTGTTCCGCGGTTCCGGGACGGGAGGGAACGGGAGAGAAAAGGCCCTGTGCTCCGTTGGAGGTAACAGGAAAAGGATAGGCGCAGCGTGCGCAGCGGTCGGGTGGGCGGCCGCCGGGACGGGGGGATGCCATGAGCCAGGAAGTGACGCGGGTAGCGAGGATCGCCCTGCCGGACGGGACCCCCGTCTGGGCCCGTATCTCCGGCACCGAGGAGCTGACCGCGCCCTCGGGGCAGCTGTCGTACAGCGACACCGGGTTCACCGACCGGGTCGAGGCGAGCGTGGAGAGCCTGCACTCGCTGATCACCGGGGTCGCCCGCTCGCTGGCCGAGCCGTTGCGCGCGGTGCGGCCCGACGAGGTGAGCGTCGCCTTCGGGATCGAGCTCACCGCGAAGGCCGGGAAGGTCGTCGGCCTGCTCGCCGACGGCGAGGCGAAGGCCGGCATCACGGTCACCCTGACCTGGAGCAGCGGCCCGCCGGACCCGGACGCCCCGGCGCGTGCGGGCGCGTCTCCCGGCGCCCCGGTGCACGGGGGCGCCGACGGTGCCACTGGCGGGACCGGGGCATGACGGAGCGGCACGAGGGGGGCGCACCCGGCGGCTCCGATGCCGCCCACCGTGCGCTGCATGACCTCGTCATGACGGCCACCGTGCGCATCCATCGCACAGACGTCGGGTATGCCCCTGACGAACCGGGCAGCTTCCTCGGCAGCGGATTCTTCATCGCCCCGAACTGGGTGCTGACCTGCGCACATGTCGTGCACGGCGGGGAGGGGGGCGATGTCGCGGTGGTCTATCAGAGCGGGCCGGAGCAGGGCGAGTGCGTCGTCTCCGGCGAAGTGGCGGCCATGCTGCCCGAGCTGCTCGCCGGGCCCCCGAGCGGCGGCTGGCCCGCCCCCGACCTGGCCCTCGTCCGGCTGCGCGAACCCGTCGGCCACGACTGCGCGTACGTGTCCGAGCGCTCGACGGCCTACTACAGCGGAGGCTCGGTGCTGTACGCGGGCTGGACCGTGGTGGGCGGACAGCTGCAGATCCTCTACGGACCGATCGACGTGCAGGGCATCATCGCCGGTCCGTCCACCGGCGTACAGATGCGCCTCGGGCACAACGACCTGCCGCCGGGCGTCTCGGGCGGCCCCGTGCTCGACCCCGCGCGCGGTGAGGTGATCGGCATCCTCAAGTCCCGCGCCGACCACGGTCAGGGCGGCACCTCCACCGGGATCGGACGGCTGCGCACCCTGCCCGTGCCGCAGGGGGCGGTCGCCGCCGAGTACGACGACGTCTACCAGGCCGTCTTCCACGCCCACGACCGCTATCACCGCGACCGCCAACTGCTCTCCGACTCCCGCCGACCCACCTGGGCCGACGCGCAGAGCCGGCTCGGTGTCCGGCCGGGCCGCGCGCTCAGCCCCGACGAGCGCAGCGAGCTGCTGGGCCGGCTGGCCGCCCTGCCGCCGCCGGTCAGCACCCGCGCCCTGCTCGACATCGTCGACTCGCTGCACGGCTTCGAGCCCTCGCATCAGCTGCCCGCCCCGCGCGGCTGGCGCGACGGCCTCGGCATGCTCTACGAGAACGCCTCCGACGACGGCACCCTCAAGCTGGTCCTCGACTACGCGATGCGGGTCATCCGCGCCGAACGCCCGCCCACGCCCAGCTCGTTGAACGCGGAGCGGGCGCTGTGGGACTGGGTGCGGCAGGCCGCGGCCGGCCTCGACAGCGGCTACCGCAGCAGTCTGGCGCGCCAGTGGGCCGAGTGGTCGGCCCAGCGCAGGCGCCAGCGGACCCAGGCGACCAAGGTAGGGGGCACACCCCTCACCGAAGGAGACGGACGCCAGGGAGACGGACGACAGGCCCCCGACCGCCCCACCGGTGACCGATCGGTCACCGTTCCAGCCCCCGCCGCCCCGCCCCGTCTCTCCGTGCTCCTGGAGGTCATCCGACGCGGCTGGGAGCCCGACCGGTGTGACTGGTCGGTCTCCGTTGCCCGCTCCGACGGGGACGTGCAGCGGCTGCACGAGGCCGAGCGCACCCCGCTGGACCGGCTGCACGCCGAGGCCGCCGAGCATCTCGTCGAGGCGTTCCGGCGCTGCGACGAGCCCGACCGCCCCGCGATCCTCCAGGCCGCCCTGCCCCACCTCCTGCTGGGCCTGCCGGTGGACTCCTGGCAACTGCGGCAGGGCGAGCCCCCGTTGGGCGTGCAGCGGCCGGTCGTGGTGCGCTGCTCCGACCGCGACCAGTTACCGGACGACGAGGAGCCGGTCCCCGACGGCGACGAGGGACACCACGAACGCCGGGACCGCTGGCGCTGGCTGCACGCGCACGACGCGCGCGCGGAGGTCCTCGACTGCGACGAGGGCATCCGGCAGCCCGTGCCGCCCGTGTCGGACCTGCGCGGCCTCGCCCACCGCACGGTCCCGGTGCTGTGCCGCTACGGCGACCACCGCTACGAGGACGACGGGGCGGCCCTCGTCCGTATCCTGCACGCCGGTTTCGGCGTGGCCCTGTGGCGCCGCTGGCCCGGCCGGCCGGACGCGGTCTGCGGAGAGTTCCACCGGGGCGCGCGCCAGGCCGTCGACGACGGCGTCAGCGCCGAGCTGCTGCCCGATGTCGTGCACGCCATGCGCACGAAGCTGCACGCCGGCCTGACCGAGGCGTTCTGGGCCGACGGCATAGCGCTCTACTACGACGATCCGCACGACCTCCTGCCCGGAACCGGCGACCTCCTGGAGGCGCCGTGACGCGACGCGCCCGCGCCTTCCGGCCCCCTGCCCGGCCGACGGCCGCCCACCAGGCGCCCTGGCCTCTTACCAGGCCCACGACGGGTCGATACCGTGATGCACGTTCGACGGCTGCCATGGACGCGTTGACGACGAGGACCGGACCATGACCGATTCCAATGAGTGGCTCATCTACCGAGGCGCCGGCGAACCCCACGACGGGATGGACCGGTTGCCCGCGCCGCCGCCCTGGCGCGACTTCGCGGGCCGCGACGCGGCGGGCCCCGGCGACGGCTCCCAGGACCGCAGGCTCGGCTTGAACCGGCATCTGGCCGAGCTGCACCGGCCGGGCGCCGAGGAGCTGGAGATGATCAACGCGGCGCTGTATCTGCGGCGTCCGCTGCTGGTCACCGGCAGCCCCGGCGCGGGCAAGAGCACCCTGGCCCACTCCGTGGCGTACGAACTCCGGCTGGGCGAGGTGCTGCGCTGGTCCATCGTCAGCCGCTCCGCGCTCCAGGACGGCCTCTACCACTACGACGCCATCGCCCGGCTCCAGGACGTGCAGATCGCCGCGCAGGGCGGGTTCGGCGCGGCGGCCGGCAGCCCCGGCGCGGTGGAGAGCATCGGCAGCTACATCCGGCTGGGCCCGCTCGGCACCGCCCTGCTGCCCTCCGACACGCCGCGCGTGCTGCTCATCGACGAGCTGGACAAGAGCGACATCGACCTGCCCAACGACCTGCTGAACGTGCTGGAGGAGGGGGAGTTCGAGATCCCCGAGCTCCAGCGCATCGCCGACCGGCTGCCCGACGGCGAGGCGGAGGTGCTCACCGCCGACGGCACGAAGGTGCGGGTGCGTGACGGCCGGGTGCGCTGCCGCGCCTTCCCGTTCGTCGTGCTGACCAGCAACGGCGAGCGGGACTTCCCGGCCCCGCTGATGCGCCGGTGCATCCATCTGGAGCTGGGGCGGCCCGACCACAATCGGCTCGCCACGTTCGTCCGCGCGCATCTCGGCGACGAGGCGGCACGCGCGGGCGACGATCTGATCACCCGCTTCCTGGAGCGCTCGCGCTCCGAACTCCTCGCCGCCGACCAGCTGTTGAACGCCATCTACCTCACCGACGCGGCCGCGCCCCCCAGTCGCGACCGCCTGGCCGACCTGCTCATCCAGCGGCTCGACCGCCCGAGGTGAGCCGCTGATGCCAGCCGCATCCCCAGGCCCCGAGCCGGCGCACCCCGGCCGGCCCGCCCCGGCGCCGGGCGACCCCACGGCCCCCGGCCGCGGCCCAGCCCCCACCCGGACACCGACCGGGCCGCCGGACCCCGGCCGGCAGGTCTCCTCCGGTGACCCCATCGCCGCCCTCGTCGCGCGGCTGCGGCAGGGTGGGCTCGATCCCGATGTCGAGGGGGTCAGTGACGCCCTCTGGCTGGCTCAGTGGGTGCGGCCCGTCGGCGGTGGGGCGGATGACGGCGGGGCGGCGCCCGACGGCGGGGGAGCGGAGGGGTCCCGCGGTTCGGACCAGGCCCGCACCGACCGCGCCCCGACCCCGGCGCCCCCGGACGCCTCCCGGACCGGAGCGCCCGCGCCGCCGTCGTACGACACCGAGGCCGAGGGGCGGGTGGCGCTCTACCCGCCGACGCGGGGCGGCCGCACGGGTGGGGCGGGGCGCGGGGCGGCGCTGCCCGTCGGAGTGCCGGCCGCCTCCGTGCTGCCCTCCCCGCTCGAACTCCAGCGCGCTTTACGCCCGTTGCAGGGCTACCGCAGCGCCGCCCCGCCCCTGCGGACCGAGCTGGACGAGATCGCCACCGCCGAACTCAGCGCCCGCGCGGGTGGCTTGGTCATGCCGGTGCATCGCGCGGTGACCCGGGGCGACACGCGGCTGCAACTGGTCCTCGACGCCTCGCCGTCGATGCGCGTGTGGGACCGGCTCTTCGCCGAACTGGAGCAGGTCTTCGCCCAGTTGGGCGCCTTCGGTGACGTCCAGGTCAGCCATCTGCACGAGGGACCGGACGGCGAACCCGTCGTCAGCCGCAGCGCCGACGCCCACGCCGCCCCGCTGCACGGCGCCGACCGGCTCAGCGACCCCACCGGACGCCGGATCACACTCCTGGTGAGCGACTGCGCGGGCCCGCTGTGGCGCAGCGGCCGGGCCCACCGCCTGCTGCACCACCTGGCCCGGCAGGCCCCCGCCGCCGTGCTCCAGCCGCTTCCGCAGCGCCTGTGGAGCCGGACCCGGCTGCCGGTGACGTACGGCGAGCTGACGCGCGGCGAGACGCTGGGCGGGGCCGCCGTGCTGCGGGTGCGCACCCCGTCCGGGGCGCCCGGACGGCCGCCCGGCGGCGGCCGTTCCCCGGGGCTGCCGCTGCCCGTGCTGCCGCCCGACCCGGTGGCGCTCGGCGTGTGGGCGCGGCTGCTGTCGGGGGCCGGGTCGGCGCCGGTCGCCGGTGCCGTGGGCTGGGTGCGCGCCGATCAGCCGCCCGCCCCCGCCACGGGCTCCGCCCGGCCGCGCTCCTGGGTGGAGCGCGTCGGCCGGTTCCGCGCCACGGCCTCCCCGGCCGCGGGCCGGCTCGCGGTCTATCTCGCGGCGGCCCCGCTGTGCCTGCCGGTGATGCAGCTCGTGCAGCGCACCATGCTGCCCGGCTCCGGCCCGTCGGAGCTGGCCGAGGTGCTGCTCAGCGGCCTGGTCGCACGGTCCGCCGAGGAGCACGGCGACGACGGCGTCCAGTGGTACGAGATGCGGCCCGACGTACAGGAGGCGCTGCTGTCCACGCTCGGCCGCGACGAGGCGGTGCTGGTCCTCAAGCACTGTTCCGAGTACATCGAGCAGCGGTACGGCAAGGGCGGCCCCAACTTTCCCGCCCTCGCCCTCGCCCAGCTCGGCAACGGCGGCTCGGGACGGCCGTACGCGCCCGGCGGCCGCGCCCGCGACAACGGCGACGCGACCCTCGTGCCGCAGCCCTTCGCGGAGGTCGCCGCGCGCGTCCTGGAGCGGTTCATGCCGCTGCCCGAGCCGCTCGCGGTCCACGCCGTGCGCGCCACGCCCGGGCTGTCCGAGGAGCGCCCGACCCATCAGGCCGTCGTGCGGGCCCGCTCGCTGGTCGCGCGGTTCGACGAGGAGGGCATGGTGCAGGACCTGATCGACGCCGTGCAGCTGCTGCGCGGCGCCACCGAGCACGAGCGCGGCGCCGCCGCGGACCCCGAGACCTGGGCGCAGTACGCGCTCAGCGCGCTGCGGCTGTGGGAGGTGCAGGGCGGCCCGGAGCTGCTGCGGGAGGCGGAGCGGGCCGCCGAGCGGGCCGTCGCCCATCCGCACGCCCTGCGGGAACGGGCCGTCCTGGCGCGGGTGCTGCACGCGGCCGCCGTCGACCGCAGACGGCGCGGCGACCCGCACGGCGCGCTGGGCCTGCTCAGCCGCGCCGACCGCGAGTACGCCGTGGCCTGCGCGGCCCCCGACCTGGCGGAGGACGAGGCGCTCGGCCTCACCCTGGAACGCGTGGCCGCCCTGGAGGCGCAGTGGCGGCTCGGCGGCGACAGCGCGCTGCTGCAGGGCGCGGTCGGCATGCTGGAGGCGTTCGCCGACGCCTGGCCGGACCGCACCCGGCGCCCGCCCGAACTGCCCCTCGCGCACGGCCGGGTGCTGCTGCGCCTCGCGGACGCCACCGTCGATCCCGAGCAGGCGCGCGGGCACGCCGAGCAGGCGGCGCGCTCGCTGCGGGACGCGTTGGACACCGAGGCCCCGACGCGGGAGCGGCGCGACGGGGTACGGATACGGCTCGACCTCGTCGACGCGCTGCTGGCGTCGGGCGGCTCGCTGGACGAGGCGCAGGACCGGGTCGACGAGGCGCTCGGGCTCACCCCGGAACGGCCCCTGCGCTCCGCCCTGTTGGTGCGCTCCGGCCGTATCGGCGTGGCCCGGCACGCGGATGCGGGCGACGTGCGGGAACTGCGCGCCGCCGCCGACCGGTTCGAGGAGGCCGCCCGGGGCATGCCCCGCGACGCGCCCACGCACGCGGACGTCCTCGCCGAGTGGGGCGAGGCGCTGCTGCGGCTGGCGGACCTGGAGGGCGGCTCCCGGGCGCTCGGGGCGCTGTCCGGGGCGATCCGCGTGCTGCGCGAGTGCCGTACGGAGACGCCGTCCGGGGACGCCCGGCTCGCCCACCGTCTGCTGCTGCTGGGCCGCGCCCTGATGGCCCGCTACGGCACCCGGGGCGACCCGGTGGATCTGCGCGAGGCGGAGCACCTGTTCGGCCTCGCGGCGGCCGAGGCGGCGGACGCGCTGCTGGAGGCCCGCTGTCTGCTGGCGCTCGGCCGGGCCCAGTTCGAGGCCTACCGGGGGCTCGGGCGGCCGGCCCGGCTCGACACGGCCGCGGACGTCTTCCGGGAGGCGACGGAGGCCGCCCGGGCCGCCGAGGCGGAGGCCGGGACCGAGCGGCGCCGGCAGGAAGCGGTGGAGTTGTGCGCTCAGGCACACCACTGGCGGGGTAGGACCTATGAGGCGGCCGCACGCCCGCGGGCCGCCCGCGAGGCCTACCGCGCGGCCCGCGCCGAGTGGCAGCGGCTGCCGGAGGACACCGTCGCCGGCTCCGGGCCGACGGCCGGGGACACCGCGCGCAGGCTCGCCGAGCTGGAGTGACGGAGGGGGAGGACATGAGCACGGAGCCCACGGAGGCGGTGTCGCAGGAGCCGCTGCCGGACGTACTGGGAATGGATCTGGCCGAGTTGAGGACCGCCGAGCATCCGGTGCTGAGCGAGGTCCTGGCGGACCTCCGGGAGCGGGCCGCGCGGCCGGGGGAGATGCTCTGGGGGTTCCAGAGTTCCCTCTGATCGTCGGGGCGCGCCGGGCGCCTCGACGTGGTGCGGCGAGGGATCAAATCCGGTCGGACACAAGCCAGTTCCGGCCGGTGGTGCGTGACTTGCCGGCCCGGGGCGAACCACCGGAGTTTGCCGCTGTCCCGCCCGGGAATGCGGCCCGTACGGCCAAGGGCATGGGGGTGACGAGTGTCGTACGACGTTGATCCCCGCGCCCGCACCCGCACCCGCGCGCCCCACCCCTTCCGCCAGTTCATCGTGAAGCTGCACGGCCGCTGCAACCTCGCCTGCCGCTACTGCTACCTCTACGCCGGCCCCGACCGCACCTGGCGCACCCGCCCCGCCGCCGCGCCCCCCGCCGTACTGGACCGCACGGCGACCCGCATCGCCGAGCACGCCCGCGCCCACGGCCTGACCGCCGTCTCCCTGGTCCTGCACGGCGGCGAACCCCTGCTCGCCGGGGCCGGCACCCTCGCCCGCTTCACCGGTCTGGTCCGCGACCGCGTCCCCGCCGGCACCACCGTCCACCCGGTCGTGCAGACGAACGCGACCCTCCTCACCGAGCGGCGCCTGACCGTCCTCGCCGGGGCCGGCATCCGCGTCGGCGTCAGCCTCGACGGCGGACTGCCCGGTCACAACGCGCGCCGCGTCGACCACTCCGGACGGCCGTCCTGGCCCGCCGCGGCACGCGGAGCGCGGCTGGTCGCCGACCGCTTCCCGGAGACCTACGCCGGGATCCTCACCGTCGTGGACCCGACGCTGGACCCCGTCGAGACGTACGAGTCGCTGCTCGCCCTGCGCCCGCCCGCGCTGGACCTCCTCCTGCCGCACGGCAACTGGTCGGCGCCGCCGCCCCACCACGGCGACGAGGCTCATGGCCGGTGGCTGTGCGACGTCTTCGACCGCTGGTGGCGGGCCGGCCGGCGGGAGACCCGCGTCCGCCTCTTCGAGGAGTGCGTGGCCCTGCTCCTGGGCCTGCCCGCCGCCACCGAACAGCTGGGCCTCGCGGCCTTCGACGCGGTCGTCGTGGAGACCGACGGGAGCATCGAGCAGGTCGACGCGCTGAAATCCTGCTACGAGGGCGCGGCCGAGACCGGCCTCGACGTCTTCCGGCACCCCTTCGACGAGGCGCTGCGCCATCCCGCGGTGGCGGCGCGACAGGCGGGCGTGGACGGGCTGGCCGCCGTGTGCCGGACCTGCCCGCTGCTGCACGTGTGCGGCGGCGGCCACTACGCCCACCGCTACCGGGCCGGGCACGGCTTCGCCCACCCCTCCGTGTACTGCGCCGACCTCCAGCGGTTCATCCGGCACGTGGCGGGACGGCTCACCGAGGACGCGACGGGCGTACCGGCGTCCTCCTCGGCCGAAGGAGGCACCCCGTGACACTCCCGCCCCTCCCCGACCACGCCCTCACCGAACTCGGCCGCACCGAGGGCTCACCGGACACCCTGGCCCGTCTCACCCGGGACCAGGACACCCGCCGCCTGCTGACGCTGCGCGCGATCCTGGACGCGACGGAGTCGCCCCGCCTGCGGGAGGACTGGGCGCTGCTGGAGGAGGCGGAGGCGGTCGGCACGGCGGCTCCGGTCCGGGCGCGCCTCCTGCATCCGCTGCTGGGCCCCTGGGCGGCCCGCGTCCTGCGGAACCTCCAGACGCGCGGCGTCGAACCCGCCCCGGATCTGGCCCACTTCAGTGCGGTGGCGGCGGTGACCGCCTCCCGCGCGGGCCTCTCCTTCTCCCTGCGCCTCACCCCGTACGACGGAAGACTCGTCCTCCCCTCCCTGGGCGTCCTGACCACCAGGTCCACGCGCGTCGACCTCACCCACCGCCGAGGCCGCCTCACCCTCAGGCAGCCCGGCGAGGCCGACCTCCACGTCCACCTGGAGGACGGCCACGGCGCCTGGTCCGGCTCGCGCGCGTGGACTGCCGCGTACGCCCTCCCGGGGCTCGTGCCCGACGCCCCGCCGACGCCCCTCGACGACCTCGACCCCTACCGCACCGAGCCGGACGGATCGCACTACTACGGACTCAGCGGCCCCGTCACCCTCGACGACGCCGAACGCAAACGCTGGCTGCACGCCTGGTCCGGCACCGCGACCGCGCTGCGGCGGGGCGGCGAGCAGCGCCTCACCGAGGCGACCGCCCTGCTGCGCTGCCTCGTGCCGCTCGCCGTGCCGCAGGGGGACGCGGCGGACGGCCGGATCCAGGGCACCTGCAGCGCCACCCGCCGGGAGGCGTTCGGAGCGGTCCTCAGCAGCACCCCGCCCACCGCGACCGACTTCGCCGCCACGCTCGTCCACGAGTTGCAGCACGCCAAGCTCATTGTGTTGAGTGAGATGGTGACGCTCCATCAAGCGGACGCGACAGCACGGCACTTCGCGCCCTGGCGGTCTGATCCCCGCCCGTACGACGGCCTGTTGCAGGGCGCGTACTCGCATCTGGCGCTCGCCGACTACTTCCAGCGGCGCGCGCTGGACGAGAGCGGCCCCGCGCGGCGCGAGTCCGCCTGGGCGCTCTTCGCCCGCTACCACGAGCAGGTGGGCGCCGCCCTGCCCGCCCTGGTCGGATCGGGCGATCTCACCGCGCACGGACGCCAGTTCATCGAGGCCCTCGTCGGCGCCCACGAGCGGATGGCCGGACAGCCGGCCCCCCGGGCGCACGCGGTCCGCGCCCGCGAGTACGTACGCGCCGCCCGGCGCCTGTGGGCCCAGCGCCGGCCGCCGGACGTGCGCCACCTGGGCGACTGAGCGGCACGACCGGGCCAGAACGTTGCGTTGGAAGGTGGAGATCGTTGCCCTTGCGGGAAAGATGCGGACCACGAGCGACGGCACGGGCGCCTCTGCGCGCCTTCCCGCAGCCGTGTCCAGCTTTTAAAATCGCGTCCGGGAGGCCGCCGCATGTCTGGAACTCGTAGGCCGGTCGGCTCACCCGAAAGGGGGGCCGCGAGGCAGACCGTCACCATCAGCTTCGCCGGGTTCAACCGGGCCTGGGCGGCCTGGATCGGGGACCGTCTGGAGCGGCGCGGCCTGCGCGTGGTCTACCTGCGCTGGGACGCGCCCGCCGAGGTCCCGCTGACCGACCTGCTGCGCGACCTGAGCCTCGCCGACGGCCGCATCCTGATCCTCATCAGCGAGTGGTACTTCAAGCTCGGCCCGCGCACCTTCGAGGAGTGGAACGCCGCGCTGCGCGAGGTCGTCGCCCCCGACCCGTCCCGCTTCGCCGCCGTCTCCGTGACCACCGCGTCCGTGCCGACCGCGACCGCCGTCCTCGCGCCCGTCGACCTCGTCAACACCGGCCCCGACGAGGCCGAACGACGCCTCGTCGACCGGCTCGACCTCCCGCAGGAACCCCTGCCCGAGCCCGCCGACGGCCGCCGCGGACCCCGCTTCCCGCTGGCCATGCCCGAGGTCTGGGGCGGAGTGCCGCGCCGCAACACCCGCTTCACCGGCCGCGATCCCCTCCTCAACGACGCCTACCACCTGCTCCAGGGCAGCGAGTCCGGCGCCGGCGTCCTCACCCTGTACGGCATGTCCGGCGTGGGCAAGACCCAGCTCGCCGCCGAGTACGTCTACCGGTTCAGCTCCGAGTACGACGTGGTGTGGTGGATCAACGCCGAGAAGCGGGTGTCCTACCGCCGCCTGCTCGCCGAACTCGCCCCGAAACTGGGCCTGACCACGGGCGCGGAGTACGGCGAGCGGCTGCGCGCCGTCCGGGACGCGCTGCGCCGGGGCGAGCCGTACTCCCGCTGGCTGCTCATCCTCGACGGCGCCGACGACCCCGACCAGATCTGGGACCTCGTGCCCACCGGCCCCGGCCATGTCGTCATCACCTCCCGCAACCCGCAGTGGGGCGAGCACAACAGCCGGCTGATCCAGGTGCCCGTCTACCAGCGCGACGAGTCCGTCGCCTTCATCCGGCGCCGCGCGCCCCGCCTGTCGGACAGCGACGCCGACCAGCTCGCCGAGGCCCTGGAGGACCTGCCGCTGCTGCTGGACCAGACGGCCGGCTGGCTCAACGACTCCGACCTGTCCGTCGACGACTACATCGCCCTGCTGGAGGACGGCGTCGACCAGGACGTCGTCAAGGTCTCCGCCGACTTCCCCGTGGCCTTCCAGACCGCCTGGTCGATACTGCTGAACAAGCTCCGCGAGACCGTCCCGGAGTCCGTCGACCTGCTGCGCCTGTGCACCTTCTTCGCGCCCGGCTTCATCCCCGTACGGCTGCTGAAGGAGATGCCCCACGACGACCTGCCCGAACAGCTCACGGGACTGCTCGACGACCCCCTGCTGTGGAACCGGGCGATCAACCAGCTGCGCCAGTACTCCGTGGTGCGCCTGGAGTCGCACGAGACGGCCGCCGAACCCGGCGCGTCCACCGGCGAGTCGCTCTATCTGCACCGCATGGTCCACCAGATCGTCCGCAAGGACATGCCGGAGACCGACCGGCGGGAGTTCATCGACGTCGTCCGGCGCGCCCTCGCCGCCGCCGACCCCGGCCGCGCCACCGACACCCGGCTGTGGGACGCCTACGCCGAGATCGTCCCGCACCTGAAGTACGCCGACGTACTGAACAGCGACGACCGCCAGGTGCAGAAACTCGTCCTCAACTGCCTGCGCTACATGTGGTTCGCCGGCGAGTACACCTCCGGCGTCAAGCTCGGAGAACGCGCCCTCGCGGCCTGGCGGGAGCGGCTCGGCGAGTTCCACCCCAGGATCTGGGACCTGATCTACCACTACGCCAACCTGCTGCGCTCCTCCGGCGACTACGTACGCACCGAGGCCATCGAGCGGGAAGCCGTCGAACGCCTGCGCGCGGAACGCGGCGAGCGGGACCTCGACCACCTCCGGGCGGCCAACGGCCTCGGCGCCGACCTGTGGGGACTGGCCCGCTACGACGAGGCCCTGGAGCTCTACCAGTGGCTCTACCCCACCTACCGCGACCTCCTCGGCGAAGAGGACTCCCGCACCCTCAACGCCCTCAACAACCTGGGCTTCTCGCACCGCCTCCTCGGCCGCTACGAGGAGGCCCTGACCATCGACGAGACCACCCTGGACCTGCGCCGCCGCCTGCTGAAGGCACGCCACCCCTGGGCGCTGTTCTCGGAGGTGTCCTACGCCATGGACCTGCGGCTGCTCGGCCGCTACACCGACGCCGAGTCCGTGCAGGTGAAGAACGTGCGCGAGCACCGCATCGTGATGGGTCCCGACAACCCCGGCACCCTGCGCGCCGAGCACAACCTCGCCCTGTGCCGGCTGCGCAGCGGCGACCGGGCCGCCGCCGGCGCCCTGCTGACGCGCGTCCTGGAACGCTACGAGCGCAAGGTCGGCGACCGGCACCCGGAGACCCTGGCCGCCGCCGTCAGCCATAGCTGCTTCGCCCGCGAGCACGGCGACATCGACCAGGCCCGCGAGTCCAGTGAGTCCGTCCTCGCCCGCTACGAGCAACTCCTCACCGAGGGGCACCCGTTCATCGCCGGCGCCCGCGCCAACCACGCCCTCGTCCTGCGCAGCGTCGGCGAACGCGACCACGCGCACGTCCTCGTCGAGCAGGCGCTGGCCGACATGACCGCCGCGGTCGGCGAGAACCACCCCTACACGCTGGGCTGCGCCATCAACGCCTCCGCCCTGCGCAACCTGGTCGGCGACACGGAGAGCGCGGCCGCCCTCAGCCGGGACACCGTCACCCGCGCCACCGAGAGCCTCGGCCGCCTCCACCCCCTCACCCTGTCCGCCCGGGTGGCCCACGCGGCCGACCTGCGGGGCCTGAGGGACCGCCAACAGGCCGAGAAGGTCGAGCAGGAGGCCCTGTCCGACCTGGAGGCGACCCTGGGCAAGCAGCACGTCCACACCATCTCGGCGCGCTCGCGCAACCGCCCGTACTGGGACTTCGAACCGCAGGCGACCTGACCGACGGACAGACGGAAGGGCCCGGCCCCGGAGATCTCCGGGGCCGGGCCCTTCCGTGCCGGACGAGGACTACGCCTCGAACACCTCACGCACCAGCTGCTCCTGCTCCGCCTGGTGACGCTTGGCCGAACCCACCGCCGGGGACGACCCGTGCGGACGGGAGATGCGCCGCAGGCGCTCCCCGGCCGGGACGTCGGCGCCGACCGCCAGGTCCAGGTGGTCGATCAGGTTCAGGGCGATGAACGGCCAGGCGCCCTGGTTGGCCGGCTCCTCCTGGGCCCACAGGTACTTCTCGGCGTTCGGGTACTTGGCGATCTCGGCCTGGAGCTCGGCACCCGGCAGCGGGTACAGGCGCTCCAGACGGATGATGGCCGTGTCCGTGACACCGCGCTTCTGCCGCTCGGCCTCCAGGTCGTAGTAGACCTTGCCCGCGCAGAAGACGACCTTGCGCACCGCGGCCGGGTCCACCGACGCGTCGCCGATGACCGGACGGAAGCCGCCCGTGGTGAACTCCTCCGCCTTCGACGCGGCGGCCTTCAGACGCAGCATCGACTTCGGGGTGAAGACGACCAGCGGCTTGTGGTGCGGGTTGTGCACCTGCCACCGCAGGAGGTGGAAGTAGTTCGACGGGAGCGTCGGCATGGCGACCGTCATGTTGTTCTGCGCGCACAGCTGCAGGAAGCGCTCCGGGCGGGCGGACGAGTGGTCCGGGCCCTGGCCCTCGTAGCCGTGCGGCAGCAGCAGGACGACGCCGGACGTCTGGGCCCACTTCTGCTCGGCCGACGAGATGAACTCGTCCACGACCGTCTGGGCGCCGTTGACGAAGTCGCCGAACTGGGCCTCCCACATCACGAGCGCGTCGGGACGGGCGAGCGAGTAGCCGTACTCGAAGCCCATCGCCGCGTACTCGGACAGCAGGGAGTTGTAGACGTTCAGCCGGGCCTGGTCCTCGGAGAGGTACAGCAGCGGCGTGAAGTCCTGGCCGGTCTCACGGTCGATGATGACCGCGTGGCGCTGGCCGAACGTACCGCGCTGGGAGTCCTGGCCGGCCAGCCGGACGGGCACGCCCTCCAGCAGGAGGGAGCCGATCGCGAGGGTCTCGCCCATGCCCCAGTCGATGGTGCCGTCCTCGACCATCGCCGCCCGGCGCTGCAGCTGCGGCAGCAGACGCGGGTGGACGGTGATGTGGTCGGGGATGTTGACCTGCGACTCGGCGATCCGCTTGACGACCTCGGTGGAGACCGCGGTCGGGACCGCGACCGGGAAGCCGTCCTGCGGCTCGTGGGCGTTTCCGCCCGCCGGCTGCGAGGTGGCCTCACGGACCTCGGTGAAGACCTTCTCCAGCTGACCCTGGTAGTCCTGGAGCGCCTGCTCGGCCTCTTCCAGGGTGATGTCGCCGCGACCGATGAGGGACTCGGTGTACAGCTTGCGCACCGAGCGCTTCTTGTCGATCAGGTCGTACATCAGCGGCTGGGTGAAGGCCGGGTTGTCCGACTCGTTGTGACCGCGGCGGCGGTAGCAGATGAGGTCGATCACCACGTCCTTGTTGAACGCCTGGCGGAACTCGAAGGCGAGCCGCGCGACGCGCACGACGGCCTCGGGGTCGTCGCCGTTCACGTGGAAGATCGGGGCCTCGATCATGCGGGCCACGTCCGTCGCGTACATGGAGGAACGCGAGGACTCGGGGGCCGCGGTGAAGCCGACCTGGTTGTTGATGACGATGTGGACCGTGCCGCCGGTGCGGTAGCCGCGCAGCTGCGACATGTTCAGGGTCTCGGCCACCACGCCCTGGCCCGCGAAGGCCGCGTCGCCGTGGATCGCCACCGGCAGGACCGTGAAGTCCGTGCCGCCCTTGCCGATGATGTCCTGCTTGGCGCGCGAGACGCCCTCCAGGACCGGGTCCACCGCCTCCAGGTGCGAGGGGTTCGCGACCAGGGAGACCTTGATCTGCTCGCCGTCCAGGCCCGTGAAGGTGCCCTCGGCGCCCAGGTGGTACTTCACGTCGCCGGAGCCGTGCATCGACTTCGGGTCGAGGTTGCCCTCGAACTCGCGGAAGATCTGCGCGTACGACTTGCCGACGATGTTGGCGAGCACGTTCAGCCGGCCGCGGTGGGCCATGCCGATGACGACCTCGTCGAGACGGGACTCCGCCGCGCTGTCCAGGACCGCGTCCAGCAGCGGGATGACCGACTCGCCGCCCTCCAGGGAGAAGCGCTTCTGGCCGACGTACTTGGTCTGCAGGAACGTCTCGAACGCCTCGGCGGCGTTCAGCCGGCGCAGGATGCGCAGCTGCTCCTCGCGCTCCGGCTTGGAGTGCTGGCGCTCGACCCGGTCCTGGATCCACTTGCGCTGCTTGGGGTCCTGGATGTGCATGAACTCGATGCCGGTGGTGCGGCAGTACGAGTCGCGCAGCACGCCGAGGATGTCGCGCAGCTTCATCATCGACTTGCCGGCGAAGCCGCCGACGGCGAACTCGCGCTCCAGGTCCCACAGGGTGAGGCCGTGCTCGACGATGTCCAGGTCGGGGTGCTTGCGCTGGCGGTACTCCAGCGGGTCGGTGTCGGCCATGACGTGGCCGCGGACCCGGTAGGAGTGGATCAGCTCGAAGACGCGGGCGGCCTTGGTGACGTCGTCGTCGTGCGACGCGTCGATGTCCTTGAGCCAGCGGACCGGCTCGTAGGGGATCCGCAGCGCCTCGAAGATGTCGTCGTAGAAGCCGTTCTCGCCGAGCAGCAGGTTGGCGACCTGGCGCAGGAACTCGCCGGAGGCGGCGCCCTGGATGACCCGGTGGTCGTAGGTCGACGTGAGCGTCATGACCTTCGAGATGCCGAGCTTGTTCAGGGTGTCCTGGGAGGTGCCCTGGAACTCCGCCGGGTAGTCCATGGAGCCGACGCCCATGATCACCGACTGGCCGGGCATCAGACGCGGCACGGAGTGGACGGTGCCGAGGCCGCCGGGGTTGGTCAGGGAGACCGTGACACCGGTGAAGTCGTCCATCGTCAGCTTGCCGTCGCGGGCGCGGCGGACGATGTCCTCGTAGGCCTGCCAGAACTCGAAGAAGTTCAGCGTCTCGGCCTTCTTGATCGCCGCGACGACCAGCTGGCGGTCGCCGTTGGGCTTGACCAGGTCGATGGCGAGACCGAGGTTGACGTGCGGCGGCTTGACCAGGGTCGGCTTGCCGTCCTTCTCGCCGAACGACCAGTTCATCGACGGCATGGCCTTGATGGCCTGCACCATCGCGAAGCCGATCAGGTGCGTGAAGGAGATCTTCCCGCCCCGGGCGCGCTTCAGGTGGTTGTTGATGACGATGCGGTTGTCGAACAGCAGCTTCACCGGGACCGCGCGGACCGAGGTGGCCGTCGGCAGCTCCAGCGAGGCGTTCATGTTCTTCGCGACCGCGGCGGCCGGGCCGCGCAGCGTGATCAGCTCCGGGCCCTCGGCCGGGGCGGCCGGAGCCGCCGGGGCGGCCGCGGGCTTGGCGGCGGGCGCGGCCGGAGCGGCCTTCGCGGGAGCCGGGGCGGCGGCCGCGGGCTTCGGGGCGGCCGGAGCCGGCGCGGCGGCCGCGGGGGCGGCCTGCACGGGAGCCGGGGCGGCGGCCGGGGCGGCGGGCGCCGCCGGGGCCGGGGTGGTGGTGGTCCCTGCGGCCCCCGCGGCCGCAGTACCCGCCGCAGCCGGAGCGGCGGCCGCTCCCGGCTTGTAGTCGGCGAAGAAGTCCCACCAGGCTCGGTCTACCGAATTCGGGTCCTGGAGGTACTGCTGATAGATCTCGTCGACGAGCCACTCGTTGGGACCGAAGGCGGCAGCGGGGTTCTTGCCCGCTTGGTCCGCTTCGGCAGCAGGAGCGCTCGATGCGTTACTGGGGGACTGTGGCGACACGGCGGCAACCGCCCTCTTCCGCTTCACAAGGTGATGGACAGCGGGAATAAAGGCTACGCCTCCCAGACCAGGAAGGTCAGGCTGGGCCGCCCCATCGTCGTGTAAGTCACATTGGACAGCGTGTTTCGGTGCCGGAAATGGCGGGAAACAAGCGTGGTTCCACTGTGAAACGCGTACGACAGTGCAGGTCCGGCACCCTATGAGTGCGGACCTTGATCGAACTGTACGTCAACTCGCCGCGGACGGCTCTCCCGGAAGTGTGACAAGAATCCGGCAACCCCGCTCGGATTCGGCCACCCCGATCCGGCCGCCGTGCAGATCCACCGCCCAGCGCGCGATCGCCAGCCCCAGACCCGTACCGCCGTCGCTGCCCGGGCCGTGCGGCCGGCGGACCGCGCCCCGGTTGAAGCGCTCGAAGACGCGATGCCACTCCGAGCGCGGAATGCCGGGCCCCTCGTCCAGGACCTCCAGCTCCAGCGACTCCGGCAGCGTGCCGCGCCGCGCCTTCACCGTCACCCGGCCGTGCGGCGGGCTGTGCTTGACCGCGTTGTCGATGAGATTGGCGACGACCTGGTGGATGCGCTCCGGATCCGCGTGCGCGGTCAGCTCCGGCGGCGACACGTCCAGATGCAGATGGACGTCCGTCCGGGTGTGGCTGCCGGAGCCGGACGCCATGCCCGCGCGCGCGGAGGCGACCATGTTGGCCTCCTTCAGCACGCCCGACAGATACGGCCACACCTCGAAACGCCGCTTGCGCAGCGGCACGACGCCGTTGTCCAGCCGGGACAGGTCGAGCAGCGTCTCCACCAGGCGGCCCAGGCGCTCGGTCTGCTTCAGCGCCGTCCGCATCGTCTCCGGGTCGGCCTCGGCGATGCCGTCGACCACGTTCTCCAGGACGGCTCTCAGACCCGCGATCGGGGTGCGCAGCTCGTGCGAGACGTTCGCCACCAGCTCCTTGCGCTGACGGTCCTGCGCCTCCAGCTCGTCCGCCATGACATTGATCGTCTGCGCCAGGTCGCCCAGCTCGTCCCGGCGGCTCTCCCGCACCCGGCGCGTGTAGTCGCCCTGCGAGATCGAGCGGGCCACCGTGTTCATGTCGTCCAGCGGAGCGGTCAGCGAGTGCGCCACGAACTGCGTGATCAGCAGCGTGGCGATCATCGAGAAGACCGTGATGAACCGCAGCTCCGTCTTGGTGCGCACCGCGATCATCGACAGACCCGTGGTGATCAGCACCGAGGAGACGACCAGCGCGCCCAGCTTGGTCTTGATCGAGAACGGGCGTACGCCCCCGAAGGGCTCCCCGGGGCTTCTCGGTCCGTCCGGCCCGCCGGTCATGGCGTCGGGGTCTCCAGCGCGTACCCCACGCCGTGCACCGTGCGGATCCGCTCGGCGCCGATCTTCCGCCGCAGCGCCTTGATGTGGCTGTCGACGGTCCGGGTGCCGGAGGCGTCCGCCCAGTCCCACACCTCCGCCAGCAGCTGCTCGCGCGAGAGCACCGCGCGCGGGGTGTTCGCCAGGCAGACCAGCAGATCGAACTCGGTGGGCGTCAGGTGCACGTCCTCCGAGCGCACCCGCACGCGCCGCTGCGCGTGGTCGATCTCCAGCTCGCCCAGGCGCAGGATGCCCGAGCGCGGCGTCGCGGCGGCCAGCGCGGCCCGCTCGACGCGGCGCAGCAGCACGTGCACGCGGGCCGCGAGCTCCCGCATCGAGAACGGCTTCGTCATGTAGTCGTCGGCGCCCACGCCGAGCCCGACCAGCATGTCGGTCTCGTCGTCGCGCGCGGTGAGCATCAGCACCGGCACCGGCCGCTGGGCCTGCACGCGCCGGCAGACCTCCAGGCCGTCGAAGCCCGGCAGCATGATGTCGAGGATCAGCAGGTCCGGCTGCCAGGCCTCGGCCGTGTCGACCGCCGCCGGACCGTCACCCGCCGTTTGCACGAGGAATCCCTCGGCGCGCAGGCGGGCCGCGATGGCGTCGACGATCGTCGGGTCGTCCTCGACGACCAGGACGCGGCGCTGTGCGCCCGGGGAAGCCGTCGTCGTGCCGCTGTGCGAGGTGTGTGTCTGCTCCATCGCCCGCCCCTGAAGTGTGCTTTTCGGAATCCGTGGGGTGATCCCTCGCCCGTGCTCCTGTCTGCGCGGACTCGCGATTGACGCTTGAATGATCGGCGTCAGGTCAGCAACGTACCCGGAGTCACCTCGCCATTGCTATCCAGGTCGGACGGCGAGGTGCACGACGTCCGGCACGCCTCGGGCAACGGGGATCTCTTCGGTACGCACCTGTTGGAACCCGGCATTCCCCAAGGTTCCCTCGAATTCCGGAGACGGCTCGGCCGACCACACGGCGAGCACCCCGCCCGGTTCCAACACCCGCGCGCAGCTTGCCAGTCCGGCGGGACCGTAGAGCCCGTCGTTGCCCTCGGTCACGGTCCAGCCGGGGCCGTTGTCGATGTCGAGGCACAGGGCGTCGAACGTGTCCGATGTCTCATCGAGATAAGCGATCAGATCGTGATGGACGAGGGAGACGCGGGGATCGGCCAGCGCCTGCCCGGACAGCGGGCGCAGCGGTCCGTCCCGATGCCAGTCGATGACCGCGGCCTCCCGCTCCACCACCGTGATGCCGCCCCAGCGGGGGTCGGCGGCGGCGTGTGCGAGCGAGAACCCGACGCCGAGGCCACCGATCAACACCCGCGGCCGCGGCCGTCCGTCGAGCGCGTCCAGCGCCGCGTCCATGAGCCGCCGCTCCGAGCGGCCGTCCGAGGTGTCCATCAGGAAACAGCCGTTCGCGATGATCTGGAGCAACTCCCCTTGCCGGCGCAGCACGACCTCGCCGTGCGGGCCCTCGCGACGGTCCAGGACCACAGGGGTGTCGAAGGTGTCGAAGGTGTCGTACGAGAGGGGCATCGATCCATCGTGGCACCGGTCTGACGGATCGTTGACTCAATTTTCCGAACGTCATCCGAAGGTGCGAGGCGCGGCGCGGGGTCAAGAGCGGGGTAAAGAGCCGGTGAACCTTGAGAGGTTGCTGTGAATCGGCGTTCACGTGGCGCCGATCACAGACAGGGGGCGGGTGCGGCACGAAGGGTGGGGCGTGACGGAAGGAGCGCCCCCTCGTGGAACGGACCCCCGCGGTCGATCCGACGGCCCCCATCAGGCCGCCGGACGTCTCCGTCCTGCTGGACGGCGTGCCCCGCCAGCGCACACCGGCGGCCGCGCCACCGGCACCGGTACGGACCCCCTCGGCGCCGGCGGCACCGCCGAAGCCGTCCCTCCTCGGCCGCCTCCCCGTCCCCTTCACGCTCTCCTACGGCCTCGTCCTCGCCGTCACGTCCTACGTCGCCGCCCACGCCGACCCCGACCTCGTGGGGAGGCTGTACGAGGCCTCCAGCACGGACGTCGCCCATCTGCTCCGCTCACCCGTGCTGGTGCTGGTCGCCAGCGCGCTGTGGGTGGCCGGCGGAATCGCCTCCCCCTTCATGTTCGGCTTCCTCGTCGTCCTGACGGCGCTGGAGCGGCGCCTCGGCGGAGCGCGCACCGCCGCCGTCTTCCTGCTCGGGCACGTGCTGGCCACCCTCGCCACCGAGGTCCCCGTGGGCCTCGCCGTCCTGGCCGGACACCTGCCCGGCAGTTCCCTGTACCGCCTCGACTACGGCATCAGCTACGGCGTCGCAGCGAGCGTCGGCGCCCTCGCCGGCCTCCTTCGGCCCTGGCTGCGCGGACCGGTGCTGGCCGCCTTCGGCGCCCTCCTGCTCCGGGACCTCCTCGCCTACTACGACCCGCTGACGAACTGGGGTCACGTCATCGCCCTGACGATCGGGGTCGCGCTGTGGCCGGCCGTACGGCGCTGGGACGGCGAACGGGGGGCGAGGAACGCGTGGTTCACCGGTTCCCGCCCGAGCGGGGCCGCGAGGGTCGACCGTCCGGCCGGTACCGCGAAGCTCAGGCGTCCTGGCGGCCCGTGAACTTCGCGCTGGTCAGCGGCGCCACGACCGTCCAGCCCAGCGACGCGTACAGGGCCCGTCCCACCGGAGTGCCGGCCAGCGCCCCCGTCCGCGCGAGGGGGCCGTCCGGGGCGGCGACCAGGACGCGGGTGACGCCGCCGCGGGTCCAGGTGCGCAGGGGGTGACCGGCGGGCGGCTCGCGGGGTCGGCGGTCGCGGCCAGGGGGACCGTCATCAGATACCCCGGCTCGGGATCCACCCACCAGCCCGGCCCAGCCGTCCACCCATGCCCCCTACGCGCTTGATCGCCCCGCCCCCGAGTCTTGATCGCTCAGAGCGAACATATGCATGGGAACATTCCCCGGCTCCCATTCATTGAGTCTGCATAGCTCAACTTGACTGCCGAAGGGGAGATCATGGCTTCGACGTCCACACCGCTCACCCTGCCTGTGCTGCCGCTCGACGACGAGGTCGTGCTGCCCGGGATGGTGGTTCCGCTGGACCTGAACGACACCGATGTACGCGCCGCGGTGGAGGCCGCCCAGGCCGCCGCCCGGTCCCAGCCCGGAAAGCCCAAGGTCCTCCTCGTGCCACGCGTCGACGGGACCTACGCGGCCACCGGTGTGCTCGGCACCGTCGAGCAGGTCGGCCGGCTGGCCGACGGCGACCCCGGCGCCCTGATCCGGGGCCGCGGCCGGGTGCGGATCGGCGCGGGCACCACCGGACCGGGTGCGGCCCTGTGGGTCGAGGGCACCCGCGTCGACGAGACCGTGCCCGAGCCGCTGCCGGGCCACGTCACCGAACTGGTCAAGGAGTACAAGGCCCTCGCCACCGCCTGGCTGCGCAAGCGCGGCGCCTGGCAGGTCGTCGACCGCGTCCAGGCCATCGACGACGTCTCCGCCCTCGCCGACAACTCCGGCTACTCGCCGTTCCTGACCACCGAGCAGAAGATCGAGCTCCTGGAGACCGCCGACCCGGTCGCCCGCCTCAAGATCGCCACCCAGCAGCTGCGCGACCACCTCGCCGAGCAGGACGTCGCCGAGACCATCGCCAAGGACGTCCAGGAGGGCGTCGACAAGCAGCAGCGCGAGTTCCTGCTGCGGCGCCAGCTGGAGGCCGTGCGCAAGGAGCTGCGCGAGCTCAACGGCGAGACGGAAGGGGAGGAGTCCGACGACTACCGCGCCCGCGTGGAGGCCGCCGACCTGCCCGAGAAGGTGCGCGAGGCGGCGCTGAAGGAGGTCGACAAGCTGGAGCGGTCCAGCGACCAGTCGCCCGAGGGCTCCTGGATCCGCACCTGGCTCGACACCGTCCTCGAACTCCCGTGGAACGAGCGGACGGAGGACGCCTACGACATCCAGGGCGCCAAGGCGACCCTCGACGCCGAGCACGCGGGCCTGGAGGACGTGAAGGAGCGGATCACCGAATACCTGGCGGTGCGCAAGCGCCGCAGCGAGCGCGGCCTGGGTGTCGTGGGCGGCCGCCGCGGCGGTGCCGTCCTGGCACTGGTCGGTCCGCCCGGCGTCGGAAAGACGTCGGTCGCCGAGTCCGTCGCCCACGCCATGGGCCGCAGGTTCGTCCGTGTCGCCCTCGGCGGCGTGCGCGACGAGGCGGAGATCCGCGGCCACCGCCGTACGTACGTCGGCGCGCTGCCCGGCCGGATCGTCCGGGCGATCAAGGAGGCCGGGTCGATGAACCCGGTGGTCCTGCTCGACGAGATCGACAAGGTGGGCTCCGACTTCCGCGGCGACCCCGCGTCGGCCCTGCTGGAGGTCCTGGACCCGGCGCAGAACCACACCTTCCGCGACCACTACCTGGAGGTCGAACTCGACCTGTCCGACGTCGTGTTCCTCGCCACGGCCAACGTCCTGGAGGCGATCCCGGAGGCCCTGCTCGACCGCATGGAGCTGGTCCGCCTGGACGGCTACACCGAGGACGAGAAGGTCGTCATCGGCCGCGACCACCTGCTCCCGCGCCAGCTGGAGCGGGCGGGCCTCGGCGCGGACGAGGTCACGCTCGACGAGAGCGCCCTGCGCAAGCTCGCCGGCGAGTACACCCGCGAGGCGGGCGTCCGCAACCTGGAGCGTTCGATCGCCCGGCTGCTCCGCAAGGTCGCCGCGCAGCACGAACTGGGCGAGCGGGAACTGCCGTTCACGATCAAGGACGAGGACCTGCGCGCGCTGATCGGGCGCCCGCACCACGTCCCGGAGTCGGCCCAGGACCCGGCGGAGCGCCGCACCGCGGTGCCGGGCGTGGCGACGGGCCTCGCGGTGACGGGCGCGGGCGGTGACGTCCTGTACGTCGAGGCGTCCCTCGCGGACCCCGAGACGGGCGCGGCGGGCCTGACCCTCACCGGCCAGCTGGGCGACGTGATGAAGGAGTCGGCGCAGATCGCGCTGAGCTTCCTGCGCAGCCACGGGGCCGAACTGGAGCTGCCGGTGGCCGACCTCAAGGACCGGGGAGCGCACATCCACTTCCCGGCGGGCGCGGTCCCGAAGGACGGCCCGAGCGCGGGCATCACGATGACCACGGCCCTGGCGTCCCTGCTGTCCGGCCGGCTGGTCCGCACGGACGTGGCGATGACGGGCGAGGTCTCCCTGACGGGCCGGGTCCTGCCCATCGGCGGCGTGAAGCAGAAGCTCCTGGCCGCCCACCGCGCGGGCGTGACCACCGTGATCATCCCCAAGCGCAACGAACCCGACCTGGACGACGTCCCGGCGGAGGTGCTGGACAAGCTGGAGATCCACACCGTCACGGACGTCCGCCAGGTCCTGGAACTGGCGCTGGCGCCGGCCACGAACGGCGCGGCCCCCGAGGTTCCGGTAGCGGCGTGACGGACGCGACCGGATGACCGAAGGCCCGGGTCCCGTGAGGGAGGCCCGGGCCTTCGCCGTGCGGAGGTCAGCCGTTGGCCAGCGCCTGTACGCGGTCCAGCGCCCCGTTGAACTTGTCGTGGTCGCCGACGGTCGGGCCGGACGACGTGTACTGCCACATGGTGTAGTACGCCCACCCGGCCGGCAGCGTGCCCGGGTCGGTGGCGTAGCGGGCTATCCACAGCGGATTGGTGGACGCGAAGCCGCTGTAGTTGCCGGTGCACTGGGTCCACCAGCTGGTGGCCGTGTAGATGACCGCGTCCCGCCCCGTACGGGCCCGGTACTGGGTCAGGAAGTCGCGGATCCAGCCGACCATGGCGCTCTGGCTCTTGCCGTAGCAGGCCGCGCCGTAGGGGTTCCACTCGATGTCCAGGGCGCCGGGGAGGGTCTTGCCGTCCCGGGACCAGCCGCCCCCGTGGTCGACGAAGTAGTTGGCCTGGGTCGCTCCGCCGGTGGTGTCGGGGGTCGCGAAGTGGTACGAGCCGCGGATCATGCCGACGTTGTAGGAGCCGTTGTACTGCTGGGCGAAGGAGGTGTTCTGGTAGTACGTGCCCTCCGTCGCCTTGACGTACGCCCACTTCACGCCGCTGCCCCACAGGGTGGACCAGGCGACGTTGCCCTGGTGGGCGGAGACGTCCACGCCCTCGGTCTGGGTGGCGTCGCCGGGGACGGGGCTGCCGTTCTGTCCGTCGTGGGCCAGGACGCCCATGCCCATGGAGGCGGTGCCGCGGGCGGGGACGTCCGCCGCGTTCGCCGGCGAGGGGAGGAGGAGGGCGACGGCGGACACGAGGGCGGCCAGGGCGAGGGCCGCGGTTCTTCGGGTGCCGGGGCGGGGGGATCGGTGCGCGAGCATGACGTACCTCCGGGAATCGGTGGGGGGAGTGCGGATCATGTGCTGCGCGGTGAGCGGTGGCGTGGCGTGGGCATGCCATCATCACGCCCTGTCTGGAACGCTACGCACGTAGACGTCATGCTGGGAAGAGGGGCTGAGAGCCGCCGTTGGTCTACGCCTGCGAAATACTGACGGAGCTGCGGCGATGGCCGGAACTGGCGAAAACTTTCAGCGACGGGAAACCGATCAGGGGTGCTGACGTGCACGAGGACGACAACGGCGACGGACGTCGAGGCGAATCGGGAGTGTCCATGAGTGGTGTGGACCAGCCCGTGACCTCACCCGCGACCCCGCCCGTGACCCCGGGCGCGGACCCCGAGTTCCTGTCGCTGGAGCGGGAGTTGACCGTGCTGCTGCGCCGCGCCCGGGCCAACCAGGGCGAGATGGCCCGCGAGGTCCACCCCGACCTGGAGCCGGCCGCGTACGGGCTGCTGATCCGGCTGGAGGAGCTCGGGCGGCAGCGGGCCACCGAGCTGGCCGCCTACATCGGCGTCGGCAAGGCCACCATGTCCCGGCAGCTGCGCGCCCTGGAGGACCTCGGGCTGGTCGCCCGGGAGCCCGACCCGGCCGACGGCCGCGCCTGGCTCGTCGACCTCACCCCCGAGGGCCGCTCCCGCGTCCGCCGGGTGCGCGACGCCCGCCGCGCGCGATACGTCAGCCAGCTCGCCCACTGGAACCGCGCCGAGGTCGCCGAGCTGGCCCGACTGCTGCACCAGCTCAACCTGGGCATGGAGAAGGAGAAGTAGCGGCGCGGAGGGCGTCCTCCCTACGCCGGCTCACAGACTCACGTACACCGCCGTCGCGTCGTCGTGCAGCTTGCTGCGGCCCAGGAACGCCCGGTCCCGCGCGTCCGCCCGCTCCAGCTGCCGTACCCGCTCCACCAGGGCTCTCGGGCCCGCCTTGCGGACGAAGGTGAACAGGTCCGACCAGTCGCCCTCGTGGAACTTCTCCGTCCAGCGCGCCGCCCCGTCCGTCAGCGCCACCAGCGAGCGGACCCCGGCGCGCGGCACGGTCCCCGTCACCGCCCGCTCGGCCACCGAGGGGTCCGCGGCCGCCGTGAAGAAGCCGCCCTCCTTGTTGCGGGCCCGGGCGTCGGCGATCTCGTCGCTCGCCAGCAGGGCGCGGGGCAGCCGCGAGAGGCGGTCGTCGAGGACCGGCGTGACCCTGCCGTCGGGCGATGCGAGGAGCAGCGCGGAGTCGGACAGCACCAGGTACTCCAGCGCCCGGTCCGACCACCGGGCGAGGACCACGGTTGCCTGCGGCGTGCGCGGGTGAGAAAGGTCACAGGTTTCCGCATGGGCCGCGGCGGTAGACGCGATGGCGCGGGCGAGGGCCTCCGGAAGCGGAACATCCGGTAGGGAAACGGTCAGTTCGGTCAGCGCCCCGCCCAGCCGCGCCGTGAACCAGGGGACCGAATGCAGACAGCCGGTGACACCTCGCGGCGGCGTGACGCCGTCCAGGACGACGAGCGAACCGCCCTGTCCGGAAGCGGGAAGTCCGACACTCGCGAAGTCCTCGTTGGGGCGGCTCGCATCGCCGGGCTCGGTCACGAGTTCCGTATGCATTCGGCCAGTCTGCACGACCCCTTCACACCGTCCGCGAAAGGCTGGCACCGTTCGCCGAACGACCGCACTCACGCAGGTCAGACGCCTGTTTTGGGAGGGAATGAAAGCCTCCGGGAAGGCGTGGCGGCGAATACTGTCAAAGCCCGCCGCAGACGTCCAACCGGCCCGCCGCGCAAGGCCGCCGCACACGCCAGAGGAACTTGCCCGCCAACTCCCCTCCGATGTTCACTCCTTCGGGTGGCGGGTCAGGCGATGAGCGCTGACGGCCCACCGGCACTGGGAGGGTCGGGAACCGGAACCGTACCGGGCGTATGCACCGATTGACGGAGCGTCACCCGGACCCATGGGTACACGAGTCAGGAATGCGAGCACCGGTGCAGAAGACGCGGCCTCGGCGCACAGACCGGCAGTCGGCCTCCGCAACGGAGGCGCGGAACCCCGTCGGCAAGGGCCGCCCGACCCACGTACGCAACCGGCTGATCGTCGCCGTGGCCGTGGTGGCCGCCGCGATCGCCGGCGCCGGAGCGCCCTCGGTGCTCGCCGCCTCCGGGCAGCTGAAGGACTCGCAGGACCTGGTGACCCTGGCCGAGCAGACCCAGGACGCGCTCGCGCTGGCCCAGTCGCTGGCCGACGAGCGCGACGAGGTCACCTCCTATGTCGCGGCCGGCCGTCCCAAGTCCATGGCGCCCGCCGAGCAGAGCAGCGCGCGCGTCGACCGCCAGGTCGAGGACCTGCGCGCCGACACCGACACCCCGGCCGACCTGCGCGAGGACCTCGACGCGATCGCGGCCGTCCGCCGTTCCGCGCTGACCGGCAAGGACACGGCGCTCCAGACGCACCAGGCGTACTCGGCCGCCATCGCCGAACTGCACCGGCTCGCCGAGCGGCTGGCGGAGCGGACCCCGACCCGCGCGGGCGCCGGCGCCCACGCGCTCGCCGAACTGGACACGGCCGTCGAACAGGCCGCCGCGGCGCGCGGGCTGCTGCTGGCCGCGCTGAACGTGCCGACGTCCACCGAGTCCGTCTACGACCCCGTCACGGGCCGTACGACCAAGGTCAAGACCTCCTCGGGCGCCGACACGAAGGTGCGCGACGCGCTGACCGCCGCCGCCCAGCAGGCCCGGCTGCGCTCCGACGCGGGCCTCGCCGACTTCCACGCCAACGCCCCCGAGTCCGCGGTGTCGTCGTACGACGACACGGTCACCGGCGGCGACGTGGACACCGCCGAGAAGTACCTCGCCGCCCTCACCGACCAGCCGACGCTGGACGACGGCGAGCTGAACACCGACACCGGGAAGCTGGCCGCCGCGCTGTCCGCCCGCGTGGACCTCATGCGGGGCGCGGAGGCGTCCCTGTACGACGGGCGCACCAAGGAGCTGGAGAAGCTCCGCGACGACGACTTCGCGGCGCTGGAGATCCACGTCGGCGTGGTCGGCGCGCTGATGCTGCTCGCCGTCGGTGTGGCCACCGCGATGGCCCGCAGCCTGACCCGCCCGCTGTCCGCCGTGCGGCGCGGCGCGGCCCGGCTGGCCGAGGCGGAGCACCCGGGGGCCGAGGAGCCGGTGAAGTTCACCGGCCGCAACGACGAGTTCGCGCAGGTGGTGCGGGCCGTCAACGCCCTGCACGCGCACACCGTCGCCCTGCACGAGCGCATCGGCACCCTGGAGACCGACCGCAAGCACCTGGTCGGGCAGCGGCAGATGATGGCCGACTCCCGCGAGGAGCTGCGCGCCGAACTCGCCGATTCGACGGCCGCGTTGGAGCGGCTGCGCGGCAGCATCGGCTCCACCTTCGTCAACCTCGCCCTGCGCACCCTCGGGCTCGTGGAGCGGCAGCTCGCCGTCATCGAGGGGCTGGAGGAGCGCGAGCAGGACCCCGACCGCCTGGCGACCCTCTTCAAGCTGGACCACTTCGCCACGGTCATGCGCCGGCACAGCGAGAACCTGCTGGTCCTCGCCGGCACCGAGCACGTCCAGCAGCACCCGGGACCGATCCCGCTGGTCGACGTCGTACGGGCCGCCGTCAGCGAGATCGAGCGGTACGAGCGCGTCCGCATCGCCGCGCTGCCGCCGCACGCGCACGTGGCCGGCTTCGCCGCGGACGACCTCAGTCATCTGCTGGCCGAACTCATGGAGAACGCCACGTCGTTCTGCCCGCCGGACCTGCCCGTCGAGGTCTCCGGATGGCTCCTGGAGAACGGCGAGGTCATGCTCTCCGTCCAGGACGAGGGCATCGGCATGACGGAGGAGCGGCTGACCCGCCTCAACGCCCGCCTCGCCGACTTCGACCCGGAGACGCCGTACGACCAGGAGGGCGAGGAGGGGCTCGGCCTCGGCCTGTACGTGGTGGCCCGGCTCGCCCATCGGCACGGGGTGCGGGTGCGGCTGCGCGAGCAGAAGCAGGGCGGTGTCGCGGCGGTCGTGGTGCTGCCCACGGGACTGCTCGCCGCGGCCCCGCCGTCGGCGGTCGCGAGCTCGCCGTCCGCCTCGGGCACGCCCCAGTCCGTCACCCTGCCGGGCGCGGACGCGGAGGCCAACTCCAATGTCCTGCCGGGCCGTTCGGCCTCGGCGGATCCGTTGGTGGAGCTGGCGGAGAAGGCGGTACGCCGGACGGCGACCGAGACCCCGGCCGAGACGACGATGGAACTCCTCCTCCCGAATCCGCACGGGGAAGCGGAAGCGGAAGGGGAGGAAGAGACGCGGGGTACGGAGGTGGCGGCGGTGGATCCGGCGGCCGCCGACGGCGAAGGCGAAGCCGAGCACGCCCGTACGCCCGACGACGAGGAACCCCTCACCGCCAAGGGCCTGCCCAAGCGCACCCCCAGGATCACCGAACCCGCCCAGGCCCCGCGCCGGCGGCCCGGTTCCGTCGACGCGGAAGCCCTGCGCGCCCGCCTCGGCGGCTTCCGCCAGGGCGCCCAGGCCGGCTACCGCGACGCCGAAGTCGAGATCGCCGAAGAGACGGCCCGGAACAAGGTCCCGTCACCAGAACACGCCGGAGAAGACACGGGGGGCACAGTCGAGGAGGCAAGCAGTTGACCGCGCCCAGTACCTTCGGACTGAGCAGTGAAGCCCGCAATCTGCACTGGCTGTTGACCAATCTCGTCGAGGAGGTGCCGGGCATCCAGTCGGTCGCGGTGGTCTCCTCCGACGGCCTGCTCCTGCTCTCCTCCGACCCGGGACGCAACGAGGAAGCCCGGGTGGCGCGCGGGGAGAAACCTTCAGGCCCGCGCGGCTCCGCCGCCGACCTCGCCACCATCGTCTCCGGCATCGGCAGCCTCACCATCGGCGCCGCCCGGCTCATGGAGTTCGGCGGGGTGAAGCACACGATGGTCGCCATGGAGGAGGGCAGCCTCTTCGTCATGTCGATCAGCGACGGCTCCCTGCTCGGAGTGCACGGCTCCGCCGACTGCGACATGAGCGTGGTGGCGTACCACATGGCCCTCTTCGTCGGCCGCGCCGGTCACGTCCTGACCCCCGAACTCCGCAGCGAACTCCGTAAATCCCTGGAGACCGAGTCGGCGGGGAGCACCCGATGACCAAGGCGACCGGCGACAAGAACGGCAGCAACAGCGGCAGGACCGGCAGGCAGAAGCTCCCCGTGCGCGGCGGCGATCGCAAGCCCGCCCGGGTGCGCCCCTACTCGCTCACCGGCGGCCGGACCCGCTTCGGCCACGTCCTGCTGGTGGAGACCTTCGTCGGCAGCACGGCCGCGCTGGAGGCGCCCGAGGAGCGCAAGGAGCTGCCGAAGGGCTCGCTGAAGACATCGGTCATGCCGGAGATGCGGGCCATCGTCGAACTGTGCCGCCGCATGCGCACGGTGGCCGAGATCGCCGCGCTGCTGAGGATGCCGCTCGGTGTGGTCCGGGTGCTGCTCAGCGACCTCGCGGACCAGGGAAAGATCCGTGTGTACGGAACCGGCACCGGGCACGGCACCGGCCGCCCGGACCGCGCTCTGCTGGAAAGGGTGCTGAGTGGACTCCGCCGTCTCTGACGCCTCCCGCGTCTCCCCGCTCGCCGAACTCGACGAGCCCTTGCGGCCCTGGCAGACGGACCGCACCCGCGCCCCCATCGCCACGAAGATCGTCGTGGCCGGCGGCTTCGGCGTCGGCAAGACCACCCTCGTCACCGCCGTCTCGGAGATCACCCCTCTCCAGACGGAGGCGCTGATGACCGAGGCCAGCGAGGACCACGACGACCTCAGCGCCACGCCGCAGAAGCTGACCACCACGGTGGCCATGGACTTCGGCCGTATCACCCTCGACGACGACCTGGTGCTCTACCTGTTCGGCACGCCGGGCCAGCAGCGGTTCTGGTTCATGTGGGACGACCTGGTGCGCGGCGCGATCGGCGCGGTCGTACTGGCCGACACGCGTCGGCTGAAGGACTGCTTCCCGGCGCTGGACTACTTCGAGAGCTGCGGACTGCCGTATGTCGTGGCGGTCAACCACTTCGACGGCAGTGAGCTGTTCGAGCCGGAGGACGTGCGCGAAGCCCTCACGATTCCCGCGCACGTACCTGTCATGATCATGGACGCGCGGCGCCGGATCTCGGTGATCGAGACCCTGCTGGCCCTCGTCGGTCACGCGCTCGACGAAACCCCCGAGTAGTCCCCGATCCCCCCGAGGAGACACCACCCGCATGCGGAAGATACTCGTCGTCGGAGCCGGCCAGTCCGGACTCCAGCTCGCCCTCGGCCTCCAGTCGCACGGGTACGAGGTCACCCTGATGTCCAACCGGACGGCGGACGAGATCCGCTCCGGCCGGGTCATGTCGACGCAGTGCATGTTCGACACGGCGCTCTCGCACGAGCGCGATCTCCAGCTGAACTTCTGGGAGCACCAGGCCCCGAAGATCGAGGGTCTCGGTGTCTCGGTGGCGGCCCCCGGCTCGCACGACCCCGGTCCGACGCAGCGGGCGATCGACTGGCTCGGCCGGCTCGACGGGTACGCGCAGTCGGTGGACCAGCGGGTGAAGATGGCCGGCTGGATGGAGACCTTCGCCCAGCGCGGCGGCCAGCTGGTCATCCACGGCGCGGCGGTCTCCGACCTCGACTACTTCTCCCGCACCTACGACCTGGTGCTGGTCTCGGCCGGCAAGGGCGAGCTGGTGTCGATGTTCGCCCGTGACCCGGAGCGCTCCCCGTACAGCGAGCCGCAGCGGGCCCTCGCGGTCTCCTATGTGCACGGGCTCGGCCCGCGCCCGGAGCACCCGGACACCGAGGCCGTGCGCTGCAATCTCGTCCCGGGCGTCGGCGAGCTGTTCGTGATGCCGACGCTGACCACCTCCGGCCGCGCCGACATCCTGTTCTGGGAGGGCATACCCGGCGGCCCGCTCGACGTCTTCAACGGCGTCAAGGACCCGGCGGAGCACCTCTCCCTGACCCTGGAACTCATGGAGCGGTTCACCCCCTGGGAGCACGCGCGGGCCACCAAGGTCGAACTGACCGACGCGGGCGGTGTGTTGAGCGGCCGGTACGCACCGACCGTGCGCAACCCGATCGGCCGGCTCCCCGGCGGCGGGCTGGTCCTCGGCGTCGCCGACGTGGTCGTCGCCAACGACCCGATCACCGGCCAGGGCTCCAACTCCGCCTCCAAGTGCGCCGCCGCGTATCTCGCCTCGATCCTGGAGCGCGGGGAGAAGGAGTTCGACGAGGAGTGGATGCGGGCCACCTTCGACCGCTACTGGACCACAGCCCAGCACGTCACCAAGTGGACCAACGCGATGCTTGCCCCGCCGCCGGAGCACATCGTGAACCTCCTCGGCGCCGCCGGCCAGATCCCCCCGGTGGCGGACCGTTTCGCCAACGCCTTCGACGACCCGTCGGACTTCGAGAACTTCTTCTACGAGCCGGAGAAGACGGCCGCGTACCTGGCGTCCTTCTCCTGACGGCGCATCAGGAGGCTTCGACGAGGGTGGGGTAGTCGGTGTAGCCGGTCTCCCCACCCGTGTACATGGCGTACGCGTCCCGCACGGGATTGAGGGGTGCGCCCCGGCGGAGCCGCTCGACCAGGTCCGGGTTGGCCATGAACGCGCGGCCCAGCGCGATCAGGTCGGCCCCCGCTGCCAGCAGCCGCCCGCCCTCGCGGACCGGGTCCCCGCCGGCGCCGAGCACCGGGTTGGCGATGAACGCGCCCGGCCACAGCCGCCGCAGTTCCGCGAAGAGCGGCTGGTCGGGGTCGGCGAGCACCTGGTGCAGATAGCCGAGCCCGTCGCCCGCGAGGGCGGAGACCAGGGCCGGGTAGATCTCGTCGGTCTCGCCCTCGGCGATGCCGTTGACGGTGTTGCCGGGGGAGACGCGCAGCCCCACCCGATCGGGTCCGATCGCCTCGGCGACGGCGCGCACCACCTCCACCACGAACCGGATCCGCCGGTCGACGGGACCGCCGTAGGCGTCGGTGCGCCGGTTGGTGTTCGCGGCCAGGAACTGGTGCAGGAGATGCCCGTTGGCCGCGTGCACCTCCACCCCCTCGAAGCCCGCGTCGATCGCGTTGCGCGCGGCCGAGGCGAAGTCGGCGACGGTGGAGCGGATGTCGTCGGCGGTCATCTCGCGGGGCACGACGGAGGGCCGGCGTCCGCCCGGGGTGTGGATGGTCTCCGGGAGCGCGACGGGCGAGGGGGCGATCGGCGTCAGCCCGCTGTTGTCGGGGTGTCCGACTCGCCCGCCGTGCTGCAACTGGAGGAACATCCGGCCCCCGGCGTCCCGCACCGCGTCGGTGACGCGCCGCCATCCGGCCACATGCTCCGGGCCGTGGATCGCCGGGATGTTCGGGTAGGTCTGCCCGACCGGGGTGGGCGTGGTGGCCTCGGCGATGATCAGTCCGGCGGAGGCGCGCTGGGCGTAGTACGTGGTCATCATCGGCAGCGGGACCCCGTCGGCCCCGGCGCGGTTGCGGGTCAGCGGCGCCATCACCAGCCGGTTGGGAAGGTCCAGGGGGCCGAGGCGGGCGGGCTCGAAGAGTTCGGTGGTCTTCGTCATGCCGGTACCGTAGAAGCTGACACTCATGTCAGGTTCAAGCCGTCGAGGCGAGGGGGCGGGCCGTGCGGATCGGTGAACTGGCCCGGCGCAGCGGGGTGAGTGAACGCTCCCTGCGCTACTACGAGCAGCAGGGGCTGCTGCGCGCCGAGCGTACCCCGGGCGGCCACCGCGAGTTCGGTGAGTGGGCGGTCGACCGGGTCATCCGCGTCCAGGCGCTGTACGCGGCCGGCCTCAACAGCGCCACGATCGCCCGGCTGCTGCCCTGCATGCGCGACGAGGACGGCGGCCCCAACGAGCGCGCCGACGGCCAACTGGTCACGGAGCTGATCGCCGAACGCGACCGCATCGACCGCCTGATGGCCGACCTGGCCCGCTCCCGGGAGGTCCTGGAGGAGGCCATCGACACCGCCCGGACCGGCCTGACGGACTACGCGAAGTCGGGGGCGCCGGACGCGTAGCCCTCGTCGGAGCCGTCCAGGGCGCCCTCGGGCAGCTCGGGGGGCGTGTACCGGGGCAGCGGCTCGCCGTCCGGGTCGGGGCGTACGGCGCCCAGCACCGGGTTGGCCGCGATCGGCGAGACCTTCACCCGGGCGCCGGGCCGGGGCGCCTGGACCACCATGCCGTCGCCGAGGTACATCGCCACATGCGTGGCCTGGGGGAAGTACACGACGAGGTCGCCGGGCCGGAGCTCGCCCAGCGGGATGCGGGGCAGTTCGGCCCACTGCTCCTGGCTGGTGCGCGGGATCGGCGTCCCCGCGCGTTCCCAGGCCGTCGACGTCAGCCCCGAGCAGTCGTACGACGCCGGCCCCTCCGCCCCCCACTCGTACGGCTTGCCCAGCTGGCGCACGGCGTAGCGCAGGGCGCGCTCGCCCCCGGCGGACGGCTTGGCGTCGTCGCCGAGCGAGCCGGAGGCCATGAACTCCCGCTGCCGCTCGGCGATCCCGCCGCGCTCGAACTCGGCCAGCCGCCCCAGCTGTTCGGCGCTCAGCGAGGCGAGCAGCTCCTCCACCGCCGCGAGCCGCTCGCGTACGCCGTCGCGCTCCCTCTTCTTCCGCTCGGTGAGGGTGAGCTGGGCGTCGAGGGCCGCGCGGGCCCGGCGGGCGAGATCGTCACGGCGCCGCTCGTCGCTCTCCAGCCGCGTCGTCGTCGAGGCCCGCTCCCGGGCCAGCCGGCCGATCACATGACCCTGGTCGAGCGCGTGCTGGGGATCGCGGGCCAGCAGCAGGCGGACGTAGGGGGAGATGTCGGTGCTCGACTGGTACTGCTGTCGGGCCAGCCGGCCGGCCGCCCCCCGGCTGTCGCTGAGGGCGAGACGCGCGCGGGCGAGCTCGTCGTCCAGCCGGGCCACCTCGGCGCGCTGCTTCCTCAGCCGTTCCTCGGTGGCGTTGTAGGCCTCGGTGGCCTGCTCGGCAGCGCGGTACAGCCCCCGGAGATCCGCCAGCAGATCGGCGACGGAACGAGCCCCGGCCGACGCGTCCGGCGACGCCGGCACGGCGAGGTCGGTGTCCGGTACTCCGAGGGCGGTGCCGGGGTCCGACGGGTCCGGGGCGGCGAGGGCTGTGCCGGGGTCGGACGGCTCCGGTACTTCGACGGCGGCCCCGGGGTAGGACGGCTTCGGTGTGGCGAGGGCGGTGGCCCCGGGGGCCAGGGCGGCGTGTGCGGCGATCGCCGCCGTGCAGACCAGGCGCAGCAACCTTCCTGACACGTCATCACCTCCGGCGCGGGGCGGCCCCTCCACCCCGCACGGCGAGCATCGGACGCGGGAGAGCGGCGCGCGCGCCGGGCGTGCGCGGTTCGGCGCAAAGGGGTCACTCGTCGGCGTCATCCGCCTTGCCGGTCGGCGTGGCGCCGGGACGCGTGGCCGGTTTGGACCACGGCCACCTCGGTCCGCCGGTGGCCCTGCCCTCGGGGGCGAACGTGTACTTCCAGCCCCTCGGGATGCCGAGCCGCTTGCTGTGGCCGCGCGGCACCCGGCGGTAGACCAGCACGGTCGGGGGGCCGCCGGCCGCGTCCGGGACCGGGATGCGGTACGTCTTGGGCGGCTGGCCGGTGGGCCCCAGCAGCACGGGCAGCACACGGCCGTCCATCGGGCCGCCCTCGAAGGGGGTGTCTTCGCTTCTCACGGCACCAGTGTCGGTCACCCGGTCACGGGGCGGCGGACAGGGCGGCGATCACGTCGGCCGTCTGCGGGTCCCGGCCCGCCGTCACCGCGAGGAGCGCCATGAACTGCTCCACCAGCCAGGCGCGCAGCTCGTCGGCCGGCGGCTCCTTGCCCTCGTCGAGCCACATCAGGGAGGCCGCCTCCACCGACGTGATCCACATCCGTACGGTCATCCGCAGCCGGGGCCCGGGGTCCGTGATCCCGAGATGGCTGTAGATGTGCTCGGCGGCGGCCCGTCGTACGCCGTCCACGATCGCCGTCGTACGGGACGTCTCGACCACGCTGCCGCCCTGGAGCAGGGCGCTGAAGCCGGCGTCGTGCTGGTCGACGAAGGTGAGATAGCGGTCGAGGGCGTGGCTCAGGCGGATGAGGAGGGGGCCCTCGTGGGGCTCGTCGAAGCAGAGCCGGAGCTCTTCGGCGGCGGACCTGAGGGCGGCCTCGTAGAGCTGCTGCTTGCCGCCGGGGAAGTACCGGTACACGAGCGGCCGGGACACCCCGGCCGCCTCCGCCACGTCGTCCAGGGAGACCTCCTCGGGGGCGCGGTGCGCGAACTCCGCGAGAGCGGCGCGCAGGAGCTGGGCGCGGCGGGCCTCTACGGAGAGGCGGCGGTAGGCCGGGGCGGCGGGGGTCATGGGTGCAGCGTAATCGCGCCGGCGCGTGGACCCACCCGAAAGGGGCGCGGGGAACTGCGCGACCAGCCACGGACCACCCGCACCCCGCCTCACGCAAGCAGCCCCGATGACCTCCACAGCCGCCGTCCGACACCCCGAAGCACGCCGATGTCGTCCAGGAAGTCGGTCAGACGCTTCGCGCCGGTCTGCATGACCTCCCGCCGGTGCCCGCTCGCCCTCACCTGGGCCATCGCCTCCCGCTTGTCCAGGCCGACGTTCGTGTAGACGTCCGGGTTCACGAAGGCCACCGAGAACACGCGGGCGAACTCGCCCGAGGTGACCCGGGTGAACTCCTGCGACCAGCGCGGGGCGGTGAGCATCTGGCGGCGCAGCTCCTCGCGGGCATAGCGCACGTGCCGTGCCTCCTCCACCACGTGGATGCGCGTGACGCCCCTGATCAGGGGCTGGACCCGCTCGTCCGGAAAGGTGAGGCGCTGCATCCAGTCCAGGACCTCCTCGCCGAGGAGGGTCGCCGTGAAGGAGCCGGGGGTCGTCGAGATGGTCTTGAAGAGGCGGCCGAGGTTCTGGTGGACGCGGCCGACCGGGTACCAGGGGGTGCCGCCGCGGGAGATCAGCCGGGCGAACATCTTGGAGTGGCGGCACTCGTCCTCGATCTCGGTGAGCGCGTACCGCACGTGCGCGCTCGTCGCCGCCTTGTCGTAGATGTGCCGGACGAGCAGCTGCATGAGGATGATCTCGAACCAGATGCCGAGCGAGGCCAGCGCCGCGGCCTCGTGCTGGGAGAGCAGGATCCGCTGCTCCTCGCTCATCCGCTTCCACATCGGTGTGTCGTAGAGCGAGACCAGCTCGGGCGGCCAGAACCACTTGCCCTCCTCGAAGGGCGCGTCCCAGTCCAGTTCCCGGTCCGGGTCGAAGGAGTGCTTGGCGGAGGAGGCGAGGAGCCGCTCGGCGACCTGCTCCCGGTCCTTGAGCAGCCCGAGGGCGTCGCGCAGTCCGTCGAGCGCCTCGGCGTCAGTGAGGGTCGTCATGGCCTTATGAGACTGCTTGTCAGCAAGGCCGTCAATCCCCTGTGCTGCACTTGTCGACTCAGGGGTAGGGAGACTTCGTGAAGACAGGCAGCGAGAAGACAGGCAGCGAGGAGACAGGCGGAGACGCGAACGGACGCGCCGCGCGCCGCAGCCTCGAAGGGCTCGCCCTCGGCGACGCCTTCGGCGAGCGCTGGTTCCCGCTCTTCCGCGAGCCGCGCCAGGCCTACCAGGAGGTCCGCGCCCGCCGCGTGCCCCCGGAGCGCGACTGGCACTGGACCGACGACACGGCCATGGCGCTGGGGATCCTGCGCGTCCTCGACCAGTACGGCGAGATACGCCGGCGGGAACTGGCCCTGGCCTTCGCGCTCGGTCACGACGCCGATCCGGGGCGCGGCTACGGGCACGGCATGCACGATCTGCTGCCCCGTCTGCTCCAGGAGCCCGATCGCTGGCCGGAGTTCTCCCGCGACCTGTTCGGCGGCGAGGGCAGCCTCGGCAACGGCGCCGCGATGCGCGTGGCCCCCCTGGGCGCCTGGTTCCACCGCGACGGCCTGCCGCGCGTCGTCGAACAGGCCGCCCTGTCCGCCGAGGTCACCCACGCCCATCCCGAGGGCGTCGCCGGCGCGGTCGCCGTGGCCGTCGCGGCCGCGCTCTCCGCGCTCGGACGGCTGAGCATCGCCGGCGTGGCGGAGCTGACCCCGGACAGCGCCGTACGCGAAGGGCTCCGCCGCGCCGCCGACGTGCCCTTCTCCACCGAGCCGTGGAAGGCGTCCGACCTGCTCGGCAACGGGCAGCGGATCCGCGCCGACGGCACCGTGCCGTTCGCCGTCTGGTCCGCCGCCCGGCACCCGGAGGACCTGGTCGCCGCCCTGTGGAGCACCGCCGAGGGGTTCGGCGACGTCGACACCACCTGCGCCATCACCGGCGGCATCGTGGCCGCCCGCACGGGCGTGACCGACGTGCCGCACACCTGGCTGGAACGACGGGAGGCACTGCCCGGGAGCGGCGGGACCCAGGTCGCCTAGGGTCTGCCGGACCCCGCGACCCCGGCAGGATCCGAAAGAGAGGCCCTAGACCGAGCAGCCCAGGTCGTCCGGCAGCTCCAGCGTGATCGGCTGTGCGCTCCGGGGCGGGAAGGACGTGCGGAGGGTGAAGGCGTACGGGGTCGGGCCGTTCGTGCGCAGGTGCAGAAGGCGGGACTCCGCCTCGGCGACCGTCGGGCGGTGGCCCGCCGGAACCCACCACAGGGTCGCCATCGCCTCGGCGACCTTCTGGAACCACTCGCGCCGCCGGGCGAGCATCCCGCGGTGGCGGCCCTGGTACATGTACGCCGTCAGGGCGTCGCTGTCGCGCCACACCGACATGTTGATGATCAGCCACTCGTCGCCGAAGACCGGGATGTCCGTGGCGTCTCCCTCCTCGGACTGGAGCCGCCAGACGAATCCGTCCGCCGCGTCGGCATCGGCGTTCACGGGGTCGAGGTTGTCCACGAAGTCCTTCAACTCCGGCGAGTCCAGAGGAAACTTGAGGCGGGCGATGTTCACTTGGGCGAGTTCGTACGTGGCGGCATCCGTCATGGCCGAACGGTAGGTCGGGGCGCCCCGGGCGAACACCCCCCGTCTCAGGAAGTGAGCACCGCCTCCATCACCGCCCGCGCGATCGGCCCCGCCACCCCGCCGCCGGTGATCCCGTTCCGGTCGGCCGAGGCGTCCTCCACCACCACCGCCACCGCCACGCTCGGCTCCAGTTCCCGCTCGCCCCGCGCCCACGACACGAACCAGGCGTACGGGACACCGGAGTTGCCGACCCCGTGCTGGGCCGTGCCCGTCTTGCCGCCGACCGTCGCGCCGGGGATGGCCGCCATCGTGCCCGTGCCCTCCCGGACCACGTCCTCCATCAACTCCCGCAGCCGCAGCGCCGTCGACGGCCGCATCACCTGCCGGGCCGGCCGCGACCCCGCCGTCGCCACCGTCGCCCCGCCCTGCCGCGTCGTGCGCTCCACCAGATACGGCGTGCGCAGCTGCCCGCCGTTCGCCACCGCCGCCGCGACCATCGCCATCTGCAACGGCGTCGCCCGCGTGTTGTACTGCCCGATCGACGACAGCGCCAGCTGTGCCTTGTCCAGGGTCGTGTCGAAGGTGCTCGGCGCGACCGAGAACGGGATGCGCACCTTCGTGTCGTTGAAGCCGAACGCCTCGGCCGTCGCCGCCATCCGCTCCACCCCGACGTCCACGCCCAGCTTGGCGAACACCGTGTTGCACGACCACTCGAACGCCGACCGCAGGGGCGCGTCCGCGCAGCCCTCGCCCTCGTTCGTCAGGCGCGTCGTCGTCCCGGGCAGCCGGTAGGGGTCCGGGGAGTCCGTCGCCGCGTCCAGATCGGTGACCACACCCGCGTCCAGCGCCGACGCCGCGGTCACCACCTTGAAGGTCGACCCCGGCGGATACGTCTGCCGCACCGCCCGGTTGAGCATCGGCTTCGCCGGATCCGCGTTCAGCCGCGCCCACGCCCGCTCGGTCCCCGCGTCGTTGCCGGACAGCGCCGCCGGGTCGTACGACGGCGACGACACCAGCGCCAGCACCCGCCCCGTCGCCGGCTCCACCGCCGCCACCGCGCCCATACGGCCGCCCAGCCCCTCGTACGCCGCCCGCTGCGCCCGCCGGTTCAGCGTCGTCACCACGTCACCGCCGGGCGGGCGGGCCCGCGTCACGTCGTCCAGCAGCGGGAACGGCGACAACAGCGGATCCGCCCCGGACAGCACCCCGTCCTCGGCGTGCTCCAGGAACGTCGTCCCGTACACCTGCGAGGCGAAGCCGGTCACCGGCGCGTACAACGGGCCGTCGGCGTACGTGCGTTCGTAGCGCAGCTGCTCCCCGGTGTCCCGGGAGCCGGTCACCGGGGCGCCCCCGACCAGGATGTCGCCGCGCGGCTGACCGTAACGGGCGATCGAGGCACGGCGGTTGGCCGGGTTGTCGTCGTAGCGACCGGACTGCACCACCTGCACCCGCGCCGCGTTCACCAGCAGTGCCACGAGCAGCAGGGCGCAGAAGAAGGCCGCGTGCCGGATGTGCCGGGTCACTCCGGCACCCCCTGCCTGACCGTCACGTCGTCGGCTCCTTCCCGTCGTACTGCCGCCGCGCGCTGTGGCTCACCCGGATCAGCAGCGCCACGATCGCCCAGTTGGTGACCACCGACGAACCGCCCTGCGCCAGGAACGGCATCGCCATGCCCGTCAGCGGGATCAGCCCGGTCACCCCGCCCGCGATGACGAACACCTGGAGCGCCACGATCGACGCGAGCCCCACCGCCAGCAGCCGGCCGAAGGGGTCGCGCAGGTCGAGGCCGGCCCGGTAGCCGCGCTCCACGAGCAGGGCGTAGAGGATGAACAGCGCCGACAGACCGGCCAGGCCCAGCTCCTCGCCCGCCGTCGCCAGGATGAAGTCCGACTTCGCCGCGAAGCCGATCAGCACCGAGTGGCCCCGGCCCAGCCCGGTGCCGAGCATGCCGCCCGCGGAGAAGGAGAACAGCGACTGGGCGAGCTGGTTGGGACCCCGGCCGGCCTCGATCGACGCGAACGGGTGACGCCAGTCCTCGACGCGGCTGTGCACATGCGGTTCCAGCCAGCCGACGGCCACCGCGCCGAGCGCCGCGAGCAGCAGACCGACGGCGATCCAGCCGATGCGGCCGGTGGCGACGTACAGCATGACGACGAACAGTCCGAAGAACAGCAGCGAGGTGCCGAGGTCCCGCTCCAGCACGAGCACCCCCACGCTCAGCAGCCAGATCGCCATCACCGGGCCGAGCACCCGCCCGGTGGGCAGCTGCATGAACCAGATCCGGCGGCCCGCGTACGCCAGGGCCGTGCGGTTGGCCGCCAGATACGCGGCGAAGAACACCGCCAGCAGCACCTTCGCGAACTCGCCCGGCTGGATGGAGAATCCGGCGATCCGGATCCAGATACGGGCGCCGTTGACGGCCGGGAAGAGGACCGGGAGCGTCAGCAGGGCGAGGGCGGCGGCCACGCACACGTACGCGTACCGCTGGAGCACCCGGTGGTCGCGCAGGGCCGCCACCACGAAGGCGAACAGGGCCACGCCCAGCGTCGACCACACCAGTTGCGTGGTCGCGGCCCGGTCGCCGGGCGTCTCCAGGTCCAGCCGGTAGATCAGGACCAGCCCGATGCCGTTGAGCAGCACGCCGATCGGCAGCAGCAGCGGGTCGGCGTACGGCGCCCGCAGCCGCACCGCGCAGTGCGCCAGCAGCGCGAGCACGCCGAGCCCGGCGCCGTAGCCCGCGGCGCCGGGCGGGACCGTGCCGTGCCGGGCGAGGCCCACGGCGCAGTAGCCGTACACCGACAGCAGGACGGCCACGACGATGAGGGCGAGTTCGACGCCACGGCGCCGGGGGAGGCGTACCGCGGGGGCGGGTGCCTCCACCGCCACGGTGGTTCCGGCTCCGGCTTGCATCATGTCCGGAACTTACCCAAATAGGGCTCCTTGTGAGCCTTGGATGGTTTTTCGGGGCTGACCGGGTCTCAGCACCAGCGCGGAGTCGCCCCGATGACGGCGATGTAGCGCGCCGAGCCCCAGGCCCAGGTGCCGTCCGCGAGGAGGTACCACAGCCGGTTGCCGAGGACGCTCTCACCGCCCGTCCGGCAGAAGATGGACACGTGCTCACCCCGGGCGGCGACCCGGATGACCTGACTGGACCGGTTCGGCGCACTGCGCAGCAGCAGCCCGCTGTTGGCGGTCACGACGCCCTGGTAGAACCGCGAGTTGTTGCTCTGCGGACGGCCCTGCGAACTGGTCTGCGGGCGGCCTTGCGAACTGTTCTGCGAACTGTTCTGCGGGCGGCCCTGTGAGCTGTTCTGCGAACTGCTCTGTGAGCTGTTCTGCTGCCAGCCGCCCTGCCCGTCACCGCCGCCACTACCCCAGTCGCCGTCGGCGGCGGCGGGAGTGACGGTTGCTGCGGAGGCGAGGGCGGCGGCTATGACGAGGGGGACGAGACGGGAGCGCAGGGCCATGGCATACCTCCATGAACGGGGCGAATCTGACTAATCGCCACGTTAGGAGTGATGAGTGCCGGGTGCCCTTCCAGTTGGGCCAAGTGTGAAAGGCTCACTCGTCGGCAGGCTCAACACGGCGATGGCCCCCCCGTCCGCCGCGTTGGCGAACGTGAGCCGCGCCCCGAGGACCTCCGCCTGCCCCACCGCGATGGTCAGCCCGAGCCCATGCCCCCGAGCCCCGCCCTCGGTCCGGAACCGCTGCGGTCCATGAGCGATCAGGTACTCCGGAAACCCGTCCCCATGATCCCGGACGCTCACTCGCGGACCGTCGACGGTCAGCACCACCGGCCCCTTCCCGTGCCGATGCGCATTGGAGACGAGGTTCCCCAGCACCCGCTCCAGCCGCCGCCGGTCCGTCTCCACCCACGCGTCCCGTACGACCCTCACCTCGGTCTGCGTCGCGGACGCCCGCACGACCCGCCGCGCGAGCGCCCCCACCTCCTCGGTGTCCAGTTCCAGCCGTTCCCGCCCGGTGTCCAGCCGCGAGATCTCCAGCAGATCCTCGGTGAGCGTCCGCAGCGCCGCGACCCGGTCCCGCACCAGTTCCGTCGGCCGGCCGGGAGGCAGCAGCTCCGCCGCCGCGTGCAACCCCGTCAACGGCGTCCGCAGCTCATGCGCCACATCCGCGGTGAACCGCTGCTCGGCCTGCAGCTTGCTCTGCAACGACGACGCCATGGAGTCCAGCGCCGCGGCCACCGCGGCCACCTCGTCCTGCGGCCGCGTCGGATCCTTCGTGCGCGGATCGTCGACGCGCGCGTCGAGATCGCCGGCGCTGATCCGCCGGGCCACCCGCGCGGTGGTGTGCAGCCGCGCGGTCACCCGCGTCACCGCGAACGCGCCCACCAGCAGCGTCGCCCCGATCGCCAGCCCCGAGGACCACAGGATGGCGCTGTCCAACCCCTGGATGGTGCTGGCCTGCTGCCCGTAGTCGACGGCCACGGCCAGGACCCGCCCGCCGTCCGCCGGGCCGGCCGCCCACATCGTCGGCCGCCCGTGGTGCTCGGCGACCATGGTGCCGCGCTTGCCGCGCCGCGCGAGTTCCCGCAGCCGCGGCGGCAGTTCCCGGGGGTCGACGCCGGCGCCGGGCAGCAGCGTGTCGCCGGCCTCGTACGCCTCCGTCGCGTCCTCCAGCCGGGACAGGGCGAGGTCGCGGGCCTCGCCGACGGTCTGGTCGGTGACCTGGACGTGCACCAGGACGCCGAGCAGGGCGGCGAGCGCGCAGCACATCACCGTGATGAAGACGGCCGACTTCACGGCGAGCGTGCCGGCCCACTGGGGGAGCGCGCGCCTCATCCGCGGCTCGCCGAGGGGCTGGGGGAGGCGCTCGGGAACGGCTTCCCGGACGGGGACGGCTTTCCGGACGAGGTCGGCTTCCCGGACGGCGACGGTGAGGGGTGGTGCTCGCCGCGGGTGCGCAGCATCTCGTCGTGCGTGAGGAGCATCGCCTTCTCGTCGGGGTCCCAGGTCCACTGGAGCCGGTACTCGTAGTCCGCGAGGTCGGACGGCGAGCGGATGATCACCGACCGGCCGGCCAGCTCGACCGCGCTGACGGCGTCCTCCCAGTTCATCACCCGCAGGAGCCGGTGCTTGTCGACGGTGTAGACGCGTACGGCGGTCAGGTCCGGGGCGTCGCCGGGCAGCAGCCGGAAGCCGAGGGTCAGATCGGGCCGGCCGTCGCCGGTGAGGTCGCGGTAGTAGGGCCGCAGCACGGGGCACCGGTCGTCGCCGGTGGTGCAGTGGTCCATCAGGCGGGCGGTCTCGCGGTACGGCGCCTTGGCACCGTCGTAGTCCTCGGGGTGTGCGGCGATCTCGGCCCGGACGATGGCGGCCGGGTCGACCTTGCGGATGTCGTCACCCGGGACGGTGACGCCCTTGACCGGTTCGGTGTCCGCCTCGTCGATGCTGTAGGCGGGGCTGGAGGCCGGGGTCAGCTCGGGCCAGAGCCGGGCCGGGCTGGTCGCCGTCGGGGTCGCGCCCGCGCCGCGCAGCCCGCCGTTGTCGCCGCAGGCCACGGCCGCCGGGGCCAGCAGGGCGACGGCGAGGGTGAGGCGGACGGGACGGCTGAGGGACACGGGGCTCCTGTGGTACATGACGGGTCGACTGCCCCGTACACCATATTCGTAGGGAAGTCCTTTTTGCGTACTGGTGGTGGGTGTGGGGGAGCCACCGGGCGTCCAGGGTCGCGAGGCGTGCCGCCACCGCCGGACGAGAGTGCCGAAACGATTACTCGGCCAGCTCCTCCAGCAGTCTGGCCGTCGACAGCCCGGCCCTGAGGTACTCCACGAACAGCTCGTTGTGCAGCGCCCAGGGCGAGCGCCGAGACCGTATCAGCCGAATGGCCTCCTCGGCCGTGTGCCCCCGGCGTACCAAGGTGTGGGCGATGACCAGGCCGGAGCGGTTGTATCCGTGGTAGCAGCGGACCAGCACGCTGCGCCCCTGGTCCAGCGCGTCGCCCGCCGCCTGCGCCAGCCGCATCACGCCCGCGAGCTGGGTGCCGTCCAGGGGGCCGTCCGGGATCGGCCACACCTGGTGCTCGACCCCTGGATCCGGTCCGTGCCCGGGCAGCCGCAGCAGCGTCTGCACCAGATCGAACTCGTGTCCTACGACGGCGAACTCGACTCGCCCCGTGCGCCCGCGAAACTCATGCCCGCCCATCCACAGACCAGGCACGACCTCGCTCCACGCACTGTCGGGGGCCGGTACATCGGGTGCATTCCTGCGGGTCCGCAACAGCGCCTCCACAAGGCCTCGGGCCTGCCCAACTCCCTCCAAAGGTAGCCGCCTTCTTGCCCCTGGAGCACCCACCTGTTCCCATGGTCGTTGGGGTGATGGTGCATGAGCGCACTGCGCGTCATACCGACCTGGCGGCACGGCCAGGAGCGGCTCTACGTCTGCCTCCCGGACGGCAGCAACATCGCCTGGTACGACCGTGAGGCCGGCCGGGTCAACCTGATCGGCGACGATCGCCGGGAGGACGTCCTGGAGGCCCTCGGACCCTTCCTGGCCGGCCCGGTCACCGTCGGCCCGCCCCCGGTGCCGACCCCCGCCGAGCTGGCCAGGCTCTCCCTCCATCCGGACGACGACCTGGCCCCCAACCGGCCCGGCGAGGCCCTCCTCGTCGACCTCGACCGCGATCCGGCCCCCGCGCACCGGCTGCGCGCCGACCCGCGCCGCAAGGCCCTCGGCGCCGAGCAGGCCGTCGGCGACGCCCTGGACCGGCTGGACGGGGCTGGCTGGCACACCCTGCACTCGATCCCGCTGCCCGGCGGCGACCGGATCCACCACCTGACGATCGGCCCCGGCGGACTCTTCGCGGTCCTCGCGCTGTACGCCCGCAAGCAGCGGGTGCTGGTCGCCGACCCGATGGTCGGCCTCGGGCGGCACGAGCCCCGGCCGCTGCTGCGCCGGGCCCGCGCGGCCGCCGACCGCGCCTCCTACGCCCTGACCGCCGAGGTCCGCCCGGTCCTCGCCCTCGTCGGACCGGCCGATCTGCGCGTGACGGTTCCGCCGCGCGAGGTACGCGTCCTGCGGGACACGGACCTGGCGGAACTGGGACGGCTGGGCGGGGTCCTGAAACCGGCGGACGTGGAGGCACTGCACGCTATGGCCCGGGATCGGGGGGCGTGGGCGCACTGCTGACGCGGGGGGCGGGGTTCGGGGGTCGCCGTCCTGATGGCGTCGCCGGTGTCAGGCCGGCGTCCGGGCGCGGTCGGCGTCGCCGGTGTCACGGCAGCGTCCCGGCGCGGTCGGCGTCGAACAGCGGCGCCAGCACATCGCCGTAGTCCTGAAGCCGGGGCGGTACGTCGTCCGCCCGAAAGGCCAGCCGCTCGGGCGACCCGCACTCCTCGACCTCGGTCCAGGTGACCGGCGCCGAGACGCTGGGCTCCGGGCGGGCCCGCAGGGTGTAGGGCGTGGCCGTGGTCTTGCGGGCCGCGTTCTGGCTCCAGTCGACGAAGACCTTGCCCGGCCGCAGGCTGCGCGTCATCCGGTGCAGGGCCAGCCGCGGCATCGCCCGCTCGGCCTCCACGGCGAGCTGCTTGGCGTAGTCACTCACCCGTTCGGACGAGGCCCCGCGCACCGCCGCCAGTAGATGCAGCCCCTTCGCCCCCGAGGTCTTCGCGTACGCCTCGATGCCGTCCGCCGCGAGCCGCTCGCGCAGCCAGAGCGCGACCTCGCAGCACTGCACGACCGTGGCGGGCGGGCCGGGATCGAGGTCGAGGACCAGCCGGTCGGCCGTTCGGGGGTCCTGGACCGTCCACTGGTGGGTGTGGAACTCGGTGACGAGGTTCGCCGCCCACATCAGGCTCGCCAGGTCCTGCACCAGCACCATCCGCGCCGGCCCCTCCGAGCGCGGCACCTCCGCCGTCGCGACCCACTCGGGGGTGCCCGGCGGCACGTTCTTGGTGAAGAACACCTGCCCGTCGGGGCCGTCCGGGTAGCGCAGGAAGGAGACGGCCCGGTCCCGTAGATGCGGCAGCAGGACGTCGGCGATCGTCGCGTAGTAGTGCAGCACCTCGCCCTTGGTGAAGCCGGTCGCCGGGTACAGCACTTTCTCCAGATTGCTCAGCGCGAGCCGTCGCCCCTCCACCTCTGTGATCGGCGTCATACGATGAGAATCACACGAAACCAGTACATATCGCCCCATGTCTCCCGGAGGCTGCTGACTGTGCGATCCATATGGAACGGCGCCATCTCCTTCGGCCTCGTCAGCATCCCGATCAAGCTGGTGAACGCCACGGAGAGCCACTCGATCTCCTTCCGCCAGATCCACACCGAGGACGGCGGCCGCATCCGCTACCGCAAGTTCTGCGAGCTGGAGGACCGCGAGGTCACCGGGTCGGAGATCGGCAAGGGCTACGAGGACGCGGACGGCACGATCGTGCCGATCACCGACGAGGACCTGTCCCACCTGCCGATCCCCACGGCGAAGACGATCGAGATCGTGGCCTTCGTGCCGGCCGACCGCATCGACCCGCTCCAGATGGACGCCGCGTACTACCTCCAGGCGGGCGGCGCGCCCGCGGCCAAGCCGTACACCCTCCTGAGGGAGGCCCTGAAGCGCAGCAACAAGGTGGCGATCGCCAAGTACGCGCTGCGTGGGCGCGAGCGGCTGGGCATGCTGCGCGTGGTCGGCGACGCGATCGCCATGCACGGTCTGCTGTGGCCGGACGAGGTCCGCGCGCCGGAGGGCGTCGCCCCGGACACCTCCGTCACCGTCCGCGACAAGGAACTCGACCTCGCGGACGCCCTGATGGACACCCTCGGCGAGGTGGAACTGGAGGACCTGCACGACGAGTACCGGGAGGCGGTGGAGGAGGTCGTCGCGGCGAAGGCGGCCGGCGAGACCCCGCCGGAGGCCCCGGGCCCGCCGTCCGAAGGCAAGGTGCTGGACCTGATGGCGGCCCTGGAGAAGAGCGTCCGGGCGGCGAAGGAGTCCCGGGGCGAGGAACCCGGCGCCGAGCAGGAGGCCGAGGTCAGACGCCTCTCCGGCCGCAAGACGGCCGGCGCGGCGCCGAAGGGGACCGGCGGCAAGAAGTCCACGTCGGCCGCGAAGAAGGCACCGTCCGCCGCCGCGAGGAAGTCGACGGCGAAGACGACGAAGGCGGCGGCGAAGAAGACGACGGCGACGAAGAGCACCTCGAAGGCGGCGGCGAAGAAGACGAGCGGGACGGCGAAGAAGACGGCGGCGAAGAAGACCGCGTCCCGCAAACGCACGGCGTGATCGCTCGCGTGATCACTGGCGTGATCGCTGGCGTGGTCATTCGGGCAGGCCGGTTCGGCTGCGGCAGTCAGTCGACCCGGGCGGCGATCGCGTGGGCGCAGGCCAGGGACTCGGCGCGGGTCGTGTCCACCTCCACGTCGTAGTGCACCCCCTTGTGCACCAGGTCCGCCTGCGGCGCCGCCATCCCCCGGACCCGGTCGCCCCGCGCGATCTCCCGGCCCGCCGCGACCGCGCTCTCGCACCGGACGCCGACCCACAGCACGCCCAGACCGTCCAGCGCCTCCCGCCACCGCCCCTGGGACTCCGGCCCGCCGAGGAACACATCGTCGACGATCACTCGTGCCCCGGCCCTGACCGTCGCCGCGACGCCCTGCAGCCAGGCCGCCTCCAACGCCCGGAAGTCCGCGCCGACGCCGACTCCGCCGTCCGGCGCGAACACGATCCCCTCGTTCGAGCCCCGCATCCTCGCGGGCAGGGCGTCGACGAACGCGTCGACCCCGAACGCCAGCCACGGATCCGGCAGCACGTCCTGGAGACACCGCACGATCCCGGACTTCCCCGAACTCGAACCGCCGTTGAGGATGATCACCTGAGTCGCCATCGGGCCACGGTAGGCCGCGACGGGGTCGGGGGCCACCGCATTTCGGGGGCCGCCTCATCGTGTGGATGGCACGGCCATGGAACCCCGTATGTCTGTTTGTGCGGCCTCGATGAAAGATGTGCGTGAGCCGTGCAACTGGTCGTACGACCCGATAGGGGTGCCGGCCGCAGGATAGGGGTCCGGTCCCCAGGATAGGGGTTCTGCACAAGGGTATGCCCGGGTAGCGTCTTTTCTCGCTTCTTCGCCTTATTTTCCGGTGCCTTGGCCACCGGGCCGCCGGCGGCCGGACACAGATCCTCATACGGCTTTGAGTGGCGGCTACGAGCGAGTGAAGGATCGAGGAGAAATCATGGCCCGTACGAAAACGTTCGCGCTGAGCCCCGAAGAGCTGGAGCAATTCGCTCGCGACGGCTACATCGGTCCATTCGATCTCTACACCGAAGATGAGATGGAAGGCTATCTCAAGGAGATCAGGCCGAAGCTGCTCAGGACCAAGACGGCCATTTACAGCGAGGGCCGGACGGAATCCGGGAACACGAATCTGGCGGCCGGTTACGACCGTCATATCGACGTCGACTTCCTCGCCGAGCACATCACCCGGCCGGAGATCGTGGACCGGGTGTCGAGCATCCTCGGCCCCGACACCCTCTGCTGGCGTACCGAACTCTTCCCGAAGTACCCCGGTGACGAGGGCACGGACTGGCACCAGGCGGACAACTTCTCCAGCGTCGACGGCTCGAAGCACCCGCACATCGTGTGGCCGGAGGACGCGGAGTTCGGAGGCACCATCACGGCCTGGACCGCCTTCACGGAGGCGACGGTCAAGAACGGCTGCCTCCAGTTCATCCCGGGCACGCACACGTCGATGAACTACGACGAATCAAAGATCATGGAATACAACCCGGACATCATCAACCAGATGGAGAAGGACGGCGTCAAGCGCGGCCTCTTCGGCTACGACTACCGGCAGCTGCAGAAGGACCCGGACTGGACTCCCGACGAGTCCAAGGCCGTCTCCCAGGTCATGCGCCAGGGCCAGTTCATTCTCTTCTGGTCGACGCTCATGCACGCATCCCACCCGAACACCGAAACCGATCGGATGCGCCTCGGCTTCGCCTCGCGTTACCTGCCGACCCAGGTCCGGGTCTACCCGTACTCCGACGAACTCCAGGAATTCGGCGCACGGGCCAGCCTCGAAAAGTTCGGCTGTGTGATGGTGTCCGGCGAGGACCGCTACGGCCACAACCGCTTCGTCGAGACCACCGTCAACGGATTCCGATTCCCCAAGCACTAGCGATCCCAAGCACGAGGAGAGCCGATAAATGAGCGGCACGGACAATCGCATGGCACCGGAAACCCTGCTGGCCTGGGTCATCGACGAGTGCAAGCAGCTCGGCCTGCGGGTGGCGGGCGCCGAGGACGACTTCTTCGAGGCCGGAGGCACCTCGCTCACCGCGGTGAAGCTGATCGAGCGGGCGGAACGAGAGTTCGGCGACGACTCGCTTCCCGCCGACGAGCTGTTCAGCGAGAGCCGGATGACGGACATCGTGGCCAGCATCCAGCGGAACGCCAAGGCCGCTGACACGGTGTCGGACTAGCAGGGCCGGCGTGGCGGCGACGAACGACAAGTGGGTGATGACCCTCAAGGCGGCGGCGACAGAGCCCGCCACCACGTTGTTCTGCTTTCCCTACGCGGGCGGGAGCCCCGAGACGTTCCGTGGCTGGTGCGGCGGGATCGCGGACGACATCGAGCTGGTGTGCGTGATCCTGCCCGGCCGGGGACGCCGTCTCAAGGAAGCGCGCTACGACCGGTGGCAGCCCCTGATCGACGATGTCTTCGAGGCGTTGTCGCCGTACTTGAACCGCCGCCACGCCTTCTACGGCCACAGCTTCGGGGGGCGGCTGGCGTACGAGCTGTCCCACCGGGCCGCGGCCGAGTACCCGGGGACGACGCGCCGGCTGTTCGTCTCCGGCTGCCGGAGCCCCGACGTGCCGCAAGCGCGCCCCTATATGCATCAGATGACGGAACGTGATTTCCGGGACGCGGTGGCGAAGATGGGCGGCACCCCGGCGGAGCTCTTCGAGGAGGAGAGGCTGCTGCGCCTGCTCCTGCCGACGGTGCGCAGCGAGATCCGGCTCGCGGAAATATGGGACGACCGCCACGCGACCGGCGTGGACGTTCCCATCACCGCCCTGTACAGCCCGGACGACGCGGTCGACAGCTGGGCGAGCATGCGCGGCTGGCAGCGGTTCACCAGCCGCCACTGCGAGCTGGTCGAGGTTTCCGGCGGACATTTCTTCGTGGACAGCCACCCAGAGCACGTAACGAGAATCGTCAACACACGTCTGGGGAATCTGGGGAATCCGAATGGATAAGATCGCCCTTTCAGAAGAGGCTCTGTCTGTTCATCGGAAAATCAACAGGACGGAGGCTCCCTATCCGGCGGAGAGCCTGAAAGAGCTCTTCGAGCGCGCCGCCGACCGTCGTCCCGACGCCGTCGCCGTCGTCCACCGAGAGCGCAAGCTCACGTACCGCGAGCTCAACGGGCTGGCGAACAGCCTGAGCGCGCGGCTCCGCGCGGCCGGCGTGCACCCCGGCCACGTGGTGGGACTGAGCGTCAAGCGCTCGCCGGAGATGATCGTCGCCATGCTGGCGATCATCAAGTGCGGCGCCACCTACCTCCCGTTCGACCGCACATGGCCGGACGAACGCCTGCGCGGGATCTTCGGCAAGGCGGACTGCACGGCCCTGCTGACCGACGCGGCCGAGGAGATGACGGCCCGCTTCCAGCACCTGCGGGTCGTACCCGTCGACCTGGCCGCACTGGACGCCGACGAGAAGAACCCGTCCCTCCGGGTCCAGCAGGACTCCATCGCCTACATCGTCTTCACCTCGGGATCGACAGGGTCCCCCAAGGGCGTGCCGATCCGGCACGAGGGCGTTGTCCGCCTGGTGTTCCATTCCCGCTTCGTCGACCTCGACGAGAACGCGGTCATCCCGCAACTGGCGTCGATATTCTTCGACGCCGCCGTATTCGAGATCTGGGGAACACTGCTGCACGGCGGGACATGCGTGCTCTACCCGTCGGATTACATCCGGCTGTCGGAACTGAAGCGGCTCGTACGGCAGAACGACGTCACGGCGGTCTTCGTGACGACGGCGCTCTTCAACGTGATCGTGGACGAGGCGCCCGCCACCCTGGACACGGTCAGGACGATCCTCACCGGCGGCGAGGCACATTCCCTCAGGCACATCGAGAAAGCCCGGAACCACTACGGGAACGACAAGGTCGTCAGCGTCTACGGGCCCACCGAGTGCTCGGTCTTCGCCACCTACTATCCCGTCCGCGCCTCCGTCCAGGGCGACTCCGCGCTGCCCATCGGACTGCCCATCCAGAACACATCCCTCTACATCCTCCGCGACGGCGCGCTGTGCGCCCCCGGCGAGGCCGGAGAAGTGTGCCTGGCGGGACCGGGCCTTTCGCCGGGCTATCTGGGAATGCCCGAGCTGACGAAACAGAAGTACGTCGACTATGACATCGACGGCGAAAAGGTACGGCTCTATCACACCGGGGACCGCGGCTTCTTCCGCGAGGACGGAAACGTGGTCTTCCAGGGACGGCTGGACGACCAGGTCAAGGTCAATGGTTTCCGGATCGAGCTCGGAGAGATCACGCACTTCATGAACGAGGTGCCGTACGTCAAACAGAGCTACGTCACCACCAGCGAGAACGAGTCCGGAGAGAAGGTCGTGGTGGCCTTCGTGGTACCGGCGAGCGAGGAGTGCACGCCCCAGGCGTGCCACGACCACCTGGTCTCCAAAGTCCCCAGCTACATGCTGCCCGGCGAGATCCACGTGCGCGACAGCTTCCCCCTGACGGGCTCGGGCAAGGTGGACCGAAGGGCGCTCCTGTCACAACGGATCCCGAACGAAGACGAGAGAAGGGCAAGGACACAGTGACAGCGACCGGGCTGAGTGTTAAGGCGGCGACCCTCTGGCTTCCGCCGGCCAAGGAAGGCCCCGCTGACGGTGAGCTCAGCTCAGCGGACTTCGAGCGCATCGGTGTGTCGGAACTGCATGTCGCCCCGGCCGATCTAGCGCCACCCCGGATGGCCGTGCTCGCCGCGGGAACCACTCTGGAGACCAGCGGCGTCGCCCCGTCCACGGTGGACTCCGTGGTGCACTCCTTCAGCTACCACCAGGGCTTCGACATGTGGTCGCCGGCGCACTACATCGCTCATCAGGCCGGTCTCGACGACGCGCTCCCCATCAACGTCCAGCAGCTCTGCAACGGTGGCGCCGTAGCCCTGCAACTCGCGGCGAAGTGGCTGCTCGCGACGCCCGACGCGGGCACGGTTCTCATCACGTCGGCGGACCGGTTCTGTCCGCCGGTGTTCGACCGGTGGGCCAGCGACGACGACGCGGCCTACTCGGACTCGGCGACCGCGGTCCTGCTCGGCCGGACCGGAGAGGGCGGCGACCTTCTCCACCTTCGCGCGCTGGAGATGGTGACGGACTCCGAGTGGGAAGTCCAGATGCGCGGTGACGACGAGTTCACCCCCGTTCCGCTGGGGCACGGCATTCCGATTTCCCTCGGGCGTGCCAACAAGGTGTTCAGGGAATCCGGCGCGGCGGCGCGTATGGTCAAGATCGGCGTTCCCAAGATGCACGAACTGGTCCGCAAGGCCCTGCGTACGGCGCAGATAGAATCCGAGGACATCAGCGTCGTCGCGCTGCCACGCCTCACCCGGACGATGCGCGAGGGCATGTTCAAGCCCGCCATCGGTGAGGTGATCGGCGGAAATCCGCGCTATCTGGAGTGCACCACCGGCTGCCTCGGCGCCGGGGACTTCCTCGCGAACCTGGTGGATATCGAGAGCAGCCTCAACCCCGGCGAATACGGACTGATCATCCAGGGCACCGGCGGATACACCTTCACGTGCGGCGTGGTTCAGGCACCCGCGAAGTAGCGCGGACAGGGGGAGACGAGGCCATGACGCCGAGTACCTGGGATCGTGAGAAATACCCTCTCTGGCACGGGACCGTGCCCACGTCGACGATCCTCGACCAGAGCGGACCCGAGGAGTTCTGGGTCAGGGGCGAGGGGTCCTGGCTGATCGACGCTTCGGGACACCGCGCCCTCGACGCCCGCGCCGGGGTGGGCAACATGATGCTCGGCTACGGCAGGACCGACGTCGTGGACGCGATGTGCCGCCAGGCGCGCGAGTTGCCCTACGTGTGCATGGTGCGCTGGGAACTGCCGGCCCCCGTGGTCGTCGAACTGGCCCGGGAACTCACCGAGATCGCCCCCGCAGGCCTCAGCCGCGTGCGGTTCTGCCACACCGGGGGCGCGGCGGTCGAGAGCGCGATTCTGATGGCCCGTTCGTACCACCGGAACAGAGGCCATCGGGACAAACGCCTCGTCGTGGGTCTGCGCGACAGCTACCACGGCAGCCCGATGGCGGCCATGGCGGCGAGCGGACAACGGATCATGCACTGGCTCCACGGCCCCATGCCGGACGGCTTCCACCACCTCCCGGAGCCGACCGACTCGACCTCAGGCGCCGAACTCGCGGCCCAATTGGACGCGTTGGGCCCGGACCGCATAGCGGCGATGATTCTCGAACCGGTGAAGGGCCGAAACGGAATCCCCCTCCCCACCCCCTACCTCAGAGCCGCACGCGAGTACTGCACAAAGAACAACATCCTCCTCATCTTCGACGAGGCATTCACGGGATTCGGCCGGATGGGCGAGATGTTCGCGGCCGACATCTCCGGAGTCTCACCGGACATCATGTGCCTGGCGAAGGGCATAACAGCCGGCTACGCGGCACTGGGCGCGACCCTGGCGACGGAGGACATCTACCAGGCCTTCGACACCACCAGCACGGTGTTCACGCACGCGTCGACGACGGACGGCCACCCGGTGGCCTGCGCCGCGGCACTCGCCGCGATCCGCGCGTACAGATCCGAGGACCTGATAGCCAACGGCCGAACACTCGGCCGCCTCCTCACCACGCACCTCACCGAACTCCTCGACGCCGCCCCCACGTTCGCCGGCGTCCGAGCCGTGGGCGCCTACGTGGCGATCGACCTGGTGGACCCCGAGGGCAGCCCCCTCTCGATGCGGGACCGACGCCGACTGGAAACGGAGTGCCGCCGCCAGGGCCTGCTGATCCACTACACCCCCGACACGGTCGTCCTGATGCCACCCCTGACCATGACCCCCCAGGAAGCGGCCACGGCAGCCCACACATTCACGAAGGCCCTGTCATCCCTGAACCCCTCCACCACGCGCCCTACCTCTTCATCGCCCGATAACGCTTCATCAACGCAGTGATCCGCGCGGGATCCGCCGCCCCGTTCAGCTCGACGACCAGATCATCAGGACACACCTCATAAAGATCCCCCCACCACCGCCGCCCCCGGTTGTCCCACACCCGATAACCCCCCGGCACCCCCCGAGCCACATAACGCCTCCTACTCACATTCCCATCCTTGTGAGGCATCATGCGGCCCACAGCCTGCCCCGAGCCGCTGATCGATCGTCTGTCGATGGTCAAACGGTCCTGGTGTTGTCCATCCGCTCGCCCTCCGCCTGGGACGGCTCGGTCCTGGGAACGTCGGGGTGCTGCTCCATGGCCGCACTCTCACCCGATTCATCCCGCTCGCCCTCGGCCTGGGAGGGCGTGTGAGAGTACAGATAACGGTCGAAATCCGAGGCTCCGGTCTTCATGGTGGGCCTCCCTTGCCTACTCGCCTCCTATGGTCCTCCTTCGATCGCCGTCGGGGCGAGTGCGCGGTGCGAAGGGGCGGGGGGAGCCCCGGAGAGACCGCTCGAGATCGAGTTCATATCTCGGCCGTGTGCTGTTGGCCGTTAGTTGCCGGCTGCACCTGCCGCGTCGTCTTTCGTCCCGCTGGCTGGCGGTGGTCCCAGGGGTTCAGTCCGGTTCGCGCTCTACGCCTGGGCTGCCGGGCTGGCGACCCTCACGGTATGGGGGTCTTACAGGAGAAGCCGAGGCGATTAGGCGGCGGGCAGTCCCGCTGCCCGCATTGCGGGCTGTTACAGGACCGGGTGGCGACGCTCGAACAGGACTGGGTGCTGCTGGAGCCAGACATGCATCCGCTGGCTCATACGGTCCCGGCGGAGCACCGGTGGATCGAGCTGTCCGATGGACGCGTGACGGTCTACGGGGTGTGTCCGCCGGATCAGTTCCAGCGGTGCCGAATCGAGCACCGTCTAGCCTGCCCGGCGCAGCCGCTGCCGGACCTGTGGCCGTGGTTGACGAGCCTGCGCGGGGAGAACGCGCGGCAGGCCGAGCGACGGGACGACCCCAAGCCGCCTTCGCCTCCGGAAGAGTGGCCGGACGCGGGCTGACTGGTACCTCGCCCTCGGACGTACGGCCGTTCCGGGCCGCAGACGCCGGCACATACGCGAAGACCCCACCCTCAGCGTCTCCGCTGATGACGGGGTCTTTGGGCACCTGATCCAAGGTGCCCCCGGCAGGATTCGAACCTGCGCACACGGCTCCGGAGTGATTGCGCTGTTCGCGCCTCACAATGGTTCTGATCTGCGCGGGAGCAGGTCCGGAGCCGTCATGTGATGCTCAACGTGTCGGAGGTGTGTCGCACAGAGCGCCGTCATCGAGGCACCACTGTCAGTCCCTGACCGTAACCTTCAGCCATGGGCATAGGTGCGATCACGCGGGACGCCGTACTTAGGGCCATCGCTGAGTACGACCAGTTGGGCCGGACGGAGTTCCTCGCCAAGTACGGCTTCAAGGAGTCCCTCTCGTATGTCCTCGTACACGAGGGAAGCTGGTACGACTCCAAGGCCATCGCCGGCGTGGCACACAAGTGGGATCACGGCCGGGCACTACTGCCAGCGGAGTTCAGTGGCGGCAAGGACCATGCAGCTGCCTGGCTCAGGCGGGCGGGATTCAAGGTCAAGACCGTCAAGAACCCCGACTGGGCCCGCGACGAGATCATCCTGGCCTGTCATCTCGTGATGGCCAACGGCTGGAAGGGGCTCGATGCGAACGATCAGCGTGTGATCGAGTTGTCCGACCTCTTGCAACTAATGCCGATCCACGCCGAGACCGACCGCAACGAAAAGTTCCGGAACCCTAACGGAGTGGCCCGGAAGACGTTCGACATCGCCACGCGGCACCCGGACTACCAAGGCAAGCCCACCAACGGTGGAGCCCTCGATATCGAGGTGCTGAACGACTTCCTTGCCAAGCCTGCAGAGATGAGCGAGGTGGCTCAGCTCATCCGGCGGGGCATCGCTACTGGCGATCTCCAGGGCCTGCCTCTAGACGAGGAAGAAGAACTGGACGACTACAGCGCGCCCGAAGGGCGGCTGCTGATGCGTCGGCACCGGAGCCGCGAGCGGAACAAGGCACTGCGCAAGAAGAAGATCGCTGCGGTCCTTCGACAGGGCGGGCGGCTGAGTTGCGAGGCGTGTGGGTTCGACTTCGAGGAGGTCTACGGCGAGCGGGGTGGCGGCTACATCGAGTGCCACCACGTAGTCCCGCTGCATGAGGCCGGCGAGGGCCGAACCGCACTCAGCGACCTTGCGCTCATCTGCGCGAACTGTCATCGAATGATCCACCGTCGTGCGCCCTGGCCTACGCCGAAGGAGCTCCGCGCGCTCATCGAGGTCCGCCGGGTGGGCCAGAACCCCCTCACTGCAGAGCAACGGAGCGCTTCGGCTGCCGCGGAGACGATCAATCTCCCGTAGGGTCCTCCCCCACTCGGCTGAGCAGCAGGCACGCTCCGTGAAGCTACGGCTGCTGTTCGATTGCATCAAGAACCACTTGGGAGGAAACTTGTTCCATATGGAGTGGCCATCATGAGCATGGATGCCGTCTCAGTAGGGTGGGGGCATGGGGACGGAAAGTCGCACTTTTGGATCTTGGCGCCTGCGAGGTGGCCGATACGAGCAACACGGCCTACCCGTAGAGGTTCTGGCTGAGTTCGCGAGGTACGAGCGCCTAGTCGTCGACGTTGCGCGCGGCCTGTACAAGCAGCGGCACGCCACACGCCAGCGCGTACCGCGAGGCTTTGCGTCTTCTTTCTCCCTTCGGCTTTCCGGCATTCGCGCAGGAAGCGTCGTTCCTGTTCTTGAGAGGGCTACAGCCGATTCTGATGCTCTGTTCGACGACACCGATGCGGGCATTTTTGACGAAGCGCGCATCCTGATCCAGGACACGTTGCGATCAATTCAGTCCGGCTCAGGGATTCCCCGCACTTTCCCGCCTCACGCCCTCCGTGAATTCTCTCGATTCGGGCGAAGTCTGCAAGATGGCGAGTTCATCGAATTCGATAGCGGGAAACCATCCGCTGCGATTTACTCGCAGCCGGTCCGTCGCTTGATTCATGAGCAGGCCCGCCTAGAGAGGTTTGAGATTGAGACGCTCACCTCGGGTCAAGTGGTGGGCGTTGATGCAGAAAAGGGAACTTTCACCTTTCGCCTAACCGGCGGAAGGTCGGTTCCAGGCCGTTTCTCTTCGGATGACATCGTTGCAGATCTCAGGCAATATCTAGATCGCTCAACAATGGCGCCCACAGTCGCTATAAACGTTGTCGCCATCCAGTCAATTGACGGCGAGACCATCGAGATCCAAGACGTCCTCTCCATCGAACCGGTCCTGCCGGCCGAATGGTCCGAGCGTTTGGTGACATTGCAGGCGCTGGAGAAGGGCTGGCTTGATGGCGTGGGGAAGGAGGTGAGTCGCAAAGTACTACGCGAAGTCGAGTCCCTCTTGCTTGAATTCCTCGATGCCCAGGTTGAACGCCCCTATATCTACCCCACCGAAGAGGGAGGGGTGCAGCTTGAATGGCCCTTCACTCGGGGGGAGGTCACAGTGATCGTCCTGCCTGACGACAAGGTGGAGGCTTATGCTTTTTCGAAAGATGACGACCAAGAGGCCGCTAAGCAATTCCACTGGCGACAGCTAGAAGAGATCACGGATTTTGCGACCGGGGGGATCACTCAATATGCCGACTGATGACTCTAGCCTTCGGCCTGGTGAGTCCAAAATAACGAACCAGGAAGAAAAACTTTGGCGTCAAGTGAATCCCAGCTGGGTTCACGACGGGCGGGTCAGCAGTCAGCTCTTCAGGCCGACTCCCAAAGACACTGGAGAAGTATCCGTAACAAGATCTTCACTGGTCACCCCCGAAGAGTCATACCGCCATCACACTGAGGTAATGGGGCACTCCTCGGTTGGCGTCTATTACGTGGATGTCGCAGAAGTGCACGAGGTCTCTCTAAGAGCCGTCGACGATTCCCAGGTGGACGATGGATCCGTACGGCCCCCGGCTCACGCCTACATCGATTTCAAGGCAGTGCAGAGCAAGGGTGCCCAGCAGAGGCGAGCCAGTACCTTGCGCGACAAGGCCGAGAAACATGGTTGGCAGTACGGCCCTGTGACGAGCTAGCCACCATAGGCAGGGTGCAAAACAGAGAAAGTGCGACTATGGCCGCTGGGAGCTTCCCAGCGACGTCTTCGACGAGGGATAGAGGAGCGGGCAGAGACAGCCCTCCGGGAAGTCGTCGAAGAATCGGGTTGGCGCCCGAGGCCCCTGGAGCACGTCGGCTTCCGTGTCCCGGCGAGCCGCGGCAAGAAGGGAGCCACGGCCTCACGCTGAGCATGTCGACACAACGGCGCTGGCACGTCGGGCCATCGAGGCCGCAACCATGTCTGCCAAGGACTATGTGTCCAGGCCCCTCACCCCTCCGCAGCGGTCGCCAAGCATGCGACCCTTAAGGCTGACCTCGGGCGAGCAGAGAGGATGAGTAAGTGTCGCAGCAGTCCAGCCCCCACCGGGTCTCCCTGGCAGATGCGGCGAAGAGCCAGGACACCACCGCAGCGGGGACGGAAGACTCCCTTGCAGCCTGGCTCGGTGCGTACATCGATGATCCTCGCCTCACGTCGTCACAGCAGCACATAGCTCAGTACCTGCTCGAAAACGCTGCCGAGTGCCGCCGCCTGTCCCTCACAGGTCTCGCCAAGCGCATCGGCGTCAGCCCATCCTCATTGATGCGCTTCGCGCAGCTGGTCGGTTGCAGTGGCTACACCGACTTCCGGGACAGACTTGACGCGGGTGCAGGGGGGGCCATCCCCAAGGGACCGAGTGAAGCCGCCGCGGCCCGCAGCGACGAACTGCACCCCAGTCCCCGCGGGACCTTCCTCAGGATCGCGGATGCATTGGTAACCCAGGTCCTCTCCAACCCGCATATGAAGGAGCTGCCGACGGTCGCAGAACTCATGCGTGATCATGGCATCTCCCGCGGCGTGGTCCTGCGCGCCTTCAGGGTTCTGCAAGTCGACGGTGTGGCGGAGCCGGTACCGGGCGGCCGATGGCGCGTTATTCGACCGGGTGACCAGGTCGACCGCAGGCCGCTGCATGAACGAATCAGTGATGTCATCGCCGCCGATGGTCTTGAGGTGGGTTCAATCTTCCCCAGCGCCTCCTCTCTGAGTGCAAGATTCGGCGTCTCGCGTCCGACTGTGGCCAAGGCTCTGGACAAACTCACAGCAGCCGGAGTGTTGTCCGAGGGAGGCCAAGGGAAGTTCCGGTTTGTACGAGCGTTGCCGACCCAAGAAGGGCACTCCCGACCTTGACTGGACTTACACAGTGGGCCTATCCGCTCGCCGAAACGTTGCTGGCGGAGCCCCTGCCGCGACGTTGGAAGCACTGCCTGGGGGTCGCCGAGAGGGCGCGCACGATCGGGCTCATTCTTGACCAGGATGCAGACCTAGTGGAGGCTGCGGCGCTCCTGCATGACATCGGCTACGCGCCGGACCTAGCCAAGACGGGCTTTCACCCGCTGGACGGCGCGCGCTACCTCAGGGACGTAGCCGGCGCCGACGAACGGGTCGTCAACCTGGTCGCTCACCACTCCTGCGCTTGGATGGAAGCGGAAGCACGCGGCTTGCGTGAGGAGTTGGAAGGCGAGTTCCCCCGCGAGAGCGCGCACCTGAACGATGCGCTCTGCTACTGCGACATGAACACCACGCCGGACGGCACGCCCACGAACCCGATCGACCGGATCAACGAGATCACCGGACGGTACGGGCCGGACAGCCTGATCGGGCAGTTCATCCGCCGGGCCGAACCCGAGATTCTGGCGTGCACGTCTCGCGTCCTCGAACGCGTCGCCGCCGCCAAGCGTCAGCCGATGTAGGGCGCCGGCCGCGTCCGGTCCATGGCGTGCTCGATCCGGAGCCGCATTGTGGGGTGCACATCCAACGTCCTCAGGTCCGCTGGGTCGACCCAGCGGACCTGAGTCGTCTCGTTGCTCGTACGGAGCTCACCGCCGACCGGCCGTGCACGGAAACAGATGCTGAACTGCTGGCGCACCTCGCCGTCGTCGTACTGCATCACATGTCCGGGGTCCGTGTAGAGCCCGGACACGTCGACGACTTCCGCCTTGATCCCGGTCTCTTCCCAGACTTCGCGCACCACGGTGTCACTGATGGATTCGCCGACGTCGTGGCCGCCGCCGGGCAGTGCCCAGCGCCCATTGTCGGAGCGCTGGATCATCAGCACCTGTCCCGCCTCGTTCTGTACGAACGCGACGACGGACGGCACCACCGAGTTGGCCGGCGGGGCGTCGGGGTCGTGCAGGTAGTCGATGCGTCCCATGCTCAGGCTCCTGTGGTGTCGCGGTCCGTGACCTGGCGGGCGCCTCCCCAGGTCTGTTCGATGCTATTCGCATAGGTGTCGAAGAGGCCGCCGCCTGGCATCCGGCGCAGGTGGAAGACGGGTGCCATGTAGGCGCCGATGCCGTAGACGTGCGGGTTGACGAGCATCTCGTCATCGGACCGGTATATGGAGTTGTAGAGCGTCGTCGCGTGGAGTCTGAAGCCGATCTCGGGGTGACTCTCGAAGAGGGGACGGTAGTTCACCAACGCGTTCCGGATCTTGCCGTCCATGATCCGGTGACCCTCATCAATGCCACGTTGCCGGACGGCTTCACAGTTGGGGTCTCCGAGCAGGATGCGTACCTGCGTGGTCCCTTCCACCTTCTTCTTCAGGAGATCGTGGAACAAGGGATCCTCGGACAAGAACAGACCGGAGTAGACGAGAACGTCTAGGTTGTTCTCCGCTCGCGCGTAGAGGTCACGCCAGAGACCGGTAGGCACCGTGTGCCGATGCGGGTAGACGGCAACGATCTCCGCTTTGGTCAGATCCGTCGCGCTGTCGACAGCGCGGGCGTCATCCCACAGCGCCGTCACGTCGACCTTGAGCACGGCCGCCGTCGCGTACTGGTGACGCCGATACGGCACTTTGCCCTGCGTGATCCAGCGCTCGACCGTCTTCGGGATGACGCCGATTTCTTCGGCGAGGCTCTGCACGGTCATGCCACGGGCGAGGAGGGCGGACCGTAAACGCTCGTTCGACATCTGCACCCCCGTAGGGACTTCTTGGACTTCTTGACCGTAGCCAGATGGCCCCGAGCTGTCTACGTGCGGGGTGACCAACTCCCCTGACCTGCCGCGATTCTGAATGTGCGCCAGGAAGTCCCGGCGCGAAACCAAGAGGTTCCGTCGACGTACTTGACGGACCCTCATGCAGTACCTGTAAAACAGGTACTGCAACGGCTGAGCGCAACAACTCGGCTGGAGGGCGGCTACATGCCGCATGCGCAGAAGGCGGGGACGCTGCAATCCCGCTGAAGGCCAGAGGACAGGGCTTCGGCCCGACTGGCGAGGTGGCCCGGCGACCGCGAGCAACGGCCGGAGGGTGGGGACGCGGTCCCCCTTGCAGCAACATCCCTGTCTTTTCGCTGATTTGGAGGCCTCTCGTGCGTCAAACGAAAGCGATGGGTGCCGCCGTGGTGGACCGGCCGGCGGCGCCAGTGCGACATCCCGGTTGGTGAGCGGATTCCGCGCTCGTGACCAGTCCGGTCCACCTCTTCAACCCGCCGTCGCAGCGGCTAGCGCTGCGGCCGGTTGCCTCCCTCGCCCGTCCGGCCCGCACGGTGTGCGGTGGTCGTACGGGCGGGGCGCGGGGAGCCGGATCCACCCGCTCCAACGGCCGCGGCCCTGGTGTTTGGACCCCGGGCCGCTGTTCTTCGGGCCGTTTCCGCTTGAGAGGAGCATGCCCAATGAAGTGCATTGTTGCCGGCCGTGAGGCCCTGACCCCGGCGGAGTTCGCGGAACTGGCGCTGGGCACCCCGGTTGAGTTGTGGCTGGGGGAGGAGGGTGAGTCGGAGGAGGAGCGCGCGGCGCGGCTGGACGCGGCCCGTGACATCCTCGCCGACCCCGAGTACCAGAGCCTGCCCGACGACCTGGTCCGCCTGGCGGCGCGGGTGGTCGACGAGCACCCGGACCTGTTCAACGTCGTCCCGCTCGCCCGCCCCGCCCGCCGCCGTCCGGTACGTCGGGGGGCTGCGGCATGAGCGAGGCGCTGACGCTGGAGGGCCTGGCCGTGCCGCTGCGCGTGCTGCGGCTGCTGACCGTGGACTTCGGGCACCTGCCCGCGCCGGAGATCGACGTGTCGACCATCTTTCCGAACCAGTTGGGCCTTAGGTTCCACGACGATCTGGCCGGCTTCGAGGCGTGGCGGGACGCGCTGAGCATCCCGCCCGACGCCGTGGTGTACCGCGAGCAGAGCGGCGGCCGTACGCGAGTGCTGAAGGCGTCCGTCGGCTACGCCGGTGCGGTGCTGGAGTTGACCGGCTACGGCGATGTGCACGCTGCGGCGCCGGTCGGGGCTCCGGCCTGATGGCGGTGCTGGGCAAGTGCTTCGATCCGACCGGCGCCCGGCACGGCATCCCCACGTATCCGTGGCGGTGTGCGCCGGAGGGGTTGGCGACCAGGCGGCAGTTACGGGCCCGTGGCCTGCGCCCGGGTGGGCAACCGGTCGCGGCGCAGGTCCTGCGGCCACGTCATCGGCGCGGGCCGCTGGTCGCCTACCTGTACCGGCTGGACAAGGCCCTGCCGGTGCGGCCGATGACGCCGGCGAAGCGCCGAGCGCTGGCGTGTGCGATGCGGGCTCGCCGTACCTGCCCGCAGTGCCGCAACGACGCCGGATACGTCATCCCCGTCTCGCTCGGGGTCTGTGTGCCGTGCGCCTATCCCGACGACCAGCAAGCCGCCTGACCGGCACTGGTCGGGCGCCGACTCCCGGAAGGGAAACAGTGATGGATCACCCGTTGGAACGGTCCCTGAGTAAGGGGCAGATCATCGTTCTGAGTGCCGCCGCGGTGCCCATGGTCGCGTTCGGCGGCGTGGGCGCTTGGGGCACCTACTCCAACATCACGTCCGTGTTCCACCGGTCGGCCACCGCGCTGGGTGTGGTCGCGGCTGGTGAAGGTGCCACGCTCGTTCTGGCGCTGACGCTGGTGGGGCTGACCATGCTGGGGCAGTCCTCCCCGGCGGCCGTGCGAGTGGGTCTGTGGACGCTGCCCGCTCTGGCGTCCCTGACCGGCGCCGCGGTCGCGCAGTCTGCCCGGGACGCGGTCGTGTTCGCCTTCACCCCGATGGCTATGTCCGTGTCCGCGGAGGGGCTGGGGCTGTTGGCCCGCCGGATCGTCGTCTACAGCACCGGCGTAGATGCCGAGGCGCAGCGCCGCAGCGCCGCTGTCATGCAGCGCCTCGCCTACCACCGCGCCCGCGCCGCGAACCATCCCGAGGAGAAGGTCCGCAACAAGTCGGAGCTTCAGTCGTGGAAGCTCGCGCAGAAGGTCGGGGCGGGTGACGCTCTGCTGGGGGTGCACCTGGTCGACGTCCAGCGTGAGCGGATGACGGCCGGCGCGGACGCGGCCCTTGCGGGCATGTTCGCCCTGCCCGTCACGGCCCCCGCCCACGGCGTCGCGCCAGCTCCGCAGCCCGTCGTCGCCGAGGGGCCCGGCGGTGAAGGCGTCACGGCCGTGACGGGTGAAGACACGCAGGTCACGCCCGTACTGGAGGCCGGTCCCGCGCAGGGCGTCACGGGTGTGACGCCGCCCGTGACGCTGGAGGAGATCGCCGCCGTGGCGGGCGTACCGGCACCCGTGCCGGGTGAGCCGCTGACCGATGCTCAGCTTGTCGTCGTCCTGCGGCACCTGCGCTACTCCGACGACCCGCCGCTGTCCTACCGTCAGGCCGTCACCGCGTTCCGCGACGGCGGGTTCGTGGGCGGGGAACAGCGGGTGCGCCGCGCGTGGGGCTCGCTGATGTCCCATGAGGAATCGGAAGCCTGACCGATCGTCCGGCATCACCAATGACGGCCAGCCCACGGCAATTGGGCTGGCCGTCGTTGCGACTGCCGGAAGGCAGTCGACCGCACCAGTGAAGCAGACCCGGTGAGCCCCGGCGAGCGGCGCTCTCGCAGACCCGGCGTGCAGACCCGGCAGCTTCACACCTCGAACTCAACCCGCCGAATACAGAGGAGTTACGCCGTGGCTGTCTCGGCCCGCGCGAACGCCGACGAGCGGATCGAGTACTTCTTCGTCCTCACCGCCCAGCTCAGGAACGGTGATCAGGCCACCATCTCCAACACCGTTCAGGTCGCGCCCGGGGACTCCCGGGCGCAGGTCTATCAGGTGATCCGCGAGCACGTCACGCGGCAGGTGGGGTGGAGCGGCTTCACCGTCCTCTTCTACTCCCTGGAGCCCAACCGGCTCTGACCAGCACGTTTTCACAGCGCAGGGCCCGGACGCGCAAGCCGTCCAAAGCGTCGCGCCCGGGCCCTGCTCTCCTCAAAGGAGTGGTTCTCAGCATGACCGAGACCAGCATCGAACCGGTAGCCTCGCCGACTGCCACCCCACCACCCCCGGTCAGCCCGCCGCGCGAGACGGCCCCCGTTTCCGCCGCGTCTGCACGGGAGTTGGCGCACACGCCGGGCGGAATTCCAGTACTGCCGCTCGCCCTGTCCGGCGCGAACGGCGCTGTCGGCGCGGCCAGCACGCTCGCTCTGGTGGGCGGCGGGCCGGTCGCGCTGGCGGTGGCCGCGGGCGGCGCCGCCGTGGTGGGTACCGCGGCCGCCGTCCGCTCCCGCCGCAGCAGCACGACGCGGCGCCGCAAGGCAGAATCCGGGGCGTCGCCCCGCACTGCCTCTCTGCTCCGCAGTAGCGGCGGTACTTCGAATGGCCGCAAGGGGGCCGCGACCGTCTCCGGCGGGGGCAAGAATGCGGCTGGCCTGCGCCATTCCGGTGGGGGCGGTGCGGGGCGTCACGGCGGCCGTCACGCGTCACGTCCGGCCGTCACGCGGGACGCTGCCAAGACCAGGGTCGGCGGACGTTCGTCGGACGGCCGGCCCGGTGCGGGCCGTCTCGGGGAAGTACGCGCGCTGCGCCGGGACAGCAAGGCGCACGCGCCGACGCGTGCCGCCGCGCGTCGGCAGACCACGGCGGCCCGCCGCGCGGTCGCCGACGCCCGCCGTGACGCCCGCGCCGCGGCCCGCACGGGCAAGGCGGCGGGCTCGAAGGGGCTGTTGCGGCGGGCGGCGGGGTGGGCCGGGGGCAAGGCCGCTTCCGGTACCCGTGCCCTGGTCAACAAGGCCCGTACCGGGCGTGACCGGAGCACGGCGGCGCAGGTCGATGCCAAACGGGCTCAGGTCCGCAAGGCGCCCGCCCGACGCAAGGCCCGCCGGAACCTGTTCAAGTCCGCAGCCCGCTTCCACGGCCGCCGCATGCTCGCCGCGCTCGCCGGCGGCGCCGCCGGAGTGCTGGGCTGCCTGACCACTCCGCTGGGGCGCAAGCTCGGCTGGTCGTGGCTGATCCACCCCGGCCGCCGCTTGTACCGGCGTCTGGTGCAGTCCGGCGCCGAACAGCGCGCCGCCCGGGACGAGGCGATCCGCGAGCAGCGCACCGCTGACGAGGCCGCGGCCGACGGTGACCCGCAGCAGATCGGGGACCGCGTCGAGCGTCCCGCACACCTCATCCCGGCCGCTCCCACCGCAGCACAGGAGGTCATGCACGTGTCCGGTTTCAAGTTCGAAGAGGCCGCGGCGGAGATGGAAAGCGCCGCCCGGGAGTACACGCCCGACGGGAACATGGAAGTCCTGGCGATGATCGACAACCTGCCCACGGCCATGCAGTCGATCGCCAATACCTTCCGCATCCTGGCCGAACGCGCCGACGAGGAGTTCGCCTTCGAGAAGGACGTCGCGACCGGGTTCGACGACCTGCACCAGCTCCTGCTCAACGCCGTCGACGACGCCGAGACCCTCGCGCCGCTTTTCCGACGGGTCCACGAGCACGACATTGCCCGCCACGAGGACCCCCGCAACGGCACCGAGGCCGAGAAGGGCTGGAACGTCTAGCCATGACCACCACCGAGGCCACCATGACCAGCAACAACAGCAGCAAGCCTAAGCAGAACCCTCAGGTGGGCGGTGGCCCGGTGTGGGACTGGGCGGCCGGTCACGGACCCGTGACCGGCGCCCTGTCCGCCACCACCGGCGCGTTCGCCGTCGCCACCACCGGCGCTGCAACGTCCATGCCCCCGGGCTGGGCGCTCGCCGTCGGCGCGGCCGGAGCCGTCGGCCACACCATCGCCGGCCTGCGGGTGCGCAACGCGGGGCGCACGATCGGCGCGCGGGCCGCATCGTGGCTGGTCGGCGCCGGGTGGACGACGTGGGCCATCACCCACGGGCCGCTCACCTGGCAGGCGCTCGGCTCCCTCGCCGTCATCGGCGTCGGAATGGGCACCGCCACCCGGTCGACGAACCTCTACGAGGAAGCTCGCGAACTGGAGGGCCTGCACGCCGAAGAGCGCGCCGTCGCCGCGGAGCTCTCGGCTGAGCGGCGGGCGATCGCGGAAGAGTGGGTCGATCGCATCCAGCGCGTGTGCGGGGTGAAGGTGCGCGTCCTCGCGGTCGAGCACTGGGCCACCGGGACCGGCTTCACCATCGACGCCGAACTGCCGGGCGCGACGACGTACGACCAGATCGCCGCCCGCGCGGCGGCCCTGTCGGCGGACGCGCACCTGCCGCACGGCTGCACCGCCACCGCCGGGCCCGGCGTCCACCAGGGCCGCACCCTGATCGACGTGGCAACCGTCAACGCCCTGGAGACCGAGACCCCCTACCCCTCGGACTACAGCCCGTTGTCGCTGCTGACGGGGATCCCGTGGGGCTACCGCTCGAACGCGGAGCAGATCCAGACCTACCTGCGTGAGCAGTGCGCGCTGGTCGTCGGCCCCACCGGGTCAGGCAAGACGAACATGGTCCACGTCATCCTGGCCGGGTTCGCCCGCGCCACCGACGTGCTGACGTTCGTGATCGACCTGAACGCCGGGTCGGCCGGCCTGTCCTGGGTGCTGCCCGCCCTCAGTCACCAGCCCGCGCCCGGCGAGCGGCCGTTGCGGCCGGGGATCGACTGGCTTGCGGGCACGGTCGACGAGGCGCACGTCATGCTGGACGCGGTCCTGCGGATCGGCAGGCGCCGCAAGGTCGCCTACCAGGGACTCATGGCGCAGCACGACACGGACCTGTTGCCGATCGGGCCGTCGATCCCCCAGATCATGCTGGTCATCGACGAGGGCGCGGAGATCCTGACCAGCACCGACAAGGATCTGAAGAAGCTCGCCGCGAAGATCCTGGAAGTGATCCGGATGCTGCGCGCCATGGGCGTGCGCACCGTGCTCACCGCGCTCGGCTCCACCGGCTCCGTGCTGGGCAACCTCATGATCCGCCGCGAAGCCAAGGTACGCGTCGCGCTGACCGGCGGGGAGAAGGAGGGCATGGACCTGAGCAAGCTCTTCCCCGGCGCTCGCGGTCTGAAGGTCGATCAGGCCCCGTACAAAGGTGCCGGGTTCATGGGAACCCCCGAGTCCCCGGCGGCGCTGTTCAAGTGCTGGCGCATCCTGCCCAGTCAGATCCGAGAGATCGTCGCCGCCACTTCTGAACGTCACCCCGCCCTCGACCCGGTCTCCGCGGAAGCGGCCGGAGAGGCGTACGCGCGGCGCTGGGACGCCGACCGGATCGCCTGGATGCACGACCCCCGGCCCACCCCCACCCTGCCCACCGGCGAGGCAGAGAGCGAGCCGCGGCGCGGACTCAACCTCAGCGCCCTGCGCGACCAGCCGACCGCACCGTCCCAGGCCGGATCGGACGTGGACCGGCTGGCGGATGCGTTCATGCGCGAGATCGACGAACACTTCGGCACCACCGCAGAACCCGACCGCACCCGCCCCGAGCGGGACCGGCCGCAACGCCCCGGGCTGAACCTGTCCGCCCTCCGCAACGACCAGCCCACCGACCCGGACCCCGAACCGGGGGCGGGCCCGGAGGGTGGGCCGGAGTGGCTCGCGGACGCCATCGCCGCGATCGCCGACGCCGGAGCGGTCGGCATGAAACCGTCTGCCGTCGCCGACCGAGTCGGCCGCAGCCGGCAAGCCGTGCGCGACGCGCTCAAGGCCGCCGCCGCGCGGGGCGAGTTGGTCTACCGGGATAACGGACCGCACTCGGTCTACGTCCACCCCGACCACGCCTAAACCGCTCACAGACGGCTATCGACTACTGGCTACCGCCAACTTGCTACTAGCCACTAGAACGGCCCTCTACTGGCCACCAGGGGCCCCTAGCAGCATGTTTGGGCTTGCCAGTAGCCACTAGCCGGTAGCCACTACAACCACACACCGTGACCATCAGGCGCCCGCCGGAACCCTCCGCGCGGGCGCCTTCCACGCCCACCGACCGCCGGAAGGGAGCACCACATGCACCACAGCGAACCGCCCGGAATAGCCCCGCACATCCCCGCAGACGCCTACCGCCGCGCACAGGCCACCGGACAGCCCGTCGTCATCGTCGTCCACGACACCACCGCGGCCGGCTTCCCCTGGCGGCGCGTCCTGATCCCGTTCGCCGTCGCCGGTGCGGTCACCGTCGGCGCGTGGGGCGTCGTCGCCGCCCTGTGCTGGCTGCTGGACGTCGCCGCCCACACCGCGACCGTCATCGCCGGAGCCGCCGGACCCATCGGCGCCGGCGGAATCACCCTCAAACTCGCCCGCCCCAAGGGCTGACCCGAACAGCGAGAGCCGTGTTCGAGATCCGCGTCATCTGCGAGCCCGACGACGCCGACCGCGTCAGCCGGGCCCTGGCCGCTGTGTTCGACGCCGGCCCGGCACGCCAGTACCCCACCCGCGACGGCAAGCGAACCCGCCTGTACTTCAACGCCAACCACCGGCCCACCACACGCGAGAGCGAGTGATCACATGTCGTTCGGAGAGACCCCGATCACCATCATCGGCAACCTGACCGCCGACCCGGAACTGAAGTTCACCGCCTCGGGCCAGGCCCTGGCGCGCTTCACCGTCGCGTCCACCCCGCGCACGTTCGACCGCGAGGCGAACCAGTGGAAGGACGGCACGTCCACGTTCTTCCGCTGCGCCGCCTGGCGCACCCTGGCCGAACACGTCACCGAGTCGCTGACCAAGGGCTCGCGGGTGGTGCTGTCCGGGCGGATCCGCCAGCACGACTGGCAGACCCCGGAGGGCGAGAACCGCTCGATGCTCGCCGTCGAGGTCGACGAGATCGGCGCGTCCCTGCGCTTCACCACGGTCACGATCGACGGCAAGCGCACAGGCGGCGCCGCCCCGACCGGCGAGCCGTGGAACACCGCGGGCAACCCCGCAGAGCCGGGCAACGAACCACCGTTCTAGCCCCGCCCGGGGCGGGCGCCCTCTCGCCAAAGAACCGCGCCCGCCCCGGCCTTCCAGTCGCTTCCAACAGAAACTGGAGATCTCCAGCATGCCCCACCACGCCCCGAACGCGCTGCTGTCCGCAGCACTGGCCGCCGCCGCCCGCGGCTGGCACGTCCACCCGCTCCTGCCCGGCGGCAAAGCCTCCGCCCTGCACGGCGAACGCCGCTGCCTGCGCACGGACGGGTGCGCCAACGGACACCTGAAGTGGGAACAGCGCGCCACCACCGACCCCGACCGCATCTACGAGGCGTGGTCGGTGGACGCGTTCAACATCGGTATCGCTACCGGACCGTCCGGTCTGGCCGTCGTCGACCTGGACGTACCCAAAGAGCAGAACAAGAAGGGCAGTTCGGACGCGCCTGACGGCGCGACGAACTTCCTGGCGCTCTGCGAGCGCGCCGGACAGCCCTGGCCGACCACCTACACGGTGCGGACGCCCTCCGGCGGCATGCACCTGTACTTCACCGCCCCGCCCGGCGTCCGCCTGCACAACACCGCCGGGACCGTAGCCCCGCACGTCGACACCCGCGCATGGGGCGGCAACATCGTCGCCGCGGGCAGCACCACACCGCAGGGCTGCTACGAGGTCGCCGACGATGAGCCCGTGGCGGATCTCCCCGCCTGGCTTCTGCGCGAACTCCAACCCCAGCGCGCCCCTGCTGCCTCGCTTGCCCCGCTCCTCATGCCGGGGCAGGCCACCCGCCGCGCCACAGTGGCGCTGGAACGCGAGACCGCGGCCGTCGCGGCTACGCGAGAGGGAGGCCGGAACGCCCGGCTGCTGGCGGGCGCCCGCGCACTGGGACGCTTCATTGCCTGGGGCGAGATCGCCCGGGACGTGGTGGAGGAGGCGTTTCAGGCGGCCGGTGAGGCGGCCGGGCTGTCCGCCGGCGAGTGCCGGGCCACGATCCGCAGCGCCCTTGACTGGTCCATCCGCACCGCCCGCCCCCGGGACGCGGCATGACCCCCCGCCCCCGGACTGAAAAGCCCACGTCACCCGCTCTGGGACAACCGCGCCTGTCTGCGCCCGGCCCCGGCAACGGCCGTGGCACGAAGGACGACGGCCGACAGGCCGTCCGTTCAGCCCTTCGTTCTGACCCGCGCTGGCCCGTCCACCACCACCACGACGCCGACGACCCGACACCGGACCGGCCCGGGATCCGCATCTACGCCCCGCCGGTCTACCGCCACCACTACGACGGCGCCCGCTGGTCCAAGCGCTACGGCGACACCCCAACCGCCGCCTACGCCTGCCCCTGCGGCCAGACCGGCACCGCCATCGGCCCGGACGCCGTGGCCGACCTGGTCGCCGACTACGACGCCCACAGGCACTTCTGCACTGCGGCCCCGGCTTCGCTCTCCGAAGGGAGGACCGCCGCATGACCACATCCGCCGACATCGACGGCGCCGCACTGCTGGACGAGGTGGAAGCCTTCCACCGCCGCTTCAACGTCTTCCCGACCGAAGCGGCCTACGTCGCCGTGACCCTGTGGGACGCCCACGCCCACCTGATCGACGCGTTCGACGGCACCGCCCGCCTGGCGTTCCTGAGCCCTGAACCGGGCTCGGGCAAGTCCCGGGCCCTGGAGATCGTGGAGACCCTGACCCCGCGTGCGGCTACCACCGTCAACGCCTCTGCCAACGCGCTCTTCCGACTTGTGGAAGCCGACGGAGGAACACCGACTCTGCTCTTCGACGAGATCGACACCGTCTTCGGCCCCAAAGCCGGCGGCAACGAAGAGGTCCGAGGGTTCCTGAACTCTGGCTACCGGCGTGGCGCCAAGTCACTGCGCTGCGTCGGGGACGGCTCGAACCAGAGCACCGAGTGGTTCTCCTCGTTCTGCGCGGTCGCCATGGCCGGTCTCGGCTCGCTGCCGGACACGATCCTGACCCGCTCGGTCATCATCCGCATGCGCAAGAAGGCGCCCAACGAGAAAGCCGAGCCCTACCGCCGGCGCGTCCACGAAAAGCAGGGCCATGCCCTGCGCGACCGGCTCGCTGACTGGGCCACCACCGTGCACGACCAGGTCGCCCAAGCGTGGCCCGAGATGCCCGACGGTGTCACTGACCGCCCCGCCGATGTGTGGGAGCCGCTCCTTGCGGTGGCCGACGCGGCAGGGGGCCACTGGCCCGAGCGCGCCCGCGCGGCGTGCGTCGAACTCATCAAGGCCGCCCTGGAAGGCGACGAAGCCTCCCTCGGTGTCCGTCTGCTGACCGACCTGCGCGACAAGGTGTTCTGCGGCGCCGACCGCATGCCCACCGCCGCCATCCTCGAAGTCCTCCACGGGCTCGACGACGCCCCCTGGGCCGACCTGAACGACGACGGCAAACCGCTCACGTCCCGCGGTCTGTCCAAGCTGCTGAGCCAGTACGTCCGCCCCGACAACACCCCCATCCGGCCCAGGGGCATCCGGGTGGGCAGCGGCACCCCGAAGGGCTACTACGCCGACGACCTGGCCGACGCCTGGGCCCGCTACTGCCCCCCTCCCCCCGAGAAGTCCGCAACAGCCGCAACAGCCGCAACACCGCAGCTCAACGCGAGTGAATCCGTGGCGGAAACCCCCGACGAGAGCCGCCACATGTCCGCGGAAGCCGACACACGCCCGCTGCGCATCGTCGGCTGACCGCACCCGCTCCCACGGTGCCGCCGCACTCCCGTGCGGCGGCACCTATCCGCAACACAACCGGCATCCGCAACAGATCCAGGCCGCTGACCTGCGATGTTGCAGCGTGGCGGATGTTGCGGATTCCCAGGAAGACGCAGAGCCCTGACTGGCTGATCAAAACAGAAGAGAGGACGGCGGCATGAGCGCCCGTGTGCGGGACGAGAAGATGACCATCAAAGAGGTTCTCGCAGACCTCAAGGTCGCGCCGGCGACCTTCTACCGGTGGCGCCAACTCGGGAAAGCCCCCCGCTCGATCAAGCTGCCGAACGGGGACATCCGCATTCGTCGATCCGAGTACGAGCGTTGGCTTGCGGAGCGGGAGGACGCTGCGTGAGCACCGAGAACGACACTCCGGCCGGGCGCCCGCGTGGGTCGGCCCGGCCGGGTTTCACCTTCGACGTCAAGCTCTGGAGCATCACCAAGACCGGCCGCAAGTCCCGCCCATGGCGCCTTCGGTGGGTCGTCGCAGGCCAGGGGTTCGGCGACACGTTCACCACGTACCCGCTCGCCGAAAGCCGACGCAATGAGCTGTGGTACGCCATGAACCGGCGTGGTGAGCCGTTCGAGATCGAATCTGGACTGCCCGAGTCCGAGGTGCGTGCTGCTGCCGAAGCTGCCCAAACGGCGGTGGCTGCACCTCCCCTGCGCTGGTTCGAGTTCTGCCGGAAGTACGTGGCCGGGCGGTGGCGCACTGGCGCGGCCAAGACCCGTGAGGGCATGGCGGACGGCCTTGCGGCCGTGACACTCGCCATGGTCAAGCGCGGGGACGGCGTTCCCGACGACGAGACCCTTCGACTGGCCTTCAGGTGGGGAGTCGTACCTGCAAACGCGGGGGAGGAACCGCCAGACGCACTCAAGGCTGCGTACGACTGGATCACGACGGCAGACCGGCCGTTGGGTGACCTGGCCGACCCCGAGGTGTTCGAAGACGTGCTGTACCGCCTCAGCTACAAGCTGGACGGTACGCCGGCGGCTGGCGACACGTACAAGCGGCGCCGCCGGGCCTTGAACACCGCCCTCGAACACGCGGTGGTCGCGGGTGAGCTCCCGGAGAACCCGCTCCACCGCGCCCGCCTGAAGCATGTCGGCTCGAACGACGTGGTCGACCGGCGCGTCCTCGTGAACGCCGTACAGGCCCGGCAGTTGCTCACGGCTGTCTCCTACGTCGGGTCGTGGGATCGCTGCCGCGGGCGGCGCCTGGTGGCCTTCTACGCGGTCCTGTACTACGCGGGTCTCCGGCCCGCTGAGGCGGTCGGGCTGCGGCTATCGGACTGCTACTTGCCAGAGAAGGGCTGGGGCACGCTAACGCTGCGGGAGACACGCCCCGTCTCCGGCAAGCAGTGGACCGACTCTGGGGAGCGCCACGACCGCCGGGGCCTGAAGGCGCGCGAGGCGTCCACCGACCGGCCGGTCCCCATCCCACCGGTCCTGGTCGCCATCCTCCGGGCCCACCTGAAGGAGTTCGGGACCGCCAAGGAAGGGCGCGTGTTCGGCAACGAGCGCGGGGGAGTGGTCGGCTCTTCCACCTATTGGCGGGTGTGGGAGGAAGCGCGGGCGTACGCCCTCCCGCCGGAGCGCATCGACTCGCCGTTGGCCGGGCGCCCCTACGACCTGCGGCACGCGTGCATCACGCGGTGGCTAAACGCTGGGGTGCCGATCGCTGAGGTGGCCCGGCGGGTCGGCAACTCTCCGGAGGTGATCCACCGCCGGTATCACGGTTGCATCGACGGACATGAGGAGGCTGCAAACCTCAAAATCGAAAGAGCCCTGTCAGATGAGGGCGATGGAACGGTGTGAAAAGTTGGAGCGAGTCCTCCCGGGGCTCGCTCCAAGGCCTGCTCAGGTCAATGCTCGGGGGCGTCTTCGAAGCCCGGTCCGTGCAGCTTATGGTGCCAATCCTGATCGCGAGATTGCAGAAGTGGGATATCAAACTTGACTGCGACGCGCATGTCGAAGTCTCGAACAATGCGCATGGTGCATTTCATTGTTTCGGCCAGCATTTCTAGAGGTACCAAGAATTTTTCTCCGACATTGGCGGAAGTTCCCCCCACGACCCACAGGAAGCGTTCATCGACGATCGCGCGGCGATGAACGATGATGTTCCTGGCGGCGACGGATTCCTTGAGGGACTTCCAATCCGCATCCGTTGAGTGGAGCTTCATCCCGAGGCGCTTCTCGATGTATTGCGCGATGTCGGCCAGCCCCTTGAAGGAAAGCTGGTTTACACGTCTCTCAGCAGCCCAGCGCACGAAGTCTTCTAGCGATGCGTGATCCAAGACCTCTTCAAGAGTGACTTGCTCTTGAGTTTTGAGCAGGTCTGGCCGGGTGATGATCGCTTGCGTCAGGATATCGGAGACGTAAGACAGGAAATTGTCGACGGTTCGAGAGAGTGCCATTTCCAGTCGGGCGGGCCGCGTATCCTCGATGTGTTGTTTTAGGTGGTCGAGTTGCTCAAAGGCCTCAGGGAAAACCTCGCGAGGCTCCCTGCTGTCGGTTGAGAGAACTTTCCCTGTCGTCGTGACGAAGACTTCGTGTGCTTTGAGTAGCATTTCACCGATGCCGTACGTCATTATGTTCATGAGGTGCTGCGCGTAGAAGTCTGAAGCGGATCGAGTGACTTGATCCGGGGTGTCAAGAAGGGGGCGCTTCCCCATCCGCAATCCTCGCCTCGTGCAGCGTCGTTGGATGCCTTGTGGGGATCGTGGCAGAGCGATCGGACCGATGCGAGAGGTTTACGGGTTTGGCCCCTGCGTGTCCTGGTTGGTTCAGCGTCCACCAGCTTTCAACCTTGACGCGGGGAGGCACCAGCTGCGTGCTCCGGTGTGTCGGAGGTGTGTCGCGAACAGTGAGAGACAACGAGAGAGGGCGGGAGTCAGTGAGACTGACTCCCGCCCTCTTCTGTCGGCATCCGCCCTGGTCAGCGCTTGATTCTTGCTGTTCCTAGGCGAGTGCCCCCGGCAGGATTCGAACCTGCGCACACGGCTCCGGAGGCCGTTGCTCTATCCCCTGAGCTACGGGGGCGTGTCGGTGTGGAGCTTGTTGCTCGCGGCGACGGGTAGAACACTACCAGCTCTGTCGGTGTGGTCATGAACGGGTTTCCGGGGCGTGACGGGAGGGGTGTCGCCCGCACGGGGTGGAAGTGGGGAAAACCCGGACGCGGTGGCCGGTCCCGACCTACTCTCGAGTTGTGCCAGGCGCGTCGGGGCGGGTGCTTGTTGTGGACGACAACAAGGTCATCCGCCAGCTGATCAGGGTCAACCTTGAGCTGGAGGGTCTCGAGGTCGTGACCGCGGCCGATGGTGCCGAGTGCCTGGACGTCGTCCATCACGTGCGGCCGGATCTCGTCACCCTCGACGTCGTCATGCCCCGGCTCGACGGCTTGCGTACCGCCGCCCGGCTCCGCGCCGACCCCCGCACCCGTGATCTTCCTCTCGCCATCGTCAGTGCCTGCACCCAGTACGAGATCGACACCGGCCTTGAGGTCGGCGTCGACGCCTTCCTCGCCAAGCCTTTCGAGCCCGCTCAACTCGTCAGCCTCGTACGCAATTTGCTGGAGCGGAAGCCCCGGCAGCGCGGGCAATCCGTCCTGGGGGAAGGGGAGCGGGCCGGGCAGGCCGGCGGCTGAGAGCCGAAGAATCGAAGGATCGAAGGATCACTGACTCCGGGGATCGTCACGGGCCCAGCGGACGGTCGCCCTCTTCGGCAACGATCACTGTCCCCGGGGCGATGTCCCAGCCTCGGCCGCCCCCGTCCACATCCCGGACCCTCCCCAAACCGGCTCGCATACCCACCCCCCTCCTCCCCTACGCTTGTCCCGTGACCCCCGTCGAGCTCTCTCGTACCGTGCTGCATGCCGTTCGGTGTGCCGTCGATGCCGGGGAGCTGTCTGTGGATCTGCCCGCTCGGGTCGCCGTCGCGCCGCCCGGGCCCGGGGGGTGCGGGGACTACGCCACCAATGTCGCCCTGCAGCTCGCCCGGCCCGCCGGACAGGCTCCCCTCCGGGTCGCGGAGCTGCTGCAGTCCCATCTCGCCCGCGCCCACGGCATCACCGGCGTCGAGATCACCGGGCCCGGGTTCCTCAACATCAGCCTCGATCGGGCGGCCGTCGGGGCCGGACTCGTCCGGCGGGTCCTTGAGGAAGGGCCCCGCTACGGGCACTCCGACACCCTCGCCGGTCACGTCATCGAGCTGCGCGTCCCCTACGACCTCCGCGCCGAAGTCCTCGCCGACGCCCTGGCCCGCATCATCGGCACCCAGGGCGGACGCGTCGAGATCGATCACGGTGAGCCCGCGAATCTACGGCCCGTTCCCGCGCCGGAGGACCCCGCTCCGCTCGGCCCCGACGCCGCCCGCTGGGCCCTGCTCCACCCCGCCCCGCACGACCGGCCCCGGATCACCGCCGACCACCTGGTCCAGCGCGAGAGCAACCCCCTCTTCCGCGTCCGCTACGCCCACGCCCGCATCCGGGCCGTCAGCCGCAACGCCGCCGACCTCGGCTTCGACGCCCAGATCACCCCCCCATTCACCGACGTCACCTTCGACACCGATACCGACGCCGCCCACCTCCTCACCCTGCTCGCCGACCACCCCCGCCTCCTCGCCTCCGCCGCCACCCACCCCCGCGGCGCGGACGCACCGGCTGCATCGGCCGCCCTCATCGCGAACCCCGCCGCCCCCTCCCGCCTCACCCGCCACCTCCTCGCCCTCGCCGACGCCACCCTCCCCTTCCTCCCCGCCGTCCTGCCCCGAGGTGCGGAGAAACCCTCGGCCGCCCACCGTGCCCGGCTCGCGCTCGCCGAAGCCGTCGGGGCGGTGCTGGCCGGCGGCCTGTCCCTGCTCGGTATCGACGCACCCGATCACCTCTGAGCCGGCACCGAACGACCCCGGCCCGGAGAAGCCCACAGAGAGCCCAGAAGTCATGAGCCGTTCCGCACACCCCGCCGGGCCCCGTCACGCCGACGTGCTCCCCGAGGGGCACTACGCCGCCCCGCCGACCGACCTCAACGCCCTCGACGCCAAGGTGTGGGCGCAGACCGTCGGCCGTGACGCCGACGGCGTGCTCACCGTCGGCGGTATCGACGTGAAGACCCTCGCCGAGCAGCACGGCACCCCCGCCTACATCCTCGACGAGACCGACTTCCGCGCCCGCGCCCGCGCCTGGCGTACGGCGTTCGGGGCCGACGCCGACGTCTTCTACGCCGGGAAGGCCTTCCTCTCGCGGGCCGTCGTGCGCTGGCTCGACGAGGAGGGGCTCAACCTCGACGTCTGCTCCGGCGGTGAGCTCGCCACCGCGCTCTCCGCCGGCATGCCCGCCGATCGCATCGCCTTCCACGGCAACAACAAGTCCACGGACGAGATCCAGCGGGCCATCGAGGCCGGTGTCGGGCGGATCGTGCTCGACTCCTTCCAGGAGATCGTCCGTGTCGCCCACATCGCCCGGTCCCTGGGCACGGTCCAGAAGGTCCAGATCCGTATCACCGTCGGCGTCGAGGCCCACACGCACGAGTTCATCGCCACCGCCCACGAGGACCAGAAGTTCGGCATCCCGCTGGCCGGCGGGCAGGCGGCGGAGGCGGTCCGCCGGGCGCTCCAGCTCGACTCGCTCGACCTCATCGGGATCCACAGCCACATCGGATCGCAGATCTTCGACACGTCCGGGTTCGAGGTCGCCGCCCATCGTGTCGTCGGGCTGCTGCGCGACATCCGTGACGAGCACGGCGTGGAGCTGCCGGAGATCGACCTCGGCGGCGGGCTCGGCATCGCGTACACCAGCGACGACGACCCCCGCGAGCCGCACGAGATCGCCAAGGCGCTCACCGAGATCGTCACCCGTGAGTGCGAGGCCGCCAAGCTGCGGACGCCGCGCATCTCGGTCGAGCCCGGGCGCGCCATCGTCGGCCCGACCGCCTTCACCCTCTACGAGGTCGGCACCATCAAGCCCCTCGACGGGCTGCGGACGTACGTCTCCGTCGACGGCGGCATGTCCGACAACATCCGGACGGCCCTCTACGACGCCGAGTACAGCGTCGCCCTGGTCTCCCGCGCCTCCGACGCCGAGCCCATGCTCGCCCGGGTCGTCGGAAAGCACTGCGAGAGCGGCGACATCGTCGTACGGGACGCGTTTCTGCCGGCCGACCTGGCACCGGGTGACCTCATCGCCGTACCGGCGACCGGGGCGTACTGCCGGTCCATGGCGAGCAACTACAACCATGTGCTCCGGCCGCCCGTCGTCGCCGTGCGCGACGGCGAGTCCCGGGTCATCGTCCGCCGTGAGACGGAGGAGGACCTCCTGCGTCTCGACGTCGGATAAGCCGCGTCGGACGGGGCGGAAGATCTCCCGTCCACCGCCCCCGTACAAATGAAATAGATGTCTCACGATCCGGACATAGGACAGAAACGCCCGTCCGGTGAGTGAGACTGGTCGAACCTAGACGGTATGAGGAAACGAGGTCGGATGATGCGTACGCGTCCGCTGAAGGTGGCGCTGCTGGGCTGTGGAGTGGTCGGCTCAGAGGTGGCGCGCATCATGACGACGCACGCCGACGACCTCGCCGCGAGGATCGGGGCCCCGGTGGAGCTGGCCGGGGTCGCCGTACGGCGGCCGTCCCGGGTGCGGGAGGGCATCGACCCCGCGCTCGTCACCACCGACGCCACCGCCCTCGTCAAACGCGGCGACATCGACGTCGTGGTCGAGGTCATCGGGGGCATCGAGCCCGCCCGGACCCTCATCACCACCGCTTTCGAGCACGGTGCCTCCGTCGTCTCCGCCAACAAGGCGCTGCTCGCCCAGGACGGCGCCGCCCTGCACGCCGCCGCCGAGGAGCACGGCAAGGACCTCTACTACGAGGCCGCCGTCGCCGGCGCCATCCCGCTGATCCGCCCGCTGCGCGAGTCCCTCGCCGGCGACAAGATCAACCGGGTGATGGGCATCGTCAACGGGACGACCAACTTCATCCTCGACAAGATGGACTCCACGGGGGCGGGCTACCAGGAGGCCCTCGACGAGGCCACCGCCCTCGGGTACGCCGAGGCCGACCCCACCGCCGACGTCGAGGGCTTCGACGCCGCCGCCAAGGCCGCCATCCTCGCCGGGATCGCCTTCCACACGCGCGTGCGCCTCGACGACGTCTACCGCGAGGGCATGACCGAGGTGACCGCGGCCGACTTCGCCTCCGCCAAGGAGATGGGCTGCACCATCAAGCTGCTCGCCATCTGCGAGCGGGCCGAGGACGGCCAGTCCGTCACCGCGCGCGTGCACCCCGCGATGATCCCCCTCACGCACCCGCTCGCCTCCGTGCGCGGGGCGTACAACGCGGTCTTCGTCGAGTCGGACGCCGCCGGACAGCTGATGTTCTACGGCCCCGGCGCCGGCGGTTCCCCCACCGCCTCCGCGGTGCTCGGCGACCTCGTCGCGGTCTGCCGCAACCGGCTCGACAACACCACCGGGCCCGGGGAGTCGGCGTACGCCGCGCTGCCCGTCTCGCCCATGGGCGATGTCGTCACGCGGTACCACATCAGCCTGGACGTCGCCGACAAACCGGGCGTTCTCGCCCAGGTCGCCACCGTGTTCGCCGAGCACGGGGTGTCCATCGATACCGTTCGGCAGCAGGGCAAGGACGGCGAGGCCTCTCTCGTCGTCGTCACGCACCGGGCCTCCGACGCCGCCCTCAACGGGACCGTCGAGGCACTGCGCAAGCTCGACACCGTGCGGGGTGTCGCCAGCATCATGCGGGTTGAAGGAGAGTAACCAGCAATGACCCACCAGTGGCGCGGAATCATCGAGGAGTACCGGGACCGGCTGCCGGTATCCGACACCACGCCGGTCGTGACGCTCCGCGAGGGCGGCACGCCGCTCGTGCCCGCGCAGGTGCTCTCCGAGCGCACGGGCTGCGAGGTCCACCTCAAGGTGGAGGGCGCGAACCCGACCGGGTCCTTCAAGGACCGCGGCATGACCATGGCCATCAGCAAGGCCAAGGAGGAGGGGGCGAAGGCCGTCATCTGCGCCTCCACCGGCAACACCTCCGCCTCCGCCGCCGCCTACGCCGTGCGCGCGGGCATGGTCTCGGCCGTGCTCGTCCCGCAGGGCAAGATCGCGCTCGGCAAGATGGGCCAGGCCCTCGTGCACGGCGCGAAGATCCTCCAGGTCGACGGCAACTTCGACGACTGCCTCACGCTGGCCCGCGCCCTGAGCGACAACTACCCGGTGGCGCTGGTCAATTCGGTCAACCCGGTGCGTATCGAGGGCCAGAAGACGGCCGCCTTCGAGATCGTGGACATGCTCGGCGACGCCCCCGACATCCATGTCCTGCCGGTCGGCAACGCGGGCAACATCACCGCGTACTGGAAGGGGTACCAGGAGTACGCCAAGGACGGCGTGTCCACCAGGACCCCCCGGATGTGGGGTTTCCAGGCATCCGGCAGTGCCCCCATCGTGCGGGGCGAGGTCGTCAAGGACCCGTCGACCATCGCCACCGCGATCCGCATCGGCAACCCCGCCTCCTGGCAGTACGCCCTCGCCGCGCGCGACGAGTCCGGCGGTGCCATCGACGAGGTGACGGACCGTGAGATCCTGCGCGCCTACCGGCTGTTGGCCGCGCAGGAGGGCGTCTTCGTGGAGCCCGCGTCCGCCGCGTCCGTGGCCGGTCTGCTCAAGGCCGCCGAGCAGGGCAAGGTCGACCCCGGCCAGCGCATCGTCTGCACGGTCACCGGCAACGGTCTGAAGGACCCCGACTGGGCCGTCGCCGGCGCCCCGCAGCCGGTCACCGTCCCGGTCGACGCGGTCACCGCGGCCGAGCGCCTCGGCCTGGTCTGAGGCACCGACCTGGTCCGAGACACCGGCCGGCCGTCGCCCTACGGGGGGTAACCCCCGTAGGGGTGCATGGGGGGCTTACGACACGCATCGTGCGCCTCCTGTGCGCCCTATGTCGCCACAGAACCTTCCTTCGATAGGCTGTAAGGAACCCGCCCGCCGCATATGCCTCGTTCGCATGTGCCGCAGTACAGCGCCGTCTCGGGGCGGCCCCGGGTTTTCCGCACGTATCGAATGCCCGTCTCGAATGTCCGTATCGAATGTCATTCGACAGTTCGACAGTTCCGCAGCTCAAGGAGAGTCAACGAGCGATGGCCGGTCCAGCGTTCCGCGCCGCCGCCGTCCGGGTGCGCGTCCCCGCCACCAGCGCCAACCTCGGCCCGGGCTTCGACGCCCTCGGCCTCGCGCTGGGGCTCTACGACGACGTCGTCGTCCGGGTGGCCGACTCCGGGCTGCACATCGACATCGCGGGGGAGGGCAGCGAGACGCTGCCGCGCGACGAGAGCCACCTGCTCGTACGCTCCCTGCGCACCGCCTTCGACGTCCTCGGCGGCCAGCCGCGCGGGCTGGAGATCGTGTGCGCCAACCGCATTCCGCACGGCCGCGGCCTGGGCTCCTCCTCCGCCGCCATCTGCGCCGGCATCGTCGCCGCGCGCGCCGTGACCATAGGCGGCGAGTCCAGGCTCGACGACGCCGCGCTGCTGGAACTGGCCACCGAGATCGAGGGCCACCCCGACAACGTGGCGCCCTGTCTGCTCGGCGGCTTCACCATCGCCTGGATGGAGTCCGGCGCCGCCCGGGCGATCCGGCTGGAGCCCTCCGATTCCATCGTTCCGGTGGTTTTCGTGCCCGGGAAGCCGGTCCTCACCGAGACCGCGCGCGGCCTGCTGCCGCGCACCGTGCCGCACGTCGACGCCGCCGCCAACGCGGGCCGTGCCGCCCTGCTCGTCGAGGCCCTGACCAGGCGCCCCGAGCTGCTGCTGCCCGCCACCGAGGACCGCCTCCACCAGGAGTACCGCGCCCCGGCCATGCCGGAGAGCGCCGCGCTGGTGGAGCGGCTGCGCGCCGACGGGATCCCCGCGGTGATCTCCGGCGCCGGACCCACCGTGATGGCGCTGGCCGACGCCGACACGGCCGACAAGGTCGAGAAGCTGGCCGGCCAGGACTGGGCGGCCAACCGCCTCAGCCTGGACCCGCAGGGAGCGAGCGTGCTGCCGCTCGCCCCCTCCGGCGACGTCTGAACCTCCGGCGACATCGGAAAAGCCACGGTCGCCGGATTTCGAGAGGGGGAATGTTTGTTGGATCCGGTAGTGTTAACCTCAAGTCTGCACCCGACCTCACCATGGCGAGGTGCCTCGTGTCCCCGTCCGGGACAGACATTCTTCCGGGAGCTCCCCAAGCCGCACTGCGTTCCGTACGTCGTACCTGGGCAGTACGCCGTACATCGACGCTGAGCGGTCCGCAGGGCACGCTCCGGAATCGGTGCGACCACGCCACGTGACACTGACACCGGGTGCCAGGGCTCGTCGGGGAAGCGCCATCACCAGAAATCTCTTCCGCCGCTTTGGCGGACCACCGCCCCGGCTCCGTCCGCACAGCAAGGACAGGATCCGGACAGCACAACCGGTCGCCGAGCCAGACAGGCCGACGTCCGCTCCAGGGAAGGACCCTTCGTGAGCGACACCACCGATCTGATGGGCGCACGTGTCGAGGAGACCGCTGCCGCGCCCGCCACGGACGCCTCCGCGCCTGCCACCGGTGCCGGCTCCCGGCGGCGCCGCGGTACCGGCCTCGAAGGCATGGTGCTGGCCGAGCTGCAGCAGGTCGCATCCGGCCTCGGTATCAGGGGCACCGCGCGTATGCGCAAGAGCCAGCTGATCGAGGTCATCAAGGAGGCGCAGGCCGGAGGTGGAGCCCCGGCCGCGAAGGCCGCCGACGCCGCCACCGAGACCAAGCCGAAGCGCCGGGCCACCTCCAAGAGCCGTACGGGCGAGGACGCCGCCGAGAAGAAGGCGGAGGCCGCCCCGGCCGAGGCGCCGGCCGAGAAGGCCGTGGCCCAGCAGCAGATCGAGATCCCCGGCCAGCCGGCCGGCGCGGACGCTCCCGCCGAGCGTCGCGGCCGTCGCCGCGCCACCGCCGAGGCGGGCGCCCCCGCGGGCACGGCCACCGAGACCATCACCGCCGAGGCCAAGGCCGAGACGAAGACCGAGGCGCCGGGCCAGCAGCCGCAGGCCGACGGCGACGCCGAGGGCCGCCGCCGCGACCGCCGTGAGCGCGGCCGCGACCGTGACCGCGACCGCCGTGGCAAGAGCGACGACCAGCAGGGTCAGCGCCAGCAGCAGGGGCAGCAGCAGGGCGGCGGCCGTCAGGACCGCAACGCCGGCCCGCAGGACGACGACGACTTCGAGGGCGGCCGCCGTGGCCGTCGCGGCCGCTACCGCGACCGCCGTGGCCGCCGGGGCCGTGACGAGATCGGCGGCAGCGAGCCGCAGATCGCCGAGGACGACGTCCTGATCCCCGTCGCGGGCATCCTCGACATCCTCGACAACTACGCGTTCATCCGCACCTCCGGCTACCTGCCGGGCCCGAACGACGTGTACGTCTCCCTCGCCCAGGTCCGCAAGAACGGCCTGCGCAAGGGCGACCACGTCACCGGTGCGGTCCGCCAGCCCAAGGAAGGCGAGCGGCGCGAGAAGTTCAACGCCCTCGTCCGCCTGGACTCCGTCAACGGCATGGCGCCCGAACACGGCCGCGGCCGCCCGGAGTTCAACAAGCTGACCCCGCTCTACCCGCAGGACCGCCTCCGCCTGGAGACGGACCCCGGCGTCCTCACCACCCGGATCATCGACCTCGTGTCGCCGATCGGTAAGGGCCAGCGCGGTCTGATCGTGGCCCCGCCGAAGACCGGCAAGACCATGATCATGCAGGCGATCGCCAACGCGATCACGCACAACAACCCCGAGTGCCACCTGATGGTCGTCCTGGTCGACGAGCGTCCGGAAGAGGTCACCGACATGCAGCGGTCGGTCAAGGGCGAGGTCATCTCCTCGACCTTCGACCGTCCGGCCGAGGACCACACCACGGTCGCCGAGCTCGCCATCGAGCGCGCCAAGCGGCTCGTCGAGCTGGGCCACGATGTCGTTGTCCTGCTGGACTCCATCACGCGTCTGGGCCGTGCGTACAACCTGGCCGCGCCCGCCTCCGGCCGCATCCTGTCCGGTGGTGTCGACTCGACCGCCCTGTACCCGCCGAAGCGCTTCTTCGGTGCGGCCCGCAACATCGAGGACGGCGGCTCGCTGACCATCCTCGCCACCGCCCTGGTGGACACCGGGTCCCGCATGGACGAGGTGATCTTCGAGGAGTTCAAGGGCACCGGCAACATGGAGCTCAAGCTCGACCGGAAGCTCGCCGACAAGCGGATCTTCCCGGCCGTCGACGTGGACGCGTCCGGTACCCGTAAGGAGGAGATCCTGCTCGGGGCCGAGGAGCTCGGCATCGTCTGGAAGCTGCGGCGCGTTCTGCACGCGCTGGACCAGCAGCAGGCCATCGAGCTGCTGCTGGACAAGATGAAGCAGACGAAGTCGAACGTCGAGTTCCTGATGCAGATTCAGAAGACCACGCCTACGCCTGGCAACGGAGACTGAGCGCTCCGCTGGTTGAGCCGATGAGCTGAGGTGATCTGTCGGCTGCCGGTTGTCTGTGGCTGGTCGCGCAGTTCCCCGCGCCCCTTTGGAGCGCAAGGGCCGCCCCCCGTTCCAAGGGGGGCGGCCCTTCTTTGGGTTTGGGGGCGGGGTACGATCTCGCTCTTCGGTCAACTTTTCGACCTTGATCCCCAGAGCTGAAATTCATATCCCTAGGGGGGACTTGAGTGGGTACACCCACGTCCGGGGGCGGGCGGCACAGACGGCGGATGCGGATCGCGCTCCCCGTCGCCGCGGCCGGGCTGGCCGCCGCTGTCGCCGGTGCGATGCTGCTGAACTCGTCGGCCCAGGCCGCTGACACGCTGCCGACGCGCAGCCACAGCGGTCCGTCGTCCGAGGAGCTCCTGAAGGGTCTCGGCCATGCCGTGGCCAGCAGCAAGACCGCCGACCCGGGTTCGACGAAGACGTCCCTGAGCGCGAGCACCAGCCGTGCCAGGACCGTCGACCCGAAGATCATCGGTGGCACCGAGACGACCATCACCACGGCCCCGTGGATGGCCCAGCTCTGGTACTACGACAACCGCGGCACCTCCACCACGGGCGACGACGTCAGCTTCTTCTGCGGCGGCTCGGTCGTGGCCCCGACGAAGGTCCTCACCGCCGCGCACTGCCTCAAGGACGAGTACGGCAAGAACTACAGCTGGGCCGTCCACGGCATGGTCGTCACCGGCACCTCACAGCTGCCGACCGTCGACAGCGCCGGCAACATCACCGATCTGCACGGCGGCACCATCACCGGCGTCCTGCGCCAGTGGAACCACGGGTCGTACAGCCCCACGCTGATCGACAACGACATCGCGGTGCTGACCCTGGACAACCCGGTCAAGGCCACGCCGATCCGGATGACGACGGCCACCGACACGGCCTCGTACGCCGCCGGCACCAAGGCCACGCTCTACGGCTGGGGCCGCACCTCCTCCACCACGCAGGACATCTCCGAGGTCCTGAAGACGGCGACGCTGCCGATCCAGTCGGACGCGACCTGCGCGGGCTACTACCAAGCCGACTTCATCAAGGGCCACAACGTGTGCGCGGGCGACCCGGCGTCGGGCAGCGACACGGGCACCACGTCCGCCTGCAACGGCGACTCCGGCGGCCCGCTCGTCGTCACCGACGCGGCCGGTGCGCCCCGGATCGTGGGTGTCGTCTCCTGGGGCATGAAGGACTGCGTCGAGAGCGGCTCGTACAGCGTGTTCACCAAGGTCTCGACGTACGTCGGCGCGACCTACCCGCGCGTGGAGGACACCAACCTCAGCTACGACCACCTCGCCGACCTCTTCGTACGCAACGCCTCCACGAAGACGGGCTACGAGATCGACTCCAAGGGCACCTCGCTCGCCGCGCGCGTGTCCTGGGGCTCCTTCAGCGCGTACAACGTCATCCTCCAGACCGACCTGGACCGGGACGGCGAGCAGGACTTCCTGCTGCGCCGGGCCTCGGACGGCGACGTCTTCTGGAAGCACTGGGTGCCGGCCACCCAGACGTGGGCGACCAAGCTCATCGGCGACAACTGGAAGACCCGCCTCGCCATCGTCGCCCCCGGTGACACGACCGGCGACTACCTGCCCGACCTGCTCGCCGTGGACTCCACCGGCGTGCTGTGGCTGTACCCGGGCAAGGGCGACGGCAGCTTCGGCGCACCGCTGAAGGTCGGCGCCGGCTTCAACAACTTCAACATGGTCCGCGGCCACGGCGACTTCAACGGCGACGGCAACGCCGACCTGCTCGCCCGCAACAAGAGCACCGGCGCCGTGTACCTCTACCGGAGCAAGGGCGTGCTCAGCACGGCCCTGTGGCAGCCCGCGCTCAAGGTCGCCACGTGGACGAACACCACGTACAACGCGTTCGCGACGGTCGGCGACCTCAACAGCGACAGCCACGCCGACCTGGTGGCCCGTACGCCCGCCGGCGCCCTGTATCTGCTGAAGGGCACCGGAGCCAACACGAGTGCGACCTTTGCCACAAGGGTCTCGCTCGGAACCGGTTTCCAGCAGTACGACCTCTTCGGCTGACCTCGCAGGTGAGCGGGGTGCGACCCGCCCACCTGGTGACGCTCTGTGCCCGGCCTGCCGCAGGCCGGGCACAGAGCGTTGTGCAACCCTGTCCCGAGTTTCGCCGTCTGACCTGGCGGAGTGACGATGGTGGGGATGACACGGAACAGAGGAGCACATGTCCGCCGAGAGCACGCCGGAGCCCGGCATACCGGGTGGGAGCGGCAGCACGGATGGTCCGCGCCACCGTAAGCCCCGTGGCAGACGCAAGGGGCTGCTGATCGTGGCCTGTGCCGCGGCGGGCATCGTCGCCCTCGGCGGCGCCGGCGTCGGGTACGTCTACTTCAAGCTCAACGGCAACATCAAGAGCGTCGACATCGACCAGGCGCTCGGCACGGACCGCCCGACGAAGATCGACAACGGCTCCGAGAACATCCTGGTCCTGGGCTCGGACAGCCGCTCCGGGACCAACAAGAAGCTCGGCGGCGGCACGGACGACGGCAGCGCCCGCTCCGACACCGCGATGATCATCCACGTCTACGAGGGCCACCAGCGGGCCGGCGTGGTCTCGATCCCGCGCGACACCCTCGTCGACCGCCCGTCCTGCACCGACGCCAAGGGCGTCACGCACGACGCGGCGCACGGGGTGATGTTCAACTCGGCCTATTCGACGGGCGGCGCGGCCTGCGCGGTGAAGACGGTCGAATCGATCACCGGCATCCGTATGGACCACTATCTGGAAGTCGATTTCTCGGGCTTCGAGAAGCTGGTCGACGAGCTGGGCGGTGTCCGGGTGACGACCACGAAGGACATCAAGGACTCCGACAGCCACCTCGACCTCAAGGCCGGCACGCACACGCTCAACGGCGAGCAGGCCCTCGGTCTGGTCCGCACCCGGCACGGCGTGGGCGACGGCTCCGACCTCGGCCGCATCCAGCTCCAGCAGGCGTTCGTCAAGGCGCTGCTCGACCAGGTCAAGCACGTCGGCCTGTTCGGCAACCCCAAGCGGCTGCTGGACCTCGCCGACACCGCCACGAAGGCCGTGACGACCGACTCCGACCTCGGCTCGGTCAAGTCCCTGATGTCCTTCGCGAACGGCCTGAAGAGCATCAGCGCCACGAACATGACCATGGTCACGATGCCGGTCCAGTACGACCCGGCCGACCCCAACCGGGTCCTGGTGGCCGAGGCGAAGGCCCAGCAGGTCTGGACGGCCCTCAAGAACGACCGGCCGATCCCCAGGGCGGCGACGGAGGGAACGGCGACCGGTACCGCCAAGGGTGTGGTGAGCACCCCCTGAGGGGTGGCGGGAATAGACGACAGCCACCCCCGGTTTTGGGGGATGGCCCCAGTCCTGGCAGACTGGTACGTCGGCTCCGGTTCACGCTCTCGCAGCCCGCGACGGCGACCCGGCGCCCTCCCGAACACTAGGAGACACCTTGAAGCGCGAGATCCACCCCGAGTACGTCGAGACGCAGGTCAGCTGCACCTGTGGCGCGTCGTTCACCACCCGCAGCACCATCGAGTCCGGCACCATCCGTGCCGACGTGTGCTCCGAGTGCCACCCGTTCTACACGGGCAAGCAGAAGATCCTCGACACCGGTGGCCGTGTGGCCCGCTTCGAGGCCCGCTTCGGCAAGGCTGCCGGCTCCAAGAAGTAGCGAGCCCCTTTTCGCCGGTCCACGGTCGCGCCCCCGCCCAGGGGTGTGCCCTGGACCGGCGTTTTTGGTCGCCCGCCCTTCCCGTCACCCGCAGTACACAGGAGCCCCAAGATGTTCGAGGCCGTCGAGGAACTCGTCGGTGAGCACGCCGACCTGGAGACGAAGCTCGCCGACCCGTCGGTGCACGCCGACCAGGCCAACGCGCGCAAGCTGAACAAGCGCTACGCCGAGCTCACCCCGATCGTCGCCACGTACCGCTCCTGGAAGCAGACCGGCGACGACATCGAGACGGCGAAGGAATTCGCCGCCGACGACCCCGACTTCGCCGCCGAGGTCAAGGTGCTGGAGAAGCAGCGCGAGGAGCTCACCGAGAAGCTCCGCCTGCTGCTCGTCCCGCGTGACCCGAGTGACGACAAGGACGTCATTCTGGAGATCAAGGCGGGCGCGGGCGGCGACGAGTCCGCGCTGTTCGCCGGCGACCTGCTGCGCATGTATCTGCGCTACGCCGAGCGCGTCGGCTGGAAGACCGAGATCATCGACGCCACCGAGTCCGAGCTGGGCGGCTACAAGGACGTCCAGGTCGCGGTGAAGACCAAGGGCGGCCAGGGCGCCACCGAGCCCGGGCAGGGCGTCTGGGCGCGGCTGAAGTACGAGGGCGGTGTGCACCGCGTGCAGCGCGTGCCGGCGACCGAGTCCCAGGGCCGGATCCACACCTCCGCCGCCGGTGTCCTCGTCACGCCCGAGGCGGAGGAGGTCGACGTCGAGATCAACCCGAACGACCTCCGTATCGACGTCTACCGCTCCTCCGGGCCCGGCGGCCAGTCCGTCAACACCACCGACTCCGCCGTGCGCATCACGCACCTCCCGACCGGAGTCGTCGCCTCCTGCCAGAACGAGAAGAGCCAGCTGCAGAACAAGGAGCAGGCGATGCGTATCCTGCGCTCCAGGCTGCTCGCAGCGGCGCAGGAGGAGGCGGAGAGGGAGGCCGCCGACGCCCGCCGCAGCCAGGTCCGCACCGTCGACCGCTCCGAGAAGATCCGCACGTACAACTTCCCGGAGAACCGCATCTCGGACCACCGCGTCGGCTTCAAGGCGTACAACCTGGACCAGGTCCTGGACGGCGACCTCGACGCGGTGATCCAGGCCTGCGTCGACGCGGACTCGGCCGCCAAGCTCGCAGCCGCGTAAGGCACGTACGAGTACCGGACGGAGGACTGCGTGCAGCCATCATTTGGGGGACGGCCCCCAAGCCCCCGGAGTCTGCTGCTCGCCGAGGTGGCCCAGGCCACCCAGCGGCTGGCCGACGCCGGCGTGCCCTCGCCGCGCAACGACGCGGAGGAGCTCGCCGCGTTCGTGCACGGCGTGAAGCGGGGCGCGCTGCACTCCGTGAAGGACTCCGACTTCGACGCCCGGTACTGGGAGGTCATCGCCCGGCGCGAGCAGCGCGAGCCGCTCCAGCACATCACCGGGCGGGCCTACTTCCGCTATCTGGAGCTCCAGGTCGGCCCCGGTGTCTTCGTGCCCCGCCCCGAGACCGAGTCGGTCGTCGGCTGGGCCATAGACGCCGTGCGCGCCATGGACGTCGTGGAGCCGTGCATCGTCGACCTGTGCACCGGCTCCGGCGCGATCGCGCTCGCCCTCGCCCAGGAGGTCCCGCGCTCGCGCGTGCACGCCGTGGAGCTGTCCGAGGACGCCCTGGTGTGGACCCGCAAGAACGTGGCCGGATCCAGGGTGGACCTGCGCCAGGGCAACGCCCTGGACGCCTTCCCCGACCTCGACGGCCAGGTCGACCTGGTCATCTCCAACCCGCCGTACATCCCGCTCACCGAATGGGAGTACGTCGCTCCCGAGGCGCGGGACTACGACCCCGAACTCGCCCTGTTCTCGGGCGAGGACGGTCTCGACCTCATCCGCGGTCTGGAGCGGACCGCACACCGGCTGCTGCGCCCCGGCGGTGTCGTCGTCATCGAGCACGCCGACACCCAGGGCGGTCAGGTGCCGTGGATCTTCACCGAGGAGCGGGGCTGGGCCGACGCGGCCGACCACCCCGACCTCAACAACCGGCCGCGTTTCGCGACCGCCCGCAAGGCGCTGCCGTGACCACCCCGACGTCATTCCCGCAGTACGTGTACGAGGAGGCCCGCTAGTTATGGCTCGGCGATACGACACCAACGACGCGACCGACCGAGTGACCGGTCTGCGCGAGGCCGCGTCCGCCGTCCGCCGGGGCGAGCTCGTGGTGCTGCCCACGGACACCGTCTACGGCATCGGCGCGGACGCCTTCTCCAAGGAGGCGGTCGGCGATCTGCTGGACGCCAAGGGCCGGGGCCGCAACATGCCCACGCCCGTCCTGATCGGCTCGCCCAACACGCTGCACGGCCTGGTCACCGACTTCTCCGAGCTGGCCTGGGAACTGGTCGACGCCTTCTGGCCGGGCGCCCTGACCCTGGTCGCCAAGCACCAGCCGTCCCTCCAGTGGGACCTCGGGGACACCCGGGGCACGGTCGCCGTGCGCATGCCGCTGCACCCGGTCGCCATCGAGCTGCTCACCGAGGTCGGCCCCATGGCGGTCTCCTCCGCCAACCTCACCGGCCACCCGGCGCCGGAGAACTGCGACGAGGCGCAGGGCATGCTCGGCGACTCCGTCTCCGTCTACCTCGACGGCGGCCCGACCCCCGGCAACGTCCCGTCGTCGATCGTCGACGTCAGCCGTGAGGTCCCCGTGCTGCTGCGCGAGGGGGCGATCTCGGCCGACGAGCTGCGCAAGGTCGTACCCGACCTTGAGGTGGCCAATTGACAGCCCCTGAACCGGGGCGTGGCATAGGCAACGGGGAACGTGCCGCGGAGATCACGACGACCTTCGTCGGTCTTCCGCGTGACTGCTTCCGCATCCTCCACGTCAGCACCGGCAATGTGTGCCGCTCGCCCATCACCGAGCGGCTGACCCGCCATTTCGTGGCCGAGCGGCTCGGCGTGCTCGGCGGCGGGCTGATCGTGGAGAGCGCGGGCACCTGGGGGCACGAGGGCGCGCCCATGGAGTCCCACGCGGAGACCGTGCTGGCCGACTTCGGGGCCGACGCCACCGGGTTCGTGGGCCGTGAGCTGCTCGACGAGCACGTCATCATGGCCGACCTGGTGCTCACGGCCACCCGGGACCATCGCGCCCAGGTGATCTCCATGGGGCACTCGGCGGGCCTGCGCACCTTCACGCTGAAGGAGTTCACCCGGCTGGTGCGGGCGATAGATCCGGCCACGCTGCCGCCGCTGGAGGAGGGCGTCGTCCTGCGCGCGCGTGCGCTGGTGCGGGCCGCCGCGGCGCTGCGGGGCTGGCTGCTGGCGCCCACCGCGGAGGCGGACGAGGTGTACGACCCGTACGGGGCGCCCCTGACGTTCTTCCGTTCCATCGGCGAGGAGATACACCAGGCGCTGGACCCCGTCGTCACCGCGCTGACCGGAGTGCCCGCCCGGACGGGGTGAACGCCGGAAACCGGGGCGGACCGGTCCTTACCGGCCTACATTGGACGTACGTCAGCGTCGACCCGTCCCGGAGTGCACCATGACGGTCAGCCATGCCCTTGAGGCCGACGTCCTGCGACGGCAGGACCCCGAGCTCGCCGAGATCCTTCTCGGGGAGCGGGTGCGGCAGGCCCGGACGCTCCAGCTGATCGCGGCCGAGAACTTCACCTCGCAGGCCGTCCTCGCGGCCCTCGGCTCACCCCTCGCCAACAAGTACGCGGAAGGCTATCCGGGCGCCCGCCACCACGGCGGCTGCGAGATCGTCGACGTCGCCGAGCGCATCGCCGCCGACCGCGCCACGGCCCTCTTCGCGGCCGAGCACGCCAATGTGCAGCCCCACTCCGGCTCCTCGGCCGTCCTGGCCGCCTACGCCGCCCTGCTGCGCCCCGGCGACACCGTCCTGGCCCTCGGACTGTCCTACGGCGGCCATCTCACCCACGGCTCGCCCGCGAACTTCTCCGGCCGCTGGTTCGACTTCGTCCCCTACGGGGTGGACGCGGAGACCGGCCTCATCGACCACGAGCAGGTGCGCACCCTGGCCCGCACGCACCGCCCGAAGGCGATCGTGTGCGGCTCGATCGCCTACCCCCGGCACATCGACTACGCGTTCTTCCGCGAGGTCGCCGACGAGGTCGGGGCGTATCTCATCGCGGACGCCGCCCACCCCATCGGCCTGGTCGCGGGCGGCGCGGCGCCCAGCCCGGTGCCGTACGCCGATGTCGTCTGCGCGACGACCCACAAGGTGCTGCGCGGGCCCCGCGGCGGGATGATCCTGTGCGGGGGCGAGCTGGCCGAGCGCGTCGACCGGGCGGTCTTCCCGTTCACCCAGGGCGGCGCGCAGATGCACACCATCGCCGCGAAGGCGGTCGCGTTCGGCGAGGCGGCAACACCGGAGTTCCGGGTGTACGCCCATCAGGTGGTCGCCAATGCGAGGGTTCTCGCGGACGCTCTGGCCGCCGAGGGGCTGGTCGTCACCACGGGCGGCACCGACACGCATCTGATCACCGTCGACCCGGCCCCGCTCGGCGTCGACGGGCGCACCGCACGCGGCCGGCTGGCGGCCGCCGGGGTCGTGCTGGACTGCTGCGCCCTGCCCCACGCCGACGCCCGCGGCCTGCGCCTGGGCACCGCGGCGGTCACCACCCAGGGCATGGGCGAGGCGGAGATGACGCGGATCGCGGCGCTGATGGCGGCGGTGCTGCGCGAGGAGACCGAGGCCAAGCGGGCCCGCGAGGACGTGCGCGAACTGACGGCGGCATTTCCGCCGTATCCAGGGTGAACCGGGGTAGGCGCGCCCCCGTACGACAGGACGCACAGCCGTACATGCAACCATCGTGGCTACCCGGAAGTCCCCAACCATATGCGGCCGTCGCTAGGGTGTGGGGCTGAGATGGCCAGCGAGACCTGTGGGGAAGCCCGTGCGTGAATACCTGCTGACGCTCTGCATCACGGCCGCGGTGACGTATCTGCTGACAGGGCCGGTACGGAAGTTCGCGATCGTGGCCGGGGCGATGCCGGAGATCCGGGCACGTGACGTGCACCGGGAACCCACTCCGCGGCTCGGCGGTATCGCCATGTTCTTCGGCCTGTGCGCGGGCCTGCTGGTCGCCGACCATCTGACGAACCTCAACGAGGTCTTCGAGAAGTCGAACGAGCCGCGTGCTCTGCTCTCCGGGGCCGCGCTGATCTGGCTGATCGGCGTCCTGGACGACAAGTTCGAGATCGACGCCCTGATCAAGCTGGGCGCGCAGATGATCGCCGCGGGCGTGATGGTCATGCAGGGTCTGACGATCCTGTGGCTGCCCATCCCGGGCGTCGGCACGGTCGCGCTGACCCAGTGGCAGGGCACGCTGCTGACGGTCGCCCTGGTGGTGATCACCATCAACGCGGTGAACTTCGTCGACGGCCTGGACGGACTTGCGGCCGGCATGGTGTGCATCGCCGCGGCGGCGTTCTTCATGTACGCCTACCGGATCTGGTACTCGTACGGCATCGAGGCGGCCGCCCCGGCGACGCTGTTCTCCGCGATCCTGATGGGCATGTGCCTGGGCTTCCTGCCGCACAACATGCACCCGGCGCGGATCTTCATGGGCGACTCGGGCTCGATGCTGATCGGTCTGGTGCTGGCGGCGGGCGCGATCTCCGTCACGGGCCAGGTCGATCCGGACGTGATGAACCTGTTCTCCGGTTCGGAGCGGGACACGGTGCACCAGACGGTGCCCGTCTACATCCCGCTGCTGCTGCCGCTGACGATCATCGCCGTGCCGGCCGCCGACCTGATCCTGGCCATCGTGCGGCGCACCTGGCGGGGCCAGTCGCCGTTCGCCGCCGACCGCGGGCATCTGCACCACCGGCTGCTGGAGATCGGTCACTCGCACATCCGCGCCGTGCTGATCATGTACTTCTGGTCGGCGCTGATCGCCTTCGGGGCGCTGGCGTACTCGGTGAACTCGGCGTCCATGTGGATCGTGCTGGGCGTGGTGTTCCTGAGCGCGGTGGGACTGGTGCTGCTTCTGCTGCCGCGCTTCACACCGCGTGCGCCGCTGTGGGCCCAGGCGTTCGTGCCGCCGCGCTACCGGCGGCGCAGGCGGGCCGCCGAGCCCGTGCCGGCCGCCGCGTCGGTCGAGGCGGAGCCGCGCACTCCGGTGGCGGCCGGGGTGTCGGGTGTCAACGGCGCTACGGCCGTCGGACCCCGTTCGCGCTTCCCTCAAAGGTGAGAGCGACAAGGTAAGAATCTGACGAGAGCATTGCCAAGTATTGGGGTAGCGAAGCACCGCAATATCAGACAAGTCGGCACGGTTCTCGCTCAGACGCGCACTCTCACTCTCACGTGTGACAGCGAGCACACCTACCAGGTAAAGACCTCATCAAATAGTTTGTGATACGGTTCACGAGAACCCCGGATGGAGCCGATGGACCGTGTGCGACGGCCCCTCGGCGGGAGGTCTCGACCGCCTCCGACGGGGTCTACGCTCGTCCATGACGACACCCCTGCCCCCTTTGAAAGCGGAGTTGCCGCCATGCCGTCCAACGACGTCCGGATCCTGGCCCAGGCCGCTGTGCCCACGGCTGCCGTCGGCGCGATCGCAGCCGTCGTCAGCGGCGTGGTCGCGGGCGGAAAGGGTGCGATCGGGGCCGTCGTCGCGACGGTCATCGTGATGCTCTTCATGGGCATCGGTCTCTACGTTCTGCAGCGCACCGCCAAATCGCTTCCGCACCTGTTCCAGGCGATGGGCCTGATGCTCTACGCGGCGCAGATCCTGCTGCTCTTCATCTTCATGGCCGCGTTCAAGCACACCACGCTGTTCAACCCCAAGGCCTTCGCGTTCACGCTGCTCGCCGGCACGCTGGCCTGGATCGCCGCCCAGACGCGGGCGCACATGAAGGCCAAGATCCTCTACGTCGAACCCGAAAAATCGGGGCACTCGTCGTGAGGGGTAGGGCCGGGATAAAGACGCCTGAGATCTCCTGCTATCGTCCGGTGCCAACTGCGGCATCGCGGGCGCGGGCATCCGAGCTGACGCCTGTTCGATCGCGAGGCGAGATGCCCCCAAGCCGCCCCACCATCCGTAACACCAGTCCCGTGCCGAACCGCGGCCGTACGCCGCGCCGACACAACGAGGTTGCCGTACCCATGCGCCACGCTGAAGGAGCCCGCGGTGAGTGCTGACCCGACGCAGGTGCTCGCCTTCGAGACCGACTGCCACATCTTCGACGGCTGTGGCTTCCCGGCTCCCGGCCTGCACTCGTTCCTGTTCGAGCCCCTTTGGGGCGACGGCGACAGCAACGTGTACTTCAACAAGACGATGCTGCTGGCCCTGCTCGGCTCGATCATCGTCGTCGGCTTCTTCTGGGCCGCCTTCCGCAAGCCGAAGGTCGTCCCGGGCAAGCTCCAGATGGTCGCCGAGGCGGGGTACGACTTCATCCGCCGCGGTGTCGTCTACGAGACCATCGGCAAGAAGGAAGGCGAGAAGTACGTACCGCTCGTCGTCTCGCTGTTCTTCTTCATCTGGATGATGAACCTCTGGTCGATCGTCCCGCTCGCCCAGTTCCCGGTGACGTCGATCATCTCGTACCCGGCGGTCCTCGCCGGCATCGTCTACGTGATCTGGGTCGGGCTGACCTTCAAGCGGCACGGCTTCGTCGGCGCCTTCAAGAACTTCACCGGCTACGACAAGTCGCTCGGCGCGGTGCTCCCGCTGTCGATGACGATCGAGTTCTTCTCCAACCTGATCGTCCGGCCGTTCACGCACGCCGTCCGACTCTTCGCGAACATGTTCGCGGGCCACACCCTGCTGCTGCTCTTCACGATCGCCAGCTGGTACCTGCTGAACGGCATCGGCATCGCCTACGCCGGCGTCTCGTTCATCATGGTCATCGTCATGACGGCCTTCGAGCTCTTCGTCCAGGCCCTTCAGGCGTACGTCTTCGTGCTCCTGACCTGCAGCTTCATCCAGGGCGCGCTCGCCGAGCACCACTGAGCACCCGCCACTCACCAGCCCCTGAAGACGTCCGGTGGCCAACCCCCACCGGTCCTTGAAAGAGAAGGAAGAACTGGCATGTCCCAGACTCTCGCCGCTGTCACCGGTGACCTCAAGGCCCTCGGCTCCATCGGCTACGGTCTCGCCGCCATCGGCCCCGGCGTCGGTGTCGGCATCATCTTCGGCAACGGCACCCAGGCCCTCGCCCGCCAGCCCGAGGCCGCCGGTCTGATCCGCGCCAACCAGATCCTCGGCTTCGCCTTCTGTGAGGCGCTGGCCCTGATCGGTCTGGTTATGCCGTTCGTCTACGGCTCCTGATCACTTCAGGCTGACGACCAGCAACCCAGACGAAAGGCAAAGACATGAGCCAGCTGCTCATCCTGGCGGCTGAGGGGGAGACCGAGAACCCCCTCGTCCCGCCGATCCCCGAGCTCGTCATCGGCCTCATCGCCTTCGTCATCGTCTTCGGCTTCCTTGCCTGGAAGCTCCTCCCGAACATCAACAAGGTTCTGGACGAGCGTCGGGAGCAGATCGAGGGCGGTATCGAGAAGGCCGAGGCCGCGCAGACCGAGGCCCAGAGCGTCCTTGAGCAGTACAAGGCCCAGCTCGCCGAGGCACGGCACGAAGCCGCGCGCCTGCGCCAGGAGGCGCAGGAGCAGGGTGCCGCGCTCATCGCCGAGATGCGGGCCGAGGGCCAGCGGCAGCGTGAGGAAATCATCACCGCCGGTCACTCCCAGATCGAGGCCGACCGCAAGGCCGCCGCGTCCGCGCTGCGCCAGGACGTCGGCAAGCTCGCCACCGAACTGGCCGGCAAGCTCGTCGGTGAGTCCCTCGAGGACCACGCCCGGCAGAGCCGCGTCATCGACCGCTTCCTCGACGAGCTCGAGGAGAAGGCCGAGGCCACGCGATGAACGGAGCGAGCCGCGAGGCCCTGGCAGCCGCACGTGAGCGTCTCGACGCGCTGACGGACAACACGTCCGTGGACGCGGCGCAGCTCGCCGACGAGCTGGCGGCCGTCACCGCGCTGCTCGACCGCGAGGTGTCGCTGCGTCGGGTCCTGACCGACCCGGCGCAGGCCGGCGAGGCCAAGGCCGACCTGGCCCAGCGCCTGCTCGGCGCCCAGATCAGCGGCCCCGCCGCCGACCTGGTGGCCGGCATGGTGCGCTCCCGCTGGTCGCAGTCGCGCGACCTGGTGGACGCGCTGGAGGAGCTGTCCGACACCGCCGACCTCACCGCCGCACAGCAGGCCGGCACGCTCGACGACGTCGAGGACGAGCTGTTCCGCTTCGGGCGGATCGTCTCCTCGAACACCGAGCTGCGCGCCGCGCTGACGGACCGGAAGGCCACCGTCTCGGCCAAGGGCGAGCTGCTGCGCAGCCTGCTCGGCGGCCGGGCCGACGCGGCCACCGGCCGGCTGGTGACGCGTCTGGTGACCGCGCCGCGTGGTCGTAGCCTGGAAGCGGGCCTGGACTCCCTGTCCAAGCTCGCCGCCGAGCGCCGGGACCGCATCGTGGCCGTCGTCACCTCGGCGGTTCCGCTGAGCGACACGCAGAAGCAGCGCCTGGGCGCCGCCCTGGCGAAGCTCTACGGCCGCACGATGCACCTCAACCTCGACGTGGACCCCGAGGTCCTCGGCGGGATCCGGGTGCAGGTCGGCGACGAGGTCATCAACGGCTCCATCGCGGACCGCATCGAGGACGCCGCCCGCCGCATGGCGAGCTAGCAGCACCGCAGCAACTTCATAGCCAGAACGTACTGATAACGGCCCTGGTTGGGCCGTGCAGAGGATTCACCTCTTTTTGGGGGGAGTCCCCCATCCCCCCAAGTGAAACTTCGGGCCCAACAAGGAGAGCAGGGAACCCAGATGGCGGAGCTCACGATCCGGCCGGAGGAGATCCGGGACGCACTGGAGACCTTCGTCCAGTCGTACAAGCCGGACGCGGCCTCGCGCGAGGAGGTCGGTACGGTCACCCTTGCCGGCGACGGCATCGCGAAGGTCGAGGGCCTCCCCTCGGCCATGGCCAACGAACTGCTGAAGTTCGAGGACGGCACCCTCGGCCTCGCCCTCAACCTCGAGGAGCGCGAGATCGGTGCCATCGTCCTCGGTGAGTTCAGCGGCATCGAGGAGGGTCAGCCGGTCACCCGTACCGGCGAGGTGCTCTCCGTGGCCGTCGGCGAGGGCTACCTCGGCCGCGTCGTCGACCCGCTCGGCAACCCGATCGACGGCCTCGGCGAGATCGAGACCGACGGCCGCCGCGCCCTCGAACTGCAGGCCCCCACGGTCATGCAGCGCAAGTCGGTGCACGAGCCGATGGAGACGGGCTACAAGGCCGTCGACGCGATGACCCCGATCGGCCGTGGCCAGCGTCAGCTGATCATCGGCGACCGCCAGACCGGCAAGACCGCGCTGGCCGTCGACACGATCATCAACCAGCGCGACAACTGGCGCACCGGCGACCCGAACAAGCAGGTCCGCTGCATCTACGTCGCCATCGGCCAGAAGGGCTCCACCATCGCGTCGGTCCGCCGCGCGCTGGAGGAGAACGGCGCGCTGGAGTACACGACCATCGTCGCGGCCCCGGCGTCCGACCCGGCCGGCTTCAAGTACCTCGCCCCGTACACCGGCTCGGCCATCGGCCAGAAGTGGATGTACGAGGGCAAGCACGTCCTGATCATCTTCGACGACCTGTCGAAGCAGGCCGACGCCTACCGTGCCGTCTCCCTGCTGCTGCGCCGCCCGCCGGGCCGCGAGGCCTACCCGGGTGACGTCTTCTACCTGCACTCCCGTCTCCTGGAGCGCTGCGCCAAGCTCTCCGACGACATGGGTGCCGGTTCGATGACCGGTCTGCCGATCGTCGAGACCAAGGCCAACGACGTCTCGGCGTTCATCCCGACCAACGTCATCTCCATCACCGACGGCCAGTGCTTCCTGGAGTCGGACCTGTTCAACGCCGGTCAGCGCCCCGCGCTGAACGTCGGTATCTCCGTCTCCCGAGTCGGTGGTTCCGCGCAGCACAAGGCGATGCGCCAGGTCTCCGGCCGTCTGCGCGTCGACCTCGCCCAGTTCCGTGAGCTGGAGGCGTTCGCCGCCTTCGGTTCCGACCTGGACGCCGCGTCGAAGGCGCAGCTGGAGCGCGGTTCGCGCATGGTCGAGCTGCTGAAGCAGGCCCAGTACCAGCCGATGGCCACCGAGGACCAGGTCGTCTCGATCTGGGCCGGCACCAACGGCAAGATGGACGAGGTCCCGGTCGCCGACATCCGCCGCTTCGAGAAGGAGCTGCTGGAGTACCTGCACCGCAAGGAGCAGGGCCTCATGACCTCCATCAAGGAGGGCGCGAAGATGTCGGACGACACCATCCAGGCGATCGACGACGCCGTCGCGGAGTTCAAGAAGCAGTTCGAGACCTCGGACGGCAAGCTGCTCGGCGAGGACGCGGCCGTCAGCGTCTCCAAGTGACGTAAGGAAGGGACCTGACTCATGGGAGCCCAGCTCCGGGTCTACAAGCGTCGCATCCGATCCGTCACCGCGACCAAGAAGATCACCAAGGCGATGGAGATGATCGCCGCCTCGCGCGTCGTCAAGGCGCAGCGCAAGGTGGCGGCCTCCACGCCCTACGCGACCGAGCTCACCCGCGCGGTCACGGCGGTCGGTACCGGCTCGAACACGAAGCACCCGCTGACCACGCAGGCCGACACGGTCGTGCGGTCCGCGGTGCTGCTCCTGACGAGCGACCGCGGTCTGGCCGGTGCCTTCAACTCCAACGCCATCAAGGCCGCGGAGCAGCTGACGGCACGCCTTCAGGCCGAGGGCAAGCAGGTCGACACATACATCGTCGGCCGGCGCGGTGTCGCCCACTACAACTTCCGTGAGCGCACGGTCGCGGAGTCGTGGACGGGCTTCACCGACGAGCCGACGTACGCGGACGCCAAGAAGGTCGCGGCGCCGCTGATCGAGGCCATCGAGAAGGACACGGCCGAGGGCGGCGTGGACGAGATCCACATCGTCTTCACCGAGTTCGTCTCGATGATGACGCAGACGGCGCTCGACGCCCGTCTGCTGCCGCTCAGCCTCGAAGAGGTGGCCGAGGAGTCCGCGCCGAAGGGCGAGATCCTCCCGCTGTACGACTTCGAGCCGTCGGCGGAGGACGTCCTCGACGCCCTGCTGCCCCGGTACGTCGAAAGCCGTATCTACAACGCGCTGCTTCAGTCGGCCGCTTCCAAGCACGCCGCCACGCGGCGCGCGATGAAGTCGGCCACCGACAACGCGGGCGAGCTCATCGAGACGCTCTCCCGTCTTGCCAATGCGGCCCGCCAGGCCGAAATCACCCAGGAAATCAGCGAGATCGTCGGTGGCGCCAGCGCCCTGGCCGACGCGACCGCGGGGAGTGACAACTAATGACCACCACTGCTCAGACGGCCACGGCGACGGGCCGCGTCGCGCGGGTCATCGGCCCGGTCGTCGACGTGGAGTTCCCCGTCGACGCGATGCCGGACATCTACAACGCGCTGCACGTCGAGGTCTCCGACCCGGCGAACGCGGGCGAGAAGAAGACGCTGACCCTGGAGGTCGCCCAGCACCTGGGTGACGGCCTGGTCCGCACCATCTCCATGCAGCCCACCGACGGTCTGGTCCGTCAGGCCGCGGTCACCGACACCGGCGACGGCATCACCGTCCCGGTCGGCGACTTCACCAAGGGCAAGGTGTTCAACACCCTCGGTGAGGTGCTGAACGTCGACGAGTCGTACGACGGCGAGCGCTGGTCCATCCACCGCAAGGCGCCGAACTTCGACGAGCTCGAGTCGAAGACCGAGATGTTCGAGACCGGCGTCAAGGTCATCGACCTGCTGACCCCGTACGTCAAGGGCGGCAAGATCGGTCTGTTCGGCGGCGCCGGCGTCGGCAAGACGGTGCTCATCCAGGAGATGATCTACCGCGTCGCCAACAACCACGACGGTGTCTCCGTGTTCGCCGGTGTCGGCGAGCGCACCCGTGAGGGCAACGACCTCATCGAGGAGATGTCGGACTCGGGCGTCATCGACAAGACCGCCCTCGTCTTCGGTCAGATGGACGAGCCCCCGGGCACCCGTCTGCGCGTCGCGCTGGCCGGCCTCACCATGGCCGAGTACTTCCGTGACGTCCAGAAGCAGGACGTGCTGTTCTTCATCGACAACATCTTCCGCTTCACGCAGGCCGGTTCCGAGGTGTCGACCCTGCTCGGCCGTATGCCCTCCGCGGTGGGCTACCAGCCGAACCTGGCCGACGAGATGGGTCTCCTCCAGGAGCGCATCACCTCGACCCGTGGTCACTCGATCACCTCGATGCAGGCGATCTACGTCCCCGCGGACGACCTGACCGACCCGGCCCCGGCCACCACCTTCGCCCACCTCGACGCGACGACGGTTCTCTCCCGTCCGATCTCCGAGAAGGGCATCTACCCGGCCGTGGACCCGCTGGACTCCACGTCCCGCATCCTGGACCCGCGCTACATCGCGCAGGAGCACTACGACGCCGCCATGCGCGTCAAGACGATCCTGCAGAAGTACAAGGACCTCCAGGACATCATCGCGATCCTCGGTATCGACGAGCTCGGCGAGGAGGACAAGCTCGTCGTCCACCGTGCCCGTCGCGTGGAGCGCTTCCTGTCCCAGAACACCCACGTCGCCAAGCAGTTCACCGGCGTGGACGGTTCGGACGTGCCGCTGGACGAGTCGATCGCCGCGTTCAACGCGATCTGCGACGGCGAGTACGACCACTTCCCGGAGCAGGCGTTCTTCATGTGCGGTGGTCTTGAGGACCTCAAGAACAACGCCAAGGAGCTGGGCGTCTCCTGACGCCGGGGCTCATGTGACATCGGAGGGGGCGGGGCTCGTCCCGCCCCCTCTGTCACGCCTACTAGACTTGTACCTAACACCCGGCAGGAAGAGCCGGGTGGTGACCCGAGGAGCCACCTTTGGCTGCTGAGCTGCACGTCGCGCTGGTCGCCGCCGACCGCCAGGTCTGGTCCGGCGAGGCCACCCTGGTCGTCGCGCGCACCACGTCCGGCGACATCGGCGTCATGCCCGGTCACCAGCCGCTGCTCGGTGTGCTGGAGTCGGGCCCGGTGACCATCCGTACGAGTGATGGTGGAACGGTCGTCGCCGCGGTGCACGGCGGTTTCATCTCGTTCGCGGACAACAAGCTGTCGCTGCTGGCCGAGATCGCCGAGCTGTCGGAGGAGATCGACGTCCAGCGCGCGGAGCGCGAGCTGGAGCGGGCGAAGGCGGAGGGCGATGCCGCCGCCGAGCGTCGCGCGGACGTACGACTTCGTGCGGCGGCCACGCGCTGAAGTCGCGCGGAGCTGTATGACGTCACTCAGCCGCGATCGGAACCGGAGCAATCCGGAGCCGGTCGCGGCTGAGGCAGATATGGATGTTTTTTCCGTTCCGTTACCTATTTTCGGTACCCAGGAGACGAGGAGGTCGGTGTCGATGGTCCTCGCTCTGACTGTGTGCGGAATCGTCGTGGCGCTTGTCGTGGTCGGACTCTTCGTCTTCGGACTGCGCCGCAGACTCATCCAGCGTTCCGGTGGCACCTTCGACTGTTCGCTGCGCTGGGACGTCGCGGAGCATCCCGACACCAGCGGCAAGGGCTGGAGCTACGGCGTCGCCCGCTACAGCGGCGACCGCATCGACTGGTACCGCGTCTTCTCCTACGCCTATCGCCCACGCCGTGTCCTGGAGCGCGCCTCGATCGAGGTGGCCGGGCGCCGGCTGCCCGAGGGTGAGGAGGAGCTGGCGCTGCTCTCCGACGCGGTGATCCTCACCTGTCTGCACCGGGGCACCCGGCTGGAGCTCGCGATGAGCGAAGACGCGCTGACCGGTTTCCTCGCGTGGCTGGAGGCAGCCCCGCCCGGTCAGCGCGTCAATGTCGCGTAGGTAGTGCTTACAGGTTGCTGCTGATGGCGTTCACCAGTTCACCGTTGCTGGTGTCGCCGCTGAACTCCCAGAAGAAGGCGCCGCCGAGTCCCTGGTTCTTGGCCCAGGTCATCTTGCCGGCGATGGTCGCGGGGGTGTCGTAGGACCACCAGTTGCTGCCGCAGTGGGCGTACGCCGTGCCGGCGATCGTGCCGGTGGCCGGGCAGGACGTCTTGAGGACCTTGTAGTCCTCGATGCCCTGCTCGTAGGTGCCGGCCGCGGGGCCGGTGGCGGTGCCGCCGGGGGCGTCCTGGGTGACGCCGGTCCAGCCGCGCCCGTAGAAGCCGATGCCGATGAGCAGCTTGCTCGCGGGGACGCCCTTCGCCTTGTACTTGGCCATCGCGTCGGCCGTGGTGAAGCCGGCCTGCGGGATGCCGCTGTAGGAGGTGAGCGGGGAGTGCGGGGCGGTCGGTCCCTGCGCGGCCCACGCGCCGAAGAAGTCGTACGTCATCACGTTGTACCAGTCGACGTACTGGGCGGCGCCCGCGTAGTCGGTGGCGTCGATCTTGCCGCCGGAGGAGCCGTCGGCCGTGGTGGCCGCGGTGACCAGGTAGTTCGCGCCGAACTTGGCACGCAGTGCCGACACCAGGTTCTTGAAGGCCGCCGCACCGGAGGTGTCACAGCTCAGGCCGCAGGCGTTCGGGTACTCCCAGTCGATGTCGATGCCGTCGAAGACATCGGCCCAGCGCGGGTCCTCGACCAGGTTGTAGCAGGACTGGGCGAAGGCGGCCGGGTTGGCCGCGGCCTGCCCGAACCCGCCGGACCAGGTCCAGCCGCCGAAGGACCACAGCACCTTGAGGTTCGGGTACTTGGCCTTCAGCTTGCGCAGCTGGTTGAAGTTGCCGCGCAGCGGCTGGTCCCAGGTGTCGGCGACACCGTCGACGGACTGGTCGGCGGTGAACGCCTTGTCGTAGTCGGCGTAGGAGTCGCCGATCGCGCACTGGCCGTTGGTGACGTTGCCGAAGGCGTAGTTGATGTGCGTGATCTTCGCGGCGGAGCCGGACGTCACCAGGTTCTTGACGTTGTAGTTGCGTCCGTAGATGCCCCACTCGGTGAAGTAGCCGAGCTTGACCTTGTTGCCGGTGGGCGGGGGAGTGGTGCCGCCGGTGGTGTGCACGGCGACCGAGCCGCTGACGGGGCCGGTCTGGTCGGCGGTGTCCCGGGCCTGGACGGTGTAGGAGTAGTCGGTGCCGGCGGTCAGGCCGGTGTCGGTGTAGGAGGTCGTCGTCACCGTGGCGACCTTGGTGCCGTCGCGCAGCACGTCGTAGTTCTTGACGCCCTTGTCGTCGGTGGCCGCGCTCCAGCTGAGCTGTACCGAGGTGTTGGTGATGTTGGAGGCGGTCGGGGTGCCGGGCGCGGAGGGCGCGGCGTCACCGGGGGTGGTGGTGCCGCCGTCACAACTGCCGCCGTTCAGCTTGCAGTTGGAGGGCGAGCCGCTGCCCGCTCCGTTGAAGCCGAAGGAGACGGTGGCGCCGGGGGCCAGGGAGCCGTTGTAGGACTTGTTCTTGGCGGTCCAGTGGGTGCCGGAGGACGTGACGTCGGCGTCCCAGGCGGAGGTGACGGACGTGCCGGAGGGAAAGTCCCACTCGACCGTCCAGGAACTGATGGCCGTCGTGCCGGTGTTCTTGACGGTCCACCGGCCCTCGAAGCCGGTGCCCCAGTCCGAGGCCTTGGTGTAGGTGGCGGTGGCGCTCGTCGCGGCCTGGGCCTGGGTCGCGAGGCCGACCAGTCCTGCCAGCGGGAGCACCAGGGTGGCCAGTCCGGCCGCCGCTCTGTGTCTGAAGCGCATCCTGCGCCTCCTCCTGTTGAGGTGCGGGGGTGGGGTGTCGTGGGCATGACTGAGCCTTCAGCCCACAGTGCGGCGAGAATAGAAAGGTCTGGACCATAGGTCAATAGGTCTGGACCACCTGTGACGGTGGCGGGAAACGCCGGGACGGTGACGGGCAACCGCCCGACCTAGATCCCCAACTCCTGGGCCAGCACCGCCGCTTGCACCCGGCTGCGCAGCTCGAGCTTCCCCAGCAACCGGCTGACGTGCGTCTTCACCGTCGCCTCCGCCATGTCCAGCCGCTCGGCGATCCCCGCGTTCGACAGCCCCTCTCCGAGACACGAGAGCACCTCCCGCTCCCGGCGCGTCAGCCCGTCCAGGACCGTCGTATCGCCCCGCGGCCGCCGTGCCGGACCGGCCGCGAACTCCGCGATCAGCCGGCGCGTCACCGCCGGCGCGACGACGCCGTCGCCGCGCGCGACCGTACGGACCGCGTCCAGCAGATCCCGCGCCTCGGTGTTCTTCAGCAGAAACCCGGCGGCACCGGCCCGCAGCGCACCGAAGACGTACTCGTCGAGATCGAAGGTGGTCAGCACCAGCACATCGGCCAGGCCCTCCGCCACGACCTCGCGGGTCGCCGACACCCCGTCCAGGCGCGGCATCTGAACATCCATCAGCACCACGTCCGGGCGCAGCTCACGCGCCAGCGCCACCGCCTCCTCCCCGTCCGCCGCCTCGCCGACCACCTCGATGTCGGGGGCGCTGCGCAGGATGAGCACCAGCCCGGAGCGCACGGCGGACTGGTCCTCGGCGACGAGGACACGGACGGGACGGGTCATGCGGGATCTCCTTCGGCCAGGGGCAGTTCGGCGTGTACGGTCCACAGCGCCCCGTCGGAACCGGCGGTGAACGTCCCGCCCAGCAGCGCGGCCCGCTCCCGCATCCCGACCAGACCGGCGCCGGAGCCCGGAGCACGCGGGCTGTCGTGGCCGCCGTCGGGACTCGTCACGGTGACGGCGAGGCGGTCGTCCCCGTGGGCCAGCGACACGGCGACCCGGCCGGGGGAGGCGTGCTTGAGGGCGTTGGTCAGGGACTCCTGCACGATGCGGTACGCGGCGAGCCCGACGGGCGCGGGCAGCCCGCCGTGATCGGTGTCGAGGACGACGTCGAGGCCGTTGGCGCGGGCGCCCTCCACCAGCGCGCCGAGCCCGTCGAGCGTCGGTGCCGCGGCCGGTTCCAGGTCGCCGCTGCTGTCGCGCAGGATGCCGATCAGCCGCCGCATCTCGGCCAGCCCCTCGACGCTGTTCTCCCGGACGACCGCGAGAGCCTCCCGGGACGTCGCCGCGTCGTCCAGGGAGAGCGCGGCCGTGGAGTGGATGGCGATCGCCGAGAGATGGCCCGCGACCAGGTCGTGCAACTCGCGGGCGACCCGGGCGCGTTCCGCGGTGACCGCCTGGGCGCGGTCCATCTCGGCCAGCAGCGCGGTCTGTTCGGCCCGCAGTCGGGCCGTCTCGGCGGCGTCGCGGTGGTTGCGCACGAGCGCGCCCGTGGCGGCGGGACCGAAGGAGACGATGCCCACGCCGAGGCCCACCAGCAGGGCCTGCGGTGTGCGCCACCAGATCAGGAAGGCGAGCGTCGCCCCGACCGTGACCAGTCCGGTGGTGACCGGGATCCGGCGGGCGGCGGCCGGGGTGCCGTACAGCACGGCCGCGTAGGCGAGGTCCGTGAACATCAGGATCGTCGCCGCGTTGCCCGGCGTGAACGCGTCCATCACGACGGCGCCCGTGCCGACCATCAGGGCCGTCTGGGGCCTGGTGCGGCGCAGCAGTTCGAGGCCCGCCATCACGGCCAGCGGCGGGAGCTGCCACACGGGGGCCAGCACGCCGGCGCCCGACGTGTACAGGCCGAGCGCCCACATCCCCACCCCGCCGAGCAGCCCGGCGACGGCGATGTACACATCGAAGCGGTTGGGGCGGGTCGGTGCTGCGGCCATGGTGCCATCCAACACGGCCCGCCCGGCCCGCGCCTGCACCCGCGGAAGGGTCCCCGACTGCATCTTTCGATGTACCGCCAGGTCCTCACCGGCGACGACGAAAGCCGCCCCCGGTCACGGAAATCTGGAGGGTGAGCGAAGGGAGCGAACCGTGATCGTCGGGTTGATCGTCGCGTGCGAGGTGGCGTTCTGGGTGCTGCTGGCGGCCGGACTGGCCTTCCGGTACGCCTTCCGGATGCCGCGCGTCGGCCTCGCCCTGCTGCTGTGCGAGCCGCTGCTGGAGGTCGTGCTGTTCGTGGTCACCGCCGTCGACCTGAAGAACGGCGCGCAGCCCGACTGGCGGCACGGTCTCGCCGCCGTCTACATCGGCTTCACCGTGGGCCTCGGCCACTCCACCATCCAGTGGGCCGACGCCCGTGTCGCCCACCGCTTCGCCGGCGGACCGCCGCCCGCGCGGCCCCCGAAGTACGGAACGGCCCGCGCCGTCCACGAATGGAAGGTCGCGGGCCGCTGGATCCTGGCCTCGGCGGTCGCCCTGGCGCTGCTCCAGTCCGCCGTCTGGTACGTCGGCGGCGACGGCGACACCGCGTCCCTGGTGGCCTGGCAGCAGCGGATGCTCGTCGTGATCGGCGTCAACGTCGTCATCGCCGCGAGCTACACGCTCTTCCCCAAGAGGCGTTAGCGCTCGCCCCCGGGCACCCACAGCACGTCGCCCGTCTCCTTGTTGGCCGTGCGGGCCAGGATGAACAGCAGGTCGGACAGGCGGTTGAGGTAGGTCGCGGTCAGCGGGTTCATCGCCTCGCCGTGCGCTTCCAGCGCCGCCCACGTCGAGCGCTCCGCCCGCCGTACGACCGTGCACGCCTGGTGCAGCAGGGCCGCGCCCGGCGTCCCCCCGGGGAGGATGAACGACCGCAGCTTCTCCAGCTCCGCGTTGAAGCGGTCGCAGTCGGCCTCCAACCGGTCGATGTAGAACTGCTCCACCCGCAGCGGCGGGAACTCCGGGTTCGCCACCACCGGCGTCGACAGGTCCGCGCCCACGTCGAACAGGTCGTTCTGGACCCGGGTGAGGACCTTCACCACGGCGTCGTCCAGTCCGCCCAGCGCGATCGCCGTGCCGATGACCGCGTTCGCCTCGTTGGCGTCGGCGTACGCAGCGATGCGCAGGTCCGTCTTCGGGACCCGGCTCATGTCGCCGAGGGCCGTCGTGCCCCGGTCGCCGGTCCTGGTGTAGATGCGGGTGAGATTGACCATGAGGCCAGCGTAATGACGGAGGGGACGCGCGGGGCACCCCGGGCGGGCCCGCGTGAACCCACGGCGGACAACCGCGCGGACACCCCGGACAAAGACGGTGTCTTGGGGCGAAAGCGTGAACTCGCCCCGCCTGTCCGGGTCTTCTCACAGCGCACGTGACGGGCGTCTCACCTCTTGAGACGTGAAACGCGTTACTAACCGCTCACACAGCGCCTCGCTCCCGCTAGTGTCCGGCCGAGAGGGAACGCGGACCCGGAGTGGGGGCACGCTGCGCCGGACGGCTGACGCCGGTGAGGGCGGACGCGTGAACGGGCATCGCTTCTCCAGGCACGGAAACCGCACACGGCACACCTGCCTCACCCCTGCGAGTGAATTCGGTATCGGTTCGCTCACAGACGGCAACCTTCGGCCGCTTCCCGCAGTCAGAGGTTGCAACAGCCGGACAACCACACCGCGGAGCACGAGACGCACGCCTTAGGGGAGCGCATATGCACATCAGGGGCGACCACGCCGAGCTGGTCGTCGGGGGCCGCCTCGATGTCCGCAGCGCGGCGGACGCCCGTACGGTCCTGCACACGGCCGTCGACGACGGAGACGGCGACCTGGTGCTCGACCTGTCCGAGCTCGACTCCTGGGACGCCACCGGACTCGGCGTGATCATGGGCGCGCACCGAAGGGCCGGCCGCTGCGGCCGACGCCTGGTGCTGCGCGGTGTGCCGCCGCAGATGCAGCGGCTGCTGGTGGCCACCCGGCTGCACCGCATCCTCGCGATCGAGGGCGGCCTCGCGGCGGAGTTCCTGCCCCGCGTGTGACCTCGGTCCTCGCCGTGGCGAAACGCGCGTCGCAGGCAATCCTCACCGGACTGTGACGTCTCGGACGGCGTGGCACCCCGGGCTGTCGGAGATACTGTGCGAAGGTTTACGGTTCGTCTGCCCGCCGCCCGCATCCCTCGAGCGGGCACCGGACCAGAAGCGACAGCGCAGTGTGCAGCAAGGCCGGGAGGGGCTACCGCCACACGACGCTTTTGGGGGGCTTGACCTATGGACCCGAACAACCAGGGGCCCGAGGAGTACGGCCACGAGGGCGACGGCCGCACGCCACGCCCGCGCCCCTCCAGGGACCCGCTGACACCCGACTTCGGCCAGCACGCGCCGACCGTCGCCCGCACGGCCCGGATCGTCGCCGGCGAGTACCTGCTCACCGTCAACCCCGTCGACGGCAGTGAGATAGAACTCTGCCCGCCCGGGGAGCGGCCCGGACGGCCCGCCCGCCGCACCGCCGAACAGCGCGTCGAGACCGACCGCGCCGCCCGGCCGCCCGTCCCCGCCGGACCCGCCCAGCCCGTGATGCCGCTGCTCAGCCGCCAGGACGAACGCGAACAGCTCGTCCGGATGCTCGCCCGCGGCCGCTCCGTACGCCTCATCGGCCCCGCCGGCTCCGGCCGCACCCGGCTGCTCGACCTCGTCGCCGAGGACTGCGCCGACCTCGCCCCCGACGGCGTGGTCCGCCTCTCCGGTCACGGCCGCACCCCCGCCGAACTGCTGCACGACCTCTTCCACGCCGTCCACGACGCCGACGGGCACCGCCCGGAACACGCCGAACTCCTCGACCTCGTCCGCGAGATCGGCGCCATCGTCGTGATCGACGACCTCGAAGCCGGCGGCGCCGCCCTCGACGAACTGCTGGACGCCACCCCCGAGTGCGCCTTCCTCCTCGGCGCCACCCCGGACACCCCCGCGCCCTCCGCCGAGTCCGGCATCGAGGACGTCGCCCTCAGCGGCCTGGACCGGGCCGGCGGCGTCGACCTCATCGAGCGCGCCGTCGGCCGCGTCCTCACCGAGGAGGAGTCCAACTGGGTCGGCGACCTCTGGTTCGAGTCCGAGGGCCTGCCCCTGCGCTTCATCCAGGCCGGCGCCCTGCTGCGCCAGCGCGACCAACTGCGCGAGCGGGCCGGCGCGGTCGACGAGTACGGCGTCTTCGAGGACGCGCGCCCGCTCACCGCGCCCGCCGACAGCGTGCCGGGCGAGGGCGAGGAGATACCCCTGCCCTCCCTCGGCGAGGCCGCCGCGCCCGCCCCGCTGCTCGCCTCCCGGCTCAGCGCCTCCGCCCGCGCCACCCTCCGCTTCGCCGTCGCCCTCGGCGGCGAGGTCCCGCACCAGGCGCATCTGCCCGCGCTCGTCGGCGACACCCACGCCGACGCCGCCCTCGGCGAACTCGCCGCCTGCGGACTGGTCTCCCCGGTCGGCTCCCGCTACCGGCTCGCCGCCGGCGTCCGCGCCCAGCTGGAGGCCGCCGGATACGCCGACGGCGCCGACGCCCTCCTGGACACCGCCGCCCAGCACTACGCCTGGTGGGCCGGACACCCCTCGGTCACCCCCGACCGGGTCCGCGCGGAGGCCGACGCCCTGCTCGCCGCGCTCACCGCCCTCGCCCCGAGCGCCACCGCGCCCGCCGAGGGCGAGGAGAGCGCACCCGTCCGGCTGGCCCGCACCGCCGCCCCCGCCTTCGCCGCGGGGCTCGACTGGACCGCCTGGGAGCGGACCCTGCGGGCCGGCGCCGAGGCCGCCCGCCTCACCGGCGACATCGCCGAACAGGCCTACTTCCACCACGAACTCGGCGTCCTTGCCCTGTGCGAGGGACAGCTCGACCGGGCCCGCGCCGAGCTGGAGTCCTCCATCGGACTGCGCGGCACCCTCGCCGACAAGCGGGGCACCGTCGTCGGGCGCCGCGCCCTCGCCCTGGTGGGCGACCGCTCGGGCGATGTGCCCGGGATCGCTGCGACGGCCGGCGAGGAGGTGCCCGACGCCCGCCACGAGGAGTCGGCGTCGCCGCCCCGCGGAGTGCCGGCGTTCCCGCCGCCCACGGCCGAGACCCTGGTCGTCACCCGGCGGCCCGCTCCCGAACCCGTTCCGGCGGCCCATCGCCGGGGCGGCCTGAAGGGCCTGGCCAAGCGCAACCTGGTGGCGGCCGGCGCCGGAGCGCTCCTCGTCGCCGTGCTGGGCACGGTCGTCACGCTGGGCGCCACGTCCGACAACGACGCCAACGACCCCTCCGACAAGGTCGGCACCAACCCCTCCGTCAGCACCGGCATCGGCGACGGCGGCCTGGACGCGGACACCCCCGGCGACGACTCCGGCAACGGGGACACCGGCAAGGCGACCAGCCGGCCGACGGACCCGGGGCCGGACGGGACGATGGGGACGTCGGACGATCCGACCCCCACGTCGGAGCCGTCGTCCGGGACCGGCAGCACGCGGGGGACGGGCGGCTCGTCGCCGTCGCCGTCCAGGACTCCGTCGTCGGGCACGAGCCACAGTCCGTCCGCGACGCCGTCCCGCTCCCCGTCCGGCTCGTCCAGCGCCTCTCCGTCGGCCTCGTCGACCGGCTCCACCTCGCCGACTCCGTCCGCGTCCCAGAGCACCGGCACCCCCGCGACCGCCGGCAGCTCGCTGTCCTCGGCCCCGGTGACCACGAGCAGCAGCGCGAGCAGCCCCGGCGGCGCGCAGTCGGCCGCCTCCTCGGAGACGGTGATCTGACGCACCCCGTGCGACACGAAGGGCCGGGTTCCTCCCAGGAACCCGGCCCTCACCGTCGTAGCGGACGGGGGTGCGTCAGAACAGCCGCAGCTTGTCGTCCTCGATGCCGCGCAGGGCGTCGTAGTCCAGGACCTGGCAGCCGATGCCGCGGTCCGTGGCGAGGACGCGGGCCTGGGGCTTGATCTCCTGTGCCGCGAAGATGCCGCGGACCGGGGCGAGATGGGGGTCGCGGTTGAGCAGTTCGAGATAGCGGGTCAGCTGCTCGACGCCGTCGATCTCGCCGCGCCGCTTGATCTCGACGGCCACCGTGCGGCCCTCGCCGTCCCGGCAGAGGATGTCGACCGGGCCGATGGCGGTCATGTACTCGCGGCGGATGAGGGTGTAGCCCTCGCCGAGGGTCTCGATGCGGTCGGCGAGCAGTTCCTGGAGGTGCGCTTCCACGCCGTCCTTGATCAGGCCCGGGTCGACGCCGAGTTCGTGCGAGGAGTCGTGGAGGACTTCCTCCATCGTGATGATGAGCTTCTCGCCCGCCTTGTTGACGACGGTCCAGACGCCCTCCTCCTCGCCCGTGCCCTCCTTCAGCGTGCAGGGCGGCGACATCCAGTTCAGGGGCTTGTAGGCCCGGTCGTCCGCGTGGATCGAGACGCTGCCGTCCGCCTTCACCAGGATGAGACGGGGGGCGGCGGGGAGGTGGGCGGTGAGCCGGCCGGCGTAGTCGACGGAGCACCGGGCGATGACGAGACGCATGGTCGGCAACGCTACTCGACACCCACCGGTGCACGCGATTCGCCCGCCGGTCCCCCCGCCACCACCCTCGACCGAGGCCCCTCGGGCCCCACCCGTTTCTCCCGGAAACCAGGGCTTCGCCGCGTGGCTGATTGTGATCCCACCGGGAATTCCCTTTGTGCGCATTCTCCTGGTGCCGTCACCGTCGGTTGCCTACCGTAGTGAACGGGAGGTCGCGATGCGTGTACGCAGCGTGTCCGGTATTTCGGCATGGCGAACTCCCCATCCCTGTCCGGCAACCCCTGCTCTTCTGGGGTGCGAGAGGAGAACCCATGTCGCTCGACGTCTCACCGGCCCTACTCGAACAGGCCGAGCGAGGCGAGGTCGACGAAGCTGACTTCGTCGACTGCGTCCGGACCTCCCTGCCCTACGCATGGGAGATGATCAGCTCCCTGGTGGCCCAGCTGAAGGTCGACGGCGGTGCCTTCGCCGACAACCAGACGCCCCCGCCGGACGAGCAGGCACGCGGTCAGCTGCTGCGTGCGCTCGCGAGTGACGCCATACGCGGCGCCCTGCAGCGGCACTTCGGTGTGCGGCTGGCCTTCCAGAACTGCCACCGGGTGGCGGTGTTCCCGCTGGACCCGTCGGTGGACGACACCCTCGCCCGCTTCACCTCGGTGCGCAGCCAGCTGCTGAACCAGTCCCCGGAGCTCCGGGACTGCTGACGCGGTCAGTCTCTGGCTTGCCGCTCCCTACGCGGGAGGTGCATCAGTACGGGAGCGGCAAGCGCCCTGCGCGATACGGCGGTCCAGTGCGGTCAGCGGAGGTGGGGGAGCACCTCCGTGCCCAGCCGCCGTACGTTCTCCTCCGTCGCCGCGAGATCGCCGGAGCCCTCGACGAGCAGGGCGAACCGGGAGATACCGGTTCGCTCGCTGGTCGCCGCGAGCCGGTCGGCGCACAGCCTCGGGGTGCCCACCGGGTGCAGCCCGCAGAGCAGTTCGGTGTACGCGACCGGGTCGCGCATCTGCCGCATCCGGCCGTCCACGGTGACATGCGCGTCGAGTCCCTGGCGCAGCCAGCCCGGCATCGCCTTCACCAGGGTCTCCACCGCGTCCGTGCGCCGGTCCGCGATCTGGCAGACGCCCGCCGAGACATGAGCCGCCGAGCGGATCTCGTCCTCGGACCGTCTGGCCGCGCGCGCGTGGCGCCGCCACAGGGCGATCATCTCGGCCTTTTCCTCGTCGCCCACATGCATCCCGAGCAGCATCGGCAGCCCGCGCTCGGCGGCCAGCCGCACGCTCTTCGGGGAGGTGCACGCGAGGACCACCTCCGGCCCGGCCACGTCCGTCAGCGCCTCCGACGGCCGGGGTACGACGGGGACTTCGCGGAAGCGGAACCGGTCGCCGTCCGCCCCCACCGAGGGTTCACGCAGCCAGCGCAGCAGCAGATCGAGTGATTCCGGGAACTCCTGTTCGTACGCCGCGAGTCCGGCGCCGAACACCTCCAGATCGACCCACGGTCCGCCCCGGCCCACACCGAGCGAGAAGCGGCCGCCGCTCGTCAGATGCAGCAACGCGGCCTGCTCGCCCAGGGCGACGGGATGGGCGGTGGGCAGCACGCTGACCGCCGTGCCGACCCGGATGCGGCGGGTGCGGCCCAGCAGTAAAGCGGCGAGGGTGACGGCGGACGGGCACGTGCCGTAGGGCACGAAGTGGTGCTCGGCCAGCCAGACCGACTCCAGCCCCGCCTCCTCGGCGACCTCGGCCGAGCGGACCGCGCGGTGCAGCGCCTCCCCCTGGCCCTGACCCGGGAACTGGGCCGCCAACACGAAACTTCCTACGCGCATGGCACTTTCCTGCTTCCTTGGCTCCGACGCGGAGCTCCCCCACCCGGCATAACCGTCCGACACGTGCCGAGGACACGGCCTGGCGGAGAGATTTGCGGATTGTCTGGAGAATGGGTCGCCGGGGGCGGGGACTTGTGGGGGTTGGTTCCCTACGCGTACCCCCTCGCACGCCGCGTAGGCTGGACGCGGTCCCTGCTTCCTGTATAGCCCCGTGAGGTGTTCTGTGTCCCCGCGTCGCAACCGACCCAAGGGAACCGGTGCGTCGGGCCCGGCCGGCCAGAGCGCCGAGGACGAGCGGTCCGGCCGCTACGGCGGCTTCCAGTCCTCGGTCAGCTGGCAGGGCGAGGAGTGGAACGTACGGCATGTGGCGGGGGCGAGCGCCCAGGGCAAGACGTACCGCTGCCCGGGCTGCGACCAGATGATCCCGGACGGCGTCCCGCACGTCGTCGCGTGGCCGGACCACTCGGGGGTCGACGACCGCCGGCACTGGCACAAGGCGTGCTGGAACGCGCGGGACCGGGGGAACCCCGGGGGGGGGGGGGGCCCGAGAACGGCGAAAGTCCGAGGGAAAAGGAAATCCGAAACCCCCCCTCCCCCCCAAGAAAAAAGAAAAGGAGAAAAAAACAGCAAACAACC
>NZ_JBVIMA010000004.1:352741-724587 GCF_055580085.1 Streptomyces sp. NPDC032126
TGAACGGCTCCCCGCATTTTTTTTCGGGCTCGGACCCTTGGGGGGTCGACGACACCCGGCACTGGAAAAAGGCGGGTGGGAACGCGGGGACCCCCCACACCCGGGGGGTGCGCCGGTCCCGTAACGCGCCGAAGTTCTGAGGCCCGAGGCCGTCAGACGTCCCGCTTCTCCAGCAGGCCGAAGGCGAGGGCGAACAGCGCGGCCGCGACGCCCAGGCCGATCCACAGCGGGTCCCAGCCGGACGGCCCGGTCTCGGTGAGCGACGTGGAGTAGAAGACGCTCAGCTGGTTGGGGATCGAGTATTCGAACAGGGCCTGGCGCACGTCCTCCAGCGAGGACGAGAACATGAACAGCGCGATCACCAGCGGGGCCAGCACCACACCGATCATGATGGTGATCGCGCCCGCGGAGTGGCGGATGATCGAGCCGATGGCGAGCGAGATCAGGCCGAGCAGCGCGATGTAGAGGGAGACACCGACGGTGCCTTTCAGCCACTCGCCGCCGCTCGGCTCCTTGGCGTCGGTGATCAGCGCCGCGTCGACGAGGGCCACGACCACCGTGGACACCAGCGTCACGGTGAAGGCGACGAGGAAGAACACCAGCGACTTCGCGGCCAGCACCCGACCCCGGGACGGGCAGGCGGTCATGGTCGTACGGATCATGCCGGTGCCGTACTCGGAGGCGGTCGTCAGCACGCCGAGGGTCATCACGCACATGCTGCCGAGCAGCAGGCCGAAGAAGCCGAGCGCCAGCGGGTTCTCGCCCTCCATGTCGCCGTCGGAGTTCGCGGCGACCAGGGCGGCCGTGGCGAAGCCGATGCCGATGACGAGCAGCACGAAGACACCCAGGGTCCACATCGTGGAGCGCACCGAGCGGATCTTCGTCCACTCGGAGGAGAGCGCGTGCCCCAGGTGCGTGCGGACGACGGGGATCGGCGAGGTGTAACCGGGGTAGGCGCCCGGGACCGCCGGCTGCTGCCAGCCGGACATGGCCTGCTGCGGCGCCGGTGCGGGCGACTGTGGGGTACTCATCGTGCGTCCTCGGACTGGGTCGTCGGGGTGGAGGCGGAGGCGGGAGCCTGCGGCGCGGCGGCCGGGGCGGCGGGCGCGGTGGCCGGCGGGGCCTGGTCCTGCGGGGCGGGGGCCGCCGCCACCGGGGCCGGGCTCGCGGGGGTCGTTGCCACGGGGCCCGGGCTCGGCGGGGCGGTGGGGGCGGCCGGGGCCGGCTGAGCGTACGGGTTCGCTCCGGCGGGCGCGGGCGCGGGCGCCGTGCCGGGGGCCGGCGGGGCGCCGTGGCCGCCGTAGGGGCTCGCGGGGGGCGGTGGGGCGTACCAGCCGGGCTGGCCCTGTCCGGGGACCGGCATGGGGGGCTGGGCGCCCGGCGGCAGCGGCTGCTGGAGGCCCGCCTTCTGGTCGATCGTCGAGCGGTAGTCGACGGCCCCCTGCGTCATCCGCATGTACGCCTCTTCCAGCGAGGCCTGATGCGGCGACAGCTCCCAGAGGCGTACGTCCGTGTCGTGGGCGATGTCGCTGATACGGGGCAGCGCCAGTCCCGTCACCCGCAGCGCGCCGTCCTGCTCGGGCAGCACATGCCCGCCCGCCTCGGTGAGCGCGGACGTCAGCTTCTCGCGCAGCTGCGGCTCGGTGTCCGGGGTGCGCACGCGCGCGAAGCCCGCGGAGTTCGCCTCGATGAAGGCCTGCACGCTCATGTCGGCGAGCAACTGCCCGCGCCCGATGACGATCAGATGGTCCGCGGTCAGCGCCATCTCGCTCATCAGGTGCGAGGAGACGAAGACCGTACGGCCCTCCGCCGCGAGCGCCTTCATCAGATTGCGCACCCAGAGGATGCCCTCGGGGTCGAGGCCGTTGACCGGCTCGTCGAACAGCAGCACCTGGGGGTCGCCGAGCAGCGCGGCGGCGATGCCGAGGCGCTGGCCCATGCCCAGGGAGAAGCCCTTGGAGCGCTTCTTCGCCACCTCCTGGAGGCCCACCACCCCGAGCACCTCGTCGACGCGGCGCGCCGGGATGCCCGACAGCTGGGCCAGGCTCAGCAGGTGGTTGCGGGCGGACCGGCCGCCGTGCACCGCCTTGGCGTCGAGCAGGGCGCCCACCTGGCGGGGCGCGTTCGGCAGCTTGCGGTAGGGAAAGCCGCCGATCGTCACCGTCCCCGAGCTCGGGTTGTCCAGGCCCAGGATCATCCGCATCGTCGTCGACTTGCCGGAGCCGTTGGGGCCGAGGAAGCCGGTGACGGCTCCGGGCCGCACCTGGAAGGAAAGGTTGTACACGGCGGTCTTGTCGCCGTAGCGCTTGGTCAGGCCGACAGCCTCGATCATGCTCCGCACCCATCGAAAGGTTCAGGACAGCGGGCGCACGCGCCCCCGTAAGAGGTAGGAGGATATCCAGTCGCTGACGGTTCCAGCCAAGAGAGGGTAAAAAAGGGATCCCTCAATCCCCGCCCGCCGGGTTACGCGTCGCGCCGCTTCAGCAGGGCGTAGCCGCCGGCCAGCGCCGCCACCACCCACACCACCATGATCGCGAGCCCGCCCCAGGGCCCGTAGGGCGTGTCGTCGTCGATCGGGGTGACGACCTGCATGATCCTGCTGCCGGCCTGGTCGGGGAGGTATCGGCCGATCTTCTTCGTGGCGCTGACGTTGCCCAGGATGTTGGAGATCAGGAAGAAGAACGGCATCAGGATGCCCAGCGACAGCATCGGCGAGCGCAGCATCACGGCGACGCCCATGGAGAACACGGCGATGAGCGTCATATAGACGCCACCGCCGATCACCGCCCGCAGGACATGCGGGTCACCGATCGACGCCTTGTGGTCGCCGAGCATCGCCTGCCCGAGGAAGAACGAGACGAAGCTGGTGGCCAGGGCGACGACGAGCGCCAGCCCGGTGGCCACGGAGATCTTGCTGAACAGGAATGTGGCGCGCTGCGGGACGGCGGCGAGCGAGGTGCGGATCATGCCGGTGCTGTACTCGTTCGAGACGACGAGCACCCCGAACACGATCATCGCGAGCTGGCCCAGGGCCATCCCGGCGAAGCTGATGTAGGTGGGGTCGAAGGAGAGCCGGTCGTTGCGGCTCATGTTGTCGAACTCGTGGTTCGACAGCGCGGAGATCAGCATGCCGAGGGCGATCGTGACGACCACGGCGAGGGAGAGCGTCCAGACCGTGGACGCGACGGAGCGGATCTTCGTCCACTCGGACCGGATGACCTGGGTGGCCGCCATGTCAGCCCTTCCTCCAGCCTTCGCCCCACTGCTGCTGCGGCGGCGTGGGGGCGGCCGCCGGGTCGGTGTGCGCGTGGTATTCGACCGACTCGGCGGTCAGCTGCATGAACGCCTCCTCCAGGGAGGCCTGCTGGGGGCTCAGCTCGTGCAGCACGATGTTGTACTGCGCGGCGAGCTCCCCGATGTGCTCGGACTTGCCGCCGTCGACCTCCAGGACGCCGCTGCCGGTCTCCACGACCGTGATCCCGGCCCCGTGCAGCACATCGAGCAGCCGCTCCCGCTGGGGGGTGCGGATCCGCACGTACGAGCGCGAGTTGCGGTCGATGAAGTCGGCCATGGAGGTGTCGGCGAGGAGGCGGCCCTGGCCGATGACGACGAGGTGGTCGGCGGTCAGCGCCATCTCGCTCATGAGGTGCGACGAGACGAAGACGGTACGACCCTGCGCGGCCAGCGACTTCATCAGGTTGCGGATCCAGTGGATGCCCTCGGGGTCGAGGCCGTTGACGGGCTCGTCGAACATCAGGATCCGCGGATCGCCGAGCAGCGCGCCCGCGATGCCCAGACGCTGTCCCATGCCCAGGGAGAAGCCCTTGGCCTTCTTCTTCGCCACCGCGGTGAGACCCACGGTGTCCAGGACCTCGTGCACCCTGTTCCGGGGGATGCCGTTGCTCTGGGCCAGACACAGCAGATGGTTGAAGGCGCTGCGCCCGCCGTGCACGGCCTTGGCGTCGAGCAGGGCGCCGATGTACTTGAGGGGGTCCTTGAGCTGGTCGTAGTGCTTGCCGTCGATCCGTACGTCGCCGGCGGTGGGCCGGTCGAGCCCGAGCAGCATGCGCATCGTGGTGGACTTGCCCGCGCCGTTCGGACCCAGGAACCCCGTGACGATGCCCGGTCTGACGGTGAAGGTGAGGTGGTCCACCGCCACTTTCTCGCCGTACCGCTTGGTCAGCCCTTCGAGCTCGATCATGCGGCCACGCTAGAACGGGACGGAGCCCTCTGCCACCGCAATGGCAGAGGGCTCCGATGGTTTTCAGCCGCCGTACGCCTGCCCGTTACCGGGACTGCTGCGCCGGAACGCCGCGGGAGATCGGCTCGTCGTCCGTCGCCGGCGTGCCCGCCGCCGCCACCGCCGCGCCGGTGAGCGTCGCGAGCATCTCGCGGACGTTCGTCAGCTGGGCGTTGATGCTGTCGCGGCGGTTGGTGAGGGCGGCCAGCTCGCGCTCGGATTCCGACCGGATCCGGTCGGCCTTGGCGTTGGCGTCGGCCACGATGTCCTCGGCCTGGCGCTGCGCCGTCTCGACCGTCTGGCGGGCGCGGCGCTCGGCGTCGGTGCGCAGCTTCTCCGCCTCCAGGCGCAGCTGCTCCGCGCGGTGCTCGATCTCCGCGAGCCGCTTCTCCGCCTTCTGCTGACGCGACGCCAGGTCGCGCTCGGACTGCTCGCGGCGCTTGGCGAGGTTCGTCTCGAAGTCGGCGGCGGCCTGCGCGGCCTTCGCGCGGGTCTCCTCGAAGAGGGCGTCCGCCTCCTCGCGCTTGGACTGCGCGTCCTTCTGCGCCTCCGAGCGCAGCTGCGCGGCGTCACTCTTGGCCTTCTCGACGATCCGGACGCCCTCGTCCTCAGCCTTGGCCTTGCGCTCCGCAGCGAACGATTCTGCGTCGTTGCGGACCTGCTGGGCCGCCGACTCGGCGAGCTCGCGGTGCTGCTCGGCCGCGCGGCGGGCCTCCTCGCGCAGGTCCTTGGCCTCTTCCTCGGCGAGGCGGAGGATCTTCTCGACACGCGCGCCGAGACCGGCGTACGACGGCTCTGCGTCGGTCACCTGAGCCTGGGCGTTCTGCGTTTCGAGGTGGAGCTCCTCGATGCGCTTCTCGAGAGCGGTGATGCGGGCCAGAGCGCTGTCACGGTCGGAGACGAGCTTCGAGATGCGTTCGTCCACCTGAGCGCGGTCGTATCCACGCCGCACAAGCTCGAAGCCGTAGGGGGAAGTGTCGCTCATGGGGTTCCTGTCGAATGAGACCGGTGAGGTGATAGGTGGAATCCTAGGGGCCGAAGCGGTGTGTCATCGAGCGGATACGTGTTTGATCTGGAGAATGACACCTCTTTTGAGTGGCGGGCGGTGAGAACGCTTGCCAAGGACCAGGGCAAAGCCCCCAGACTTCAACGGAATGGACAGCTTCCGCTAGGTGTCTGAAGGCTTGCCACCCGATCGGGGGGCGCCGATCGTCGCACCCGCCTTGACAGCGCCGTCCTTGGCGGCCGCCGGGGTCTCGAAGGACTCCAGGGCCTCCAGCACGTCCTGCACGCGCGAGATCTCGGCGTTGATGTCCTCGCGCCGGCGCACCAGGACCTCCAGCTCCCGCTTGCCCTCCTCGACCGTGCGCCGGGCCTCGCGGATCGCCTCGGCCTTGAGCTCCTCGGCCTCCTTGACGAGCGTCGCCTTCTTCTGCTCGGCCTCCTTGAGCAGCCCCTCGGCCTTCTTCACCGCGGCGATACGCACCTTGCCGGCCTCGGAGTTGGCCTCCGACACCAGCTCCTTCGCCTTCGCCTGCGCCTTGGCGAGCTGCTCCTCGGCCGCCTTGATGAGCGCGTCGCAGCGGTCGCCGGTCGACTTCATCGTCTCGGCGGCCTCACGGCGGGCCCGCTCGTGCAGGTCCTCGATCTCGGACGTGATGCGGTCGCGCAGCTCCTCCGCCCGCTCCCTTATGGCGGTGGCGTCCCGGCGGGCGCCGACGAGCAGCTCGTCCGCGTCCGTACGGGCCTTCTCCACCAGCGAGTTGCCCTCGACGGTCGCCTCGGAGAGGATCCGGTCCGCCTCCGTACGGGCCGCGCCGACCATCGTGTCGGCCTGCGCCTCCGCGTCCGCGGTGGTCTGGTGGGCCTGCTCCTGCGCCTCGGTGAGCAGCTTGTCGACCTCGGACGTGGTCTCCGTGATGAGCTTGTCGACCTGCTCGGCGGCCTCCGAGCGCCGCTTGTTGGCCTCCTGGCGGACCTCGTCCAGCGTGCGGTCGGCCTCCTCGCGCGCGGAGGTGACCAGCCGCTCGGCCTCCGCCGCCGCCTCGACCCGCACCCGCTCCGCCTCGGCGCGCAGCCGCTCGGCGTGCTGCTGGGCCGAGCCCACCGTCTCGGCGGCCTCGGCGCGCAGCCGCTCCGCCTCCCCGGTGGCCTCCCCGATGAGCTGCTCGGCCGCGGCGACCGACTCGGCCCGCACCCGCTCGGCCTCGGCGGCCGTCTCGGTCTGCAGGCGCTCGGCCTCGGCGATGGTCTCCGTCTGGAGCCGCTCGGCCTCCGCGCGCGCCTCGGTGATGAGGATGTCCGCCTGGGTCGCCGCGTCCGAACGGATCCGGTTGGCGTCGTCGCGGGCGTCCGCGCGGGTGCGTGCCGCCGCCTGGTCGGCCTCGGCGAGGGCGTCGGACGCCTCGGTGCGCACCCGCTGGGCGTGCGCGGAGGCGTCCGAACGCATCCGCTCGGCCTCGGAGATCGCGTCCGCGACCGTGCGCTCGGCGAGCGCCTTCGCGGCCTCCGCCTCCTCGTTCGCCTCGCGGCGGACCCGGCTCGCGTCGTCGCCCGCGCGCTCCCGCTCGGCGTAGGCGTCGGCGCGGACCCGGTCCGCCTCCTCCTCGGCCTCCCGCCGGGTGCGCTCCGCCGCGTGCTCGGCGGCGTTGCGCAGGCCCGCGATCTCCTCCTGGGCCTGCTCGTGCAGCCCCGCCACCGAGTCCCGCACCTGCTGGGCGTGCTGCTCGGCCGCCGACACCATCTCGCCGGCGCGCCGCTCGGCCTCCTCGACCAGCCGGGTCGCCTCGGCCTGCGCCTCCTCCACGCGCTTGCGCGCGCTCGCCAGCAGCTCCTCGCTCTGCTCGCGGGCCCGCTCCCGCTCCTGGTCGGCCTCCTGGCGGGCCGCGCCGAGCGTCTCCTCGGCCTCGCGCCGGCGCCGTACGGCCTCCTCCTGGGCGGCGGCCAGCGTCTCGGACGCCTCGGTCGCCAGCCGCTCGGCGGCGGCCTGCGCCTCCGCGCGCACCCGGTCGGCGGTGTCCTGCGCCTCCGTCTTCAGCCGCTCGGCCTCGGCCGCGGCCTCCGACCGCAGGCGTACGGCGATGGCCTCGCCCTCGGCCCGGGACGCGGACGCGTCCGCCGCGGCCTCGGTGCGCAGCCGGTCGGCCTCCTCGGCGGCCTGCTGCTGAAGGGCGCGGATCCGCTCGGCCGCCTCGGTGCGCAGTCGGTCGATCTCCTCGCCGGCCTCGCGGCGGATCCGCGCGGCCTCCTCGCGGGCCTCGGTCAGCGCCTGCTCGGCCGACGTCAGCCGGGACTCCGCCTCGGTGTGCAGGCGGGTCAGCTCGGCGGCGGCCTCGCTCTGGCGGGCCTCGACGGCGCGCTCGGTCTCCTCGCGCAGTTCGCTCGCGGCCCGCTCGGCGTCCGCGTTCAGCGTCTCCGCCTGCTCGACGGCCTCCGCGCGGATCCGCTCCGCCTCCTGGCGGGTGCGCTCCAGGGTCTCCTCGGCCTGCCGGCGCAGCGTGGTGGCGCGCTCGATGGCCTCGGTGCGGACCTTCTCGCTGTCCGTCGTCGCGGTCTGCCGCAGCTCGTCCGCGTCGGCCTTGGCCTTCGCCAGCAGCTCTTCGGCGGACCGGGCGGCCTCCTCGATCTTCTGGACGGCCTCCTTGCGCGCCTCGGCCCGGATCTTCTCGCCCTCGGCGACGGCCTCGGAGCGCAGCTGCTCGGCCTCGCCGCGCAGCCGGCGGGCCTCCTCCTGCAGCTCGACCGTCTTGGCGCGGTACTCCTTGGTGTCGTCCTTCGCCGCGCCCTTGAGCTGCTCGGCGATGTCGTGCGCCTCGGCGCGCAGCCGGTCGGCCTCCGCCTCGGCCTCGGCGCGGATCCGCTCGGCCTCCTCGGCCGCCGCCTTGGTGGTGCTGCGGGCGTCCTCGGCCGCCTTGTTGAGCACGTCCTCGGCGGTCTTGGCCGCCTTGGACAGCTGGGTCGCGCTCTCCTCGGCCGTGATCGTACGGGCCTTCTCGGCGGCCTCGGCGACGATCTTCTCGGCCTCGGCGCGGGCGTCCGCGACGAGCTGCTCGGCGTCCGCCCTGGTGGTCTCGGCCTCCTTGGTGGCCTCGCTGACCAGGCGGGCGACCTGCTCCTTGGCGGTGCGGGTGCGCGTCTCGTTGGCGGCCTCGGCGCCGGCCAGCGCCTTGGCGGCGGCGTCCTTGGCCTCCGTGACCAGCTTCTCCGCCTCGGCCTGCGCCTTGCGCAGGGCCTCCTCGGCCTCCGCCATGCGCTGCTCGGCGGCGCGGCTCAGCTCGCCGGCCTGCCGGCGGGCCGCGTCGGACTCGGTCGCGGTGGAGGAGCGCAGCGCCTCCGCGTGGTCGGTGGCCTCCTGGGCCTGGGTGGAGGCGGCGTTCAGCAGCCGCTCGGCGTCCGTGCGCGCCCGGCGCAGGATCTGCTCGGCCTCGGTGCGGGCCGCCTCCGCCTCGGACTGCAGCCGCTGCCGGGCCTCGCCGGTCAGCCGCTCCGCCTCGGCGCGCGCGGCCGCCATCGCCTGCTCGGCCTCGGCCCGCGACTCGTCGAGCAGCCGCCGGGCCTGCGCCTCGGTGCGGGCGCGCAGCTGCTCGGCCCATGCCACGTTCTCGTTGACGTGCGATTCGACGGTCTGGCGGCGTTCGGCCAGCTCCTGGTCGAGCTGCTGACGCCGGGTCACCGCCTCCTGGTGCAGCTCCGCCTGGAGCCGGGCCGCCTGCTCGGCGTGCTCCTGGAGGATGCGCTGGGTCTGCGCCCGCGCCTGGCTCAGCTCCCGCTCGGCGTCCTGGCGCAGCTGGTCCGCCTGCACCTGGGCGTTCCGCAGCAGCTGCTCGGCCTGATAGCCGATGTCCCCCCCGTCGAAGGCGGGCCGGGACATGATGGTGCGCCGCGCCTCGTGCAGCTTGGCGCGCAGCACCTCGACCTGGTAGCCGAGGTCCTCGGCGTGCTGGATCGCCTTTTCCCGCTCGGTCTTCAGCCGCTTCATCTCGGCTTCGAACCGAGTGAGGTGGTCGACGTCAGCCGCCGGCTCCCGCTCCTGGCTCTCGTAGCCCCGCACTGCGCGGTCCCATCCGTCCCCTGGTCGCAAGCTTGCCAAACGAGCTCCGTCCATCCGCCGGACGGGGCCCCCGGGGAATGGTGTCAGATCAACGGCGGAGCATGGGCTGCCGCCCGCCGCTCGTACCCCCGAAACCCGGACCCCGGCCCGCGGTCGCCGCGGTAGGGAGCGGCGACCACGCCCAACCCTACCGGCCCTTATGTACGGGGGTCAGTGCTCAGGGGACTCAACCGGCGCCGAAGTGACCAGTTCCGTCAGTACGCCGTGGCAGTCCTTGGGGTGCAGGAAGGTGATCCGTGACCCCATGGAGCCGCGTCGCGGCTCTTCGTACAGAACGCGTACGCCCTTGCCGCGGATGTCCGCGGAGTCCGCGTCGACGTCCGCCGTACCGAAGGCGATGTGGTGCACGCCCTCGCCGTTCTTGGCGAGCCACTTGCCCACGGGGGAGTCGTCCCGGATCGGCTCCAGAAGCTGGAGGTAGGAGGCGCCGCCGTCGGACGTCTCGTTGATCTTGAGCATGGCCTCGCGCACGCCTTGTTCCTCGTTGACCTCGGTGTGGAACACCTCGAAGCCGTACGTGGCCCGGTAGAACTCGACGGTGGCGTCGAGGTCGTGACAGGCGATCCCGATGTGGTCGATTCGCGTCAGCATGGATTCAGTGCAGCGCTCGGGAGGTGGTTACGCAACGTGCGCGCGATCACACCGACCGCCCGATGACGTGACGGACAACCCATCAGTACATTCGAAGTAAACCCTCGTTCACTCCTCGGCTGTGCAGGCCGGTAAGGGGATCGCAGCACATGTCTTCCGCAAATTCTGCAGCGAACACTTCTGTGATCGTCGCGGGTGCGCGCACGCCCATGGGGCGGTTGCTCGGCTCGCTGAAGTCCTTCTCCGGAGCCGACCTCGGCGGCTTCGCGATCAAGGCCGCCCTCGACCGTGCGGGGATCGGTGGCGACCAGGTGCAGTACGTGATCATGGGCCAGGTGCTCCAGGCCGGGGCAGGGCAGATCCCGGCACGCCAGGCCGCGGTCAAGGCGGGCATCCCGATGAGCGTCCCGGCGCTCACCATCAACAAGGTGTGCCTCTCGGGCCTCGACGCCATCGCGCTGGCCGACCAGCTGATCCGCGCGGGCGAGTTCGACATCGTCGTCGCGGGCGGCCAGGAGTCCATGACCAACGCCCCCCACCTGCTGCCGAAGTCCCGCGAGGGCTTCAAGTACGGGGCGATCGAGATGCTCGACGCCATGGCTTACGACGGTCTGACGGACTCCTTCGAGGGCATCGCCATGGGTGAGTCCACGGAGAAGCACAACACCCGGCTCGGCATCCGGCGCCCCGAGCAGGACGAGATCGCCGCCCTCTCCCACCAGCGGGCCGCCGCCGCCCAGAAGAACGGCGTCTTCGAGGCCGAGATCACCCCGGTCGAGATCCCGCAGCGCAAGGGCGAGCCGGTCGTCTTCAGCAAGGACGAGGGCATCCGCGCCGAGACCACGGTGGAGTCGCTGGCCAAGCTGCGGCCGGCGTTCACCAAGGACGGCACCATCACGGCCGGCACGTCCTCGCAGATCTCCGACGGCGCGGCGGCCGTGGTCGTGATGAGCAAGGCCAAGGCGCAGGAGCTGGGCCTGGAGTGGATCGCGGAGATCGGCGCCCACGGCAATGTGGCGGGCCCGGACAACTCGCTCCAGTCGCAGCCGTCCAACGCCATCCTGCACGCCCTGAAGAAGGAGGGCCTGGAGGTCTCCGACCTCGACCTCGTCGAGATCAACGAGGCCTTCGCCGCGGTGGCGGTGCAGTCAATGAAGGACCTCGGCCTGTCCACGGAAAAGGTGAACGTCAACGGTGGGGCCATCGCCCTGGGCCACCCGATCGGCATGTCCGGCGCCCGGCTGGTGCTGCACCTGGCCCTGGAGCTGAAGCGGCGCGGCGGCGGTGTCGGCGCGGCGGCGCTGTGCGGCGGCGGCGGTCAGGGTGACGCGCTGATCGTGCGGGTACCCAAGGCCTGAGTTCCCCCTCTGTACGCCGTATCTCTGAACGGAGCCGTGATGCAGGACGTCGCCACGCTGGTCGCCCAGGCGAGGGAGGGCCGGCCGCGGGCCGTGGCCCGGCTGATCTCGCTGGTGGAGGGGGCGTCCCCGCAGCTCCGGGAGGTGATGGCGGCCCTGGCCCCGCTGACGGGCAACGCGTACGTGGTCGGCCTGACCGGGTCGCCGGGCGTGGGCAAGTCGACGTCGACGTCGGCCCTGGTCACCGCGTACCGCAAGCAGGGCAGGCGGGTCGGCGTGCTCGCCGTCGACCCGTCGTCCCCGTTCTCCGGGGGCGCGCTCCTCGGGGACCGGGTGCGGATGTCGGAGCACGCCTCCGACCCCGGTGTGTACATCCGCTCGATGGCCACCCGCGGCCATCTGGGCGGCCTCGCCTGGGCGGCCCCGCAGGCGATCCGGGTGCTGGACGCGGCGGGCTGCGACGTGATCCTCGTCGAGACGGTGGGGGTGGGCCAGTCGGAGGTGGAGATCGCCTCCCAGGCCGACACCAGCGTGGTGCTGCTCGCCCCCGGCATGGGTGACGGCATCCAGGCGGCCAAGGCGGGCATCCTGGAGATCGGCGACGTCTACGTGGTCAACAAGGCCGACCGGGACGGCGCCGACGCGACCGCCCGTGAGCTGAACCACATGCTGGGCCTGGGCGAGGCGCGGGGGCCGGGGGACTGGCGCCCGCCGATCGTGAAGACGGTCGCGGCGCGGAGCGAGGGCGTCGACGAGGTCGTGGAGGCGCTGGAGAAGCACCGCGCGTGGATGGAGGAGCACGGGGTCCTCGCGGAGCGGCGGCTGGCCCGGGCGTCCCGCGAGGTGGAGACGATCGCGGTGACGGCTCTTCGCGAACGCATCGGTGATCTGCACGGGGACCGGCATCTCGGCGCCCTGGCGGATCGCATCGTCGCCGGCGAGCTGGATCCGTACCGGGCCGCGGACGAGCTGGTGGCGGGGCTGACCCAGGGCTGAGCGGCGGGGGACACTGCCCCGCGCCCCTCGAGGGGCGCGGGGCAGTGTTCGTTACGGGCGGCCCCGCTGCCCGCGCAGGTGTTCCGCGATGGGCTTCAGAGCCTTGTCGAGTTCCGACAGGGCCTCGGGGGACAGCAGGTCGATGAAGTGCCTCCGCACGGACGCCACATGATGGGGCGCGACCTTCTTCATCGTCTCCATGCCGTGCTCGGTGAGGACCGCGTACAGCCCGCGACGGTCGGACTCGCAGTTCTCACGGCGCACCAGGTCCGCGTTCTCCATGCGGGTGATCTGGTGCGAGAGGCGGCTCTTGGACTGGAGGGTGGCGGAGGCTAGGTCGCTCATCCGCATCCGCACATCCTCCGATTCGGAGAGATGGACCAGGATCTCGTAGTCGTTCATCGTCAGGCCGAACGGCTGCAGGTCCTTTTCGAGCTGGTACGTCAACAGCCTGTTGACCTCCAGGTGGGTGCGCCAGGCGCACTGCTCCGCATCGGTCAGCCAGCGCGTGGCCGTCTCGGTCTCCATGAATGAAGTCTACCTAAGAAGTTGAAAGGCGAACTAGTGAGGGTGGTGTGACTGTGCGCACGCGTTCGATGTCACACTCCGCAGACTACCGCTCACAGCCCGAAGCGACGCTGGAGGTCTCCCAGCTGTCCGGGAAGGCGCGGTACCCCCTGCACCGCTCCCTGGGGGCCGTGACCCCCGCCGCCACCCGGTACTCCGGCCTGGGGCGGAACCGTCCCCGTGGCCTGCTCCGCCATCAGCGTCTCGGTCGACTGGAGCAGTACGGTGCCGGCCCCCACGAACTCGAACTGATGCTCCTCGCCGGAGGCCCCGCCGAGGCCCGTCATCGCACGTAGACCGCCCATCACGCCTGTCATGTACCCGTGGTCGTAGTGATGGCACGGGGAGGGGCAGTCGGCCCAGCCGACGAGTGCCTGCGGATCCACCCGGAGGGGAGGTTCCATGAACACCACCGGACCGTTAGATGCGGCCACGAACTTTCCGGTTCCGATCAGCGTCAGAAAACCTGGGACGATCGACTGCTTGAGCGACAGACTTGGCTGAAAAGCGAGCAGGTTGCCCGAGCGAATGGTCAGATTGCCCTCGTCCAGGTCGTACGAATTCACATCGAAGGCCCGGTCGGCGAGGAGCATCTTGCCCGAGCCCTCGGCCACGACCCAGTCGCTCGCGTGCAACGGCGAATGAAACGACGTGCGGACAAGTCGGTCCAAACGACCGTGCCCGATGCCGTTGAACTCGATCGCGCCGTAGTAGGCGATCATCTTCCCCTTCTGCAGGAACCACTGGGAGCCCTTGAGCTCCACGCAGAAGGTGTAGTTGTTGACGTTGTCGTCGGCGGGGAGCGTCATGGGGTCGTACACGGTGGGACCCCCGCCCGGGTAGTGGCTCACAGCTTTTCCTCCGACGCCTGGACGTACACCGCACCGTTGCCGCTCAGCTCCAGCTGGAACGCCTCGCCGGAGCCGCGGCCCACCATGTCCCGCCAGCCGAGCGCCGTCGACAGCTTGTTGCGGACGTCGCCGTGGTGGGCGACATAGGCCTGCGGATCCACATGGACCGGCCGCTGCGGGGTGATCGGTATCTCGAAGACGCCGCCGTGCGCCATGACGGCCACCGCGCCGTGGCCCTTCAGGGTCGTCGTGAACAGTCCCTGGCCACTGATCTGGCCGCGGACCATGCCCATCACACCGCCCTGGGAGCCCAGGAACATGGTGCCCTGCTGGAGCGTGCCCTCGAAGGCGAGGAGGCGGTCCGCCTCCACGTACAGCGTGTCGCCGGTGAGCTGGATGACCTGGACGTGGTGGCCGCCGTGCCCGAACAGGACCGTGCCGCTGCCCTCGACCGTCATCAGCGGGGTGTCCTCGTTGGCGAGGCGCCGCCCGATCATGGACATCACACCGCCCTGGCCGCCCTGCATATTGGGCGTGAAGGACACCTCGCCCCGGTAGGCGAGCATGGCGCCGCGCTGACTGAACAGCCGCTGGCCGGGGACGACGGTCGCCTCGATCATCTTGGAGTTGATCTCACGGAAGGCCATGTCACACATCCCCCGCGATCGTGTTCCGCTCGCTCGGCTGGACGTACACCAGGCCGTCGCCCTCGAAGCGGATCTGGAAGGCCTCGCCGCCGCCCTCGCCCAGCAGCGTGCGGAACGTCACACCGGACTGGAAGGACTGCCGCAGATTCCCCTGGTGCGCCACATACGCGCCCGGGTCGACGGACAGCGGGTACTGCGGGCTGACGCGCAGGACCACCGCCGGGCCGTCCGACATGATCGCCGCCTGGCCGTGGCCCTCGATGGTCGTCGTGAACAGACCGTTGCCCTGGGTGGCGCCGCGCAGACCCGTGAAGGTCGTGCCGGTTCTCAGGCCCGCGTCGGTCGCGAGCAGATTGCTCGACTCCACATACAGCTTGTCCCCCTGGAGACTGACGAGGTTGATCTCCGAGGCGCGGTCCGCGAACCAGCACGTGCCATGCCCCTTCACCTCCATCACGGTCATCTGCTCGCCGGTGAGCCGCCGGGTCACCATCCCCCGCAGACCCTCGCCGCCGCCGCTCATCTTCTTGAAGTCCATCTGCCCGTCGTACGCGACCATCGAGCCGTTCTTCGCCTTCACGGCGTCTCCGGTCATGTCGACGGCGAGGACCTTGCTGCCTTGCAGTCGGAACATCGCCACGCAAGGGAAGGTAGCGGTCGGGCGGGCGGAGCGGACAGGGCCCGGAGGTGGAGAGCGACCCTGAGCGGACCCCTACGGCCCGGGCGCCGCGACGGTTTGCCACAATGGACGAACGCTTGTGCGCGCGTTCACAAAGCTGCCCGTCCTGCCGAACTCCCCGAAGGTGACCCGTGGACCTGAAGACAGCCACCGCCCTCCGCCGCCTCCGCCTGGTCTCGGCCCCCGAGGCCGTGTCGTTCCTGCTCCTGCTCGTCTGCTCGGTGCTGAAGAGGACGACGGACTTCAACGCGGTGCCCGTGATGGGCGCGATCCACGGCGTGCTCTTCATCCTCTACGTGATCTTCTGGGCGGACGCCTGGAACCGTACGAAGTGGTCGTTCGGCACCGCCGCCCTCTACTTCGTCCTCTCCGTGCTGCCGACCGGCGGTTTCTTCGCCGAGCGCAAGCTCAAGCGCGCCGCGGAGGACGAGGTCATCGCCGCGCGCGCCCGCAAGGAAGGGATCGTCAACGCATGATCGTGGCCTTCTCCGTCACGCCCCTGGGCGTCGGCGAGGACGTCGGGGAGTACGTCGCCGACGCGGTCCGCGTGGTCCGCGACTCGGGCCTGCCGAACCGCACCGACGCGATGTTCACGTCGATCGAGGGTGAGTGGGACGAGGTCATGGCCGTGGTCAAGCAGGCCGTGGCCGCGGTCGAGGCCCGCGCCCCCCGCGTCTCCCTGGTCCTGAAGGCGGACATCCGCCCCGGGGTGACGGACGGCCTCACGTCCAAGGTGGCGACGGTGGAACGGCATCTGGAGCAGGGGCAGGGCGAGTAGGCGCCCCCCGGTTCACGTCCCGCCCGACATCAGCGCCATCCCCAGCGGTGTGCGCTCGTACAGCACCTGGTGGCCGTAGCGTCGCGCGATCAGCAGGCCGGCGTCGCGGAGCACCGTCAGATGGGCGGAGACCGAGGACGGGGCGAGGGCGAGGCGGTGGGCCAGGGCGGAGGTCGTGGCCGGTTCGTCGAGTGCCGTGAGGACGCCGGCCCGGCCGCGCCCCAGGAGCCGTACCAGCGTGTCCGGGGACCGGTCCGCCGGCTCGCTCCACAGCCCGCCGATGCCGCGTGCCGGATAGACGAGCGTCGGCTGCCAGGGTGGGTCGAAGCCGCTGATCACGTCCGGCCACACGAACACGCTCGGCATCAGCACCAGCCCCTGCCCCGCCAGATGCCGCTCGTGCTCGCCCCGTGTCGCGATCGTCAGCGTCCCGGCCTCCCAGCCGCACGACGGGTGGATCTCCGGCAGCAGCTCGCCGAGGCCGACCTCGGCGAGGCGGCGTGAGTGGAAGGTGACGTCCGCCTCCAGCAGGGTCCGCAGCCGGGGCCAGTCCGGCTCGATCAGGGTGTGCCAGGCCCGCTCCAGCGCATCCGCGAGCTCCCGGATCATCCGCTGCGGATCCGCGAGCCAGGCCCGCCCGCGCGCGGACTCCGTCGCCCCCGGGGTGTCGGCGAGCGAGCGCGCGGTGTCCTCGCGGGCGAGTTCCGGATCGGCGGCCCGCACCGCCGCGATCTCCTCGTCGAAGCCGGCCGCCGCGCCGATGGGCGGCGGGCAGAGCCAGTCGGGTGAGTGGCCCCGCCGTGGCATCAGCAGCCACAACCCCGACAGGTCGAGCGCGTCGGCCGCCGCCCGGATCCGTCGTCGCCACGGCAGGTGGTAGCCGTGCCGCTCGGCCCGTTTGAGGGAGCGCACGGCTTCCTGTGTCTCCCACAGCGGCGAGAGGGCGAACCGGCACCGGAGGAAGTCGTCCTCGCCGAAGTGGAGGTAAGAGGGCACGGGAATCACCAGGAACGCGCGGAAGATTCGGCTGTAGCCGAAAGAATACGGCCGCGGTCCGCCGCACCGCAGGCTGCTGCCCATGTCCTCCGACGACCTGACGGTCGCCGCGCCGGCGCCGCCCACCGGCTACGCCCGCGTCTTCGCCGTGCGCGAGTTCCGTGCCGTCTTCGCCGCCCACCTGATGTCCATGCTCGGCCTGATCGTCGCCGAGATCTCGCTGTCCGTCCTCGTCTACGACCTCACCGGCTCGCCGCTGCTCAGCGCGCTCGCGTTCGCCCTCGGCTTCCTGCCCTACCTCGTCGGCGGCACCCTTCTCGCGGGCGTCGCCGACCGCTACCCGGCCCGGCGGGTGCTGGTGGTCTGCGACCTGGTGTGCGCGGCCTGCGTGGTGCCGATGACCGCGCCCGGGGCGCCCATCGCCCTGCTCCTCGCCCTGCGCTGCTGTCTCGCCGTCGTCAGCCCCGTGTTCGCCGGCACCCGGATGGCGACCCTCGCGGACATCCTCGGTGACGGCGACCTCTTCGTCCTCGGCCGTTCCCTGCTGCGCATCACCGCCCAGAGCGCCCTCCTCGTCGGCTTCGGTCTCGGCGGTGTGCTGCTCGCCGTCGCCTCCCCGCGCCAGGCCCTGCTGATCACCGTCGTCACCTTCCTCTCCTCCGCCGCGCTCCTGCGTCTCGGCACCCGGCGCAGGCCCGCCCGCGCGCGGGACGGCGGTGCCCTGGTGAAGGACTCCCTCCGGGGCGCCGGCCAGGTCCTCGCGAACCGCCGCGTCCGCGTCCTGCTGCTCCTCTTCTGGGTGCCGCCGGCGTTCTCCGTCGCCCCGGAGGCCCTCGCCGCCCCCTACGCCGACGACCTGGGCGTCGGCACCACCGCCCTCGGCCTGCTGATGTGCGCCCTGCCCGTCGGCACCATCGCCGGCGAGCTGTTCGCGGGCGCCCGCCTGCGTCCGGCGGCCCGGGAGCGGATCGCGCTGCCGCTGGTCTGCGTGACGCTGCTGCCGTACGCGGGATACGCCCTCCACCCGGGCCTCCCGCTCTCCCTGCTCCTGCTGGCGCTCTCCGGCGCGGGCTCCGCGTACACCCTCGGCGCCGACCAGTGGTTCGTGCGGGCGGTGCCGGAGGAGGTGCGGGGGCGGGCGATGACCCTGCTCACCGCCGGGCTGATGACGTTCCAGGGCGTCGGCATGGCGCTCGCCGGCGCGGCGGCCGAGGTGGTGGGGGTACGGGCGACGGTCGCGGGTGCCGGAGTACTGGGGACGGTGTGCTGCGTACTGCTGGCCCTGGAGGCGCACCGGACCGGGCGGACCGACGCCGAAGACCGGGACGACCGAAACGCGAGACGGGGCTGACCACGATATGACCGACGGGTAGGGTCTGATGACGTGCCCAAGCCCCTCAGTCTCCCGTTCGACCCCATCGCCCGCGCCGACGAGCTCTGGAAGCAGCGCTGGGGAAACGTGCCGTCCATGGCCGCGATCACCTCGATCATGCGGGCGCACCAGATCCTGCTCGCCGAGGTCGACGCGGTGGTCAAGCCGTACGGGCTGACCTTCGCGCGCTACGAGGCGCTGGTGCTGCTCACCTTCTCCAAGGCGGGCGAACTGCCGATGTCGAAGATCGGCGAGCGGCTCATGGTGCACCCGACGTCGGTGACGAACACGGTGGACCGCCTGGTGAAATCGGGCCTGGTGGCCAAGCGCCCCAACCCGAACGACGGGCGTGGCACGCTCGCCACGATCACCGAGAAGGGCCGGGAGGTCGTCGACGCGGCCACCCGCGACCTGATGGCGATGGACTTCGGCCTCGGGGTGTACGACGCGGAGGAGTGCGGGGAGATCTTCGCGTTGCTGCGGCCCCTGCGGGTGGCCGCGCGCGACTTCGACGAGGAGTAGCCCGCCGGAAGATCGCCCGAAACGGGCGGTTACGCTCGACCGCATGAAGAAGTCTGTGCTGACCCGCTACCGCGTCCTGGCCTACGTCACCGGTGTGCTGCTCGTCCTTCTGTGCCTCGGCATGATCGCCAAGTACGGCCTCGACGTCGACGGCGCCGCCGACTTCACCCGGGTCGTCGCCATCGCGCACGGCTGGCTCTACGTCGTCTACCTGGTCGTCGCCTTCGACCTGGGCTCCAAGGCGAAGTGGCCGGTCGGCAAGCAGCTGTGGGTCCTGCTCGCCGGCACCGTTCCCACGGCCGCGTTCTTCGTGGAGCGCAAGATCTCCAAGGAACTGGAGAGCCGCCTCGGCGAGCCCGCGCCCGCCGTCGCGAAGGCCTAGCCGGTACCGCCGTACGCACACGTACGGCGGACCCCCATCGACATTTACTAGGACGTCCTAGTAAATTCGAAGCATGGACGCTGACGCCATCGAGGAGGGCCGCCGACGCTGGCAGGCCCGGTACGACGCATCGCGCAAGCGCGACGCCGACTTCACCACGCTCTCCGGGGACCCCGTGGAGCCGGTGTACGGGCCCCGGCCGGGGGACGCATACGAGGGCTTCGAGCGGATCGGCTGGCCGGGTGAGTACCCGTTCACCCGCGGCCTCTACCCCACGGGCTACCGGGGCCGTACCTGGACCATCCGCCAGTTCGCCGGGTTCGGCAACGCCGAGCAGACCAACGAGCGCTACAAGATGATCCTCGGCAACGGCGGCGGCGGTCTCTCCGTCGCCTTCGACATGCCGACGCTCATGGGCCGCGACTCCGACGACCCGCGCTCGCTGGGCGAGGTCGGCCACTGCGGGGTCGCCATCGACTCGGCCGCCGACATGGAGGTCCTGTTCAAGGACATTCCGCTGGGCGATGTCACCACGTCGATGACGATCAGCGGGCCGGCGGTCCCCGTCTTCTGCATGTACCTCGTCGCCGCCGAGCGGCAGGGCGTCGACCCGTCGGTCCTCAACGGCACCCTGCAGACCGACATCTTCAAGGAGTACATCGCCCAGAAGGAGTGGCTCTTCCAGCCCGAGCCCCATCTGCGGCTGATCGGCGACCTGATGGAGCACTGCGCGGCGGGCATCCCCGCGTACAAGCCGCTGTCGGTCTCCGGCTACCACATCCGCGAGGCGGGCGCGACGGCTGCGCAGGAGCTGGCGTACACGCTGGCGGACGGCTTCGGGTACGTGGAACTGGGGCTCTCGCGCGGGCTCGACGTCGAAGTCTTCGCGCCCGGCCTCTCCTTCTTCTTCGACGCGCACGTCGACTTCTTCGAGGAGATCGCCAAGTTCCGCGCGGCGCGCCGCATCTGGGCCCGCTGGATGCGGGACGTGTACGGCGCGAGGTCCGACAAGGCCCAGTGGCTGCGCTTCCACACGCAGACCGCCGGTGTCTCGCTGACCGCGCAGCAGCCGTACAACAACGTGGTGCGTACGGCGGTGGAGGCGCTCGCGGCGGTGCTCGGCGGGACCAACTCGCTGCACACCAACGCCCTCGACGAGACGCTGGCCCTGCCGTCGGAGCAGGCCGCGGAGATCGCGCTGCGCACCCAGCAGGTGCTGATGGAGGAGACCGGCGTCGCCAACGTGGCCGACCCGCTGGGCGGTTCGTGGTACGTCGAGCAGCTCACGGACCGCATCGAGGCCGACGCCGAGAAGATCTTCGAGCAGATCAAGGAGCGGGGTCTGCGGGCCCACCCGGACGGACGGCACCCCATCGGCCCCATCACCTCCGGCATCCTGCGCGGCATCGAGGACGGCTGGTTCACCGGCGAGATCGCCGAGTCCGCCTTCCGCTACCAACAGGCCCTGGAGAAGGGCGAGAAGCGGGTCGTCGGCGTCAACGTCCACCACGGCTCGGTCACCGGCGACCTGGAGATCCTGCGCGTCAGCCACGAGGTGGAGCGCGAGCAGGTGCGGGTGCTCGGCGCGCGCAAGGCCGCCCGGGACGACGCCCGCGTCCGTGCCGCCCTCGACGCGATGCTGGCCGCCGCCCGCGACGGTTCGAACATGATCGAGCCGATGTTGGACGCCGTACGGGCGGAGGCGACGCTCGGGGAGATCTGCGGGGTGCTGCGGGACGAGTGGGGGGTGTACACCGAACCCGCCGGTTTCTGACCCGCCGGTTTCCAGGCGCCGTTGCCCGGTCCTACGCCCACCCGCCGTCCGACCCGGCGGGTGGGGAGGGCTGGGACATCAGGCCCGTCAGCAGGACCCGCGTGAAGCTGCGGACCCATTCCTCGTCCGCCGGCTTGCCGCTCACCAGGGTGCGGTGGACCACCGCACCCGCGACCATGTCGAAGATCAGCTCCCCCGTACGGGCGGACTCCTCGGGGTCGGGTTCCGCGGGGAGCTCGCCCCGGCACTGGGCCCTCGCGCGGCCCTCCAGGACCAGGCGCATCTGCCGGTCCACGATGGAGGCGCGGACGCGTTCGCGCAGGGCCTCGTCCTGGGTCGCCTCCGCCACCACCGCCATCAGGCCGTTCTTGGCCTCGGGGCGGGCCAGGATCGCCGCGAACTGCAGGACCACGCCCTCGATGTCGGCGGCCAGGCTGCCGCGGTCGGGGAGTTCCAGTTCGTCGAAGAGTTCGGCGACCGCGTCGACCACCAGTTCGTGCTTGCCGGCCCAGCGCCGGTACAGCGTCGTCTTCGCGACCCCGGCGCGGGTCGCCACATCCCCCAGGGTGAGCCGGGACCAGCCGAGTTCCACCAGCGCCTCGCGGGTGGCCGCCAGGATCGCGGCGTCAGCGGCGGCGCTGCGCGGGCGTCCGGTGCGGCTGGCGGGGGTGCGGCTCTGCATCCCACGACCATAACCGGCCGTTTCCGCGCGGTCGTGAGGGAGATCACCGGCGCGTGGTGTCGCGGCGACCCCTCCTGCCATTACGCTACGACTCGTAGCGAAAGCTCGTGCTGGACGTGCACGGGCGACGAGGACGGGCGCGGGTGGGGACCCCGGCGCTTTTCCGATCGATCGTTTTTCACGCACGCGCGCGGACGGGGGAGGATAGACGCATGCAGCCACGGAACATGTCCATGAGCGGAGTCGTCGACCTCGCCGCGGTGAAGGCGGCCCAGGAGGCCAAGGCGAAGGCGGAGCAGGCGCGTGCCGACGCCGCACGGCAGGGCGGGAGCGGAGCCGTCTCGCCCGCCGATCTCGTCATCGACGTCGATGAGGCGGGCTTCGAGCGCGATGTCCTGCAGCGCTCCGCCGAGGTGCCCGTCGTCATCGACTTCTGGGCCGAGTGGTGTCAGCCCTGCAAGCAGCTGAGCCCCGTCCTGGAGCGGCTCGCCGTCGAGTACGACGGGCGCTTCCTGCTGGCCAAGATCGACGTCGACGCCAACCAGATGCTGATGCAGCAGTTCGGCATCCAGGGGATCCCGGCCGTCTTCGCCGTCGTCGCCGGGCAGGCGCTGCCCCTCTTCCAGGGCGCCGCGGGCGAGGCGCAGATCCGGCAGACCCTCGACCAGTTGGTCCAGGTCGCCGAGCAGCGCTTCGGGCTGACCGGCCTCACCGTCGACCCCGACGCAGAGCCGGGCGACCGTACGGCTCCCGCGCCGGTGGCGGCCGGGCCGTACGACGCGCTGCTCGAAGCCGCCGTACAGGCGCTGGACGCGGGCGACATGGGCGGCGCGATCCAGGCGTACCGCAATGTGCTCGCCGACGACCCCGGCAACACCGAGGCCAAACTGGGCCTCGCGCAGGCCGAGTTGCTGCAGCGGGTGCAGCACATGGACCCGCAGGCGGTCCGTAAGGAGGCGGCGGAGAAGCCGGCCGACCCGGCCGCGCAGATCGCCGCCGCCGACCTGGATCTGGTGGGCGGGCATGTCGAGGACGCCTTCGGGCGGCTCATCGACGCGGTCGCGCGCACGGCCGGGGACGACCGGGACGCCGTACGGGTGCGGCTGCTGGAGCTGTTCGAGGTCGTGGGAGCGGACGATCCGCGGGTGAGCGCGGCCCGACGGGCCTTGGCGCGCGCCCTGTTCTAGGACGGGACCGAATCGGGGCGGGGGCCCCGTCACCACCTGCCGCTAAACGTCAGGGCATGTGGTGCCGGAGTGAAAGTTCTGCCGACGGGGCCCCGGCGGGATCGCGCTTTACCAAATCTTGGTAATCGCCTTGGCTGTTACTGGCAGTAAGTTAAGGCCCTTGTTCTGCCCGGTTCTGTCCATCGATCAACGATTTTGTCCAGGGGCTTCACGCCACCCTGCGTCGCCGGTCGAGACCTGTGGGTCGTGCTTCGGTTATCCGGCCGTTACTAGCCAGTAACGAACCCCCTTGTGCCCGGGCCGAGAATGCACCACGATCGGCGACGCTCGGTCCATTCCCGTACCCCGACAGCCAATCGGGTCACGGGACTTCCTGGGTCCCCACCGAGCAGGACCCGGCGGCAGTGGCGCCGGTCCTTGGACAGGGGGGTCTTCGCCACGGTGAAGCCTGTCCAGCAAGGTTGTGCGTGATGCGTGTCAGGCGCGACCAGTGGTTGTCGCTCGGGGGTGATCGCCGGTGATTCGGGCGCGGTATCCGTGCCTCCGAGCGCGGGCGCTGACCCTTCCCGAGGACGTAGCACTTCTCCCATCTCTGCCTGGCTGAGCCGCCGTCCAGGAGGCGGGCCGGAGCAGGAGATGTACGTCCGAGAAGGAGGAAATATGGAGTCCCAGGTGCGTGGCGGGACCAGATGGAAGCGGTTCGCTGTGGTCATGGTGCCCAGCGTCGCCGCCGCAGCGTGTGTCGGTGTCGGTCTGGCGCAGGGTGCCCTCGCGGCCTCCTTCAGCGTCTCCGGCCAGGAGTTCAAGGTCCGCGCCGGACACCTCGAGGGTGACGGGTTCGCCCAGTACGGCGGTATCGACAGCGGTTACACGACGACCGACGGCAAGACGAAGACGATCCACCCGGTCGCGATCTCGTCGTTCGAGACGGCCAAGATCACGAACATGTGCCAGTCCGTCAAGACGGAGATCCCCCTCATAGGAAAGACGGTCTACCTCCGTCTTGAGGCGGGCCCGGACGAGAACCACAAGGTCGAGGCCAAGGACCTGTACATCGACGTCGCCCAGCTCGACGCCGATGCCACGTTCACCAACATCGACATCGGTGTGGCGCTCAAGGACAAGAGCCGCGGCCCCGCGGTCAAGGACCCGAGCACCCTGCCGGGCGGCTTCGCCCAGCAGGCCGAGAAGGCCGACCTGACGGACGTCAAGCAGACGGCGTGGGCGACCACGGCCGGCACGTTCAAGCTCAGCGGCCTGTCGATGCGTCTTGGTTTCGACCCCAAGATGGAGTGCTTCTGACGGTTCCCGTCACCGGGGTGACCCGGGGCGGCTGAGCCGTCCCGGGGGGCTCGTGCCGCGGGCGGGGAAGCCGGTGCTTCTCCGCCCCCGCGAGCCGGCCCGGCCGGCGCCGGGCTCACCTTCACAGACTCAGACTTTCCGGCTTCTCCACGCCTACGGCCGAGCCGGTACGTACTTCCACCGGACCCAGGGAGCTGTTTTCCATGAGTGCCGAGACTCCGGTCCAGACCGTCGGGACCCTCACCCGGCTGCGGCTGGGCTTCCGTGCTTGGCGGGGCACCCGGCCGTTCTGGGCGGGCCTGTTCACCCTGCTCGGCGGGGTGCCGATCGCCTACTTCCCCTACGCCACGCTCAAGCTGGGCACCATGTCGATCGCCATGTCGACGACCGCCGGCGCCGGCTCCCTGATCATCGGCGTGCTGCTGATGACGCTGGGTCTGACCATGTGGTTCCAGCAGGCCACCCGGTTCTTCGCCGGTGTCGCGGCGATCATCCTGGCCCTGGTGTCGCTGGTGATCTCCAACATCGGCGGCTTCATCCTGGGCTTCCTGCTGGCGATGATCGGCGGTGCGCTCGCCCTGTCCTGGGCGCCGGGCAACCCGGCCGCCGAGGGCGCGGTGACCGAGCCCGCCGACGAGCCGGGTCCGGCCGGTGCCGCCCCCGGGGCCGCTCCGGGCACCCCCTCCGTCCCGGCCCAGCCGCAGCCGTCGTACGACGCCCCCGTCGAGAGCACGGGCGGCGCGCACACCGACGACCCCAACGGGGGGCACCGTGTCGGCTGACGAGGTCCGTGGTCACAGCCAGGTGCACGAGCCGGCGGAGAGAACGGGACCGCGCCACGCGGCGCCCAAGAAGCCGCTGTTCACCCGGTTCCACATGCCCGCCGGCAAGGCGATAGCGATGGCGGCGATGCCCACCGCCGTCCTCATGGGCATGGGCTTCACCCCGACACTGGCCCTCGCCGACGACGGGCCCTCGGCGACCAACAGCAAGCTGGCCGACGAGTACAAGGACTGTGTGGCCGCCCTCGACGGCGCCTCCGCCTCGCCCTCGGCCTCCCCGTCGCCGTCCGCGTCCGAGAGCGCGAAGGACACCACGGACGGGACGGGCACAAGCAAGGACACGCAGAGCTCCGCGGACGGCAAGACCGGCTCCTCTTCGTCGGATTCAGGTTCCGACGACAAGGCGCCCGAGCCCGCCCCGAGCCCGTCCGCCGCCGCCACCGAGAAGAGCGAGCAGTCCTCCACCGGCGGCGGGTCCACGGCGGCCACGCCGTCGCAGTCCCCCTCCAGCGGCAACCTGCTCGACACCATCGGCGACGCCCTCACGGACATCTTCACCGGCGGCAGCGGCACGGCGGGCTCCCCGGCCACCGCGAGCCCGTCCCCGTCCCCGTCCGCCACCCAGCCGGCGTCCTCGACGGGCTCCACCGGGTCGACCGGCTCCACCGGCGACAAGGGCGGCTCCGGCACCGTCAAGGACACGACGGATCAGGTCACCGACACCGTCAAGAACACGGTGAAGGACACCACCGACACCGCCTCGACGGCGACGAAGAAGGCCACCGACGCGGCACAGAACGCGGCGGACGCGGCCACCGCCTCGCCGAGCCCCTCCGCGAGCGCCACGCCCGACAACTGCGTGGCGGCCACCGAGGACGACGGCGGTGTCGACAACAAGCTCCCCGTCGCCGACGACCCCTGGTACCTCCAGGCCAGTTCGCTGTACCTGAAGGGCGCGGACTACCAGGGCATCGTCGAGGTCAGGACGCACAGCGGCGCCAAGAAGAAGGTGCTGAAGTACGTCATCTCCGGCGGCACCGAGATCGGCGACCTGCACCAGCTCGTCAATGACAAGAAGTCCGGCAAGGTCTACCACGTGCAGGGCGCCAAGGGGTCGAACTCCACGATCACCCACGGCGACACGATCATGTACACGGAGAGCATCTCCGGCAACCTCTTCGGTCTGATCCCGGTGACCTTCACCCCGGACAGCCCGCCGCCGCTGAACATCCCCCTGATCTACTTCACCAACGTGAAGGTCACCCAGGCCGGACAGTTCGGCGGCACGCTCCACATTCCCGGGATGAAGGTCTACACGACCGACAAATAACCCCCAACAGCCCGTCCGGGAGCCGCACAGACACCGAGGGCGCCCCCTGTCGCAGGGGGCGCCCTCGGTGTCGTCGGAGCCGTGGTGGCGGAGCGTCAGGCGCGGGAGCCGGTGCCCACGTGGTGGACGCGGACCATGTTGGTCGTGCCGGGGACGCCGGGGGGCGAGCCGGCGGTGATGATGACGATGTCGCCGTCGCTGAAGCGGTTCAGCTTGGAGACCTCGCCGTCGACCAGGTCGACCATCTCGTCGGTGCTGTTGACGAACGGCACGACGTACGACTCCACGCCCCAGCTGAGCGCCAGCTGGTTGCGGGTGCCCTCGTCGGTGGTGAAGGCGATGATGGGCTGCTCCGCGCGGTAGCGGCACAGACGGCGGGCGGTGTCACCGGACTTGGTGAAGGCGATCAGGCCCTTGCCGCCGAGGAAGTCGGCGATCTCGCAGGCCGCGCGGGCGACCGAACCGCCCTGCGTGCGCGGCTTCTTGCCCGGGACGAGCGGCTGCAGGCCCTTGGAGAGCAGCTCCTGCTCGGCCGCCTGGACGATCTTCGACATCGTCTTGACGGTCTCGATCGGGTACGCGCCGACCGAGGACTCCGCCGACAGCATGACCGCGTCCGCGCCGTCCAGGATCGCGTTGGCCACGTCGGACGCCTCGGCGCGCGTCGGGCGGGAGTTGGTGATCATCGACTCCATCATCTGGGTCGCCACGATCACCGGCTTGGCGTTGCGCCGGCACAGCTCGATGAGGCGCTTCTGGACCATGGGGACCCGCTCCAGCGGGTACTCGACGGCCAGGTCGCCACGGGCGACCATGACACCGTCGAACGCCATCACGACGTCCTCCATGTTCTCCACCGCCTGCGGCTTCTCCACCTTGGCGATGACGGGGACGCGGCGGCCCTCCTCGTCCATGACGCGGTGGACGTCCTCGACGTCCTTGGCGTCCCGGACGAAGGACAGCGCGACCAGGTCGCAGCCCATGCGGAGGGCGAAGCGGAGGTCCTCGATGTCCTTCTCGGACAGCGCGGGCACGTTGACGGCCGCGCCGGGCAGGTTGATGCCCTTGTGGTCGGAGATGACGCCGCCCTCGATGACGATCGTCCGCACCCGCGGGCCCTCGACGTCCAGGACCTTCAGCTCGACGTTGCCGTCGTTGATGAGGACCTGGTCGCCGCGCGAGACGTCACCGGGCAGGCCCTTGTACGTCGTGCCGCAGATCGTCTTGTCGCCGGGGACGGTCTCGGTGGTGATGGTGAACTCGTCACCGCGCACCAGCTCCACCGGACCCTCGGCGAAGGTCTCCAGACGGATCTTCGGGCCCTGGAGGTCGGCGAGGACACCGATGGCCCGGCCGGTCTCCTTGGCGGCGGCCCGGACCCGGTCGTAACGGCCTTGGTGCTCGGCGTGCGTGCCATGGCTGAAGTTGAAGCGGGCCACGTTCATGCCGGCTTCGATCAGGGCGACGAGCTGCTCATGGGAGTCGACCGCGGGGCCGAGAGTACAGACGATTTTCGAACGGCGCATGGAGCGATCCTATCGGTTTGTTTCGCGGCGGAATATTCCGTCTGGTGGAAGATACAAATGAGCTTGGCTTTGCTCAGCCGTGTTACTCAGCCGTTCTTCCCGACCAGTGCGTAGGTCTGCGTCGCGATCTCCAGTTCTTCATCCGTCGGCACCACCGCCACAGCCACCCGGGCGCCGGCCGGCGAGATCAGCCGCGGCGCGTCGCCGCGTACGGCGTTCAGCTCACCGTCCACCGCCAGGCCCAGGGCCTCAAGGCCCGCGACGGCGGCCTCGCGCACCGGGGCGGCGTTCTCGCCGACCCCGGCGGTGAACGCCACGGCGTCCACCGTGCCGAGTACCGCGTAATAGGCGCCGATGTACTTCTTCAAACGGTGAATGTAGATGTCGAAGGCGAGCTTCGCCTGTTCGTCGCCCTCGTCGATCCGGCGCCGGATCTCGCGCATGTCGTTGTCGCCGCACAGGCCGATCAGTCCGCTCTTCTTGTTGAGAAGAGTGTCGATTTCGTCGATGGACATTTCCCCAACACGCGCCAAATGGAAGATGACCGCCGGATCCACATCACCGGAGCGCGTGCCCATCACCAGCCCCTCCAGCGGGGTCAGGCCCATGGAGGTGTCCACACAGCGGCCCTTCTCGACCGCCGAGGCCGACGCGCCGTTGCCCAGGTGGAGCACGATCACGTTCACCTCTTCGGGCGCCTTGCCCAGCAGCCGTGCCGTCGCCCGGGAGACATACGCGTGCGAGGTGCCGTGGAAGCCGTAGCGGCGCACGCGGTGCGCGTCGGCCGTCGCCACGTCGATGGCGTAACGGGCGGCGGACTCCGGCATCGTCGTGTGGAACGCGGTGTCGAACACGGCGATCTGCGGCAGGTCCGGGCGCAGCGTCAGCGCGGTGCGGATGCCGATGAGGTTGGCCGGGTTGTGCAGCGGGGCGACCGGGATCAGCCGCTCGATCTCGGCGAGCACCGCGTCGTCGATGACGGTCGGCTCGGTGAAGCGCCGGCCGCCGTGCACCACCCGGTGGCCGACGGCGGCCAGCTCGGGCGAGTCCAGCCCCAGGCCGTCCCGGGCCAGCTCCTCGGCCACGGCCTTCAGCGCGGCCTCGTGGTCGGGGATCGCGCCGGTCCACTCCCGTGCCTCACCCGTGGCGAGCGGCGTGTGCTTGATCCGGGAGGTCTCCTCGCCGATGCGCTCGACGAGACCCACCGCCAGGCGGCTGCTGTCGCGCATGTCGAGCAGCTGGTACTTCACCGACGAGGAGCCGGAGTTGAGGACGAGGACACGGGACGCGGTCACTGCTGGGGAACCTTCTCGCTGGAGGACTGGGCCTGGATCGCCGTGATGGCGACGGTGTTGACGATGTCCTGGACCAGGGCGCCCCGGGACAGGTCGTTGACCGGCTTGCGCAGACCCTGGAGCACCGGGCCGACGGCGATCGCGCCGGCCGACCGCTGCACGGCCTTGTAGGTGTTGTTGCCGGTGTTGAGGTCCGGGAAGATCAGCACGCTGGCCTGGCCGGCGACGTCGGACTCCGGCAGCTTGGTCGCGGCCACCGTCGGCTCCACGGCGGCGTCGTACTGGATCGGCCCCTCGATCTTCAGATCGGGGCGCCGCTGCCGTACCAGCTCGGTCGCCTCGCGCACCTTGTCGACGTCGGCGCCCGAGCCCGACGTCCCCGTCGAGTACGACAGCATCGCGATCCGCGGCTCCACCCCGAACCGTTCCGCCGTGGCCGCCGACTGGATGGCGATGTCGGCGAGCTGACGCGCGTCCGGGTCCGGGTTGACCGCGCAGTCGCCGTAGACGAGGACCTTGTCGGCGAGGCACATGAAGAACACGGACGACACGATGCCGGCGTCCGGCCGGGTCTTGATGATCTCGAAGGCGGGCCGGATCGTCGCGGCCGTGGAGTGCACGGACCCGGAGACCATGCCGTCCGCGAGCCCCTCCTGGACCATCAGGGTGCCGAAGTAGTTGACGTCCGAGACGACGTCGTAGGCCAGCTCCACGGTGACGCCCTTGTGGGCGCGCAGTGCCGCGTACTTCTCCGCGAAGGCGTCGCGCAGCTCGCTCGTCGCCGGGTCGATCAGATGGGAGCCGCCCAGGTCGATGCCGAGGTCGGCGGCCTTCTTGCGGATCTGGTCGACCGGACCGAGCAGCGTCAGCTCGCACACCCCGCGGCGCAGCAGCACCTCGGCCGCGTGCAGCACCCGCTCCTCCGTGCCCTCCGGCAGCACGACCCGGCGCAGGTCCGAGCGGGCCTGCTCCAGCAGCTTGTGCTCGAACATCATCGGGGTGACGCGGTCGCTGCTCGGCGCGGAGACCCGGCGCAGCAGGTCCGCGGTGTCGACATGGCGTTCGAACAGACCGAGCGCGGTCTCCGCCTTGCGCGGTGTGGCCGCGTTCAGCTTGCCCTCCAGGGAGAACAGCTGCTCGGCGGTCGGGAAGCTGGTGCCGGGCACCGACAGCACCGGGGTGCCGGGGGCGAGCCGGGCGGCCAGGGTGAGGATGTCCTCGCCGGGCACCTCGTTCAGGGTGAGCAGCACGCCGGCTATCGGCGGGGTGCCGGCGCTGTGCGCGGCCAGCGCGCCGACGACCAGGTCCGCGCGGTCGCCGGGGGTGACGACCATGCAGCCCGGGGTCAGGGCGCCCAGGAAGTTCGGCAGCATCGCGCCGCCGAAGACGAAGTCCAGCGCGTCCCGGGCCAGCCCGGAGTCGTCGCCGAGCAGCACCTTCGCGCCCAGGGCGTGGCTGATCTGGGAGACCGTCGGGGCGGACAGGGCGGGCTCGTCGGGCAGCACGTAGCAGGGCACGGGCAGCCGGTTCGCGAGCCGCTCCGCGATGTCGTCCCGGTCGGCGCGGTCCACCCGGTTCACCACCATCGCCAGCACGTCGCAGCCCAGCCCGTCGTACGCCCGGAAGGCGTTGCGGGTCTCGGCGCGCACCGACTCCGCGGTCTGCTTGCGGCCGCCGACCACGGGGATGACGGACGCGCCGAACTCGTTGGCCAGACGCGCGTTCAGGGCCAGCTCGTCCGGGAGCTGGGTGTCGGCGAAGTCGGTGCCGAGGACGAGGACGACGTCGTAGTCGCGGGCGACCAGGTGGAAGCGGTCGACGAGCGTGGCCACCAGTTCGTCCGTGCCGCGCTCGGCGAGCAGCGCGGACGCCTCGTGGTAGTCCATGCCGTAGACGGTCGCGGGGTCCTGCGCCAGGCGGTAACGGGCCCGCAGGAGGTCGAACAGGCGATCGGGGTTGTGGTGGACGAGGGGGCGGAAGACGCCCACCCGGTCGACCCGCCGGGTCAGGAGCTCCATGACCCCCAGCTCGACGACCTGGCGGCCGTCGCCGCGATCGATCCCGGTCACGTACACGCTGCGCGTCACGCGTGCTCTCCGTTCCGTCTCGTCTCCGTGTACAAAAATCGCCCACCGAGGTGAGCAGGACCCTCTTGACAATACCCTTGGGGCTGGATATGGCGCCCGCCGGCATCTTTCCTTTTCCCACGGGACCAAGGTCCCGGAAGACAGGGACATCGGGCCGGGGGGTCGGGGGCCGGTCGCGGCCGGAGGGGCATGAAACAATCGGCTCAGGCTCACCATCGACAGCGAGCAGGAGACACAGCACGATGCGTATCGGAGTTCTCACCGCAGGCGGCGACTGCCCCGGCTTGAACGCAGTGATCCGGTCGGTCGTGCACCGGGCCGTCACGCAGTACGACGACGAGGTCATCGGCTTCGAGGACGGCTACGCCGGCCTGCTGGACGGCCGCTACCGCGGGCTCGACCTGAACGCCGTCAGCGGCATCCTGGCCCGCGGCGGAACGATCCTCGGCTCCTCCCGTCTGGAGCGCGACCGCCTGCGCGAGGCCTGCGAGAACGCGGCCGACATCGTCACCGACTTCGGCATCGACGCGCTGATCCCGATCGGCGGCGAGGGCACGCTGACCGCGGCCCGCATGCTGAGCGACGCGGGCCTGCCGGTGGTGGGCGTGCCGAAGACGATCGACAACGACATCTCCTCGACGGACCGCACCTTCGGCTTCGACACGGCCGTCGGCGTCGCCACGGAGGCGATGGACCGCCTGAAGACCACGGCGGAGTCCCACCAGCGCGTGATGGTCGTCGAGGTCATGGGCCGGCACGCCGGCTGGATCGCCCTGGAGTCCGGCATGGCCGCCGGCGCCCACGGCATCTGCCTGCCCGAGCGCCCCTTCGACCCCGCCCACCTCGTCAAGATGGTCGAGGAGCGCTTCTCGCGCGGCAAGAAGTTCGCCGTCATCTGCGTAGCCGAGGGCGCCCATCCCGCCGACGGCACCATGGACTACGGCAAGGGCGCGATCGACCAGTTCGGCCACGAGCGCTTCCAGGGCATCGGCACGGCCCTCGCGCACGAGCTGGAGAAGCGCCTCGGCAAGGAGGCCCGCCCGGTCATCCTCGGCCACGTCCAGCGCGGCGGTGTGCCCACGGCGTACGACCGCGTCCTCGCGACCCGGTTCGGCTGGCACGCCGTGGAGGCCGCGCACCGCGGTGAGTTCGGCCGGATGACCGCGCTGCGCGGCACCGACATCGTGATGGTGCCGCTCGCGGAGGCGGTGACCGAGCTGAAGACGGTCCCGAAGGACCGGATGGACGAGGCGGAGTCGGTCTTCTAGCTTCTGGGGCTGTTTCTACGGTGTGTCCTGCACCAGCGCCCAGAAGTGGTCCACGATCCGGTCGAGGAAGTCGCGGCCGGCGTCCCGTGAGTCGTCGGCCGCGCCGCCGCTGCCGCCCCAGCTGAGCGTGGCGGCCATCCGCCCCTGATAGTCCTGATGCAGCGCCTGGAGAACGTTCTCCAGGCGCTGTCTGTCGACGGGTACGACCTTGCCGACCGGCCGCACATAGCCCTGCCAGCGGGTGCTGACCGCGCTGCGCAGCAGCTCGGCGAGGCGGGCCTCGCGGCCGGTGACGGTGACCTGGTCGGGCAGGGACAGGGCGAGCACCTCGGCGAGGGCGGCGTTCTGCCGCTCGGTGCCGCGCCACTGGGCGCTCTCCTCCATCCGCAGATAGGCGGAGAGTTCGTGCCCCACGGCACGGGCGACGTCCTCCGGGGCGAGGCCGCGGGCGACGCGGTGTTCGCGCAGGGTGCGGGGGCGGCCGATGAGTTCACCGGGGGCGCACCACAACATGCCGGCGAGGGCGGTGAGTTCGGGGCTGCTCGGGGTGAGCGTGCCGCGTTCCCAGGCGATGATCAGATCCGGGGTGACATAGGGGAGCCCGTAGGAGACGCGCAGCCCGTGGGCGACGTGCTCGGGTCCCATGCCGAGAGCGGCTCTGAGGCGACGGGCGTGGGGGGCGTTGAAGGGCGGTCCGGGCTGGTTCGTATGAGCAGGGGGTCGACGCACGCGCCACAAGCTAGGGGTGGGGGACCGGGGTGGCTACGGGGTGTTCGGACACAATCACGGATTGTAGGAAGGTACGGGGGCGGCGGGAGGTGGGGCTGGAGCTTCGGGGCGGCGGGGTGAGCGTGGCTCGGGGGACTGTCCGTGGGCGGCCGTCTCCTCACGGCCTGCCGGCCGTATCGAGGAGGCGATCGCCCGCCGACGCCGTCCGATATCTGCTCCCGGCCGCCGATGCCTGCACCTGGGCCGACGCCCCCACCGAGGCCGCCGACGCCTGCACCCGGGCCGACGCCCCCGCCGAGGCCCCCCAGGCCCGGGCCGTCGCCGCGTTCCTCAGCGGCCCTGGCTTCCCGTGACCCAGCGGTACACCAGCTCCGGCCGGCCCACCTGCCCGTACACCGGCTTGCGCTCCGCTCTGCCCGCCTCCACCAGGTGCTCCAGATAGCGCCGGGCCGTGATCCGGGAGATCCCCACCGTCTCGGCCACCCCGGCCGCCGTCAGCCCCTCCGCCGCCTCCCGCACGGCGCCCGTCACCCGCTCCAGCGTCGGCCCGCTCAACCCCTTCGGCAGCGCCGCCGGACCCGGCGCCCGCAGGGCGGCCAGCGCCCGGTCCACCTCGTCCTGGCCGCTCGCCTCTCCGGCCGCGCCCCGGAACTCCGCGTACCGCACCAGCCGGTCCCGCAGCGTCGCGAACGTGAACGGCTTCAGGACGTACTGCACGACCCCCAGCGAGACCCCTTCCCGCACCACCGTCAGATCCCGCGCCGACGTCACCGCGATGACGTCCGCGTGATAGCCCGCCGCCCGCAGCGACCGTGCCAGCTGCAACCCGTGACCGTCCGGCAGATGCAGATCGAGCAGGAGCAGGTCCACCGGCGTGCGGTCGAGCAGCCGCCGCGCCTCCGCCCCCGTGTGCGCCTTCCCGACCGCGACGAACCCGGGCACCCGGCCCACGTACATCACATGCGCGTCCGCGGCCACCGGATCGTCCTCGACGACCAGCACCCGGATCGGCTGCTCACGCTCACTCATCTCGCGCCGCCTCCCGAAACCGGCAGGGAGGCCGCCCGCAGTGGCAACCGCACCACGAACTCCGCCCCGCCCCCCTCGGCCTCCGCCACCGACAGGGTCCCCTCATGCCGGTGCACAGCCTGCCGGACGAGGGCGAGTCCGAGACCCCGGCCCCCCGGCCCTGCCGGCTTCGTCGTGAAGCCCCGCTGGAACACCAGGTCCGCGTGGTCCGGTTCCACCCCGGAGCCCGTGTCGGCGACCCGCAGCTCCAGCTGACCGCCCTCCGCGCAGGCCGTCACCGTCACCCGCGCCCCCACCGTCCCCTGCGCCGCGTCGACCGCGTTGTCGATGAGGTTGCCGAGGATCGTCACCAGGTCCCGCGCCGACAGCGACGCCGGCAGCACCCCGTCGTCCAGCCGGCTCTCCGGTGACACCACCAGCTCCACGCCCCGCTCGTTCGCCTGGGCCGTCTTGCCCAGCAGCAGGGCCGCGAGGACCGGCTCGCTCACCGCCGCCACCACCTGGTCGGTCAGCGCCTGTGCCAGCTCCAGCTCGGCCGTCGCGAACTCGACCGCCTCCTCCGCGCGGCCCAGCTCGATCAGCGACACCACCGTGTGCAGCCGGTTCGCCGCCTCGTGCGCCTGTGAGCGCAGTGCCTGGGTGAAGCCCCGCTCCGAGTCCAACTCGCCCATCAGGGACTGGAGTTCGGTCACATCGCGCAGGGTGACCACGGTGCCGCGCCGCTCGCCGCCGGTCACCGGCGAGGTGTTCACCACCAGCACCCGGTCCGCCGTCAGATGGACCTCGTCCACCCTCGGCTCCGACGCGAGCAGCGCGCCGGTCAGCGGCGCGGGCAGACCCAGTTCCGCGACCGAGGTGCCCACCACCTCGCCCGACACCCCGAGCAGTTCCCGCCCGCCGTCGTTGATCAGCGCCACCCGGAACTGTCCGTCCAGCATCAGCAGCCCCTCGCGCACCGCGTGCAGCGCGGCCTGGTGGTAGTCGTGCATCCGGCTGAGCTCTCCCGCGTTCATGCCGTGCGTATGACGCCGCAGCCGGGCGTTGATCACATACGTGCCCACCGCGCCCAGCGCCAGGGCGCCCGCCGCCCAGCCGAGCAGCGCCGTGACCTGGTCCTGCACCCGCGCGCTGATCGCCTCCACCCGGATGCCCGCGCTGACCAGGCCGACGATCCGCTTGTCGTCGTCCTCGATCGGAGTGACCGCGCGGACCGACGAGCCGAGGGTGCCGGTGTAGGTCTCGGTGAAGGTCTCGCCCTTCAGGGCGGGCGCGGTGTTGCCGAGGAAGTGCCGGCCGATCTGGCTCGGGTCGGGGTGGGTCCAGCGGATGCCCTCCGGGTTCATGATCGTCACGAAGTCGACGTCCGTGTCCCGCATGATCCGCAGGGCGTACGGCTGGAGCTCCCGGGTCGGGGCCGGGGCGCGGATCGCCGCCCGCACCGACGGCGAGTCCGCCACCGAACGGGCCACCGCGGTCGCCTGCCGGCCCGCCGCCTCCTCGGCCTGCGTCTGGTCGCTGACGTACGTGAACAGCGCGTATCCCGCGACGACGACCGCTATCAGCACGGCCTGCATCGCGAACAGCTGGCCCGCCAGGCTGCGGGGACGGGGGACGGGGAGACGCATGCCGTCAGTGTGCCCCCGGCGCCCATCGTGAACTAAATGAACGGAAGGGTGACCGCCCTCACAGGCCAGGAGATAGTCCCTGCATTCCCCCATCCCGGTCCGCGGCCGAGCCGCCCCCGGGAATTCACCCCGGACGTGAGCCGCACGCCGGTGATGCCGACGAAGACGTCAAGGAGGGCAGCCGTGGCCGCCAGCAGCACCCCCGATACGGCACCTGCCGCACCCGTGGTCAAGCGGGACCGCACCCACTACCTGTACATCGCGGTGATCGTCGCGGTGGCCATCGGCATCGCGGTCGGCCTGGCCGCGCCCGACTTCGCCGTGGAGCTGAAGCCGATCGGCACCGGGTTCGTCAACCTGATCAAGATGATGATCTCGCCGATCATCTTCTGCACGATCGTGCTGGGCATCGGGTCCGTACGGAAGGCCGCGAAGGTCGGCGCCGTCGGCGGCATCGCCCTCGGCTACTTCCTCGCCATGTCCTTCGTCGCCCTGGGCATCGGCCTGGTCGTCGGCAACATCCTGGAGCCGGGCTCCGGCCTCGCGATCACCGACGCGGTCAAGGAGACCGGCCAGGCGCAGGTCTCCCCGGAGGCCAAGGACACCACCGAGTTCCTGCTGGGGATCATCCCGAAGACCATCGTCTCCGCCTTCACCGAGGGCGAGGTCCTGCAGACCCTGCTGGTCGCCCTGCTGTGCGGCTTCGCGCTCCAGGCCATGGGCAGCGCCGGTCAGCCGATCCTGCGGGGTGTCGAGCACATCCAGCGGCTCGTCTTCCGCGTCCTCGGCATGATCATGTGGGCCGCTCCGATCGGTGCCTTCGGCGCGATGGCGGCGGTCGTCGGTTCGGCCGGCCTCGACGCCCTGAAGAGCCTCGCGGTGCTGATGGTCGGCTTCTACATCACCTGCTTCCTCTTCGTCTTCGTCGTGCTGGGCACGATCCTGCGGCTCGTCACCGGGCTGAACATCTTCCTGCTGTTCAAGTACCTCGGCCGTGAGTTCCTGCTGATCCTGTCGACCTCCTCCTCCGAGTCCGCGCTGCCGCGCCTCATCGCGAAGATGGAGCACCTCGGCGTCAGCAAGCCCGTCGTCGGCATCACCGTCCCGACCGGCTACTCCTTCAACCTCGACGGCACCATGATCTACATGACCATGGCGTCCCTGTTCATCGCCGATGCCATGGGTACGCCGATGTCGGTCGGTGAGCAGATCCCGCTGCTGCTGTTCCTGCTGGTCGCCTCCAAGGGCGCGGCCGGTGTCACCGGTGCGGGTCTGGCCACGCTGGCGGGCGGTCTGCAGTCGCACAAGCCCGCGCTGGTGGACGGCGTCGGCCTCATCGTCGGCATCGACCGCTTCATGAGCGAGGCGCGTGCGCTGACCAACTTCGCGGGGAACGCGGTCGCGACGGTCCTCGTCGGGACGTGGACGAAGGAGATCGACAAGGAGCGGGTGCGGGCCGTGCTCGCCGGTGAGATCCCCTTCGACGAGACGACCCTGCTCGACGAGGGGCAGGGCGAGGCCGCCGACGCCGCTCCCGTCGTCGAGGGCGAGAAGGAACTGGCCAAGGCCTAGGCCCAGTTCCCCACCGAGCCGGTGCCCGGCCCCGCCTGAACCGGGGCCGGGCACCTGTGACGAGCCGGGCGGCTGAGAACTCCCCGTTCACTCAGCCGCCCGGCTTCTCGTGTGCCTCCAGGGACCGCAGTTCCTCCTCCGTCAGGGTGAGGTCCGCCGCTGCCGCCGAGTTCCTGATCGTCTCCGGGCGGCTCGCCCCCGGGATGGGGACGATCGCGGGGGAGCGGGCGAGCAGCCAGGCGAGGCAGATCTGCTGGGGGCTCGCCCCGCGCTCCCTCGCCACACGGTGGAAGGCCGCGAAGCGGTCCTCGCCCTCCGTTCTCGACGGGCCGTCCAGGGAGCTGCGGGAGATGCCGCCCAGGGGGCTCCACGGCAGGAACGCCAGGCCGAGGTCGAGGGACAGGCGCAGCTCGGGCTCGCTGTCGCGGACCGCGGGCGAGTACTGGTTCTGCACCGACGCCAGACGGTCGCCGAGGATCGCGTGGGCCGTGCGGATCTGCTCGGCGTCGGCGTTGGAGACGCCCGCCAGGCGGATCTTGCCCTCGTCGAGCAGGTCCCGCAGCGCGCCCACCGACTCCTCGAAGGGGACCGCGGGGTCCGGCTTGTGCAGCTGGTAGAGGCCGATGGCCTCGACGCCCAGCCGCTTCAGGGACGCCTCGGCCGCGGACCTGAGGTGGCGGGGGTCGCCGTCGACCGTCCAGCTGCCGTCGGCCGGGCGGCCGCGGCCTCCCTTCGTCGCGACCAGCACCCCGGAGGTGTCGCCGCCGTAGGAGGCCAGCGCCCGGGCGACCAGGAGTTCGTTGTGGCCGGGCTCGGCGCCGGGCAGGTGGTAGGAGTCCGCGGTGTCCAGCAGGGTCACGCCGGCGTCCAGGGCCGCGTGGACCGTCGCCAGCGCGCGGGCCTCGTCGGGGCGGCCCTCCAGGGACAGCGGCATCGCGCCGAGTCCGATCGCGCTCACCCGAAGGCCGCCAAGGGTGCGGTACCGCACGTCAGTTGTCCTTTCCGAGGGTCTCGGCCACGGCTCGCGGCAGCCACGCGCGGGCATGCCCGAAGGAGTAGCCGAGCCGGGTGGCACGGGAGTTGTCCATGCCGTAGAAGCGGGCGAAGGAGAAGGGGGAGACCTCGCCGACCTCGACCTCCCGGAACACCGTGCGGCCGCCGGGGAGGTGCGCCGCCACCGTCGCGCACAGCTCCTCGGTGGTCAGCAGCCCGTGGGAGGCCGCGTTGACGGGTCCCGTGAAGTCCTCGCCCACCGCCCAGAACAGGAAGTCGGCGATCTCGTCGACGTGGATGTAGGTGGCCGGCCGGTTCACCGGCGGCACGCCGATCGGTTCGCCGGCGCGGATGCGGTCGGCGTAGTGGGTGAGGCGGCCGGTGAAGTCGTCCGCGCCGCCCAGGACATGGGCGACGCGGACCGCGGTGCAGGGGAAGTCCGCCGTCGCGAACACCGCCTCCGCCTGCCGCTTGCCCTCGCCGTAGTGGGTTTCGAGGAACTCCGGGTCGTCCCAGGGGAGGTCGAGGTCCACGGTGACGGTGCCGGGATCCACGTCGTCCTCGCGGACCGGGGCGAGGGAGTCCTCGTACTCGTAGACCTCGACCGTGGACGTCATGACGTAGCGGCGGGTGCGGCCGCTGAGGACGCGGCGGGCCGTGACCGCCTGGCGGGGTGTGTAGCAGACCTGGTCGACGACCACGTCGAATTGCCGTGAACCCAGAGCGGCCGTCAGGGAATTCTCGTCGTCGCGGTCGGCCACGAGATGGAGGGCGCCCTTCGGCGGCGGGGACGATCCCCGATTGAGGACCGTGACGCGGTCGCCCGCGGCCAGCAGCCGTTCGATCAGCCGCTTGCCGAAATAGCGGTTGCCGCCGATGACCAATACCTCGCGTACACCCCGTTGCTTTTCCATGGCCATAATTCTTCCGGTCCGTTACCGACTCCTGAAGGGGGAGACATGGGAGATCCGGCGCTCGTACCGAAAGAACCACGGCCGTCGCGGCCCGCCGCCAACGAAACGTCGGTGGCCTTCGACGCGTTGGACCGGCAGATCCTTCAGCTGCTCCAGACCGACGGCCGGATCAAGCTCAGCGAGCTCGGGCGCCGGGTGCGGCTCAGCCCGGCCGCGGTCACCGAGCGGGTGCGGCGGCTGGAGGGCGCGGGCGTGATCAGCGGCTACGGCGCCCATGTCGTGCCGGGCCGGCTCGGGTACGGCATCCAGGCGTTCATCCGGGTCGACCCGCACGGCGGGTACACCCTGAAGTCGCCACGGACCCTGGAGCTGATCGCCCGTCCGGAGATCACCGAGGCGCACCATGTGGTCGGCGAGGACTGCTGGATCCTGAAGACCGCCGTCCGGGACACGGTCCATCTGGAGGAGGTCCTCGAAGCGGTGTCCGCCCTGGGCCGCACGACGACGTCGATCGTGCTGACGTCTCCGGTGGAGCGCAAACCGCTGTTGCCTTGACGTCGGCGTCAAGGGTTACGTTCGACGGTATGCGAATCGGCGAGCTGGCCGCACGGGCCGGGACCACGACGAGGGCGCTGCGCTACTACGAGTCGCGGGGGCTGCTGCCCGCGCGGCGCGACGACAGCGGATACCGGACGTACGACGAGAGCGATCTGAAGCTGCTGCGGCAGATCAGGACGCTCCAGGACTTCGGGTTCGACCTGGAGGAGACGCGGCCCTTCGTGGAGTGCCTGCGCTCCGGGCATCCCGAGGGCGACACCTGCCCGGCCTCGCTCGCGGTCTACCGGCGCAAGCTGGCGGAGCTGGACGAACTGATCGACGAGCTGCGGGCGGTACGGGCGCAGATAGGCGTACGGCTGTCCGTGGCCGCCGGCGAGGAACCGTTGTGCGAACTGGGAGGGCGGGAACTGTGATCAAGGCGGCGGGTGTGACCGAGGTGACGGACGCGGACTTCGCGGCGGAGGTGATCGGGGCGGAACTGCCGGTGCTGGTGGAGTTCACCGCCGACTGGTGTCCGCCGTGCCGGCAGATGGGGCCGGTGCTCAGCGCCCTGGCCGCCGAGGAGGGGGACCGGCTCAAGGTCGTCCAGCTGGACGTGGACACCAACCCGGAGACCACCAACGCGTACAAGGTGCTGTCGATGCCGACCTTCATGGTCTTCCGCGGTGGAGAGCCGGTGAAGGCGATGGTGGGCGCCCGGCCCAAGCGGCGGCTGCTGGAGGAACTCTCCGACGTCCTCTGACCCCACGACGGCCTGACGCGACCTGACGAGGGCCTGACGCAATACGAGAAAACCCCCGGCGGATTGCGCCCGGGGGTTTTCTTTGCGTATATTCAATGATTCGCGACTTCAAGGGGATTGAGTCGCAGAGAAGTTCACTGAGCACAGTGTATCGGCCCGGGAGTGGAATTGTCAAACAGCGCTGAAATTCGCGGTGAGCAGGAATTCATCGACGACCTGTACGCGCGCGTGGACGCCCTGCGCGGTGACACCGAGGCCGCCGTCTCGGACGCCCTCGCCCAGGGCGACAAGCCCATGCAGGCGCGCCTGGAGCGGGACATCCTGGTCGCCGAACGCTCGGGGCTGCTGGCCGCCCTGAACGCGGTGGACGGCTCCCTCTGCTTCGGCCGCATCGACCTCGCCTCCGGCGAACGGCACCACATCGGCCGCATCGGGCTGCGCCGCGACGACACCGAGCACACCCCCGTCCTCATCGACTGGCGGGCCGACGTCGCCCGACCCTTCTACCTGGCCACCGGCCACACCCCGATGGGCCTCACCCGCCGCCGGCACATCACCACCGAGGGCCGCACGGTCACCGCCCTGCACGACGAGATCCTCGACCTCGGCGACGCCACCCGCACCGGCCACGAGGACCCGACCGGCGACGCCGTGCTGCTCGCCGCGCTCAACTCCGCGCGCACCGGCCGGATGAACGACATCGTGCAGACCATCCAGGCCGAGCAGGACGAGATCATCCGGGCGCCGCACCGGGGCGTCCTCGTGGTCGAGGGCGGCCCCGGCACCGGCAAGACGGCCGTCGCCCTGCACCGGGCCGCGTATCTCCTCTACGAACACCGGGAACTGCTCGCCAAGCGGGCCGTCCTCATCGTCGGCCCCAACCCCGCCTTCCTCGGCTACATCGGCGAGGTGCTGCCCTCCCTCGGCGAGACGGGTGTGCTGCTCGCGACGGTCGGGGAGCTGTTCCCCGGCGTGCGGGCGACGGCGGCCGACAGCCGGGAGGCGGCCGCCGTCAAGGGCCGCGCCGACATGGCGGACGTGCTCGCCGAGGTCGTACGCGACTGGCAGTCGCTGCCCGAGCCGGTGCTCGCCATCGAGCACGACCGCGAGATCCTGATGCTCGACGACGACCTGGTGAGGGTGGCCCGCGAGCGCACCCGCGCGGCCAGGCTGCCGCACAACGCGGCCCGTGAGCACTTCGAGGGGTACATCCTCAACACGCTCACCGAGCTGTACGCCGAGCGCGTCGGCACCGACCCCTACGACGGGACCAGCCTCCTCGACGCGAGCGACATCACCCAGATCCGCGACGAACTCGCCGAGAACCCCGAAGTGTGGGCCGCCATCGACCAGTTGTGGCCGCGCCTGACGCCGCAGCGCCTCGTCGCGGACTTCCTCGCCGACCCCGTCGGCTACCTCTCCGACGAGGACGCGGCCGCCATCCGACGTCCCGTGACCCGCGCGTGGACGGTGGCCGACGTACCGCTGCTCGACGAGGCCGCCGAACTGCTCGGCGTGGACGAGCGGATGGCCCGGGCGCGCGCCGAGCGGACCCGGGAGACGCAGGTGGCGTACGCGCAGGGCGTCCTCGACGTGTCGTACGCCTCCCGCACCTACGAGTTCGACGACAAGGACGACGAGGACAGCGAGGTCCTGTCCGCGCACGACATCATCGACGCCGAGCGGTTCGCCGAGCGGCAGGAGGAGGCGGACCACCGCAGCGCCGCCGAACGCGCCGCCGCCGACCGGACCTGGGCGTTCGGGCACATCATCGTCGACGAGGCGCAGGAACTGTCGCCGATGGCCTGGCGACTGCTCATGCGGCGCTGCCCGACCCGCTCGATGACCCTGGTCGGCGACCCCGCCCAGACGGCGGAGGCGGCGGGCGTCGGCTCCTGGTCGAAGATCCTCCGCCCGTACGTCGAGGACCGCTGGGAGCACACCCGCCTGGGCGTCAACTACCGGACCCCCGCCGAGATCATGGAGCTCGCGGCGGCCGTCGTCCGCGCCGAGGACCCCGCCTTCGAGCCGCCGTCCTCGGTACGGTCCACGGGCGTACGCCCCTGGGCCCGCGCCACCGACGACCTGCCCGGCGCCGTCGCCGAGGCCGTGGCGGAACTGACCCCCGCCGAGGGCCGGCTGGCGGTCATCGCGCCCCGCCATCTGCACCGCCGGCTGGCCGCGCTGCTGGACGGGGTGACGGCGGGCGCCGAGCCCGACCTGACGCGCGGCGTCGTCCTCCTCGACCCCCGCCAGTCGAAGGGCCTGGAGTTCGACTCGGTGCTCGTGGTCGAGCCGGGGCTCTACGGCACGAGCGACCTCTACGTCGCCCTCACCCGCGCCACCCAGCGGCTGGCCATCGTCCACTCCAAGGAACTGCCCAAGCCGCTCGCCGCGGCCCTGGCATAGTCCCGTCGGCCTCCGGCAGGAACCGGAGGCCGGGACCCGGCCCTCCCCTGTACATGGAGACAAGGATCAGCACGCGTGCGCTCCCGCCGGGTGAGCGCTTCGACTTCTGGATGGCCATGGTCGAACAGATGGTGGCTCCCTTCGAGATCCGCAGCGAGGCGACGGACGACTTCGACGCCACCATCCACGCGGTCGCCGCGGGACCCGTGCAGGTGGCGTCCTTCGACCAGCCGACCCTGGAGGCCCGGCGCACCGCGCGGCTCATCCGCCGCTCGGACCCGGGCGCCTACCACCTGGCGCTGATCACGCGGGGGACCGCGCTGTTCGCCCAGGGCGACCGGGCGGCGGTGGTACCGGCCGGAGGCCTGGCGCTCGTCGACACCGCACGCCCCTACACCAACGTGCTGCGGGCCGACCACGGCAACGCCCAGGGCCTGACGGTGTCCGTACCGCGCGGGCTGCTGCCGCTGTCCGAGCGGGCCCTGGAAACCGTCCTGGCCCAGCCGCTGTCGGGGCAGGCCGGGATCGGCGCGCTGACGGCGGCCCATCTGCGCGGATTACTGGCCCAGGCGGGCCATCACAGCGCCCTCGACGCCGCCCGCCTGGCCACCATCACCCTCGACCTCATCGCCGCGCTCCTCTCCCACCACGGCGACCCCGAACAGGGCGCCGAGACGGCCCCCGGGCACCCGGAGGCGCTGTTCGAGCGGATCCTCGCGTACATCCAGTACCACCTCGCCGAGCCCGACCTCACGCCCCGGCGCATCGCGGCGGCCCACCATCTCTCCGTCCGGACCCTGGAGCGCCTGTTCCGGCCGCACGGCAGCACCCCGGCGGCCTGGATCCGCGCCCGGCGCCTCGACCGCTGCCGCCACGACCTCGCCGACCCGCTTCTGCGCACCCGCCCCATCCACGCCACCGCCGCCCGCTGGGGCTTTCGCGACCCCGCCGCCTTCACCCGCACCTTCCGCGCCGCGTTCGGCGTCAGTCCCCGCGAGTACCAGCTGCTCAGCACACCTCCGGGGAGCTGACGCGAACCGTCAACTCCCTGTCGCACCAAGGCAATGCACGGTTCCCCGGAGCGGCGGCACTCTCGAATGCGACCCGGGTCACCGGGTCGCCCCGGCGCCGGGCCGGGGCGTCCTCGACGGGTGGGAGGAAACATGCGACGCACCAAGAAGCTGTTGACGGGCGGTGCCATCACGGCGCTGCTGGCCGGGACCGGGCTGTTCATCGCCGCGCCGAGCGCGTCGGCGGCGAACTCCTGCTCCTTCCCGACGTCGGCCCCGATCGGCAGCCACTTCGTGCGCAGCTACAGCAACTGCGGCAGCTGCAAGAGCGACGCCGACTGGTACAACGTCACGATCGGCCGGCAGTACGGCCAGCACTACTTCTGCACGTACAACCCCAGCAACAACCTCAACGACCTGCACTGGAAGTGAGCCCCGGCGCGGCGTGAGCGGCCTGTGCGCCCGGCGTGGGCGGGGATCACGCCGGGCGCAGCCAGACCGTCGCCAGGGGTGGCAGCGTCAGCCGGATGCTGGCCGGGCGGGCGTGCCAGGGCTGGGCTTCCGGCTTGACGGGGTGCGGGTTGGTGATGTCGCCGCCGCCGTAGCGGGCCGCGTCCGTGTTGAGCACCTCGTGCCAGGCCGGTACGTCGTCGGGGACGCCCAGCCGGTAGTCGTGGCGGACCACCGGGGAGAAGTTGCTCACCGACAGCAGCGGCGTGCCGTCCGCGGCGTGGCGCAGGAAGGCGAAGACGTTGTCGTCGGCCGAGTCCCCGGTCACCCACTGGAAACCGGCGGGGTCCGTGTCCTGCTGCCACAGCGCCGGAGTCGCGGTGTACAGCGCGTTCAGGTCGCGGACCAGGTCGCGCACACCGCGGTGGTCGGGCTCGGCGGAGTAGGCGGGGTCGAGCAGCCACCAGTCGGGGCCGTGTGCCTCGGACCACTCGGCGCCCTGGGCGAACTCCTGCCCCATGAAGAGGAGTTGCTTGCCCGGGTGGGACCACATGAAGCCGAGGTAGGCGCGGTGGTCGGCGCGCTGCCGCCACCAGTCGCCGGGCATCTTCGACACCAGTGACCGCTTGCCGTGGACCACCTCGTCGTGGGAGATGGGCAGCACGTAGTTCTCGCTGTACGCGTACACCATCGAGAAGGTCATCTCGTGGTGGTGGTACTTGCGGTGCACCGGCTCATGGCTCATGTACTGGAGCGAGTCGTGCATCCAGCCCATGTTCCACTTCAGACCGAAGCCCAGCCCGCCGAAGCCGCTCGGGCCCCGGTGGTGCGTGGCGCGAGTGACGCCGTCCCAGGCGGTGGACTCCTCGGCGATGGTCACCACGCCCGGGCAGCGGCGGTACACCGTCGCGTTCATCTCCTGGAGGAACGCCACCGCGTCCAGGTTCTCCCGGCCGCCGTGCTCGTTGGGGGTCCACTGGCCCGGTTCGCGCGAGTAGTCCAGGTAGAGCATCGAGGCGACCGCGTCCACCCGCAGGCCGTCGATGTGGAACTCCTCGCACCAGTACACCGCGTTGGCGACCAGGAAGTTGCGCACCTCGCGCCGCCCGAAGTCGAACTCCAGCGTGCCCCAGTCCGGGTGGGCGGCCCGCAGCGGATCGGTGTGCTCGTACAGCGGGCGGCCGTCGAACTCCGCCAGCGCCCAGTCGTCGCGCGGGAAGTGGGCCGGAACCCAGTCCATCAGGACGCCGATGCCGGCCCGGTGCAGCGCGTCCACCAGGTGACGGAAGTCGTCGGGGGTGCCGAGCCGGGCCGTCGGCGCGTAGAACCCGGTGACCTGGTAGCCCCAGGAGCCGCCGAAGGGGTGCTCGGCGACCGGCATCAGCTCGACGTGCGTGAAGCCGAGGTCACGGACGTACGCGGGCAGCTGCTCGGCGAGTTGGCGATACGTCAGCCCTGGGCGCCAGGACGGCAGATGGACCTCGTAGATCGAGAGGGGCGCCTGGTGCGCGGGCCGGTCGGCGCGCCGGGCGAGCCACTCTTCGTCCCCCCACTCGTAGTGCGAGGACGTCACGATCGACGAGGTGTTCGGCGGGGCCTCCGTACGGCGGGCCAGCGGGTCGGCGCGCAGGGTGTGCGAGCCGTCCGGGCGGGTGATGTCGAACTTGTACAGCTCGCCCTCGCCGATGCCCGGCACGAACAGCTCCCAGACGCCGGAGGAGCCCAGCGAGCGCATCGGGAACCCGGTGCCGTCCCAGAAGTTGAAGCCGCCGGCCAGCCGTACGCCGCGTGCGTTCGGCGCCCACACCGAGTAGCGGGTGCCGGGGACGCCCTCGTGGACCATCGGGTGCGCGCCCAGCACCGTCCACAGCTCCTCGTGCCGGCCCTCGCCGATCAGATGCAGATCCAGCTCGCCGAGCGTCGGCAGGAAGCGGTACGGGTCCTCGACCTCCAGGACCGCATCCTCGTACGCCACCAGCAGCCGGTAGGCCGGGACCTCCCGCAGCGGCAGCAGCCCGGAGAAGAAACCGTCCCCGTCGTCGTGCAGCGCGGCGCGCAGCTCACCGGAGAGCAGGGTGACGGACCGCGCGTACGGCCGGAAGACCCGGAAGACGACCCCACCGGAGACGGGGTGGGCGCCGAGGAGCGAGTGCGGATCATGATGCTCCCCGGCAATGAGCCGCTCCCGCTCGGCCCCGGACAGGGCAGGGGACACGGCGATCTCCACGGGCCCGACCGTCTCGGAAGCCACGTGCTCGGTGGCGGCGAGCACGGGGGCCACTTGCTCGGCGCCGGCCTGCGTGCGGGTCGCTTGCTCGGAACCGGCCTGCGTGCGGGCGATCTGTTCGGTGCCGGCCCGCGCGGGGGCGACCTGTTCGGTGCCGGCCGTCTGCGCGGCAGCCGCCTTCTCGGCCGTGGCCGCCTTCCGCACGGGCGCGGTCTTCTTCGCGGGAGCCGCTTTCTTCGCGGGAGCTGTCTTCTTCGCCGCAGGCCCCTTCTTCGCGGGGGCTGCCTTCTTGGCGGGCGCTGTCTTCTTCGCCGTAGCTGCTTTCGTCGCCGGAGCTGCCCTCTTCGCCGGAGCCGCTTTCTTCGCCGCAGGCGCCTTCTTGGCCGGAGCCTTCTTCGGCGTGGCCGTCTTCTTCGCCGCAGTCGGTGTCGTCCCCTCGGACGCCGGCTTCCCGGTCGTCGGGCTCTTCTCCGGTGCCGGTGACGTCTGTTCCGGGGTCCTCCTCGTCGTCGTCGGTTTCTTCCGTGCCGTCGCCTTCTTCTCGGTCGCCGTCGGCTTCTTCTTCTCGTGGGGGGAGGGGGTGGGAGTCACGGACGGGGCCTCCAGGGCGACGATGGGTGGCTCAGGGCTGGTCGGGGGCGGCGAGGCGGCGTATCGCCGAGAGCGGGACGGGGAGCCAGTCGGGACGGTGACGGGCCTCGTAGACGACCTCGTAGACCGCCTTGTCCGTCTCGTAGGCCCGCAGCAGGACGGGGTCGGTGCGCGGGTCCACGCCGGAGACCTCCGCGTACCCGGAGCAGAACGCGGCCCGGCAGACCGTGGCCCAGCCCTGAGCCGCCGGTTCGACCGAGTGGGCCGCGTAGTCGAAGGAGCGCAGCATGCCGGCCACGTCCCGCTCGATCGGCTGCGGCATGCGCCGCTCGGCCAGCGGCCTGGCCGGCTCGCCCTCGAAGTCGATGAGCGTCCACTCCCCGGAGGGCGCCCGCAGGCACTGCCCGAGGTGCAGATCGCCGTGGACGCGCTGGGCGGTCCAGCTGCGGCCCTCCGCCGCGAGGTCGGCGAGCGCCGTGTAGGCGGTGTGCAGCGCGGGGGCGTACGGCCGCAGGGAGGGCACCGCCTGCGCGGCCGCCTCCAGGCGCTCGGCCATGCCGTCCGCGAGCGGGCGCAGGTGCGCGTGCTGAAGGGTGACCGTGGGCAGCGCGCGGGCCAGCGCCGTGTGCACCTCGGCCGTGGCCCGGCCGAGCGCCCGCGCCTCCACGGCGAAGTCCTCCCCCTTGGACAGCTGCCGCAGCGCCAGTTCCCAGCCGTCCAGCGCCCCCTGCACAAAGGGCTGGAGCACGCCGAGGACGTACGGCTCGTCACCGAGCTCGGCGCGTATCCAGGCCGTCGGCGGGGGCACCCTGGCGCAGTCCGCGCGGGCCAGGGCCAGCGGCAGCTCCAGATCGGGGTTGATCCCGGGCACCACCCGGCGGAACAGCTTCAGGATGAACGTATCTCCGTAGACGACGGACGAGTTCGACTGCTCGGACGTCACCAGGCGCGGTACGAGCCCGGCACGGATCCGCTGCCCGGGGTCCCGTTCGCAGCGCAGGGCCCCGATCCGCGCGCCCGTTCGCAGGGCCTCCAGGAGCAGATCGGCGGGCCGGGAGTCGTACAGCGCGTCGTAGAGGGTGCGTCCGGCCAGCGGGCCGTCCGTCACATGGCCGATCAGCGCGGGCGCGAGCCGGGGCGGCAGGGCCTCGCGCACGCCGAGCAGGAGCTGGTAGCAGTCGCCGGGGACGCTGCCCTCCTGGGTGCGCAGCAGCAGATGGTGCAGGCCCAGCGGGCCCTCCGACGGCAGCAGTTCGGTGGCCGCGACCAGGGAGAAGCCGGTGACCGGCCGGCCCTTGCCGGCGAACCAGCGCTGCCGGGGCAGCCATTCCCGCAGCAGGGGATCCAGCGACGCGAGGAGGCCGGGGTTCGTGGTGGTCGCGCCGGCGCGGGTGGTGACCGTGTCCGCCATGGCGTCACGTCCTTTCCCCGAGGGGTCGGGGGTGTTACTGATGCGTGCCCCGGGCGGACCGACGGAAACCGGTCCGCCCCGGGGTTCTAGGCGGCGTCCCTGCGGAGCCGGAACCAGTAGAAGCCGTGGCCCGCGAGGGTGAGCAGGTACGGCAGTTCGCCGATGGCGGGGAAGCGGACCCCGCCGAACAGCTCGACCGGGTGGCGGCCGTTGAAGCGGCGCAGGTCCAACTCCGTGGGCTGGGCGAACCGGGAGAAGTTGTGCACACACAGCACCACGTCGTCGCCGTTCCCCTCGGTGAGGGGGGCCTCGCGCAGGAAGGCGAGGACGGCCGGGTTCGACGACTGGAGCTCGGTGTAGCTGCCGAGACCGAAGGCGGGGTTCTGCTTGCGGATCTCGATCATGCGGCGGGTCCAGTGCAGCAGCGACGAGGGCGACGACATGGACGCCTCGACGTTGGTGACCTGGTAGCCGTAGACGGGGTCCATGATGGTCGGCAGATACAGTCGGCCGGGGTCGCAGGAGGAGAAGCCGGCGTTGCGGTCGGGGGTCCACTGCATCGGGGTGCGTACGGCGTCGCGGTCACCGAGCCAGATGTTGTCGCCCATGCCGATCTCGTCGCCGTAGTAGAGGATCGGCGAACCCGGGAGCGACAGCAGCAGGGCCGTGAAGAGCTCGATCTGGTTGCGGTCGTTGTCGAGGAGGGGCGCCAGCCGCCGCCTGATCCCGATGTTGGCGCGCATACGCGGGTCCTTGGCGTACTCCGCGTACATGTAGTCGCGTTCCTCGTCGGTGACCATCTCCAGGGTCAGCTCGTCGTGGTTGCGCAGGAAGATGCCCCACTGGCAGCCCGCCGGAATGGCCGGGGTCTTGGCGAGGATCTCCGAGACGGGGTAGCGGGATTCCCGGCGCACCGCCATGAAGATGCGGGGCATGACCGGGAAGTGGAACGCCATGTGGCACTCGTCGCCGCCGGAGGCGTAGTCGCCGAAGTAGTCGACCACGTCCTCGGGCCACTGGTTGGCCTCGGCCAGGATCACCGTGTCCGGGTAGTGCGCGTCGATCTCCTTGCGGACCCGCTTGAGGAACTCATGGGTTGCCGGAAGGTTTTCGCAGTTGGTGCCCTCCTGCGCGTACAGATACGGCACGGCGTCGAGGCGGAAGCCGTCGATGCCCAGGTCCAGCCAGAACCGCAGCGCGGAGATCATCTCCTCCTGTACGGCCGGGTTCTCGTAGTTGAGGTCCGGCTGGTGGGAGAAGAAGCGGTGGAAGAAGTACTGCTTGCGCACCGGGTCGAAGGTCCAGTTGGAGACCTCGGTGTCCACGAAGATGATCCGCGCGTCGGCGTACTGCTTGTCGTCGTCGGCCCACATGTAGTAGTCGCCGTAGGGCCCGTCGGGGTCCCTTCTCGACTCCTGGAACCACGGGTGCTGGTCGCTGGTGTGGTTCATGACGAAGTCGATGATGACGCGCATGCCGCGCTGATGGGCGGCGTCGACGAACTCCACGAAGTCGGCGAGGTCGCCGAACTCGGGCAGCACCGAGGTGTAGTCGGAGACGTCGTAACCGCCGTCCCGCAGCGGCGACTTGAAGAACGGCGGCAGCCACAGGCAGTCCACGCCGAGCCACTGGAGATAGTCGAGCTTGGCGGTCAGGCCCTTCAGGTCGCCGACGCCGTCACCGTTGCTGTCCTGGAAGGAGCGGACGAGCACCTCGTAGAAGACGGCGCGTTTGAACCAGTCGGGGTCGCGGTCCTTGGCGGGGGTGTCCTCGAAGGTGTCCGGAACGGGCTCGTTGACGATCATCGTGTGGGTGACCCTCCGATCTGCGGGGTGGACGGTCGCAGGACGGTGAGGACGTGCGCGGGACGGGTTCCCGGTTCGAGACGCACGTAATTGGCCCTGCCCCAGTAATAGGTCTCACCGGTGAGCTCGTCGCGCACCGGCACCGACTCGTGCCATTCCAGGCCGAGTTGCGGCATGTCCAACGAGACCGTCGCCTCCTGGGTGTGGTGGGGGTCGAGGTTGACGACCACCAGAACCGTGTTCGAACCGCTCCGCTTCGAGTAGACGATCACTCCGTCCTGGTCGGCGTGGTGGAAGTGGAGATCGCGCAGCTGCCGCAGGGCCGGGCTGGACCGGCGGATCTCGTTGAGCCGGGTGATGAGGGGGGCGATGGTGTCGGCGGTGTCCCAGTCGCGGGGCCTGAGCTGGTACTTCTCCGAGTCGAGGTACTCCTCGCTGCCCTCCCTCAGCGGGGTGTTCTCACACAGTTCGTAGCCGCTGTAGACGCCCCACGTCGGGGACAGCGTGGCGGCCAGGACGGCCCGCGCCTCGAACGCCGGCCGGCCGCCCTGCTGAAGATACGCGTGCAGGATGTCGGGCGTGTTGACGAACAGATTCGGCCGCATTGAGCAGGCCGCCTCGCCCGAGAGTTCCGTCAGGTACTCGGTGAGTTCCTGCTTGGTGTTACGCCAGGTGAAGTAGGTGTACGACTGCTGGAAGCCGATCTCGGCCAGGGTGCGCATCATCGCGGGGCGGGTGAACGCCTCGGCCAGGAAGATCACATCCGGGTCCCTGCCGTTGATCTCGGCGATGACCCGCTCCCAGAAGACGACCGGCTTGGTGTGCGGGTTGTCGACGCGGAAGATCCGCACCCCGCACGCCATCCAGTGCCGCAGCACCCGCACCGTCTCCGCGACCAGCCCGTCCATGTCGGCGTCGAAGGCGATGGGGTAGATGTCCTGGTACTTCTTCGGCGGGTTCTCCGCGTAGGCGATCGTGCCGTCCGGCCGGTGATGGAACCACTCCGGGTGCTTGTGCACCCAGGGATGGTCCGGCGAGCACTGCAACGCGAAGTCCAGCGCGATCTCCAGGCCCAGCTCGGCCGCCCGCTCCACGAACCACACGAAGTCGTCCAGCGTGCCCAGCTCGGGGTGCACGGCGTCGTGCCCGCCCTCCGGCGAGCCGATCGCCCACGGCACGCCCACGTCATCGGGCCCCGGCGACAGCGAGTTGTTGCGGCCCTTGCGGAACGTCGTGCCGATGGGATGGATCGGCGGCAGATACACCACGTCGAAGCCCATCTCCGCGATCGCCGGCAGCCGTCGCGCCGCCGTGCGGAACGTGCCGTGCGGACGCTCCGGCGTGCCCTCCGACCGCGGGAAGAACTCGTACCACGCGCCGTACAACGCCCGTTCCCGCTCCACCAGCAGCGGCAGCGGCTCCGACGCGGTGACCAGCTCCCGCAGGGGATGGCGGGCCAGTACCTCCTCCACCTCCGGGGCCAACGCCGCCGCGAGCCGGGACGCGGCCGGGCGGGACTCGTCGCGCAGGGCGGCGACGGCGGCCAGGACGACGTCCCGCCGCCCGCCCTCCCGGGGCACTCCGACGGCGGCCCGCTCGTACAGCCGCGCGCCCTCCTCCAGGACCAGGTCGGTGTCGATCCCCGCCGGGATCTTGATCTGCGCGTGGTGCCGCCAGGTGCCGACCGGATCGCCCCACGCCTCCACGGCGTACGACCACAGTCCCGGCGCGTCGGGCGTGACGAGAGCCCCCCACCGGTCGGTGCCGGGGGCGAGTTCGCGCATCGGTGTCCACGGGCCGCGGCGGCCGTCGGGGGCCGTGAGGACGACATTGGCGGCGACGGCGTCGTGCCCCTCACGGAACACGGTGGCCGAGACCTCGAAGGACTCGCCGGTGACCGCCTTGGCGGGCCGGCGGCCGTGCTGCACGACGGGACGGACGTCGAGGACCGGGATGCGGCCCACGACGGGGGCGGAGGATCGCTCCGGGCTCCGGCCGCTCGGCGGTCCGGCGTCGGTGCCGACGGGCCGTCCACGGGGGGTTTCGGTACGGGATGTCGGGGGTGCTGACGAGTGGTGCGTGGCGGGCATGACCGCTCCTGTCCGCAGCAACGGGGGTGGGCGGAGGGAAGGGGTGAGGCGGGTCCTGCGGGAGCCTTCCCACCCTATTCGGGTGGGCAATCCGGCACTTTGTTAACTACTCGCGCGTATGTCGATAGGGAGAACCGGCCCCGTTCGGGGCGCCTCGGGGCCGGTCGTGGCCCACCCGCCGCTAGGGCGAGGGGACTTGCAGGAGCTTGTTCGGCGACCCCGCCCCGCGACCGGAGACCTTTCCGTTCACAGCGGCCGTGAGCAGCGCCTTCTGTGTCTGGGCGGGGGTGGCCCTCGGGTGACCGGCCAGGTACAGCGCGGCCGCCCCCGCCGCGTGCGGGGCCGCCATCGACGTACCCGAGTACACCGCACGGCCCGTGTCATTCCTGTTCGAGGCGGAGACGATGGACCCGCCCGGCGCGAACAGATCAACGGTCGAGCCATAGTTCGAATAGGGGAGCCGGGTGTCCTTCGGGCCGGTCGCGCCGACCGTGATCGCCTCGCGGACGTCGGCGGGCGAGTGCCGGGCGGCCGCCTCGCCGTCGTTGCCGGCCGCGACCGTGTACGTCACGCCCGCCCCGATCGAGGCGCGTACGGCCGCGTCGAGCTGCGCGCTGTACGGGCCGCCGAGGCTGAGGTTGGCGACGGCCGGTCCGTGCGCGTGCTCCGTCACCCAGTCGATGCCGGCGATCACCCGGGAGGTGGTGCCGGCGCCCGCCTTGTCGAGGACCCGCACCGAGACGACCCGCGCCTTCTTCGCCACGCCGTAGGCGGTGCCGGCGACGGTGGCGGCGACATGCGTGCCGTGGCCGTTGGCGTCGGCGGCCGTGGCGTCGCCGTCGACGAAGTCCCAGCCGTAGCTCGCGCGTCCCCCGAAGTCCTGGTGCGAGATCCGGATGCCGGTGTCCAGGACGTACACGGTCACGCCCGCGCCCGCCGACGACGGGGCGCGGTAGTCGCCGTCGAGCGGCAGAGCGGGCTGGTCGATCCGGTCGAGCCCCCAGGACGCCGGCGCCTTGACGGCCCCCCGGGCCCCCTGTGCCCCCCACTCCGTCTCGCCGACGACCACCCGGGTGTCCTGCACGACCGAGGCGACCCCGGGGTCGGCCGCGAGCCGCCGGGCCTGTCTCGCGTCGGCCGTGATCGCGTAGCCGTTCAGGACCGAGCCGTAGGTGTGGCTGATTTCCGCCCCGTAGTGGGCGATCAGACGGGCGCCCTCAGCCGACGGGGCCCGCACCCCCTCCTTCAGTGTGACGAGATAGCTTCCGCCGACGGAACCGGGTGCTCCGGCGCCGATGACGGTCCCCTCCGGTGCGGCGTGCGCGGGCAGGGTGACGGCCGACAGCGTCGCGGCCGTGGCCACCGCGATCAGGCCCCCCGCCCGACGCAGACGCCGTTCTCGCGTCCGTGCCATGGTTCGAGTCCCCTCCTCGAAAGGCGACGCCCACCGGTGCGTGCCGGGTGCGTCAGATGCAGCCTCTCGTGCGGGGCGAAGGGTCACAAGACGGCCTGCGGAGGGGGAATCGGCCGTATTGGCCGGAGAGTCCCCCCTGCCCACCGGTCGGCCGTACGGGACGGGGAGCCGCCCCGCAGCACTGACGAGGCGTCATCGCCGGGGCGTACGGGGGCAGCTGAAGTGTCGTCAAGCTCCGATGCTGCCCGATGCCCCTATCATCGGCCGAAGGCGGCAATGAGCGGGGAGGAGCGGGGCATGCGGTCGAACGAGGGGGCGCCGGTCGACGGTGCCGAGGAACTGGAGTTCCTCGTGGTGGACGACGACACGGCAACCGGACGCGGGGGCTTCGACAAGTCGGGCGGCGGACTGCGGTCCGGGCGCGGCGATGACGAACCCCGGCTGCGCCGCCGTACGTTCAAACCCGCCGATCTCAACGCCCAGCTGGCCCGCACCCTCGCCGGTCTGCGGGACGCCTTCGACGGCCTCCAGCAGTCCGGCCCCGACGGCTGGGGCATCTCCCAGGTGCAGGTGTCCTGCCAGCTCACCGCCTCGGGGCAGGTCGTCGTCATGGGCGTGGGCGGACAGGCCCAGCGCACCGGCGCGATCCAGCTGACCCTCACCCCCCGACCCGCCGGCGATGAAGGCTGACGGGGCGCGACCCGACGGAAGGGAGCGCAGGTTCCGCGCCCTGCTGATGGGCGTGGACCACTACCGCGACCCCTCCTTCTGGTCCATGCCGTTCATCACGTCCGAACTGCGCTCGCTGGCCGGGGCGTTGAAGAAGGCCGGGTACGAGGAGGCCGAGGTCCGGGAGGCCGACGGCTGGAACGGGCCGCACATCAGGGGCGAGGTCGAGGAGTTCGTCGGGGAGGCGGCGGCCGGCGACCACCTGCTGCTGGTCCTGTCCGGTCACGGCTTCCACAAGGACGGCTCGGACTTCCTCGTCACCGGACCCGCCCGGCTCGGCTACGAGACCTTCGAGGAGACCTGCCTGCGCATCGAGTTCGGCGACTTCCTCGCTCGCTCGGAGGCCGACCAGCTGGTGGTCGTCGTCGACGCCTGCCGGGCACCCCTCGGGCAGTACAAGGACGTCGACGAGGGCGGGTGGAGCAAGGGCAACACCGGCTTCCAGGCCGCCCCCGACGTCCTCGAACAACCCCGCTACGCCCACGTCTACGCCTGCACCCGCTACGGCAAGGCGGGCTTCAGCCCGGCGGCCGGCCCCCAGACCGGAGAGCCCGGCACCGAGGGCGCGGAGGACACCAAGGGCTACTCGTACTTCACCAGGGCCCTCACCGAGATCGCCCAGGACGGGGCCCTCCCCGGCCTCCTCGACGAACTGGAGACCGTCCTCGACGAACGGCTGCGCGCCATCGCCCGCGCGGACCGCGGCCTGACCGACCAGTGCGTCCAGATCAACGCCGCCACCGGCAAGGACGGCGTGCTGCTCTTCCCCGGCCGCGGCCCCGGAGCGGGCGAGGCGGAACAGGAACACCCCTGGCAGCGCAAGGTGCTCGACCACGAGGCATGGCGGCGGGTGCGCTGCGAGTACCTCACCGAGGCCCAGGAGCAGGAGGCCGTCGTCCAGCTCCGGGACGCGGTCGCCCGGCTCGTCGGCCTGTGGGGCCACGACACCGACAGCGCCGACGCGTGGCTCGCCGAGCACGGCGACATCTGGCGGCCCGCCGACTGCGAACGCCGGATGTCGGACTGCGTGGCGACGATGCTGCGGGACGCCGCCCGGCGCGCGCCCGCCGCCACCATCGCGGACGCCCGGCGCACCCCCGGCTCCACCACCGACACCCGCCGGACCGCCGGCCTCAGCCTCACCGAGGCCGCGCTGCTCGTCGCGGGCCCCTTCCTCTACACCGCCGTCGGCACCCGCCTCGCCCATCTGGCCCGCGCGCTGCGCCCGTGGACCCTCACGGACGGCCCGCCGCCCACCGAGAGCTGCGGCTTCGCCACCCGGGAGGCCTTCGACCGGTACTGCTCCGGACACCAGGCCCTCCAGGACCGCGAGCGCCGGGCCCGCGAGCGCGGCCGGGACGACGACGCCCGCGCCGTCGCCTGGTGGCTGGCCCGGCAGTGGCTGCTGCGCCTGCGCAACCCCGCCGCCCGCGAGGCCGTCCGCACCTCCGGCCTCGCCGGACTCGTCGAGCTGCCCGACGAACCGGTGTTCGCGCCCCGCCTGGTCCGCGCCGCGCTCACCCCCGCCCGCCTGTGGCGGCTCGCCGAGCTGGTCGGGGAGAACCTGGAGAAGTACCGGGCCGCCGACACCGACACCGACACCGTGGCCGCCCTGGACCGCGCCGAGCACACCGTCGACTGGCAGCACATCGGCACCCTGCTGACCGTCGCCCACCACATGGCCGTCGACCCGGTCATGCTGTCGTCCCTGGTCGCCGAGCACCTGGGCATCAGCGACCCGGTCGGCGGCGAGGCGTTCCGGGAGACCCTGCGCGGGGTGACCTGGCAGCCGGACGGGCCGCGCCGGGTGATGTTCGCCGAGTGCCGTCACGAGGCCGTCGAACTCGCCCTGCGCGACCACACCGAGGCCCTCGACCGCAGCGTGCGGGCCGTGCTGCGCGGCACGGCCGGCCGGCGCGTCGCCACCTGGGGCGTTCCGGCCGGCTTCGACGCCGACAAGGTCGGCCCCGCCAAGGTGGACCGCAGACCCGTCTACGGCCAGGCCGACGTACGGTTCCGGCTGGACGGCGACCGCGTCCGCGACCTGCTGATGGGCGAACAGCTCTACCAGGACCGCACCCTCGCCCTGCGCGAGCTGTACCAGAACGCCCTGGACGCCTGCCGGTACCGGCAGGCCCGCGCCCTGCTGTGGAACCGTCAGCACCCCGACGACCCCGACCCCTGGCAGGGCGAGATCACCTTCACCCAAGGGGTCGAGAACGGCCGCGTCTTCATCGAGTGCCGCGACAACGGCATCGGCATGGGCCGCCATGAACTGCGCCACCTCTTCGCGTTCGCGGGCAGCCGGTTCGTGGAGGAGCGGGAGTTCCTGGAGGAGAGCGCCGAGTGGGCCGAGGCGGGCATCCCGTTCCATCCCAACAGCCGTTTCGGCATCGGCGTGCTCAGCTACTTCATGCTGGCCGACGAGATCCGGGTGACCACGGCCCGCATGCCGCGCCGCCTCGGGTACGGCGAGCGGCTGATGGTCGAGATCGACGGGCCCGGCGCGCTGTTCCGGGTGCACCCGCTGGGCGAGGCGTTGTCCTCGGGGACGGCCGTACGGCTGTATCTGCGCAACCCCGACGACGACGTGTCCTGCGGTGACGTCCTCAGCAAGCACCTGTGGGTGTCCGATTTCGACGTGACGGTACGGGAGGGCGACAAGGAGCCCCTGGTCTGGCCGGCCGGGAAGCTGGTGCCGCCGCCGACCCGGGACTGGACCGGCGACGACGAGCTGGAGGACATCGACCGACTCCGGCAGCGCGCACGGGTGCAGCCCGCCGGGGACGGGGTGTGGTGGTGCGCCGGACTCGGCGCGGTCCTCGCCGACGGGTTGTGGGCGGGGGAGAACCGCTTCGGGTCCGTCGTCAACCTCACCAGTGAGCACGCGCCGACCCTGCGCCTGGACCGCGGGGCCATGCTGGAGGACCACGAGGAGTACGTGGCGGGACTGCTGGCGAGCAAGATCGACGTGCTCTTCGACGAGCCCGGCCACGTCCTGACCCTGCGGTGGCTGAACTCCCTGGTGGACGGGCGGACGTCGGACACCCGGTCGATCGGTGACTTCGACGCCGTACAGACCGATCGTCAAGGGCCGCTGGCCGACCTGATCGCGGCGCAGGCGGTGGCCCGCGGCCACCGGTTCACCTTCTTCAGCGACGCCGGGGACGAGGTGACGGTGGACGCCTCGGCCGTGGGCTGCTGCCCGAGTGACCTGGATCTGGTCGGCATCCTCGGCCGGACCGGCCGGGCGGCGGTGATCGAGGGCGACGCGACCGTCTTCTCCGAATGGCGGGCCCGGGCCTGGGCGGCCGCCTACCCGGAGGGCGGAGTGGTGCCCCGCTCGACACCGCCCCTCGCCCGTCCGACGGACGAGGTGATCGTCCCCCAGGGCCGCACCGCCGGCGCCCGGCTCCAGCTCGGCGCGGTGCTGTACGCCTCCCGGGCGAGCGGGCGCTCGCTGCGGGAGACCGCGGACCGGATGCGCGCGATCGGTCTGGATCCGTACGACGAGGAGGCCCTGGCGCTGCTCGTCGAGCGGACCGGGACGGTGTCGCCCGCCCTGCTGCTCAGGCTGCTCAGCCGCGACGGTGACGGTGTCCCGCCGTGGCTCGCCGAGGGCGAGGAGGTCCGGGTGTCCCGGCTGCTCGACATCGCCCGTAAGGAGGGAGTGGAGGCCCGCTCCCTCGCCCCTCTGCTGGACGGCCTCGGCCTGGTGGTCCCCGACGACGCCGAGTTCGACCGTCCCGAATCGCGGGGGCCCTCCTGGGACGACGACGAGCAGCAGGAGGCCCTGGAGCACGCCGTGCTCCGGCGGGACCTCAGCGAGGAGAGCCCGGAACTGGCCCGGGACCGCGGTGTGCCGGCGACCCATCTGGTCCGCGCCCTGGCCCTGTTCCCCGGGCAGTGGGAGCGGATCCGCGAGGTGCTGACCGCCGCCGGATACCTGCTGCCGGCCGGATTCGTGCCCGACCCCGACATCGACGCCTCGCTGATCAGCGAGGACGGCGACGGCCAGGAGCCCTGGCTGCGGGAGTCGGACCCCATCCCCCTGCACCACGTCCTCAGCCAGGCCCGCAAGCTGGAGCGGACCGAGGAGGAACTGGTGGAGCGGCTCGTCGTCATGGGGTTCGTACCGCCGACGCTGCCAGAGCCCGGGGAGCGCCGCCGCCTGCGGCGGTTCATGGAGGATCTGCTCCGCAATCACCAGGGCGGCCGGCCCCTGGGTTCGTACCTCCCGAAACCGGTCGAACCCCTGAACATCCTGACGCTGGCCCGGGACCACGACCTGACGGACGCCGAGGTGGTCGAACGGCTGCACCGGCTCGACTACCGGGTGGCCGCCCTCGACGAACCGCCGCTCGCCGCCCACGACTATCTCGACCTGGTGCTGATGAGCCGCCACGACGACGGGGGGACGCCCTGGCTCGATCCGGAGCGTCTCGTGCCGTGGCATCACGTGCTGCGGGTGTCGTACTCCCGGCGCGTGTCCACGTCGGAGGTCGTCACCCGACTGACCCGGTGCGGCTACGACGTGGCGGCCGAGCCACCGGACGGCGACTGGACGACGGGCGACGATCTGAATCTGATCGGCGTCGACTCCGGCGGCGACTGGCTTCCCGCGGACGAGGTCGTCCATCTCACCCGGATCCTGGAGACAGCCCACGAGCTCGACCGCACCCCCACCGCGGTGGCCCGCCGCCTCGAACAGATCGGGCACATCCTGCCCGACGACATCGAGTTCACCGAGCCGGCTACGCCATGAGGGGTGTCCCGGCGGGGACGCCCCCACCGCCCCCGGCGAACCATTACCGTCGACTGTGACGACGGGACGCACCCCTTCGGTGCGTCCCCCTCCGCACGCGCGACGAGGTGGAATGTGAAGGCGATCCGTCGATTCACCGTCCGACCCGTTCTCCCCGAACCCCTCCGGCCCCTCAGCGACCTCGCCCGCAACCTGCGCTGGTCCTGGCACGCGGAAACCCGCGATCTCTTCCAGTCCGTCGACCCCGAGCACTGGGCCGCCGCGGACGGCGATCCGGTACGGCTGCTCGGCGGGGTCCGCCCCGAACGGCTGGCCGAACTCGCCGAGGACCGCCGCTTCCTGCGCCGGCTCACGGCGGCCGCCGACGATCTGAAGGACTATCTGACCGGCGAGCGCTGGTACCAGACACAGGACGGCGAGCCACCGGCCGCCGTCGCCTACTTCTCCCCCGAGTTCGGCGTCACCGCGGCCCTGCCGCAGTACTCCGGCGGCCTCGGCATCCTCGCCGGCGACCATCTGAAGGCGGCCAGCGACCTGGGCGTGCCGCTCATCGGCGTCGGACTGCTCTACCGGCACGGCTACTTCCGCCAGACCCTCTCCCGGGACGGCTGGCAGCAGGAGCACTATCCCGTCCTCGACCCCAACGAACTCCCCCTCGCCCTGCTGAAGGACGAGGACGGCACCCCCGCCCAGGTCACGCTGGCCCTGCCGGGCGAGCGCCGGCTGCGCGCCCGTATCTGGCTCGCCCAGGTCGGCCGGGTCCCGCTGCTGATGCTCGACTCGGACGTCGAGGAGAACGGCCTCGGCGAACGCGGGGTGACCGACCGGCTCTACGGCGGCGGCAGCGAGCACCGGCTGCTCCAGGAGATGCTGCTGGGGATAGGAGGAGTGCGGGCGGTGCGGACGTACTGCCGGCTGACGGGCCATCCGCAGCCCGAGGTCTTCCACACCAACGAGGGACACGCCGGCTTCCTCGGCCTGGAGCGGATCGCCGAGCTGAGCGGCGGCGCGCACGGCGGCGGCCTCGACTTCGACGCCGCCCTGGAAGCGGTCCGAGCGGGCACCGTGTTCACCACCCACACCCCCGTCCCGGCCGGCATCGACCGCTTCGACCGCGAACTCGTCGCCCGCCACTTCGGACCCCAGGCCGAACTCCCGCACATCGACGTCGACCGCATCCTGCGGCTCGGCATGGAGACCTACGCCGGCGGCGAGCCCAACCTCTTCAACATGGCGGTGATGGGCCTCCGGCTCGCCCAGCGCGCCAACGGGGTCTCCCTGCTCCACGGGCGCGTCAGCCGGGAGATGTTCTCCGGGCTCTGGCCCGGCTTCGACCCCGACGAGGTGCCGATCACCTCCGTCACCAACGGGGTGCACGCCCCGACCTGGGTCGCCCCGGAGGTGCTCCGGCTGGGCGCCCGCCAGATCGGCGCCCAGCGCGCCGAGGACGCGCTCAGCGTCGGCGGCTCCGACCGCTGGGACTCCGTCGCCGACATCCCCGACCCGGAGATCTGGGAACTCCGGCGTGACCTGCGCGAACAGCTGGTCCTTGAGGTACGGCAGCGGCTGCGGGCGTCCTGGCGGCAGCGCGGCGCCGGTACGGCCGAGCTGGGCTGGATCGACGGGGTGCTCGATCCCGATGTCCTGACCATCGGATTCGCGCGGCGCGTCCCGTCGTACAAGCGGCTGACGCTGATGCTGCGCGACCGGGACCGGCTGATGGAGCTGCTGCTCCACCCCGAGCGGCCGATCCAGATCGTGGTCGCGGGCAAGGCCCACCCGGCCGACGACAGCGGCAAGCGGCTGGTGCAGGAACTGGTCCGCTTCGCCGACGATCCGCGCGTGCGCCACCGCATCGTCTTCCTGCCCGACTACGGCATGGCGATGGCCCAGAAGCTCTACCCGGGCTGCGACATCTGGCTGAACAACCCGCTGCGCCCGCTGGAGGCGTGCGGCACGTCCGGCATGAAGGCGGCGCTCAACGGCTGTCTCAACCTCTCGGTGCTGGACGGCTGGTGGGACGAGTGGTTCCGGCCGGACTTCGGCTGGGCGATCCCGACGGCCGACGGCGCCGCCACCGACCCGGACCGGCGCGACGACATAGAGGCGGCGGCGCTGTACGACCTGCTGGAGCAGCGGGTGACGCCCTGCTTCTACGAGCGGGGCCGGCAGGGGTTGCCGGACCGCTGGATCGAGATGGTCCGCCAGACGCTGACCCTGCTCGGCCCGAAGGTGCTGGCCGGCCGCATGGTCCGCGAGTACGTCGAGCGCCTGTACATGCCGGCCGCCCTGGCCCACCGGGCGATGGGCGCGGACGCCGCCCGTGAACTCGCCGACTGGAAGGCGAGGGTGCGCGGCACCTGGCACGATGTCGCGGTCGACCATGTCGAGACCTCGGCGTCCACGGCGACGGCGGAGCTGGGTACCACGCTCGCCCTGCGGGTCCGGGTCCGCCTCGGCGAGCTGGCCCCGGACGACGTGGAGGTGCAGGCCCTGTCCGGCCGGGTGGACACCGAGGACCGCATCACCGACGCCACGACGGTCGCGCTCAAGCCGACGGCGGGCCCCGATCTGGAGGGCCGCTGGGTGTACGAGGGTCCGCTCTCCCTGGACCGCACGGGCCCGTTCGGCTACACCGTGCGCATCCTGCCCGCGCACCGGCTGCTCGCGTCCGGCGCGGAGCTGGGCCTGCTGGCGACCCCCTCGGAGGAACTCGCCGAGACGGCCGGGGTGTTGCTGCGGTAGCGGGCCGGGGTCAGGAGGGGTCCTGCGGCGCGCACAGGCGGCGCAGGACCGCTCCGCAGCGTCGGGCGTAGGCGTGCTGGAGTCCCCGGGCCGCCGGGCCGCCCGCTCGCGCGTACCACTTGGCGCCGCGGCTGAAGGCGGAGACCGTCAGCCACACCGTGCCGTCGCCGGTGCGGTCCACCACGAAGGACTCCTCGCCGCACTCCGGGTGGCCCGGCAGCGTGCCGTAGGCCCAGCCCGCGCGGCGCGGCTCCTCCGCCGTCCAGACCACCCGGCACGGCGCCTTGATCATTCCGGCCAGGGTGACCGTGACGTCGACGCCGGGGGCCGCCCGCTCGGCCGTCGCGTCGATGCCCACGCCGAGCTCCCGGTGCATCTCCCAGGTCAGCACGGCCTCGGCGGCTCGGCGGAAGACCGCCTCGCCCTCCCCGATCCGCGAGCGCACCAGCAGGGGGTGGAAGCCGGGGGGACAGAAGCCGGGGGTGCGGGTCCCGCCGACCTCGTCGTACGTGTAGTGCGCCGAAGACATGGGTCCCAAGAGTACGGCGGCACCCAGGATCCCCTCGTCCCGGGTGCCGCCTTGTCCGAACCGCCTGCTGCTAGCTGACGTTGACCGCGCTCCAGGCGGCCGCGACCGTCGCGTACTCGGTGCTGCCGGAGCCGTACAGGGCCGACGCCGCGTTCAGGGTCGCGGTGCGGGCGCCCTTGTAGTTCGTCGTCGAGGTCATGTACGTGGTCAGCGCCTTGTACCAGATCTGCAGCGCCTTGGCGCGGCCGATACCGGTGACGGTGGAGCCGTTGGACGTCGGGGAGTTGTAGCTCACCCCGTTGATCGTCTTCGCGCCGCTGCCCTCGGACAGCAGGTAGAAGAAGTGGTTCGCCACACCGGACGAGTAGTGGACGTCCTTGGTGCCCACGGACGAGGACCAGTAGTCGGCGGAGCCGCCGTCCTTGCTGGGCTTGTCCATGTAGCGCAGCGGGGTGCCGTCGCCGTTGATGTCGATCTTCTCGCCGATGAGGTAGTCGCCCTTGTCGCTGGCGTTGCCGGCGTAGAACTCGACACCGGTGCCGAAGATGTCGGAGGTGGCCTCGTTGAGGCCGCCGGACTCCCCGCTGTAGTTCAGGCCCGCGGTGTTGGCGGTGACGCCGTGGCTCATCTCGTGGCCGGCCACGTCGAGCGAGGTCAGCGGGTGCGTGTTGCCGTCGCCGTCGCCGTAGGTCATGCAGAAGCAGTCGTCGTCCCAGAAGGCGTTGACGTACGAGCTGCCGTAGTGGACGCGCGAGTAGGCGCCGACACCGTCGTTCTTGATGCCGCTGCGGCCGAAGGTGGCCTTGTAGAAGTCCCAGGTCTCCTGGGCGCCGTAGGCGGCGTCGGTGGCGGCGGTCTGGTCGGTGGTGGAGCTGGAGGCGGCGCCGGTGCCCCAGACGTTGTCCGCGTCGGTGAACAGCGTGCCGGTGCCGGTGCTCGTGGTGTGCTTCAGGTTGTAGGTCTTGTGACCGCCGCGCGTGGTGTCGTACAGCTGGTACGTCGAGCCCGACAGGTTGGTGGTGAGGCTGACGCTGCCCGAGTACAGGGTCTTGCCGGTGCCGGTCGCGTTCTCGATGCCCTGCCACTCGTAGAGCTTCTTGCCGGTGGCGGCGTCGGTGATGACGTGCAGCTGGTTCGGCGTCCCGTCGTCCTGGAGGCCGCCGACGACCGTCTCGAAGGCGAGGGTCGGCTTGGCGCCGTTGCCCGCCCAGATCACCTTGCGGGGCGCGTTGTCGGCGGTGGTGCTCGCCGAACCGGCGTCCTTGGCGAGGGTCAGGGCCTGCTTCTCGGCCTTGGCCGCGGTGATGGCCGGCTTGAGCGAGGCGACCTTGATGGCGGCCGAGGTGGCCTTGGTGATGCCCTTGCTCGCGCCCGTGGCGGACTCGTGGACGACGAGGTCGCCGCCGAGGACCGGGAGGCCGGCGTAGGTGCGCTCGTAGCGGGTGTGGACCGTGCCGTCGGCGTCCTTCACCACGTCACGGACGACCAGCGCCTCCTTGGCGCCGAGACCTATCTTCCGGGCGGTCTCGGAGGCGTCGGCCTGCTTGTCCTGGATCAGGGCGGTGCGGGCGGGGGCGGAGAGCGCGGCGGGCGCGGCCAGCGGGGCCTTGGCGGGGGTGTCCGCCTTGGTCTCGGCGGCGTTGGCGGTGGTCAGACCGCTGGTCAGCAGCGCTCCGGCGGCGACGGCGGTGGCGATGGCCAGGGTGCTGCGCCGATGACGCGCGTAGAGGGGAGACACACAAGCTCCTTCGTGGGGGAGCCCGGCCGATGTGGGGCGACCGGTCGGGATGGTGGTGAGGTTGTGCGGCGGGTGAGAGGAAGAGTGACATCAGGGGCGCGTACATGTCAGGACCCTCACGTGATGTTGGCTGAAAACCAACTGACCGGTAAACGTTTCATGAATGTAAACGGGCGCCGCCCCGGAGGAGTCGAACCTCCGGGACGGCGCCCTGTTCCAAGGCTCCCCGGTCTACGGGAAGGTGAGCTTCCAGCTGTCGATGTAGCCGGTGTCGATCGCCGCGTTGTCCTGAACTCGCAGCTGCCACGTGCCGTTGGCGACCTCGGAGGAGGCGTCCACCGTGTACGTGGTGTGGATGTCGTCCGAGCTACCGCCGGTGCCGTACGCCTTCAGCGTGTACGCCGTGCCGTCCGGGGCGACCAACTGCACCTGGAGGTCACCGATGTAGGTGTGGACGATGTCCACGCCGACCTGGAGGTTGGAGGGCGCGTTGCCGGTACGGCCGGAGACGGTGATCGGGGAGGTCACCGCGGCGCCGTTGTCCGGGATCGACACGTCGGCGGTGTTCTCGAAGGAGGTGCCGCCGCCCCCGCCGCCACCGGAGCGCGAGCCGACCGCGACGCCCGCCCACGCGTCCTGCACCGCCTTGTACTCGGCGGACGTGGTGCCGTACAGCTCACCGGCCGCCGCGAGGGTGCCGGTGCGGGCGCCCGCGTAGTTGGTGTTCGAGGTGAACTTGGTGGTGAGCGCCCGGAACCAGATCTTCTCCGCCTTGTCGCGGCCGATACCGGTGACCGGAAGGCCGTCCGCGGTCGGCGAGTTGTAGCTCACGCCGTTGATGACCTTGGCGCCGCTGCCCTCGCTGAGCAGGTAGAAGAAGTGGTTGGCCGGGCCCGAGGAGTAGTGCACGTCGAGCGAGCCGAGGCCCGAGTACCAGCTGTCCTTCGACGCGCCGTCCTTGCTCGGCTTGTCCATGTAGCGCAGCGGGGTGCCGTCGCCGTTGATGTCGATCTTCTCGCCGATGAGGTAGTCACCGACGTCGTTGGAGTTCGCCGCGTAGAACTCGACCGCCGTGCCGAAGATGTCGGAGGTGGCCTCGTTCAGACCGCCGGACTCATTGCTGTAGTTGAGCTTCGCCGTGTTGGCGGTCACGCCGTGCGTCATCTCGTGCCCCGCCACGTCGATGGCCGTCAGCGGGTGGGTGTTGCCCGAGCCGTCGCCGTACGTCATGCAGAAGCAGCTGTCGTCCCAGAACGCGTTCACGTACGCGTTGCCGTAGTGGACCCGCGAGTACGCCGCCTTGCCGTCGCCCTTGATGCCGGAGCGGCCGTGCACGTTCTTGTAGTAGTCCCAGGTCAGGGCCGCGCCGTAGTGGGCGTCGGCGCCCGCGGTCTCCGTGTTGGAGGCGCTGCCGTTGCCCCACACGTCGTCGGAGCCCGAGAAGAGCGTGCCGGTGCCCGAGGTGCCCCGGTTGAGGTTGTACGTCTTGTGGCCGCCGCGCCCGCCGTCGGTCAGGTTGTACGTGGAACCCGACTGCGTGGTGCCGAGGGTGACCGTGCCGCTGTACATCGTGTTGCCGGTGCCGGTCTCGATGCCCTGGTACTGGTAGAGCTTCTGGCCGGTCGTGGCGTCGGTGATGACGTGCAGCTCGTTCGGGGTGCCGTCCTCCTGGAGGCCGCCGACCACCGTCTCGTAGGCGAGGACCGGGGTGCCGTTCGCCGCCCAGATCACCTTGCGCGGCGCCTGGTGGGTGTCCGCCTTCTCCGCGCCCGCGGCCGCGGCCAGCGACAGCGCCTGCTTCTCCGCCTTGCCCGCCGCGACCGCCGGGGTCAGCGAGGCCACCTTGATGGTGGCGCGGGTGGCCTTCACCACGCCCTCGGTGGCGCCGGAGGGGGCGGTGTCGACGATCAGGTCGCCGCCCAGCACCGGCAGGCCGGCGTAGGTGCGCTCGTAGCGCGTGTGGAGGGTGCCGTTGCCGTCCTTGACCACGTCACGGACGACCAGCGCCTCCTTCGCGCCCAGGCCCAGGTCCTTGGCCGTCTCGGCCTTGCCGGCGTCGGCCGTGCGGAGCAGTTCGGCACGCTGCGAGGGGGTGAGCCTCACCGACTCGGCGCCCGGGCGCACATGGCCCGCCTGCTCCGGGGCGGCGGTGGCGGCGCCCGACTGGACGGCCGCGGCGATCAGGGCGGAGACGCCGACCAGGGCGACGGCGGCGGCCTTGCGGTGCGCGGTGTGGGGGATGCGTCTGCGAGAGGGACTGCTACTCAACACTGACTCCTTCTGCGGGCCGCGGGTCGCGCGGCCGGGGGAGACCGGTCGGCGGGTGGGCCGGCCGGGCAGAACAGGGCGGTACGCAGTGCTGTGCTGTGAGGTGCCGGGCCGTGCGGTGCGGTGCCGTGCTCGGCGGAGGGCCGCCTCTGTGGTGTGACTGTGGGGTTGCTGTGAAGCGGCCGTGGGAAGAGTGGCAGGAGATCGGGCCTCCTGTCAGGAGCGCGTCAGGAAGTTGGCCGGAAACGGTCCGTTGTCCGGGAGTTGGTATCCGATATACGGACAGTTCATCTGCTGAACGGCCGTTCAGCGACGTCCTGAACGGCCGTTCAACAACGGCTCGGCCGGTCCTTCGGCAACGGCGTGGCCGGCCGGCCGTTCCGCGTCAGGCCAGGCTGTCCCGCCAGGCCCGGTGCAGGTCGGCGAAACGGCCCGTGCCCGCGACGAGTTCGGCCGGGGTGCCGTCCTCGACGATCCGGCCGTGCTCCATCACCAGCACCCGGTCGGCGATCTCCACGGTCGACAGCCGGTGCGCGATCACCACCGCCGTACGGCCCCGCAGCACCGTCGCCATCGCCTGCTGCACGGCCCGCTCCCCGGGGATGTCCAGCGAACTCGTCGCCTCGTCGAGGATCAGCACCGCCGGATCCGCGAGCAACGCCCGGGCGAACGCCACGAGCTGGCGCTGCCCGGCCGAGATACGACCGCCCCGCTTGCGTACGTCCGTGTCGTAGCCGTCGGGCAGGGAGCTGATGAACTCGTGCGCGCCGATCGCCTTCGCGGCCCGCTCGATCTCCTCACGGGTCGCGTCCGGCCGCCCGATGGCGATGTTCTCGGCGACCGTGCCGGAGAACAGGAACGCCTCCTGCGTCACCATCACCACCCCGCGCCGCAGTTCGGGCACGGGCAGCTCGCGCAGATCGACGCCGTCGAGCAGGACCCGGCCGGCCGAGGGATCGTAGAAGCGGGCGAGCAGCTTGGCCAGCGTGGACTTGCCGGCGCCGGTCGAGCCGACCACCGCGACCGTCTGCCCGGCCGGCAGCGTCAGGTCGAAGCGGGGCAGCACCTCGCCGCCGGTGCGGTAGCCGAAGCTCACCCCGTCGAAGACGACCTCACGGCCGGGGAGACCGCCCTGCCGCGCGGGCAGTTCGCGCGGCACCGACGGCTCCGGCACGGACGGCGTCTGCGCGAGCAGGCCCGCGATCTTCTCCAGGGAGGCGGACGCCGACTGATAGGAGTTGAGGAACATGGCGAGCCGGTCGATCGGGTCGTACAGCCGCCGCAGATACAGCACGGCCGCCGCCAGCACCCCGAGCTCCAGCGAGCCGTCCGCCACCCGGTAGGCACCCCACAGCACGATCAGCGCGACGGCCGCGTTGGCGATCAGCCGCGAGCCGACGACATAGCGGGCCATCTCCAGCAGCGCGTCGCCGTTGGTCCGCTCGTGCCGGTGGTTCAGCGCGCGGAACTCGGCGTCGTTCACCGCCTCCCGGCGGAAGGCGCGCACCGGCCGGATGCCGTTCATCGTCTCGACGAACTTCACGATCACCGCGGCGATCGCCGTCGACCGCGCCCGGTACACCTGTACGGCACGCCGCTGGTAGATCCGCATGAGGAGGTACAGCGGCCCGAAGGACGCGACCGCCACCGCGCCGAGCCCCAGGTCCAGCCAGAGCAGCAGCGCCGAGATGTAGACGAAGGACAGGACGACCGTCACCAGCTCCTGAAGGCCCTCGTTCAGCAGCTCGCGCAGCGACTCGACGTCGGTCGTGGAGCGGGAGATCAGCCGGCCGGACGTGTAGCGCTCGTGGAAGTCGAGGCTCAGCGCCTGCGCGTGCCGGAAGATCCGCCCGCGCAGGTCCAGCAGCACGTCCTGGTTGACCCGCGTGGAGGCGATGATGAACGCGTACTGGAGCAGGCCCGAGGCGAGCGCGCACACCAGATAGCCGACGCCGACCGCGATCAGCGGCCCCCGGTCGTCGTGGTCGCGGAAGGCGGGCACCGCCCGGTCGATCGCGTACGCCACGAGCAGCGGGCCGGCCTGCACGGCCGCCTGCTGGAGCAGCAGCAGGAGCGTGGTGAGAGCGACCCGGGCCCGCATCGGCGCGAGCAGGGAGCGCAGCAGCGCCGCGGTGGCGCCCGGCGGAGTGGGCAGCCGGTCCTGGTCGACGGGGTCGGTGCGCTCCTCGGGGCGGGGGAGGTCCGGATCGTCGTCGGTCGTGGGCACGGCTGTGGTGGGGGCCGTCATCGGTCGTCCTCCGCTTCCCCGGTGCCGGACATGAGGTGGGCGTACTCGGCGTTGGTGCGCAGCAGTTCGTGGTGGGTGCCCACGGCCGTGATCCGGCCGCCGGAGAGCAGCGCGACGCGGTCGGCGAGCAGCACGGTGGACGGGCGGTGCGCCACGATGAGGGCGGTGGTGTCGGCGAGCACGTCCCGCAGCGCGGCCTCCACGGCGGCCTCGGTGTGCACGTCGAGGGCGGACAGCGGGTCGTCGAGCACCAGGAAGCGCGGCTTGCCGACGACGGCCCGGGCGAGCGCCAACCGCTGCCGCTGACCGCCGGAGAGACTGAGGCCCTGCTCGCCGACCTGGGTGTCGGTGCCCTGCGGGAGGGCGTGCACGAAGTCGGCCTGCGCGACGGACAGAGCCCGGTCCAGCTCGACGGCGCCCGCGGTGTCGCCGGCGCCCATGAGGACGTTCTCCCCGACACTGGCCGAGAAGAGGGTGGGCTCCTCGAAGGCGACGGCGACGAGGGAGCGCAGCGCCTCGCGGGGCATCGCGCCGATGTCCTCGCCGTCCAGGGTGATCCGCCCGGCCGTGACCTCGTGGAGGCGGGGGACCAGGGCCGTGAGGGTGGTCTTGCCGCTGCCGGTGGCGCCGACCAGGGCCAGGGACTCGCCCGGGCGGATGTGGAGGTCGATGCCGTCGAGGACGGGCGGGGAGTCCTCGGGGGCGTCGGGGTAGCGGAACCGGACGTCGTGGAAGCGGATGCCGTCGTGGTCGGCCGCGGGCGGGCGGGGGCCGGTCGAGCGGCTCTCCGCGTCCCCGGGGGACGCTTCGGTCTTTGGCTTCTCGTCGCCGGGGGACGCTTCGGCCTCCGGCGTCTCGTCCATCACCTCGAAGTACCGCTCCGTCGCCGTGGCCGCCTCCTGGCTCATCGCCAGCAGGAAGCCGATGGAGTCCACCGGCCACCGCAGCGCGAGCGCCGTCGACAGAAAGGCCACCAGCGTGCCCGCCGAGAGCGAACCGTCCGCCACCTGTACGGCGCCCACCACCAGGGCCGCGCCGATCGCCACCTCCGGCAGCGTCACGATGACGCCCCAGATGGCCGCCAGCAGCCGCGCCTTGCGCAGCTCGGTGCCGCGCAGGGTCGCCGACAGATTACGGAACGCGCGCGCCTGGCTGCGGTGCCGTCCGAACCCCTTGATGATGCGGATCCCGAGCACGCTCTCCTCGACGACCGTGGTCAGATCGCCGACCTGGTCCTGGGCGAGCCGGGCCACCTCGGCGTAGCGGTTCTCGAAGATCACGCAGGTGATGACGACGGGGAGGGCCGGGCCGAGGATGACCAGCCCGAGCGTCCAGTCCTGGAGCAGCATGATGACCACGCCGACGAGGATGGTCACCCCGTTGACCAGCAGGAAGGTCAGCGGGAAGGCGAGGAACATGCGCAGCAGCATGAGATCGGTGGTGGCCCGGGAGAGCAGCTGCCCCGAGGCCCAGCGGTCGTGGAAGGCCACGGGCAGCCGCTGGAGATGCCGGTAGAGCTCCGCCCGCATCTCCGCCTCGACGTGCGACAGCGGCCGTGCGACGAGCCACCGCCGCAGCCCGAACAGCAGGGCCTCCGCGAAGCCGAGCAGCAGCAGGTACGACGCGCCGAGCCAGACGCCCGCCGTGTCGTGGTCGGCGACCGGTCCGTCCACCATCCACTTCAGGACGAGCGGGATCACCAGCCCGACGCAGGAGGCGACGACCGCGACGAACGCGGCCGTGAACAGCCGTGCCCGCACGGGCCGCACATAGGGCCACAGGCGCAGCAGGGTCCGTACGGCGGACCGGTCCTTGGTGGTTGCACGTGTCGCAGACATCAGGAGCGAGCCTACGGACAGCCACTGACAACGCCCACCGAGTTTCGGGTCAGCGATCGGCCACGCGCATCTCGAACCACGTCGTCTTTCCGCGCGGCAGCAGATCCACTCCCCAGCGGTCGGAGAGCTTGTCCACCAGGAACAGACCGCGGCCGCTGATGTCCATCTCCTGGACCGGGAGCAGACAGGGCAGGCCCCGTGAGGGGTCACGGACCTCGACGCGGATGCGGCCGCGCAGGCGGCGCAGGCGGAGGCCGAAGCACCGGGCGCCGGTGTGGCGCACGGCGTTTCCGACCAGTTCGGAGACGAGGAGGACCGCGTCCTCGGTCAACTTGGGCGACAGCCCCCAGTGGCGCAGGACGACGACCTGGGTCAATCGGCGGGCCGTGGCGGCCGACTCCGGGCGGGAAGGGAGCGGAACCTCGCCCTCCGTCGGATTTCCGAACAACTCGACTGCCTTGAGCGCCCGTTCGTCCTCGACCGCAGGCGACCAGCGCGCCGCGTCCACACGCCCGTGCCCCCGCGGCTGTTCGATACCCTCCAGCCCCGCCATGCCCCCATCATGGCCGCCCGGGAGTCGCTCCGTGGCCGTTCCCGGGGAATACGCCCCCCGGGCGCCCCCGTTCCACGCCCTGCGGCCGGCATATGCCGACGGCACTCCTGGCTCCGTTAAATCCCCGCTGACCTGCGATGACGACGCGTCCGAAGGCAATCGACAAGCTCCCTCGACAAGGCACGCTTAAGGTCGCCTTAAGGTTCCCATAAACCGCCCCATCGAGGGACCCGGATCAGACATCCCGTCAACTGCAAGTGATTCCGGCAGGATTCAGCGAGACGAGGGTCACAGGAATTTGGCCTTGCCCGGCCCCTCCTCCACGAAGCTGCGCATCCCCCGCTCCCGGTCCTCCGTCGCGAACAGGGCGGCGAACCAGTTCCGCTCCACCGCGAGACCGGTGTCGAGGTCCGTCTCCAGACCCGTGTCGACCGACTCCTTCGCCGCGCGCAGCGCGATCGCCGGACCCTGCGCCAGCTTCGCCGCCCAGGCGTGCGCCTGCTCGTACACCTCGGCGGCCGGTACCACCCGGTCGACCAGGCCGATGGTCAGCGCCTCGTCGGCCTTCACCATCCGGCCGGTGAAGATGAGGTCCTTCGCCTTGGACGGGCCGACCAGCCGGGCCAGCCGCTGGGTGCCGCCCGCGCCGGGGATCAGGCCGAGCAGGATCTCCGGCTGGCCCAGCTTGGCGTTGTCCGCGGCGATGCGGTAGTCCGCGCACAGCGCGAGCTCGCAGCCGCCGCCGAGCGCGTACCCCGTCACGGCCGCCACCACCGGCTTGGGGATGCGGGCCACGGCCGTGAAGGCGTCCTGGAGGGCGCGGCCGCGCAGGACCATCGCCGTGTGGTCCATCGCCTGCATCTCCTTGATGTCCGCGCCGGCCGCGAACACCTTCTCCCCGCCGTACACGACCACCGCGCGCACGTCGTCGCGGCGGCCGGCCTCCTCGGCGAGCTCCTTGAGGCGGTCCTGGGTGGCGATGTCCAGCGCGTTCATGGGCGGCCGGTCGAGCAGGATCGTCCCGACACCCTCGGCGACTTCGAGTTTCACGGTCATGCGAGCAGGTTAACGGGGACTAACGGGGGGTGGGCCGGTGCGGTCGGTCACACTCGGCCGGGGGTCCGGGGGTTGTCCCCCGGGCAGGCGCAGCACGGGGACTAACGGGGGGTGGGCCGGTGCGGTCGGTCACACTCACGACAACGGGCCCGGTGCCGTGGGTAACGGCGCCCGGGCCCGGCTATCGGGAAAACTACTTGGTCCACTCCGCCCACGACATGTTCCAGCCGTTGAGCCCGTTGGACGGATTCACCGTCGGGTCGGTGGAGTTCCGCACCTGCACCACGTCACCCACGATCGAGTGGTTGAAGAACCACGCGGCCGGCACCCCGCTGTCGTAGCCGCCGCGCACATCGCGCAGCCCCACGCAGCCGTGGCTGGCGTTGTAGTTGCCGAAGGCGTCGCCGCCCCAGTAGTTGCCGTGCACGAAGGTGCCGGAGTCGGTCAGCCGCATGGCGTGCGGGACGTCCTTGATGTCGTACTCGCCGTCGTAGCCCACGGTGTCGCCGTTCATCCGCGTCACCGTGAACTTCTCGCTGATGACCATCTTGCCGTTCCAGGTGGCGTAACCCGCCTTGCCCGTGGTGACCGGGATGGTCTTGACGACCTTGCCCTCCTGGGTGATCTGCATGGTGTGCTTCTTGGCGTCCACGATCGAGACCTGGTTGCGGCCGATGGTGAAGGACACCGTCTTGGTCTGCTTGCCGTAGACGCCGTCCCGGCCCTCGACGCCGTCGAGGTTCAGCTTGACCGTCACCTTGGTGCCGGCCTTCCAGTACTGCTCGGGACGGAAGTCCAGCCGGTCGTTGCCGAACCAGTGGCCCTGCACGTCCACGGCCGGCTCGGTCTTGATCTCGATGGCCTTCTTCACGGCGTCCGGGTGCGTGATGCCCCGGGTGAAGCGCACCGAGAACGGCATGCCGACGCCGACCGTGGAGCCGTCCTCCGGCGTGAACGTGCCGATGAAGGTGTTGTCCGGGGTCAGCGTGGTGAACGCCGAGTCCTCGGCGGCGGTCCGGCCCGCGGAGTCCTTCGCGACCGCGTGCACCTGGTACTTGGTGGCCGCGGCCAGATGTGTGGCCGGGGTCCAGCCGGCGCCGTCGGCGGTGATGGCGCCCTCGATCTTCGTGCCCTTGTCGTCCTTGACGACGACCTCGGTCAGCTTGCCCTTGGCCGCGCTGACCTTCAGGGCGCCGCTGGTGTCGACCGACGTGGCGCCGTTCTTCGGCGCGATGGTGACGACGGCCTCGGACTGCCCGCTCTGCGCCTGCGCGGTGGCCTTGCCCTTGCCGTCCTGGGCGGCGGACCCGGAGTCCTGTTCGTCGCCCCCGCCGCAGGCGGTCACCGCGAGCAGCAGACCGCCGACGACCACAGCGAGCCGGCCTCTGCGGCGCGCGTCAACCGACGCCCCCGATATCGGTCGCACGTTCAACTCGTTCTCCCCTCAGCGGGCCTGGTCAGGCCCCCCACCCCAGCGCTTCTCGCGCGATCACTGGCGCATATTAACTGCACGGATTTGAGCTCCGTGTCAGGCCAATGTCACCGTTCCGTCGCAACTTGGACCACGGCGACGGCGGGGAAGGTTGCACCGGGGGAGGGATTCAGCCGACGGCGCCGCCGGCCACCCACTCCTTCCAGTCCATGTTCCAGCCCCCGAGCCCGTTGTCGGGAGCCACTTGCTTGTCCTTGCTGTTCACGACCTCGATGACGTCCCCGATGAGCGAGCGGTCGAAGAACCAGCCGGCCGGCGTCGTGGAGCTGCCGCCCTTGACGTCCCTCAGCCCGATGCAGCCGTGGCTGACGTTGACCCGCCCGAAGGCGTCCGGCGCCCAGTAGTTGCCGTGCAGGAAGGTCCCGGAGTCGGTCAGCCGCATGGCGTGCGGCACGTCCGGGATGTCGTACTCGCTCTTGCCGTCGGCCTTCTTGAAGCCGACCGTGGAGCCGTTCATCCGGGTCAGCTCCAGCATCTCGGTGACGACCATCTTCCCGTTGTACGTCGTGTTCTTCGGGCTGCCCGCGGTGATCGGCACGGTGGCGATGAGCTGTCCGTCGCGCCGCACCTCCATCGTGTGCTCGGCCGCGTCCACCCGGGAGACCTGGTCGCGGCCGACGGTGAAGGAGAACGTCCGGTACTGCAGCCCGTACACCCCGGGCGCGCCCTCGACGTCCCGCAGGCGCAGCTCGACGGTGACCTCGGTGCCGGGCCGCCAGTAGTCGCGGGGCCGGAAGTCGAGGCGCTCCTTGCCGAACCAGTGCGGGCGGACGTCCACCGCCGGCTTCGCGGTGACCCGGACGGCCCGCTCGACCGCGGCACGGTTCTCGATCTCCCGGTTGAACTCCAGCGAGACGATCATCCCGGTGCCGACGGTCGAGCGGTTCTCCGGGGTGACGTACCCGATGAAGCGCTCCTCGGGGACGTACGTCGTGAACGTCGTGTGCCGGGCCGAGCGGTGGCCGGCGCCGTCCAGGGCGACCGCGTCCACGGAGTAGCGGGCGGCGAGCGCGAGCCGGTCGTCGTCCGGCCGCCAGCTCAGTCCGTCCTCGGCGATGGTGCCGGGCACCTCGGTCTCCTGGGCGTCCTGGGATCGGGTCACCCGCACCGACTCCAGCCGCCCGTCCGGCACCCGCACCCGCAGCCGCTGCCGGGCCGGCACGCCCTTGGCCTCGTCGTCCGGGGTGACGTGGATGACGTCCTCGGGCGCGGGGGGTTTGCCGAGCATCCGGTCCAGCCCGCCGTGCCCGTCCCCGGTGCAGCCGGCGGCCCCGGCCAGCAGTCCTGCCCATGCCACTACGGCGGCCATCGCGGTCCCCGCGCGCCGCGCGCGCCCATGTACGTGCCTCACACGCTGCCCAACGACGAGGTGTGCTCCCGGGAAACGTGAGTGCGACGCACCCACGGCAGCGTGCTCCGGGGGAAACGTGAGTGCGAGGCACGCGCTGGGCAGAACAGGGGGGAGGACGACGCGACAGGGAGCGAGCGGGCCGGGACGCCCAAGTCCCCGCACCCGCGTCGTGCGACGAGCCGACCAAAGGGGCCGACAGGTGTCCAGCGCAGCCGAGCAGGAGGCGGTGGCGGCCGAACACGCCACACCGGCGGCCGCCGTGAACGGCACGCCGCGCAAGGTACCCGGCGTCCCCGTGCGCCCCGGCGCGCCCACACCGCTGGGCGCCCGCTTCCGGGTCGGCCCGGACGGCGTCGCGGGCACCAACTTCGCCCTGTGGGCGGGCGGCGCGGAGGCGGTCGAGCTGTGCCTCTTCGACGCCGAGGGCCGCGAGACCCGCGCCCCGCTGACCGAGCTCACCCATGAGATCTGGCACGGCTTCGTCCCCGGCGTCATGCCCGGACAGCGCTACGGCTACCGGGTGCACGGCCGCTGGGACCCGTGGACCGGCGCCCGCTGGAACCCGGCGAAACTGCTCCTCGACCCCTACGCCCGCGCGGTGGACGGCGAGTTCCGGCTGCCGCCGGAGGTCTACGGCCATGTCCGCGACTGGCCCCAGCAGCAGGTCGCGGACACCGTGCGCGACGAGCGGGACTCGGGGCCGTACGTCCCGAAGGGGGTCGTCGTCCACGATGACGACGACTGGTCCGACGACCGCCGCCCGAAGACCCCCTGGGCGGACTCGGTGATCTACGAGCTGCACGTGCGCGGCTTCACCAAGCTCCACCCGGACATCCCGGAGGAACTGCGCGGCACCTACGCCGGGCTGGCCCACCCGGCGGCCGTCGAACACATGGTGCGCCTGGGCGTCACGGCCGTCGAACTGCTCCCCGTCCACCAGTTCGCGCACGAGGACCACCTGCTCCGCCGCGGCCTGGTCAACTACTGGGGCTACAACTCCATCGGCTACTTCGCCCCGCACGCCGGCTACGCCTCCTCCGATACGACGGGAGGGCAGGTCGGCGAGTTCAAGCGGATGGTGCGCGCCCTGCACGCCGCCGGTATCGAGGTCATCCTCGACGTGGTCTACAACCACACGGCGGAGGCCGGGGAGCTGGGGCCGACCCTGTCCCTGAAGGGCATCGACAACCGCGGCTACTACCGCCTCCAGTCCGACGCCCGCCGCTACGCCGACTACACGGGCTGCGGCAACACCCTGCACGTCGTCCAGCCCCATGTGCTCCGGCTCATCACCGACTCCCTGCGCTACTGGGTCACGGAGATGGGCGTCGACGGCTTCCGCTTCGACCTCGCCGCGGCCCTCGCCCGCTCGATGCACGACGTCGACATGCTCTCCCCCTTCCTCGCGGTGATCGCCCAGGACCCGGTGCTGCGCAGGGTCAAGCTGATCGCCGAGCCGTGGGACGTCGGCTCGGGCGGCTACCAGGTGGGCGCCTTCCCACCCCTGTGGACGGAGTGGAACGACCGCTACCGCAACGCCGTGCGCGACTTCTGGCGCCACGCGCTGCCCGACGTACGGGAGATGGGCTACCGGCTGTCCGGCTCCAGCGACCTCTACGCGTGGGGCGGGCGCCGGCCGTACGCCTCGGTCAACTTCGTCACCGCGCACGACGGTTACACCCTGCGCGACCTGGTGTCGTACGAGCGCAAGCACAACGAGGCCAACGGCGAGGGCAACCGGGACGGTACCGACGACAACCGCTCCTGGAACTGCGGTGCGGAGGGCGAGACGGACGACGAGGGTGTACGGGCCCTGCGGCGGCGGCAGTTGAGAAACCTGCTGACGACCCTGCTGCTGTCGACCGGGGTGCCGATGCTGGTCGCCGGCGACGAACTGGGGCGTACCCAGGGAGGCAACAACAACGCCTACTGCCAGGACAACCCGATCGGCTGGGTGGACTGGAGCCTGCTGGCGGAGCCCGGCTGGCGTGCCCTCTTCGATCTCACCTCCCGGCTGATCGCCCTGCGCCACCGCCATCCCGTGCTGCGCCGGCGCGCCTTCTTCTCCGGCCGGGCGCACTCGGCGGACGGGCTGCGCGACCTCGCCTGGTTCACCGCGCGCGGCACGGAGATGACCGAGCACGACTGGTACGCCCCCGCGGCCACGCTCGGCATGTATCTCTCCGGGCGGGACATCCCCGGCCGGGACGAGGGCGGCGCCCCGATCCTCGACGACAGTTTCCTCGCCGTCCTGCACGCGGGGGAGCGGCCGGTGACCTTCCGACTGCCCGGGCCGCCGTGGGCGGAGGAGTACGAGGTGGTCGTCGACACGACGCGCGAGGACCAGACCGAGGCACCGCGCGTCACCCACCGCGCGGGCACCCGGATCACGGTCCCGGAGCGGGCGGTGCTGCTGCTGAGGGTGACCGGCTAGCGGACCTCCCGCCGCTCCTGCCACCACCGGGTGATCGTCGCGGCCTTGGCGTCGAAGTCCGGGTCGCCCAGGGAGACGGGCGCGGCGAGCAGGGTGCGGCGGCCGTCCCGGGTGTGCACGGCGATCCGGCGGGTGCCCAGCCGCCGCTCGATGTCCACTCCGCGGATGTCGCCCCAGGGGATCTCCCGGGTCTTGCTGCCGGTCCGCGCCACGAGGGCGTGCTCGGTGAGGAGCGCGCCATTGCGCCGGGTGAGGCCCGCGCAGGCGGTGGCGGACACGACGGCCCAGGACAGCAACCGCCCGAGTTCACCGGCGGTCATGGGCTGGTCGGTGAAGGACAGGCCGGTCCACAGCAGCAGGCCGGCGCTCAGCGCGCCGATGAGGACGGGCAGCGCGCGCTGGAGCACACCGAGTCGGTATTCGGTTTCGGCGACGGTCGAGGAGGGAGTCACGGCCCCATGATGGCCGGAAACGGCTCTGTCATGAACGCGCTGGGCATCACGATTTCCCACCGCCCCCAACCGGGTGAATCGCCGGATTTCCGCCATATTGCCCTTTAAATGGGTCGGGTGACTCCTCCCGACCGTCGTGACGCGCTGCGGGCCGGTGCCGGGATCGTCGCCGGAGGCGCGTTCGCCGGTGCGTGTTCCCCCTCCGGCGGCGGCGAGCGCTCCGGCCCCGCCTCCCGCGCCCCCGTCCCCGCGCGGGCGCCCGCCGCCCCCGCCCCCCGCGCCTTCCCGGGCCGGCCCGTCCTGATCGACCACGGCCCCCGCGACCGGCCTCGCGTCGCCCTCACCTTCCACGGGCAGGGCGACCCGGCCATCGCCCGCGCCCTCCTCGCCGAGGCGGAACGGCACGGCGCCCGGCTCACCGTCCTCGCCGTCGGCACCTGGCTCGACGCCCACCCGGACCTCGCCCGCCGCATCCTCGACGGCGGCCACGACCTCGGCAACCACACCCAGCGCCACCTCGCCGTCAACGCCATGAGCGAGACCGAGGCCCGCCAGGAGATCACCGCCTGCGCCGAGCGGCTCCGACGGCTCACCGGCTCCATCGGCACCTGGTTCCGCCCCTCGCGCGCCGCCCGCGCCTCCCCGCTCGTCGAACGCCTCGCCCGCGCCGCCGGCTACCCGCACGTCCTCTCCTACGACGTCGACTCCCTCGACTTCACCGCCCCCGGCGCCCCCGCCGTCACCCGCAAGGTGCTCGGCGAGATCCGCAACGGGTCCGTGGTGAGCCTGCACTTCGGGTACGCGGACACGGTCGCCGCGCTCCCCGCCGTACTGGAAGAACTCGACCGCCGCGGACTGCGCGCGGTCACCACCACGGAGCTGCTCAGCTGATGCACCGCACCCCTCTCCCGCGCACCCCCCTCGCGCGCGTCCTCGTCGCGGGCTCCTGCCTGCTCGCCCTCGCCGCCTGCGGCACCGACACCGGCGCCCGGCCGGAACAGAAGGCGACCACCAGGGCCGCCGTCCCCGGCCCCGTGAAGAAGCGGGTCCTCCAGGGGCTGCCCGGCATGCCGCCGGTCCTCGACCCCCACGACGTCTACGCCGCCGACCGCCCGGGCCGGCTCTCCCCGGTCGTCAAGGACTTCCCCTCCCGGGTCTACGTCCCCAACACCGAGTCCGACACCGTCTCCGTCATCGACCCGAAGACGTACGAGGTCGTCGAGACCATCCCGGTCGGCCGGCAGCCGCAGCACGTCGTCCCGTCCTGGGACCTGAAGACGCTGTGGGTCAACAACGACAAGGGCAACACCCTCACCCCCATCGACCCGCGCACCGGCAGGGCCGGCAAGACGGTCGACGTCCACGACCCGTACAACCTCTACTTCACGCCCGACGGCAAGTACGCCGTCGTCATGGCCTCCCTCGACCGCGAGCTCGTCTTCCGCGACGCCCACACCATGAAGCGGGTCAGGACCGAACCGGTCAGCTGCTACGGCGTCAACCACGCCGACTTCTCCCTCGACGGGCGGTACTTCATCGTCTCCTGCGAGTTCAGCGGCGAACTGCTGAAGGTCGACACCGCCAAGATGAAGGTCGTCGCGCAGCAGAAGCTCCCCTTCGAGGGCGCCATGCCGCAGGACGTCAAGGTCTCGCCCGACGGAAAGCGGTTCTACATCGCGGACATGATGGCCGACGGCCTGTGGATCGTCGACGGCGACCGCTTCGGCAAGCCCTCGTTCCTGCCCACCGGCAAGGGCACCCACGGCCTCTACATCAGCCGCGACTCCCGCGAGATGTACATCTCCAACCGGGGCGAGGGCAGTATCTCCGTCTTCGACTTCACCCAGAACAAGCTGACGAAGAAGTGGCACCTGCCCGACGGCGGCAGCCCCGACATGGGCGGCGTCTCGGCGGACGGCAAGGTGCTCTGGCTCTCCGGACGCTACAACGCCGAGGTGTACGCCATCGACACCCGCACCGGCGCCCAGCTCGCCCGCATCAAGGTCGGCAGCGGACCGCACGGCCTCGCCGTCTATCCGCAGCCGGGGCGCTACTCGCTGGGCCACACCGGCATCTTCCGCTGACCGGACGCCGATTGACGTCCGGTCAGGTGACGCGCCGCCGTACGAGTGAAGATCCGAGGGACACGATCACGGAACCGCGATCGTGCTTCCATGATCACTACTCGCCTGCGGCGGCGCGCCGCTGCCGCCGTCTTCGCCCTCGCCACCGTCTTCACCACCGCCGCCGCCACGGTTCCCGAGTCCGCGCCTCCCTCGGCGGCCCCCGCCCGGGCCGTCGCGCCCACCACGCCCGACTGCCCCGTCCAGTTCGAGGACCGGATCAAGGCCGCCGCCGACCGCCGCGTCGACGTCGGCCGGATCACCCCCACCCCGGTCTGGCGCACCACCTGCGGCACCCTCTACCGCGCCGACGGCCGCGGCCCCGACATCGTCTTCCAGGAGGGCTTCCTCCCCAAGGACGTCGTCGGCGGCCAGTACGACGTGGAGAAGTACGTCCTGGTCAACCAGCCGTCCCCGTATGTGTCGACCACGTACGACCACGACCTGTACAAGAAGTGGTGGAAGTCCGGCTACAACTACTACATCGACGCCCCGGGCGGCATCGACGTGAACCGGACCATCGGCGACACCCACAAGTGGGCCGACCAGCTGGAGGTCGCCTTCCCCGGCGGGATCGACCGGAAGTACATCATCGGCGTCTGCCCGGTGGACAAGACCACCAAGGTCGAGATCATGAGCGACTGCGAGAGCAACCCGCACTTCGAGGCGTGGCACTGAGCAGCGCCTCGGCGCCCACCGGAACATAGCCCGCCGCCTGGAACGCCCGCATGCTGCGGGCGTTCCCCGGCGCGACCTGCGCCCACAGCGGCTCCGCGGCCAGCTGCCGGGCGGCGGTCACCAGCAGCCGCCCCAGCCCCCGGTGCCGTACGTCCTCGTCGACCTCGACCGACACCTCCAGCCGCCCCGCCACCCCGCGCCCCGTCACCAGCACCCCGCCCTCGGCCGTCCACGCGCGCACGTCGTCGCGCCGCGTGCGGGCGTAGGCGATGCGCGGGTGGTCCCGGTCCGTGATCTCCCGCAGCGCGAGCGGCGGATCACCCGGCAGCGGGGTGCCGACCAGGACGGCGTCGATGGTCTCGGTGGTCCGGCCGGTCCGCTCCAGGAACGCGGCGAGGAAGCGGGGGTTCATGGGCGCGGCGAGCGCGTCGCAGTCCGTCGCGGCCAGCGCCTCGCGCACCCACCAGGGGTCCTCGTCGGTGAACACGACCGAGTGCGCGGTGAAGGCCAGCACGCCCGCGTCGCGGGGTGACATCTGCGGCACGACCGTCGTACCGCCGTCCGGCGGCGGGAAGACGCCGTGCGCCGCCGCGTCGAGAATGTCCCGCAAGGTCTCCACACCGTGCTCCCCACGTCCGCTTGAGTCCGTACAGCCGGTTAATCTGACCTGCGTCAGTACGACAGCAGGACCGGCACAACTCAGCAAAGCATGACGAAAAGGGGCGGATCGGTGGCCGACATCGAAGAAGCGCGCAAGCAGTTCCAGCGGATCGACGCGGACGGTGACGGCTTCATCACCGCCGCCGAGTTCAAGTCCGCTCTGGCGCAGGAGGGTGACTGGAACGTCACCGAGACGGTCGCCGAGGCCATCATCAAGACCCGCGACCTCAACGGGGACAAGGTGCTCTCGTTCGACGAGTTCTGGGCCTACCTGAACAAGTGAGCCACGGCGGAAGGGGCGCCCGCGCGGTGAGCGAGGGGCGCCCCTTCGGCATGCCGTCCCCTTCGTCATGCCGCGCTCTTCGTCAAGGCCGGCGCCGGACGCGCACGCTCCAGCGGCCGCCGTCGTGCCGCTCCAGTTCCAGCGGCAGGTCGAAGCACTTGCCGACCTGCTCGCCGGTGAGGACGCGGTCCGCGCGGCCCTGCGCCAGGGCGCGTCCGTCGCGCAGCAGCAGGGCGTGCGTGGTGCGCGCCGGAAGCTCCTCCAGGTGGTGGGTGACCAGCACGGTCGCCAGCTCCGGATGCTCCCGGCCCAGCGTCTCCAGCGCCTCTATCAGCTGCTCCCGGCCCGGCAGGTCCAGTCCGGTCGCCGGCTCGTCCAGGAGCAGCAGCCGGGGCTCGGGCATGAGCGCGCGGGCGATCAGCGTGCGGCCGCGCTGCCCGTGCGAGAGCGTGGGCCAGCGCGCCCCGCGGTGCTCGGCCAGACCCAGGGTGTCGATCAGCCGGTCGGCGCGCGCCTCCTGCTCGGGCGTCGGGCGCCAGCGCGGCAGCCGGGCGACCGAGTTGGTCAGCCCGGTCAGGACGACGTCCCGCACCCGCAGCGGCTCGTTCAGCGGATGGCGGGGGTCGACATGACCGACGTACGTGCGCAGCTCCCGCACGTCCACCCTGCCGAGCCGCCGGCCGAGGACCTCCACCGCGCCCAGCGTCGGATGGACGCGCGCGCCGAGCAGGCTGAGCAGGGTCGACTTCCCGGCGCCGTTCGCGCCGAGCAGGGCCCAGTGCTCGCCCGCCCGCACGGTCAGCGAGACCTCCTGGAGGATCGGCTGTCCGTCGCGTACGACGTGCACGTCCCGTGCGACCAGGACCGGCCCGGCGGGGGAAGGAAGATCGCGGAGCGTCATGCGGGGACGCTAGCGACTCCCCGGATCCCGGGACAAGCCCCGCTCAGGCCGCCCGCCCCCGATACTTGCCCGGGGCCACCCCGTACTCCCGCTTGAACGCCTTGGCGAAGGCGAACTCCGAGGTGTAGCCGGTGCGTTGGGCGATCTGACGCAGGGAGAGATCGTCGGTGCGCAGCAGCCGGCCCGCCGTCGTCATGCGCCACCACGTCAGATAGGTCAGCGGCGGCTCGCCCACCAGCGCGGTGAACCGGCGGGCGAAGGCCGCGCGGGACAGCCCCGCCTCGGCGCCGAGGTCCGCCACGGTCCACGGCCGGGCCGGGTCGCCGTGGATGGCGCGCAGGGCCGCCGAGACGGCCGGGTCGGCGAGCGCGGCCGCCCAGCCCGAGTCCCCGCGTCCGGCGCCCCGCTCCTGCTGCCACCAGGCGCGCAGGATGTACAGCAGCAGGGTGTCGAGGAGCGCGGTGACGATCGCGTCCGAGCCCGGCCCCTGCTCGTCCAGTTCCATGCCGAGCAGTTCGACGGCCGCCCGCAGCGAGCGGTGCGTGCCGAGACGGGCGGGCAGATGGACGACCTCGGGCAGCTCGGCGAGCAGCCGGTGCGCGCGGTCGCGGTCCAACTGGTAGGCGCCGCACAGCATGACGGTGTTCGGGGGCCCCGACCCCTCGTCGGGCGGCGGCGGTTCGGGCCAGCGGCCGTCCGGGCCGACGCGGACCTCCTTCACCGGCACATCGAGCCCGCTGGCCAGCGCGTGCCCATGGCCGTGCGCCAGGAACACCACATCGCCGGCCGCCAGCGCGACGGGTTCGCCGTGCGCCGGGATCAGCCAGGCCGAGCCGCGCAGCAGCACATGGAATCCGGCGCCGTCGGAGGAGGCGAAACGAAAGCCCCAGGGCGCGTACTTGTCCCGGCGTGCGGAGTGCGGCCGCCCGGTGCGCATGGCGGCGATCGCGTCGCTGAGTACGTCCATGTCCGTACCGTAGACCCGCGTCGGGTGCGGGAAGACGGACGGACATGGAAGGGATACCGGCGGACATGGATCGTCCCGCCGTGCGGGACCTAGCGTTGACGGCATGTCAACTACCGCACAGACAGTGCTTTTTCATGAGATCGGCGGTCCCGAGGTCCTGCGCGTCGAGGAGGTCGAGCTGCCCGCGCCCGGGCCCGGCGAGGTGCTCGTCCGGGTCGAGGCGGTCGGCCTCAACCGGGCCGAGGCCCTCTTCCGCTCCGGCGGCTACTTCTACCAGCCCACCTTCCCCGCCTCCCGCAACGGCTACGAGGCGGCCGGCGAGGTCGAGGCGGTCGGCGCGGGTGTGAGCGCGTTCGCGCCCGGCGACCCGGTGATGGCGGCGGCCAACTTCGACCTCGGCACGCACGGCGTGTACGGCGACCGGATCCTGCTCCCCGAGAGCGGCCTGGTCCCGCGTCCCGCCGGCGTCGACGTGGTGGACGCGGCCGCCGTCTGGCTCACGTACACGACGGCCTACGGCGCCCTGGTGGAGCGGGCCGGCCTGGAACCGGGGCACCGGGTGCTGATCACCGGCGCGTCCAGCGGGGTCGGCACGGCGGCGATCCAGGTGGCGCGGCGGGCGGGAGCGATCCCGATCGTCACCACCCGCACCGAGGGGAAGCGCGCCGGGCTGCTGGAGCTGGGCGCCGAGCATGTGATCGTCAGCGACGACGAGGACGTGGTCAAGGAGGCCCGGCGGCTCACCGGGGGCGACGGTGTGGACATCGTCCTCGACGCGGTCGGCGGCGCCGGTTTCGCGGCCCTGGGTGAGGCCGTGCGGCGCGACGGCACGCTCATCGTCTACGGCTGGCTGGCCCCGGAGCCCACCCTGCTGCCCCGGGCGTGGCCGATGACCGTGCACGGCTATGCCAACCTCGTGCTCACCGGCTCGGCGGACGGCCGCCGCCGGGGCGCGGCCTACGTCGGCTCGGGGCTGGCGGACGGCACGCTGCGGCCGGTGGTGGCGGAGGTCTTCGACGGTCTGCACCGGATGCCGGACGCGCATCGCCTGATGGAGTCGAACACGCACACAGGCAAGATCGTCGTACGGGTGTGACGCGGCCGATGTCGTCGGCGCGGGAATAGCCCGCGAACTCCCTCCGTTGAGCCGAGCAAGAGCATGCGTGTGCATCTAATGCGCGGTAATCGGCCTGATCGGCCGACGTGGCGAAACGCGGAGGGAATGTCATGAGGATCGGGATCATCGGCGCGGGCAACATCGGCGGCAACCTCACCCGGAGGCTCACCGCCCTCGGTCACGACGTCGCGGTCGCCAACTCCCGCGGCCCGCACACCCTGACAGAGCTGGCGCAGGAGACCGGTGCGACCCCGGTGACGGTCGAGGAGGCCGCGCGCGGCGCCGAGATCGTGGTCGTCACGATCCCCCTGAAGGCCGTCCCCGACCTTCCGGAGGGCCTGCTGGACGGGGCGGCGGACGGCGTGGCCGTCATCGACACGGGCAACTACTACCCGCAGCAGCGGGACGGCCGTATCGCGGCGATCGAGGACGAGGGCCTCACCGAGAGCCGCTGGACCGAACGCCAGATCGGCCACCCGGTGATCAAGGCGTTCAACGGGACCTACGCCCAGGACATCCTGGACCGGCCGCTCCCCGCCGGAGACCCCGGCCGCATCGCCCTCCCGGTCGCCGGGGACGACGAGGTGGCGAAGGCGAAGGTCCGCGCCCTGATCGACGAGCTCGGCTTCGACACGGTCGACGCGGGCGGCCTCGACGACTCCTGGCGCCAGCAGCCGGACACCCCGGTCTACGGCCTGCGCGCGGGCATCCCCGAGGTCACGAAGGCCCTGGCCGAGGCAAGCCCGGAACGCCCGGAGGCCTTCCGCGGCTGAAACCCACCGCACCGGCCTTTAGACGATCTCCAGGGGCCGGTGCGGTCCCTCCGGCAGGTCCACGGTGATCGTGTCGCCGGGGCGCACCACGCCTCCGCTCACCACGACGCTCATGATCCCGGACCGGAAGGCGGGCCGGCCCTCGTCGTCCCGGCCGACGACCTGCTTCATGAGCCCCTTCTGGAAGCCGTCGATCTGCGCACAGGGATTGCGCAGCCCGGTCACCTCGACGACGGCCTCGTCGCCCAGCCGCAGCCGGGCCCCGACGGGCAGCCCCAGCAGATCGATCCCCCGCGTGGTGACGTTCTCCCCGAGCTGCCCCGCGGCCACCTCGAACCCGGCCTCGCGCACCTCGTCGAACAGCTCCTCGTGCATCAGATGCACCTGGCGAAGATTCGGCTGCGAGGCATCCCGCTCCATCCGGAACCGGTGCTTCACCGTCACCCCGGCATGCACGTCCCCCTCGACCCCGAGCCCCACCAGAAGCGTGACACTCTCCCGATTGGCCTTGCTGAAGGAATAACTGCCGCTGCTGCTGACCGCGGTGACTGTGCTTTCCATGCAGGTCAGCCTACGGTCAGCACTCGATGATGTTGACCGCCAGGCCGCCGCGGGCCGTCTCCTTGTACTTGACGCTCATGTCCGCGCCCGTGTCCTTCATGGTCTTGATGACCTTGTCCAGGGACACCTTGTGGGAGCCGTCGCCGCGCATCGCCATGCGGGCCGCCGTGACCGCCTTCACCGCGGCCATGCCGTTGCGTTCGATGCAGGGGATCTGGACCAGGCCGCCCACCGGATCGCAGGTGAGGCCGAGGTTGTGTTCCATGCCGATCTCGGCCGCGTTCTCCACCTGCTCCGGGCTGCCGCCCAGCACCTCCGCCAGCGCGCCCGCCGCCATCGAGCAGGCCGAGCCGACCTCGCCCTGGCAGCCGACCTCCGCGCCGGAGATGGAGGCGTTCTCCTTGAAGAGCATGCCGATCGCGCCGGCGGCGAGCAGGAAGCGGACGATCCCGTCCTCGTCCGCGCCGGGGATGAAGTTCATGTAGTAGTGCAGCACCGCCGGGATGATGCCGGCCGCGCCGTTCGTCGGGGCGGTCACCACGCGGCCGCCCGCCGCGTTCTCCTCGTTCACCGCCATCGCGTAGAGCGTGATCCACTCCATGGAGTGGGCCAACGGGTCGCCCTCGGCCCGGAGTTGACGGGCCGTCACCGCAGCGCGGCGGCGCACGCGCAGACCGCCCGGCAGGATGCCCTCCCGCGACATGCCCCGCTCCACACACGCCCGCATCACCCGCCAGATCTCCAGCAGCCCGGCGCGGATCTCCTCCTCGGTGCGCCAGGCCCGCTCGTTCTCCAGCATCAGCGAGGAGATCGACAGGCCGGTCTCCTTCGTCAGGCGCAGCAGCTCGTCGCCCGTGCGGAAGGGGTACTTCAGCACCGTGTCGTCCAGCTTGATCCGGTCCGCGCCGACGGCGTCCTCGTCGACGACGAACCCGCCGCCCACCGAGTAGTACGTCTTCGACAGCAGCTCCGCGCCCGACGCGTCGTACGCCCACAGCGTCATGCCGTTCGCGTGGTACGGCAGCGCCTTGCGGCGGTGCAGGACCATGTCGTCGTCGAAGGAGAACGCGATCTCGTGCTCGCCCAGCAGCCGCAGCCGGCCCTGCTCCTTGATCGCCGAGACCCGGTCGTCCGCCCCCTCCACGTCGACCGTGCGGGGAGAGGCGCCTTCGAGCCCCAGCAGCACCGCCTTCGGAGTGCCGTGGCCGTGGCCGGTCGCGCCCAGGGAGCCGTAGAGCTCGGAGCGGACCGAGGCGACGGAGGGCAGCAGGCCCTCGTTGCGCAGACGGCGGGCGAACATACGGGCCGCACGCATCGGGCCGACCGTGTGGGAGCTCGACGGGCCGATGCCGATCGAGAACAGGTCGAAGACCGAGATGGCCACGGGAACTCCTTCAAAAAGGGTGGGGGCACACGTCGTCGGGTGCCCCCACCGGGTAACTGCTACTTGCTCAGGCCGGGGTACAGCGGGTGCTTGTCGGCCAGCGCCGTGACCCTGGCCTTCAGCGCCTCGACGTCGTACGACGGCTTCAGCGCCTCCGCGATCACATCCGCGACCTCGGCGAAGTCCTCGGCCGTGAAGCCGCGGGTCGCCAGCGCCGGCGTACCGATCCGCAGGCCCGACGTCACCATCGGGGGACGCGGGTCGTTCGGGACGGCGTTGCGGTTGACCGTGATGCCGACCTCGTGCAGACGGTCCTCGGCCTGCTGGCCGTCCAGCTCGGACGCGCGCAGGTCGACCAGGATCAGATGCACGTCCGTACCGCCGGACAGCACGTTGATCCCCGCCTCACGGGCGTCGGGGGCGGTGAGCCGCTCGGCGAGGATGCGCGCACCCTCCACCGTACGACGCTGGCGCTCCTTGAACTCCTCGGAGGCCGCGACCTTGAAGGACACCGCCTTCGCCGCGATCACGTGCTCCAGGGGACCGCCCTGGAAGCCCGGGAAGACGGACGAATTCAGCTTCTTCGCGAAATCCTTCTTCGCGAGGATGATCCCGCCGCGCGGGCCGCCCAGGGTCTTGTGGGTGGTGGAGGTCACCACGTCCGCGTACGGGACCGGGTTGGCGTGCAGACCGGCCGCGACCAGGCCCGCGAAGTGCGCCATGTCGACCCACAGGTACGCCTCGACCTCGTCGGCGATCCGGCGGAACTCCGCGAAGTCCAGCTCCCTCGGGTACGCCGACCAGCCGGCGATGATCACCTTCGGGCGGTGCTCCTTGGCGAGCCGCTCCACCTCGGCCATGTCCACGAGACCCGAGTCGTCCACGTGGTACGCGACCACGTCGAACTGCTTGCCCGAGAAGTTCAGCCGCATGCCGTGGGTCAGATGACCGCCGTGCGCCAGGTCCAGGCCCAGGATGGTGTCGCCGGGCTGGGCCAGCGCGAACAGGGCCGCCTGGTTGGCGGAGGCACCGGAGTGGGGCTGCACATTGGCGTACTCGGCGCCGAACAGCTCCTTGATCCGGTCGATCGCGATCTGCTCGGTGACGTCGACGTGCTCGCAGCCGCCGTAGTAGCGGCGGCCCGGGTAGCCCTCGGCGTACTTGTTGGTCAGGACCGAGCCCTGGGCCTCCATGACCGCCAGCGGAGCGAAGTTCTCCGAGGCGATCATCTCCAGGGTCGACTGCTGGCGGACCAGCTCGGCGTCGACCGCGGCGGCGACCTCGGGGTCGAGCTCGTGCAGGGGCGTGTTCAGGACGGACATACGTCTCCTCAGCCGGCGGAAAAGGCGGTGTACTCGTCGGCGGAGAGCAGCTCGGCCGGCTCCTCCGTCACGCGTACCTTGAACAGCCAGCCGCCCTCGAACGGGGCGGAGTTCACCAGCGACGGGTCGTTGACGACGTCCTCGTTGACCTCGGTGACCTCACCGGTCACCGGGGAGTACAGGTCGCTGACCGACTTGGTCGACTCCAGCTCGCCGCAGGACTCGCCCGCGGTCACCGTGGCACCGACCTCCGGGAGCTGGACGAAGACGACATCGCCGAGCGCGTTGGCCGCGTGCTCCGTGATGCCGACCGCCGACACGCCGTTCTCGGCGGCCGACAGCCACTCGTGCTCCTTGCTGTAGCGCAGCTGCTGGGGGTTGCTCATGGCCTGAATTCTCCTGTACGCGGGGTGGTGCTGATGAATGGGGGACTGCTGGAAGCGGGGGTGAGCAGCGCGAATGTGCGCAGCGTCACGTGCCGGCCGCTTCGACTGTCTACTTCTGGCGCTTGTAGAAGGGCAGCGCCACGACCTCGTACGGCTCGTGGCTGCCCCGGATGTCCACGCCGACGCCCGGCGTGCCCGGCGCCGCGTGGGCGGCGTCCACGTACGCCATCGCGATCGGCTTGCCCAGGGTGGGGGAGGGGGCGCCGGAGGTGACCTCGCCGATCACCTCGCCGCCCGCGACCACCGCGTACCCGGCGCGCGGGACCCGGCGGCCCTCGGCGACCAGGCCGACCAGGACGCGCGGCGCGGCCGCGGCGGCCCGCTCGGCCGCCTCCTGGAGCGCCTCGCGCCCCACGAAGTCGCCCTCCTTCTCGAACTTCACCACCCGGCCGAGCCCGGCGTCGAAGGGCGTCAGCGCGGTCGTGAGCTCATGCCCGTACAGCGGCATGCCCGCCTCCAGGCGCAGCGTGTCACGGCAGGACAGGCCGCAGGGCACCAGGCCGACGCCCTCGCCCGCCTTGGTCAGCGCCTGCCACAGCTCGACCGCGTGCTCCGGCTTCACGAACAGCTCGAAGCCGTCCTCGCCGGTGTAGCCGGTGCGGGCGATCAGCGCCGGGACCCCGGCGACCGTGCCCGGCAGCCCCGCGTAGTACTTCAGGCCGTCGAGGTCGGCGTCGGTGAGGGACTTCAGGATGCCGGGGGACTCCGGGCCCTGGACGGCGATCAGCGCGTACGCGTCCCGGTCGTCGCGCACCTCGGCGTCGAAGCCGGAGACCCGCTCGGTCAGGGCGTCCAGCACCACCTGGGCGTTGGAGGCGTTGGCCACGACCATGTACTCGGTCTCGGCGAGCCGGTAGACGATCAGGTCGTCCAGGATGCCGCCGTCGGCCCGGCAGATCATGGTGTAGCGGGCGCGGCCCACACCGACGGAGGCGATGTTGCCGACCAGCGCGAAGTTCAGGAAGGCGGCCGCGTCGGCGCCGGTCACGGTGATCTCGCCCATGTGGGAGAGGTCGAAGAGCCCGGCCTTCGTGCGCACGGCGTTGTGCTCGTCGCGCTCGGAGCCGTAGCGCAGGGGCATGTCCCAGCCGGCGAAGTCGGTCATCGTCGCACCCAGCGAGCGATGCAGGGCATCGAGCGCGGTGTGACGGAGTTCGGTACTGCTCATCGGACGGTCGTCTCCCAGGATCACGGGCGAGGTAGTTCCTCCCCATCTGTCATCGGAACCTGAGAGGTTCGCCATGACCACGAGACGTGGCCCTGGCTTGCACCTTGGGTGGGGCCACCGCAGACGGCGGCCCGCTTTTCAGATGTGCCTCGCCCGCGCGGTAACGGGGCCTGAGAGATTCAAGGGAGGGACTTGCTCCTTCGGCGCCCCAGCGAACGTGGCTGGGGACTCTCCCGCGCGGATTCAAACGGCCGGTATGCAGTTGGCGCGCCCATCATTGCACGCCGCCCCCGCCTCGCGGCAGGCCCGCCCGGCCGTCCCTTTTTGTGACCGGCCTGTGGCGGTACGCGCACGAAAACACGAGGCGATCGGCATTACCTTCTCTTTACGCTCGATGGGGAGGTCACCCACCTGACCTCAGGGGAGGACGATCACGGTGAACAGGACCACGGCGTACGCGACCACCTCGGGCATCGCGCTGCCCGAGCAGCCCACGGCCCCCGCCCTGGAGTGCCGCGGGGTCGTCCGCGACCTGCGCGACCGCTCGGGCCGCGGCCCGCACGCCCTCCTCTTCGGGCCCGACGACCTCGTCGTCGTCACCGGCCTGCCCGGCAGCGGCAAGTCCACCCTCATGCGCCGTACGGTCTCCGGCCCGCGCGTCGACTCCCAGGACACCCGCGACCGCTGGGACGCCCGCGCCCCCCGCCTCCTGCCGTACGCCGTCTACCGCCCCCTGGTCCGCCTCGCCCACTACGCGGGCCTGCGCCGTGCCCTGCGCGCCGGCGAGGGCGTCGTCGTCCACGACTGCGGCACCCAGCGCTGGGTCCGCGCCTGGCTGGCCCGCGAGGCCCGCCGCCGGGGCGGCCGGCTCCATCTGCTCCTGCTCGACGTCAGCGCGGACACCGCCCGCGAGGGCCAGCGCGAACGCGGCCGGGGAGTCTCCCGCTACGCCTTCCTGCGCCACCGCCGGGCCGCCGCACGCCTGCTGCGCGCGGTCGAGTCGGGCCGCCTCCCCGACGGCAGCGGCTCGGCGGTCCTGCTGGACCGCGCCGCGGCGGACGCCCTCACCCGCATCGCCTTCACGGGCCGGCCGCACGACCCCGCCCGCGCCGCCGTCGCGCCCCGACCGCGCGACCCGCTCACCCGCTAGCCTTCTGAGCCACAGCAGCAGAGCGGTTCCCAGCAGGCGGTAGACAGATCATGGACTTTCCGACGAACCTTCCCGCGGACTTTCCGGCCCCGGCCCACCCCCACGCCCACGGCGGCTGGCCCGGCAATGAGCTGGAGGAGGTGCTCTCCGCGTCCCTGGGCGTCCCCGGTGCCGGCGGGCGGATCGTCGAGGTCCTCGGCCGCAGCTTCGTCTGGGTGCCGCTGCCCAACGGCGGCGGCCCGCACAGCGCCCCGCTCGACCTGCCCACCCTGGAGATCGACGGGCAGGCGTACGTCCCGGTCTTCAGCTCCGAGGAGCAGTTCCGCCAGGTCGTCGGCGCGCACATGTCGTACACGATCGCCCCGGCGGTCGAGTTCGCGCGCGGGCTGCCCCCACAGGTCGGCATCGCGGTCAACCCCGACGGCACGGTCGGCATCCCGCTGCCGCCGCCCGCGGTCGCCGAGCTGGCCCGGTCGGGCCGCACCCCGCTGGACGGCCCCGCGACCGGCGGCCGCGTCCGCCTCTTCGAACCGGACTGGCAGGACGACCCGGTGGACTTCTTCGCGGCCGCCTCGGCCGAGTTCGAGGCCACCGGCGTGGTCCTCACGGCCCGCCGCTGCCTGGCCGCGATCGAGACGGCGCCCCCGGTGATGTTCGTGGGCGTGGAACTCGCCCACTGGGAGGGCGACGTGCGCACCGTCCCGCTGGACGCCCTCGGCCGCGCCCTGGGCCAGGTGCCCGTGGGCTGGGACGTGAACCTGATCCTGCTGGACATGTCCGAGGACCCGGTGGCCCAGTGGATGAGGGAAAAGGTACGGCCCTTCTACACCCGCGTGCGCTGAACCACGGAAGGGGCGCGGGGCTGCGGGGCGCTTAAGCTGTTGAACCGACGGAGTCCTACGCGAAGGGGCGGTAAAACGTGAGCGCGAGCGGCACTGCCGCGGCCGGCCAGGTCGAGCACATGCTGCGCCAAGTCACGCCCGGGCGTTACGACGCCTACGAGGCGTTGCTCCGCGCACTCGCCACCCCTTCCACCGGCCAGATCTGGATGCTCCTGTGGCACGGCCAGGCCGGCTCCCCGGACGCCCAGTACGGAAACATGGAGGTCGACGGCCACGGCTACGCCCCGTGCGTCACCTCCGCCCAGGAGCTCTCGGCGAGCGGCTGGAACCGGTCGTACGAGGTGGTGGACGGCCTGGACGTGGCCCGCACCCTCTACCCGGACCACTACGGCCTCTGGCTCAACCCGCACGCCCCCGGCGGCGGCCTCGGCATCCCCTGGCCCGATCTGCGCCGCATCGCGACCGGCCTGGACCGCCAGCCCGCCGGCCCGCTGCGCCTGTCGGAACCGGCGATCGAGATTCCGCAGTTCTACGCGCTGCTCGCGCAGAACGCCCACCGCACCCCGGCGGTCCGCTCGCTGCGCCGCGCCTGGGTGCAGCCGGCGCTCGGCGCGCCGTACCTGGCGATCGGCCTCGACGTCTACGACACCTCCCCTCCGGCCGTGGACGCGGTGCGGGCGATGATGCAGCAGTCGATCGGGGCCGTCCCCGACGGGCTGCCGGTGTCGACGGTCGCGATGACCGACGAGTACGACCCGGTCGTGATGTGGATGCGGGCCACGGCCCGCCCTTTCTACGACCGTGAGGCCCACGCGGCCCCCGCGCAGGCCCCGGCGGCCGGCGGATACGGCTATCCACGCCCTTATTGATCTGGCAAGTCCTGGGAATTCCGGGCCTCTTCGCCCTCCATACCCATTAATCGGAAGGTGAAGAGGCGAGTGGCCCTGTCTTTCCAAGATCTCAAGGTACTTTGCCCCGTGGGCAGTTGACCTCGCGTGTCCGACCCCTGTGACGCTCCGTCCGGATAACGGAAACCCGCAGACAGGATCACGGTTACGCATCCATTCATCGACAAGTCTGGCACCCGTTCGCCCAAGCGTTGAAGACTCCCGCTCCAGGGGTGTTCGTCACGGTGTTCGCCCCTGCGTACGACGGACTGATCACGCCGCTACAGCGGCAAGCGCGGGCCGGTCACCGCCGGTTGAGAGGGGTCCCTGCCAGATGACGGCACCATTGCACGAGCCGACCGCCGAAGCGGCCCCGAGCGCGGCCGAAGAAGCGGCGATCGCCAGCGCCGGCGCGAAGGCCGTCCAGGGTCGTTCCCTGAGCCGGATCGCCTGGGAGCGCCTCAAGCGGGACAAGCTCGCCCTCACCGGCGGCGTCGTGGTGCTCTTCCTCGTCGTGATCGCCCTGCTCGCCCCGTTCATCACCGACCTGCTCGGGTTGGACCCGAACGAGTACCACGAGAACCTGATCGACCCGCTGTTCGGCACGCCCACGGGCGACCTGGGCGGCATCAGCGGCGATCACCTGCTGGGCGTCGAGCCGGTCAACGGCCGCGACATCTTCGCCCGCATCCTCTACGGCGCCCGGATCTCGCTGTTGGTCGGTTTCATGTCGGCCCTCGTGGCCGTGGTCCTCGGCACCGTCCTCGGTGTCCTCGCCGGCTTCTTCGGCGGCTGGGTGGACTCCCTGATCAGCCGGATCATGGACGGCCTGCTGGCCTTCCCGCAGCTGCTGTTCATCATCGCCCTGGTCTCCGTGATGCCGAGCAACCTGCTGGGGCTGACCGGTTCCAGCGTGCGCGTCTTTGTGATGATCATGGTCATCGGCTTCTTCGGCTGGCCCTACATCGGTCGCGTGGTGCGCGGCCAGACCCTCTCGCTGCGCGAGCGCGAGTACGTCGAGGCCGCCCGATCCCTGGGCGCCGGGCAGCTGTACATCCTCTTCAAGGAACTGCTGCCCAACCTGGTCGCGCCCATCATCGTGTACACGACGATGATGATCCCCACCAACATCCTCACCGAGGCGGCACTCAGCTTCCTGGGCGTGGGCGTCAAGCCGCCCACGGCCTCCTGGGGACAGATGCTTTCCAGCGCGCTCGACTACTACGAGTCGGACCCCATGTACATGGTGGTCCCCGGCATGGCGATCTTCATCACCGTGCTCGCCTTCAACCTCTTCGGAGACGGCGTCAGGGACGCGCTGGATCCGAAGGGCTCGCGCTGAGCTGCCGCACCTCAACGTCCCGTGGCACCTGACACGGGGTCTCTCATCAAATCCGGAGGATCCGAGATCGTGACTACCCAACGCACCTCAGGGCGGCGTAAGCAGGCCTTGGCCGCTGCCGTCGGGGTCGCCGCGCTGCTGACCACGGCGGCGTGCGGCGGTGGCGACGACAACGGCGGGGGTTCGAAGACCGGCGCCGCCGGCTTCGACGCCGCGAACAACAAGGTCGCCCAGGCCGACCTGGCCAAGAAGGGCGGCACGCTGAAGTTCGGCGCGGCCCAGGACGCCGACTCGTGGGACACCACGCGCGGCTACTACGGCTTCATGTGGAACTTCTCCCGCTACTACAGCCGTCAGCTCGTCACGTTCAAGACGGTGCCCGGCAAGGAGGGCGCGACCCTCACCCCGGACCTCGCCACGGGTCTCGCCAAGGTCTCCGACGGCGGCAAGACGTACACGTACACGCTGCGCGACGGGATCACCTGGGAGGACGGCAAGCCGATCACCTCCAAGGACATCAAGTACGGCATCGAGCGCGTGTGGGCGCAGGACGTCCTCTCCGGCGGTCCGACGTACCTGAAGGACGTCCTCGACCCCAAGGGCGAGTACAAGGGCCCCTACAAGGACACCACCACCGACAAGCTCGGTCTGAAGTCCATCGAGACGCCGGACGACAAGACCATCGTCTTCAAGCTGCCGTCCGTCAACGCCGACTTCGAGGACATGGTCGCGCTGACCTCGGCCTCCCCGGTCCGCCAGGACAAGGACACCAAGTCCAAGTACGGCCTGAAGCCCTTCTCCTCCGGCCCGTACAAGTTCGAGTCCTACAGCCCCGGCAAGAGCCTCTCCCTGGTCCGCAACGACCAGTGGAAGCAGGCCTCGGACCCGGTCCGCAAGGCGTACCCGGACAAGATCACCGTCGACATCTTCTCCAACGCCAACGAGCTGGACCAGCGCCTGCTCAACGGCAGCCTGGACCTCGACATCAACCAGACCGGCATGTCGCCGCAGGGCCGCACCACCGCCCTGAAGGAGCACAAGGCCAACCTGGACAACCCGGTCTCCGGCTTCATCCGCTACGCGGTCTTCCCGCAGAGCGTCAAGCCGTTCGACAACATCCACTGCCGCATGGCCGTGATCTACGGCGCCGACCACGTGTCGCTGCAGACCGCGCGCGGCGGCCCGGTCGCCGGTGGTGACATCGGCACCAACATGCTGCCTCCGGGCATCCCGGGCGGCGAGGGCCAGAAGTACGACCCGTACGAGCTCAACGGCGCCAACAAGAGCGGCAACGCCGCCAAGGCGAAGGAAGAGCTCAAGGCCTGCGGCCAGCCCAACGGCTTCTCCACCACCATCGCGGTCCGCAACAACAAGCCGGTCGAGGTGGCCACCGCCCAGTCGCTCCAGGCGTCGCTGAAGAAGGTCGGCATCAACGCCCAGATCGACCAGTACGACGGCTCCCAGACCGCCGGCATCATCGGCAGCCCCACCAACGTGGTGAAGAAGGGCTACGGCATCATCATCATGGGCTGGGGCGCGGACTTCCCGTCCGTCCAGGGCTACGGCCTCCCGCTGTGGGACAGCAAGTACATCCTGCAGAGCGGCAACAACAACTACGCCCTGATCAAGGACAAGACGATCGACGGCCTGTTCGACCAGTACAACACCACGCTGGACGCCGCGGGCAAGGAACAGATCGCCACGCAGATCAACCACAAGGTCATGGAGGGCGGCTACTACCTGCCCTTCGTCTTCGAGAAGTTCATCAACTGGCGCTCCGACCGCCTGGCGAACGTGTACACGACCGACGGCTACAGCGGTCAGTACGACTTCGTCAACCTCGGTCTGAAGTCCGCCTCCTGACAACCGGCACACCCGCCGAACGGCACGAAAGGCAGGTGAAGGCCGGCGCGGCGTGACGGCGGGCCACCGGAAGACCTCCGGTGGCCCGCGGTCCGCGGCGGGCCGAGAGCTGTGCTCGCTTACCTCATCAGGCGGTTGTTCGCCGCCGCAGTGATGCTGGTGGTCATCATCACGGTGGTCTTCAGCATCTTCTTCCTCGTCCCCAAGTGGGCGGGCGTCGACGTCGCCTTGAGCTTCGTGGGCAAGCAGGCCGACCCCGCGGCCATCGAAGGGGTACGGCAGAAGCTCGGACTGGGCGACCCGATCTACGTCCAGGTCTGGGAGTTCTTCAAGGGGATCTTCGCGGGCCGCACCTACTCGGGCGGCGGCGACACCATCCACTGCTCCGCGCCCTGCTTCGGGTACTCGTTCCGCAGTGAGCAGGCCATCTGGCCGGTGCTGAAGGACCGCTTCCCGGTGACCCTGGGACTGGCGCTCGGTGCCGCCGTGCTGTGGCTGGTCTTCGGTGTCGCGGCGGGCGTGCTCTCCGCCCTCAAGCGCGGCACGATCTGGGACCGCGGCGCGATGGTCGTCGCCCTCGCGGGTGTCTCCCTGCCGATCTACTTCACCGGCATGATCAGCCTGGCGATCTTCGTCTTCGGACTCGGCTGGTTCGAGTCGGACTACGTCCCCCTCACGGACGACCCGGCGAAGTGGTTCAGCTCCATGATCCTGCCGTGGGTCACCCTCGCCTTCCTCTACGCCGCGATGTACGCCCGGATCACCCGGGCGACCATGATGGAGATCCTCGGTGAGGACTACATCCGCACCGCGCGCGCCAAGGGCCTGCGCGAGCAGACGGTCATCGGCAAGCACGCCATGCGCTCCACGATGACCCCCATCCTCACCATGCTCGGCATGGACCTCGGCGCCCTCATCGGCGGCGCGATCCTGACCGAGTCCACGTTCAACCTCCCCGGCCTCGGCCGTGAGGTGCTCCTCGCCATCAGGAACCAGGACCTGCCCATCATCGTGGGCGTCACCCTGATCACCTCGCTGGCGGTGCTCTTCGCCAACCTCGTGGTGGACATCCTGTACGCCGTGATCGACCCCCGAGTGAGGCTCTCATGACCGACCTCAGCAAGAGCGGAGCCGCGGTGGGCGAGCCCACCCCCGGCAACGCCCCCTCCGCCTTCCTCGAAGTGCGCGACCTCAAGGTGCACTTCCCGACCGACGACGGCCTGGTCAAGTCCGTCGACGGGCTCAGCTTCCAGCTGGAGAAGGGCAAGACCCTCGGCATCGTGGGCGAGTCCGGCTCCGGCAAGTCGGTGACCTCGCTCGGCATCATGGGCCTGCACACCACCGGTCAGTACGGCAAGCGCCGGGCGCAGATCTCCGGCGAGATCTGGCTGAACGGCACCGAGCTGCTGTCCGCCGACCCGGACACCGTGCGCAAGATGCGCGGGCGCGAGATGGCGATGATCTTCCAGGATCCGCTGTCGGCCCTGCACCCGTACTACACGATCGGCCAGCAGATCGTGGAGGCGTACCGCATCCACCACGACGTCGACAAGAAGACCGCCCGCCGCCGGGCGATCGAGATGCTCGACCGGGTGGGCATCCCGCAGCCGGACAAGCGGGTGGACAACTACTCGCACGAGTTCTCGGGCGGTATGCGCCAGCGCGCGATGATCGCGATGTCGCTGGTCAACAACCCCGAGCTGCTGATCGCGGACGAGCCGACGACCGCCCTGGACGTCACCGTCCAGGCGCAGATCCTCGACCTGATCCGGGACCTGCAGAAGGAGTTCGGCTCCGCGGTCATCATCATCACCCACGACCTGGGCGTCGTCGCCGAACTGGCTGACGACCTCCTGGTGATGTACGGCGGCCGCTGCGTCGAGCGCGGACCGGCCGAGAAGGTGTTCTACGAGCCCCGCCACCCCTACACCTGGGGTCTGCTCGGCTCGATGCCGCGCCTGGACCGCGAGCAGCAGGAGCGCCTGGTCCCGGTCAAGGGGGCGCCGCCCTCCCTGATCAACCTCCCGTCCGGGTGCGCCTTCAACCCGCGCTGCCCGTACGCGGACCTCCCGAAGGACGACGTCACCCGCACGGTCCGCCCCGAGCTGACCGAGGTCGGCAGCAAGCACTGGGCCGCCTGCCACCTGAGCCAGGAGCAGCGGGAGCGTATCTGGACCGAAGAGATTGCGCCGAAGCTGTGAGTGACGAGAAGGCGGGCACGATTCCCGCGCAGAGCGAGGGCACCGGCCGTGCCGACGGCGAGGTGCTGCTGAAGGTCACCGGCCTGCAGAAGCACTTCCCGATCAAGAAGGGCCTGCTGCAGCGGCAGGTCGGCGCGGTGCACGCGGTCGACGGCATCGACTTCGAGGTCCGGGCCGGCGAGACGCTGGGCGTGGTGGGCGAGTCCGGCTGCGGCAAGTCCACGATGGGCCGGCTGATCACCCGGCTGCTCGAACCGAGCGGCGGCACCGTCGAGTTCGAGGGCAAGGACATCACGCACCTCGGGGTGGCGGGCATGCGCCCGCTGCGCCGCGATGTGCAGATGATCTTCCAGGACCCGTACTCCTCGCTGAACCCGCGCCACACCATCGGCACGATCATCGGCGCTCCCTTCAAGCTCCAGGGCGTCACGCCCGAGGGCGGCGTCAAGAAGGAAGTGCAGCGGCTGCTGTCCGTGGTCGGTCTCAACCCCGAGCACTACAACCGCTACCCGCACGAGTTCTCCGGCGGTCAGCGCCAGCGCATCGGCATCGCCCGCGCGCTCGCGCTCAACCCGAAGCTGGTCGTGGCCGACGAGCCGGTGTCCGCGCTGGACGTGTCGATCCAGGCGCAGGTCGTCAACCTGCTCGACGACCTCCAGCAGGAGCTGGGTCTGACGTATGTGATCATCGCGCACGACCTCTCGGTCGTCCGGCACGTCTCGGACCGGATCGCGGTGATGTACCTCGGCAAGATCGTGGAGCTGGCCGACCGCGACCTGCTGTACAAGGCGCCGATGCACCCGTACACCAAGGCGCTCATGTCGGCGGTGCCGATCCCGGACCCGGCGCGCAAGAACGCCAGGAGCGAGCGCATCCTGCTCCAGGGTGACGTGCCGTCGCCGATCGCGCCGCCGAGCGGCTGCCGCTTCCACACCCGGTGCTGGAAGGCGACGCAGATCTGCAAGACGACCGAGCCGCCGCTGCTGGAGCTGCGTCCCGGTCAGCAGGTCGCCTGCCACCACCCGGAGAACTTCGAGGACCAGCAGCCCCAGGACACCGTCCTGCTGACCGCCGCGAAGGAGGCGGCGGAGCTGGTGGCCGACGAGGTCCTGGCGGAGTCGGCCCAGACGTCGGCGGCGGTGGCGGCCGAGGTCCAGGCCACCGAGCCGAGCGAGTCGGCCGAGCCCGCCGAGGCCGCTGACGCCACGGAGGAGGCCGCCGCTTCCGAGGAGGAGGCCCCCGCTGCGGAGTCTCCCGCCGAGGAGTCTCCCGCCAAGGAGAAGTAAGCAACACCGAGCCCCCGCCTTGCAATGTAAGGCGGGGGCTCTGTGTTGCGTCAGAATAGAAGGGTGATCCAGCAGATCTTCAGCCCCTCCGTTCAGCACACCCTCGATCTCATCGGCATCTTCGTGTTCGCCATCTCGGGTGCGCTGCTGGCCGTCCGCAAGAACTTCGACATCTTCGGCATCGCCGTCCTCGCCGAGGTCACCGCGCTCGGCGGAGGGATCTTCCGGGACGTGATCATCGGCGCGGTTCCCCCGGCCGCCTTCACGGACCTGGGCTACTTCATCACCCCGCTGCTCGCCGCGCTCCTCGTCTTCTTCCTCCATCCGCACGTGGAGCGCATCCAGGCCGGGGTGAACGTCTTCGACGCGGCCGGCCTCGGCCTGTTCTGCGTGACCGGCACCACGAAGGCGTACGACCACGGCCTGGGCCTCACCGCCTCGGCCGCCCTGGGCCTCGCCACCGCCGTCGGCGGCGGTGTGCTGCGCGACGTCCTGGCCAACGAGGTGCCGTCCCTGCTGCGCTGGGACCGCGATCTGTACGCGGTCCCGGCGATCGTCGGCGCCACCATGGTCGTGCTGTTCATCCGCTACGACCTGCTCACCCCGCTGGCCAGCGGCGTGGCCGCGGTCACGGCTTTCGTGCTGCGCCTTCTCGCGATGCGCCTCCACTGGCGAGCGCCGCGCGCTTGGAACCGTCGTTCGACGGTCCGCGAGGAGTAGCGCCCTTGCCGTCCGCCGCCAGGTGTCCCTGCCCCAGCTGCACGGTCAGCCACTTGAAGACGGGCACCACCTGAGGCCGCCACAGCTGCATGGTGTGGCCGCCCGCGCTCTTCGGGATGTAGACCAGGTGCACGCTCGTCGGCGCCTTGGACTCCTTCGCCAGCGCGAGCCCGGCCTCGTAGCCGTCGCCGGGCTGGCCGGAGATGTACAGCGAGACCGGCGGCGGGGTGGTGGCCCGGCGCAGCAGGACGTAGGGGTTGTTCTGCGCGCGCAGCTCGGTGCTCTCCGCGGCGAGCGACTTCCGCTCGACGATCGGGTCGCTGTAGCCGGACAGGCTCACCCCCGCGCGGTAGCGGTCGGGGTGGGCGACGGTCAGCTTGGCCGCGCAGTGCGCGCCGGCCGAGTACCCGGCGACGCCCCAGCCCTTGGGCGCGGGCTGGGCCCGGAAGTTGTCCATGATCATCTTGGGTACGTCCACGCTCAGCCAGGTGTCGGCGTTGACCGTGCCGGGGATGTTGGCGCAGCCGGTGTCCACGCCGGGCAGCAGGGTGGTGCGGGGCGCGACCAGGATGAAGGGGGCCACCTTGCCCTGGCGCATCAGCGGCAGCAGCTGCTCGTGGACGTGCAGCGTCCCGAACCAGGACTTCGCCGAGCCGGGGTAGCCCGGAAGCAGTTCGACCACGGGGAACGTGCGGGTGCGGTACGCGGGGTCGTCGTACTGCGGGGGCAGCCAGACGTAGACCTCGCCGTCGATGCCGGAGATCCGGCCCTTGAGCTGGGTGACGCGCACCCCGCCGGCCGCGCCCATGTTCGGCCCCTGCGCCGGTGAGAACTCCTGTCTGACCTTCGGCAGCTTGCTGAGCTCAACCCCGCCCTTGCCGTCCGGCCCGAGGTCGGCGGCCTGATTGACGTGGCTGCCCGTGCCGAGCAGGTCGTCCCAGGTGTCGTAGAGGTTGTTGGCGTTGTTGACCAGCACGAAGACCAGGGCGACGGCTGTGCCCTGGGCGAACAGCAGCATCATCAGCCGTGCCGCGGCCCGTAGGATCTTCGGGCCGCGCAACCGTGACCACAGTGCCAGGGGCAGTGCGATGGCGACGACCGCCAGCACGATCAGGGTGTAGAGGAACGGCGTCCCGGTGAGGCTCATGTCCCTAGAGAGGGCATACAGGCGCTTGGGGTTGACGGACGAGTGCGGACACTTACCGAGAAATTGCCAGAACCTGACCGGCGTCACACAATGATAACGGAAAAAGCTACCGCTTAGTAATTAGATGTTGTACGGTTCAGCCATGCCAGAAGCAGCCACCGCCCGCCCGGTCGCCGTCATCGGCGACAGCGAGTTCGACCGCGACACCGCACTCACCCGGCGTGAATCCGGCGTCTTCGACATCGACCTCTCGCCCGGCTGGACGATCTTCGGCGCCGTCAACGGCGGCTATCTGCTGGCCGTCCTCGGCCGCGCCCTCGCCGAGACCCTGCCGCACGCCGACCCCTTCACCATCTCCGCGCACTACCTCAGCGCCTCCCGCCCCGGCCTCGCGGTCGTGCGCACGGAGACGGTCCGCACCGGCCGCACCCTCTCCACCGGTCAGGCGTCCCTGGTCCAGTACGACGACGAGGGCCGCGAGGTCGAACGCATCCGCGTCCTCGCCTCCTACGGCGACCTCGACGCCCTCCCCGACGACGTCCGTACGACCGCGAAGCCGCCCGCGTTCCCCCCGCTGGAGGCCTGCCTCGGGCCCGAGGACGGACCGGCCCCGGCCAAGGACCAGCAGCCCATCGCCGAGCGGCTGATGCTCAAGCTGGACCCGGCGACCGTCGGCTGGGCGCTCGGACAGCCCTCCGGCAAGGGCGAGATGCGGGCCTGGTTCGGCCTCGCCGACGGCCGGGACGCCGACCCGTTCTCCCTGCTGCTCGCGGTGGACGCCCTGCCGCCCACCGCCTTCGACCTCGGCATCTCCGGCTGGGTGCCGACCGTCGAACTCACCGTCCACGTCCGGGCCAGGCCGGCCCCCGGCCCCGTCCGCGTGGCGATCACCACGCGCAACCTCGCGGGCGGCTTCCTGGAGGAGGACGCCGAGGTCTGGGACAGCGAGGACCGGCTGGTCGCCCAGTCCCGCCAGCTCGCGCGGGTCAGACTCGGCTGAGCGGACGGCGGCCCAGCCAGGCCGCCAGCCGCCCGTAGGCGTCGGCCCCCTCGGGGGCCTCGTACGCCGCGTCGAACGGCGTCTCCTCGTCGCGCTCCGGGTCCGGCAGCGCCCGGTGGGCGGCGGCGAGGGCGAACTCGGCCAGGTCCGGGGCGAGTTCGAGCGGACGGCCGAGGGACTCGTTCAAGTCCCAGGTGTGGGCGACCAGTTCCATGACATAGCCGGACAGGGCGCCCGCTCCCGGGACCTCGCCCCAGGGCACCCGGACCCGCGCCGTCATCCGCCCGTCCGGCTCCCACGCCTTCAGGACCCGCCTCCGGACCTCGTCGTACGCCTCCACCCAGCCGTCGTCGGCGACCCCCTCGACGAACGGGTGCACCGCCATGCCGTCGCCGCCCTCGCCCACCACCGCGATGCGCAGGGTGCCGCCGGCCACATGGCTCAGCAGCCGTCGTACGTCGAACTCGGTGCACGGCGTGGGACCGTCCAGCTGCTCCGGGCGCACGGTCCGGACCAGGGCGGCGTACTGCTCGGTGGCGCGGGCGTAGACGGGGCGCGGGTCGATGGCGTTCATGTCGTACCTCTCTCTCGGTCGGTACGCCGATGGTCACCGCATAACCTGACAATCGCCGTCAGGATTTGATTCGGGCTCCCCGGCGGCGCACTCTGGGTGCCGTGAAGTCCGACCGCCTGCTGTCGATCCTGCTGCTCCTGCAGACCCGCGGTCGTGTGCCCGCGCCCGAACTCGCCTCCCGGCTGGAGGTGTCCGTGCGCACCATCTACCGCGACGTCGAGGCGCTCTCCGCCTCCGGCGTCCCCGTCTACGCCGAGCGCGGCCGGCACGGCGGCATCGAACTCCTCGCCGGCTTCCGCACGGACGTCACCGGGCTGACCTCCGACGAGTCGCGCGCCCTGTTCATCCTGGCCGCCCAGGGCGCCCACGCCGCCCTGGGCCTGGACGTGGCCCTCGGCTCGGCGCTGCGCAAGGTCATGGCCGCGCTGCCGGCGCCGTACCGCCCGGCCGCCGAGGTCACCAGCCGGCGCATCCTGGTCGACGCCACCCGCTGGAAGGGCGGCCCGCAGGCGGCCGTCGACCTGGACGTCCTCCAGGACGCCGTCTTCACCGACCGCCGGCTGCGCCTGCGCTACCGGCACAGCGGCGAGAGCGAGCCGCGCACCTACACCGTCGACCCGTACGGCCTCGTCTCCAAGGCGGGCGTCTGGTACCTGGTCGCCGACCGCCGCGCCCGGCCGCAGCTCTTCCGCGCCGACCGGGTGCGCTCGGCCACGGTCCTCGACGACCCCGTGAAGCGGCGGCCCGGAGTCGAACTCGCCGACGCCTGGGAGGTGTTGCGCCGCCAGGTCGAGGAACGGCCCGGCGGGGTCGAGGTCACCGTGCGGGTGCGCAGGGAACGGCTGGACATGTTCGTGCGGATGAACGCCTCGCAGCTGACGGAGCTGCCCGACGCCGACGACGGCGCCGCGTGGGTGACGCTGCGGCTCTCCTTCCCCTTCGTGCGGGCGGTGCGCCAACTCCTCGCATTCTCCGACCAGATCGAGGTACTCGACCCGCCCGAGGCCCGCGAGGAACTGCGCCGGGCGGCGGCCTCCGTCACGGAGCTGTACCGGAACGAGGCCCCGCCCGCCGAGTGACGTCCCGGGCGGGAGTCAGTCGAGCCAGTGATGGCGGCCGATGCTGATGAGCCGCATCTGGCGGGCCGCGAGCCGGCCGACGGCCTCCCGGTCGTCCGCCGTTCCGTCGAGGGCCTCCAGGAACAGCGAGGCGGTGATGAGCATCTGGTCGACGTAGAGGTGCGACAGCATCAGCAGGTCCGCGTCGCTCCAGCCCTCCGCCTCGGGGTCCTTGGCGAGCTCGGTCCTCACCTCCTCGGCGAACCGCCCGAGTTGCTCGCTGATCGCCGCGCGCACCGGCTGCACCCCGCCGTGCCGCTCGCGGGCGATGAACCGGACGTGGGAGGGGTGCGCCTCCACGTGACGGGCGATCAGCTCCACGGCCCGCCGGATGCGTTCCTCGCTGGAGTCGGCGGCGGTGACCGTGGTCCGGATCATCGGGTGCAGGCTGCCCAGGGCCTCCTCGACCAGGGCGACCCCGAGGTCGGCGGTGGAGCGGAAGTGGCGGTAGAAGGCGGTCGGGGCGACGCCCACGGCACGCGTGACCTCGCGCAGACCCAGGCTGCTCAGGCTCTGCTCCTCCAACAACGCGAGCGCCGCGTCCAGGAGCGCCTGCCGGGTCTTCTGCTTCTGGGCCTGCCGGATGCCGAGGGTGTGACTCATGTCATCCAGTTAACAACTGTTCTCCGGAATTGAAAAGCCGTCGGGCACGCTAGACTCGAAGTCAGTGAACAACTGTTACTACAACTGTTCACCGAAACTTTACGTGAGACGCCACGAGAGACGTCTCGGAGGGGGATCCGATCCCATGCTGTTCCTCGTCGCCGCACTCCTGCTGCTCGGCGTCGTCCTGGGCACCGTCGCCCACGCGCCGTTCGGCTTCACCCTCGCCGCCGCCGCCGTGATCGCGCTCTGGCTGGGCATCTTCGCGATCCGCGAGCGCCACGGCCGCCGTAGCGCAAGCAACCGCTGAAGGAGCAGACCGTCATGCAACTCACCGCACCGGCCAGCCGCCGCACCGGCGTCCGCGACACCGACGGCATGGCCGTCGCGTCCTTCGTCCTCGGCCTGGTGGGCTTCCTGGTCCTGAACATCTTCCTGGGCCCCACGGCGATCGTCCTGGCCCTGGTCGCGCTGCTGCGCGGCACGAACCGCAGGGGCCGCGCCTACCTGGGCCTGACCCTGGGCGTCCTGGACCTCGTGGTGCTCTTCGCCTTCATGCAGGCGGACTCGTCGATCTCCTGGAGCTTCTAGGGACGGGTGGACTCGTCCGTCTCGTGGAGCTTCCAGGGGCGGGCGGGGTCGCCGAGGCCGAGTCTCACCTGCGGAGCGGAGAGCACCGCGCCGTAGAATCGGCCTCACCATGGCATACCTCGACCACGCCGCGACCACCCCGATGCTCCCGGAGGCGGCAGAGTCCCTCGCCGCCCAGCTGAGCATCACCGGCAACGCGTCCTCCCTGCACGCATCCGGCCGCCAGGCCCGCCGCACGGTCGAGGAGTCCCGCGAAACCCTCGCGGAAGCGCTCCGCGCCCGCCCCAGCGAGATCGTCTACACCTCCGGCGGCACCGAGGCCGACAACCTCGCGGTCAAGGGCCTGTACTGGTCCCGCCGCGACGCCGATCCGGCCCGCACCCGGATCCTCGCGAGCCCCGTCGAGCACCACGCCGTCCTCGACGCCGTCCACTGGCTCGGCGAGCACGAGGGGGCCACCGTCGAGTACCTCCCGGTCGACGCCTACGGCCGCGTCCACCCGGACGCCCTGCGCGAGGCGATCGCCCGCAACCCCGCCGACGTGGCCCTCGCCACCGTGATGTGGGCGAACAACGAGATCGGCACCATCATGCCGATCCGTGAACTGGCCGACGTGGCCCAGGAGTTCGACGTCCCGCTGCACGCCGACGCCGTGCAGGCGTTCGGTCAGGTCGAGGTCGACTTCGCCGCGTCCGGCCTCGCCGCGATGACGGTCTCCAGCCACAAGATCGGCGGCCCGTACGGCATCGGCGCCCTGCTCCTGGGCCGCGAGTACACCCCCGTACCCGTTCTGCACGGGGGCGGCCAGGAGCGTCACGTCCGCTCCGGCACCCTCGACGTGCCCGCGATCGCCTCCTTCGCCGTCGCCGGCCGCCTCGCCGCGGAGCGCCGCGAGTGGTTCGCCCGGGAGATCGGCGCGCTGCGGGACCGGCTGATCGACGCGGTCCGTTCGGCCGTGCCCGACGCGATCCTCGGCGGCGATCCGTCGCCCGGGGGCCGTCTTCCGGCCAACGCGCACTTCACCTTCCCCGGCTGCGAGGGCGACTCCCTGCTGCTTCTGCTGGACGCCCAGGGCATCGAGTGCTCCACCGGCTCCGCCTGCACCGCCGGTGTCGCCCAGCCCAGCCATGTCCTGCTGGCCACCGGGACCGACCCCGACCTGGCGCGCGGCACGCTGCGCTTCTCCCTCGGCCACACCTCCGGCGAGGCGGACATCGACGCGGTGGCCAAGGCGATCGGCCCGGCCGTGGAGCGGGCCCGCGCGGCGGGGCTCACCTAGGCCGCCGGCCCGGGCCCGGGCGCACGCGAACGACCTACGAGACGGGTTCCCTGCGCCGGCATGGTCCGGATCAGGTGGTGGAGGTCGCCTTCCGGCCCTACCGCTGCCTTCAGGCCTCTCAGCCCGACCGTCGACGTCGGCCCCAGCGGATGCCTTGCGCGTCGCGCCGAAGTCGGCTACTCCGGTTGAACTCCCTCACTCGCCTCGTAGGCCTGTATTCAGGATAAATCTCCTGTGGCCGGGTGAAAGGGGTGGATTCTTGATTTTTTCGTCCGGTTCGGGCAGCCCGTCCCGCGTCACGCCGGTGTGGCGGAGGGGGCCGCGGAGGGCGTGGCCGCAGCCGCCTTCCTCGCCTCCCGGACCAGCCGCAGATACCGGTCCCAGTCCCAGTACTTCCCCGGATCCGTGTGGTCCGTCCCCGGCACCTCCACATGCCCGATGATGTGCTCCCGGTCGACGGGTATGCCGTACCGCAGGCAGATGCCCGCCGTCAGGCGCGCCGACGACGCGTACATCGCGTCCGTGAAGGACGACCTCTCCTCGACGAAGCCCTCGTGCTCGATGCCGATGCTCCGCTCGTTGTACGCCCGGTTGCCCGCGTGGTACGCCACGTCCAGCTCGCGGATCATCTGCGTGACGCGCCCGTCCTGCCCCACGATGTAGTGCGCCGCCGCCCGGTGCCCCGGATCCTGGAAGACCTTCACCGCGCTCGCGAAACTGCCCTGCGTCACATGGATGACCACCATGTCGATCGCGTAGTCGTCCGGACGGTCCGCCCAGCGGAAGTTCGCCGTCGAGGCCGCCAGCCAGCGCGCGCCCCGGTAGTCGACCGCGCCCGCCACCCGCGGCTTGCTCACCCCCGGCGTCCGCCACCACAGCCGGGCCAGCGTCCCGCGGGCCAGCGCGGCCGTGCCCACGGCGGCCGCCGCGCCGCCGATCAGCAGCGCACGCCGGCCGATCCGCCGGTCCGCGTCCTTCCGCGCTTCCCCCATGCCCGTCCCTCCTCGCCCCCTCGTGATCCTCAACGCGAACGCGCGGCCCGCGGTTCCCGGCGACCCGTACCCTGGAAGGGTTATGACTGAGACCTCGCAGCGCCCCCTCCGCGTCCTCGCCGCCATGTCCGGCGGGGTCGACTCCGCCGTCGCCGCCGCCCGCGCCGCGGAAGCCGGACACGACGTGACCGGCGTCCACCTCGCGCTCTCCGCGAACCCGCAGTCCTTCCGCACGGGCGCGCGGGGCTGTTGCACGATCGAGGACTCCCGCGACGCGCGCCGCGCCGCCGACGTCATCGGCATCCCGTTCTACGTCTGGGACCTCGCCGACCGCTTCCGCGAGGACGTCGTCGAGGACTTCATCGCCGAGTACGAGGCCGGCCGCACCCCCAACCCGTGCCTGCGCTGCAACGAGAAGATCAAGTTCGCCGCCCTGCTCGACAAGGCGCTGGCCCTCGGCTTCGACGCGGTCTGCACGGGCCACTACGCCCAGGTGATCGTGAACGAGGACGGCACGCGCGAACTGCACCGCGCCTCCGACATGGCCAAGGACCAGTCGTACGTCCTCGGCGTCCTGGACGAGCGGCAGCTCGCCCACGCGCTCTTCCCGCTCGGCGACACCGTGACGACGAAGGACGAGATCCGCGCGGAGGCCGAGCGCCGCGGCCTCGCGGTCGCCAAGAAGCCCGACTCCCACGACATCTGCTTCATCGCCGACGGCGACACCCAGGGCTTCCTGGCCCGGCGCCTCGGCAAGGCGGAGGGCGACATCGTCGACGAGTCGGGCGCGCGCATCGGCACCCACGAGGGCGCGTACGGCTTCACCATCGGCCAGCGCAAGGGCCTGCGCATCGGCACCCCGGCCGCCGACGGCAAGCCGCGCTACGTGCTGGACATCTCGCCGGTGAACAACACCGTGACCGTCGGCCCCGCGGCCGCCCTGGACGTCAGCGCCCTCACGGCGATCAAGCCCCGCTGGTGCGGCGCCGCCCCCACCGGCCCCGGCACCTACACCGCCCAGCTGCGCGCCCACGGCGGCGAGACCGAGGTCACCGCCGAACTGCGCGACGGACAGCTGGAGGTCGCCTTCACCGAGCCGGTGCGCGGAGTCGCCCCCGGCCAGGCGATCGTGCTCTACGACGGCACGCGCGTGGTGGGTTCGGCGACGATCGCCTCGACCACGCGCGCGACGGCGTCGACGACCGCCTGATCCCGGGCCGGATCCGCGCACCGGGTCACTCGGCGAAGAACTCCCGCAGCACCGGGGCCAGCACGTCCGGGTCCACCATGTGGGTCTGCCCCTCCAGGACCCGGTACGTGCCCTCCGGCAGTGCCTCGGCCACCGCGCGCACGGCCTCCCGCAGCCACGCCGGGCTCGCCCCGCCGGCGAGGGCCAGCACCGGTACGCCCACCGACGCCAGCCGCTCCCGGGGCACCAGGCCGTCGCCCATGACCGTGTCGTCGTGGGCGAGGCTGGGCGCGACGGACTCCATGCCCTCCCACATCGGCGACCGGCGGGCGCCCTGGATCATCGCCTCCGCCATGCCCGTCAGCCGCAGGAACAGCTCCACCGCGTCCCCCCGCCGGTCCTGCGCGAGCGCCTCGGTCAGGTTCCGGGTGTACGCCGCGCGCTCCTCGGCGCCGGCGGGGGAGAAGTCGGCGTACGGCGTCTCGTACACGGCGGCGCGGCGCGCCGGCAGCCCCGCCGCCAGCGCCTCCAGCACCAGCGCGCCGCCGGACGAGACACCGAACAGCGCCGCCTCGCCCCCCACCACCTCGATCAGCGCGGCGAGGTCCTCGACCTCGCGCCGCACCTCGTACGGCGGTGTGTCACCGCTCCTGCCACGGCCCCGGCGGTCGTACACCACGGCCTCGAAACCGTCCGCCAGCCGGGCGGCCAGCGGCGCGAGCGTGCCGCCCGTCGACATCGCGCCGCTCACCAGGATGACCGCGGGCCCCCGGCCGGCCCGCTGGTAGGCGATCGAGGTGCCGTCACGGGAAAGAGTCTTGTCGTCCATGCCGTCGCAGACTGCCGCAGGGCACGCGACTCATCGCGCTACGACACGTCTCCGGCGACGACGTCCGCCTCGACCGCGTCCGCCTCGACGACCTCCACCTCGTAGAAGCACAGGTGGCCCTTGATGGCGGCCACGTCCGGCTTCGGGTCGGGGTAGGACCACACCAGGTCCGGCGCGTCCGGCAGCGACCAGTAGGAGGCCGTGCCCTTGAAGGGACAGTAGGTGTGCGTCTCGGAAGGGGTGAGGAGGTCGGTGCGGACGTCCTGGCGCGGGATGTAGTACCGCACCGGACAGCCCGTCTCACGGAGGATCAGCGGCCTGCCGCTGTCGGCCAGCACCTGCCCGCCGTGCACCACGCGTACGCGTACGTCGCCCTGCTCGATGGTGATCGTGTGTCCTGTCGTCATACCCCGGACAAGCGCTGCCGGGGCCGCGGTTCTTCCCGCGTACGGTGGACCGCATGCGCATCTGTGTCTTTCTCTCCGCCGCCGACCTCGACGACCGCTACACGCGCCCCGGGCGCGAGTTCGCCACGCTGCTGGGCAAGGGCGGGCACACCCTGGTGTGGGGCGGATCCGACGTCGGTCTGATGAAGGTCGTCGCGGACGGCGTGCAGGAGGCGGGCGGACGGCTGGTGGGCGTGTCGGTCGAGTTCCTGGCGGCCACGGCGCGGCCGGGCGTCGACGAGATGGTCATCGCGCGCGACCTGGCCGAACGCAAGCGGCTGCTGCTGGAGAAGGCCGACGCGGTGGTGGTGATGGTCGGCGGCACCGGCACCCTCGACGAGGCCACCGAGATCCTGGAGCTGAAGAAGCACGGGCACACCGACAAGCCCGTGGTGCTGCTCAACACGGCGGGCTTCTACGACGGGCTGAAGGAGCAGTTCCGCCGGATGGAGGACGAGGGGTTCCTGCCCCGGCCGCTGACCGAGCTGGTCTTCTTCGCCGAGGAGCCGGTGGGAGCGCTGGCCTACCTGGAGGAGAGCCAGGGCGTCGGCTGAGCCGCCGATGATGCGAGCATGGCGGGCATGGCTACTCATGTGATCACCGGAGCCGGATCCGGCATCGGCGCGGCCGTCGCCCGCCGGCTGCACGCGCGCGGCGACGAACTCGTGCTGCACGCGCGCGACGCGGGGCGGGCGAAGGAACTGGCGGCCGAGTTCCCCGGATCCCGGACGCTGGTCGGGGATCTGGCCGACCCCGACAGGCTGAGCTGGGCCTTCTCCCACCAGACACTGCCGGACCGGGTGGACTCCCTGCTGCACATCGCCGGGGTGGTCGACCTGGGCCCGGTGGGCGATCTGACCCCGAAGTCCTGGCGCCACCAGCTGAACGTCAACCTCGTCGCACCCGCCGAGCTGACCCGGCACTTCCTGCCGCAGCTGCGGGCGAGCCGGGGGCATGTGGTGTTCGTCAACTCTGGCGCGGGGCTCTCCGCGCACGCCGACTGGTCGGCCTACGCGGCGTCGAAGCACGGGCTGAAGGCGCTGGCGGACGCGCTGCGGCACGAGGAGCACGGCAACGGCGTACGGGTGACGTCGGTGTATCCCGGGCGCACGGCGAGCCCCATGCAGGCGAAGGTGCATCAGCAGGAGGGCAAGGAGTACGACGCGGCCCGCTGGATCGACCCGGAGTCGGTGGCGACGACGATCCTGATGGCGATCGACCTGCCCCGGGACGCCGAGGTGAACGACCTGACGGTGCGGCCGGGCCGGTGACCGCCCCGGGGCTCCGGGCAGAGGTCCCGGGGGCCGGGGGCGGAGCCCCCAGGGCGTTCGGGTTACGTACGCTTCCGGGGTGAGCGACAACCAGTTCAGCTTCGGCGCGGCCACCGGCGTAGGTTCCCTACCCGGCGGCGACGCCCGCGAGGCCGCCAAGACCGTCACCGGGTCCTTCGAGGACTTCCCCCACCTCGCCGAACTGCCCGCCCGGGGCCCCGGCGCCGACATGATCGGCCGCACAGCGGGCCTCCTCGTCGAGCTGTACGCACGCGTGGAGCCCAGCGGCTGGCGGATCGGCGACCGCCCGGGCAGGGACACCCGGCGCGCCCGGTCGTGGCTGGGCGAGGACCTCGACGCGCTGGAGGAGTTCACCCAGGGCTACGAGGGCCCGCTGAAGATCCAGGCCGTCGGCCCCTGGACCCTCGCCGCCAACCTGGAGCTCAAGAACGGCGAGGCCGCCCTCTCGGACGCCGGCGCCTGCCGCGACCTCGCCGCCTCCCTCATCGAGGGCCTCCGCCTCCACCTGGCCGAGGTGCACCGCCGGGTCCCCGGCGCCCGGCTCGTCCTGCAACTCGACGAACCCTCCCTCACCGCCGTACTGCGCGGCCAGGTCAGGACCGCCAGCGGATACCGCACACACCGGGCCGTGGACCGCCAGATCGTCGAGGCGACCCTCCGGGACGTCGTCGGCGTGCACGGCGACGGCCCCGTCGTGGTCCACTCCTGCGCGCCGGACGTCCCCTTCGCCCTGCTGCGCCGGGCCGGGGCGGCCGGCGTCTCGTTCGACTTCTCCTTGCTCACCGAACGTGACGACGAGGCGATCGGTGAGGCCGTCGAAGCGGGTACCCGGCTCTTCACCGGTGTCGTCCCGGGCACGGACGGCCCATTGTCAGACCCTGCCGGTAGCGTCATGGGTGTCAGGACGCTGTGGCGCAGGTTGGGGCTGCGACCGGACCTTCTCCCGGAGGCGGTCACGGTCACGCCCGCGTGCGGTCTCGCGGGGGCCTCCCCGCAGTACGCGCGCAAGGCCCTCGCCCACTGCGTCCGGGCGGCGAGATCCCTCGCGGACAACCCAGAGTGACGGAGGACAACACGGTGGCCGGCGACAAGCAAGCGGAGACGACGGTGCCCGCCGAGGCACGGGAGCAGCACGCGAAGCTCGCTGAGCAGATCGAGGAGCACCGCTTCCGGTACTACGTGAAGGACGCTCCCGTCATCAGCGACGCCGAGTTCGACCGCCTGCTGCGGTCCCTGGAGGCGCTGGAGGAGCGGTATCCGGAGCTGCGCACGCCCGACTCGCCGACCCAGAAGGTCGCGGGGGCGTACGAGACGGACTTCACGGCCGTCCAGCACCGCCGGCGGATGCTCTCGCTGGACAACGCCTTCGACGACCTGGAGCTGGCCGCCTGGGCCGAGCGCGTCCACAAGGACGTCGGCACGTCCGCGTACCACTTCCTGTGCGAGCTCAAGGTCGACGGACTCGCCGTCAACCTCACGTACGAGCACGGGCGTCTCACGCGCGCGGCGACCCGCGGCGACGGCCGCACGGGCGAGGACATCACGCCCAACGTGCGCACCATCGCGGAGATCCCGGACCGGCTGCGGGGCCACGACATCCCCGCCCTGGTCGAGATCCGCGGCGAGGTCTACTTCCCGATGGAGCAGTTCGAGGAGCTGAACGCCCGTCTGGTCGCGGCCGGCGACAAGCCGTTCGCCAACCCGCGCAACGCGGCGGCCGGTTCGCTGCGCCAGAAGGATCCGCGCGTCACCGCCACCCGCCCCCTGCACATGGTGGTCCACGGCATCGGCGCCCTGGAGGGCTTCGAGGGCCTGTCCCGGCTGTCCGAGGCGTACGACCTGCTCAAGGCCTGGGGCCTGCCCACCTCCACGCACAACAAGGTGGTCGGCGACCTCGACGGCGTACGGCAGTTCATCGCGTACTACGGCGAGAACCGCCACTCGGTGGAGCACGAGATCGACGGCGTCGTCGTCAAGCTCGACGAGATCCCCCTCCAGGGCCGCCTCGGCTCCACCTCCCGCGCCCCGCGCTGGGCCATCGCGTACAAGTACGCGCCGGAGGAGGTCAACACCAAGCTCGTCAACATCCGCGTGGGGGTGGGCCGTACCGGCCGGGTCACGCCGTACGCGCAGGTGGAGCCGGTGACGGTGGCCGGCTCGGAGGTCGAGTTCGCCACCCTGCACAACCAGGACGTGGTCAAGGCCAAGGGCGTCCTCATCGGCGACACCGTGGTGCTGCGCAAGGCCGGGGACGTCATCCCCGAGATCCTCGGCCCCGTCGTCGACCTGCGCGACGGCAGCGAGCGCGAGTTCGTGATGCCGGCCGAGTGCCCCGAGTGCGGCACCGCGCTGCGGCCGATGAAGGAGGGCGACGTCGATCTGCGCTGCCCCAACGCCCGTAGCTGCCCCGCCCAGTTGCGCGAGCGGCTGTTCTACCTGGGCGGCCGCAAGGCGCTCGACATCGAGAACTTCGGCTATGTGGCCGCGGCCGCGCTCACCTCGCCGCTGGAGCCCGAGGAGCCGCCGCTGCGGGACGAGGGCGACCTGTTCGACCTGACCGTCGAGCAGCTGCTGCCCATCAAGGCGTATGTCCTGGACCAGGACAGCGGTCTGCCCAAGCGCGATCCGAAGACCGGCGAGGAGAAGATCGTCACCGTCTTCGCCAACCAGCAGGGCGAGCCGAAGAAGAACGCGCTGTCCATGCTGGAGAACATCGCGGCCGCCAAGGAGCGCCCCCTCGCGCGCGTCCTGACCGGTCTGTCGATCCGCCATGTCGGCCCGGTCGCCGCCGAGGCCCTCGCGCGCGAGTTCCGCTCGATCGACCGCATCGAGCAGGCGAGCGAGGAGGAGCTGGCCGCCACCGAGGGCGTCGGCCCCATCATCGCCGCCTCTCTCAAGGAGTGGTTCGCGGTGGACTGGCACCAGGAGATCCTGCGCAAGTGGAGAGCCGCCGGCGTCCGCATGGAGGAGGAGAGCACCGGCGAGGAGGAGGGCCCCCGCCCGCTGGAGGGCCTCACCGTCGTCGTCACCGGCACGTTGGAGCGGTTCACGAGGGACGGCGCCAAGGAGGAACTGCAGAGCCGGGGAGCCAAGGTGACCGGTTCGGTCTCGAAGAAGACCTCGTTCGTCGTGGTGGGCGACAACCCCGGGTCGAAGTACGACAAGGCGATGCAGCTGAAGGTTCCGGTGCTGAACGAGGACGGCTTCACCGTCCTGTTGGAACAGGGTCCGGAAGCCGCGGCCGAAGTCGCCCTTCCGGCAGAGCAATAGCACGCAAATAACACCCGAATGGAGTAAATCGGATCCATAAGGGTGCCTGGGGCGCATTCGGGCAACCGTCGACGACCGCTGCCCGTGGAAGCCTTCCGCGGCCTACTGTTGAGATGTGCGCCTGCCGTGCCCAGCTGCGGTCGGGGCATCCCCGCGCTCCCGGCGAGCGGGGGGAAGGGTTTTCCAACGCGGCGCCGTCGATGCCTGTCGGGCGTCTGCCGCGTGGCGTGGGCACCGCCGGCTGTGAGAGGGACGGGAATGGAACCGACCGAGAGCGCCGCCCCGGACTCCCGGCTGCCCCGGCGCCGGGTCACCGGGCCCCGGTGGGCGGGCCGGTGGTCGGCCTGGCCGCCCCGCAGAGCCGGCACGGACGCGGGGGAGCGCACCCCGCGCACGCCGCTCACCTCACGCGCCTCTCGCCCCCCGCGCGCCGCCGACGCGACGCACTCCGCCCTGGACCCGCGTCCCACCCCCCTGCCCGTGGTGCCCGTCGCGGCACTCCCCGGCGGCGAGCCCGAACGGCACCTGTCCTGGCCCCCGTTGCCCACCGCGGCCGTGGCCGCCGCCGGCTTCGCCCTCGGAGCCGGCTTCTACCGCGCCTTCTCCGGCCACCACGCCCTCTTCCCGTCCGGCACCGTCGGCTGGTCGCTGGCCGTGCTGACCGGGATCATCGTCGGCCACCTCGTCATGCTCGGCCGCGCCCGCTGGTGGGGCGGCACCGGCTCCGGCGCCGCCCTCACCCTCGCCGCGCTGCTGCTGTACGGCTGGGTGCCCGCCGGGATGGTCAGCCTCACCGTCGTCGTGCTGGTCGGCATAGCCCGGCGCCACCGCTGGCGGCAGGGCGCCCTGCACGGTGCGGCGGACATCATCGGCATCGGCGCGGGCGCGCTCGTGCTGGCCGCCTTCGGACGGGTGCCGTCCGTCGAGACCCCCTGGGACCCGCACACCTGGACGCTCTACACCGCCCCCCAGGTGATGCTGGTGGCGGTCGCCTATCTCGCCGTCACCCGGGTCCTGCTCTGGTACCTGCACGCCCCCCGCACCGGCGGACTGCCCACCGTCGCCCGCACCGCCCTGCTCAGACAGGGCCTGGTCGCCGTCGCGCTGCTCGGCATCGCCCCGCTCGTCTGTGTGGTCGCCGTCGCCAAGCCGATCCTGCTGCCGCTGTTCTCCATCCCGCTCATCGCCCTCGACTCCACCCTGTGGATAGCCAGGGCCCGCGCCGAGGAGCAGCTGCGCGATCCGCTGACCGGGCTGCCCAACCGCCAGTGGCTCCTGGAGCGGATCTGGACCGCGCTGGACGACGCCGAGCGGATCGGCGTCCGGGCCGCGCTCATGCTGATCGACCTCGACCGGTTCCGTTCGGTCAATGACACGCTCGGTCATCTCGCCGGTGACCGGCTGCTGCTCCAGATAGCCGACCGGCTGCGGCTCGCCCTGCCGCGCGGCGCGGAGGTCGCCCGGCTCGGCGGTGACGAGTTCGCCGTCTTACTGCCCGTCGCCGACTCCACGACCTCGGCGACCCGGATCGCCCGCGGACTGGTGTCGGCCCTCGGCTCCCCGCTCGACCTCGACGGGCTGACCCTCGTGCTGGAGGCCAGCGCCGGGGTCGCCGTCTTCCCCGACCACGCGCTGGACGCGGAGGGGCTGCTGCGGCGCGCGGACGTGGCGATGTACCAGGCGAAGCGGGACCGTACGGGCGTAGAGGTGTACGAGTCCAAGCGGGACTCCAACACGCCGGACCGGCTCGGACTGCTGGGGGATCTGCGGCGGGCGCTGGACGCCCAGGAGGTGCAGCTGCACTACCAGCCGAAGGTGCGCTTCGACGGGCAGGTGGCCGGGCTGGAGGCGCTGGTGCGGTGGGTGCATCCCGAGCGGGGGAAGGTGCCGCCGGACGAGTTCATAGCGATCGCCGAGTCGTCCGGGCTGATGCCGCATCTGACGGAGTACGTGCTGGAGACCGCCCTCGGGCAGGTCGCGCGGTGGCGGGCGCAGGGGCTGTTCGTGCCGGTCGCTGTGAACGTGTCGCCGCGGGACGTGCACACCCCCGGTTTCGCGGGGTCGGTGGCGGCGCGGCTCGCCCGGCACGGGGTCCCGGCGGGCGCGTTGCAACTGGAGATAACGGAGCATGTGCTGCTGGAGGACCCGCAGCGCGCCGCGGACACGCTGAACGGGCTGACCGGGCACGGCGTGAAGATGTCCCTGGACGACTTCGGGACCGGGTACTCCTCGCTGGTCCATCTGCGGCGGCTGCCGGTGAGCGAGCTGAAGATCGACCGCTCCTTCGTGGCCCGGCTGGCGGTGGACGCGCAGGACGCGGAGATCGTGCGGTGCACGGTCGATCTCGCCCACTCCCTCGGGCTGCTGGTCGTCGCGGAGGGGGTCGAGGACGACGAGACGTGGGAGCGGCTGCGGGACCTGGGCTGCGACGCGGTGCAGGGGTGGCTGGTCGCCGCGGCGATGCCGGCCGACGAGACGACGGCGTGGCTGCGGGCCCGGGGCTCGCGCGGCTGGCAGCGCCCCCGCGCCGCGCTGCCCGCCGCCGAATAGCCCTCAGCTCACCCCCGCCGCGAAATGCCCGATCAGCAGTTCCAGGCGCCGCTCGTGTGCCGGCTGCGGCAGGCGGCCGCTTCTCATCAGGGTGACCAGGCCGTGCAGGGCCGCCCAGTACGTCTCCGTCAGCAGACCGGGGTCGTCACCCGGTGCCGCGATCGGCTCCGCCACCGCCAGCAGCTCGCCGAAGGCCTCCTGCAGAGGCGCCGGTGCCTCGGGCGTCGCGAACGGCAGGTCCACCAGGTGCGTGAACATGGCGTCGTAGAGGGCCGGCCGGTCCCGCCCGAAGGCGCAGTACGCCTCGCCCACCGCAGTCAGTGCCGCCCGGGGGCCCGTCGCCTTCGTACGGGCCGCCCGTAGCACCACCGCCAGCTCCGCGCAGCCCTCCACCGCGACCGCCGCCATGATCGCGTCCTTGCCCTTGAAGTGGCTGTAGAGGACCGGCTGGCTGTACTCGATCTCCGCCGCCAGACGGCGGGTCGTGACCGCGTCCCAGCCCTCGGTCTCCGCCAGCTCCCGCGCGGCCGTCACGATCAGCCGCTCCCGCTCCGCACGTTCGCGCTCCCGGCGCGTCTGGATGGTCATGACCTGGATTCTAGCAGCGCTAGCCAATCTGTCGTCGCTCTGCTAGCTTCGCTCTTGTCCCTAGCGCTGCTAGCAAATGGAGATGCGGCATGACCGTCACCGCGTACACGCTCGCCGTCGTGCTCGATCTGTTCATCCTGTTCATCGGGGCCCGTTTCCTGCTCCAGCCCCGCCCCTCCGCCGCCGGCTACGGCGTGCCCGCCGACCCGGGCGGCGACGCCGGCGCCTATCTCACGATCAAGGGCCTGCGCGACGGCACCTTCGGCCTCGTGGGCCTCGCCCTGCTCGCCTTCGTGGGGGCGCGCGCCGAGGCCTGGTACATGGTCTGCGTGGCGGTCATCCCGCTCGTCGACACGCTGATCGTGCTGCGCCACGGCGGCACGAAGGCCGTCGCCTTCGGGATCCACTTCGCCACCGCGATCGTTGTCCTGATCAGTGCCGGACTGCTGTTCGCCGTCTGACCCGCCCGAGGGAGCCAGCCCATGTCACTGTTCGTACCGCAGTTCGACGAGTCCGTGATCGTCCGGGACGCCGACGCCGAAGTGGTCGGCGGCGACCCGGTCGCCGTGAAGCTGCTCGCCGACAGCAGCGCCTCCGGCGGCGCGCTGTCCACCGTGCGGGTCACTCTCGGCGAGGGCGCCGACGGCGCCCGCCCGCATCTGCACCGCAACTCCGCCGAGATGTTCTTCTTCCTCGACGGCGAGGCCGAGGTGCTCTCCGGCGAGGACGTCGTCACAGCCGAGCGCGGCGACCTGGTCATCGTGCCGCCGGGCCGGCCGCACGCCTTCGCGGCCCGGCCCGGCAGCACCGCCGATCTCCTCATCGTCATCACGCCCGGCGTCGAGCGCTTCGAGTACTTCCGCCACCTCCAGCGCATCCGCCTCGGCGAGGCCACCCCGGAGAGCCTCCTGGAGGTGCAGGAGCTGTACGACAACCACTTCCTGCGGAGCCCCGCATGGGAGGGGCGCCACTGAGCCGCCGGTCCCGTGGGGCGAAACCGTTTAACGGCTACGAGCCCCCGCCCCCTAGGATTGGCCCCAAACCACACACACTCACCCCAGAGGAACGCTGCATGCCTGGCATCACGCGCGAGGAGGTCGCCCACCTCGCCCGGCTGGCGCGTCTGGAGCTGAAGCCCGAAGAGCTCGACCACTTCGCAGGCCAGCTCGACGACATCATCGGCGCGGTCGCCCGCGTCAGCGAGGTCGCCGACCAAGACGTACCGCCGACCTCGCACCCGCTCCCGCTGACCAACGTCATGCGGGCGGACGAGGTCCGTCCCTCGCTCACCCCCGAGCAGGCGCTCTCCGGCGCCCCGGCCCAGGAGCAGCAGCGTTTCAAGGTGCCGCAGATCCTGGGGGAGGACTGACCATGACGGACATCATCAAGCTCACCGCCGCCGAGATCGCCGGGAAGATCGCCTCCGGCGAGCTCACGGCCGTCGAGGTCACCGAGGCACACCTGGCCCGTATCGAGGCCGTCGACGAGAAGGTGCACGCCTTCCTGCACGTCGACCGCGAGGGCGCGCTCGCCCAGGCCCGCGCCGTCGACGAGAAGCGCGCCCGTGGCGAGAAGCTCGGCCCGCTGGCCGGCGTCCCGCTCGCGCTGAAGGACATCTTCACCACCGAGGGCATCCCGACGACCGTCGGTTCGAAGATCCTCGAAGGCTGGATCCCGCCGTACGACGCGACGCTCACCAAGCGGCTGAAGGCCGCCGACGTGGTCATCCTCGGCAAGACCAACATGGACGAGTTCGCCATGGGGTCCTCCACCGAGAACAGCGCGTTCGGCCCGACCGGCAACCCCTGGGACCTCACCAAGATCCCCGGCGGCTCCGGCGGCGGTTCCTCCGCGGCCCTCGCCGCCTTCGAGGCCCCGCTCGCCATCGGCACCGACACCGGCGGCTCCATCCGCCAGCCGGCCGCCGTCACTGGCACGGTCGGCGTCAAGCCGACGTACGGCGCCGTGTCCCGCTACGGCATGGTGGCGTTCTCGTCCTCCCTCGACCAGGGCGGCCCCTGTGCCCGTACGGTCCTGGACGCGGCCCTCCTGCACGAGGTCATCGCCGGGCACGACCCGCTGGACTCGACGTCGATCGACGCGCCCGTCCCGCCGGTCGTCGAGGCCGCCCGCAACGGCTCCGTCGCCGGCATGCGCGTCGGCGTCGTCAAGCAGTTCCGCGGCGAGGGCTACCAGGCCGGTGTCATCCAGCGCTTCGACGAGTCCGTCGAGCTGCTCAAGGGCCTGGGCGCCGAGATCGTCGAGCTGGACTGCCCGTCCTTCGACCTCGCGCTGTCGGCGTACTACCTCATCGCGCCGAGCGAGTGTTCGAGCAACCTCGCCCGCTTCGACGGCCTGCGCTACGGCCTGCGGACCGGCGACGACGGCACGCACTCCGCCGAGGAGGTCACCTCCCTCACCCGTGAGGCCGGCTTCGGCCCCGAGGTGAAGCGCCGCATCATGCTCGGCACGTACGCCCTGTCGAGCGGCTACTACGACGCCTACTACGGCAGCGCCCAGAAGGTCCGCACCCTCATCACGCGCGACTTCGAGAAGGCGTTCGAGCAGGTGGATGTCATCGTCTCGCCGACGACGCCGACCACCGCCTTCGCGATCGGTGAGCGCGCCGACGACCCGATGGCGATGTACCTGGCCGACCTGTGCACCATCCCGACGAACCTCGCGGGCAACGCGGCGATGTCGCTGCCGTGCGGTCTGGCGCCCGAGGACAACCTCCCGGTCGGCCTCCAGATCATCGCCCCGGCGCTGAAGGACGACCGTCTTTACAAGGTCGGCGCCGCCGTCGAGGCCGCCTTCGTGGAAAAGTGGGGGCACCCGCTCCTGGAGGAGGCTCCGTCGCTGTGAGTAGCGCACTGTCGAAGGCCAAGGGCTTCAAGAAGTCCAAGTCCGGTACGTACCTGTCCATGGCCACCACCGCCTTCGGCGCGTTCGGTGTCGCCAAGCAGATCAAGAAGGCCCGGGCCGAGCAGGACACGCTGCGGCTGGTCGACGCCACCGTCTCCGCGGTCGCGATCGTCACCGGCCTCGCCATCCTGTACCGCGAGCTGAAGCGGCTGGGCGACGACGACGTCCTGCTGGGCTGAGAGGGAAGTTTCACCGTGACCACCACGACCGACCTGGTGTCGTACGAGGACGCGCTGGCGTCGTACGACCCCGTCATGGGCCTTGAGGTCCATGTCGAACTCGGCACCAAGACCAAGATGTTCTGCGGCTGTTCCACGGCCCTCGGCCAGGACGCCAACACGCAGACCTGCCCCGTCTGCCTCGGCCTGCCCGGCGCGCTCCCGGTCGTCAACGCGACCGGCGTCGAGTCGGCGATCAAGATCGGTCTCGCGCTGAACTGCGAGATCGCCGAGTGGTGCCGCTTCGCCCGGAAGAACTACTTCTATCCGGACATGCCGAAGAACTTCCAGACCTCCCAGTACGACGAGCCGATCGCCTTCAACGGCTACCTCGACGTACAGCTGGAGGACGGCGAGACCTTCCGCGTGGAGATCGAGCGCGCCCACATGGAGGAGGACACCGGCAAGTCGACGCACGTCGGCGGCGCCACCGGCCGTATCCACGGCGCGTCCCACTCCCTGCTGGACTACAACCGCGCCGGCATCCCGCTCATCGAGATCGTCACCAAGCCGATCGAGGGCGCCGGCGAGCGTGCTCCCGAGGTCGCCAAGGCGTACGTCCGTGAGCTGCGCGAGGTCATCCGGGCGCTCGGCGTCTCCGAGGCCCGCATGGAGATGGGCCAGATGCGCTGCGACGTGAACCTGTCGCTGCGCCCGCACGGCACCGAGAAGTTCGGCACCCGTTCGGAGACGAAGAACGTCAACTCGCTGCGCTCCGTGGAGCGCGCGGCGCGCTTCGAGATCCAGCGCCACGCGGCCGTGCTGTCGTCCGGCGGCACCATCGTCCAGGAGACCCGCCACTTCCACGAGGACACCGGGTCCACGACCTCGGGCCGCGTGAAGGAGGAGGCCGAGGACTACCGGTACTTCCCGGAGCCCGACCTCGTCCCGGTCGCCCCGTCCCGTGAGTGGGTCGAGGAGATCCGGGCGGCGCTCCCCGAGCTGCCGCTGGCCCGCCGTACCCGGCTGCTCGCCGAGTGGGGCATCTCCGCCACCGACATGCAGGCGATCCTCAACGCCGGCGCGCTGGACCCGATCGTCGCCACGATCGACGCCGGTGCCGACGCGGCCTCCGCCCGCAAGTGGTGGATGGGCGAACTGGCGCGCAGCGCCAACGAGTCGGGGGTCTCCCTCGACGAACTCGCCATCACCCCGGCGCAGGTGGCCCGGGTCACCGAGCTCGTCGCGAAGGGCGACCTGAACGACAAGCTGGCCCGCCAGGTCATCGAGGGCGTCCTCGCGGGCGAGGGCACCCCGGACGAGGTCGTCGAGAAGCGCGGCCTGAAGGTCGTCTCCGACGAGGGTGCCCTCGGCACCGCCGTCGACGAGGCCATCGCCGGCAACCCGGGCATCGCCGACAAGATCCGCTCCGGCAAGGTCGCCGCCGCCGGCGCCCTGGTCGGCGCGGTCATGAAGGCGACCCGCGGTCAGGCCGACGCGGCCCGCGTCAAGGAGCTGATCCTGGAGAAGCTGGGCGTCAGCGAGGGCTGACCCTCGTAAGACGCGTAGGGCCCCGGAGGCTGCTGCCTCCGGGGCCTTCTGCTTGCTACTTCTCCTGCTTGCTACTTACGGCGCCCCACGAGTCGTACGAACCCGAACGTCCGACCCTCGTCGGCGCGCACCATGTCGCGCACCCAGCGGGCCATCGTGCGGTGGAACTCCTGAGGGCTCTCCTCGGCGACCACGTCGACCCACAACAGCCAGTCTTTCCAGCCGTCGTCCAGCCAGTCGGCCGTCTCGACCTCGACGGCTCCGCTGCGGGTCCAGTGGCGGCGCCACCAGTCGGCGGTGTGGAAGCACCAGAAGTCCGGCTCCCACCACTGCGCGAGGTGCTCCGGCGGCTCCACGCCGTCGATCTCCTCGCGCAGGGCCGGGACGACGATCCCGATCCGCCCGCCCGGCTTCAACAGCCGGGTCAGGGTGGGCAGATACAGGTCGTTCGTGCCGAAGTACTGGTACGCGTCGATGCTCACGATCGCGTCGAAACTGCCCTCGGCGAACGGCAGGTCGTGCGCCTCGGTGTGCACGGGCAGCACCCGGTCGGCGAAACCGGCCTCGGCGATGCGCTTCGCGTTCTCGTCCGGCTTGACCCACAGGTCGGCCGCGGTGACCTGGGCGTGGTACTCCCTGGCCAGGAACACCGACGTCATCGCCCGGCCGCAGCCGAGGTCGAGGACGCGGGCGCAGGGGCGCAGGGTGTCCAGGCCGAGCGCGGGCGCGAGCCACTCCAGCAGCCACAGCGCGTTCGGGCCCATCTGGTTCTCGATGACCCAGCGGACGTCGTAGCCGTTGCTGCGCGGGTAGGCGGGGTGGGTCAGGCGCTGGGTGAGGTCCTCAGTCGAGGTCCTCGGGGTCGTCTCTGGCATCGGTGAACGGGCTCCTTGAGTCCGGGGAAACGGAAGGGGATACGTCGGAGCTCGGTCGGACGCTCAAACAATGCACCTGCTCGGGTCGGCGGCACCGGGCCGCGATGGGCGGACGACCCGCCGACGCTAGCAAGGCGCCGGGCCGCCCCGCATCCGAAAATGAGAGCGGGACGCGCTACGCTCCCCCGCCATGAGTGGACGAGTGGATTCCGAGATATCCGACCCGCGCGCGGACCTCGCCGACGACCCCGACGACCCCGGGGAAGAGGAAGACGAGGACCCGGTGAGCGAGGCACGCCGGGCCCGCTGGACGGCGCTCGGCACCGGCGGTCTGCTGACCCTGGCCGGGCTCTCCGCCGCGCTGCTGCGGCTGACCGGCTCCGCCCCGGCCGTCGTCCCGGCCGCCTACGCCCTCGGCGCCGCCGTCTGCGCGCTCGCCGCGGTTCTCGGCCACCGGGGCCGTACCCGGCGCGCCCTGTGGCTGCTCATCGCGGGTGTGATGGTGATGGCCGTGGGAGACCAGCTCGACTGACGGGCCGGGTGCGACACGCGGGGCGTTATTGTCCTGTGATCTGCCTCCCACTCCTGTGAAAAGGCCCACGAACGGGGCAAAGGATCACTTTCACCTGGAAGAGTGGTCCCGCATTGCTCATGCGTTCTTTGCGGGCTGTTCAGGTCGTCTCCGACTGTTCCCGGTCAAAGATCCACACATCGTCCCCCGGGAGCACGTTCGTGGCAGCCCTCGCACGCTGGTGTGTCCAGCGCCGCCTCGTCGCCGTCCTGTTGTGGCTGCTCGCCTTCGGCGGGGTCACGGCGGCCGCGGCGGTCACGGGGGCCGCCTACTCCAACGACTACGACGTCCCCGGCACCGAGTCCGGCCGAGCCACCCAGCTGCTCCAGGAGGGCTTCCCCGGCCTCGGCGGCGACAGCGACACCGTCGTGTGGCACACCGCGTCCGGCACCGTCCGCGCCGCCGACGTCGAACAGACGATGTCCCGCACGCTGGAGAAGATCGCCGACCTGCCCGGCGTGGCCGAGGTCGCCGGGCCCTACGACGGACAGGCCGGCGCCGGCCGGATCAGCGCCGACGGCCATACGGCGTACGCCACCGTCACCTTCGACGACCGCGTCGAGAACATCGGCGTGGCCGAGGCCAGGGCCGTCGTCGACACCGCCAAGGCCGCCGAGGGCGACGGGCTCCAGGTCGAGCTCGGCGGCAGCGCCATCGCCCTCACCAAGGACTCCGGCGGACACCTCGCAGAGGTCGTCGGCGTGGTCGTGGCCGCGGTCGTGCTCTTCCTCGCCTTCGGCTCGCTCGCCGCCTCGCTGCTGCCCATCGCCACCGCCTTGATCGGCGTCGGCACCGCGTACGCCGGGATCGTGCTGCTCGGGCACGCCATGACCGTCGCCGACTTCGCGCCGATGCTCGGCATGCTCATCGGGCTCGGCGTCGGCATCGACTACGCCCTGTTCATCGTCACCCGGCACCGGCGCGGGCTGAAGCGCGGGCTGTCCGCGGAGGAAGCCGCCACCAACGCCGTCGCCACCACCGGACGCGCCGTCGTGTTCGCGGGTGCGACCGTGTGCATCGCGCTGCTCGGGATGCTGATCCTGCGGCTGAACTTCCTCAACGGCGTCGCGATAGCGGCTTCCCTGACCGTCGTCCTCACCGTCGCCGCCTCGGTGACCCTGCTGCCCGCCCTGCTGTCCTTCATCGGGCCGCGCGCCCTCAGCCGCCGCGAGCGGCGCCGGCTCGCCGAACACGGTCCGCAGCCCGAGGTGCCCACCGGGCTCGCCGCCCGCTGGTCCGCGTTCGTGGAACGCCACCCCAAGGCCCTCGGGGCCCTCGCCGTCGTCGTCATCGCCGCCCTCGCGCTGCCCACCTTCGGGCTGCGGCTGGGCACCTCCGACCAGGGCAACGACCCGCGGACCGCCACCACCCGCCAGGCGTACGACCTCCTCGCCGACGGCTTCGGCGCCGGCGTCAACGGCCCGCTGACGCTCGTGACGCGCGTAGACGGCGCCGAGGACCGCCTCGCCCTCGACAACCTCGACGCCACCCTGCGCACCACCGAGGGCGTCGCCTCGGTGACCCCGGTGACCTACGACTCCGGCGGCACCACGGCGTACCTGGGCGTCGTTCCCGACTCCGCCCCGCAGTCGCGCGCGACCAGCGACCTCGTCGACCGGCTGCGCACGGACGTCCTGCCGCGCGCCGAGTCGGGCACCTCGCTCGACGTGCAGGTCGGCGGCGTCACCGCCGGCTACGACGACTTCGCCGACGTCATCGTCGGCAAGCTGCCGCTGTTCGTCGGCGTCGTCATCGGCCTCGGCTGTCTGCTGCTCCTGCTCGCCTTCCGGTCCGTCGGCATCCCGCTCAAGGCCGCCGTCATGAACATAGCGGCCGTCGCCGCCGCGTTCGGGGTGGTCGTCGCGATCTTCCAGTGGGGCTGGGGGAGCGAGCTGCTCGGCCTCGGCCGCGCGGGCCCGATCGAACCCTTCCTGCCCGTGATCATGGTGTCCGTCCTGTTCGGACTCTCCATGGACTACCAGGTCTTCCTGGTCAGCCGGATGTACGAGGAGTGGCTGGAGACCGGCGACAACCGGCGGGCCGTCCGCGTCGGCCTCGCCGAGACCAGCCGGGTCATCAACTCCGCCGCGGTCATCATGATCTCGGTCTTCCTCGCCTTCGTCCTCAGCGGCGACCGCGTGATCGCCATGTTCGGCATCGCGCTCGCCTCCGCCGTCGCCCTCGACGCCTTCGTGCTCCGCACCCTCCTGGTGCCGGCCCTGATGCATCTGCTCGGCGGCGCCAACTGGTGGCTGCCCGCCTGGCTGGACCGCCGACTGCCCCGCATCAGCATCGAGCCGCCCGAGTGCCGTGCCGCCGCCCATGAGAGGCTCACGGACGCTGTGGAGGAGATGGACAAGGAACGGGGGCAACGGGATGTACGCGATATCCCTGGGTGACGACGGCGCCGAACTGCGGCCGCTGGAGGTGTGGCACGCCGAGGAGTTCCTGGCCCACCTGGAGCGCGGCCGGGAGTTCATCGGGCAGTTCATCCCGTTCGGCTCCAAGGCCGTCGATGTGCCCTCCGCGCGGGCCACGCTCCAGCGGTACGCCGATCTGCGCGCCGCCGACACGGCCTCGTACCACGGCATCTGGCTGGACGGAACGCTCGTGGGCGGCGTCCTCACGCTGAACTTCGACGCGGAGACCGGCAACGCCGAGGTCGGCTGCTGGCTGGAACCCGCCGCCACCGGGCGCGGGCTCATCACGCGCGCGATGCGGGTGCTCATCGACTGGGCGGTCGAGGAGCGCGGTATCCACCGCGTCGAATGGGTCGCCGCCTCGGGCAACGTACCCAGCCTGAACGTGGCCCGGCGCCTGGGCATGACCCGCGACGGCGTACGGCGCCAGGCACATCCCTACGGGGGGACGCGGCACGACCTGGAGGTCTGGTCGATCCTCGCCCCGGAGTGGCGTGCGGCACGCGCGCGTGCCGCGCACAACGATCATTAAGGGACTTCTCAGAGAGCGTCCGTACGGTGCGGGGCATGGGAACCAGGACTGTTGACGGGGCCGTCGAGGCCGAGAACACCACCGGGGCCGCCGAGGCCACCGCATCCACCGAGGCCACCGAGGCCGCTGAGATCAAGGAAGCCGCTGAGACGAAGGAGGCCGCTGAGACGAAGGAGGCCGCTGAGACCTCGGAGGCCCCCGAGGCTTCCGCCGCCGAGACGGACGGCGGCGACGCGGAGGGCACCCCGGCGGGACCCTCCGGCGTCGGCCAGGGCGCGGGCGCGATCGTCTCCGTCGCCCTCGGCGTCGTGTCCCTCACCGGCAACTGGATGGGCACCGTCGCCGCCGCCCGCGAGACCCTCGTGGGCCAGCTGGAGACCTCCTCCACGGCGAGCGTCGCCCGGCAGATCAAGGAGGTCTACGGCGACGCCTGGCACACCACCGCGCTGTGGGCCGGACTGTTCGCGCTGGCCGCCCTGGTCACCGCCGTCGTCGTGCTGATCCGGCCCGCCTTCGGCGCCCCCGGCAGGGCCCAGGCGCCCTGGATCAAGTCGGCGGCCTGGGCGGGTGTCTCGCTCGCCGTGATCGGACTGCTCCTGGCCGTCCTCAAGTACAGCGACGCCATGCTCGGACTGCCGTCCGCCGGCTGAGCCCGACCCATCCGCCCGTGAGGGGCCTCAGACGCGGTGTGCCGCCTTACGCACCGCGCCTAAGGCCCCTCACGCGCGTCTAAGGCCCGCCGGGGCGGCCGAAGATGCGGAACTCTCCCGATGTGGCGCACCCCCCTGGGAGACGAAGGTTGAGGCATCGCGGAAAGCGAAGCAGAAACCTTCGGAACCTCCTCAAGGGGACACCATGTACGAGTACGAGATGCAGCAGTACCGCTCCGCCGACCTCATCCGCCGGGCCGACCAGGAACGGCTCGCCCGCGAGGTTCAGCGCGAGCAGCGCGCCGAGGACCGGCGGGCAGCCCGGCACGAGACCGCCGAGCACGAGTCCGATACCCGCCGCCCGCGCCGGCATCGGTTCGCCCGGGTCGCGTGAGCGCCCCGGGCGTCCCGGCCCAGCCCGCGATAAGCAGTGGGGCGTTGTCAGACCCCTGTGCGATGCTCGGGGCCGTGGAGACCAGGTCCGTCAGTCCCGTGTTCGTCGGCCGCACCGATGAACTGGACACGCTGCACGACGCGCTCGCCCGCGCTCACGCGGGCGAGCCGCAGGCGTTGCTGGTCGGCGGCGAGGCCGGCGTCGGCAAGACCCGGCTCGTCGAGGAGTTCGCCGACGCCGCCGCGCGGGAGGGCGCGGTCGTCGCGATCGGCGGATGCGTCGAGATCGGCGCCGACGGGCTGCCGTTCGCCCCGTTCTCCACCGCGCTGCGCGCCCTGCGCGCCGCCCTGCCGGACGAACTGGCCGCCGCCGCGGACGGCCAGGAGGAGGAACTCGCCCGGCTGCTCCCGGAGTTCGGCGACACCGGCACCGGCCGGCACGACGAGGAGGGCATGGCCCGCCTCTTCGAACTCACCGCCCGCCTCCTGGAGCGCGTCGCCGCCGACCGCACGGTCGTCCTCGCCCTGGAGGACCTGCACTGGGCCGACGCCTCCACCCGCCACCTGCTCGCCTATCTCTTCCGCACCCTGCGCACCGGCCGCCTGGTCGTCCTGGCCACCTACCGCTCCGACGACATCCACCGCCGCCACCCCCTGCGCCCCCTCCTCGCCGAACTGGACCGGCTGCGCACGGTCCGCCGCGTCGAACTGGCCCGCTTCAACCGCGACGAGGTCGGCCGCCAGATCGCCGGCATCCTCGCCGCCGAACCCGACCCCGCCCAGGTCGACGACATCTTCGAACGCTCCGACGGCAACGCCTTCTTCGTCGAGGAACTCGCCGTCGCCGCCCACGAGGGCTGCTGCACCGGACTGACCGACTCCCTGCGCGATCTGCTGCTGGTGCGCGTCGAGGCGCTGCCCGAGAGCGCCCAGCGGATCGCCCGGCTCGTCGCCGAGGGCGGCTCCACCGTCGAGCACGCGCTGCTCGCCGCCGTCGCCCGGCTCACCGAGGACGACCTCATCGAGGCGCTGCGGGCCGCCGTCAACGCCAACATCCTCACCGCCGCCCCCTCCGGCGACGGCTACCGCTTCCGGCACTCCCTGGTCCGCGAGGCCGTGAGCGACGACCTGCTGCCCGGCGAGCGCTCCCGCCTCAACCGGCGCTACGCCGAAGCCCTGGAGGCCGACCCCGGGCTGGTCCCCGCCGACGCGCGCGTGACCCGCCTCGCCACCTACTGGTACCACGCCCACGACCCGGCCAAGGCCCTGCCCGCCGTCCTCGAAGCCTCCGTCCAGGCCCGCACCCGGCACGCCTACAGCGAACAACTGCGGCTCCTGGAGCGGGCGATGGAGCTGTGGGACGCCGCCCCGCGCGACGTCCGCGCCCGGCTGCGCCCCGCCGACTACACCGGGGTCTATCCTCCGTGCGGCTGCGACCCGGCCACCGCACCGCTGCGCTATCTCGACCTGATGGCCGAGGCGGCCGTCGCGGGCCGCTTCTGCGGTGAGCGGGAACGGGCGCTGAAGATCACCAAGCGGGCCCTGCGGCTGCTGGAGGACGAGGAGGACCCGCTGCGGGCCGCCTGGTTCTGGGTGCAGCGCTCCCGGCTCAGCCAGCATCTGGCCCGCGGCGACGGCTGGGCGGAGCTGGCCACCGCCCAGGAGCTGGTGCGCGGACTGCCGCCCTCCGGGGTGCACGCCGAGGTGCTGGCCATGGTCGCCGGCTGGTCCATGCTGCACCAACCGGGCCCGGAGGCCGTGCTCGCCGCCGAGCGGGCCGTGGAGTACGCGCGCATGGTCGGCGCCGACGCCATCGAGCTCAACGCCCGCCTCACCCTCGGCGGCCTGCGGGTCGACGCGGGCGACACCGAGGCCGGGCTCGCCGAGATGTACGAGGTCAAGGACCGTGCGGCACAGCTCGGCATGGACCACGAACTCGGCCGCAGCCTGGTGAACCTGCCGTCCTCGCTGGAGGCCGTCGGCCGCTCCGAGGAGGCCGTCGGCATCCTCCAGGAGGGCGTCCGGATCACCCGCAGACTCGGCCTGGTGGACGCCGAGGCCTGGGTGTGGGGCAATCTCGCCGAGTCGCTGCACTCCCTGGGCCGCTGGACCGAGGCCGCCGAGGCGGCGGCCAACGCCCAGCGCGTGGAGCAGAGTTCCAAGCCCCGCGCGGGCGGTTCGGTGCGCCTCGCCCATCTGGCCTTCGTCCGGGGCGAGACGGCCCGGGCCGCCCGCCATCTCGCCAACGCCCGCGCCTACTTCGGCACCCACGACCCCATGCCGCAGTACTCCCTGCCGATGAGCTGGGTCGCCGTGAACATCGCGGCGGCCGAAGGCCGGCTGGAGGACGCGCGCGCCGAGCTGGAGTGGGTCCTGGACACCGGCTTCCCGCCCGGCACCCAGCGCTACGGCTGGCCGCTGCTACTGGCCGGCGCCACCGCCGAGGCCGAGGCCCACGGCGACCCGGCCGCCGAGGCGGGACGCGCGCGGATCCTCGACCGGATCCGCGCGACGGCGAAGACCCTGGCCACCGGCGTTCCCGTCTGGGAGGCGTACGACCAGTGGCTGCGGGCCGAACTCCTGCGCGCCCAAGGCGTGTTCGCCCCGGACGAGTGGTGCGCGGCGGTCACCGCCGTGGAACGGGTGGGACGGCCCCACGACGTCGCCCGCGTCCGCTACCGCCTGGCCGAGGCGCTGCTGAACCACGCCCCGGGCGAGGACGAACGGGCCCGCGCCACGGAACTGCTGAGGCTGTCCGCCGCCGTGGCCGACCACCTCGGCGCCCGCCCGCTGGCCGACGCCGTCACCGACCTCGCGCAGCGCGCCCGGCTCGCCCTGACCCACACCCCGCGCCCCGCGCTCGCCCCCGCCGACTCCCTCGGCCTGACCAACCGGGAGCGGGACGTGCTCCGGCTGGTCTCGGCCGGCCGCACCAACCGTCAGATAGCCGAGGAGCTGTTCATCTCCCCGAAGACGGCCAGTGTCCACGTGTCGAACATCCTGTCCAAGCTGGGCGTCGGCGGCCGCGGCGAGGCGGCGGCGGTGGCCCACCGGCTGGGACTGTTCCCCGCGGGGGACGGGGAGCGGGTGGGCGCGCGATGATGGAGGACGGCGACACACCCGGCACGGGAAGGGACGCTCCATGTTCAACGCCCTGGAAGAACTGTTCACACCCGGTCGCAAACACACCCGAGACGAACAGAAACGGCTGGAGCTGACCCGGGTGGACGTGGGGGACCAGGACCCCGGCCGGGGCCCGATAGACCTCGCGTCCGGCAAGGTGGTCGTACGACGGCCTGCTCCCGAGCCCGGCGACGGGGACGGGGACGGGGACGGGGACGACAAGGGCTAGCCGCGAGGGCCCGCCCTAGCTCACCTCCACCTCCAGGATCCGGTCGTCGCCCTTCTTCGGGGTGCCCCGGCCGTCCGTGTTGCTCGTCGTCAGCCACAGCTTGCCGCCGCCCGCCGGGACCACCGTGCGCAGCCGGCCGTACTCGCCCTTCAGGAAGGACTGCGGGGCCGCCGACGTCTGCGTGCCCTTCAGGGGGATGCGCCACAGACGGTTGCCCTTCAGGCCCGCCATCCAGATCGAGCCCTCGGCGTACGCGATGCCGCTGGGGGACGCCTCGTCGGTCGCCCACTGGGCGATCGGGTCGTGGTACTTCGCGTCGCCCGACTTGCCCTCCGCCTCCGGCCAGCCGTAGTTGCCGCCCGGCTCGATCGCGTTCAGCTCGTCCCAGGTGTCCTGCCCGAACTCCGAGGCGAACAGCCGCTGTTTGGCGTCCCAGGCCAGCCCCTGCACATTGCGGTGGCCGTACGAGTACACGGGGGAGTCGGGGAAGGGGTTGCCGGGCGCCGGCTCGCCCTCGGGGGTGATGCGCAGGATCTTGCCACCCAGGGACTCCTTGTCCTGGGCCAGCCCCCGGTCGCCGGTCTCGCCCGTGCCCACGTACAGCATCCCGTCGGGCCCGAAGGCGATCCGCCCGCCGTTGTGGATCACGCCCTTGGGGATGCCCTTGAACACCGTGTCCGGCGCGCCCAGCTGCTCACCGGCCGGCCGCCGCTCATCGTAGATCATGCGGACGACCCGGTTGTCCGAGGCGGACGTGAAGTACGCGTAGATCATGTGGTCCGAGGCGTAGTCGGCGGACAGGGCGATGCCCAGCAGGCCGCCCTCGCCGTCCGGCTCGACCCCGGACACCTCGCCCAGCTCGGTCTTCTTGCCGGTCTTCGCGTCGATGCGGGTGATCGTCCCCTCGTCGCGGGAGGAGACCAGCAGATCGCCGTCGCCGATCTGGGCGAGGCCCCAGGGGGTCTTCAGGCCCTCGGCGACCGTGCGCACCACCTTCACCGTGCCCTTCGCGGGCGGGGTGGACTCGGCCGGCGCCGAGGGCGTGGCCGACGCGGACGTACCGCCCGATGACGGGGTGCCCGCGGCGGACGGACCGCCGTCGCCGGAGGAGCAGCCGGCCGCCAGCAGCAGCGCGCTCGCGGCCAACACGGCCGTCACGGCTCGACGTTGCACGATCAACCAGCTCCCTCGATGCGGCGGGACCCCCTGCGACGGGCCCCCCTTGTCATACACCGGCCACGCCCCCCGGAGTTCCCGATCACGGAATCCGGAAGCCGCCGCCCTCACTCCCAGGATCCCTGTGGCCCCGGCAGCGCCGCCACCTCGGCGAGGTCCTGTTCCGTCAGCCGCAGCTCCGCCGCGCCCGCGTTCTCGGCCACCCAGCGCTCCTGCTTGGCCCCCGGCACCGGCACCACGTGCCGCCCCCGGGACAGCACCCACGCCAGGGCCACCTGGGCCGGGGTGACGTCCTCGCCGTGGCGGCGGGCGATCCGGCGCAGACCGGCGACGATCGGCTGGTTGGCGGCCATCATCTCGGCCGTGAAACGGGGGTGGCGGGCCCGCATGTCGTCCGGCTCGAAGCCCTCGCCCGGGGTGAGAGCGCCCGTGAGGAAACCATTCCCCAGAGGCATCGCCGCGAGCAGGCCCACCCCGCGCGCCTCGCACCACGGCAGCAGCCCGGACAGCGCCTCCGGCGACCACACCGACAGCTCGGCCTCCACCGCGCTCACCGGGAACACCTGCTGCACGCGCGCGAGCTGACGCAGCGTGGCGTCGTACAGCCGGGTGCCGCCCGAGCGCCGGCCGCCGCGCACGCCCACCGCGCACAGGCCGAGCGCCCGCACCTTGCCCGCCCGGACCAGCTCCGCCATCGCGCCCCAGGTCTCCTCGACGGGAACCTCGGGGTCGGCGCGGTGCAGCTGGTAGAGGTCGATGACATCGGTCTGCAGCCGCCGCAGAGAGGCGTCGCACGCCCGCTTCACGTATCCCGGGCGGCCGTTGGCCACGATGTGCTGCTCGCCGACCAGCAGGCCGACCTTGGTCGACACGAACGCGTCCTCGCGCCGCTCCTTCAACACCCGCCCCACCAGCAGCTCGTTGGTGAACGGGCCGTACATGTCGGCGGTGTCGAGCAGGGACGAGCCCAGGTCCAGCGCCCGGTGCACCGCCCTCAGTGATTCGTCCCCCCGCTGCCGCGAGCCGCTGTAGGCCCAGCTCATCGGCATGCACCCGAGTCCGACGGCCCCCACCGCGAGCGCCCCCGCGCCGATCGTCCTGCGCTCCACCTGCCCGTGACCCTCCCTGTGCCGACCCCCCAACCTAACCCGCCCACGCGCGCGTGCCTGACATAGCCTCCTGACCATGACGAACGACACGGTGCGCGACGTATGGCTGCCCATTCCGCCCGACGAGATCACCGGGCTGCCCGACGGGCTCCACTACCGTTTCTGGGACGGCGGCGAGGACGGTGACCAGCCCTACCCGGGGGACCCCGCGGCGGTCGCCGTCTACGTCGTGCCGTACATGAAGCGGCAGTCGGTGCGGGTCGGGCCGCTCAAGGACATGGTGAACCTGCGGCTCGTGCAGACGCTAACCGCCGGCGTCGACGACGTCACCGCCCATCTCGGCGACCTGGCCCCGGGCGTGACCCTGTGCAACGCGCGCGGGGTGCACGAGGCCAGCACCGCCGAGCTCGCGCTCACCCTCACCCTCGCCTCCCTGCGCGGCATCCCGGGCTTCGTGCACGCCCAGCGGGAGGAGCGGTGGCAGGGCGGATTCCATCCCGCGCTCGCCGACCGAACCGTGATGATCATCGGATACGGAGCCATCGGCGCCGCCATCGAAGACCGGCTCGCGCCCTTCGAGCTCGCGCGGGTGGTGCGCGTGGCGCGCTCCCAGCGCACAACGGAGCGCGGCCTTGTGCACCCGATCGCCGATCTGCCCGCCCTGCTGCCCCAGGCGGACGTCGTGATCCTCTCCACCCCGCTCAGCGACAGCACGCGCGGTCTGGTGGACAAGGACTTCCTCGCCCGCATGAAGGACGGCGCCCTCCTCGTCAACGTCGCCCGGGGCGCGGTCGTCGACACGAGCGCCCTGGTCACCGAGCTGGAAAGCGGCCGCATCATCGCCGCGTTGGACGTCGTGGACCCCGAACCGCTGCCCCCGGGACACCCGTTGTGGCACGCGCCGGGAGTGCTCATCAGCCCGCACGTCGGCGGCCCCACGTCCGCGTTCCTGCCGCGCGCCAAGCGGCTCCTGGCCGACCAGTTGGGGCGTTTCGTGAACCGCGAGCCGCTGCGCCACGTGATCCTTACGACGGGGGCGGCAGGCGTGTAATCCGTTTCGGGCACCCTCCGCAGTTCCCCGTACGCGGTCCGTGCGCATATGCCGATGATCGTCACGGAGCGTAGAGAACCTATGTCCCTGAGTGACGAGACTGGTGTATCGTCCCGACAGGGGCTGCGCCGCGCACCGTTCGGCGCCGGGGATGGACATCTCAGACTTGTGAGGGGGGCGACGGGCGATGCACGGCCTATGGACGAACGATCCGACGCGGCGGAGCCGCCGGCGGCGACCCTGGCGCACTGCCGCGCGCAGACGCGGCCACAGCGCTCATCACAGCCATCACCACCGCAGGCACGGCGGCCGCAGAAGGCACGTCCACCCAGCGCACCAGGACCGGCGGGAGCCGGGGCCGGTGCGGACCGGGAGGCCCCGGTGACCTCGCCGACGACCTCCACGACCGTCCTCGACGGAGCGCTGCGGGCGCAGCCTCCGACGGGGCCGGCCCCGGCCGGACCGCAGCCCTCCGGGGCCGCCGGCTCGGGCCTGGTCCGCCAACTGCTGCTGGCCCTGGTGTGCGCGGGATACGCCGTCGGTTCCGCGCTCGGCTGGGGTACGGACGAACTCGCCCTGATCATGGGCGACTTCGGATTGAGCGCCGCGGCGGGCACCGCGGCCGTCTCGTGCTTCCTCTACGCGCGCACCCGCCGCGTCCGCTTCCGTCCCGCCTGGCTGCTGTTCGCCCTCTCCTCGGCGATGGCCGCCCTCGGCAACGGCGTCTGGGGGTGGTACGAGGTCGTGCTCCAGCGGCCCGTGCCCAGCCCCTCCTACGCCGACCTGTTCTTCCTGTGCTTCGCGCCGCCCGCCATCGTCGGCCTGCTGGTGCTCGCCACCCGGCCGGTGACCAAGGCGGGCTGGGTCTGTCTCGCGCTGGACGCCTGGCTGATCGCCGGCTCGCTGCTCACCCTGTCGTGGAGCCTGGCGCTCGCCCAGGCCGCCAAGTTCGACGGGCCGAGCGTCGCGCACGCCGCGCTCTCCCTGGCGTACCCGCTGCTGGACATCGCCCTGGTGAGCATGGTGCTGGTGCTGCACTTCCGCCGGTCGTCGGTCAACCGGTCCGCCGTCAACACCGCGATCGGCGCCCTCGCCCTCACGGTGATGTGCGACGCCCTGTTCACCTCGCCGCTGCTGCACAACAACTACCGCTCCGGCCAGCTGCTCGACGCGGGCTGGTTCGCCGGCTCGCTGCTCCTCGCCTACGCCCCCTGGGCCGCGCCCCGCCGGCACGGGCCGGGCGAACCCGAGGTGCACACGCGCGTGGTGCACGAGCACCTGCCGGGCCAGCGCTCCGGCCCGCACCACCACCCACCGGTCCCGCCTGTCCCGGCGGCACCCGGCTCCGCCGCGCACCCGACCGCCGCGCACACCGCGCACAGCGCCGCCGCACAGGCCGGCGACCACACCCGGTACGCGGCCACCCGCCCGATCACCGGCTCCCTCGCCGCCCTGACCCCGTATCTCGCCGCCGCCGTCTGCACCCTGGGCATCCTCTACAACGTCCTCAACGGACGCGACGTCGACCGCGTGGTGCTCCTGACGGCCGGCACTGTCGTCCTCGCCCTCGTCATGCGCCAGGGCATCATGCTGCTCGACAACATCACCCTCACCCAGGAGCTGGCCCAGCAGGAGAACCACTTCCGCTCCCTGGTGCAGGGCTCCAGCGACGTCATCATGATCGCCGCCCCCAGCGGCGTCCTGCGCTACGTCTCCCCGGCCGCCGCCGGTGTCTACGGCTGCCCGGCGGAGGAGCTGGTGGGCAAGGAACTGGCCGCCATCATCCACCCGGAGGACCTGGGCTGCGTCGTGCACGAGGTGCGCCGCTTTCTCGCCGCCAGCCCCCTCGACGAACCCACTACGCGCATCGAGTGCCGCTTCCGCTCGGGCGACGGCGGCTGGCTGAACGTCGAGTCGACCGTGAACCGCCATCACGGCGGCCTCATCTTCAACAGCCGGGACGTGACCGAGCGCGTGCGCCTCCAGGCGCAGCTCCAGCACAACGCCGAACACGACCCGCTCACCGACCTGCCCAACCGCGCCCTGTTCACCCGGCGCGTCCAGCAGGCCCTGTCCGGGCGGCGCAGCTCCGACCGGGGCACCGCCCTGCGGAACACCGCCGTCCTCTTCATCGACCTCGACGGCTTCAAGGCCGTCAACGACACGATCGGGCACCAGGCCGGGGACGAACTGCTCGTCCAGGCCGCGCGCCGGCTCCACGACGCGGTCCGCAAGGGCGACACCGCCTCCCGGCTGGGCGGCGACGAGTTCGCGGCCCTGATCGTCGGCGACACCACCCGTGACCGCGCCGCCCGTGAGGGGCACATCCTGGAGCTCGCCGACCGCCTCAGGGTCACCCTCTCGCAGCCCTACGACATCGATGGCAACGAGGTCCGGGTCGCCGCGTCCATCGGTGTGGCCTTCGCCGAGCCCGGCCTCGGCGCGGGCGAGCTCCTGCGCAACGCCGACCTCGCGATGTACCGGGCCAAGGCGGCCGGCAAGGGCCGGGTCGAGCTGTACAAGCCGCACATGCAGCAGGACGTCGTCCGCAAGGCGGAACTGGCCACCCGGCTGCGTGCCGCGCTGCACGACGGAGAGTTCACGCTGCTGCACCAGCCCGTGGTGCGGCTGGCGGACGGCCGGATCGCGTCGGTCGCCGCCCAGGCCCGCTGGCGCTCCTCCCAGGGCGTGCTGTTCACCCCGGCCGAGTTCCTGCGGGTCGCCGAGGACAGCGACAGAACGCAGGAACTGGGCCGCTGGGTCCTGGAGGAGGCCGTCGAGCGGGCCGCCGAGCGCACCGCGACCGGGCTCGCCGTGCCGGTGTCCGTCCGGATGAGCGCGCGCCGGCTGCTGGACCGGTCGATGCCGCTCGGCTCGATCGAGGCCCTGCTCACCCGGCACGGGCTGCCGTCAGGATCGCTGCTCGTCGAGCTGTCGGACATCGAACCGCGCGTCTCGCTGGACGAGCTGGAGCGCCGCCTGGCCGCCCTGCGCCGCCTCGGCGTACGGATCGCGCTCGACGGCTTCGGCAGCGGGTACGCGGCCGTCACCGCGCTCAGAAGGCTTCCCGTCGACGTCCTCAAGCTCGACCGCGGTCTGGTCGAGGGGGTCGTCGAGTCCGCCCGGCTGCACAAGATCACCAGTGGGCTGCTCAGGATCGCCACCGACCTCGGGCTGCAGTCCGTGGCCGAGGGGGTGGATCTGCCCGAGCAGGTCGTCGCCCTGCGCGCGATGGGCTGCACCCATGGGCAGGGCATGGCCTTCTCCGGTCCGCTGGACGAGTACCGGCTGCGCCGGGCGCTCACTTCCGGTCATTATCCGGTGCCCCACGGACCGGCCGAACCGGCGTTCGCGGGCGGGGGTTCCGGGGTGTACACAGGGGGTGTGACCGCAGTGCTGGGAGGCGGAACCCTTGGTGGCGCGACGACCCTTCGCTCACATAATGAGACCCCCGTCCCACCCACTTGACAGTGGGTGCGTGCCGGGGGGAGGGTCAGTGCCATGCGCACCCGAATTCTCGTACTTGGAAAGCGCGTCGGCTGAAGCTGGTGACATCCGGACGGACCCGGAACTCCCAGCGACCACTCCCGGCGCGCTCCCCTCGCTTGCCTTTTGGCACGGGGGGTTTTTTGTTGCACAGGCGCCATCTGTACAACAGCCGCAGTTCGTATAAAACCTGAGAAAAACCCTCGCACAGACCCTCAGCATCGAGAAGAGAATGCCGATGACCGAGCAGGCCCCCGGGGCTCATCCGCAGCCGCGGCCCCGATCCGGAGGACAGCACTCCGCTCCCGTCGAGCACGTCACGGGCGCGCAGTCCCTCATCCGCTCTCTCGAGGAGGTCGGCGCCGACACGGTATTCGGTATCCCCGGTGGTGCCATCCTTCCCGCCTACGACCCGCTGATGGACTCGACCCGGGTGCGCCACGTCCTGGTCCGCCACGAGCAGGGCGCCGGCCACGCGGCCACCGGTTACGCGCAGGCCACCGGCCGGGTCGGCGTCTGCATGGCGACCTCCGGACCGGGCGCGACCAACCTGGTCACCCCGATCGCGGACGCCCACATGGACTCGGTGCCGCTCGTGGCGATCACCGGGCAGGTGGCCTCCAAGGCGATCGGTACGGACGCCTTCCAGGAGGCGGACATCGTCGGCATCACCATGCCGATCACCAAGCACAACTTCCTGGTCACCAAGGCCGAGGACATCCCGCGGACCATCGCGCAGGCGTTCCACATCGCCTCCACCGGCCGCCCCGGCCCGGTCCTGGTCGACATCGCCAAGGACGCGCTCCAGGCGAGGACCACCTTCTCCTGGCCGCCCGTCATGGACCTGCCCGGCTACCGCCCGGTGACCAAGCCGCACGCCAAGCAGATCCGCGAGGCCGCCAAGCTGATCACCTCCGCCAAGCGGCCCGTGCTCTACGTCGGCGGCGGTGTCCTGAAGGCGAAGGCGACCGCCGAGCTGAAGGTCCTGGCCGAGCTGACCGGCGCGCCGGTCACCACCACCCTGATGGCGCTCGGCGCGTTCCCCGACAGCCACCCGCAGCACCTGGGCATGCCCGGGATGCACGGCTCGGTGGCCGCCGTCACCGCCCTGCAGAAGGCCGACCTGATCGTCGCCCTCGGCGCCCGCTTCGACGACCGCGTCACCGGCAAGCTCGACAGCTTCGCGCCGTACGCCAAGATCGTCCACGCGGACATCGACCCGGCGGAGATCGGCAAGAACCGCGAGGCCGACGTGCCGATCGTCGGCGACGCCCGCGAGGTCATCGCCGATCTGATCCAGGCGGTGCAGAAGGAGCACAGCGAGGGTCACCAGGGTGACTACAGCGCCTGGTGGAACGACCTCAAGCGGTGGCGCGAGACTTACCCGCTGGGCTACGACCAGCCCGAGGACGGCTCGCTCTCCCCGCAAGCGGTCATCGAGCGCATCGGCCAACTCGCCCCGGAGGGCACGATCTTCGCGGCCGGCGTCGGCCAGCACCAGATGTGGGCCGCCCACTTCATCCGGTACGACCGGCCCGCCACCTGGCTCAACTCCGGCGGCGCGGGCACCATGGGCTACGCGGTCCCGGCCGCGATGGGCGCCAAGGCCGGCGCGCCGGACCGGACGGTCTGGGCGATCGACGGCGACGGCTGCTTCCAGATGACCAATCAGGAACTCACCACCTGCGCCCTGAACGGCATCCCGATCAAGGTCGCGGTCATCAACAACGGCGCCCTCGGCATGGTCCGCCAGTGGCAGACGCTGTTCTACAACCAGCGTTACTCCAACACCGTGCTGCACTCCGGCCCGAACGACGTCAACCCGGAGGCCAGGGGCACCCGCGTCCCCGACTTCGTGAAGCTGTCCGAGGCCATGGGCTGCTACGCGATCCGCTGCGAGTCCCCCGACGACCTGGACAAGGTCATCGAGGAGGCGAACTCCATCAACGACCGCCCCGTCGTCGTCGACTTCATCGTCCACGAGGACGCCATGGTGTGGCCGATGGTCGCCGCCGGCACCTCCAACGACGAGATCATGGCCGCCCGGGACGTCCGCCCCGACTTCGGCGACAACGAAGACGACTGAGCGAGAGAGACGTAGAAGAAAATGTCCAAGCACACGCTCTCGGTCCTGGTGGAGAACACGCCGGGCATCCTGGCCCGGATCGCCGCGCTGTTCTCCCGCCGCGGCTTCAACATCGACTCGCTCGCGGTCGGTGTCACCGAGCACCCCGACATCTCCCGCATCACCATCGTGGTGAACGTCGAGGACCTGCCCCTCGAACAGGTCACCAAGCAGCTCAACAAGCTCGTCAACGTGCTGAAGATCGTCGAACTGGAGCCGTCACAGGCCGTCCAGCGTGAACTCGTTCTGGTGAAGGTGCGGGCCGACAACGAGACCCGCTCCCAGATCGTCGAGATCGTCCAGCTGTTCCGTGCCAAGACCGTGGACGTCTCCCCGGAGGCCGTGACCATCGAGGCCACCGGCAGCAGCGACAAGCTGTCCGCCATGCTCAAGATGCTGGAGCCGTACGGCATCAAGGAGCTGGTCCAGTCCGGCACGATCGCGATCGGCCGCGGCGCCCGTTCGATCACGGACCGCTCGCTGCGCGCGCTCGACCGAAGCGCCTGACCCGGCATACGGGCGGTCCCGGCCGCCCGTATGGCGAGACCCCGAAACGTCACCTCACCCCGCCGTCATACGGTGGGACGCAACACCTGCACTCAAGGAGAGAACCCAAAGTGGCCGAGCTGTTCTACGACGCCGACGCCGACCTGTCCATCATCCAGGGCCGCAAGGTCGCGGTCATCGGGTACGGCAGCCAGGGCCACGCCCACGCGCTGTCGCTCCGCGACTCGGGTGTCGACGTCCGCGTCGGTCTGCACGAGGGCTCCAAGTCCAAGGCCAAGGCCGAGGAGCAGGGCCTGCGCGTGGTGACCCCGGCCGAGGCGGCCGCCGAGGCCGACGTCATCATGATCCTCGTCCCGGACCCGATCCAGGCCCAGGTCTACGAGGAGTCCATCAAGGACAACCTCAAGGACGGCGACGCGCTGTTCTTCGGCCACGGCCTGAACATCCGCTTCGACTTCATCAAGCCGCCGGTAGGCGTCGACGTCTGCATGGTCGCCCCCAAGGGCCCGGGCCACCTGGTCCGCCGCCAGTACGAGGAGGGCCGCGGCGTTCCCTGCATCGCCGCCGTCGAGCAGGACGCCACGGGCAACGCCTTCGCGCTCGCCCTGTCGTACGCCAAGGGCATCGGCGGCACCCGCGCCGGCGTCATCAAGACGACCTTCACCGAGGAGACCGAGACCGACCTGTTCGGTGAGCAGGCCGTCCTGTGCGGTGGCACCGCCGCCCTGGTCAAGGCCGGCTTCGAGACCCTGGTCGAGGCGGGCTACCAGCCGGAGATCGCCTACTTCGAGTGCCTGCACGAGCTGAAGCTGATCGTGGACCTCATGTACGAGGGCGGCCTGGAGAAGATGCGCTGGTCCGTCTCCGAGACCGCCGAGTGGGGCGACTACGTCACCGGCCCGCGCATCATCACCGACGCCACCAAGGCCGAGATGAAGAAGGTCCTCGCCGAGATCCAGGACGGCACCTTCGCCCGTGAGTGGATGGCCGAGTACCACGGCGGTCTGAAGAAGTACAACGAGTACAAGCAGCAGGACTCCGAGCACCTGCTGGAGACCACCGGCAAGCAGCTGCGCAAGCTGATGAGCTGGGTCGACGAGGAGGCGTGAGCCTCCGGGCGAGGGGCCGGGGCGGACTGCTCCGGCCCCTTTGTCCAACCTGTAGGACCACGGAAGGGTGATCCTTCCGAAGGGGCGCAGGACGCGCCCCGTCGCGCCACTACACTGGCGCACAACAACACGCGTCAGGCCCACAGCGTCGTGCGTCTACCGCGGCTAGCCCCTCCTCCGCCTGCGGCCGTCGGGACGGCCGTCCGCATGCTTTGGACTTGTGAGGACCTCACGTGAGCTCGAAACCTGTCGTACTCATCGCTGAAGAGCTGTCGCCCGCGACCGTGGACGCGCTTGGCCCGGACTTCGAGATCCGGCACTGCAACGGCGCGGACCGCGCCGAACTGCTGCCCGCCATCGCCGACGTCGACGCGATCCTGATCCGCTCGGCCACCAAGGTCGACGCCGAGGCCATCGCCGCCGCGAACAAGCTGAAGGTCGTCGCGCGAGCCGGCGTCGGCCTGGACAACGTCGACGTCTCCGCCGCCACCAAGGCCGGCGTGATGGTCGTCAACGCCCCCACCTCCAACATCGTGACCGCCGCCGAGCTGGCCTGCGGTCTGCTTCTCGCCACCGCCCGCCACATCCCGCAGGCCAACGCCGCGCTGAAGAACGGCGAGTGGAAGCGCAGCAAGTACACGGGCGTGGAGCTGGCCGAGAAGACCCTCGGTGTCGTCGGCCTCGGCCGCATCGGCGCGCTCGTCGCCCAGCGCATGTCCGGCTTCGGCATGAAGGTCGTCGCCTACGACCCCTATGTGCAGCCCGCGCGCGCGGCCCAGATGGGCGTCAAGGTGCTCTCCCTGGACGAGCTCCTGGAGGTCTCCGACTTCATCACCGTCCACCTGCCCAAGACGCCCGAGACCGTCGGTCTCATCGGCGACGAGGCGCTGCGCAAGGTCAAGCCCAGCGTGCGCATCGTCAACGCCGCGCGCGGTGGCATCGTCGACGAGGAGGCGCTGTACTCGGCGCTGAAGGAGGGCCGCGTCGCCGGCGCCGGCCTCGACGTGTACGCGAAGGAGCCGTGCACCGACTCCCCGCTGTTCGAGTTCGACCAGGTCGTGGCCACCCCGCACCTCGGTGCCTCCACGGACGAGGCGCAGGAGAAGGCGGGCATCGCCGTCGCCAAGTCGGTGCGCCTCGCGCTCGCCGGTGAGCTGGTCCCGGACGCGGTGAACGTGCAGGGCGGTGTCATCGCCGAGGACGTCAAGCCGGGCCTGCCGCTCGCCGAGCGCCTCGGCCGGATCTTCACCGCCCTCGCCGGCGAGGTGGCCGTCCGCCTCGACGTCGAGGTCTACGGCGAGATCACCCAGCACGACGTGAAGGTGCTGGAACTGTCCGCGCTCAAGGGCGTCTTCGAGGACGTCGTCGACGAGACCGTGTCCTACGTCAACGCGCCGCTGTTCGCCCAGGAGCGCGGTGTCGAGGTCCGGCTGACCACCAGCTCGGAGTCGGCCGACCACCGCAACGTCGTCACCGTGCGCGGCACGCTGTCCAACGGCGAGGAGGTCGCGGTCTCCGGCACGCTGGCCGGCCCCAAGCACCTCCAGAAGATCGTGGCCGTGGGTGACTACGACGTCGACCTGGCCCTCGCCGACCACATGGTCGTCCTGCGCTACGAGGACCGTCCCGGTGTCGTCGGCACCGTCGGCCGGATCCTCGGCGAGGCCGGCATCAACATCGCCGGCATGCAGGTCGCCCGCGCGGCGGCCGGCGGCGAGGCGCTGGCCGTGCTGACCGTGGACGACACGGTGGCCGCCGGTGTGCTGACGGAGGTCGCCGAGGAGATCGGCGCGACGTCCGCTCGTGCGGTGAACCTGGTCTGAGGCCGGCGGGAACCCTGACAACGCCGGGTGGGCCGAGAGTTTCTCTCGGTCCACCCGGCGTTCTGCTCGTGCCTTACGCCTGCTGCGGCTCCGGCTCCGGCTCCGGCTCCTGAGCCGGCTCGCGCGTCTCCACGCCCCGCAGCATCACCGCCGCCAGCACCGCGGCCCCCGCCAGGAACACGGCCCCGCCGATCGCCGCCCCCTGCATCCCGCTGGTGAACGCCTCCCGGGCCACCGTCGCGAGGCCGGGCACCCGATCGGACACCGCCAGCGCCCCGCCCAGCGTCTCGCGGGCCGCGTCCGGGGCCGTACCCGGCATCTCGTGGCGGTAGACGGCCGTACCGATGGAGCCGAGCAGCGCCATGCCCAGCGCGCCGCCGAACTCCGAGCCGGTCTCCATCAGGGAGGACGCGGTGCCCGCTCGTTCGGCCGGGACGGCGCCCATCGCCAGGTCCATGATCTGGGACATCACGACGACACCGCCGACGGCGAGGACCGCGCACGCGGTCAGCACCAGCCACAGCGAGTCCGTACCGGCGAAGGCCAGGACGACGAATCCGGCCGAGGCGATCACGAAGCCCGCGGTGACGACCCGGGCACGGGCGACGCCCTTCTGGACGAGGCTCGTGGCGACCGGCGCCGCCGCCCCGATCGGCACCGACGGCAGCAGCGCCCACAGGGCCGCCTCCAGCGCGCTCTTGTCGAGCACCGACTGCAGATACTGCGTGGTGAAGTACGCCGAGCCCATGATCCCGAACGCCGAGACGAGGTTCAGGGCGACGGAGGGGGCGAAGCCGCGGCCGCGGAACAGGGCCGGGTCGATCATCGGGGTGGCCGTGGTGCGCTGGCGGTGGACGAAGAGGGCCGCGAAGAGCAGACCGACCGTGATCGCGACGACGTACCGGACGTTCCAGCCCTCGGACGGGATCTCCTTCAGGCCGTAGATCACGGGGAGCACGGCGGCCATCGACAGCGGGACGCTCAGCCAGTCGAAGCGGCCGGAGGCGGGGTTGCGGGACTCCGGCAGCAGGATCGGACCGAGGATCAGCAGCAGGACCATCGCCGGCAGGTTGACCAGGAAGACCGAGCCCCACCAGAAGTACTCGACCAGCACGCCGCTCATCACCGAGCCCAGCGCGATCCCGCCCGTCATCACTCCGGACCACACGCCGATCGCCTTCGCACGCTGACCGGGGTCGGTGAACATCGTGCGCAGCAGGGCCATCGTCGACGGCATCAGGGTCGCGCCGCCGACGCCGAGGACCGCCCGGGCCGCGATCAGGGTCTCGGCGCTGTTCGCGTAGGCCGCGAGCAGTGAGGCCGCGCCGAAGGCGGTGGCGCCGATCAGCAGCAGTCGGCGGTGGCCGATGCGGTCGCCGAGCGACCCCATCGTCATCAGCAGGCCGGCCAGCACGAACGCGTAGATGTCGAAGATCCACAGCTGCTGGGTGCCGGTCGGTTCGAGGTCCGCGCTGATCGACGGGATGGCGAAGTAGAGGACGGAGACGTCCATCGAGACCAGCAGCAGCGGAAGCATCAGCACCCCGAGGGCGGTCCATGCGCGGCGCCCGGCACGGGCGGTGGTGCTCGTCGAGTTCGTCATGCAGAGAAATGTACGCGCGTCTTAAACGCTTGTCTAGAACGAATGTATAAGTCATGCGTCTAGGACGCTCGTATAGGTCGGCGGTAGGGTGGTGGGCATGGGACACCGTGAGGATCTGCTCGAAGGCGCCAAGCGCTGCCTGCTGGCGAAGGGCTTCGCGCGCACGACGGCGCGCGACATCGTCAAGGAGTCGGGGACCAACCTGGCCTCGATCGGCTACCACTACGGCTCCAAGGACGCGCTGCTCGCGCAGGCCTATGTGGCACTGGTCGAGGGGATGGCCGAGGCCTTCGACGGGGTCGCCGGGATCGGCGCGGAAGCCGGTTCCCTGGAACGCTTCGAGGAGGTGTGGGCGAACATCATCGAGACCATGCGCGGGCCCGACTCGCTGTGGCGGCTCAGCGTGGAGATCGTGGCGATGCGGGACCAACTGCCCGAGCTGGCCGAGCACTTGGCGAAGGCTCAGCGCGAGGGGTCGCGCGGCATGGTCCCGCTCTTCATGGGCGGGCGCGAGGAGGACGTCGAGGACGGGACCGTCGACACCCTCGGCGCCTTCTACACGACCCTGATGATGGGCCTCATGGCGCAGTGGACCTTCGACCCGCAGAGCGCGCCGAGCGCCGGTCAGCTCACCGAGGGGCTGCGCCAGGTGATCGAGGGCGTCAAGGGCGACTGAGCCGGGGTCACGCCCAGATCAGGGTGTCGGCGGCGACCGGGGCGGTGCTTCCACCGGGTGCCGCGCTCGCCGCCTCGACGCTGTGCCCGCCGGGCGGCAGGCCGTCGAAGACGGCCTCGACCCCGTCCGGGACGGCCGTGACCACCCGGGCCTCCTCCAGGCGGCCGTGCTCGTCCCTCACCGTCACGCGCACCGACACCCGGGAGCCGTCGGCCGTGGCCAGCCGTACGGTCAAGTCCTCGCCCTGGGTGAGGAGTTCGGGCACGTCCAGGCGCAACGCGACGACATCCGGCGCGCGGACGGAGATGTCCCGGGCGGTGAGGATGCCCTCCAGCTCGTCCAGCGCCGCCTTGTTGCGGTGGATGTTGCCGTGCTTGTCCGGCACCCGGCGCAGCAGCGGGCTGTCCATCGGGACGTCACCGCGGCACGCGCCGACGATCGGGACGGTGCCGTCGCCGAACAGCACGTCGGCCCCGTAGGAGCGCCGCAGGGCGACACCGCCGCCCGGGACGAGGGCCGCGGTGGTCGAGGTGTTCTGCTGGATGCCGACGATCGCGTGCGTCGACGTGAGGGAGGCCGGACGGCCCGCCTCGGCGTCCCGCAGTTCGGTGTGGAAGCGCATGGCGTCGGCGGCCCGCTTGGCGTCCAGACCCGGTACATCCAGCTCCGTCGTCTTCGCCAGCGACCCGGCGTGCTCGATACAGGCGTACTCCGGCAGGAGCTGGTGCAGCGAGGGCATGCTGCGGGCGAACTCGGTCAGGTCCAGCGCCAGCGGCCCGATGCCCTTGCGGACGCCGTTGACGAGCTGGTCCAGCGCCTTGGCCGCGCCGCGGTACGGCGTGCCGAAGGTGATCAGCTTGCGGGTGTGCGCGGCGCCGCCGCACCGCTCGATGTACCAGCGGGCCGGCAGACCGCCCATGGAGTGGCACACGAAGACCAGCTGCGCCTCGGCGTACGGACCGCCCCGCGCCCGCCAGCGCTCCAGCGCCGGCTCGACCACCTCGGCCAGCCGGCGGCCGGTGTAGCGGTTGGACAACCGCCAGTCGTAGGGCACCGCGAGCAGATTGCCGGGGGGCGCCCCGGGGTCGGGGGAGCAGTCGCGGTAGCCCAGCGAGCGCAGCCTGGCGAGCAGACGGTCGTAGCCCTTCACCGGGGTCCAGACGCCGGGGACGACATGCACGTCGGAGGCGAGGCCGACCGGGACCACACCGTCGCCCGGATGCTCGTCGCCCAGCCCGTCCGGGAGCCGCAGACGGGTGAGGGAACGGCCCAGCGTCCTGATCGCGGCGAGGAGCGCCCCGGCGGACGGGGACCACACCGGGCCGTCCGGGCTGCGCAGGGTGCTGCCGGTGATACCGGGCAGGACGACGACCAGGTCAGTCGGAGCCATGGCTCTCCTCGGGGGTGGCGCGGCCGGTGAGGTGGGCGGTCAGCCGGGTGATGAGGGGCAGCACCTCCTGGTGCGCGCCGGCGATCGCGGCGAGCTCGTTGATCCAGGCGGGGGCGGACTCCGGGGCGTGCGAGAGGGCCATGTCGAGGTACTCCTCGGCATAGCCCGCGTCGCCGTCGACGGCCGCGGCGATCGCCAGCCGGAACTCGGCGAGGGCCATCTGCCGGCCGTCCGCCGCGGTGGTGCGGGCCAGGTACGCCATCGCCCGCAGCGCGCCCGCGTCGGACGCGCGGGTGAGGGCGGCGAGCGTGTCGGGGAACCGGGACCAGTCGTCCAGGGCGTCCAGCGCCGCCGCGTCCGCGTCCACCGACGCCAGATACAGCAGGGCCTCCGCCTGGACGTACTCGACCGGCAGCTCCGTGTCGGGGTCGGCGTCCAGGTCGCGCAGGACGGCCAGGACGGTCTCGCTCAGCAGGTCGTCGCGCCGCGTGTCCAGCAGTTCGCGCCGGCGCTCCGGCCCGGAGTTCGCGAACTCGTGCACCAGCAGCGTGAGCAGGAACGGGCGGTACGCGGCCTCGACACCCACCTCCTTGGCCAGGTCGCGCAGATTCCGGTACCGCTGGGCCTCCCCGGCGTCGACATCGAGCAGCACCTCCTCGACGGCGGCGTCGGCCGCGGCGGAGAGCAGCTCGGGACGCCCGGCGAGATACGCGCTCTCCTCCTCGTAGGTCATGGTCGCGATCCACGCCTCGACGGAGGCCAGCAGGGCGGGGTCGACGGCGATCCAGGCGGGCGGGGCCGCGTTCGTCAGCCGCTTCCACTCGGCGTCGAACGCCTCGGGGCCGGGGGCCCGGTGCCTGCGGACCTCGGCGCGCTCCACGGTCACCAGGCCGGACTCGCCGAGGGCCGGCGACCGGTGGCAGTCGGCCAGCCAGCCGATCGCCCGCGGGTCACCGGGCCGCGCGTTGGACGCCCGGGCCAGCAGCAGGAAGAGCCGGTCCTGCGCCGGGAAGTCGTCGAGCACCTCCGACCACAGCTCGTCGGCGGAGCCGCCGAGTTGGCCGCGGTGCAGGTCGAGTCCGCTCAGGGCCATGGCGAGATTGGCGAGGAAGCCGTGGTTGACCCGGGTGAGGGCGCGGTAGAGCCCGACGGACTCCTCGGCGACCCGCGCCGCGTCGGCGTACCGGCCGACGTTGCCGTAGCGCACGCCCAGGTTGTTGAGGGCATTGGCCAGGTTGGGCAGCTGGCCGGGGTTGTCGTCGGTGAGCGTGCGGTAGATCCGCACGGACTCCTCGGCGGGGTCGAGCGCCTCGTCGTGGCGGGCGAGGTCGCTGTAGCGGTTGCCCAGGCTGTTGAGGGCCATGGCGAGGTCGCCGAGGTGCACCGGGTTGTCGTGGGCGAGGGTGCGCCGCAGCCGGACCGACTCCTCGGTGGGCGGCAGCGCCTCCTCGTACCGGCCGAGGTGACTGTAGAGATTGCCCAGGTTGTTGAGGGCGCTGGACAGACGGGGGACCTGGACGGGGTTGTCGACGGCCAGGTCCCGGTAGATGCGCACGGACTCCTCGCCGACCGGCAGCGCCTCCGCGTGCCGGCCCACGTTGCTGTAGCGGATGCCGAGGTTGTTCAGGGCCATGGCCAGGTCGGGCACGTACGCGGGGTTGACCTGGGCCAGGACGCGCCGCAGCCGGACGGCCTCCTCCGTCGGGGCGACCGAGTCGCCGTTGCGGCCGAGGTTGCTGTAGCGCACGCCCAGGCTGTTGAGGGTGTTGGCCAGGTTGGGCAGGAAGGCGGCGTTCTTCGCGGCGAGCTGCCGGTAGAGCGTGGCCGCCTCCTCGGTGTGGTCGACCGCCTCGGCGGCGCGGCCGAGCTGGCCGTAGGTGATGCCCAGGTTGCTGAGGCTGCTCGCGAGGTCGGGCAGATAGGCGGCGTTCTCCTGGGCGAGGGTGCGGCGGATCTCGACGGATTCCTCGGTGGGCGCCAGCGCCGCGTTGAGCCGGCCGAGCTCGCTGTAGTGGTTGCCGAGGTTGTTCAGGGCCATGGCGAGGTCGGCGAGGTGGACGCGGTTGCGGGCGGCGAGGGCGCGGTAGAGGTCCACGGCCTCCTGGGCGGGCGCGAGGGCCTCGCCGTGCCGGGCCACGTCGCTGTAGCGGTTGCCGAGGTTGTTCAGCGCCATGGCCAGGTCGGGGAGGTGGACCGGGTTGTCCTCGGCGAGGACGCGGTACAGCTCGGCGGCCTCCTCGGTGGGCGGCAGCGCCTCGGCGTCGCGGCCGAGGTCGCTGTAGCTGACCGCGAGGTTGTTCAGGGCGCTCGCCAGGTCGGGCAGGTACAGCGGGTTGTCCTCGGCCAGGGCGCGGCGCAGCTCCATGGCCTCCTCGGTGGCCTCCAGGGCCTCGGTGTGCCGGCCGAGTTCGCTGTAGCGGTTGCCGAGGTTGTTCAGGGCGCCGGCGAGGTCCGGGTCGTAGGCCGGGTTGTCCTCGGCGAGGGCGCGGTAGAGGTCGGTGGACTCCTCGGTGGGCGGCAGGGCCTCGGCGTTGCGGCCGAGTTCGCTGTAGCGGTTGCCGAGGCTGTTGAGGGCGCCCGCCAGGTCGGGGAGGTAGGCGGGGTTGGCCTCGGCGAGCGGGCGGCGCAGCCGGATCGCCTCCTCGGTGGGCGGGAGCGCCTCGGCGTGCCGGCCCACGTTGCTGTAGCGGTTGCCGAGGTTGTGCAGCGCGCCGCTGAGGTCGGTGAGGTACGCGGGGTTCTCCTCCGCCAGGGCGCGGTACAGCTCGACGGCCTCCTCGGCGAGCGGCAGGGCGTCGTTCCACAGCCCCCAGTGCTGGAAGCGGTCGGCGACGACCATGTCGGCGAGCGCCAGGTCGGCCCGCAGCACCTCGGCCTCCTCGACGAGCGAGGCCAGCATCGTGCAGCCGGGCAGTCCGGCCTCGGCGGCGTGCCGCCAGGCGTACAGCCACAGATAGCGCGGGTCCTCGGCCGGGATGCCCGCCTCGACGAGGGCCCGGTAGCGGCCGAGGAGCGCCTCGGCGACCGGGGCCGCGTCCGGGTTGAACGGCGCCTCGGCCGAGCTGCGGTAGGGCGGGCGAAGGTGGTCGGCGAGGCTCTGGTGGGCCATCCGGTAGACGGCCTGTCCGCCCTCGCCGTCCTGGATGATGTGCCGGCCCAGCTGATTCAGCACCCAGCCGATGTCCTCCCGGGTGATCTCGACCCCGTCGGGTGCCTCGGCGGCCGCCACGGCGAGCCATTCGTCCTCCGGGAAGCCGGCGCCGTACCCCCAGGCCAGGGCGTGCAGCACGGTGCGGGCCAGTGCGGCGGGGGCCGGGTCGTCGGGGCCGGTGCGGTGCGGGGCGGGGACGACCGCCGCCACGTCGTTGTCGAGGGCCTCCTCCACGGAGTGGCTGACCTCCGCCGACCACTGCCCGGCCGAGGTGTCCACCGGGGCCGCGACCAGCTGGTCGGCGACCAGCCGGGCCAGCAGGAACGTGTGCTGGGCCTCCTGCGCGGAGTCCGCGCCGAAGAGATGGGTGGCGATGGTGCCGGGGTCCATGCGCGCGTCCACGTCACCGAGCCGCAGCTGTACGTACTCCGCGAGGTCGGCCAGGCCGCGCCGGCGCACGTCCGCGTCGTCCAGGTCGACGCCGGGGCCGTCCGGAGCGAGCGTCGCGACCAGCGAGAGCATGCCGTCGCCGCGCTGCATCTCGCGCGTGGCGACGATCACCACCGCGTGCTTGGCCAGCCGGGTCAGCAGTTCGTCGGCGATGGTGAACGCCTCGCCGCGGGCCTCGTCCAGGCCGTCCACGACGAGGACCGGCGGCTCGGCGCCGTCCTCCACGGCGTGCTGCACCTCGCCCGCCAGCTCGCTGGCGTTGCGCCGGTCCTCGCGCGGCTGGAGCAGCCCGCTCCGCACCAGCTGGCCGGCCAGCGCCTCGGCCGCGAGGTCCGCGGTGAGCCCGCGCGCGTGCACATGCGCCGACACCGAGCGTTCCGCGGGCAGTTCGTGGCGCCACGCGTGTCCGTCGGTGAGCAGGCGCCGGCGTTCGTCGGGGTTGGACAGGCTGACGACCCGGCCGACGATCGCCGACTTCCCGGTGCCCGCCGATCCGGTGACCACGTACAGTCCGGGCCGGCGCTCGCCGACCCACGCGACGACCTGGTTCACCTCCGCCGTACGGCCCGTGAACCACGACCGCTCGCTCAGCGGCGCCCCGCTGCGCGCCGCCCGCAGCAGATGCTCGACCACCTGCTCGGGCGCCCCGGGACGGTAGAGCGGGTTGGGGAACATCCAGTACGCGTTGCCCCGGGACTGGAAGTCCGGTGACTGTGCCACGCTGCCCCACTCCTTCAGTACGGCATCACAGACGTCGTCGCCGCGCACGTACTTGTTGTGGACGGACCACCGCACTCGGAGTTCGGGCAGTTCCGGGCCCGAGCGCAGGATCTTGAGCAGCCGTTCTCCGAACAGGCCGTCGCGGGCCGTCTCCAGGGACAGGCACGAGGTGACCACGCCGACCCACACCTGCCGTGCGTCCTGGGTCGCGCGCATGATCTGGGTGGCGAGATCGCCGGCGGATATCGCCTCGCCGGCGAAGCAGGTGTCGAAGACGAACAGCAGCTGGTTGGCGCCGGAGAGCGCGCACGGGCCGATGACGTCCGGCAGGGCGAGCCCGTCGTCGGCGTCCTGGCCGCTGTCCGCGGCGGGCAGCCGCAGTCCGGCCGGGGAGGGGAAGCCGTGGCCGCTCCAGACGAGGACCAGGGGGCCGCCGTCGGGCAGCGACCGCTTGACGGACTTGAGGAAGGCCCGCAGGTCCGCCTCGGTGGGATTTCTCAGCACGTCCCCGTCGAACGCCTCGCCCAGCAGCTCCGACAGGGCCTCCACATCGCTCACCGCGTGATCGAGGCGCCGGTGTGCGGTCGTCGTGTACTCGCCGACGCCAATGGCGGCCAGCCGTCCGTTGGACATGGCTCATCCCCCGGTTTCCCCTGTTACGGCACGACCCCGCCGCCGCGCTGTGCGAGCCAGTATCGATGCCCACACACCGTGACGCACCGGAAACGCGGTAGAAATTCCGTCACACTCGGGTGACAACCCCCCTTTTTCTTTTCGGGCGTTCAGAGCCGCGCCGCCTTCAGTGCCATGTGCAGCAGCAGGCGGTCCTCCCCGTCGTCCAGGTCCAGGCCGGTGAGCTGTTCCACGCGCGAGAGCCGGTAGTACAGGGTCTGGCGGTGGATGCCCAGCTCCGCCGCCGTGCGCGCCGCCTGGCCCGCGCGGTCCAGGTAGACCTCGGCCGTGCGGGCCAGTTCGCGGTGGGCGGGGGCGAGCAGCGGGGCCACCGCCGGGTCGTGGACCGCGCCGAGCGAGGTCAGCAGACGGTACGGGCCGATGCGGGACCACTCGGCGACCGGCCCGAACCGCGGCTCGGCGCCCGCCGCACGGGCCGCCGCCGACGCCTCCCGCCAGGACGCGCCCAGCTCCGCCAGCCCGGTGCGCGCCCCGGAGATCCCGGCCGCCGCTCCCTGTTCGCCCGCGCGCTCCAGCAGCCGGCCCGCCGCCGTCACCGCCGGGGTCACCGTGTCCGCCGACCGCAGCCGCACCAGCACGGCGAGGCACTGTCCCGCCGTCCCCCAGGGCGCCGTGCACAGCGCGGTCGCGCCGGGCAGTGTGCGTACGGACGGCGCGTCGGCGGGGTCGGCCGACGGCCAGGGCGCCACGCACACCACCGTGTGCGGCCCGTCGGCGCGGGGGCCGAGCGCGGTGCGCAGCTCCGCCAGCGCCATGTCCCGCTGCCAGCCGTCCTCCGCCGTCAGCACCGCCCGCAGCTCCCGGGTGAGGTCGGCGCCGTGCTGCACCTCGTCGGCGAGCAGCGCGCCGATCCGGGCCGCGACCCGCATCGCGGCGGTCAGCTGCGCCTGCGACGGTCCGGGTTCGCCCTCCAGCAGCCAGACATAGCCGAGCACGACGCTCCGATGGCGTACGGGAAGGCAGATCCGTCCCCGGTAGACGCCCGCCTCCGGGGTCGGCGGGATGCGCACCGGGCCCGTCGCCCGGGTGATGCCGAAGCCCTCGAACCACGCCCGGACCGCCGCCGTGGAACGCCGGGTCAGGATCGACCGGGTGCGCACCGGGTCCAGTGCCGACGGGTCGAGGTCCACCTCGCTGTCGTAGGCCCCGAAGGCGATCAGCTCGAAGTCCCGGTTCTCCAGGGTCGCCGGCGCGCCCAGCAGCTCCGAGATCTCATCGACCAGCTCCTGGTAGTCACCTTTGTATTCCGCCGCCACCCGGGCATTCTCCCGCATTTCCGCAGGGCTTCATACATCTGTCTGAGATCTGCGGCACGGATGCGTGACAGCTGTCGATGGTCGACGATCGGAGGGATCCTTAGGTTTCACGGTGGTTCTCCGTGCCGTACCCCAATCGTGGGGCAGCGGCCGTTACGGCATGTTTGTGGAGGTGCCCCGTGCTGGGTCCCGTGATTCTCGCCGCGTCGCGCAGCGACCGGATGCGACGCCTGATCTCGGCGGCCCCGGTGACCAAGCAGGTCGTCGACCGCTTCATCCCGGGCGAGACCGTCGACGACATCGTCCCGATCGTCAAGGAGCTCACGGGCCGGGGCCTGGAGCTGACGATGGACGTCGTCGGCGAGGACATCACCACCCCCGCGCAGGCCACCGCCGCCCGGGACGCCTATCTGGAGCTCATCGAGCGCCTGAAGGACCTCGACCTCGGCGAGCGCGTCGAGATGTCCGTGAAGCTGTCCATGTTCGGGCAGGCCCTGGACGGCGGCCACGAGCTGGCCCTCGCGAACGTCCGCCCGGTCGTCGAGGCCGCCGCCGCCATCGGTACGACGGTCACGCTCGACGCCGAGGACCACACCACCCTCGACTCGATGTTCGCCATCCACGAGGAGCTGCGGAAGGACTTCCCGCAGACCGGCTGCGTCATCCAGGCCTACCTCTTCCGCACCGAGGCCGACGCCCGCCGCCTCGCCGCCGCCGGCAGCCGCGTCCGGCTCGTGAAGGGCGCGTACAAGGAGCCCGCCGAGGTCGCGTACCAGCAGAAGCACGAGATCGACAAGGCGTACGTCCGGATCCTGCGCGTCCTCATGGAGGGCGAGGGCTACCCGATGATCGGCTCCCACGACCCGCGCCTGATCTCCATCGCGCAGGAACTCGCCCGCAAGGCCGGCCGCAAGCTCGACGAGTACGAGTTCCAGATGCTGTACGGCATCCGGGCCGAGGAACACCTGCGGCTCGCCGCCGAGGGCCACCGCATGCGCGTCTACACCGCCTACGGCACCGACTGGTACGGCTACTTCATGCGGCGCCTCGCGGAGAAGCCGGCCAACCTGCGCTTCTTCGTGCGCTCCATGCTCACCCGAGGTTGAGAGATGACGTATCCACAGAGTCTTTTCTGCCGGGGGTCCGGGGGGCGTCCCCCGGGAAGGCGCAGTATGCGGCGCCTCGCGGAGAAGCCGGCCAACCTGCGCTTCTTCGTGCGCTCCATGCTCACCAAGGGCTGAACCCGAACACCCGCTCACGTACAAGGAGTTACGGATCCCATGGACGCTGTGACCCAGGTCCCCACCCCCGTCAACGAGCCGGTGCGCGGCTATGCCCCCGGCTCGCCCGAGCGCGCGCGCCTCGAAGCCAAGCTGAAGGAGCTGGCCGAGAACCCGATCGACCTGCCGATGACCATCGGCGGCGAGCGGCGGATGGGCGGCGGTGAACCCTTCCAGGTCGTCCAGCCGCACAACCACAAGGCCGTCCTCGGCACCCTGCGCAACGCCACCCACCAGGACGCGCGGGACGCCATCGACGCGGCCCTCGCCGCCGCGCCGGCCTGGCGCGCCATGTCCTTCGACGACCGCGCCGCGATCATCCTGCGCGCCGCCGAACTGCTGGCCGGGCCGTGGCGCGAGACCATCGCCGCCTCCACCATGCTGGGCCAGTCCAAGACCGTCCAGCAGGCCGAGATCGACACCCCGTGCGAGCTGGTCGACTTCTGGCGCTTCAATGTGCACTACGCCCGCCAGATCCTCGCCGAGCAGCCCCCGGCGAACTCCCCGGGCGTGTGGAACCGCCTCGACCACCGCCCGCTTGAGGGCTTCGTCTACGCGATCACGCCGTTCAACTTCTCGGCGATCGCGGGCAACCTGCCCACCGCGCCCGCGCTGATGGGCAACGTCGTCGTCTGGAAGCCGTCCCCGACCCAGACCCACGCCGCCGTGCTGCTGATGCGGCTGCTGGAGGAGGCCGGGCTGCCCAAGGGCGTCATCAACCTCGTCACCGGCGACGGCATCGAGGTCTCCGAGGTCGCCCTGGAGCACCGGGACCTCGCCGGCATCCACTTCACCGGTTCGACGAAGACCTTCCAGTACCTGTGGAAGACGGTCGGCGCCAACATCGAGAAGTACCGCTCCTACCCGCGCCTGGTCGGCGAGACCGGCGGCAAGGACTTCCTCGTCGCCCACCCGTCGGCCGACCGCGCCGTGCTGAAGACCGCCCTGACCCGGGGTGCCTTCGAGTACCAGGGCCAGAAGTGCTCGGCGACCTCCCGGGCGTACATCCCGGCCTCCATCTGGAACTCCGGTTTCAAGGAGGAGTTCGCCGCCGAGGTCGACTACCTGACCATGGGCGACGTCACCGACCTGTCGAACTTCATCGGCGCCGTCATCGACGAGCGTGCCTTCGCCAAGAACAAGGCCGCCATCGACCGCGCCAAGGCGGACCCGACCTGCACGATCGTCGCGGGCGGCAGCTACGACGACTCGGTCGGCTACTTCGTCCGCCCGACCGTCGTCGAGTGCTCCGACCCGGAGAACGAGGTGTTCCGCACCGAGTACTTCGGCCCGTTCCTCGCCGTACACGTCTACGAGGACGACACGTACGACGAGATGCTGACGCAGATGGAGTCGGTCTCCGACTACGCCCTCACCGGCTCGGTCGTCTCCAACGACCGCGCGGCGGCGGCGTACACGATGGAGAAGCTGCGCTACGCGGCCGGCAACTTCTACATCAACGACAAGTCGACCGGCGCCGTCGTCGGCCAGCAGCCCTTCGGCGGCGGCCGCGCCTCCGGCACCAACGACAAGGCCGGCGCCCCGCAGAACCTGCTGCGCTGGACCCTGACCCGCGCCATCAAGGAGACCCTGGTCCCGCCGACCGACTACACGTACCCGCACATGGGCTGATCGGCCCCGCCCGAGGTACGGGCCGGGGAGCCTGACCTGCGCTCAGGCTTCCCGGCCCGTTTCCCGTGCCACCAGGATCTTGCCGGTGTTGCCGCCGCGCAGCATCAGCAGGAACGCCTCCACGATCCGCTCGAATCCGGGCACGATCGTCTCGTCCAGGGCGAGGTCACCGTTCAGCAGGCGCGGCACGGCGAAGTCGTAGAGCTCCTCCTGGACGTCGGTGTGGTCGCGGACGAGGAAGCCCTCCAGGCGCAGGCTTTTCTCCACGACGTCCGCGTGGTTGAACACCACGGGTGGTGCGTCGGGGGTGTTGTACTGCGTGATCGTGCCGACCCGGACCACCCGGCCGAAGTCGCGCAGCGCGCCGATGGCGGCGCCCAGGTGCTCGCCGCCGACGTTGTCGACGAACAGGTCGAAGCCGTCCGGGGCCGCCTTCGCGAGCAGGTCGGCGACCGGGCCGTCGTGGTAGTCGAAGGCGGCGTCGTACCCCACATGGCCGGTCAGGTACGCGACCTTCTCCGGGGTGCCCGCGCTGCCGATCAGCCGGCCGGCGCCGAGGAGCCGGGCGAAGCGGCCGGTGGCGGTGCCGACCGCGCCCGCCGCGCCGGAGACGAAGACGTCGTCGCCCTCGCGCAGCCGGGCGATCCGGGTGAGGCCGACGTACGCCGTCAGGCCGGTGCCGCCGAGCAGGCTCAAGTACGCCGACAGCGGCACCCCTTCGTGCCGGGGCAGCCGTCTCACCTCGTCGGCGCGGACCACCGCGTGGGTGCGCCAGCCGTGCCGGTGCAGCACGATCTCGCCCTCCGGGAGCGCCGGATCGCGGGAGTCGACGATCCGGCCGAGCGTGCGGCCCTCCAGCGGGGCGTTCAACTCGAAGAGTCCGTCCATCATTTCGCGGTGGTAGGGATCGACGGACCAGTACAGGTTCTCCACCAGGGCGGTGCCCGGCGCCGGTGCGGGGACGGGTGACTCGACGAAGCGGAAGTGGCCGGGCGTGGGGAAGCCGGTCGGGCGGGCGGTCTGCTGCACGGTGAGCGCGGTCTCGTTCATGGGAGGGGACCGTAGGCAGGAATGCGGGCGCCGGGCAGGGGGTTGCGTTCATGGCGGCGGACGTTCCATGAGCCGTCCTCATGGCAGCAGGTGGGAGGCCCTTGTGAACCCGGTCGATCTGGCGCCCCAGGAACTCAGGACCCTGGTGGCCGTGGCCGAGGAGGGCGGCTTCTCGGCGGCCGCGGTCCGGCTCGGCGCCACCCAGTCCGCCGTCTCGCACTCCGTGCGCGGCATCGAACGCAAGCTGGGGGTCGTGCTGTTCGAGCGCGGACGGTACGGGGCCCGGCCGACGCCGGCGGGGGAGCGGGCCGTGGGGCACGCCCGGCGGGTGCTGCGGATGCTCCAGGTGCTGGCTGTGGAGGCGCGCGGGGTGCGGGCCGACGGCGACGAGGTGGTCGCCGGGCCGCTGCGCGTCGCCGCGTTCCGCAGTGCGGCGCTGCATCTGCTGCCGCCGGTGCTGGAGCGGCTCGCCGCCCGGCATCCGGGGATCGAGGCGAGCGTCACCGTCGTACGGGAGATCGGCGCGGGCACGGCCGGGGAGGTCGCCGAGGGGCGGGCCGACCTCGGGATCGCCACGCTCGGCACCAGCGCTCCGGTGCCGCCCGGGCTGGTCGGGGACGTGCTGCTGGAGGAGCCGTACTCGCTCGTCCACCCCGCCGGGCACCCGGACCCGCGCTCCCTGCCGCTCGTGGACTGGCAGGAGAACTGCTCCTCCTACACCCGCGCGTGGTGGGCCGCCCAGGAGTGGATCCCCGCCGCGACCGTGCGTGCCGAGGACGACGGAGCGGTGCTCTCGATGGTGAGCAGTGGTCTGGGGATGGCCATCATGCCGGCCTTGTCGCTGACCGGAGCGCCGCTCACCACGGAGATCGCCGATCTCGGACCGGAGCGGCCGACCCGGCGGATCGGCTATGTCACCACCCCCGAACTGGCCGGCACGGCGGCGGTCCGCGCCCTGGTCCGGGAACTGCGCGCATCGGCGAAAGCGCAGCTCGGCGGGGTGTGACCCGGTCCGCCGTCTCAGATAGTAGGAAGTCCGAGTAATTGTGGAGACAGAAGCGTGCTCCTCCTCTAGCTTTGTAGGAGCCGAACGTCTCGCTCGATCAAGCGAATGGCGGTCGTGAGCCGGGCACCGTGCAGGCAACCCCTGCGGCCCGCAGCTCCCCGCCCCTCCGGCGTCTCGTAACCCCTCTGTCTCCGCACCCCGTTGTGCCGAAGGAGTCGATTTCCCATGGCCGAGACGACCGTCCGCCGCCGAGTCCGCCACGTCTCCCGTACGAGCGAGTCCGACCGCAAGCAGGCCGCCGCCGCCCTCCAGCGCGCCCTCGACCGCCGTGACAACGGCGGCGAGACCGGCCACTGAGCCGCCGTTCGGCCCTCCGGCCCGGGAGCCGCAACCCGCCAGGGGGATGACACGAGCTGTCCGCATCGCGGACAACTCGTGTCATCCCATGGGACGAGGAGTAGGGTCGCCCGCATGTCTCGCAGCATCGATCTCGCAGTGATCCCCGGTGACGGCATCGGGCAGGAAGTCGTGGCCGAAGGCCTCAAGGTCCTCTCCGCCGTCCTCCCGCAGGATGTGAAGCTGGAGACCAAGGAATTCGACTTCGGCGCCCGGCGCTACCACGCCACCGGTGAGACCCTCACCGACGCCGACCTCGCCGCGCTGAAGCAGCACGACGCCATCCTCCTCGGCGCCATCGGCGACCCCTCGGTCCCCTCCGGCGTCCTGGAGCGCGGCTTCCTGCTCAAGCTCCGCTTCGCCTTCGACCACCACGTCAACCTGCGTCCGTCGAAGCTCCTCCCGGGTGTCGCCACCCCGCTCGCCGGTGAGCCCAGCATCGACTTCGTCGTGGTCCGCGAGGGCACCGAAGGCCCCTACACGGGCAACGGCGGCACCATCCGCAAGGGCACCGAGCACGAGGTCGCCACCGAGGTCTCCGTCAACACGGCCTTCGGTGTCGAGCGCGTCGTGCGGGACGCCTTCGCCCGCGCCCAGGCCCGCCCGCGCAAGAAGCTGACCCTGGTCCACAAGAACAACGTGCTGACCTTCGCCGGTCACCTGTGGACGAACATCTTCAACAAGGTGGCCGAGGAGTTCCCCGAGGTCACCACGGACTACATCCACGTCGACGCCGCGACCATCTACCTGGTCACCGACCCCGGCCGCTTCGACGTGATCGTCACCGACAACCTCTTCGGCGACATCATCACCGACCTCGCCGCGGCCGTCTCCGGCGGCATCGGCGTCGCCGCCTCCGGCAACATCAACCCGAGCGGCGAGTTCCCGTCCATGTTCGAGCCCGTCCACGGCTCGGCCCCGGACATCGCCGGCCAGGGCAAGGCCGACCCCACCGCCACGGTCCTGTCCGTCGCCCTCCTCCTGCGCCACCTCGGCTACGACACCGAGGCCGCCCGGATCGAGGACGCCGTCTCCGCCGACCTCGCGGAGCGCACCGGCAAGCCCGCCCGCTCCACCTCCGAGATCGGCGACGCGCTCGCCGTACGCGTAGCCGGCTGACCCGCGCTGCTCCGTAAGCCGTCGGGTCGCATCAGCACCCGGCGGCTTCTCGTATGCGGCGCCGGGTGCCACCATCAACCCTGGGCCGCATTCACCCGGATTCCTTCCCCCGCTGCTCCCGCGCGATAATCGAACGCGGAGCCGCGATATGAGGGAAAGCTCGGACGTCCTAGCACTGGCCGGAAACGGTCGTCGCCGGGCCGGAGCGCGGCCCCTCACGACAACCGGTGAAGGACACCACTCATGACGACGCCCACGATCGAGCTCAAGCCCTCCGCCAGCCCGCTGTCCGCCGCGGAGCGCGAGGCGATCCTGGCCAACCCCGGGTTCGGCCGCCACTTCACCGACCACATGGTGACGATCAAGTGGACGGAGGGCCGGGGCTGGCACGACGGACAGCTCGTCCCGTACGCGCCGCTCTCCCTCGACCCGGCCACGATGGTGCTGCACTACGCGCAGGAGATCTTTGAGGGCCTCAAGGCGTACCGCCAGCCCGACGGTTCCGTCGCCACCTTCCGCCCGGAGAAGAACGCCCAGCGCTTCCAGGCGTCCGCCCGCCGCCTCGGCATGCCCGAGCTGCCGGTCGAGACCTTCATCGAGGCGTGCGACGCGCTGGTGCGGCAGGACCAGGCCTGGGTGCCGGCGCACGGCGGCGAGGAGTCCCTCTACCTGCGGCCCTTCATGATCGCCACCGAGGTCGGGCTGGGCGTCAAGCCCGCCAACGAGTACCTGTTCCTGGTCATCGCCTCGCCGGCCGGCGCCTACTTCCCGGGCGGCGTCAAGCCCGTCTCCATCTGGGTCTCCGAGGACCACGTCCGCGCCGTCCCCGGCGGCATGGGCGACGCCAAGACCGGCGGCAACTACGCCGCGTCGCTGCTCGCCCAGGCCGAGGCCGCGGCGGAGGGCTGCGCCCAGGTCTGCTACCTCGACGCGGTCGAGCGCAAGTGGGTCGAGGAACTCGGCGGCATGAACCTGTACTTCGTGTACGGAAACAAGATCATCACGCCGTCCCTCACCGGCTCCATCCTGGAGGGCGTCACCCGCGACTCCCTGCTGAGCGTCGCCCGCGACCTCGGGTACGAGGCCGAGGAGGGGCGGGTCTCCGTCGACCAGTGGCAGCGGGACTCCGAGAACGGGACGCTGACCGAGGTGTTCGCCTGCGGTACCGCGGCCGTGATCACGCCGGTCGGCACGGTCAAGCGGACCGGCGCGCAGTGGCAGCAGAGCGGCGGTGAGCCGGGCGAGGTGACCGTGCGGCTGCGCCAGGCCCTGCTCGACATCCAGCGGGGCACCGCGGAGGACAAGCACGGCTGGATGCACAAGCTGGGCTAGAACTCGCTGTTCGCCAGGGCCGCCCCGGAGTCCACCTCCGGGGCGGCCCCGATGCTGTTCCGGCCCGGCGTCAGCAGCAGGTAGGCCACGCCCCCCACCAGCCCCGACAGTACGAAGCTGCAGTCCACCCCGCCCGTCAGGGACAGCAGCGGGCCCTCGTACTCGGGCAGGGACACCGCCAGGACGCCGGTCACCGCGCCCAGCGCCCAGGACACCGTCGCCGGGACGTGCCAGCCGCCGGTGAACCAGTAGACGCCGCCCCGCGCGCGGCGGTTGAAGACCTGGAGGGCGTCCGCGTCGTAGAGGCCGCCGCAGCGGGCGAAGCCGATGAGGGTGATGACCGCCCACGGGGTGCCGATCGCCGTCAGCAGCAGCACGAAGGAGGTCATCGCGTCCTGCGCGCTCGACGCGTAGTGGCCGACGAAGACGCAGGCCGTCGCCACGACGGCGACCGTGCAGGTGGCGCGGGCCCGTGAGGCGCGCGGCAGGATGGCGTCCAGGTCGAGGCCCATCGAGTACAGCATCAGCCCGGCGTTGCCGACCGACCCGGCCGAGGCGGCCAGCAGCAGCGGGACCAGGTACCAGACGGGCGAGGCGTCGACCAGCGGACCGGCGTAGTCGAGGGCGGCGCGGGCCGCGTACGCCGTGAAGGTGCCGAAGAGCTGCGGCACCAGCAGGCCCAGGATCAGCCCCAGCCAGGTCGCGCGCAGGACGCGGCGCGTGGAGTGGCGGGCCGGTGAGATGTAGCGGGTGTAGTCGCCGAGCAGGGTGATGAAGGCGATCGGGCCGGACAGTCCCGCGGCCACCGCCGCCAGCAGCCACGTCGGCCAGTAGCCGCCCAGCAGATAGCCGCCCGTCTGCGGCAGTGCCCCGGTCGTGAAGTGCGGGGCGTACGCGATCACGCCGAGCGCCAGCAGGGCCGTCATGCCGATGGCCAGCACCCGGGACATCGCGAGCAGCACCCGGTAGCCGTAGACCGCGCCGGCCACGGTCGCCGCCGCGAGCACCCCGTAGACCACGCCGTAGGACAGTCCGTCGGCGGGCAGTCCCACCAGGCGGCCGAGGACGCCGACCATCACGTCGCCGCCGATCCACACGGTCAGCGCGGTGTAGCCGAGGGCCAGCAGCAGGCCGACGACCGAGCCGACCAGCCGCCCGCGCACCCCGAACTGGGCGCCGGAGGACGTCGACAGGTTCGTCGCCGTGCGCAGGGAGATCAGCGCGAGCGGCGCGGTGAGGGCGGTGCCGGCGAGGGTGCCGACGACGATCGAGGTGAGCGAGGACCACCAGTCGAGCCCGAAGCTCGGCGGGAGCCAGCCGAAGACGATCACGCCGAGGCAGAGGTTGGACCCCAGCAGGATCGAGACGAGATCGCGTGGCCCGCTGGTGCGTTCCTCCTCGGGGATGGTGTCGACTCCGCGCTGTTCCATCGGCATGGCTGGGTCCTCCCTCTCTTGGAGTGACGCTCAATGTGGGCCACGCCATGGGAGTCCGTCAACCCTTCCAGATCGCTGTTTCATTGTTAGAGTGCTGCTCTAAAGGAGGGATACGGGATGAGGCTGACCCCCACCGAACGCGACCGGCTGCTGCTCTTCGGGGCCGCCGAGCTGGCCCGGGCCAGACGGGCCCGGGGCCTGCGGCTCAACGTGCCCGAGGCCACCGCGCTCATCGCGGACACCGTCTGCGAGGCCGCCCGTGACGGACGGCGGCTCGCCGAGGCCATCGAGGCCGCCCGGTCCGTCCTCGGCCCCGACGACGTCCTGCCGGGTGTCGCCGACGTCGTCACCGAGGTGCATGTCGAGGCCGTCTTCGACGACGGCTCACGCCTCGCCGTCGTCACCGACCCCCTGGGGCGCGGGCTGGGCGAGAACGCTCCGGGCGCCCTGCTGCCGGGGCCCGAGCACACCGAGCCGGAGGCGGCCGTACGGATCACGGTCACCAACACCGCGACCGTCCCCGTCTCCGTCACCTCGCACTTCCACTTCTTCGAGGCCAACCCGCGCCTGCGTTTCGCCCGGGAGGACGCCTACGGGATGCGTCTCGCCGTCCCGGCCGGGTCGTCCGTCCGCTTCGGGCCGGGGGAGAGCGCCGAGGTCGGACTCCTGCCGATCGGCGGCGAGCGCGTCGCGGTCGGGTTCGCGGGGCTCGTCGACGGGGCGCTGGACGCGCCGGGAGCCCGGGAAGAGGCGCTGCGCCGGGCCGCCGCCTGCGGATACCTCGGAGTCACGACGGAAGGGGAAGCGCGATGAGCCGCCCCGGAGGCCACCCCGCCGATGCCCGCCGCCTCACCCCCTACGAGTACGCGGCCACGCACGGCCCCCGCGCCGGTGACCGCATCCGCCTCGGCGACTCGGGCCTGGTGGTGCGCGTCGAGTCCGACTCCCAGCGGTACGGGGACGAGTTCCTCGCCGGGTTCGGGAAGACCGCGCGCGACGGACTGCACCTCAAGGCCGCCGCCGTGCGGGACACCTGTGACGTCGTGATCAGCAACGTGGTCGTCATCGACGCCGTGCAGGGGATCCGCAAGGTGTCCATCGGCATCCGAGAGGGGCGGATCAGCTCCATCGGGCGCGCCGGGAACCCCGACACCCTCGACGGGGTCGACGTCGTCGTCGGCACGGGCACGTCCATCGTGTCCGGCGAGGGACTCATCGCCACCGCCGGCGCCGTGGACACCCACGTCCATCTGCTCTCGCCCCGGATCATGGAGGCGTCCCTCGCCTCCGGGGTCACCACCGTCATCGGGCAGGAGTTCGGCCCCGTGTGGGGCGTCGGCGTCAACTCGCCCTGGGCGCTGCGGCACGCGTTCAGCGCCTTCGACGCCTGGCCGGTCAACATCGGCTTCCTGGGCCGGGGTTCGTCGTCCCACGAGGCGCCCCTCGTGGAGGCGCTCGCCGAGGGCGGCGCGTCCGGCTTCAAGGTGCACGAGGACATGGGCGCCCATACGCGGGCCCTGGACACGGCTCTCCGGGTCGCCGAGGAGCACGACGTCCAAGTCGCCCTGCACAGCGACGGGTTGAACGAGTGCCTGTCCGTCGAGGACACCCTGCGGGTGCTGGAGGGGCGGACCATCCACGCCTTCCACATCGAGGGCTGCGGCGGCGGACATGTGCCGAACGTGCTGAAGATGGCGGGCGTAGCCAACGTCATCGGGTCGTCGACGAATCCGACCCTGCCCTTCGGCCGGGACGCCGTCGCCGAGCACTACGGCATGATCGTCTCCGTCCACGACCTCAAGACCGACCTGCCCGGCGACGCGGCCATGGCCCGTGACCGCATCCGCGCCGGGACCATGGGCGCCGAGGACGTCCTGCACGACCTGGGCGCGATCGGCATCACCTCGTCCGACGCCCAGGGCATGGGCCGGGCCGGCGAGACCGTGCGCCGCACCCTCGCCATGGCCGCGAAGATGAAGGCCGAGTTCGGCGCCCCGGACGAGCACGACAACGAGCGCGTGCTGCGCTACCTGGCCAAGCTGACCATCAACCCCGCCATCGCGCACGGGCTGTCGCACGAGGTCGGCTCCCTCGAGGTCGGCAAGCTGGCCGACATCGTGCTGTGGCGCCCGGAGTACTTCGGGGCCAAACCCCAGCTCGTGCTCAAGGCCGGCTTCCCGGCGTACGGCGTGGTCGGCGACCCCAACGCGGCCACCGACACCTGCGAACCGCTCGTGCTGGGACCGCAGTTCGGGGCGTACGGCGCCACCCCGGCCGACCTCTCGGTGGCGTTCGTGGCACAGGCCGCCGTGGACCTCGGCCACGACTCGATGCCGACCCGCCGACGCCGGGTGGCCGTGCGCGGAACGCGCGGCATCGGCCCCGCCGACCTGCGACTCAACTCCCGTACGGGGGTGGTGGACGTCGACGGGCGCACCGGGCTCGTGACCCTCGACGGGGAGCCGCTGCGCTCCCAACCCGCCGACTCCGTCGCCCTCAACCGCCTGTACTTCCTCTAGGACACCCAGGACTTCCCATGACCTACCGCATGCCCCCCGAATGGGCCCCGCACGAGCGCACCTGGATGGCCTGGCCCGGCCCCAACCCCACCTTCACCAACGACCGGGAGCTCGCCGAGGCCCGCGCCGCCTGGGCGTCCGTCGCGCGCGCCGTGCGCCGCTTCGAGCCGGTGACGATGGTGCACGGGCCCGGCCAGGGCGCGACCGCGCGCGAACTGCTCGGCCCGGACATCACCTTGGTCGAACGCGAACTCGACGACGCGTGGATGCGGGACATCGGCCCCACGTTCGTCACCGACGGCCGGGAACTGGCCGCCGTGGACTGGACGTTCAACGGCTGGGGCGCCCAGGAGTGGGCCCGCTGGGAGCACGACGCCAAGATCGCCCGGCATGTGGCCGATCTGACCGGCACCCCCGTGCTCCCGTCACCGCTGGTCAACGAGGGCGGCGCGATCCACGTCGACGGCGAGGGCACGGTCCTGCTCACCGACACCGTCCAGCTGGGCGCCGGCCGCAACCCCGGCTGGACGCGCGCACAGGTCGAGGCGGAGATCCACGCCAGGCTCGGCACCACCAAGGCGATCTGGCTCCCGCACGGCCTCGCCGGCGACTACGGCACCTACGGCACCCAGGGCCATGTCGACATCGTCGCGGCCTTCGCCCGGCCCGGCACCGTACTGGTCCACAGCCAGCGCGATCCGGCCCACCCGGACCACGTCCGCTCGCGGGAGTACATCGAGCTGCTGCGCGGCCGGACCGACGCCAAGGGCCGCCGCCTGGAGGTCGTCGAGGTCCCCGCCCCCACGGTCCTCAAGGACGAGGACGGTCACTGGGTCGACTACTCCTACATCAACCACTACCTCTGCAACGGCGGCGTCGTGCTCTGCGCCTTCGACGACCCGCACGACGAGCTCGCGGCCGGAATCTTCCGCCGCCTCTTCCCCGAGCGGACCGTGACCCTGGTCGACGCCCGCGCGATCTTCGCGGGCGGCGGAGGCATCCACTGCATCACCCAGCAGCAGCCCAGGGTGCCGGTCAGGTAGAACATACGGGTGAACGTCCTGGTCTGCGCGGCCTGCGGCCGCCGTCTCAGCGAACCGCTGCGCCCGCTGTCCGAGCTGCCCGAACGCCCCGAGTACGACGGGCGGAAGAACCCCGACGGCTCGCGGCACGCTCCGTCGACCGTGCCACGGGGCACCTACGCGGTGGATCCCGAGCCGAGCGGGGCACCCTTCGTGCCGCATCCGGACCCGGAGTGGGCGGGGGCCGCCGTCCCCGGAGTGTGCGTCGACGACCCCGACGGGCCGGGCTGTCTGATGTCCGCGGGGCCGCGCGACACCCTCGTGGTCCACCCCGAGGACACCCGCGGGCACCTCACGGCCGACCCCGCCGCCCAGGACGCCGGATGCTGCGGCCTGTCCGGGCAGGAGGGGCCGAACAAGCTGTGCCCGGGCTGCGGGGCGCGGGTGGCGACCCTGTTCGCCGAGTGCTACGGGCCCTACGAGACCCACTTCCTCCCCGACGCCGTCCAGGTCGCCGCCGTATGAGCGGCTCCCGGCGCACCCCGGCCCCCGCGCGTGAGCTGATCCTCGCCGCCGCCATGGAGATGATCGCCGAGCGCGGGCTGGAGAAGCTCACCATGGCCGCGCTCGGCCGTGAGGTCGGCATGAGCAGCGGGCATCTCCTCTACTACTTCCGCTCCAAGGACGAACTGCTGCTCCAGACGCTGGAGTGGAGCGAGGGGCGGCTCGGCGACGAGCGGCGCCGGCTGCTCGCCCGCGCGGCCGGCGCCCGGGAGCGACTCGACGCCTACGTCGACCTGTACGTCCCCGAGGGCCACCGGGACCCCCACTGGACGCTCTGGCTGGAGGTCTGGAACCGCTCGCAGAGCGCTGCCGTCGAATCCGACGCCCGCGACCGCCAGGCCGCCATCGAGGGCGCCTGGCACCGCGACCTCGTCGCCCTCCTCGCCGAGGGGGTGTCGCGGGGGGAGTTCCGGTCCGTGGACCCCGACCGGTTCGCCGCCCGGCTGCGTGCCCTGCTCGACGGCTTCTCCATCCATGTGGCGATCGGGCTGCGGGGCACCGGACGGGAACAGGTGCTCGCCCATGTCCGCGAGTTCCTGGACGGATCACTGCTCGCATCCTGAGACGGACGGTGAGCGACGGGATCCCTTGTGCCAGACTGCCACCGTGCTCTCGTTCGCCATGATTATTGGCAGCAGGCGCGCCGGTCCGCAGTGACCGCCACGTACGACCAGGTACGGGCGGCCATCGTCGTCCTCGACCCGCGCGCAGACCTCTCGCACCCGCGAGAGGTTTTTCTGTTTCCTGGCCCACCTTCAGCCGGGAGCGGAGCGCGAGGGACCATGGGGGGACGGTGGAGCCGGTCATTCCGGTAGACCGAGATCCGAATCAGGAGCCTTACGACCATGACGGTAACCAGCGAGCTCGACGACTCGTTCCACGTCTTCGACACCACCCTGCGCGACGGCGCCCAGCGGGAGGGCATCAACCTCACCGTCGCCGACAAGCTCGCGATCGCTCGGCACCTGGACGACTTCGGCGTGGGCTTCATCGAGGGCGGCTGGCCCGGCGCGAACCCGCGCGACACCGAGTTCTTCGCCCGTGCGCAGGCGGAGATCGACTTCCGGCACGCGCAGCTCGTCGCCTTCGGCGCGACCCGTCGCGCGGGCGGCACGGCGGCCGAGGATCCGCAGGTCAAGGCGCTGCTGGAGTCCGGCGCCCCGGTGATCACGCTGGTCGCGAAGTCCCATGACCGGCATGTCGAGCTGGCCCTGCGCACCACCCTCGACGAGAACCTGGAGATGGTCCGCGACACCGTCTCCTACCTGCGCGAGCAGGGCCGCCGGGTCTTCGTCGACTGCGAGCACTTCTTCGACGGCTACCGCGCCAACCCGGAGTACGCCAAGGCCGTCGTCCGGGCGGCCTCGGACGCGGGCGCCGACGTCGTCATCCTCTGCGACACCAACGGCGGCATGCTGCCCGCGCAGATCCACGCCGTCGTCTCCACCGTCCTCGCCGACACCGGCGCCCGGCTCGGCATCCACGCCCAGGACGACACCGGCTGCGCCGTGGCGAACACCCTGGCCGCCGTCGACGCCGGCGCGACGCACGTGCAGTGCACGGCCAACGGGTACGGCGAGCGGGTCGGCAACGCCAACCTGTTCCCGGTCGTCGCCGCCCTGGAACTGAAGTACGGCAAGAAGGTCCTGCCCGACGGGCATCTGCGCGAGATGACCCGTATCTCGCACGCCATCGCCGAGGTCGTCAACCTGACGCCGTCCACCCACCAGCCCTACGTCGGCGTCTCCGCCTTCGCCCACAAGGCCGGCCTGCACGCCTCCGCCATCAAGGTCGACCCCGACCTGTACCAGCACATCGACCCCGAGCGGGTCGGCAACACCATGCGCATGCTGGTCTCCGACATGGCGGGCCGGGCCTCCGTCGAGCTCAAGGGCAAGGAGCTCGGCGTCGACCTCGGCGACGACCGCGCGCTCGTCGGGCGCGTCGTGGAGCGGGTGAAGGAACGCGAGCTCAAGGGCTACACCTACGAGGCCGCCGACGCCTCCTTCGAGCTGCTGCTCCGCGCCGAGGTGCAGGGGAGCCCGCTGCGCTACTTCGAGGTCGAGTCCTGGCGCGCGATCGTCGAGGACCGCCCCGACGGCACCCACGCCAACGAGGCCACCGTCAAGCTGTGGGCCAAGGGCGAGCGCATCGTCGCCACGGCGGAGGGCAACGGCCCGGTGAACGCCCTCGACCGCGCGCTGCGCGTCGCCCTGGAGAAGATCTACCCGCAGCTCGCCAAGCTCGACCTGGTGGACTACAAGGTCCGCATCCTGGAGGGCGTGCACGGCACCCAGTCCACCACCCGCGTCCTGATCTCCACCACGGACGGGGCGGGGGAGTGGTCGACGGTGGGCGTCGCCGAGAACGTCATCGCCGCGTCGTGGCAGGCCCTGGAGGACGCGTACACGTACGGACTGCTGCGCGCCGGGGTGGACCCGGCCGAGTAGACCGGCACCGGCGGGTGGCGGCCACCGGACGGCCCCCACCCGCCGGCTCCCTCACCGCAGCTGCCACTTCTGGTTCGCCGCTCCGGTGCACGACCAGATCTGGGCCCGTGCCCCGTTCGCCGACGAGTTGTCCGTCACGTCCAGGCACTTGTTCGCGGCGAGGTTCACGACGTCGTTCGTCGAGGCGTTGTACGACCACTGCTGGGCGCCGGTGCCGTTGCAGTCGTACAGCTGCACCTTCGCCCCGTCCGCCGTCGAACCCGACGTCACGTCGAGGCACTTGCCCAGGGCGCGGATCGAGCCGTCGGAGGCGACCGTCCACTGCTGGGCCGCCGTGCCGTTGCAGTCGTAGAGCTGGACGGCCGTGCCGTTCGCGCTCGAACCGCCCGCGACGTCCAGGCACTTGCCGGCCAGGCCCACGAGGGCGCCGGTCCGTCCGCCGTCCCCGGACTGCGTCCCGGCCCAGGTGAAGGTCGCCGATGTCTTGCCCGGCAGCGAGTAAGTGGCGTGCTGCGAGCCCCAGTTGACCGTCACCGTCTTCGCGGTCGTCGCGTCGTTGTACGCGATCAGCGCCTTCGAGCCGTCGGGGTTGCGCCAGGCCACGTTCGGCACCGAGGACGACGCCGTGGACGCGATCCGCTGGGCGCCCGGGCGGACGAACTTCGTCAGATGGCCCATCGTGTAGTACTCGACGGTGTAGTCGACCGTGCCGCTCGCGCCGTCGCCGTTGTGCACGGTGATCAGGCCGGTGCAGGTGCCGCAGCCTCCGTTGTGCGGGCCCATGTTCTGGTCGACCGCGAGGGACCACTTGGTCACCGACTTCGCCCAGTTGCGGGTGTAGTCGATGATGTTGTTCATGTCCTCGCGCTGCTGGTTCGCGATTCAGGTGCCGCCCGAGTGCTCGGTGCCGAAAGCGTCCAGCGAGGGGTACTGGTTGTGCACCGACGTCTGCCGGGCGATGTCACCGCCGTAGCCATGCCAGGCGATCCCGCCGAAGTTCGGGTGGGTGCGGATCGCGGGGTCGTCCACCGTCGGGGCGGCGTAGGAGTCGTAGACGTCCCAGTTCCAGTCGTGCGCGAGGACCTTGGTGGTCAGGCCCGCCGCCTGGAGCTTCGGCAGCAGCTCGCTCCCGGTGAAGTACGCCAGACCGCTCGCGTTCCAGCTCATCGACGGGTAGCCCGAGCAGCACGTCGGCTCGTTCTGCGCGGTCACGTACGAGACCGGCACACCCTGTGCCTGGTAGGCCTGGAGGTACTTCACGAAGTACGCCGCGTACGCCCCGTAGTCCTCCGCCTTCAGCCAGCCGCCGTTGAGCGAGCCGCTGTCCTTCATCCAGGCGGGCGCCGTCCAGGGCGAGGCCATGACCGTCAGGGAGGGGTTGAGCTGGAGGGCCTGCCGCGTCAGCGGGACCACGTCCGCCAGGTCGTGCGCGATCGAGAACCGGGCCAGAGAGGGGTCGGTCTGACCGGCCGGCACGTCGTCGTAGGTATAGCCGTAGCGGGCCAGGTCGGAGGCGCCCATCGGGTTGCGCAGGAAGGAGAGGCCGATGCCCTCCGTCGGCGAGAACAGCTTGCGCATCGTGGCGTCCCGGGTGGCCGCGGACAGCGCGCCGCTGCTGTTCATCAGCCACGCCGCGGTGTCCGTGAACGACGCGCCGCCGCCGGTGAACGTCTGGTAGCGGGTGTTCTCGTCGACCGTGATGTTCTCGCCGGCGCCGCCCGTCCCGGACTGGAAGGAGAAGGGCGCCTGGGGTTGCAGACCGCGGGTCACATGGCGGCCCGCCGTGTCGTCGGTGGTCGTGAGGTAGGCGGTGATCTGTTCGCCCGCCGCGTGCGCGGGGGTCACGGCCGCGGTGAGGCCGGTGGTGGAGAGCAGCCCGGCCAGCAGCAACCGGACCGTGCGGGGGGTTCTCCTCATGGGCGTCGCCCTTCCTGACGGGACGTCTTGACGGGTGTCGGACGCGCTAGTTAACTCACGTCGTGATCTAAGACGTGAGTGAACTCTGGGAGCCAGAGTGAACCAGAGAGTCGAGGGAAGGTCCATGCCAAGAACCGCCCTGCTCGTCTCCACCGCTCTGCTGGCCGCACTTGTGCCACTGTCGTCCGCCCGCGCCGCCGACGACCCCGCCCCGGTCGCCGTCGACCGCTTCGAGGGCGAGGTCCCCTTCGCCGCCCAGCCCGCCGAGGGCCTGTTCACCTGGGGCAGCGACACCGACGACCCGCCCACCCTCCAACTCGCCGACCGCGCCGACGCCCCCGAGGGCGCCAAGGTCCTCTCCGGCACGTACGACATCAGCGGCTGGGGCGGCTTCACCCACGACTACGCCGCGGCCGGGCCCGCCCACGACTGGTCCGCCCACCGCGGCATCCGCTTCTGGTGGGACGGCCAGGGCGACGGCGGGAAGATCTCCTTCGAGATCAAGGACGGCGGCGCCCACGGCGAGGCCTCCGAGCTGTGGACCACCTCCTTCACCGACGACTTCACCGGGTGGAAGCGGATCGAGATCCCCTTCACCGACTTCGCCTACCGCACCGACTACCAGCCCGTCGGCGGCATCGACCACATCCTCGGACTCACCCGGATGTGGGGCTACGCCGTCACGCTCCCCGTCGGCCGCCCCGGGCGATTCGCCATGGACGGCGTCGAGTTGTACGGCACGCCGGACCAGTCCCTGCGCGCCTCCGTCACCACCGACTCCGCCGTCCACACCGTCACCGAGGGCGGTACGGCCGAGGTGACCGTCGCCGTCGGCACCACCGGCTCCGCGCCCCTCGACGAGCCGGTCACCGTCGCCTACACGGCCGGCGGCGGCACCGCCGAGGCCGGCACCGACTACCCCCCGCTCTCCGGCACCCTCACCTTCCCCGCCGGTACCCCCTCCGGCGCCACCCGGGTCATCGCGGTCCCGACCCTGAAGGACAGGACCGCCGAACCCGCCGAGACCATCCCCCTGAAGCTCACCGTCACCGGCGCCAGGGCCCCCGCCGAGACACCCCAGGTCGTCATCGACGCCCACGGACTGCCGTACCTGAACAGCGCGTTGCCCGTACAGCGGCGCGTGGCCGACCTCGTGGGGCGCATGTCCCTGGCGGAGAAGGCCGGCCAGATGACCCAGGCCGAGCGCGGCGCGGTCTCCGCCGGCGCCGACATCGCGGCCTACGGACTTGGCTCACTCCTCTCCGGCGGCGGCTCCACCCCGACCCCCAACACCCCCGCCGCCTGGGCGCGGATGATCGACGGCTTCCAGCTCCGCGCCCGGGCCACCCGGTTCCAGATCCCCCTCCTCTACGGCGTCGACGCCGTGCACGGCCACAACAACCTCGCCGGCGCGACCGTCATGCCGCACAACATCGGCATCGGCGCCACCCGCGACCCCGGGCTCGCGCAGCGGACGGGCGCGGTCACGGCCGCCGAGGTCCGGGCCACCGGTATCCCCTGGGACTTCGCCCCCTGCCTGTGCGTCACCCGCGACGAACGCTGGGGCCGCTCCTACGAGTCCTTCGGCGAGGACCCGGCCCTCGTCCGGTCCATGGAGACCGTTATCCAGGGCCTTCAGGGCGCCGCCGACGGCAGGGACCTGAAGCGCCCCGACAAGGTCCTCGCCACCGCCAAGCACTTCGTCGGCGACGGCGGCACGGCCTACGGCTCCTCCACCACCGGCTCCTACACCATCGACCAGGGCGTCACCACGGTCACCCGGCAGCAGCTGGAGGCCGTCCACCTCGCCCCGTACCAGGACGCCGTCGACCGCGGCATCGGCACCGTCATGCCGTCCTACTCGTCCCTCGACGTCGTGGGCGACGGACAGGGCCCGGTGAAGATGCACGCCCGCGCCGACATGATCAACGGCGTGCTCAAGGGCCGCATGGGCTTCCACGGCTTCGTCATCAGCGACTGGAACGCCATCGACCAGCTCCCCGGCGACTACGCCTCCCACGTGCGCACCTCCGTGAACGCGGGCCTGGACATGATGATGGTGCCCTACTCCTACAAGGAGTTCACCGCCGCGCTCACCGCCGAGGTGACGGCGGGCCGGATCAGCGAGGCGCGCGTCGACGACGCCGTGTCCCGCATCCTGACCCAGAAGTTCCGGCTCGGGCTCTTCGAGCACCCGTACGCCGACCCCAGCGGCGCCGCCGGCATCGGCTCGGCCGCACACCGGGCCGTCGCCCGGCAGGCCGCCGCCGCGTCGCAGGTGCTGCTGAAGAACTCCGGCGGCCTGCTCCCGCTCAAGAAGGGCCAGAAGGTCTACGTCGCCGGGTCCAACGCCGACGACCTCGGCAACCAGACCGGCGGCTGGACCCTCACCTGGCAGGGCTCCTCCGGGAACATCACCACCGGCACGACCATCCTCCAGGGCATGCGTGCGGCGGGCGGGAACGTCACCTACTCCAAGGACGCCTCCGCACCCCTGAACGGCTACGACGCCGGCGTGGTCGTCGTCGGCGAGACCCCGTACGCCGAGGGCGTCGGCGATGTCGGCAACGGCCACGACCTGATGCTCTCCACCGCCGACCGGGCCGCCGTCGACCGGGTGTGCGGGGCCATGAAGTGCGCGGTGCTGATCGTCTCCGGGCGGCCGCAGCTCATCGGCGACCGGCTAGGGGCGATCGACGCGCTCGTCGCCTCCTGGCTGCCGGGCACCGAGGGCGACGGCGTCGCCGACGTGCTCTACGGCAGGCGCCCCTTCACCGGGCAGCTGCCCGTGACCTGGCCGAAGTCCGAGGCACAGCTGCCGATCAACGTCGGCGACACGGCGTACGACCCGCAGTTCCCCTACGGCTGGGGGCTGACCACGCTCACCCGGATCCCCCGGGGCGGTGCCTCGACCCTGCGCGGGCTCTCCCTCGCGGCGACCGCGGCCGAACGGGCGGGCGCCGACCGGACCGGACACGCGCTGGTCACCCAGGCGCGGCTGATCGTCCAGCAGAAGGCGGGGCAGGGGATGACGCAGGCCGTGGCGAAGCCCTTCGCCGAGGCGGACCACCTGCTGCTCATGGGCCGGTACGGCCAGGCGGTGGAGAAGCTGACGGAGGCGTACCGGGCCACGTGAGACGGGGAGGTGGCCCCGTGGTGCGGCCCCTCAGTCGTCTGATCTGCCCATTATGGGAGGCTTCGGGTAGCTTCGAAGGATGAAGGCCGTCCTTCGGACCCGAAGCCTCCCCGCAGCGCTGCTGGCCGCCCTCGCCTGCGTGTTCGTCCTCGCGCCGGCCCCCTCCGCCACGGCGGCCACCAGCGTCTCCGCCGTCGCCGAGGCCCTCCGCGAGAGCCCCGTCTACGTCGACCCCGCCGCCTCCGACCAGCTCTCACAGGCCGAGGCGCACACCCTTCAACAGCGCATCAAGGACGCCGACAAGCCTCTCTTCATCGCCGTCCTCCCGGCGGGCTACCCCACCGAGAACCTCTTCAGCGACCTGCGCACCGCCACCGGCATCACCGGCCTCTACGCGATCCGCCTGGGCGACCGCTTCGACGCCCGCGCGGACTCGTCCGTCCTGTCCCACCAGGCCGTGCGCAACCTCGTCACCAGCGTCGCCTCGGAGCCCGACGCCAACGCCCAGCTCACCGACTTCACCGAGCAGGCCCTCGCCCACATGGGCGGCTCCGCCCCCTCCTCCTGGGGCACCTCCGACAGCGGCGGCATCTCCTCCACCGCCCTGATCACCGCCGGCGCGGTCCTGGTCGCGGGCGGGGCGGGCGCGTACGCGCTGGTCCGGCGGGGCCGCCGGCGGCACGCGGAGGAACAGCGGGCCGCCCTGGAGAGGCTGCGGGTCGTCGTGGACGAGGACATCACCGCCTTCGGCGAGGAGCTGGACCGCCTGGACTTCCACCCCGCCGAGGCCGGCGCCGACGACGCGATGCGCGCGGACTACGAGCGCGCCCTGGACGCCTACGAGCAGGCCAAGTCGGCGATGGCGGCCGCCACGAAACCGGAGGACGTCCGCGCCGTCACCCAGGCCCTGGAGGACGGCCGCTTCAGCCTCGCCCAGCTGGCCGCGCGCCGCGAGGGCCGGCCGCTGCCCGAGCGGCGCCCGCCCTGCTTCTTCGACCCGCGCCACGGCCCCTCGGTCACCGACGCCACCTGGTCCCCGCCCGCCGGCGCACCGCGCGAGGTGCCGGTCTGCGCCGCCGACCGCACCCGGCTCGCCGACGGCCGCGACCCGGTCGTCCGCGAGGTCGACAGCGACTACGGCCGCCGCCCCTACTGGGAGGCCGGTCCGGCCTACGGCCCCTGGGCGGGCGGCTACTTCGGCGGCGGCATCCTGCCCGGCCTGCTCATCGGCACCATGCTCGGCAGCATGATGGCCACCCCGTCGTACGCCGCCGACTACGGCACCGGCTACGGCGACTTCGGCGCCGGCGGCTACCAGGGCGGCGACGTCTCCGGCGCGGACTTCGACCCGGGCGACTTCGGCGACTTCGGCGGCGGGGGCGGCTTCGACGGAGGCGGGGGCGGGGGAGGGGACTTCGGGGGCGGATTCTGAGGGCACGGCACGGGCCCGGCACCGACACGGCATGGGCATGGCACGGGCCCGGCACCTCTGACGGTGCCGGGCCCGTGGATCCCCGCGGTGGTTCAGAGTGTGGCGGCCGCCGAGGCTATCGCCGAGGCGAAGGTCGAGACCTCGGTGTACACACCGGGCGCCTTCGCGCGGGCACAGCCGTCGCCCCAGCTGACGATGCCGACCTGGATCCAGGCACCGGCGTTGTCCTTGCGGAACATGGGCCCGCCGGAGTCGCCCTGGCAGGTGTCCACGCCGCCCTGGTCGAACCCGGCGCAGATCTCGTCGCTCGCGACCAGGTCGTTGTACAGACCGCCGTACGCCTTACAGGTGGCGTCGTTGATGAACGGCACGGTGGCCTTGAGGAGATAGCGCTGCTGGGCCCCGCCCTCACGGGCCGCACCCCAGCCCGCGACCGTGAAGTCGCCGTTGTTGTAGGCGGTCGTGGTGGCGATCTTCAGCGTCGGCAGATTGATCGGCTGGGCGAGCTTGATGAGCGCCCAGTCCTTGCCGGTGCCGTTGTACCCGGGCGCCTGGAGGACCTTGGTGGAGCGGACCCGGACGCGTCCGCTGGTCGAGTTGAGGTCGACGACGCCCGCGGTCGCCGTGATGCTCGTATTCGCGCCGGAGCCGTCGACGCAGTGCGCGGCGGTGAGGACGATCTGCTGGGTGTAGAGCGCGCCGCCGCAGCCCATCGAGAGCCGGACCATGAACGGGAACTCGCCCTGCGCGGCGCGGGTTCCGCCGATGACGGGGGAGGGGGCGGCCTGGGCGGCCGAGACGGGCTGGAGACTGGTGATCGCGAGGGCCGCGGCGCCGAGGACGACGCATCTCTTGAGCGCGGTGATGAGCTTCTTCAACGTGCTGCCTTCCGTGGGGGGTTGGGCATGCGAACGAGAAGCTTGCAATGGCATGAACGGGTCAAGCTGTGAGTGGATTATGGGAATCCTGTGACCCGTGCACAAGGCCCGCATTCCGGCCACGGAGAAGGGTCACGCAGGAAGAGGGAGGCCCGGGAAAACGCCGAGCGCCCGCCCTCCCGACGGGGGAGTGGAGGGCGGGCGCGCTCGGGGCGACGGCTCGATGGCCGGCGGGTCAGGCGTTCTTGATCGCCGAGATGTCGAAGTTCAGCTTGATCTTGTCGGAGACCAGCACACCGCCCGTCTCCAGCGCGGCGTTCCAGGTCAGGCCCCACTCGGAGCGCAGGATCTCCGCCTTGCCCTCGAAGCCGACGCGCTCGTTGCCGAACGGGTCCTTGGCGGAGCCGTTGAACTCCAGGTCGATGGTGAGGGGCTTGGTCACGCCGAGGATGGTCAGCTCGCCGACGATCCGGTAGTCGTCGCCGCCGAGGGCCTCCGCCCGCGTGGAGCGGAAGGTCATCGCCGGGTGCTCCTCGGTCTTGAAGAAGTCCGCGCTCTTCAGGTGCCCGTCACGGTCCGCCGAACCGGTGTCGATGCTGTCCATCTTGACGTCGATGGAGGCGGTGGACTTCGACGGGTCCGTGCCGTCGAGGTGCAGTGTGCCGGTGAAGTCGAGGAACTTGCCCTTGACGTTGGTGACCATCGCGTGCCGGGCCGTGAAGCCGATCGTGGAGTGGGCGGCGTCGATCGAGTAGTCGCCGGTCAGTGCGGCGAGGTCGGGGTTGACGGCGGTGGCGGCGGGGGCCTGGATCGTCGCGGTGTCGTTGCTGTTCTTGCGGCCGAAGATGCCCATGACGTGCTCCTAAGGGGGACGGGGGGTGCAAGTCCGTTGAATGTTCAACGAGCTCAACGGGATCGACCTTAGACCTATTCCGTTCAACATTCAACATCTTGGGGGTGTGTTCCTTGAGCTACGCTCGGTGGCCGTTGGTGTCTCGCTCGCGCGCCGCTCGGGGCCGGTTGGGCTCACGCTCGTTACCCGACCGGGCGAACCCTCCGGGCGTGGCATGTGAACCGCGTCTCATGGCTGCACTTTGTGGGAGTCGTACAAGCGGCACGCCCTCTGAGCAGTCGGAAAGCCTGCATCCTGCTCCCGTTCTGTTCGGTGGTACCAGGAAAACGCGTCGGAGACTGTACGGAGTCGACGGCTCGCTTTCCTGGGTGGTCTTCGTAAGGTCACTACATGACCGTTTTGGAAGAGACGACGGGCGAGCCGACCGGGGAGCCGACGGACGCGCGCGGACGAGTGGCCGAGCTGCACGAGATTCGTGCGCGGGCGCTGGCCGGGCCGGGTGAGAAGGCGACCGCGGCGCAGCACGCGAAGGGCAAGCTGACCGCCCGGGAGCGGATCGAGCTGCTGCTGGACGCCGGTTCCTTCCAGGAGGTCGAGCAGCTGCGCCGGCATCGTGCGCAGGGCTTCGGTCTGGAGGCGAAGAAGCCGTACACGGACGGTGTGATCACCGGCTGGGGCACGGTGGAGGGCCGGACGGTCTTCGTCTACGCCCACGACTTCCGTATCTTCGGCGGCGCGCTGGGTGAGGCCCACGCCGCGAAGATCCACAAGATCATGGACATGGCCATCGCGGCCGGTGCTCCGCTGGTGTCGCTGAACGACGGCGCGGGCGCCCGGATCCAGGAGGGCGTCTCGGCGCTCGCCGGCTACGGCGGCATCTTCCAGCGCAACACCAAGGCATCCGGCGTCATCCCGCAGATCAGCGTGATGCTGGGCCCGTGCGCGGGCGGTGCGGCCTACAGCCCGGCGCTGACCGACTTCGTCTTCATGGTCCGTGAGACCTCGCAGATGTTCATCACCGGCCCGGACGTGGTCAAGGCGGTCACCGGCGAGGAGATCACCCAGAACGGGCTGGGCGGCGCGGACGTGCACGCCGAGACGTCGGGCGTGTGCCACTTCGCCTACGACGACGAGGAGACGTGCATCGCCGAGGTGCGCTACCTCCTGTCCCTGCTGCCGCAGAACAACCGGGAGAACCCGCCGCGGGTGGAGTCCACCGACCCCGCCGACCGGCGCTCGGACGTGCTGCTGGACCTGGTCCCGGCGGACGGCAACCGGCCGTACGACATGGTCAAGGTGATCGAGGAGATCGTCGACGACGGCGACTACCTGGAGGTCCACGAGCGCTGGGCGCGCAACATCATCTGCGCGCTGGCCCGGCTGGACGGTCAGGTCGTCGGCATCATCGCCAACCAGCCGCAGACCCTCGCCGGTGTCCTGGACATCGAGGCCAGCGAGAAGGCCGCCCGCTTCGTGCAGATGTGCGACGCCTTCAACATCCCGATCGTCACCCTTTTGGACGTACCCGGCTTTCTCCCTGGTGTAGACCAGGAGCACGGTGGAATCATCCGCCACGGCGCGAAGCTCCTCTACGCCTACTGCAACGCGACCGTGCCCCGGATCTCCCTGATCCTGCGCAAGGCGTACGGAGGTGCCTACATCGTCATGGACAGCCAGTCCATCGGCGCCGACCTCACCTACGCGTGGCCGACGAACGAGATCGCCGTGATGGGCGCCGAAGGCGCAGCCAACGTCATCTTCCGCCGTCAGATCGCCGACGCCGAGGACCCCGAGGCCATGCGCCAGAAGATGGTCAAGGAGTACAAGGCCGAGCTGATGCACCCGTACTACGCGGCGGAGCGCGGCCTCGTGGACGACGTGATCGACCCCGCGGAGACCCGCGAGGTGCTGATCAGGTCCCTGGCGATGCTCCAGACCAAGCACGCCGACCTGCCCTCCCGCAAGCACGGCAACCCCCCGCAGTAACCCAGCGGATCCTCCGCGGTACCCCCGCGGAAACCTCAGCCACGGAGACTGACACCCATGAACCTCCCTGATATTCGCGTCGAGAAGGGCCACGCCGAGCCCGAGGAAGTCGCGGCCATCACGGCGATCCTGCTGGCTCGCGCCGCCGCCCGCTCCTCCGAGACCCCGGCCCACCGCGGCCGCGTCAAGGCCGGCTGGCGCCGTCTGGAACGCGAGCCGGGCTTCCGCGCCCCGCACAGCTGGCGCTGAGCTCGTACAACCAACGCTGCAGGGCCCCTCTCCTCAGGAGAGGGGCCCTGCAGCGTTGGTGTCTTTTGGGGGGCGCGGGGAACTGCGCGACAAGCCCCCGGGCTGCCGCAGACGGCACACAACCGTCCGTGGCAGCCCGGTAGCCGCTAGCGCAGGCGGGCCATCAGGGCGTGTTCCACGAGCGTGATCAGCGCCGACTTGGCGTCCGCGCGGTGGCGGGCGTCGGTCGTGATGATCGGGGTGTCCGGGCCGATCTGCAGGGCCTCGCGCACCTCGTCGGGGTTGTACGGCTGATTGCCGTCGAAGCCGTTGAGGGCGATGACGAAGGGGAGACCCGAGTTCTCGAAGTAGTCGACCGCGGGGAAGCAGTCGGCGAGGCGGCGGGTGTCCACGAGCACGATCGCGCCGATCGCGCCGCGCACCAGGTCGTCCCACATGAACCAGAAGCGGTCCTGACCGGGCGTACCGAAGAGGTACAGGATCAGGTCCTGGTCCAGGGTGATACGGCCGAAGTCCATGGCGACCGTGGTGGTCGTCTTGTCTCCGGTGTGGGTGAGGTCGTCGATGCCCGCCGAAGCGGATGTCATCACGGCCTCTGTGCGCAGCGGGTTGATCTCCGAAACGGCCCCGACGAACGTGGTCTTGCCCACGCCGAAGCCACCCGCCACCACGATCTTCGCCGAGGTGGTGGAGCGGGAAGGACCGCCGCTAGAGCTTGCGAAGTCCACTGAGCACCCTTTCGAGCAGTGTCACGTCTGGCTGGCCGCCGGCGTTCTCGTCGCCGCCGGGCTGATGGATGGCGACCAGTCCCGCCTCCGCCAAGTCGGCGACGAGGATCCTGGCCACGCCGAGGGGGATCGTGAGCAGTGCCGAGATTTCGGCCACCGACTTGATCTCACGGCACAGGTTGCAGATCCGCTGATGCTCGGGCAGCTGGCCCTGCATCTGGTGCGGAGCCGCGGTGGTGTGCACCAGTGCCTCGATGGCGAGCTGGTACCGCGGGCGGGTCCGTCCGCCGGTCATGGCGTACGGACGCACCAGGGGGTTGTTCGACGCCCCGGCGGGCGCCGGCTCGGGGGTGCGACGCTGCGGCTGCACGGGCTGGATGCGCGGCGCCTGCGGCTGGTCGTACGGCGACGGCCCGGGACCCTGGGGGGCCTGGGGCGCGTACGGCTGCCGATGGCTCGGTGCGGAGGGGAAGTTGTACGGGTTCGCGGGACCGTCGCCCTGGCCCTGTGCAGGACCGTACGACCAATTGCCCGACGAACCGCCTGGGGGTGTTGCCACGTTCTCTCCTCCTCCGACTGTGCCTGGCACCCATCCCTGGGGAAGCCGCGTCCCGAAACCCTACGGCCTCGGGACGCCAATACGCACCGTCCATCTGTTAGTTGAGAAGGCTCCCTTGGAGCTCTGCTCGAAGGTCGGGCGTGAGGACCGTACCGGCACGGTCCACCAGAAGGGCCATCTCGTACCCAATGAGGCCGATGTCCGCTTCGGGGTGTGCGAGAACCGCGAGCGACGAACCGTCGGAGATGGACATGATGAACAGGAATCCCCGCTCCATCTCCACAACCGTCTGGTTCACGCTGCCGCCCTCGAAGATGCGCGAGGCACCGGCGGTCAGCGAGGTCAGACCGGAGGCGACGGCCGCGAGCTGGTCGGCGCGGTCGCGGGGGAAGCCTTCGGACATCGCCAGAAGGAGTCCGTCGGCGGAGACCACCACCGTGTGGGACACCCCCGGGGTGTTGTCCACGAAGTTGGTGATCAACCAGTTCAGGTTCTGTGCCGCCTGGCTCATCGGGCTCACACTAACGCTCCTGGTTGTAGGTGCTGTCAGGACCGAAGCCCTGGCCGTTCGTTTCACTGCCTGCGTTGCGGCCTCGTTGGACGCCGCGCCGCAGGTTGCTCAGCCTGCCCCGGACGTCCTCCGGGGCGCGGGAGACCTGTGGGCCTCCCTGGGGGGTGGTCTCGGCGGCTCCCTCGACCAGGTTGGCCTTGGGCACCCGCCGCGGCAGGCCGGAGGAGGTGACTCCGCCCGCCTTGGGCTTGCGCAGCTGCGAGGCCTGCTGCCAGCGCTCGTCGTTCGCCGAACGCCAGCCGCTCTCGCTGTTGCCACTGCTGCTGCCGCGCTCGGCGGCAGCGGGGGTCGGCTCTTCCCGCTTCACGGGCCGCTGGGTGCCGTTCGAACCGTTCGCCGCGAAGGCTCCGCGGCGGGGAAGCCCGGCGTCGGTCAGCTCGTGGGCGGCGGAGGAGGCCGGTCCCGGACGGTCGAAGCCTACGCGGTCCCGCTCACTCCCGTCAGCGACCTGCGCCGATTCCGCTTCCGGAGCGTACTGGTCCGGGTAGCCGTTGCGGTAGCCGTCCTGCTGCGGCCAGTCGTCCTGGTAGGACGGCTCCTCGTACGGCGGGAAGCCCTCCGACGCCGCGGCGGGGGCCGCCGAACGGGCCGCCTGGTCGTCCTGGCCCGGTTCCGCATACGCCGGCTCCGGGTAGCCGCCGTTCGCCGCGAAGGCGTCGGCCGGCGCCGTCCCGTTGCCGGAGAAGGACTCGGGGAACGACTCGGAGTAGTTCTCGCGCTGCGGCAGACCGCCGTTCGGCGCGTAGTACTGCTCGTCGTACGCGGGCTGCTGCTGCTCCTCGTACGCCGTCTGTCCGTTGTAGGCCCCGGGCTGCTCGGCATAGCCGGTGGCGCCGTTGTCGTAGCCGTTCTGCGCGCCCTCGTAGGCGGGGCGGCCGCCCTCGAAGCCCTCGGCGTAGCCCGCCGGTGCCTCGTCGGGCCGGCCGGGCGTCTGCGGGCCGTGCGTCTGGGCCTCCAGGGCCGCGCGGCGCTCCTCGCGCATCAGGGAGCGGCCCACCGGGTCCAGGTCACGGATGTCGTCCGGGACCTCGGTGTAGCGGCTGTCGTCGAAGCCGAGCTCGGCCGCGGTGCGCAGCGGCTGCTGGTTGAAGTCCTCGCCGCCCTGGAACTGCTGCTCCGGGATGATCTGCGAGACGGTGAACTCGTCGCGGTCCGGCTGGTGCTGCTCGCCGCCGCCACCGTGGGTGATGGCGTCCGGGAGCATGACCAGCGAGGTGGTGCCGGCCTGCTCGCCGGAGGGGCGCAGCTGGACGCGGATGCCGTGCCGGTCGGACAGCCGGCCGACCACGAACAGGCCCATGCGCTGCGAGATCGCGGCGTCCACGGTCGGCGGGTTGGCCAGCTTGTGGTTGATGTCCGCGAAGTCCTCGGCGGTCAGGCCGATGCCCTTGTCGTGGATCTCGATCATGACGCGGCCGTCGGGCAGACGGGTCGCGGTGACGCGGACCTTGGTCTGGGGGGAGGAGAACGTGGTGGCGTTCTCCAGCAGCTCGGCGAGCAGGTGCACGAGGTCGGTCACGGCGCGGCCGTGGATCTCGGCCTCCGGGACGCCGGACAGCTCGATGCGCTCGTACTGCTCCACCTCGGAGGAGGCGGCGCGCAGCACGTCGACCAGCGGGACCGGCTGGTCCCAGCGGCGGCCGGGCTCCTCGCCGGCGAGGACGAGGAGGTTCTCGCCGTTGCGGCGCATACGGGTCGCCAGGTGGTCCAGGCGGAAGAGGTTCTCCAGCTGGTCCGGGTCGGCCTCGTTGTTCTCCAGGTCGGTGATCAGGGTCAGCTGGCCCTCGATCAGCGACTGGTTGCGGCGCGAGAGGTTGGTGAAGATCGCGTTGATGTTGCCCCGCAGCAGGGCCTGTTCGGCGGCGAGCCGGACGGCCTCGCGGTGGACCTGGTCGAAGGCGCGGGCGACCTCGCCGATCTCGTCGGTGGTGGTGATCGGGATCGGCGCGACCCGCGTGTCGACGCGGCCGGGGTCGGTGCGCGAGAGCTGGTCGACCAGCATCGGCAGCCGCTGCTCGGCGATGCCGAAGGCGGCGTTGCGCAGCTGGCGCATCGAGCGGGACATCTGGCGGGCGACCGCGCCGGCCAGGATGAACGCCAGGAGCAGGGCGACCACGACGGCGGCACCGGTGATGATGGCGTCGGTCTTGGCCGAGGCGGCGATGTCGGAGGCCTCGCTCACCGCCTTGTCGGTCAGGTCCGACTCGATCTGGCGGTACGCGTTGTACTTCAGCGTGGTCATCCCCCACCAGTTCTCGGCGGTGATGCCCTGCTGCTTGAGCGCGGCGCGCTCGGAGGAGTCGGTGCTGGTCAGGCCGGAGATGGCGGCGACCATGACGGTCGGGTCGGACGGCGGGGCCACATAGTCGGGGTCCTTGGCCTTGGCCTCCTTGGCCTGGGCCGCGGCCTGCGTCTTGATCTCCGCCGTCGCGTTGTCGAGCTTCTGCGCGTCGGCCTCGGTGCCACCGCCGATGTACTCCTCGACGGCGATGCCCTCCAGATACGCGTACGAGGAGAGCGCGACGCGCTGCTTGGCCAGGTCGGTCTTGGTGGGGCCCGGGTTGACCAGCAGATGCGTGCCGATCGACCGCTCCAGGGAGAGCGATGCCTTGGTCAGCGCGATGGCGTAGACGGTACGGCCGTAGGAGGTGATGTTTCCGGTGCCCAGACCGAGCTCGTTGGCGAACTCCATCAGCGGGTGGGCGATCTGGACGTAGCCCTCTTCGGTCTGCACGCCCTTGAGGGCGGCCGTGTACGCGGCGGTGCGCAGCGCGTCGAGCTTGGGCTCGGTCTCGCGGAACAGCTTCAGCCGGCGCTCCAGGCCCGACTTGGCGGGCATGTCCTGGGCGGCGGAGTTGAACTCGTCGGCGGCCTTGTTGGTCGCCTCGCGGGCGGCCTTCACGGTGTCGTCGTTGGCGCCCTTGCCGGTCAGCAGGGGGGCGGCCGTGACGTCGCGCTCCGTGTAGAGGGCGTCGGCGTAGGTGAGGGAGGCCCGCACCAGGCGCGCGGTGGCCTCGGCGTCCTCGGCCTCCTGCCAGGTGTCGATCGAGCTCTTCACCTGGAAGCCGCCCATGACGAGGCCGACCAGCACGGGTATGAGCAGGATCGCGTTCAGCCGGGTGGGCACCCGCCAGTTGCGCGGGGAGAGTCTGCCGCCGCTCTTCGCGGGCGCGGGCGCAGGCTCCGAGCCGGGCACAGGGGCGGGCGCCGCTCCGCGCGGCGGCGGGGTGAAGTTGCCCCGGGCCGCGGGCTCGGGACTTTTCTTGCTTCGCCTCACTCGACCAACAACCTCTCGGCGGTCGGCACCTTCATCGTGCCGCAGTCTCTCAGAGCCCGGTCAGCCATCGACCATGAGTACGTCATTGACTATTGGGCAGTTCAGGCATTCCAGCACGTCAACCAGTGCTCCTCCAAACAGTGGGATGAGCCGATTCCGTGTGATGTAAGCCCTAGATAAAACGGTCATAAAGAGCGAGCCCCGTCAAAAGACGGGGCCTTCGTACGCGCAGCGAGACCAACCGACCGCGCGGTGTGGCGGTACCACCGGATTCCTCTGCCGAAACGTTATGAACACCGGAGCCGACCGTGTCAAAGGCCACAGTCGGCTCCTTCAGCGTCTACGACAACTGCCGTATGGCAGGGACCACTTGAGCGCTACCTCAGCCGGGCCATCAACGCGTGCTCCACCAGCGTGATCAGCGCCGACTTGGCGTCCGCGCGGTGGCGGGCGTCGGTCGTGATGATCGGGGTGTCCGGTCCGATCTGCAGCGCCTCGCGCACCTCGTCCGGCGAGTAGGGCTGCTGCCCGTCGAAGCCGTTGAGGGCGATCACGAACGGCAGACCGCTGTTCTCGAAGTAGTCCACGGCCGGGAAGCAGTCGGCGAGACGCCGGGTGTCCACCAGCACCACCGCGCCGATGGCACCGCGCACCAGGTCGTCCCACATGAACCAGAAGCGGTCCTGACCCGGCGTACCGAAGAGGTACAGGATCAGGTCCTGGTCGAGCGTGATACGGCCGAAGTCCATGGCCACCGTGGTGGTGGTCTTGTCCCCGGTGTGGGTGAGGTCGTCGATGCCCGCGGACGCGGACGTCATCACGGCCTCGGTGCGCAGCGGGTTGATCTCCGAGACGGCACCCACGAACGTGGTCTTGCCGACACCGAAGCCGCCCGCCACCACGATCTTCGCGGAGGTGGTCGCCCGGCCCCCGTCAGAGCTTGCGAAGTCCACTGAGCACCCTTTCGAGCAGCGTCACGTCCGGTGCGCCGCCGTTGTTCTCGTCGCCACCCGGCTGGTGGATGGCGACCAGGCCGGCCTCCGCGAGGTCCGCGACCAGGATCCGGGCCACACCGAGCGGCATGGCGAGCAGCGCCGACACCTCGGCCACCGACTTGACCTCACGGCACAGGTGGCAGATGCGCTGGTGCTCGGGAAGCAGCCCCATGAGCGCTGCCGGGTCGGCCGTGGTGCTGATCAGCGCCTCGATGGCGAGCTGGTAGCGCGGCCGGGTCCGGCCACCGGTCATCGCGTACGGACGCACCAGCGGCTGGTCGCCCTCGTCCCCGTACGGCTCGGCGTACGGATCATGATGGGCGGTGGGCGGGGTCATGAATCCTCCGGGCGGGACAGCAAGTCTCGGTCAGTCGTGCCGTCTGACGGGGCCGGTGGGGGGATTGTGGCGGCCGGACGGTGATGTTGTGAGGCGGGTGGATCCGGGGCGGTCAGTGGAGCAGACTGCCTTGTAGTTCGGCGCGCAGGTCGGGCGTGAGCACCGCGCCCGCACGGTCGACCAGCAGCGCCATCTCGTAGCCGACGAGGCCGATGTCGCATTCGGGGTGCGCGAGGACGGCGAGCGACGAGCCGTCCGAGACGGACATGAGGAAGAGGAAACCTCGCTCCATCTCGACGACCGTCTGTGCCACGCTGCCGCCCTCGAAGATCCGGGAGGCGCCCGCCGTGAGCGAGGTCAGCCCGGAGGCGACCGCCGCCAGCTGGTCGGCACGGTCGCGCGGGAATCCCTCGGACATCGCGAGCAGGAGTCCGTCGGCGGAGACCACGACGGTGTGGGACACACCCGGTGTGTTGTCCACGAAATTCGTGATCAACCAGTTCAGGTTCTGTGCCGCCTGGCTCATCTGGCTCAACTAACGCTCCTGCTGGTGAGTGGGGCTCGGGAAGCTGCCCGTCTGACCGGTACCGGTACCGGCCTGACGACCCTGGGCGATGCCCCGACGAAGATTGGTCAGCCGTCCGCGTACGTCGTCAGGCGCACGCGAGACCTGCGGACCGGCTTGGTGCTGTTGCTGCTGAGCCGTGCCCGGGACGAGGTTCGCCCGGGGCACCCGGCGCGGCAGGCCGGAGGTGGTGATACCGCCCGCGGCGGGCTGCCGTACGCGCTCGGCCTGGCGGACGAGTTCGTCGTTCGGCGAGGTGCGCCACGAGGCGGCGTTGGTGGACCGCTGCTGCGGAGCGGGAGCCGGGGGCGTCGCGGGAGCGGCCGGAGCCTGCGGCTGCGCCTGCGGTGCCGGGCCCCTGCCCTGCGGACCACCGTGGAACCAGTTCGTTTCGAGCGTGTCGTACAGCGGCGTACGGCCGTCGCCCGCACCCGGGGCCGGCGGCAGCGCCTCCGGCTCGGGACGGACCGGACGCTGCGGAGCGGCCGGAGCGGCGTAGCCGTTGGGCTCCTGGCGGCCGGGCAGCGCGTGCTGGCCGGTGGTGGAGCCGTCCTGGCCCGGCAGGGCGAACTGACCGGTGGAACCGGCGTCGTACGCCTGCGGGGCCGCGGGAGCGGTGAACCGGCCCGGACCCGCCGGGGCGTTCTGGCCGCCCGGGGTGCCGTAGACGTCGGAGCGGGCGTACCCGTTGTCCTGCTGACGTCCCTGCGCCGGGAACTGGCCGGTGTCCTGGGGCCGCGCGAACTGGCCGGTGTCCTGCGGGCGGGCGAACTGCCCGGTGTCCTGCGGACGGGGGTACTGGCCCGTGTTCTGCGTGCCGTTCATGCCCTGCTGGGCGAAGTCGGCCGGGGGAGCCTGGTGTTCGTCGGCCCGCGGGATCGCCGGCATCTCGGCGGTGGAGCCGGGACCCTGGCGCTCGTCGAAGCGCGGCATCTGGGAGGTGCGGGCGACATCCGGCTCGTCGTGGCCGCGCGGGGCGTCCTGCGGGGCGCGACCCACCTGCGGCTGCGCGTTCTCGTCACCCCAACTGGGCACCCGCGGCTGCTGGTTGCCGCCGGGCAGCTCGGCGCGCGCGCCGCCCCGGCCCGGAAGCTGCGGACGACGCCGGCCGCGGCCGCGCTGCGGCTGCTCGGCCTCGGCACCGGAACCCTGCGGCGGAACCGGACCACGGGGGGCGGAGCCGAAGGCGTCCCGTCCCTGGCCGTCGAAGCCGCCCGCGCCGGCACCCTGCGGGGCACCGGGCGCCTGACCGCCGAAGGCACCGGCACCGGCGCCAGCCGGGGTCCGGCCCTGCTGCGGCGCCGACGGACCCTGCGGTCCACGCGCTCCGCCCGGCGTACCGGGACGTCCGTCCTGGCCCACCCCGGGCAGCGCGGCCCGCGGGCCCTGCCCGGCGCCGAGACGGCCACCGCCGCCACCGGCCGGGGCACCGCCGAGGGCACCGCCCGGCGCGCCGCCGCCGAGGGCAGCGCCCTGACGGCGGGCCGCGGCGGCACCGGCGGCGGCCTGCGCGGCGGCGGGACCGGAGCCACCGGCGCCCTGACCGGGCTTGCCCGTGGGCTTCTTGCCGCCCTGGGCGACATCGACGGGGAGCATGACCAGCGCGGTCGTGCCACCGGAGTCGGAGGGGCGCAGCTGGATGCGGATGCCGTGGCGCTGCGACAGACGACCGACCACGAACAGACCCATGCGGCGGGAGACGGAGACGTCCACGGTGGGCGGCGAGGCGAGCCGCTCGTTGATCGCCGCGAGGTCCTCGGGGGAGAGGCCGATACCGGTGTCGTGGATCTCGATCAGGACGCGGCCGTCGGGCAGCGCGTGACCGGTGACCTTGACCTTGGTCTGCGGCGACGAGAAGGAGGTCGCGTTCTCCAGCAGCTCGGCGAGGAGGTGCACGAGGTCGTTGACCACTCGGCCGGCCACTTCGGTGGTCGGCACGGAGGCCAGCTCGATGCGCTCGTACTGCTCCACCTCGGAGGCGGCGGCGCGGAGCACGTCGACCAGCGGGACCGGGCGGGTCCAGCGGCGGCCGGGCTCTTCACCGGCGAGGACGAGGAGGTTCTCACCGTTACGGCGCATACGCGTCGCGAGGTGGTCGAGCTTGAACAGCGAGGACAGCTGGTCCGGGTCGGCCTCGCGGGACTCCAGCTCGGAGATGAGCGAGAGCTGGCGCTGGATCAGACCCTGGGAGCGGCGCGAGAGGTTGGTGAACATCGCGTTGACGTTGCCCCGCAGCAGGGCCTGCTCGGCGGCGAGGCGGACCGCCTCGCGGTGCACGTCGTCGAAGGCCGCGGCCACCTGGCCGATCTCGTCCCGGGAGTGCACACCGACCGACTCCACGGACGTGTCGACGTCCTGGGGGTCGGACTCGGACAGCTGCTTGACCAGCTCGGGCAGGCGGTCCTGGGCGACCTTGGTGGCGGTCTCCTGGAGCCGGCGCAGCGAGCGGATCATGGACCGGGCCACGACGAACGCGCCGACCAGCGAGATACCGAGGACGAGCAGGATCAGCGCACCGGAGATGATCGCGTCGCGCTCGGACTCGGCGCGCAGCTCGCGCGCCTTCTGCTCCATGTCCTCCAGCAGCGTGCGCTCGATGTTGCCCATCTGCTGGATCTTGGTGGTGCTGGCGTCCAGCCAGTCGCGGTACGAGCGCTTGTCGAGGCCGCGCAGACCGCTGGCGGAGGCGAAGGCACGGCCGGCGTAGGTGTCGGCCTGCTCGATCGTGGTGTTGCCCTGCTCGATGGGGCGCAGGAGCTCCTCGGCACCCTCGTCGCCGTAGATGCTGCGGAAGATGGCGAGCTCGGAGTCCTGGCTCTCCAGGGCCATCTCGCCGTAGGTCCGGTCGTTGTCGGAGAGGTTGCCGTAGGTGGCGGTGTTGACGGGCAGCGCCGCCGCGAGGATCGCGCGCTGCATCGACGCGTACTCCTTGGCGGAGGAGAAGGCCGCCAGGGCGCGGGTGCGCTGGATCATCTCCGGGTTGCTGGTGGCCTCGGCCATGTCCTGGGAGAGGTCGACCAGCCGGCTGATCAGACGGTGGTAGCCCTCGACCGTCTGCATGGAGTTGCCGTCGGCGGTGTAGGCCGACTTGCGGATCTTGGCGAGGGTGCCGAGGTCGCTGACGAGGCCGACGAGGTTGTCGCGGACGCCCTGGAGGTTGCCGTCCTTGCTGGAGGCGTCGATGTCCTCGGAGGCGTCGACGAAGGTCGTCAGGGCCCGGTCGGTGGCGTCGCGCTGGCCCTTGATGTCGGCGGTGCGCGTGCTGTGCGCCAGCGTGCCGGCGGACTCGTCGCGCTCCTCCTGGAGACGGGCGGCCAGCTCGGTGGCCTGCTTCGTCATCTCCGTCAGCAGCTTCATGTTGTCGAGCTGCTGGATGTCGTCCATGGACTGGTTGATACGGACCGCGCCCAGCGTGGTGGCCGCGACCACCGGCAGCGTCAGCAGCGCCACGAGGCGCGTGGAGATGCGCCAGTTGCGCAGGGCCACGCGCGGGCCGGGGCCTTCCGCGCCCTTGGCCGGCTTGGCCGGGGGGACGGCCGGTGCCGGACCCGCGGGCCCGGAGGACGCGCCGTCACCGGACGCTGCCGGGCCCGGGTTCTGGGCGTGCTGGGGCGAGGAGCTGCCGGCCGTCGGGCCAGTCCCGCCGCGCGGCTCCGGCTCCGCCGAAGCGCCGTTATCCCTCTTGAAACGTCCCTGCACTAGCGTCGCAACCTCTGGACCAGGCGCCCTTCCGGATGAACGGAAGGACACGGTGTCGGCGTGTGGAGGGGCGCCCTGAATACGCCCCCCTGGGTGGTCGTGATGACCCGGCGCTGGTCCCCCTTCTCGCCGCCACTCAGCGCTGGTGTGCGCCCTGCGCGCCGGCTCGATCCCGCGGCGGTCCGTGGAATTCCAGCACAGTGCAGGATCTCCAACAAGGCTGGTTAGTCAGGTTGTGACATCCGTGACAGCATGTGAGGGCCGCGTTACGGGACGTAGAAAGTGATCTGGGAGATAACGGGCATAAGGGGAGCTACCCACAGAGGGTGCCCGGTGTCCCAGTCGCCATGATCAGGAGCGGAATGGTCGCTTCAGGTGGCTGATGTCCGTTTTGTGGGGGTCAATCGCGGGCCGGAATTGACCGGTTTGAGTGGCGATCCGTGAGCAAACTCACATGGTCGGGGTGGCACCCCGTGCCCTCTTCGGGGAATCGGCTGTTTAGCCTGACGCTTTACAAAAAGGAAGCTTCCGCCGACCCCCGAGACGAACAGGTCACTACAACAGTGAAGACGACTCCGATGTTCCGCAAGATCGCCAACCCGCGGCGCACCACGCTGGCCCACCTTCAGGACGCCGACGCCCTGAAGATCCCGCAGCAGCCGGAGCACTCCGTCGACCTGCCGACCCAGACCGCCAACCCCCGGCGCACCGTCCTCATGGAGCTCCCCGCCACGGCCTCCGCGCAGTAGTACGCGGCGCGGCCGCCGCATGTTCACGGCGGCCCGCCACGGATGTCAAGGGCGTCCCCGGCCGGGGACGCCCTTCCGCGTTAGCCTGGAGCGTCAGACTCCAGCCGCTTCAGTCAAGGGGCCAACCAACCCGTGCGCATCGCCAGGTTCTCCATCGACGGGAACGTCGCCTTCGGCGCGGTCGAGGGCGACAAGCCGGACGAGCTCGTCCTCGACATCATCAAGGGCATCCCGTTCGCGGACCACGAGCTCTCCGGCACGAAGGTGCCGCTGAGCAAGGTCCGACTCCTCCCGCCCGTGCTGCCCAGCAAGGTCGTGGCCTTCGGCCGCAACTACGCCGAGCACGCGAAGGAGCTCGGCAACGAGGTGCCGGACGCCCCGTTCGCCTTCCTCAAGCCGTCCACCTCGGTGATCGGCCCGGGCGACGACATCCAGTACCCGTCCTTCTCCTCCGAACTGCACCACGAGGCCGAACTGGCCGTGGTCATCGGCCGCATGTGCCGCGAGGTCCCGCGCGAGCGCGTCAAGGACGTGATCTTCGGATACACCTGCGCGATCGACGTCACCGCGCGCGACGTCCAGCGGCGCGAGAAGCAGTGGGCGCGGGCCAAGGGCTTCGACACCGCGTGCCCCCTCGGGCCCTGGGTGGAGACGGACCTGGACCTCGCCGCGGCGGGCGATCTCACCGTCCAGCTCACCGTCAACGGCCAGCAGCGCCAACTGGGCCGCACGAGCGAGATGATCCACTCCATCGAGGATCTGATCGTCAACATCACCGAGGCCATGACGCTGCTCCCCGGCGACGTGATCCTCACGGGCACCCCCGCTGGGGTCGGCCCCCTGGCTGTCGGCGACGAGGTCGCCGTCACCATCGAAGGCATCGGCACTCTCACCAACAAGGTTGTCAAGCGTGGCTAGCGCACCCGGCTCCCCCGTACGCGTCCGTTTCTGCCCCTCGCCCACCGGTAACCCCCATGTGGGCCTGGTCCGCACCGCCCTGTTCAACTGGGCGTTCGCCCGGCACCACCAGGGGACGCTGGTCTTCCGCATCGAGGACACCGACGCGGCCCGCGACTCCGAGGAGTCGTACAACCAGCTGCTCGACGCGATGCGCTGGCTCGGCTTCGACTGGGACGAGGGCCCCGAGGTCGGCGGCCCGCACGCGCCGTACCGCCAGTCGCAGCGCATGGACCTCTACGCCGATGTCGCGCAGAAGCTCCTCGCCGCCGGCCACGCGTACCACTGCTACTGCTCCCAGGAGGAGCTGGACACCCGCCGCGAGGCCGCCCGCGCCGCCGGCAAGCCGTCCGGCTACGACGGCCACTGCCGCGACCTCACGGACGCGCAGGTCGCCGAGTACAAGGCCCAGGGCCGCACCCCGATCGTCCGCTTCCGCATGCCCGACGAGACGATCACCTTCACGGACCTGGTCCGCGGCGAGCTCACCTTCACCCCGGAGAACGTGCCCGACTACGGCATCGTCCGCGCGAACGGCGCCCCGCTGTACACGCTGGTCAACCCGGTCGACGACGCCCTGATGGAGATCACCCACGTCCTGCGCGGCGAGGACCTGCTCTCCTCCACCCCCCGCCAGATCGCCCTGTACAAGGCGCTGATCGAGCTGGGCGTCGCCAAGAGCGTCCCGCGGTTCGGCCACCTGCCCTACGTCATGGGCGAGGGCAACAAGAAGCTCTCCAAGCGCGACCCGCAGTCGTCGCTGAACCTCTACCGCGAGCAGGGCTTCCTGCCCGAGGGTCTGCTCAACTACCTCTCGCTGCTGGGCTGGTCGCTCTCCGCCGACCAGGACATCTTCTCCATCGACGAGATGGTCGCGGCCTTCGACATCAAGGACGTCAACCCCAACCCGGCGCGCTTCGACCTCAAGAAGTGCGAGGCGATCAACGGCGACCACATCCGGCTGCTCGATGTGAAGGACTTCACGGAGCGCTGCCGCCCGTGGCTGAAGGCCCCGTTCGCCCCCTGGGCGCCGGAGGACTTCGACGAGGCGAAGTGGCAGCTCATCGCCCCGCACGCGCAGACCCGTCTGAGGGTCCTGTCGGAGATCACCGACAACGTCGACTTCCTCTTCCTCGCCGAGCCGGTCGTCGACGAGGCGAGCTGGGCGAAGGCGATGAAGGAGGGCAGCGACGCCCTGCTGCGCACGGCGAGGGAGAAGCTGGAGGCGGCCGACTGGACGTCCCCCGAGTCCCTCAAGGAGGCCGTCCTGGCCGCCGGCGAGGCCCACGGCCTCAAGCTCGGCAAGGCCCAGGCCCCGGTCCGCGTGGCCGTCACCGGCCGCACGGTCGGCCTGCCCCTCTTCGAGTCCCTGGAGATCCTGGGCAAGGAGAAGGCCCTGACCCGCATCGACGCGGCCCTGGCCAAGCTGACGGCCTGACCGCGCCCGCGCCTGTGAGGGGCGGCACCCGGATCTCCCGGGTGTCGCCCCTCATCCGTTCGCGGGCGGACCGGCCGTTCGGCGGTACCGTCGGTGCCATGACGATCAGAGCCGTGGTCTGGGACGTGGACGACACGCTGTTCGACTACACGACCGCCGATCGTGAGGGGATGCGTTCCCATCTGACCGCCGAGGGGCTGATCGAGGGGTACGAGAGCGCGGAGCGGGCCCTGGAGCGGTGGCGGGAGGTCACCGATCAGCAGTGGGCGCGGTTCGCGGCGGGGGAGATCAGCTTCGAGGGGCAGCGCAGGGACCGCGTACGGGTCTTCCTGGGCGCCGAACTGACCGACGCCGAGGCCGACGACTGGTTCCAGCGCTACATCGGGCACTACGAGGCCGCCTGGGCCCTCTTCCCCGACGTACTGCCGGTCCTCGACGCCCTCGCGGCCGGCTACCGGCACGGCGTGCTCTCCAACTCCAGCCTCACCGTGCAGGACCGCAAGCTGCGCGTGCTCGGCGTCCACCACCGCTTCGAGTCGATCCTGTGCGCCGCCGAGCTCGGCGTCTCCAAGCCCGAGGCCGCCGCCTTCCTCGCCGCCTGCGCCGCGCTGGACCTGCCCCCGCACGAGGTGGCCTACGTCGGTGACCACCCGGAGATCGACGGGCGGGGCGCCGCGGACGCCGGTCTGCTGTCGGTGTGGATCGACCGCTGTGGAGCCGCGGAGGTCCCCGCCGCCCCGTCCGGACGGCACCGGATCGCGACCCTCGCCGAACTGCCCGCGATCCTCGGCGCGGATACCCGTTTTGGAGCCCCGTCCACCTTCGGGTAATGTTCTTTCTGCGCCGCCGGGGAGCGGGCCGAAAGGCCGGGACCCGGGGGAGCGAACTAGAACAAGATCCCCTCCGGGGCTTGCGTTCCAGTGGCCTATGGTGTAATTGGCAGCACGACTGATTCTGGTTCAGTTAGTCTTGGTTCGAGTCCAGGTAGGCCAGCTCGCAGAGCTCATCTGCAAAGCCCCCGTTGTGTAGCGGCCTAGCACGCTGCCCTCTCAAGGCAGTAGCGCCGGTTCGAATCCGGTCGGGGGTACTGATCTCGATCAACTCGGGATCGCTAGGGCCCCCGTTGTGTAGCGGCCTAGCACGCCGCCCTCTCAAGGCGGTAGCGCCGGTTCGAATCCGGTCGGGGGTACTGACTGGTCTAAACCACATTGGTCTATGGTGTAATTGGCAGCACGACTGATTCTGGTTCAGTTAGTCTTGGTTCGAGTCCAGGTAGACCAGCTCGGACCTGCGGAAACGCAGTGTCCACGCCCCCGTTGTGTAGCGGCCTAGCACGCCGCCCTCTCAAGGCGGTAGCGCCGGTTCGAATCCGGTCGGGGGTACATCGGACGAAGGCCCTCCACCTCGGTGGGGGGCCTTCGTCGTACCCGGTCCGGCTAGGCGAAGCCGTACCGCCGCGTCGACTCCTCCTCCTGCGCCAGCCGGTGCAGCGCCTGGAGCAGCGGCTCGTTGAGGATCGCGCCCAGCACCGCGAACTCCACCCGCTCCGCCTCCGACGGATACGCCTCCATGTTGTCCAGGTCGAGCACGGCCGTCCGATGCATCAACTCTGCGTACGGCGCGAGCTGTTCGGCCCCCCACACATAGCCGAGCCGGCGGAACGCGGCCACCGCCACCACCAGCGAGCGGTGCGCCGGGGAGATGGTCGCGAGCGCCTTGGCGTTCTGCCAGCCGAGCCGGTCCAGGAGCGCCTCGACCTCCTCATGGGCGGCCCGCACATGCTCGTCGTCCCCCTCCGGCTCCGGCACCTGGGGCAGCGCCCACAGTGCGGCGCCCAGGCGCATCGAGCGGCCCAGGGAGTCGTCGTCCACATGCCCCAGCACCTCGCGCACCTTGGCCACCGGCACCCCGCCGACCTGGATCATCGCGCGCACCAGCCGCAGTCGGCGCAGGTGCTCCTCGTCGTACTCGGCGGTCGTCCGGTTGATCTGGCGGCCCGGCGTCAACAGCCCTTCGCGCAGGTAGTACTTGATCGTCGCGGTGGGCACCCCACTGCGCTCGCTGAGTTCCGCCAGCCGCATCTCTTGCGCCCTTCCTTGGTCAGTGCCACTATCCAAGCATCGAGCAGAAGGATAGTGCCGCTATCCGACGACAGGGGGCCGCGATGTTCGCGAAGCCGGTGCGGGGACGTACGACCGCGGACGCCGAGGGCGATGTGGTGGTCCTGCTGATCGGGATGCGGGTCAATCACTTCTGGGCAGTGCACCAGTGGCTGCCGGTCATGATGGCGATGTTCCGCATGCTGGGGGAGCTTGCGCGGAACCATGACCGGGGGCTGCTGGGGCGCGTGATGCTGACGGCCTCACCGCGGACGTACTACGTCGTCCAGTACTGGGAGTCCAAGGAGCGGCTCTACGCGTACGCGGCCTCGCCGGACATGTTCCATCACCGGGCCTGGGGGATCATCAACCGCAAGGAGCGCGCGGGCAAGGCGCGCGGGCACGTCGGGCTGTGGCACGAGACGTACGTGGTGCCCGAGGGGTCGTACGAGTCGATCTACTTCGACATGCCCGCCTTCGGGCTCGCGCGGGCGTACGGGCAGGTGCCGCTGGAGCGGCGGGGGCGCTCGGCCGAGGAGCGCTTCGCCCACCGGACGGCCGGGGCCGGGCAGCGAGCGAACTGACCAGGGGGATACGGGGGACCGGGGAGGGCCTGCCGCGGCGTTGAGGCGGGCCCTCCCCGGTGACGTCCCGGAGCAGAGGCGCGGGTCAGCCGGAGCGGCGCAGGGCCTCGGAGAGGCGGGCGGCCGCGTCGATGACGGCCTGGGCGTGCATCCGGCCCGGGTGGCGGGTCAGGCGCTCGATGGGTCCGGAGACGGAGACGGCGGCGACCACGCGGTTCGACGGGCCGCGCACGGGCGCCGAGACGGACGCGACGCCCGGCTCGCGCTCGCCGATGGACTGGGCCCAGCCGCGGCGCCGTACGCCCGACAGGGCCGTCGCCGTGAAGCGGGCACCCTGGAGACCGCGGTGCAGACGCTCGGGCTCCTCCCAGGCCATCAGGATCTGCGCCGAGGAGCCGGCCTTCATCGTGAGCGTCGAGCCGACCGGGACGGTGTCCCGAAGGCCGGACAGGCGTTCCGCCGCGGCGACACAGATGCGCATGTCGCCCTGGCGCCGGTAGAGCTGCGCGCTCTCGCCGGTGACGTCACGGAGGTGCGTGAGCACCGGGCCGGCGGTCGCGAGGAGGCGGTCCTCGCCGGCGGCCGCGGCCAGCTCCGCGAGGCGGGGGCCGAGAATGAAACGACCCTGCATGTCGCGCGCCACCATACGGTGGTGTTCCAGGGCCACGGCCAGACGATGGGCCGTGGGTCGAGCAAGTCCGGTGGCCGTGACCAGGCCCGCGAGGGTGGCCGGACCGGACTCCAGGGCGCCCAGGACAAGGGCTGCCTTGTCCAGAACGCCGACGCCGCTACTGTTGTCCATGAAACGATATTCCCGTCTCACTCTGTGAAACGCAAGTTCATTTTTCCGTGAGACGCGCAACCCTTGGATGCACAGCGGCCCGCAGACCAACGGGCCCGGCGGCGGCTGCCCCGGAAACAGGGAGCCCCGCCATGGAGGCCGCGCGGCTACGCCGCCTCCTCACGATCTCTAGTTGGGCCGGCGCACCTCTGCCGGCCGGAGGGAAAGCGATGGGTAGGACACTCGCGGAGAAGGTCTGGGACGACCACGTCGTCCGGCGCGCCGAGGGCGAGCCCGACCTCCTCTTCATCGATCTGCACCTGCTGCACGAGGTGACCAGCCCGCAGGCCTTCGACGGACTGCGGCAGAACGGTCGCCCGGTGCGCCGCCTCGACCTCACCATCGCGACCGAGGACCACAACACCCCGACCCTCGACATCGACAAGCCCATCGCCGACCCCGTCTCCCGCGCCCAGCTGGAGACCCTGCGCAAGAACTGCGCGGAGTTCGGCGTCCGGCTGCACCCGCTCGGCGACGTCGAGCAGGGCGTCGTGCACGTGGTCGGCCCGCAGCTCGGTCTGACCCAGCCCGGCACCACCGTGGTCTGCGGCGACTCGCACACCTCCACGCACGGCGCCTTCGGCGCGCTGGCGTTCGGCATCGGCACCTCGCAGGTCGAGCACGTGCTGGCCACCCAGACGCTGCCGCTGGCCCGCCCCAAGACCATGGCCATCACGGTCGACGGCGAGCTGCCCGAGGGCGTCACCGCCAAGGACCTGATCCTGGCGATCATCGCCAAGATCGGCACCGGCGGCGGCCAGGGCTACATCCTGGAGTACCGCGGCTCCGCCATCGAGAAGCTCTCGATGGAGGCCCGGATGACCATCTGCAACATGTCGATCGAGGCCGGCGCCCGCGCGGGCATGATCGCCCCCGACGAGACCACCTTCGCGTACCTCAAGGGCCGCCCGCACGCCCCCGAGGGCGAGGACTGGGACGCCGCCGTCGCGTACTGGAAGACGCTGAAGACGGACGACGACGCCGAGTTCGACGCCGAGGTCGTCATCGACGCCGCGTCGCTGTCGCCGTTCGTCACCTGGGGCACCAACCCCGGCCAGGGCGCGCCGCTTTCGGCGTCCGTCCCCGATCCGGCTTCGTACGAAGACGCTTCGGAGCGCCTCGCGGCCGAAAAGGCCCTGGAATACATGGGGTTGGAGGCCGGACAGCCGCTGCGCTCCATCAAGGTGGACACCGTCTTCGTAGGCTCCTGCACCAACGGCCGCATCGAGGACCTGCGCGCCGCCGCCGATCTGCTCAAGGGCCGCAAAGTCGCCGACGGCGTACGGATGCTGGTCGTCCCCGGCTCGGCGCGCGTGGGTCTGCAGGCCGTCTCCGAGGGCCTGGACGTGGTCTTCAAGGACGCCGGCGCCGAATGGCGGCACGCGGGCTGCTCGATGTGCCTCGGCATGAACCCCGACCAGCTGGCCCCGGGTGAGCGCTCCGCCTCCACCTCCAACCGCAACTTCGAGGGCCGGCAGGGCAAGGGCGGCCGTACGCACCTGGTGTCGCCGCAGGTCGCGGCCGCCACGGCCGTCCTGGGCCACCTGGCCTCCCCGGCCGACCTGTCCGACGCCGAGACCCGTACGCCCGCTGGAGTCTGAGAATCATGGAAGCCTTCACCACGCACACCGGCCGGGCGGTCCCGCTGCGCCGCTCGAACGTCGACACCGACCAGATCATCCCCGCTCACTGGCTCAAGAAGGTGACCCGGGACGGCTTCGAGGACGGGCTGTTCGAGGCCTGGCGCAAGGACGAGACCTTCATCCTCAACCGCCCGGAGCGCCAGGGCGCCACGGTGCTGGTCGCCGGCCCCGACTTCGGCACCGGCTCCTCCCGCGAGCACGCCGTCTGGGCGCTGCAGAACTACGGCTTCAAGGCCGTGATCTCCTCCCGCTTCGCCGACATCTTCCGGGGCAACTCGCTGAAGAACGGCCTGCTCACAGTGGTTCTGGACCAGAAGACCGTGGACGCGCTGTGGGCGCTCACGGAGGAGGACCCCGAGGCCGAGATCACCGTCGACCTCCAGGCCCGCGAGGTGCGCGCCAAGGGCATCACGGCCTCCTTCGAGCTGGACGAGAACTCCCGCTGGCGGCTGCTGAACGGGCTGGACGACATCTCCATCACCCTCCAGAACGAGGCCGACATCGCCGCCTACGAGGCGAAGCGCCCGTCGTACAAGCCGCGGACGCTCAAGGTCTGAGCGCCGGGCGCGGCGGATCCCCGGATCCGCTGCCGCCGGGTCGAGTTTCGGCCACCGCGACCCTCCCGCCGTACCCCCGATCGGACCGATCGGGGGTACGGCCGTTTTCGCGCCCGCGCGGCCCCCGTCACCGCACGGAATCTCCCCAACTTCCCACGTTAGAGCGGTGTTTGCCGGGGTACGCGGCTGCTGAGGGCAGGGCCCCCGCGGGGCCCAGGAGGGCCGTTCGAGGCGGCAGTTGCACCCTGGGCGGGCGACAACTCGCCCCAGATGGCACAATCTGTGCATGGAACACGACGGCCAACTCGAGCTCTATACGGCGGTCGCGAACCAGCTCAAGGAAGCGCACGCAAGAGTGCGCGCACTGCAAGTCCCGGAGGGCGTACGGATGGCGCTGACCCGGAAGCTGCTGGTCATTACGGCCGCGGCCAAGCACGATCTCGCCGATGCGACAAGGCGGCTGGAGCGGTTCATGGCGGACCTGGACGAGGGGCGCGTCCCCGGCGAGGAACGCTGAACACGCCACTGCGGCCGAGTCGGTTGCGGCACAAGGGTGATAAGCCCGTTTCGTGTTTGATTTGCGGTATATATCTGCCTAACGTGCGAAAAAGCTTGAACACTTTCGTTCTGGCGATGTCTCCGAAGGGGAAGACGTGAACAAGGCGCAGCTCGTAGAAGCGATTGCCGACAAGCTGGGAGGCCGCCAGCAGGCCGCCGACGCTGTCGACGCGGTCCTGGACGCCATCGTCCGCGCGACCGTCGCGGGAGACCGGGTCTCGGTCACCGGCTTCGGTTCGTTCGAGAAGGTCGACCGCCCGGCGCGCTACGCCCGCAACCCCCAGACGGGCGAGCGGGTTCGGGTCAAGAAGACCTCCGTTCCGCGCTTCCGCGCAGGCCAGGGCTTCAAGGACCTGGTCAGCGGCACGAAGAAGCTCCCGCGCGGCGGCGAGGTCGCCGTCAAGAAGGCGCCCAAGGGCAGCCTGACCGGCGGCGCGTCCGCGACGGTCAAGAAGGCCGCCGCGAAGAAGGCCACCAAGGCCACCGCGAAGAAGACCACCGCGAAGAAGGCGGCTCCGGCCAAGAAGACCACGGCCGCCGCCAAGAAGACCACGGCGAAGAAGACGACCGCCAAGAAGACCACGGCGACCGCCAAGAAGACGACGACGGCCAAGACCACCGCCGCCGCCAAGAAGACCACGGCGAAGAAGGCCCCGGCGAAGAAGGCGACCGCCAAGAAGGCCCCGGCCAAGAAGTCGACCGCGCGCAAGACCACCGCCAAGAAGACCGCCGCTCGCTGAGGCACGACTGAGGCACCACGGCACCCAGGGCACTCACACGCCGGGCCGGACTCCCAGACGGAGTCCGGCCCGCGGCGTTTTCCGGGAGATGGGGGTCCGCCCGGGTCAGAAGGTGTGCAGAGTGACCAGAGTGACGCGGCGGGAGGCGCCCTCGCCCTCCGTCTCGATCCGCACCCGCTGCCCGGGCCGCAGCAGCCGCAGCCCGCCCGCGTCGAACGCCGGGGCGTCGAACGGCACCGGCGTGCCGTCGTCGAGCAGCACCTGCCCGCTGCGGGTGTCGGGGTCGTACGTGTATGCGGTGGCCTGCATGACAGGCAGCCTACTGCCCCGCGATCAGCAGCCGCGCGCTCGCCGCGGCCGTCCGGGGACCCACCCCGAGCGCCAGCGCCACGCGCAGATCCCCGCCCGTGTCCACGTCCTGGCGCACGGAGTCCACCGCCGCGAGATCGAGTTCCCGCGCTCCCGAGGCCCGGTGCCGGGCCCGGGAATCCACCCCGAACGCGGGCAGCAATTCCTGCCCGGGGGCCGCCGCCAACAACGTCGTACCGATCTCCGCCGCGTCCGCGAGAAAAGCGCGCGGGAATTCCGCGGCCGCGTCCAGGACCCGCGCCAATTCCGCCGGGCGCAACGCCGGAAGATCGGCGTTCAGTGCCGCCACGGGGCTTTGGGGGCGCGAAGCCCGTACGGCGGCCGCCGCGTGCGTCAGAGCGGCGTTCAGGCCCGCGCGCGGGGCGTCGGGGACGATCCGGGCACCCAGCGCCGTGAGCTCCCGCGCGGCCAGCGCGTCGTCCGTGACGACCGCCACATCCCGCACCGCCGGCGAGGCCAGCGCGGCCGCCACCGTGTCCTGGGCGAACGCCAGCGCGAGCCCCGGCCGCAGCGTGTCGCCCGCGGCGTCCGCCAGCCTGCTCTTGGCCTGCGCCAAGGGCTTCAGGGGTATGACCAAGGTCCAGTGCACCGGCGTACCGCCCCTCTCTCCTCGCGGCCATTGTCACCCGCCCGAACCGCCCGCCCGGCGGCGGCGGACGAGGCCGGGCCGCCGGCGGGGGCGGTGACGCGAGACGGGCGGGCGTACGGTGTCCTCGACAGACCGGCGGCCCCGGGCGACACTTGTGCGGCCCCCCAGGCACCGGAGTCCCGGGAAGGCCCAGAGGAACTAGAGGAAGGTGTCCGCGTGCCCCGCCGCAGAATCGGCTTCTGGTACCGCTTCGCCGCGGTGATCTGCAAACCGCCGCTGGTGGCTCTGATCAAGCGGGACTGGCGCGGAATGGAGCACATTCCGGCCGAGGGCGGATTTATCACCGCGGTCAACCACAATTCCCACATCGACCCCTTCGCTTACGCGCACTACCAGTACAACACCGGACGTGTGCCGCGATTCCTGGCGAAGAGCGGGCTTTTCAAGAAGGGATTCGTCGGCGCCGCCATGCGCGGCACCGGGCAGATCCCCGTCTACCGCGAGTCCACCGACGCGCTCAGCGCCTTCCGCGCCGCGATCGACGCCGTGGAGCGCGGCGAATGCGTCGCCTTCTACCCCGAGGGCACCCTCACCCGCGACCCGGACGGCTGGCCGATGACCGCCAAGACCGGTGCCGCGCGCGTCGCCCTGCAGACCAAGTGCCCCGTCATCCCGGTCGCCCAGTGGGGCTGCAACGAACTGCTGCCGCCCTACGCCAAGAAGCCGAACCTCCTGCCGCGCAAGACCCACCACGTCCTCGCCGGCCCGCCCGTGGACCTCTCGCGCTTCTACGGCAGGGAGATGACCGCGGAGGTCCTCAAGGAGGCCACCGAGGTCATCATGGCGGCGATCACCCGCCAGCTGGAGGAGATCCGCGGCGAGAAGGCGCCCGAGACGCCCTACGACCCGCGCCGCGAGCGGATCGAGCAGCGGCGCAGGACCGAGGCGCAGTCGGGCCGGGAAGGGGAGAACGGCAAGTGAGCAAGCCTGTCAAGGCGGCGGTCCTCAGCGCCGGTTCGTGGGGCACGGCGTTCGCCATGGTGCTGGCCGACGCCGGGTGCGAGGTCACCCTGTGGGGGCGGCGCGCGGAGGTGGTCGAGGCCATCAACTCCGGCCGGACGAACCCCGACTACCTGCCCGGCGTGGAGCTCCCGGCGAACGTGCGGGCCACCACCGATCCCGCCGAGGCCACCGCGGGCGCCGACTTCACGGTCCTGTCGGTGCCGTCCCAGACCCTGCGCGACAACCTCGCCGCCTGGGTGCCGCTGCTGGCGCCCGACACGATCCTCGTCTCCCTGATGAAGGGCGTCGAACTCGGCTCCGCCATGCGGATGAGCGAGGTCATCGAGGACGTCGCCAAGGTCGGCCACGACCGCATCGCCGTCGTCACGGGCCCCAACCTCGCCCGCGAGATCGCCTCCCGCATGCCGGCCGCGGCCGTCGTCGCGTGCACCGACGAGAGCGTCGCCCAGCGGCTCCAGGCCGCCTGCCACACGCCGTACTTCCGCCCGTACACCAACACGGACGTGGTCGGCTGCGAACTGGGCGGCGCGGTCAAGAACGTCATCGGTCTCGCCGTCGGCATCGCGGACGGCATGGGCCTCGGCGACAACGCCAAGGGCTCGCTCATCACCCGCGGACTCGCGGAGACCACCCGGCTCGGCCTCGCCATGGGCGCCGACCCGCTGACCTTCTCCGGACTCGCCGGCCTCGGCGACCTGGTGGCGACCTGCTCCTCGCCGTTGTCGCGGAACCACACCTTCGGCACCAACCTCGGCAGGGGCATGACGCTCCAGGAGACCATCGCGGTCACCAAGCAGACCGCCGAGGGCGTCAAGTCGTGTGAGTCCGTGCTGGATCTGGCCCGCCGGCACGGTGTCGACATGCCCATCACCGAGACGGTCGTCGGCATCGTGCACGAGGGCAAGCCCCCGGTGGTCGCCCTCAAGGAACTGATGTCGCGCAGCGCCAAGCCCGAACGACGCTGAGCGACGGCCCCGGGGGAAGCTAGGACCGGGCAGTACCAGCGGGTACTCTCAACGCGATATGAGCACCGAGAACCTCCCCCAGAGCCCCGAGCGGGCCGCCCGCAAGCCGCGGGTGGCCGTCGTGTTCGGCGGGCGCAGCTCCGAACACGGGATCTCCGTGGTCACCGCCGGCGCCGTCCTCAAGGCCATCGACCGGACGCGGTACGAGGTCCTGCCGATCGGCATCACCCAGGACGGCCGGTGGGCGCTCACCGCCGACGAGCCGGAGCGCATGGCGATCACCGACCGCCGCACGCCCAGCGTCGACGAACTGGCCGAGAACGGCGAGGGCGGCGTGGTGCTCCCCGTCGACCCCGCCAACCGCGAAGTCGTCTACAGCGAGCCGGGATCGGTCCCCAAGGCGCTCGGCGAGGTCGACGTCGTCTTCCCGGTGCTCCACGGCCCCTACGGCGAGGACGGCACCCTGCAGGGCCTCCTGGAGCTCTCCGGCGTCCCGTACGTGGGCTCCGGCGTGCTCGCCTCGGCCGTCGGCCAGGACAAGGAGTACATGAAGCGGGTGTTCACCTCCTTCGGGCTCAAGGTCGGCCCGTACGTGGTGATCCGGCCGCGCGAGTGGCAGCAGGACGAGTCGGCCGCCCGCAAGAAGATCGTCGACTTCGCCGGCGAGCACGGCTGGCCGCTCTTCGTGAAGCCCGCGCGCGCGGGTTCGTCGATCGGCATCACCAAGGTCGACGACCTGTCCGGCCTGGACGAGGCCATCGCCGAGGCCCAGCGGCACGACCCGAAGATCCTCGTCGAGGCCGCGCTGCGCGGTCGCGAGATCGAGTGCGGCGTGCTGGAGTTCGAGGACGGCCCGCGCGCCTCGGTGCCCGCGGAGATCCCGCCGCCGGACGCGCACGCGTACTACGACTTCGAGGCGAAGTACATCGACTCCACGCCCGGTCTCGTCCCGGCCCCGCTGACCCCCGAGGAGACGGCGGAGGTCCAGCGTCTCGCGGTGGACGCCTTCGAGGCGGCGAGCTGCGAGGGCCTGGTCCGCGCGGACTTCTTCCTCACGGAGGACGGCGAGTTCGTGATCAACGAGATCAACACGATGCCCGGCTTCACCCCCATCTCGATGTACCCCCAGATGTGGCAGGCGACGGGCGTCGACTACCCCGAGCTGGTGGACCGCCTGATCCAGGCGGCACTGCGCAGGTCCACGGGCCTCAGGTAGCGCGTCGCCCACGGCCTCTAGTCGGCGATTCCCTCCGGCACCGCTTTCTTGACGGCCGGCGCCAGATCCACCAACGGCGCCAGGCCGTCCCCGGTCCGCTTCGAGGGAATCGTCACCTCGACGTACGCCTTCCGCAGCGTCGACGTGAACCGGAACGACCCGTCGCCCCGCTTCTCCAGCAGCCAGCCCACCCCGTCCACCTCGACGCCGTCGGCCTCCGGATCGGACATCTTCTCGGGCCGCTCGACACCGCAGCGCAGTATGATCGCCGGGTTCCCCCAGCCCGCGGTCAGCGCGGACGCGGGTGAGGGATCACGGTGATCGAGACCGTCGACCTCGGACGGCAGCTCCTTGTCCAGGTTCTCGCAGATCCTGGTGACGTTCGCGCCCGGGTCGGGAACCGCGGCCCGGACGCTGCCGTCACCTGAGGAGCAGCCCGCGGCGGCGAGCAGCGGCAGGGCGAGCGCGGGCAGACCGAGAAGCCGGTGGCGCGATGTGGTCACCGGCCAAGGGTAGACGGGGGCTACAGATGCACGACCGGGCAGGTCAGGGTACGGGTGATCCCGTCCACCTGCTGGACCTTGGCGACCACCAGTCGGCCGAGGTCGTCGACCGTGTCGGCCTGGGCCCGCACGATCACGTCATAGGGCCCGGTCACGTCCTCTGCCTGGACGACACCGGGAATCTTGCTGATCGTCTCGGCGACGGTCGACGCCTTGCCGACCTCCGTCTGGATCAGGATGTACGCCTGTACCACGGAACCTCCAGGGCGGCCACGAGGATCATGTGGGGAAAAGGAACGCCACGGTATCGCGTCGCCGCTCGCCGCGGGGAGACCTGCGCGGACCACGGCTCACGTGCCGGAGTGCAGGCACGACTGAAGTTGACGGTCACATCGACCGTATCGAGGACACTGGTCCTGCGCGACCGGGCACGAACTGGGACAGAAGGGGCGTAAGGGCAATGAAGGGCACTGTTGGTGAGCTCGGCGAGTTCGGGCTCATCAGGGAGCTCACCTCCCGGCTCACCACCACCCCGGCGGTGCGGGTCGGCCCCGGCGACGACGCCGCGGTGGTGGCCGCGCCCGACCGCCGGGTCGTGGCCAGCACGGACATCCTCCTGGAGGGCCGGCACTTCCGCCGCGACTGGTCCACGGCCTACGACGTGGGCCGCAAGGCCGCCGCCCAGAACCTCGCCGACATCGCCGCCATGGGCGCCGTACCGACCGCGCTGCTGCTCGGGCTCGTGGTGCCCGCCGAACTGCCGGTGACCTGGCCCACCGAGCTGATGGACGGCCTGCGCGACGAGTGCCAGGTCGCGGGCGCCTCCGTGGTCGGCGGCGACGTCGTACGCGGCGACTCGATCATGGTGTCGATCACCGCCCTCGGCGATCTGCGCAACCAGGAGCCCGTCACCCGGGCCGGCGCCCAGCCCGGCGACCTCGTCGCGGTCACCGGCTGGCTGGGCTGGTCCGCGGCCGGGTACGCGGTGCTCTCCCGGGGCTTCCGCTCGCCGCGCGCCTTCGTCGAGGCCCACCGCCGCCCCGAACCGCCGTACCACGCGGGCCCGGCGGCCGCCGCGCTCGGCGCGACCGCGATGTGCGACGTCAGCGACGGACTGATCGCCGACCTCGGGCACATCGCCGAGGCCAGCAAGGTCCGGATCGACATCCGCTCCGGCGCGATCGACATCCCGTCCCAGATGAACGACATCGGACAGGCCGTCGGCGTCGACCCCATGCAGTGGGTGCTCAGCGGGGGCGAGGACCACGCCATCGTGGCGACCTTCCCGCCGGACGTGAAGCTGCCCGCCCGCTGGAAGGTGATCGGCGAGGTCCTCAACCCGTCCGCGCTGCCCCAGGTGACCGTCGACGGGGCGCCGTGGACCAGCAAGGGCGGCTGGGACCACTTCGGCGACATCGAGTCATGATCCCCCGCGTGCTCACCGTGGCGGGCTCCGACTCCGGCGGCGGCGCCGGGATCCAGGCCGACCTCAAGACGATGCTCGCGCTCGGTGTGCACGGCATGAGCGTGATCACCGCGGTCACCGCGCAGAACTCGACGGGCGTGCAGGGGGCTTGGGAGCTCCCGGTGGAGGCGGTGCGGGCCCAGTACCGCAGTGTCGTGGACGACATCGGCGTCCAGGCCGTGAAGACCGGGATGCTGTCCTCGGCCGAACTCGTCGAGGCCGTCGCCGAGTTGATCGGCGCCACGGACGCGCCGGCGGTCGTGGACCCCGTCGGCGTCTCCAAGCACGGCGACTCCCTGCTGGCGGCCGCCGCGCTGGACTCGGTCCGCGAGCGACTCCTGCCGGCCGCCACGGTCGCCACGCCGAACCTCGACGAAGTGGCGCAGCTCACCGGCGTACGCGTCGAGGAGGAGGCCGATCTGCGGGAGGCCGCGGCGGCGGTGCTGTCGTACGGGCCGCGCTGGGTGCTGATCAAGGGCGGCCATCTGCCCGGTGACGCCGTGGACCTGCTCACCGACGGCAGCGAGGAGCACTGGCTGCGCGCGCCCCGGCACGACAACCGGCACACCCACGGCACGGGCTGCACCCTCGCGTCGGCGATCGCGTCACATCTCGCCCGGGGCCGGTCCGTGCCGGAGGCGGTGACGGCGGCCAAGGAGTATGTCACCGGGGCGATCGCGGCGGGCTTCGCGCTCGGCGGGGGGATCGGTCCGGTGGACCACGGCTGGGCCCTCGGCACGCGCGCGTGACCGGCGCCCGCCCGGAGACAGCAGAAAGCCGGCCCACCAGAGGTGGACCGGCTCCCGTGCAGCGAACCAGCGTGGCCGCGCGCTTAGACGATCGTCAGCGCGAGACCTTGCCGGCCTTGATGCACGAGGTGCAAGCGTTCACGCGCTTCGGCGTCCCGCCGACCACGGTACGGACGCGCTGGATGTTGGGGTTCCAGCGACGGGACGTACGGCGGTGCGAGTGCGAGATGTTGTTGCCGAAGCCCGGGCCCTTGCCGCAGACGTCGCAGTTGGCAGCCACGGGTCACTCCAAAGACTTCAGATGCACTTACGGATAACCCCGGCATGCCGGGATCGAGATCTAGGATCTGAGTGGCGGTGCCAGGGGGAGAGCCCGATCTGGATCGGGCAACCGGAGCAGCATACAACGGCTGCGTCCGTACAACGAAACTACCATGGTCGATCCGGGGCCTGCCCGCCCTGGGTCTACGCTGCGTCCAGTTCAGGATCTCAAGGAGGCGCAGGTGGCGCAGGTGCCGCAGACATTCTTCGATGCTCTCGCGGTGCGCACCTGGTGCGGTCTCGCGCTCGGCGCGCTCGGCCGGGCCCGCGAGGAGATAGACGCGATCAACGTCTACCCGGTCGCGGACGGCGACACCGGCACGAACCTGTATCTGACGGTCGAGTCCGCCGCGACGGCGGTCGAGGCCGTCTTCGCCGGGTACGAGACGGGGGCGGGGCGGGGCGGGGGCGCCGATCGCGGGGGCGTGGAGCGCGGGGGCGCTGCACCCGAGCACGACGCTCACGTGGGGATCCCCTCGCTCGCCGATGCCGTGCGGGCGATGGCGCACGGGGCGCTGATCGGGGCACGGGGGAACTCCGGGACGATCCTGGCGCAGCTGCTGCGTGGCATGGCCCAGGTGCTCGCCGCCGACGACGCGACCCCGCACACCGACGGCCGGGGTCTCGGCCTCGCCCTGCGGCATGCCGCCGACTCCGCCCGCCGGGCCGTGGCCCATCCCGTGGAGGGCACGGTCCTGTCGGTGGCCTCCGCCGCCGCCGACGCGGCCGGGGGAGCGGAGGGCGACTGCGGGACCGTCGCCCGGGCCGCCTACCGGGGAGCGTGCGCCGCCCTGGCCGCGACCCCGGCCCAGCTGGCCGTCCTGGAGCGGTCCGGGGTGGTCGACGCGGGCGGGCGCGGTCTGGTGGCGGTCCTCGGGGCCCTGGTGGAGACGTTCACCGGGGAGGTGCCGGGAGCGGCGGCGGTCGGTTCCCCGGCGTTCTCCTCGACGCACGCGCGCGTGGAGCCGCTGGGCCTGATGGAGGCGATCGGTCCCGCGGCCGTGCCGGGCGGCTGCGCGGAGGCCGGCGGTCCCGCGTTCGAGGTGATCTACCTGCTGGAGGCCGAGGACGCCGCGGTCGAGCGATTGCGGCGGCGGCTGGACGCCCTGGGCGACTCCCTCGTCGTGGTGGGCGGCGACGGTCTGTGGAACGTCCATGTGCACGTCGACGACGCCGGCGCCGCCGTGGAGGCCGGCGTCGAGGCCGGGCGGCCCTACCGGATCCGCATCACACACTTCGCCGCGGACGACGTGCACGCCGCGCGCGGGGAGCGGCCGCCCCGGGAGCGCGTCCAGCGCGCCGTCGTCGCCGTCGTGCCCGGCGAGGGCCTGGCCGGGCTGTACGCCGAGGCCGGCGCGACCACCGTGCTCGCGCGCCCCGGGGAGCCGCCCGCCAGCGGGGAGCTCGTCGAGGCCGTACGGCGGGCCCACGCGCGCGAGGTCGTGCTGCTGCCCAACGACGCCGAACTGCGTCACACCGCCGCGGCGGCCGCCGAGCAGGCCCGCACCGAGGGCATCCGCGTGGCCCTCATCCCGACGCGCTCCGCGGTGCAGGGCATCGCCGCGCTCGCCGTGCACGAGCCCGAACGCCGTTTCGACGAGGACGTCGTCTCCATGACCTCGGCGGCCGGCGCCACCCGCTACGCCGAGGTCGCCGTCGCCGAACGCCAGTCGTGGACCATGGCCGGCATCTGCCAGGCCGGTGACGTCCTCGGCCTCATCGACGGCGATGTCGCGGTGATCGGCGCGGACGTCACCGCGGCCGCCGAGACCGTCCTGGACCGCATGCTCGCGGCGGGCGGCGAACTGGTCACCCTGGTCCTCGGCGACGAGGCGCCCGAGAGCATCGCCGAACACCTTGAGGCACGGGTACGGGAGACGTACCTCGCCGTCGACACGGTGGTGTACCGGGGCGGCCGCCAGGGAGCGCTCCTCCTGATCGGCGTCGAGTAGACGGCGAGCCGACAGGGACCCGTCCTGCCCGCCCCTACTGCGCCCCCTGCCCCTCCTGCTCCCTCGCCGTCTGCAACAGCTGTTCCGCCTCCGCCCGGCGCGCCTGGACCGTGTCGTCGTCGGCGTCCTCGCCGTCCTCGGCCGCTCCGTCGTCCTCGCCGCCGTACGCCGCCAGCACCGCACGCGCGCGTGCCGCGGCCCGCGCGGGCCGGCCGAGGTCGGTCTCCAGCCACCCGGCGGCCAGCTCCGCGCCCGTGCGCGCGTGCAGCGCCTCCTCGCCCAGCGGCGCGAACACGGCGACCGCCTCGGCCATCTGCGTCAGCGCCTCCTCCAGGCCGGCCTGGATGGACTCGTCGTCGGCGTCCTCCGACGCGGAGCGGGCCAGCAGGTCGCCGAACTGGCGGTGGGTGTGCCCGAGTTCGACGACGAGCCGCACCCGGGCCTCCTCGTCAGCGTCCTCCATCTCGCCCAGCGCGTCCGCGCACGCACCGATCGCGCTCGCCATCAGCTCCCGTGCGCCCCGCGCCCCGTCGGGGGAGCGCAGCGCCAGCCACGCGCGGGCGCGCAGGGAGCGCACCAGGCCGTGCGGGTTGCCGAGGGAGCGCCACAGCTCACCCGCGCGCTCGTACGCCTGGTCCGCCTCGGCGTGCAGTCCCGCCTGGCCCAGGGACTCGGCGGCCAGATGCGCGAGCGTGGCGTGGTCGTGCTGCTCGGGCCAGTGCCGGGCGATCTCCGCGGCCTGAAGCCGGCGTTCGGCGCTGGCCCGGTGCTCCCCGAGCTCGCTCAGACAGTCCGCCAGCCACCACTGCGTCTGTACGACGGCCCCGTCGCCGTGGGTCTCGGCGCTCACGTCGGCCAGCGCCGACTCCAGGACCTCCGCGGCCTCCGCCCACCGGCCCTGCCGGACCAGGAACCCGCCGAGCTGGTGGCGGGCCCACGCGCCGAACGTGGGGCCCTCGCCGGCCTCGTCGGCCCAGTGCGCCGCCTCCAGGGCGTGCTCGGCGGCCTCCGCGGTCCGGCCCAGGCCACCGACGACCTCGGCGAGCTGAAGGTTCAGCTGGGCCCGTCCGACCGGCTCCAGATACGGCCCGCCGTGCTCCAGCGCCGCCCGCAGCGCCCGCTCCGCCTCGACGACATCGCCGAGATGGTGCGCAAGAGCCGCCAGCCGGGCCTCGTACTCGACCGCGAACCAGGGCAGCCCGGCCCCGACGAACTCCGCCGCCGCGCGCGCGAACAGCCGCGCGCCCCGCTCCACGTCCCCGGCGTGCGCCGCGAGCTCCGCCAGCATGGCGTGCCCCTCGGCGACCCGCGCGGCCAGCCGCACGTCGTCCCCGGCCCGCCCCTCGACGAGCGCGAGCAGTTCCCGTACGGCCGACTCGGCGTCCGTCAGGGCGTCGTCCCCGACGGGCCCGTCGGCCTCGTTGACCCGGCGCATCAGGATCCGCGCCCGCCCGATCAGCACGCCCGCCGCCTGCCGCACCCCGGTGCCGTCCTCGGCGTACAGGGCGAGGACCGCGTCGTACGGCCCGGCGATCGCGTCGAGGGCGCCCTCGACGTCGCCCGCCAGAGCGCGCACGTACGCCGCACGCGCGCGTGCCGCGAGGGCCTCCCCGGGGTCGCCGGCCTCCTCGTACAGCCCGGCGGCCCGCTCGAACGTTTCGGCACCCTCCGGGCCCCTCCCCATCGCCTCGTGGTCGGCGATCTCGGCCCGGTCCCGCGCGTCCAGGTCGACGCCCTCGGCGGCCCGGGCCACGGCCGCCCACGCCTCCATGGCGTTCGGCCGCAGGGAGTCGGACAGCTCCCGGGCCTCGGCGAGCAGCGCGGCCAGATCCCGTTCCCCGGCGGGCTCCGCGGCCGGAGCCGGCCGCACCGGCGCGGCGGCCGGCGGGCGCGCCGCGCGCACCCCCAGGGGCAGCCGCTCCACCAGCGGACGCTGCGCCATCCGCGCGCGTGCCTGCTCGCTGACGTACGCCGTGCCGTTGCGCGCGTCGAAGCGGGCCGCCAGCGCCAGGGCCTCCGCGCGCGCGTGCGCGGAGAGCTCGGCCGCCGTCCACGCCCGCCCGGCCGGACCCGGCACCCGCTGCCCGTCCAGTCCCAGCTCGCACAGCCGGTCCATGAGCAGCGTCACCACGCACAGGAACTCCAGCTTGCTGCGCGGATGCCCGTCGTCCGTGAAGTACGCCGGCCGCTCCGCCAGCAGTTCGAGACCGCGCGCCTCATTGCCGGACAGCGCGCAGAACTCCACGTGGTCGGCGTACGCGCCGCGCATGCTCTCCATGGCCCGTACCAGCCGGAAGCCGCGCAGATGGTTCGCGCGGGCCTCCTCCGTGCGGCCCAGCCGCAGCAGCGGCAGCAGCGACGACGCGAGCACCGTGTGCGGCTCGTGCGCGCACGTGTACGCGCCCTCCAGCACCGGCCGCCACAGCGCCAGCGCCTCCTCGTCCTGTCCGCGCTCGGCACGCCACCAGCCCTGCCCGTGCAGCTCGCACGCGTGGCAGTCGGCCATGCTGTCCCGGTCCGCCGCCAGCCAGGCCGCGAACGCCCGCTCGGCCCGCGCCACATCGCCCACATGCGCGGCCACACTCAACTCGGCGCTCCGCACCGCCCGTTCGGAGTGCCCGGCCAGCCGGTAGCGGTGCTCCATCTCGCCGAGCCACTTCTCGATGGACGCCAGCGGCACATGCGGCTGGTCGAGCATCCCGGCCGACATCCACTTGAACACCCAGTGCAGCGAGTGCGTCTCGAACTCGTCGAAGTCCTCCGGTCGTTCGTCCCACATGCGCAACAGCCGCGCGAACGGGACGAACATCTTGTCCTTCTCGGAGCTGTAGTTGTAGACCTTCAGCTGGTGCCCGAGCGCCTCGATCACCGCGAGCGGGACGTTCAGCTTCTCGGCCGCCGCCAGCAGCTGCTCCGCGCGCGCGTTGCGGGCCGGACCCTCCGGCTGCTCGGAGTTCTCCGCCATCGCCCGGCGCAGGGAGTCGAAGTCGGCGATCTCACCCATCACTGCCCCTCCTCACCGTGGGTGGCCCACTCCAGCAGGCCGATGAACGCGCGGTTCAGCAGCGCCGAGTCCGCCGGCCGGAGCGGCCGCTGCGCCATCAGCAGCGCCTGCCCGTACAGCGACTCCGTCGCGGTGCCGATCAGCTCCGGGTCCTTCAGCGAACTGATGCGCCGGATCAGCGGGTTGAGATGGTTGAGCACCAGACGCGCGCGGGGCGCGCCGCCGCGCAGCGAGCCGAGGATGCCCGCCCACAGGTCGTCCGCCCGCGCCTCGGCCTCCGCCCGCGCCTGCTCGTGCCGGGCCGACCGGTCGTCCAGGTGCAGCGCGGGCACCGACAGCGGATGGAAGGCGCGCAGCACCACATCGCAGCCCAGCGCGTCCAGCTTCGCCCGCGCGGCCGCCAGAAAGCCCGACAGGGCCAGCTCCTCCGCCGGATCGACGGCGTCCAGATGCGCGGTCACGGTGTCCGCGTCGAGCTCGGCGACCACCGTCCCCGGGCGCACCGACGGCAGGGCTTCGACCAGCTCGCTGTCGTAGGTGTAACCGCCGTTGACGACACCGATGCCCTGCGCGGACGCGATGGGCGCGACCTGCCGGTACTCCTCCACCGTGCGCGTGAAGTGCACCACCGGGTGCCGCTGCGCGAACTCCTCCAGCGACAGCCGCCCGTCGGTCGTCTCGAACGGCAGCCACGGCAGCATCGTGCGCAGCATCTCCGCGTCGTGCCGCGCCAGCGACTTCACGCCCAGGTAGTGCACCGACAGGAAGGCCGCCAGCCGCTCCGGATCACCCGCGGCGAGCCCGGTCAGCCAGGACCTGATCCGCTCGCCCAGCGCCTCCCGTACGGCGGCCAGCGTCTCGTCCTCGTACAGCGACTCGCGCGACGCGGTGGGCCGCAGGCTGTCGGTGTCCAGGACGCAGCGCACGAAGAACGCCCAGTCCGGCAGCAGCTGTTCGGCCCGGTCGGTCAGCAGCATGCCCTTGAGATGCACCCGGTGCCCCGCCCGCTGCGCCGGGCTCACCGCCGACGGCAGCACATGGGCCACCCCGCGGATCCCCGCCAGCGGCACCGACAGGTCGATCGTGTCCAACGGTGTGAAGCCGAACAGCTCGTGGCAGTGCCGGGCCAGCGCGACCCGGCGGTTGGCCGGGGAGGGGTAGGGGCGGTCCCAGGGCGCCGGCAGATCGGTGACCGCCTCCCCGTCCACCCGCACGTCGTACGGCAGGAGCGAGCCGAAGTCCCGCGCCAGCGTCAGTACGCGCGCGGGCGCGAGCCACTCCCCGGCGCCCGCCCGCGCCGTCAGGTGCACGGTCGTGCCGGGTTCGGGGCGGGCGTCCCGCGGCAGGGTCCGCACGGTGTACGACCCGTCGTCGCACGCCGTCCACTCCACGGGCGGCGCGTCCGGCGTACGGGCGCTGCGGCTGACCACCCGGATCCGCTCGGCCACCACGAAGCAGGCCAGCAGCCCGATGCCGAACTGCCCGAGGAAGTCGGAGCGGGCCTCCTGGAGCCCCTCCGCCCGCTTGGAGCTGCGGCCGATCGTCGCGAGGAGGTCGTGCACGTCCGACTCGGTGAGTCCGACGCCGGAGTCCTCGATCCGCAGGGCGCCCCCTCCGGCGTACAGCCGCACCCGCGCCGGAGCGTCGGGCTCCGCGGCCCGCCGGGCGGTGATCGCGTCCACGGCGTTCTGCAGCAGCTCGCGCAGATAGACCTTGGGGCTCGAATAGAGGTGATGGGACAGCAGGTCCACCAGACCACGCAGGTCGACCTGGAACGTATGAGGTGACGGTGTTGCCTGGGATGACTGTGAGGTCTGGGAGTCCATCGTGGCTGCGCCGGTGGGGGGACTGCGCGCGGCGCGGGGTCGGGCGGTCCCACGTGAGGCAGTGACCGCGAAGGATGGCCGGAGCGCGTCATCCTAAGTCCCAAACGACGCGCCTGACCAGGGGTTTCGACAGACGTATACGGCATTGTCAGTGCCGTGGTGTGCAATGGATCTCGTGCCCGCACTGGAACAACCCCTGAAGAACGTGCTCGGTGCCCCCACCGCGAAGGTGATGGCCGAGCACCTCGGCCTGCACACCATCGGCGACCTCCTCCACCACTACCCGCGCAGATACGAGGAGCGCGGACAGCTCACCCACCTCGCCGACCTCCCCATGGACGAGCACGTCACGGTGGTCGCCATGGTCGCCGACGCCCGCCTGCACGCCTTCGCCTCCGCCAAGGCGCCCCGCGGCAAGGGCCAGCGCCTGGAGGTCACGATCACCGACGGCAGCGGCCGCCTCCAGCTGGTCTTCTTCGGCAACGGCGTCCACAAGCCCCACAAGGAGCTCCTGCCGGGCACACGCGCGATGTTCGCGGGCAAGGTCTCCGTCTTCAACCGCCGACTCCAACTGGCCCATCCGGCCTACGAATTGCTCCGCGGTGACGCGGACGAGACGGTCGAGACCTGGGCCGGCGCCCTCATCCCGATCTACCCCGCCACGGCCAAGCTGGAGTCCTGGAAGATCGGCAAGGCCGTCCAGACGGTCCTGCCGAGCGCCCAGGAGGCCGTGGACCCCCTCCCGGAGACCCTGCGGGCCGGCCGAGGGCTCGTCACCCTCCCGGAAGCCCTCCTCAAGATCCACCGCCCGCACACCAAGGCCGACATCGAGGACGCCCGCGCCCGCCTCAAGTGGGACGAGGCCTTCGTCCTCCAGGTCGCCCTCGCCCGCCGCCGCCACACCGACGCCCAGCTCCCCGCCGTCGCCCGCAGGCCCCGCCCCGACGGCCTCCTCGCGGCCTTCGACGACCGCCTCCCCTTCACCCTCACCGAGGGCCAGCAGAAGGTCTCCAAGGAGATCTTCGACGACCTCGCCACCGAACACCCGATGCACCGGCTGCTCCAGGGCGAGGTCGGAAGCGGCAAGACCATGGTGGCCCTGCGCGCCATGCTCGCCGTGGTCGACGCCGGCGGGCAGGCCGCCATGCTCGCGCCCACCGAGGTCCTCGCCCAGCAGCATCACCGGTCCGTCGTCGAGATGATGGGCGAGCTCGCCGAGGGCGGCATGCTGGGCGGGGCCGAGCACGGCACCAAGGTCGTGCTGCTCACCGGGTCGATGGGAGCGGCCGCCCGCCGTCAGGCGCTGCTCGACCTGGTCACCGGCGAGGCCGGCATCGTCATCGGCACGCACGCGCTGATCGAGGACAAGGTGCAGTTCCACGACCTCGGTCTGGTCGTCGTCGACGAACAGCACCGCTTCGGCGTCGAGCAGCGCGACGCCCTGCGCGGCAAGGGCAAGAAGCCGCCCCATCTGCTCGTCATGACGGCCACGCCCATCCCGCGCACCGTCGCCATGACCGTCTTCGGCGACCTGGAGACCTCCGTCCTCGACCAGCTCCCGGCCGGCCGCTCGCCCATCGCCAGCCATGTCGTCCCGGCCGCCGACAAGCCGCACTTCCTGGCCCGCGCCTGGGAGCGGGTCCGCGAGGAGGTCGAGAAGGGCCACCAGGCCTACGTCGTCTGCCCCCGCATCGGCGACGAGGAGGTGGCCCCGCAGAAGAAGTCCGCCGAGGACGAGGCCGAGAAGCGCCCGCCCCTCGCCGTCCTGGACGTCGCCGACCAGCTCGCCAAGGGCCCCCTCCAGGGCCTGCGCGTCGAGGTCCTGCACGGCAGGATGCACCCCGACGACAAGGACGCGGTCATGCGCCGCTTCGCCGCCGGCGAGACCCATGTCCTGGTCGCCACCACGGTCATCGAGGTCGGCGTCAACGTCCCGAACGCCACCGCGATGGTCATCATGGACGCCGACCGCTTCGGCGTCTCCCAGCTCCACCAGCTGCGCGGCCGCGTCGGCCGGGGCTCGGCGCCGGGCCTGTGCCTCCTGGTCACCGAGATGCCCGAGGCCAGCCCCGCCCGCCAGCGTCTGAACGCGGTGGCGTCGACCCTGGACGGCTTCGAGCTCTCCCGCATCGACCTGGAACAACGCCGGGAGGGCGACGTCCTCGGCCAGGCCCAGTCAGGCGCCCGCACCTCCCTGAAGGTCCTCGCCGTCATCGAGGACGAGGAGGTCATCGCGGAGGCGCGCGAGGAGGCGGCCGCTGTGGTGGCGGCAGACCCGGAGCTGACCGGACTTCCCGGCCTACGGACGGCCTTGGACGCCCTCTTGGACGAGGAGAGGGAGCAGTACTTGGAAAAGGGCTGAGGGAGAGCGTCCCGTAAGGGGCGCGGGGAACTGCGCGAGCAACCACCACGGACCTGCTGCCACACTGAATCCGTAACCACCCCTGACCGAGGACGAAAAATGACCCGCGTAATCGCCGGCGCAGCCGGCGGTCGCCGCCTCGCCGTCCCGCCAGGGACCGGCACTCGCCCCACCTCCGACCGCGCACGCGAAGGTCTCCTCTCCACCTGGCAGTCCCTCCTGGGCGGCCCCCTGGACGGCGAACGCGTCCTCGACCTCTACGCCGGCTCCGGCGCCGTAGGCCTCGAAGCCCTCTCCCGCGGCGCGAGCCACACCCTCCTCGTCGAGGCCGACGCCCGCGCCGCCCGCACCATCCGCGAGAACGTCAAGAGCCTCGGCCTCCCCGGCGCCGAGGTCCGGGCGGGCAAAGCGGAGCAGATCATCCAGCAACCGGCGCCGACCGAGCCGTACGACATCGTCTTCCTGGACCCGCCGTACCGAGTCACAGATCACGATCTTCGGGAGATTCTCCTCACACTCCGCTCGGGGGGCTGGCTCGCGACGGACGCGCTCGTCACCGTGGAGCGCAGCACCAGAGGCGGTGAATTCGGGTGGCCGGAGGGTTTTGAAGCACTCCGGTCCCGTCGCTACGGCGAGGGAACGTTTTGGTACGGTCGCGCCGCCTCTACGTGCGAAGACGCACGATGACCGGACCGGAGAGCGAGGGATCACTAGTGCGCCGCGCCGTCTGTCCCGGGTCGTTCGACCCGATCACCAACGGACATCTCGACATCATTTCCCGCGCCTCCAGGCTGTACGACGAGGTCTATGTCGCGGTCATGATCAACAAGTCCAAGAAGGGCCTGTTCGACGTCGACGAGCGGCTCGACCTGATCCGCCAGGTCACCGCCGAGTACGGCAACGTCCGCGTCGAGGCCTTCCACGGCCTCCTCGTCGACTTCTGCAAGCAGCGCGACATCCCCGCGATCGTCAAGGGCCTGCGCGCCGTCAGCGACTTCGACTACGAGCTGCAGATGGCCCAGATGAACAACGGGCTCTCCGGTGTGGAGACCCTGTTCGTGCCCACCAACCCCACCTACAGCTTCCTGTCCTCCTCGCTCGTCAAGGAGGTCGCGACCTGGGGCGGCGACGTCTCCCACCTGGTCCCGCCGGTGGTTCTCCAGGCCCTGAACAAGCGCCTGCGCGAGGGCTGATGGGGCTACAGTCGTCCCGTCCGTCTCCATCACAGCTGTAGAGAGTGGCGAGCACACGGTGGACGTGCAGAAGAAGCTCGACGAGATCGTCACCGCGGTCTCCAACGCCCGGTCGATGCCCATGTCGGCCTCGGTGATGGTCAACCGCGCCGAACTGCTCGCGATGCTGGAGGAGGTACGGGCCGCCCTGCCCGACTCCCTCGCCCAGGCGCAGGAGCTGATCGGCGACCGCGAGCAGATGGTCGAGCAGGCCCGCCAGGAAGCCGACCGGATCATCTCCCACGCGCACGCCGAACGCGGCTCCCTGATCTCCGACACCGAGGTCGCCCGCCGCTCCCAGGCCGAGGGCGACCGCATCCTCGCCGAGGCCCGCAAGGAGGCCGAGGACATCCGCGCCGAGGCCGACGACTACGTCGACTCCAAGCTCGCCAACTTCGAGGTCGTCCTCACCAAGACCCTCGGCTCCGTCGGCCGCGGCCGCGAGAAGCTCCTCGGCACCGGCCCCGGCACCGACGAGAACGGCTACGAGGACGAGGACGCCCCCGAGCGCAGCCACGACCCGGAGACCCTGCGCCGCGACGCCGACGCGTACGTGGACGCCAAGCTGGGCGCCTTCGAGGCGGTGCTCGCCAAGACCCTGGAGGCCGTCGGCCGCGGCCGGCAGAAGCTGCACGGCCGGATCGCCACCGACGACCTCGGCGCCCTCGCCGACGACACCACGACCTTCCAGCACTCCTCCGACGCGGACTACCTCGCCGACCTCGCCGCCCTCGCGGAACAGGACGCCCCGGCCGAGCAGCCGCAGCCCCCGCAGTACGAGCCGCAGCCGGCCTACGGCTATCAGCAGCAGCCGGATCCGTACGCCGGCGGCTACCAGCAGCAGACCTACGCCGGCCAGCAGGACGCCTACGGCTACCAGCAGGCCGACCCGTACGCCTATCAGGGCTACGACGCCCAGCAGGCCGCGTACGACCCGAACCAGGGCTACCAGCAGCCGCAGCAGCACCAGGCGAACGCGCTCGACGAGACCAGTCTCTTCGACACCAGCATGATCAGCGCCGAGCAGTTGCGCGCCTACGAGCAGGAACGCGGCCTGTAGCCGACGGCCCCCCCTCGCCCGTCACCGCCGGCCCGGGAGACCGGATTGGGCTGTGAGCGAAAGCTCCAGTATCCTGGCTCTTCGGTCGCGTGTACGTCCGCGATCAGCGCTGCCCCCGCACACCGCTGGGCGGCGTCCCCTCCACTCGGAAGACCGAAAGCAGGAATGGCCCTGAACGCCCGCCTCGACCACCGCAACCCCCTCGTGTTCGACACGCACGAGCTGGGACGGCGTCCTGGTGCGCTCCAGCGCCTGACCCGCGCGGTCGACGCTCCGAAGGATCTCGGGATCAAGGACGTCATCGGAGTGCCGGAAGGCGCCCCGGTGGAGCTCGAACTCCGCCTTGAGTCGGTCATGGAAGGGGTGCTTGTCACAGGCACCGCCCGTGCACAGGCCGAGGGGGAGTGCGTAATGTGTCTGGAGCCGCTTCAGCTCGACGTCGAAGCGGACTTCCAGGAACTGTTCTCGTACCCTGACGCCGACGACCGGGGCCGTGTGATCGCGGAACCCGGCGACGACGCCGAGGACGACGAGGACAGGTACTTCCTCGAGGACGGACTCTTCGACCTCGAACCTCTGCTGCGCGATGCGGTGGTGCTCGCACTGCCGATGCAGCCGGTGTGCCAGGAAGACTGCCCGGGCCTGTGCTCCGAGTGCGGAGCGCGGCTCGTGGACGACCCGGACCACCACCACGACGCCGTCGACATCCGTTGGGCGGCATTGCAGGGACTCGCCGGTTCGATCGAACCCGGCGAGAAGGACGAGATGAGCGGCGCCGAAGCTGGCGTCGACGAGAAGCAGGAGAAGTAGCCGTGGCTGTTCCGAAGCGGAAGATGTCGCGCAGCAACACGCGCCACCGCCGGTCGCAGTGGAAGGCTGCGGTCCCCACCCTGGTTGCGTGCGAGCGCTGCCACGAGCCCAAGCAGCAGCACATCGCGTGCCCGTCTTGCGGCACCTACAACAAGCGCCAGGTCCTCGAGGTCTGAGCGGCTGGTGAGAGGCACTGTGTCCACGCCGAAGAAGAACTCGGGCGACAATCAGGCCTCGTCCCACACGCTGTTGGAAGGGCGGCTCGGGTACAAGCTCGAGTCCGCCCTTCTGGTGCGTGCGCTGACCCACCGGTCCTACGCGTACGAGAACGGCGGTCTGCCGACCAATGAGCGCCTGGAGTTCCTCGGGGACTCCGTGCTGGGCCTCGTGGTCACGGACACGCTGTATCGCACCCACCCCGACCTGCCCGAGGGCCAGCTGGCCAAGCTGCGGGCCGCGGTGGTCAACTCGCGTGCGCTGGCGGAGGTCGGTCGCGGCCTCGACCTGGGTTCCTTCATCCGGCTCGGCCGCGGTGAAGAGGGCACGGGCGGCCGGGACAAGGCATCCATCCTCGCCGACACCCTCGAAGCGGTGATCGGCGCGGTCTATCTCGACCAGGGCCTCGACGCGGCCTCCGAACTGGTGCACCGCCTGTTCGACCCGCTGATCGAGAAGTCCTCGAACCTCGGTGCCGGCCTGGACTGGAAGACCTCCCTCCAGGAGCTCACTGCGACCGAGGGGCTCGGCGTGCCCGAGTACCAGGTCACGGAGACCGGCCCCGACCACGAGAAGACCTTCACTGCTGCCGCCCGCGTCGGAGGCGTCTCGTACGGCACCGGCACCGGCCGCAGCAAGAAGGAGGCGGAGCAGCAGGCCGCCGAGTCCGCCTGGCGGGCCATCCGGGCCGCCGCCGACGAGCGCGCCAGGACGGCGGCCGCCCACGCCGCCGAGGGCGACGCGGACGCGGCTCCGGCCTCCGCCTGACCACATCACCCACAGCAGTACAGCGCGACCGAGCGCCCGCCCCCTGACGACAGACTCGGGGCGGGCGCTCGGCTCGTGCACCACCGTAGTCACGGGGGAGCGCATGCCCGAATTGCCCGAGGTCGAGGTCGTCCGGCGCGGTCTGGAGCGGTGGGTCGCCCATCGCACGGTCGCCGACGCCGAGGTGCTGCACCCGCGCGCGGTACGGCGGCACACGGCCGGCGCGGACGACTTCGCGCACCGGCTCAAGGGCCATCGCGTGGGTACGCCCAGCCGGCGCGGCAAATATCTGTGGCTGCCGCTGGAGGACACCGGCCAGTCGGTGCTGGCCCACCTCGGCATGAGCGGCCAGCTGCTGGTGCAGCCGCACGAGGCGCCCGACGAGAGGCATCTGCGCATCCGGGTGCGCTTCACCGACGCCCTCGGCACCGAACTGCGCTTCGTCGACCAGCGCACCTTCGGCGGACTGTCGTTGCACGACACCACCCTCGACGGGCTGCCCGACGTCATCGCCCACATCGCGCGTGACCCCCTCGACCCCCTGTTCGACGACGAGGCGTTCCATCAGGCACTGCGCCGCAGACGCACCACCATCAAACGGTCATTGTTGGACCAGTCGCTGATCAGCGGCGTCGGCAACATCTACGCGGACGAGGCCCTGTGGCGCTCCCGTCTGCACTACGACCGCCCCACCGCCACCTTCACCCGCCCCCGCACGGCCGAACTCCTCGGCCACATACGGGATGTGATGAACGCGGCCCTCGCGGTCGGCGGCACCAGCTTCGACAGCCTCTACGTCAATGTGAACGGCGAGTCGGGCTATTTCGACCGCTCGCTCGACGCGTACGGACGGGAGGGCCTGCCCTGCAAGCGCTGCGGCACACCCATGGGCCGCCGCCCCTGGATGAACCGGTCCAGCTACTTCTGCCCGAGGTGTCAGAGGGCGCCGCGCGTCTCGTCGTAGCGCGCGCGGGACGCGAGGACGTCGTCCATCGCGCCCTCCACGCAGTCGATGAGGGCGAGCAGCCGCTCGGCGACCCGGCGGCCCAGGGGCGTCAGTTCGTAGTCCACGCGGGGAGGGTTGGTCGGCTGTGCCTCGCGATGCACCAGGCCGTCGCGCTCCAGCGCGTGCAGGGTCTGGGACAGCATCTTCTCGCTCACGCCGTCGACGCGGCGGCGCAGCTCGTTGAAGCGCAGCGAGCCCTCGTACAGCGCGCCGAGCGTCAGTCCGCCCCAGCGGCCCGTGACGTGCTCCAGCGTGCCCCGCGACGGGCAGGCCTTGGCGAACACGTTGTACGCGAGGTCGTCCTCGGGGGTGCGCTGCCGGGTGCTGTCCATACGGCAAGCCTACTCCAGGGCAGCGCTAACCGCGAGATTGCACTAACCAGAAGTTAGTGCTTTCCTGTGGTTACTGCTTCCGAGCTGCCCCATTCGAGGAGACACCCATGACCACCCCTGTCGTTTCCATCGCCTACCACTCCGGTTACGGCCACACCGCCGTGCTCGCCGAAGCCGTCCGCGCCGGTGCCGTCGAAGCGGGTGCCGAAGTGCACCTGATCAAGGTCGACGAGATCACCGACGAGCAGTGGCAGACCCTGGACCGCTCGGACGCGATCGTCTTCGGCTCGCCGACCTACATGGGCACCGCGTCCGGCGCCTTCCATGTCTTCGCCGAGGCGTCCTCCAAGCGCTGGTTCGGCCAGGACTGGAAGGACAAGCTGGCGGCCGGCTTCACCAACTCCGGCTCCAAGAGCGGCGACAAGCTGCACACCCTGCAGTTCTTCCAGATCCTCGCCGGACAGCACGGCATGCACTGGGTCAACCTCGGCCTGCACCCCGGCTGGAACAACAGCGAGGGCTCCGAGCACGACCTCAACCGCCTCGGCGTCTTCGCCGGCGCGGCCGCCCAGACCAACGTCGACGAGGGCCCGGACGCCGTCCACAAGGCGGACATCGCCACGGCCGAGCACCTGGGCCGCCGGGTGACGCAGACGGCCCGCGTCTTCGCCCAGGGTCGCGTGGCCGCCTGACCGCCCGACCTTCCGGGCGGACGGCTCAGTAGCCGAAGTCCTGCGTCCACCAAGGGCCGCCCGGACCGAAGTGGACGCCGACGCCGAGGGTCTTGAAGTCGCAGTTCAGGATGTTGGCCCGGTGGCCGGGGCTGTTCATCCAGGCGTCCATCACCGCGGCCGCGTCCGCCTGGCCCCGGGCGATGTTCTCGCCGCCCAGGCCGGAGATGCCGGCCTTCGCCGCGCGGTCCCACGGGGTCTTGCCGTCGGGGTCGGTGTGGTCGAAGAAGCCGCGCGCGGCCATGTCGTCGCTGAAGGCCTCCGCCAGCTGGGCCAGCGAACTGTTCGCGGCGACCGCGCTGCAGCCGACCTTCGCCCGCTCCTCGTTGACGAGCCTGAGCACCTCGGCCGCCGCCTGGGCCTCGGCCGAGACGGTGATCGGCGCGCTGCTTCGCTGGGGCGCCTTGGAGGCCCGCTTCGAGGGCGTGCTCTGCGGCGTCCTCTTCTTCGTCGGGGTCGCCGACGGCGTCTTCGTGGCCGTCTCGGTCGGCGACGCCGACACCGAGGGGGACGCCGACGGGGACGTCGAGGCCGGCGGGGTCGTCGTACGGCCGGCGTGGCGGCTGGTCGACGTGGAGCCGCGGCTCTCGGCGGAGCCGGACGTGCCGCCCTGCTCGGAGGCCGAGTTCGTCGGTGAGTCGGCGGCCCGCACCTTGTCCCCGGTGCTGCTGGTGCCGCCGAGCTTGTAGCTGTCGAGGCCGGGCACCACGCCGGTGGCCACGGCGACCGTGCCGAGGGCCATCGCGGCGGAGACCCCGAGCAGACCGGTCTTGACCGGCGTCACGGCCTTCCTGCGGCGGCGCCGCCCGCCCGGACGGCGCGGACCGCCGTCGGGGGAGAAGCCGTCGGCGGTGAAGACCGCCGTGCGGTCACCGGGGGCGTACTCGTCGTCCGTCGAGTACAGATACTCGTGGCTCTTGGCGTAGGCGTCGGCGTACGCCTCCGGGTTCAGATAGGGCGCGATCCCCAGCGTGGGCTCGCCCCCGTCCCGGTACGAGTCCCCGGGGGCGTGGCTCCGCGTGTGCGAACCGTCCGGCTGCGTGACCCCCGTGGCGCGGCCCGTGGCGGCGCGGCCGGCGGCGGAGCGTCGGTGGCGTCCCATGTCCTGGCCTTCCTCGTCCTTCGGCGTCCCTGTGGTCGACCCGTGACCTGTGGTCAATGACTCCTCATGGTCAACCAGACTCACCCGATCGGGTGAGTTTCATATGAGATTCATTGGGTGGGGACGGTACCCCATGCCACTGGGGGAGCAAGTGTCCCGAGTGACATTGGCCAGTTAGGTTGCACCCATGAGCGAGGATGTACGGCTGGTCGCCTGGGTGCGCGGACGGGTCCAAGGCGTGGGTTTCCGCTGGTTCACGCGGGCGAAAGCGCTTGAGATCGGCGGCCTGAGTGGTTTTGCTCTCAATTTGGCCGACGGGCGGGTCCAGGTCGTCGCGGAAGGCCCCCGCGCGGGCTGCGAGGGGCTGCTCGACTGGCTCCAGGGCGACGACACGCCCGGGCGGGTGGACGGCGTCACCGAGATCTGGGACACACCCCGCGGCGGCTACGACGGCTTCGCGATCCGCTGATCCACCCGCGCCGACGGCCCCCGCGAGACCCCGGGAGCATGCCCCCGGCATCCGCCGCCCGGGGAAAGGGCCAGGTGGTTGCCAAGAAGGGCTTGCGATGGCAGGCTCCGCACGCAAGGATGATCGCCACGCCCCGAGGGCCCCGAGGACCATGCCGCGCCGCCGTTTCCGGCCGAGCGCACCGGGATGCCCACCGATACGGGGCGTGATCGTGTTGACCGTCAAACTTTTTGGTGAGACGCTGAAAGCCCCGCGCACCTTAGCTGTTTGGCATGGATGAACGGCAGCACGAACTCGATCCTGCCAAGCACCGCGGGTGCGAATCCCTCACGACCCACACCGCTTCGGTCGGTCACTCAGTGTGGAGGACCATCCATCATGGCAAAGGCGCTTCTCGGTTACGTCGGCGGCTCCGACCCGCGACTCCTCGCCGAGATGCGACGGCTCCAGCAGCGTGTCCAGGACCTGGAATCCGAGCTCGTACGGATCCAGGCGGAGAACGACGCACTGCAGGCTGCCGCTTCTCACGAGATCATGGAGAGCATCGACGCACACCAGGCGGAGCCTGCGCTCACCTGATCGCTGCACCGCTCCACAACAACCCTCGCAGCGGTTGGGTTGTCCGTTCAACCGCGTCGAACCGCAATGTTGTACAGAGTTGCAAGGGACGCTTCGGCGTCCCTTCTTTCTTGCCTCCCCCGTCCGCCGGCCCCGGTCGTTGCCCCGCGCACCTTTCAGTCTCTTTAACGAATGGTGTGCCCTGGACGTTCATGGGTGAAACCGCCGGTTCATGCAGTGAGACACCCCCGGAAGGTAGAGTCCGGCGGCGTGCACCTCAAGGCCCTGACCCTCCGTGGGTTCAAGTCGTTCGCCTCGGCGACCACGCTCCGGTTCGAACCGGGGATCACGTGCGTCGTCGGCCCGAACGGCTCGGGCAAGTCCAACGTCGTGGACGCGCTCACCTGGGTCATGGGCGAGCACAGCGCCAAGTCGCTGCGCGGCGGCAAGATGGAGGACGTCATCTTCGCCGGCACCACCGGGCGCCCCCCGCTCGGCCGCGCCGAGGTGTCCCTCACCATCGACAACTCCGACGGCGCCCTGCCCATCGAGTACGCCGAGGTCACCATCACGCGGATCATGTTCCGCAACGGCGGCAGCGAGTACCAGATCAACGGCGACACCTGCCGTCTCCTCGACATCCAGGAGCTCCTCTCCGACTCCGGCATCGGCCGTGAGATGCACGTCATCGTCGGCCAGGGCCAGCTGGACTCCGTGCTGCACGCCGACCCCATGGGCCGCCGCGCCTTCATCGAGGAGGCCGCCGGCGTCCTCAAGCACCGCAAGCGCAAGGAGAAGGCCCTGCGCAAGCTGGACGCGATGCAGGCCAACCTCGCGCGCGTGCAGGACCTGACCGACGAACTGCGCCGCCAGCTCAAGCCCCTGGGCCGCCAGGCCGCCGTCGCCCGCCGGGCCGCCGTCATCCAGGCCGACCTGCGCGACGCGCGCCTGCGCCTGCTCGCCGACGATCTCGTACGGCTGCGGGAGGCGCTGCGCGCCGAGGTCGCCGACGAGGCCGCCCTGAAGGAGCGCAAGGAGGCGGCCGAGCAGGAGCTGCGCAAGGCTCTCCAGCGGGAGTCGCTCCTGGAGGACGAGGTACGCCGGCTCACCCCGCGCCTCCAGCGCGCCCAGCAGACCTGGTACGAGCTCTCCCAGCTCGCCGAACGGGTCCGCGGCACGATCTCCCTCGCCGACGCGCGCGTGAAGAGCGCGACCTCGGCGCCGCCGGAGGAACGCCGGGGCCGCGACCCCGAGGACATGGAACGCGAGGCCGCCCGCATCCGCGAACAGGAGGCCGAGCTGGAGGCCGCCCTCGACGCGGCCCAGCACGCCCTGGAGGACACGGTCGCGCACCGGGCCGAGCTGGAGCGCGAGCTCGCCCAGGAGGAACGCCGCCTCAAGGACGTGGCCCGCGCCATCGCCGACCGCCGCGAGGGCCTGGCCCGCCTCAACGGCCAGGTGAACGCGGCCCGTTCCCGTGCCGCCTCCGCCCAGGCCGAGATCGACCGCCTGGCGGCGGCCCGCGACGAGGCGCAGGAACGTGCCGTCGCGGCCCAGGAGGAGTACGAGGCCCTGAAGGCCGAGGTGGACGCCCTGGACGCGGGCGACGAGGACCTGGCCGAACAGCACGAGGCGGCGAGGCGCGAGCTGACCGAGGCGGAGGCGGCGCTCTCGGCTGCCCGAGACGCGGCCACAGCCGCGGAACGCACCCGCGCGGCGACCCAGGCCCGCCACGAGGCCCTGGCCCTGGGCCTGCGCCGCAAGGACGGCAGCGGCGCACTGCTCGCCGCGAAGGACCGCTTGACCGGCCTGCTGGGCCCGGCGGCGGAACTGCTCACGGTGACGCCGGGATACGAGATCCCCTTGGCGGCAGCGTTCGGCGCGGCGGCGGACGCGCTGGCGGTCACGTCACCGACGGCGGCAGCGGAAGCGATCCGATGGCTGCGCAAGCAGGACGGGGGCCGAGCATCTCTCCTGGTAGCGGGAGACGACGCACCTGAAAGGGGCGCGGGGAACCGCGCGACAAGCCACGACGAACCCGCGGACGCCCAACAGCCTCACGCCGCGTCTTTCGTCCGCGCCCCCTCCCACCTCATGCCCTCCATCCGCCGCCTCCTGCACGGCATCGTCGTGGTCGACACCCTTGAGGCCGCCGAAGAGCTCGTCTACGCCCACCCCCACCTCACCGCGGTCACCGCCGAAGGCGACCTCCTGGGCGCCCACTTCGCCCACGGCGGCTCCGCGGGCGCCCCGAGCCTGCTGGAAGTACAGGCCTCCGTGGACGAGGCGGCCGCGGAGCTGGAGGAGCTGGCCGTCCGGTGCGAGGAACTCACCGCGGCGCAGCAGGCGGCGGGGGAGCGCCGCAAGGAATGTGCCGCCCTCGTCGAGGAACTGGCGGAGCGCCGCCGCGCCGCCGACCGCGAGAAGTCGGCCGTGGCCCAGCAGCTCGGCCGCCTCGCAGGGCAGGCACGAGGCGCGGCAGGAGAGGCCGAGCGCTCCGTCGCCGCGGCCGCCCGCGCACAGGAGGCGCTCGACAAGGCGCTCCAGGACGTCGAGGAGCTCGCCGAACGCCTCGCCGTCGCCGAGGAGATGCCGGTCGAGGAGGAGCCCGACACCTCCGTGCGGGACCGGCTCGCCGCCGACGGCGCCAACGCGCGGCAGACCGAGATGGAGGCCCGCCTCCAGGTCCGTACGCACGAGGAGCGCGTCAAGGGCCTCGCCGGCCGGGCTGACTCCCTCGACCGGGCCGCCCGCGCCGAGCGCGAGGCACGCGCGCGTGCCGAGCAGCGTCGGGCACGGCTGCGCCACGAGGCCGCCGTCGCCGAGGCCGTCGCGGCCGGCGCCCGGCAGCTGCTGGCGCACGTCGAGGTGTCCCTCGGCCGCGCCGAGGCGGAGCGGGTCGCCGCCGACGCGGCGAAGGCCCGGCGGGAGCAGGAGCTGGCCGCCGCCCGCACCACCGGCCGGGACCTCAAGGCCGAACTCGACAAGCTCACCGACTCGGTGCACCGCGGCGAGGTGCTCGGCGCCGAGAAGCGGCTGCGGATCGAGCAGCTGGAGACCAAGGCGCTGGAGGAGCTGGGCGTGGAGCCGGCCGGGCTCGTCTCCGAGTACGGCCCGCATCAGCTCGTACCGCCGTCCCCGCCCGCCGAGGGCGAGGAGCTGCCCGAGGACCCGGAGCACCCCCGCAACCAGCCGAAGCAGTTCCACCGGGCCGAGCAGGAGCGGCGCCTCAAGGCCGCCGAACGGGCGTACCAGCAGCTCGGCAAGGTGAATCCGCTCGCCCTGGAGGAGTTCGCCGCGCTGGAGGAGCGCCACAAGTTCCTCAGTGAGCAGCTGGAGGACCTGAGGAAGACCCGCGCCGACCTGCTTCAGGTGGTGAAGGAGGTCGACGAGCGCGTCGAGCAGGTCTTCACCGAGGCGTACCGGGACACCGCCCGGGAGTTCGAGGGCGTGTTCAGCAGGCTGTTCCCGGGCGGTGAGGGCCGGCTCGTGCTGACCGACCCCGACAACATGCTCACCACGGGTGTCGACGTCGAGGCCCGTCCGCCGGGCAAGAAGGTCAAGCGGCTGAGCCTGCTCTCCGGTGGCGAGCGCTCGCTCACCGCCGTGGCGTTGCTGGTGTCGATCTTCAAGGCCCGGCCGAGCCCCTTCTACGTCATGGACGAGGTCGAGGCCGCCCTCGACGACACCAATCTCCAGCGGCTCATCCGCATCATGCAGGAGCTCCAGGAGTCCTCGCAGCTGATCGTGATCACGCATCAGAAGCGCACGATGGAGGTCGCCGACGCGCTGTACGGCGTCTCGATGCAGGGCGACGGGGTGTCGAAGGTCATCAGCCAGCGGCTGCGCTAGCTCAGCACCTCGGCTTCACGTCCTTCAACCTTTGAACACAACCTCCTGAGGCGTGCCTGTTTTCTCACACCACTCTGTCTAGTGGTTTCGAAACTTGAAGGCATAGGGTCTCCATTGTTGTTTTTGCCTTCAGGCAGCGTTGCCGGTGGCCTTAGGAGTTGAACGTGACCAGCACAGCGCAGGCACAGCAGTCAGGAGCCGGGACGGCTCACCCCGATCATCTCGGGCACGTCATCTTCATCGCGGCGGCGGCCGCGATGGGCGGCTTCCTCTTCGGCTACGACAGCTCCGTGATCAACGGCGCCGTCGAGGCCATCCGCGACCGCTACGACATCGGCTCCGCCGCCCTCGCGCAGGTCATCGCCATCGCCCTGATCGGCTGCGCCATCGGCGCCGCGACCGCCGGCCGGATCGCCGACCGCATCGGCCGCATCCGGGTCATGCAGATCGCCGCCGTGCTGTTCACGGTCAGCGCCGTCGGCTCGGCGCTGCCCTTCTCCCTGTGGGACTTCGCCCTCTGGCGCGTCGTCGGCGGCTTCGCCATCGGCATGGCGTCCGTCATCGGCCCCGCCTACATCGCCGAGGTCGCCCCGCCCGCCTACCGCGGCCGGCTCGGCTCCTTCCAGCAGGCCGCCATCGTCATCGGCATCGCCATCTCCCAGCTGGTCAACTGGGGTCTGCTGAACGCCGCCGGCGGCGACCAGCGCGGCACCCTGATGGGCCTGGAGGCCTGGCAGGTCATGCTCGGCGTCATGGTGGTCCCGGCCGTCCTCTACGGCCTGCTCTCCTTCGCCATCCCCGAGTCCCCCCGCTTCCTGATCTCCGTCGGCAAGCGCGAGCGCGCCCGCGAGATCCTCGCCGAGGTCGAGGGCGAGCGCATCGACCTGGACGCCCGCGTCACCGAGATCGAGCACGCGATGAAGAGCGAGCACAAGTCCACCTTCCGCGATCTGCTGGGCGGCGGCTTCTTCTTCAAGCCGATCGTCTGGATCGGCATCGGTCTGTCCGTCTTCCAGCAGTTCGTCGGCATCAACGTCGCGTTCTACTACTCCTCGACGCTGTGGCAGTCGGTCGGCGTCGACCCGACGGACTCGTTCTTCTACTCCTTCACGACGTCGATCATCAACATCGTCGGCACCGTGATCGCCATGATCTTCGTGGACCGCGTCGGCCGCCGCCCGCTCTCCATCATCGGCTCGGTCGGCATGGTGATCGGCCTCGCCCTGGAGGCCTGGGCCTTCTCCTACGACCTCGTCGACGGCAAGCTGCCCAGCGCCCAGGGCTGGACCGCCCTGATCGCGGCCCACATCTTCGTCCTCTTCTTCGCCCTGTCCTGGGGTGTGGTCGTCTGGGTCATGCTCGGCGAGATGTTCCCGAACAAGATCCGCGCGGCCGCGCTGGGCGTGGCCGCCGCCGCACAGTGGATCGCCAACTGGGCGATCACCGCGAGCTTCCCGTCGCTGGCCGACTGGAACCTCTCCTTCACCTACGTGATCTACACGGTCTTCGCGGCACTCTCCATCCCGTTCGTCCTGAAGTTCGTCAAGGAGACGAAGGGCAAGGCGCTGGAGGAGATGGGCTGAGCAGCCCCGCGCACTCGGGGAGAAGGGCCAAGTCCCCGCTGCCCCTCTCCTCGTACCGTCCGCCGCCCCCGCCCGGCACCCGCCCGGGCGGGTGCGGCGGCTCACTCGTCGAGACGACCACCGGTTATCGCCCCGGCTCAGCCCCCAGCGCCGGAAGGACCCGCTCCGCGAACAACCGCAGGCTCCGCCATCCCTCGTCCACCGGCATTCCGCCGGCCAGAGGGTGCAGGACGAGGTTGTCGAGGCCCTGGTCCACGCACTCCTGCGGGGTCAGGATCCGGTACACGCCCTCCGTGCGCAGTTCCTCCACCGTCGTGGCCGCCGACTTCACCGCCGACCGTATGTCCCCGGACTGCCAGGAGGCGTAGGTGCGGGCCTCGTGGAGGAAGTGGGCGCCGTACTCGGCCCAGGCCCGGTCCGGGTCCTCGGCGATGTGCAGGAGCGGGGTCTCGGCGGTGGGCATCATCGTCCAGCCCTCCGTGCCGTACGCGGTCAGCTGTTCCTTGTAGTACGCCTCCAGCTCCGGGAGGTGGGCGCTCGGGAAGAAGGGGAGGCCGAGGCGGGCGGCCCGGCGCGCGGCGGCCCGGGAGGAGCCGCCGACCAGGAGCAGGGGGTGCGGCCGGGTGTACGGGCGCGGGGTGACCCGTACCGTACGGCCCCGGTAGGTGAACTCCTCGCCGGTCCACGCCCTGAGCACCGTCTCCAGCAGCTCGTCCTGGAGCCTGCCGCGCCGCTTCCAGTCCACGCCGAACAGCGCGTACTCCTCCGGCCGGTATCCGATCCCGGCGACCGTCACCAGACGCCCGCCGCTCAGCAGATCCAGTACGGCGATGTCCTCCGCCAGCCGCAGCGGGTCGTGCAGCGGGCCGATCACCGCCGAGACGGTGACCGCGATGTTCCTCGTCGCCCCGAACACCGCGCCGGCGAAGGCGAACGGGGAGGGCAGCCAGTTGTTGGCGGCCCCGTGGTGCTCCTCCGTCTGGACGGTGGTGATCCCGTGCCGGTCGGCGTACGCGGCCATCTCCAGCGCCGCCCGGTAGCGGGCGGAGAGCGAGGACGGGGTGGCGCCGGGTTCGACGAGGTTGAAACGGACGACCGAGACGGGCATGGGGCCCCCTTCACCGGGCGGGTGTGGAGGGGGACGTTAGCTGACGGTGTGTCAGACATCCAGAGCGGTGTCGCGGCACTCCATGACTGATACTGGACAGGTTATGGAAACCGTCATCCTTGCTGTAGTCATCGCCGTGGTCGTGCTCGGCGCGCTCGGCGGGCTCGTGATCGGCAGCCGACGGAAGAAGTCGCTGCCCCCGCCGCCGCCCGCCGCGCCCGACATCACCGCCCCTCCGGCCGAGCCGCACGTCGGCGACGAGGCCGAGACACCCCGCGACGAACCACGCCGCACGATCGAGGAAGTGGATCTCCCGGGCTCCGCCCCGGTCGAGGTCGAGGAGCCGCCCGCCGACCTGGTCGAGGCGCCCCCGATCGAGATCCCGGAGCCCTCCGCCGGCCGCCTGGTCCGCCTGCGCGCCCGCCTCTCCCGCTCCCAGAACGCCCTCGGCAAGGGCCTGCTCACCCTGCTGTCGCGCGAGCACCTCGACGAGGAGACCTGGGAGGAGATCGAGGACACCCTGCTCACCGCCGACGTCGGCGTGCAGCCCACCCAGGAGCTGGTCGACGGGCTGCGCGAGCGCGTCAAGGTGCTCGGCACCCGCACCCCCGACGAACTGCGCGGGCTGCTGCGCGAGGAGCTGCTCAAGCTCGTCGGCACCGATGTCGACCGCACGGTGCGGACCGAGCCCGAGGACCGCAAGCCCGGCATCGTGATGGTCGTCGGCGTCAACGGCACCGGCAAGACCACCACCACCGGCAAGCTCGCGCGCGTCCTCGTGGCCGACGGCCGTACGGTCGTCCTCGGCGCCGCCGACACCTTCCGCGCCGCCGCCGCCGACCAGCTCCAGACCTGGGGCGAGCGCGTGGGCGCCCACACCGTGCGCGGGCCGGAGGCCGGGGACCCCGCCTCCGTCGCCTTCGACGCGGTGAAGGAGGGCAAGGAGATGGGCGTCGACGTGGTGCTCATCGACACCGCCGGGCGTCTGCACACCAAGACCGGCCTCATGGACGAACTCGGCAAGGTCAAGCGCGTCGTCGAGAAGCACGCCCCGCTCGACGAGGTGCTGCTCGTCCTCGACGCCACCACCGGCCAGAACGGCCTCGTCCAGGCCCGGGTCTTCGCCGAGGTCGTCGACATCACCGGCATCGTGCTGACCAAGCTGGACGGCACCGCCAAGGGCGGCATCGTCATCGCCGTGCAGCGGGAGCTGGGTGTTCCCGTCAAGCTCGTCGGGCTCGGCGAGGGCGCGGACGACCTGGCGCCGTTCGAGCCGGAGGCGTTCGTTGACGCCCTTATCGGCGAGTAGCACCACCTCCGAGAATCCGGAAGTGACAGCGAAGAAGCGCCCGCCCCCCGAGGTGCAGTCGGGGAGCGGGCGCTTCGCTGTGCGCGGCGCCGACGCCGTGACGACGCCGGCGCCCGGGGAGGGGCGGCGCTAGGCCCGCGACCGGTGCGCCACGTACGCCAGCGTCCCCAGCAGCAGGCGGGCCGCCGGCGGTCGCGTCGCCGTGTCCAGCTCGGGCGGCCTCAGCCAGCGCACGGGGCCGAGCCCGCCCCGGTCGGACGGCGGGGCGGTGACGTACCCACCGGGGCCGAGGCCGCGCAGGTCGAGGGCGGCGGGATCGTCCCAGCCCATGCGGTAGAGCAGGTCGGTCAGCTCGGCGGCGGCGCCGTGCGCCACGAAGAACTGGGCGCGGCCCTCCGGGGTCGCCGAGACCGGTCCGAGGGGCAGCCCCATCCGCTCCAGCCGGACCAGGGCGCGGCGCCCGGCGGACTCGGCGACCTCGATGACGTCGAAGGCGCGCCCCACGGGCAGCATCACCGACGCGCCGGGGAAGTCCCCCCACACCTTGGTCACCTCGTCGAGCGTGGCGCCCGCCGACAGCTGCGGCGCGAAGTCGAGCGGATGCGCCCCGGGCGCCCGGCAGTCGGAACGGCCGCAGGAGCAGGCGCCCGCCGCGGCGCGGGCGCCCGGCACGACGTCCCACCCCCACAGCGCGGTGCACTCCGCTACGACCGTGCACTCGGACGGACGGCCACGCCTGCGCGCGCCGGAGCGGATCTCGCGAATGCCGCCGATCGTGAAGCCCATGCCCCCTCCAACGGGTCCGACGCACCGGTGGTTACGTAGCGGACGCGGAACGTGACTCTCTGTATTTATGCCTCGGGGGGCGTCCCAGAAGGACGGCGCCCTGAAGCGCTCCGGGTGGTGCGGTCCGCGATGCGCGCCCCTGGGTGCATCGCTCCATCCATTCCCGGCCGGTCAATGTCAAGTGAATCGCGTGAAGGCCGTCGTGAGTTCATTCGAAGGGGTGGCGAATGGTGGCGTTTCCGGGATCGCCATGGCTGGACCCGTGATCGTGGGATTACTTTGGGTGCACGAGTCCTGAGTGCACATGCCGCTCGTGGGTATGCCGGAGGCAACTCGGCTTCCCGTTCGAAGGGTGAGAACCGCGGGACGGGAAGCGGCCGTCAGCGGCATTCTGGTAAGGCTTGGCCCACTCAAGACTCGGCGCACTCAGCGTCGAGTGGTCTCAGGGATGGGGGCGTTCCAGTGAGCGGCAACGACGGTAGCGGGACGAACGCTGCGAGCGCCGACAAGCGCCTCAACGAACTCCTCACGTCGTGGTTCGTGCGCAGCGGCTGGTCGAAGGGCGAACTGGCCCGCCAGGTCAACCGCCGCGCCCGCCAGCTGGGCGCCAACCACATCTCCACCGACACCTCCCGCGTCCGCCGCTGGCTGGACGGCGAGAACCCCCGAGAACCCATCCCCAGGATCCTGTCCGAGCTGTTCTCCGAGCGGTTCGGCTGTGTCGTCTCCGTCGAGGACCTCGGTCTGCGCACCGCACGGCAGTCGCCCTCCGCCACCGGTGTCGACCTGCCCTGGACGGGCCCCCAGACGGTGGCCCTGCTCAGCGAGTTCTCGCGCAGTGACCTCATGCTGGCGCGGCGCGGCTTCCTCGGGAGCTCGCTGGCCCTGTCCGCGGGCCCGGCCCTGATCGAGCCCATGCAGCGCTGGCTCGTCCCCACCCCGCCCAACCCGCACCAGGAGCCCGAGCGCCCGCTGCCCACCAGCCGCGCCCGCGGCCGCCTCTCCCGGCCCGAGCTGGACCTGCTGGAGTCCACCACCGTGATGTTCCGGCAGTGGGACGCCCAGTGCGGCGGCGGCCTGCGCCGCAAGGCCGTCGTCGGCCAGCTGCACGAGGTCACCGACCTCCTCCAGGAGCCCCAGCCCGAGGCCACCGCCAGGAGGCTCTTCAAGGTCGCCGCCGAGCTCGCCGAACTGGCCGGCTGGATGTCGTACGACGTGGGACTCCAGCCCACCGCCCAGAAGTACTTCGTCCTCGCCCTGCACGCCGCCAAGGAGGCAGGCGACCGCCCGCTCGGCTCGTACATCCTCTCCAACATGAGCCGCCAGATGATCCACCTCGGGCGGCCCGAGGACGCCCTGGAGCTGATCCACCTCGCGCAGTACGGCAGCCGGGACTGCGCGAGCCCGCGCACCCAGTCCATGCTGTATGCGATGGAGGCCCGCGCCTACGCCAACATGGGCCAGCCCAGCCGCTGCAAGCGAGCCGTGCGGATGGCCGAGGACACCTTCGCCGACGCCGAGGACTGGGACGAGCCGGACCCCGACTGGATCCGCTTCTTCTCCGAGGCCGAGCTCTACGGTGAGAACTCCCACTCCTACCGCGACCTCGCCTATGTCGCCGGCCGCAGCCCCACCTACGCGTCCCTCGCCGAACCCCTCATGCGCAAGGCCGTCCAGCTGTTCGCCCAGGAGGGCGGCGACTACCAGCGGTCCTACGCCCTCAATCTGATCGGCATGGCCACCGTCCACCTGCTGCGCCGCGAACCCGAACAGGGCGCCCTGCTCGCCACCGAGGCCATGCGCGCGGCCAAGAAGGTCCGTTCCGAACGCGTCAACACTCGTATCCGAAAGACCGTCGACACCGCCGTACGCGATTTCGGCGACCTCACCGAGATCGTCGACCTCACCGACCGGCTCGCCGTGGAACTGCCCGAGACCGCCGAAGCGGTCTGACGGCCCGGCGAAAGCACACAGCCCCGGCCGCGGCCGGCCCTCCCGAACTGCCCGACTCGGCTCCCCCATGCCAGGTCATCGGAAGGCCGCCCGCGGCCGGTTTTTTCCCTTCATCGAAGGTTGCGCCACGATAACGATCGTGCCGCCGCAGATCCGGCGATTCACCGACGCGTAACACGCAAGGCGCCTTCGTCACCGCCGCGAAACAACGAGGGGCTTCCATCGAAACCGCGCTGCGTCAATCTCATGGCGCATAACCGGCCCACCCCTCAAACACCGCTCAGGCTCTGCCCGCACGGGGCCGTACCAACGACGAGGAGACGCCGATGGCACCAGCCATCACGCTTGCCGCGGAGGCACCCAAGCTGTCTGCCGCCAACACAGGCTTCATGCTCATCTGTTCCGCCCTGGTGCTGATCATGACCCCGGGTCTGGCCTTCTTCTACGGAGGCATGGTCCGGGTCAAGAGCACTCTCAACATGCTGATGATGAGCTTCATCAGCATGGGCATCGTCACCATTCTCTGGGTGCTCTACGGCTTCTCCCTCGCCTTCGGTACGAAAAACAGCCTCATCGGCTGGAACTCCGACTGGTTCGGCCTCAGCAACGTCGGGCTGACGGAGCTCTGGGACGGTTACACCATCCCGATCTTCGTCTTCATGGTCTTCCAGATGATGTTCGCCATCATCACCCCGGCCCTGATAAGCGGTGCCATCGCCGACCGCGTCAAGTTCTCGGCGTGGGCGCTCTTCGTCGCCCTGTGGCTGACGATCGTCTACGTCCCGGTCGCCCACTGGGTCTGGGGCGCCGACGGCTGGGCCTTCAAGCTCGGTGTGATCGACTTCGCCGGTGGTACCGCGGTCCACATCAACGCCGGTGCCGGCGCCCTCGGCGTGATCCTGGTCATCGGCAAGCGCGTCGGCTTCAAGAAGGACCCGATGCGCCCGCACAGCCTCCCGCTGGTCATGCTCGGCGCCGGTCTGCTGTGGTTCGGCTGGTTCGGCTTCAACGCCGGCTCGTGGCTCGGCAACGACGACGGCGTCGGCGCGCTGATGTTCGTCAACACGCAGGTCGCCACCGCCGCCGCCATGCTGGCCTGGCTCGCCTACGAGAAGATCCGCCACGGCGCGTTCACCACGCTGGGCGCCGCCTCCGGCGCGGTCGCCGGTCTGGTCGCGATCACCCCGTCCGGCGGCGCGGTCTCCCCGCTCGGCGCGATCGCCGTCGGCGCCATCGCCGGTGTCGCCTGCGCCGCGGCCGTGGGCCTGAAGTACAAGTTCGGCTACGACGACTCCCTCGACGTCGTCGGCGTCCACATGGTCGGCGGCATCATCGGCTCCCTGCTCATCGGCTTCTTCGCCACCGGCAAGGGCCAGTCGACCGCGACGGGCGTCTTCTACGGCGACCACTCGTGGACCCAGCTGTGGAAGCAGTTCGCCGGTGTCGGCGCGGTCCTCGGCTACTCCCTGGTCGCCTCCGCGGTCCTCGCCTTCCTCCTCGACAAGACCATCGGTATGCGCGTCACCGAGGACGAGGAGATCTCCGGCATCGACCAGGCCGAGCACGCCGAGACCGCCTACGACTTCAGCGGTGCCGGCGGCGGCGCCGCCCGTACGACCGCCGTCCCGGCCCCGGTGGCCGACACCGCAGCCAAGAAGGTGGACGCATGAAGCTCATCACCGCAGTGGTCAAGCCCCACCGCCTGGACGAGATCAAGGAAGCCCTTCAGGCCTTCGGCGTCCACGGCCTGACGGTCACCGAGGCCAGCGGTTACGGTCGTCAGCGGGGACACACCGAGGTCTACCGCGGCGCCGAGTACACCGTCGACCTCGTCCCCAAGATCCGCATAGAGGTACTGGCCGAGGACGACGACGCCGAGCAGCTGATCGACGTCATCGTCAAGGCGGCCCGAACCGGCAAGATCGGTGACGGCAAGGTCTGGTCCCTCCCGGTCGAGACGGCCGTACGGGTCCGCACCGGCGAGCGCGGCCCGGACGCGCTCTGACGGCACAGAAGAACAGGAGTCGCTGGGTGACGAGTACGGACGTGCGGAACGAAGCAGAGGACTCGGGACCCAGCGGCTACGCGGCGGCCCGGCTGCGCCTCCTCACCGAGGGGGCGCGGTCCGGGCCGCCGCGCCGTACCGCCCTCTCCGAGCTCACCGACGACTGGCTCGCGGGCCTGTTCACCGCGGGCAGCGAGGAACTGCGGGGCGTCTCACTCGTCGCCGTCGGCGGCTACGGCCGCGGCGAACTGTCCCCGCGCAGCGACCTCGACCTCCTGCTGCTGCACGACGGCAGCGACCCCAAGGCCGTCGCCGCCCTCGCCGACCGCCTCTGGTACCCCGTCTGGGACCTGGGCCTGGCCCTCGACCACTCCGTGCGCACCCCGGCGGAGGCCCGCCGGACGGCGGGGGAGGACCTCAAGGTCCACCTCGGCCTGCTGGACGCCCGCCATCTGGCCGGCGACCTGGGACTGACGGCCGGCCTGCGCACCGCCGTCCTCGCCGACTGGCGCAACCAGGCCCCCAAACGCCTGCCCGAACTCCAGGAGCTCTGCGCCGAACGCGCCGAGCGCCAGGGCGAATTGCAGTACCTGCTGGAACCGGACCTCAAGGAGGCCCGGGGCGGACTCAGGGACGCCACCGCACTGCGCGCCGTCGCCGCCTCCTGGCTGGCCGACGCGCCCCGCGAGGGCCTCGCCGACGCCCGCCGCCGCCTCCTCGACGTCCGTGACGCCCTGCACCTGGCGACGGGGCGGGCCACCGACCGGCTCGCGCTCCAGGAACAGGACCAGGTCGCCGCCGAGCTGGGCCTGCTGGACGCCGACACGCTCCTGCGGCAGGTCTACGAGGCCGCGCGGGTCATCTCGTACGCCAGCGATGTCACTTGGCGCGAAGTGGGGCGCGTGCTGCGTTCGCGCGCCGTGCGGCCACGTCTGCGCGCCATGCTGGGCGGCGGCAAGCCCGTCGCGGAACGGTCCCCGCTGGCCGAAGGCGTCGTCGAGATGGACGGCGAGGTGGTGCTCGCCCGCGCCGCACGCCCCGACCGCGACCCCGTACTCCCCCTGCGCGCCGCGGCTGCCGCAGCACAGGCCGGCCTCCCGCTCTCCCTGCACGCCGTACGGCACCTCGCCGCCACCGCGCGCCCCCTGCCCGCGCCCTGGCCCGCCGAGGCCCGCGAACAGCTCGTCACCCTGCTCGGCTCCGGCCGGCCCACCATCGAGGTCTGGGAGGCGCTGGAGGCCGAGGGCCTGATCACCCGTCTGCTGCCCGACTGGGAGCGGGTCCGCTGCCGCCCCCAGCGCAACGCCGTGCACGTCTGGACCGTCGACCGGCACCTCATCGAGACCGCCGTGCGGGCCTCCGAGTTCACCCGCCGCGTCAGCCGCCCCGACCTGCTGCTGGTCGCCGCCCTCCTGCACGACATCGGCAAGGGCTGGCCCGGCGACCACTCCGTGGCCGGCGAGATCATCGCCAAGGACGTGGCCGCCCGCATCGGCTTCGACCGCGCGGACGTGGCCGTGCTGTCCACCCTCGTACGGCACCACCTGCTCCTCGTCGACACCGCCACCCGGCGCGACCTGGAGGACCCCGCCACCGTGCGGTCGGTCGCCGAGGCGGTCGGCACCCAGAGCACACTGGAACTGCTGCACGCGCTGACCGAGGCGGACGCGCTGGCCACCGGCCCGGCCGCCTGGTCGTCGTGGCGCGGCTCCCTCGTGGCCGACCTCGTCCGCCGCGTCGCCGCGGTCCTCGCCGGCGACGGCCTCGACGCACCCGAGGACACCGCACCCACCGCCGAACAGGAGCGGCTCGCCATCGAGGCGTTCCGCACGGGCGGGCCGGTGCTCGCGCTGCGCGCCCAGACCGAACCGCCCGCCGGGGCGGAGGGCGAGCCCGCCGGGGAACCCGAGCCGCTCGGCGTGGAACTGCTCATCGCCGTCCCCGACCAGCCCGGGGTGCTGCCCGCCGTGGCCGGTGTCCTCGCCATGCACCGCCTCACCGTCCGTACGGCGGAGCTGCGCGCCCTGCGCCTGCCCCACGACGTCGACCAGGGCTCCGTGCTGCTGCTGGAGTGGCGGGTCGCGGCGGAGTACGGCTCCCTGCCCCAGGCGACCCGCCTGCGCGCCGACCTCGTACGGGCCCTCGACGGCTCGCTGGACATCGCGAGCCGCCTGGCGGAGCGGGACGCGGCGTACCCGCGACGGCGCGGCTGGGTCGCCCCTCCCGCACGGGTGACGGTGGCCCCGGCGGCCTCCCGGCACGCGACGGTGATCGAGGTACGCGCCCAGGACGCCCCCGGGCTGCTCTTCCGCATCGGCCGGGCGCTGGAGGACGCGGGGGTACGGGTGCGCAGCGCCCATGTCAGCACCCTCGGCGCCAACGCGGTCGACGCCTTCTACGTGACCCAGCCCCAGGGCACCCCTCTGGCGAGCGACGAGGCGACGACCGTGGCCCGCAAACTGGAGGAGACCCTGCGGGCGTGACCGCGCGGTCGTGTCTGCGGGTGTTCGTCCCCGTCCGCTGACTGCAGCGGGCGGGGACGATTTGCTTGCGCGGCCGGATACCCTGGAGGGCAGCCCAAAACGACCCCGACTCCGAGGACCGACGCCACCGTGTTCGATACCCTCTCCGACCGCCTCAGCGCGACATTCAAAAACCTCCGCGGCAAGGGCAGGTTGTCCGAGGCGGACATCGACGCCACGGCGCGCGAGATCCGTATCGCACTCCTCGAAGCCGACGTGGCGCTGCCCGTCGTCCGGACGTTCATCAAGAACGTCAAGGAGCGTGCCCTCGGTGCCGACGTGTCCAAGGCGCTGAACCCCGCCCAGCAGGTGCTCAAGATCGTCAACGACGAGCTGGTCACCATCCTCGGCGGTGAGACGCGGCGCCTGCGCTTCGCCAAGCAGCCGCCCACCGTGATCATGCTGGCCGGTCTCCAGGGTGCCGGTAAGACCACCCTCGCGGGCAAGCTGGGCCGCTGGCTGAAGGAGCAGGGCCACTCGCCGCTGCTCGTCGCCGCCGACCTCCAGCGCCCCAACGCCGTCAACCAGCTGAGCGTCGTCGCCGAGCGCGCCGGCGTGGCCGTCTTCGCGCCGCAGCCGGGCAACGGCGTCGGTGACCCCGTCCAGGTCGCCAAGGACTCCATCGACTTCGCGAAGTCCAAGGTCCACGACATCGTCATCGTCGACACCGCCGGCCGCCTCGGCATCGACCAGGAGATGATGCAGCAGGCCGCGGACATCAGGGACGCGGTCCGCCCCGACGAGATCCTCTTCGTCGTCGACGCCATGATCGGCCAGGACGCCGTCAACACGGCCGAGGCCTTCCGTGACGGCGTCGGCTTCGACGGCGTGGTGCTGTCCAAGCTCGACGGCGACGCGCGCGGTGGTGCCGCCCTGTCGATCCGGCAGATCACCGGCAAGCCGATCATGTTCGCGTCGAACGGCGAGAAGCTCGACGACTTCGACGCGTTCCACCCGGACCGGATGGCCTCCCGCATCCTCGACATGGGTGACCTGCTCACCCTGATCGAGCAGGCGGAGAAGACGTTCAGCCAGGAAGAGGCCCAGAAGATGGCCTCCAAGCTGGCGTCGAAGAAGGGCCAGGACTTCACCCTGGACGACTTCCTGTCCCAGATGGAACAGGTCAGGAAGATGGGCAGCATCAGCAAGCTGCTCGGCATGCTGCCCGGCATGGGGCAGATCAAGGACCAGATCAACAACCTCGACGAGCGGGACGTCGACCGCACCGCCGCGATCATCAAGTCGATGACCCCGGCCGAGCGCCAGGACCCGACGATCATCAACGGCTCGCGCCGCGCCCGTATCGCCCGAGGTTCCGGTGTCGAGGTCAGCGCGGTCAAGGGCCTGGTCGAGCGGTTCTTCGAGGCCCGCAAGATGATGTCGCGCATGGCCCAGGGCGGCGGTATGCCCGGCATGCCGGGGATCCCGGGCATGGGCGGCGGCCCCGGCCGGCAGAAGAAGCAGCCCAAGCAGGCCAAGGGCAAGCAGCGCTCCGGCAACCCGATGAAGCGCAAGCAGCAGGAGCTGGAGGAGGCGCGGCGCCGCGAGGCGGCCGCTCAGGGCGGTGCCCTGGGTCTGCCGCAGCAGGGCGGCCAGGACTTCGAGCTGCCGGACGAGTTCAAGAAGTTCATGGGCTGAGTCCAAGAAAGTTCATGGGCCGCGTGCCGCGGCACGTTCCTGAAGACGTCGGTGAGGGCGCCCTTCCGCTCTGGAGGGGCGCCCTTGGCGTCGGTGCGGGTGCCGGTGACTGGTCCGTGTCGTAACGTCCCGATATGACCAACCCCGCGCCGCCGCGCAAGTCGCCGGACCAGCCCTGGCGCACCGAGGGCACGCCCGAGGAACCGCCCAAGCCGCCACCCGGCGGACGGCGGATGCGCGGTGGCTGGTGGAGCCTGATCCTGACCGCGCTGATCGTGTTCCTGATCGCCAATCTGGTGCTGTCGTTCTTCAACGAGGGCGACGAGCCGACGATCTCGTACACGGAGTTCAGCAAGCAGGTCGACGCCGGCAACGTCACGAAGATCTACTCCAAGGGCGACGCGATCCAGGGCGAGCTGAAGAAGAAGCAGGACAAGCCCGGGGGCGACGGCACCTACACGAAGTTCAAGACGCAGCGCCCGGCCTTCGCGGACGACCAGCTGTGGGCGGATCTGACCAGGCACGACGTCACCGTGACGGCGGAGCCGGTCGTCCAGCACCGCAGTTTTCTCGCCAATCTGCTGATCTCCCTGGCGCCGATGCTGCTGCTGATCGCGGTCTGGGTGTTCATCGCGCGCCGGATGCGGGCGGGGATGGGCGGCGCCGGTGGGATGCTCGGCCGCAAGGAGCCGCCGAAGCCGGTCGAGCTGGTGCCGGGGGAGAAGCGCACCACGTTCGAGGACGTCGCCGGCATCGACGAGGTCGAGGGCGAGCTGAACGACGTGGTCGACTTCCTGAAGAACCCGGACGCCTATCGCAGGATGGGCGCCAAGATGCCCCGGGGCGTGCTGCTGGCGGGCCCGCCCGGCACCGGGAAGACGCTGCTCGCGCGGGCGGTGGCGGGGGAGGCGGGGGTGCCGTTCTTCTCGGCGTCCGCGTCGGAGTTCATCGAGATGATCGTCGGGGTCGGCGCGTCACGCGTGCGTGAGCTGTTCGCGGAGGCCCGCAAGGTGGCTCCGTCGATCATCTTCATCGACGAGATCGACACCATCGGCCGGGCGCGGGCCGGCGGCTCGGGCGTGGGCGGCCACGACGAGCGCGAGCAGACGCTCAACCAGATCCTGACCGAGATGGACGGCTTCTCCGGCGCGGAGGGCGTGATCGTGCTGGCCGCGACCAACCGCGCGGACATCCTCGACCCGGCGCTGACCCGTCCCGGCCGCTTCGACCGGGTGGTGAACGTCTCGCCGCCCGACCGTGGCGGCCGGGAGGCGATCCTGGCGATCCACACCCGCGACATCCCGCTCGCCGCGGGCGTCGACCTGGCCCAGGTGGCGCGGACGACCCCGGGGATGACGGGTGCGGAACTGGCCAATCTCGCGAACGAGGCGGCCCTGCTCGCGGTGAAGCGCGGCCAGGAGCGGGTCACGCAGTCGGATCTGTCGGAGGCGTTGGAGAAGGTCCAGCTGGGTGCGGAACGGCCGCTGGTGATGCCGCGGGAGGAGCGGCGCAGGACGGCGTACCACGAGAGCGGGCACGCCCTGCTGGGGATGCTCCAGCCGGGCGCCGACCCGGTCCGCAAGATCACCATCGTGCCGCGCGGACGGGCGCTCGGCGTGACGCTGTCGACGCCCGAGTCGGATCGGTACGCGTACACCGAGGAGTACCTGCGGGGCCGGATCATCGGCGCGCTCGGCGGGATGGCGGCGGAGCAGGTCGTCTACGGCGTGGTCACGACCGGCGCGGAGAACGACCTGGAGCAGGTCACCGGCATCGCGCGCGGGATGGTGGCCCGGTGGGGCATGAGCGAGCGCGTCGGCCGGCTCTCCGCGCTGCCCACCGACGCCCAGCAGGCGTACGGGCTCGCGGCCGCCCCGCAGACGCTCGACGTGATCGACGGCGAGATGCGGCGGATCGTCGACGAGTGCTACGAGGAGGCGTGCCGCAAGCTGCGCGACCACCGCGACCAACTGGACGCCCTCGCCCACGCGTTGCTGGAGAACGAGACGCTGGAGGAGGCGGAGGCGTACCGGATCGCGGGAGTCCACCGACCGGCCAAGGACACGGACGGCTGACGGCTGACGGAGGCTACGGCACGCGCGCGATGAGGTAGCGGAACACATTGGGCATCCACACCGTGCCGTCGGGCCGTTGGTAGGGGTGGAGCGCCTCGGTGAGTTCCTTGTCCACCTGGGCCTGGTCGGTCGCGGCGGCGGCCGCGTCGAACAGTCCGGTCGACAGCAGCCCGCGTACCGCGCTGTCGGTGCCGACGTAGCCGAAGGGACAGGCGACCCGTCCGGAGCCGTCCGGCCGCAGCCCGGCCCGCTGGGCGACGTCCTCCAGGTCGTCGCGCAGGGCCGGCCGCCAGGAGCCCGGGGTGCGCAGGGGGTCGGCGAGCCTCGTGGCCACGCGCAGCACGGACACGGTGGCGCAGCGCTCCGGCGGCCCCCAGCCGACGAGGACGACGGGCGAGCCGCGCTCGGCGCGCGGGCCGACGGCCGTGAGCTGCTCGGCCAGCCGGTCCGCGTCCCCGGCACGGCAGCCGACGGGTTCGAAGGCGGTCACCAGGTTGTACGGGGGACGGTCGGCGTCGGCCGTGTCCTCGGGCGGGCCGCCCAGGAGCCGGGTCCGCGTCCCCGTGTGAGGATCGTGCGGTTCGGGCAGCAGCCGCTCACGGGCGAGGGCGAGCCGCGCCGGGTGGGCGGGCTCGACGCCGGTGAGGGCCGCCGCGCCTCTGGTGGCCGCCAGGAGCAGAGCGAGCCCGGAACCGCAGCCGAGGCCGAGCAGCCGGGTGCCGCGGCCCACTTCCAGTCGCTCGTAGACGGCCTCGTAGAGCGGGACCAGCATCCGCTCCTGGATCTCGGACCAGTCACGCGCGCGTGCACCGTGGTCCACGCGGGGATGCGGTCCCGCGTGTGCCGGATGCTGACGCACGAGCGTAGGTGTCATGGATAAGCGCCCCAATCCGCCGAGAGAGGGAGAGAGTTCGCCAGCGGAGGTGCCGGCCCCCGTGCGGTCCGCTCGCGCTCCCCCTATGCCAGGTAACTCCCCGGTCGCGGTGGCGTCCAGAGGTCGCGGGGCCCAGCTTGGGGTGTCCGGGCGCTGGTGGCGAGAATTCACCTCCCGGCAACACGGGCCCGTACCATCGCGCCATGGCAAAGGCACCCATTCTCACGCCCCGCGCGGAGGATTTCCCGCGCTGGTACCAGGATCTGATCGCCAAGGCGGAGCTGGCCGACAACGGCCCGGTGCGCGGCACCATGGTGATCCGACCGTACGGGTACGGGCTGTGGGAGCGGATGCAGGCGGAGATGGACGCCCGCATCAAGGCGACCGGCACCCAGAACGCCTACTTCCCGCTGCTGATCCCGCAGTCGTATCTGACGCGCGAGGCGGATCACGTCGAGGGTTTCGCGCCCGAACTGGCGGTCGTGACGCATGGCGGCGGCAAGGAGCTGGAGGAGCCGGCGGTGGTCCGGCCCACCTCGGAGATGATCGTCAACGACTACTTCGCGAAGTGGGTGCAGAGCTACCGCGATCTGCCGCTGCTGATCAACCAGTGGGCGAACGTGGTGCGTTGGGAGCTGCGGCCGCGTCTCTTCCTGCGCACGACGGAGTTCCTGTGGCAGGAGGGACACACGGCGCACGCGACGTACGAGGACGCGCGTGACTTCGCCGCGCACATCCATCGCGAGGTGTACGAGGACTTCATGGTGAACGTCCTCGCGATGGACGTCGTACCGGGCCGCAAGACGGTCAGGGAGCGGTTCGCGGGGGCCGTCAACACCCTGACCCTGGAAGGGATGATGGGCGACGGCAAGGCCCTCCAGATGGCCACCAGCCATGAGCTGGGCCAGAACTTCGCCCGGGCGTTCAACACCTCGTACCTGTCGAAGGACGGCACGCAGGAGCTGGTCTGGCAGACCTCGTGGGGTTCGACGACCCGCATGATCGGCGCGCTGGTGATGATGCACGGCGACGACGCCGGACTGCGGGTCCCGCCGAGGCTGGCGCAGACCCAGGCCGTGGTTCTGGCGATCAAGGGCGACGACGCGGTTCTGGCCAAGGTCCGCGAGGTCGGTGAGCGGTTGCGGGCGGCCGGCGTCCGGGTGCGGGTGGACGACCGCACGGACGTGCCGTTCGGGCGCCGCGCGGTCGACTGGGAGCTCAAGGGCGTGCCGGTGCGCGTCGAGATCGGACCGCGCGACCTGGAGAACGGCACGGCGATGCTGGTCCGCCGTATCCCGGGAGGCAAGGAGCCGGTGGCCCTGGACGCCCTGGCCGCGCTGCTGCCGGGGATCCTGGAGGAGGACCAGGCGCTGCTGCTGCGGCAGTCCCGTGAGCGCCGTGAGTCCCGTACGGCCGAGGTGTCGACGATCGAGGAGGCCGTGGAGGCCGCCAGTGACGGCTGGGCGCGGATTCCGTGGTCGAAGCTCGGCCCGGACGGCGAGGCCCGGCTGGCCGAGCACTCGGTGACCGTACGGTGTCTGGTCGCGGAGGACGGGTCGGTGCCGGACGACGGTGACGCACCCGGTAACGTCGCCCTCGTGGCACGCGCTTACTGAGACGGCGCCCGGGTGACGGGAGAGCGGCCGAAACGCCTCTTGCGCCCCTGAGGAAGACTCATACCCCGGCGCGCGCAGATCGCGTACGCGCCGGTGCGTATGAGGACTACGCACCAGCTTGGGATGAGCTGTGCGGCTTCTCCGCAGATCAGCGCACCCGCCCTCGTCAGGGGGCATCAGCGGCAACTGACGGGTACGTGCAAATTATTTGGGATGCCCCGGAATAGGAACACAGCGGCACCCCCGCTCGTTGTCATTACGTGAGCACGACACAGACACCACCTGTTCTCGCCGCAGAGCTGGCGCAGGCGTGGGCCGACATTCAGCGGTACCACCCCGAGCTGCCGGACCTTGCCGCGCCAGAGTCCCTGATCGGGGAGTCGTCGTCCGCGTGCGGTCACGAACTCTCCTTCGAGCGACTGCTCCATGAGGCAGTCCATGGCATCGCCGCCGCGCGCGGCGTGCGTGACACGTCCCGCGCCGGCCGGTACCACAACCGGAGATTCCTCGCGATCGCCGAGGAGCTGGGCCTGGACCACCCCGAGGAGCCGCACCCCAGCAGCGGTTTCTCCCTGGTCACGCTCAGCCCCGAGGCCAAGCGGCGCTACCGCCCGACGATCGAGCGCCTTCAGCGGGCCCTCAAGGCCCATACGGCCGCCACCTCCGCCGAGACCACCCGCGCCTTCCGCGGCCCGGCCGCCCGGCACGGGTCCTCGGGCGGTGGCGTCCGCGTCAAGGCCGTCTGCGACTGCGGCCGCAATGTGCGCGTGGTCCCGTCGGTCCTGGCCCAGGCCCCGATCGTCTGCGGCGGCTGCGGGAAGCCGTTCCGCATTCCGGAGATCGCGGGCGCGGCGTAGTACCGGACCGTCGGGTACCGGCATCTCGTGGCTGCCGGTGCCGTCGAGCGAGACGGACGACATGGGGTGCTCCTGCGCCGCCGGCGCAGCGGCACCCCATGCTCAAGCGCGCCCCGAACACCACCGCGACCACTCCCCGAACACCTCCCCGAGCCGCTCCCCCCGACCCTCGGCCGAAAGCGACCCGCAGGGTGTGGCAGAATGGCTAGCTGTACTCGACAGCCGCACAGGACCCCTCTCTCCTCCGGCTGACGCGTCCATCGGGCACTCGGGTACCGCAACCCCACGCGGCAATCTCGCCGTGCCCAACCACGTCAATCCAGGAGAATCCACTCCCGTGGCAGTCAAGATCAAGCTGAAGCGTCTGGGCAAGATCCGTTCGCCTCACTACCGCATCGTCGTCGCCGACTCCCGCACCCGCCGTGACGGCCGTGCGATCGAGGAGATCGGCAAGTACCACCCGACCTACCACCCGTCGGTCATCGAGGTGGACGCCGAGCGCGTGGCGTACTGGCTGGGTGTCGGCGCGCAGCCGACCGAGCCCGTCCTCGCCATCCTGAAGAAGACCGGCGACTGGCAGAAGTTCAAGGGCGAGCCCGCCCCGGCTCCGCTGCTCGTCGCCGAGCCGAAGAAGGCGCGCCCGTCGTTCGAGGCCCTCGGTGGCGACGACGAGGGCAAGGGTGAGGCGATCACCCAGAAGAAGAAGGCTGAGAAGAAGGACGAGGCCGCTGCCGAGTCCGAGTCGACCGAGGCCTGAGCAGCATGCTCGAAGAGGCGCTTGAGCACCTCGTGAAGGGCATCGTCGACAACCCTGACGATGTGCAGGTCGCCTCGCGCAACCTGCGCCGCGGGCGCGTGCTGGAGGTCCGGGTCCACCCCGACGACCTCGGCAAGGTGATCGGCCGCAACGGCCGCACCGCGCGCGCTCTGCGTACCGTCGTGGGCGCCATCGGCGGCCGCGGTGTCCGTGTCGACCTCGTCGACGTGGACCACGTCCGCTGACGCTTCGCATCGCAGTACCGGCTCGGGCCGGGGAGGGCCTCAGGGCCGTCCCCGGCCCGTAGTCGTCGGGACCAGTCGTGACGACAGGAGATCTTCGAAAGTGCAGCTGGTAGTCGCCCGGATCGGTCGCGCCCATGGCATCAAGGGCGAGGTCACCGTGGAGGTCCGCACGGACGAGCCGGAACTCAGGCTCGCCCCCGGCGCCATCCTCACCACCGATCCCGCCTCCGCGGGCCCGCTCACCATCGAGACCGGTCGCGTCCACAGCGGCCGCCTCCTGCTGCGCTTCGAGGGCGTACGCGACCGCAACGGCGCCGAGGCGCTGCGCAACACCCTCCTGATCGCCGACATCGACCCCGACGAGCTGCCCGAGGAAGAGGACGAGTACTACGACCACCAGCTGATCGACCTCGACGTGGTGACCGAGGACGGTGCGGAGGTCGGCCGGATCACCGAGATCTCGCATCTGCCCTCGCAGGACCTGTTCATCGTGGAGCGGCCCGACGGCACCGAGGTGATGATCCCGTTCGTCGAGGAGATCGTCACCGAGATCGACCTGGCGGAGCAGAAAGCCGTCATCGCGCCGCCCCCGGGCCTGATCGACGACCGGGCGGAGATCGACTCCACGAGGGACGACAGCGCATGAGGCTCGACGTCGTCACCATCTTCCCCGAGTACCTGGAGCCGCTGAACGTCTCCCTGGTCGGCAAGGCACGCGCGCGTGGACAGCTGAACGTGCACGTCCACGACCTGCGCTCGTGGACGTACGACCGCCACAACACCGTCGACGACACCCCGTACGGCGGCGGCCCCGGCATGGTCATGAAGACCGACCCCTGGGGCGACGCCCTGGACTCCGTGCTCGCCGACGGCTACGAGACCGGCGCCCACACGCCCGCCCTCATCGTCCCGACGCCCAGCGGCCGCCCCTTCACCCAGGAACTCGCCGTGGAGCTCTCGGAGCGCCCCTGGCTGGTCTTCACGCCCGCCCGTTACGAGGGCATCGACCGGCGGGTCGTCGACGAGTACGCCACCCGGATGCCCGTGTACGAGGTCTCCATCGGCGACTACGTCCTCGCCGGCGGCGAGGCGGCCGTGCTGGTCGTCACCGAGGCCGTGGCCCGGCTGCTGCCCGGGGTCCTGGGCAACGCCGAGTCCCACCGGGACGACTCCTTCGCACCCGGCGCGATGGCCGGCCTGCTGGAGGGCCCCGTGTACACCAAGCCGCCCGAGTGGCGTGGCCGGGACATCCCCGAGGTGCTGCTCAGCGGCCACCACGGGAAGATCGCCCGCTGGCGTCGCGACGAGGCCCTGCGCCGGACCACCACCCACCGGCCCGACCTCATCGAGCGCTGCGAGCCCAAGGCCTTCGACAAGAAGGACCGCGAGATGCTCTCCATCCTGGGCTGGGCCCCCGACCCCGAGGGCGAGCCCTACGGCCGATTTTGGCGCAGGGTCGAGGGCGTGGAAGAATAGGCCGCTGTTGTGCGCCGTCCGGCGTGCGCCCCTGCCGCAGGGGGACACGACGCCCGCCCCGACCCGCACACGGCTCAGCACCCACACCTAGCTACCGCTGATGACCTGTGGCATCGGCGAAGAAAGCAGACGAAATGTCTCACCTGCTCGACTCCGTCGACTCCGCGTCGCTGCGCAGCGACATCCCGGCCTTCCGCCCGGGTGACACCGTCAACGTCCACGTCCGCGTCATCGAGGGCAACCGCTCCCGTGTGCAGCAGTTCAAGGGCGTTGTGATCCGTCGCCAGGGCTCCGGTGTCCGTGAGACCTTCACGGTCCGCAAGGTCTCGTTCTCCGTCGGCGTCGAGCGCACCTTCCCGGTGCACACCCCGATCGTCGAGAAGATCGAGCTCGTCACCCGCGGTGACGTCCGTCGCGCCAAGCTGTACTACCTGCGCGAGCTGCGCGGCAAGGCCGCGAAGATCAAGGAGAAGCGCGAGAGCTGAGCGCTTTCCCGGGGTCACAGCGGGGCCGGATAGCATCTGGCCCCGATGGACACCGAAGCACAGCCCACGGAGCGCGATCGCTCCTCCCGCCCTTCCCCGGGTGCGGAGGGACGGTCGCGTTTCGCGTTGGTGGCGAGGATCACCAACTGGCTCCCCGGCGGCCGGATCAGCCTCGCCCTACTGATCTGCCTGGCCCTCCTGCTGCTCCTCAACACCTTTGTGGCGCAGCCCTTCCAGATTCCCAGCGGATCCATGGAAAACAGTTTGAGGATCGGGGACCGCGTTCTCGTAAATAAGTTGGCGTACCGTTTCGGTGCCGAGCCGCGGCGGGGCGATGTGGTCGTGTTCGACGGAACCGGGTATTTCGGGAACGCCGACTACATCAAGCGCGTGGTGGGGGTCGGCGGCGACCGTGTGGTCTGCTGCGACAAGGAGGGGAGGATCCAGGTGAACGGCCGGTCGGTCGACGAGTCGACCTTCCTGTACCCCGGCGACAGCCCGTCCTCGGTGCCCTTCGACGTGGTCGTTCCCGAGGGCACCCTGTTCGTCCTCGGCGACCACCGCGCCCGCTCCAGCGACTCCCGCGACCACCTGGGCTCGCCCGGCGGCGGCATGATCCCGGTGACCGATGTGATCGGCCGCGCCGACTTGATCGTATGGCCGTTCGGTCACCTCACCCGTCTGGACCGTCCGGGCGCCTACGCGCGGGTGCCCGCCGCGGGTGGTGCGCATGGGTAACCGCGGCAAACCCCGCGGCGTGTCCAGCAGCGCCGCGGACAACCTCCTGCCCACCGGCGCCCGGCGCGCCGCCAGTCCGGCCGGCGGGCGCACGCGCGCGGAGCGGCGCAAGCTCCAGCGCAAGGTCAAGCGCAAGCGCAGGCGCTCGGCCGTCCGGGAGATACCGCTCCTGGTCGGCGTCGCCGTCCTCATAGCGCTCGTGCTGAAGACCTTCCTCGTGCAGGCGTTCGTCATTCCGTCCGGCTCCATGGAGCAGACGATCCGGATCGGCGACCGCGTCCTGGTCGACAAGTTCACCCCGTGGTTCGGCTCCAAGCCCGAGCGCGGGGACGTCGTCGTGTTCAAGGACCCCGGCGGCTGGCTCCAGGACGAACAGACCACCGCCAAGAAGAGCGACCCCGTCGTCGTCAAGCAGGTCAAGGAGGCCCTCACCTTCATCGGCCTGCTGCCGTCCGACAACGAGAAGGACCTCATCAAGCGGGTCGTCGGCGTCGGCGGCGACCACGTCAAGTGCTGTGACCCCCAGGGACGGGTCACCGTCAACGGCGTTCCCCTCAGCGAGAGTGATTATCTGTACCCCGGGAACGCCCCCTCCAGCACGCCCTTCGACATCACCGTGCCGCAGGGCCGGCTGTGGGTGATGGGCGACCACCGCGCCAACTCCGCGGACTCCCGCTCCCACCAGAACACCGACTACGGCGGCACCGTCTCCGAGGACGAGGTGGTGGGCCGCGCCATGGTCATCGCCTGGCCGCTCGGCCACTGGAACAGTCTCAAGGAACCGCAAACCTTTTCCTCGGTGACCGACTCGGCGTCCGGAGCGGCCGCCGCTCCCCAGCCGTCGCATAGGGTTGCCTCCGACGATCCGAACGGAACGATCCGACTCCCGAGCCCTGCGGAACTCCCGCTCGTTATGGGAGTGGTGGGCCTGCGTCGTGGATGGGGCAGGCAGCGGCACAGAGTTAGGAGTTGGCGTGGGGGATGTGGCGGTTGGCGCACGGTCCGGACACGACGGCGAGGAGCACCGCGGACGCCCCGTGGAAGCGGCCGACCGGGCTGCGGACAGCGCCGTGACATCAGGGAACGACCCCGGGGCGACCGAGGACGGGACGACGGCGGACGGGCCGGGCGGGTCCGCGGGACAGGGTCCGGACGGGCCGGGTGGCCCGGGCGGCCCGAGCGGTCCGGGCGCGGACGTGGTGGGCTCGGGCGGGTCGGCGCCCCAGGCGAGGAAGCCGCGCTCCTTCTGGAAGGAGCTGCCGATCCTGATCGGCATCGCTCTGGTGCTGGCGCTGCTGATCAAGACGTTCCTGGTGCAGGCGTTCTCGATCCCCTCGGAGTCGATGCAGAACACCCTGCAGAAGGGTGACCGCGTCCTCGTCGACAAGCTGACGCCGTGGTTCGGCTCCGAGCCCGAGCGCGGCGAGGTCGTCGTCTTCCACGACCCGGACAACTGGCTCGCCGGCGAGCCCACCAACGACCCGAACGCCCTGCAGACCTTCCTCAGCTGGATCGGCCTGATGCCGTCCGCGGAGGAGAAGGACCTGATCAAGCGGGTCATCGGCGTCGGCGGCGACACCATCGAGTGCAAGGGCACCGGCCCGCTGAAGGTCAACGGCAAGCCGCTGGACGAGTCGTCGTACATCTACCCGGGCAACACGCCGTGCAGCGTCGACGACACGGGCGGCCAGTTCAAGGTGACCGTGCCCAAGGGCTCCATCTGGGTCATGGGCGACCACCGCCAGAACTCGCGCGACTCCCGCTACAACCAGTCCGACCGGCACCACGGCATGGTCCCGGTCGACGAGGTCGTCGGGCGCGCCGTGTTCAAGGCCTGGCCCCTCACCCGCTGGGGCACGCTGCCCGTGCCGGACACCTTCGGGCAGGACGGCCTGGACACGCAGTCCGCGGCGTCCACCGCGCTCACCGTCGCACCGGAGGGTCTCGCGCTCGTCGGCGCCGTCCCGGTGGTCCTGTGGCGCCGTCGGCGCCGGGAGGCCGCCGAGACCCGCTGACCGGGTCGATCGGCGCGGTCAGCCGCTCCGGCCGGGCCGCCGGTCGCCGGGTCCGCCCCCGGGACCGGCCGCCCGAGTGCGGCGCGGACCCTGCCTCCCGGTGTGTGACCCAGGCCGCGGGAGAGGGGCTGCCCCGGCTCGGTACCGCCGGGTAGGGTGCGGACCCATGGGTGGCGAGAGCACGACGCGTACGGCCCCGCGCAGCGGCGGCACCAGGAACGGCCCGGTGGGCGGCCGGATCGGACAGCGCCTGTCCGGTCTGGCGGTCGCACTGGGCCTTGTGCTGTTCCTCGGCGGTTTCGCCTGGGGAGCGGTCGTCTACCGGCCGTACACCGTGCCCACCAACTCGATGAACCCGACGATCAACGGCGGCGACCGGGTCCTCGCCCAGCGCATCGACGGCGACCAGGTGCGCCGCGGTGACGTCGTCGTCTTCACCGACAAGACCTGGGTGGACAACGCCCCCGTGGTCAAGCGGGTCGTCGCGGTCGGCGGGGACACCGTCTCGTGCTGCACGAACGGCAAGCTGACCGTCAACGGCAAGGCGATCGACGAACCGTATCTGCCGGCGGGCAGCACGGCCGAGCTCACCGGCTTCCCGACCGTGACGGTCCCCGAGGGCCGGCTCTTCCTGCTCGGTGACGAGCGCTCCGGCTCCCTGGACTCCACCGCCCACATCACCGACGCGGCCAGCGGCACGATCGCGCGCGGGGCCGTCAGCGCCCGCGTCGACGCCGTCGTCTGGCCCCTGAACGGCATGCTCAAGCGCCCCACCGGCTTCGCGGAACTCGGCGCCCTGTCCGATCCCGGCCCGCTGCGCACGATCGTCGCGATGATCGTCGGGGGAACGCTGCTGATCCTCGGCGGAGCCGCGTACGGGCCGGTCGCGAAGCTGCTGTCCGGCCGGGGCCGGCGGACGGAGACCGCCGGTGCCCGCTGAGACCAGGGGCGCGGGCGCCGATCCGGGCGCGGTCCCGGGCGGGCTCGGTGGCGACCCGGGCCGGATCCCGGGCGGGCTCGGTGGCGATCCGCGCAAGGTCGCCCGCGTGGTGCTGCTCGATCCCGAGGACCGCATCCTGCTGCTGCACGGCCACGAGCCGGACGATCCATCCGACGACTGGTGGTTCACCCCCGGCGGCGGGGTGGAGGGCGCGGAGAGTCGTGAGGAGGCCGCGCTGCGGGAACTCGTCGAGGAGACGGGCATCACCGACGTCGAACTGGGCCCGGTGCTGTGGCGGCGGCGCTGCTCGTTCCCGTTCGCGGGCCGCCGCTGGGACCAGGACGAGTGGTACTACCTGGCCCGTACGGCGACCACCGCGACCCGCGCCACGGGCCTCACCGAGCTGGAGCGGCGCAGTGTCGCCGGAGCGAGGTGGTGGACCTGTGCGGAACTGACCGGGTCGCATGAGACGGTGTATCCGACCAGACTCGCCGAGCTGCTCCGGGCACTGCTCGACGATGGTCCCCCGGCCAGGCCCGTGGTCCTTGACACGGAAATCGTCTAGCGGCGCACGGGACTGGCGCACAATGGGTGGACCGCACGGCTGAAGGGGAACATGCCATGAGCGCCGAGGACCTCGAGAAGTACGAGACCGAGATGGAGCTGAAGCTCTATCGGGAGTACCGCGATGTCGTCGGTCTGTTCAAGTACGTGATCGAGACCGAGCGGCGCTTCTATCTGACCAACGACTACGAGATGCAGGTGCACTCGGTCCAGGGTGAGGTGTTCTTCGAGGTGTCCATGGCGGACGCCTGGGTGTGGGACATGTACCGGCCGGCGCGGTTCGTGAAGCAGGTCCGGGTGCTCACCTTCAAGGACGTGAACATCGAGGAGCTGAACAAGAGCGATCTGGAGCTGCCGGGCGGGTGATGATCACCCGGGCGGGTGACGGGGTTGTCCACAACCGCTGAGTCGTCCACCAAGATCATTTCAATGGTGGCGGATGCGTGATCGTCGGTGCCGGAGGTGGTGCCGACATGAACACCCATCAGGCACGCAGTGCACTCGGCAGGTACGGCGAGGAGCTGGCCGCGCGGCGGCTGGCTGTGGCCGGGATGACGGTCCTGGAGCGCAACTGGCGCTGCGGCAGGACCGGTGAGATCGACATCGTGGCGCGGGACGGGGACGTCCTCGTGGTCTGCGAGGTGAAGACCCGCCGGGACGGATGCTTCCAGCACCCGATGGCGGCGGTGACCGAGGAGAAGGCCCAGCGGCTGCGCGGCCTCGCCGAACGCTGGATCCAGTCCCACGGCGGCGCCCCGCCCGGCGGCGTCCGCATCGACCTCGTGGGCGTCCTGCTCCCGTCCCGCGGCGCACCCGTCGTCGAGCATGTACGGGGGGTGGCCTGACATGGGCTTCGCGCGTACGTGCTCGGTGGCACTGGTCGGCGTGGAGGGCGTGGTCGTCGAGGTCCAGGCGGACCTGGAGCCCGGAGTCGCGGCGTTCACCCTGGTGGGCCTCCCCGACAAGAGCCTGACGGAGAGCAGGGACCGGGTTCGGGCGGCGGTGGTGAACTCGGGCGGCGAGTGGCCGCAGAAGAAACTCACCGTGGGACTCAGCCCGGCATCCGTGCCCAAGGCCGGCTCCGGCTTCGATCTCGCCGTCGCCTGCGCCGTCCTCGGCGCCGCCGAGCGGATCGACCCGAGGGTGCTCGCCGACATCGTGATGATCGGCGAACTGGGGCTCGACGGACGGGTGCGCCCGGTCCGGGGCATCCTGCCCGCGGTGCTGGCCGCCGCCGACGCCGGATACGAACAGGTCGTCGTCCCGGAGTGCGCGGCCGCCGAGGCCTCACTGGTCCCCGGCGTGTCCGTCCTCGGGGTGCGCAGCCTCCGCCAGCTGATCGCCGTCCTCGCCGACGAGCCCGTGCCCGAGGAAGAACCCCGGGAGCAGGGGCGCCCCGACCCGCTGCTGGCCGGCCTGCGCGTGCCCGGCACCGGCGCGGCCACCGGCATGCACAGCCTCGGCGCGGCCCAGCAGGACCCGGGGCACGACCTGGCCGACGTCGTGGGCCAGATCTCGGCGCGGACAGCGGTGGAGGTGTCCGCGGCCGGGGGACACCATCTCTTCCTGGAAGGGCCACCCGGAGCGGGCAAGACCATGCTCGCGGAGCGCCTGCCGGCCGTGCTCCCGCGGCTGACCCGGGAGGAGTCGCTGGAGGTCACGGCCGTGCACTCGGTCGCCGGACTCCTGCCCCCGGGCAAGCCGCTGATCGACGTCGCCCCCTACTGCGCCCCGCACCACTCGGCCACCATGCAGGCCCTGGTCGGCGGCGGCCCCGGCATCGCCCGCCCCGGTGCCGTGTCCCTGGCACATCGAGGCGTGCTCTTTCTGGACGAGAGCCCGGAATTCAACAGCCAGACGCTCGACGCCCTCCGCCAACCGCTGGAGTCGGGGCACGTCGTGATCGCCCGCAGCGCGGGGGTGGTGCGCTTCCCCGCCCGCTTCCTCATGGTGCTCGCCGCCAACCCCTGTCCCTGCGGGCGGTTCTCCCAGCGGGACACCCTGTGCGAATGCCCGCCCTCGACGATCCGCCGGTACCAGGCACGGCTCTCCGGGCCCCTGCTCGACCGCGTCGACCTGCGGGTCGAGGTGGATCCGGTGAGCCGGTCCGAACTCACGCACCGGGGCCCGGGCGGCGAGTCCACCGCGACGGTCGCCGCTCGGGTGCTGGCCGCCAGGGAGCGGGCGGCGGCGAGGCTCGCGGGCACCCCGTGGCGCACCAACAGCGAGGTGCCCGGACGGGAGCTGCGCTCCCGCTGGCACGCCATGAGCGGCGCGATGGACGAGGCGGAGCGGAATCTGGAGCGCGGCGTGCTCACCGTGCGCGGTCTCGACCGGGTCCTGCGTGTCGCCTGGACCATCGCCGACCTCGTGGGCCATGACCGGCCCGACGCCACGGACGTCGCCCTGGCCCTGCAACTGCGCACCGGAGTGCCGCGGGGCGTGCCGATGGCCATCGGGGCCCTGGGGTGAACCGCACCGGTGAGCCGGACGACGAACGCCTCGCCCGGGTGTTTCTCTCGCGGGTCGTCGAGCCCGGGGACGACGTCGGGGGGCGGTGGGTGCGGGAGGTGGGGGCTCGGGAAGTGGTGCGGCGGCTGACGGGGGACGGACCCGCCCTGCCGGGCGTCAGCGAGACACGGTGGGGTGGTCTGGTGGCGCGCGCCGCACGCGCCGCGCCCCGGCGGGACCTGGAGCTCGCCCACGCCGCCGGCGTACGGTTCCTGTGCCCCGGCGACCCCGATTGGCCCGGCCCCTTGGACGACCTCGGGGACGCGCGTCCGCTCGGCCTGTGGGTGCGCGGCCGCCCCAGCCTGCGGATGTGGGCGCTCCGGTCGGTCGCCGTCGTCGGCGCCCGCGCCTGCACCGAGTACGGCGCCCACGTCGCCGCCACCCTCTCCGCCGGCCTCGCCGAACGGGGCTGGGTCGTCGTCTCCGGCGGCGCCTACGGCATCGACGGCGCCGCCCACCGCGGCGCGCTCGCCGCCGGCGGTGCCACCGTCGCCGTCCTCGCCTGCGGTGTCGACCGGCCCTATCCGCGCGGCCACACCGAGTTGATCAACCGGATCGCCGAACAGGGCCTGGTGATCGGCGAGTTGGCGCCCGGCGACCATCCGACGCCCAGCCGTTTCGTGCTGCGCAACCGGGTGATCGCCGCCCTCACCCGGGGCACCGTCGTCGTCGAGGCCGCCCACCGCAGCGGCTCGCTCGTCACCGCCCGGGCGGCACAGCGGCTGGGCCGGCACACGATGGGCGTGCCGGGGCCGGCCACCAGCGCCCTCTCCGCCGGCGTGCACGAACTGCTGCGCGGCGAGGCCGTGCTGGTCACCGACGCCGCGGACGTGATCGAGCTGGTCGGCGCCATGGGCGAGCTGGCCCCCGACCGGCGCGGCCCCGTCCTGCCGCGCGACCTGCTGGAGCCCGCCGCCCGGCACGTCCTGGCCGCGCTGCCCGCACGCCGGGCCGGTTCGCTCGACGAGATCGCCCGCGGCGCGCAGACCACCGAGGACGACGCGATCGCGAGGCTGTACGAACTCGGAGCGCTCGGCTATGTCGAACGACACGGCGACGGCTGGAAGTTGACACGCCAGGCGATGGTCTCCGTTCGAGGGGGTCGCCGTCAGTGCTGACCTCGCCCGTTCGGCCGTCCGGGGGACGCGGAACCCCTTGGGAATTCCCGCAGTTGACGCCGGGGCCGGGTCGCCGCAAGTGACCCGCGCCCCCGGGAGGACGCCCAGCGGAACGTATCTGCGCATGGTTCGAGCCACGCTGTTCGCGCACCGCGACACGTCAGTCACGCTACGCTCACGTGAATTCCGGCACAGACCGGCCGCAGGCACCCCGACCTCACGTACTCCACGTACTTCACGGCAGAACGGCACAAGGCGACGAATGCCCCAGCACACCTCCGGGTCCGACCGGGCGGCGATCACACCGGCCGCCCGCGACGGCGGCGGCGCGCGGCCGCCCGCTCCCTCGACGCTCGACGAGCTGTGGCGGTCGTACAAGGCGACGGGGGACGAGCGGCTGCGGGAGCAGCTGATCCTCCACTACTCGCCGCTCGTGAAGTACGTGGCGGGGCGGGTGAGCGTCGGTCTGCCGCCCAATGTGGAGCAGGCCGACTTCGTGTCCTCGGGGGTCTTCGGGCTGATCGACGCGATCGAGAAGTTCGACATCGACCGGGAGATCAAGTTCGAGACGTACGCGATCACCCGGATCCGGGGCGCGATGATCGACGAACTGCGGGCGCTGGACTGGATCCCGCGGTCCGTGCGGCAGAAGGCGCGCAATGTGGAGCGGGCGTACGCGACGCTCGAAGCACGGCTGCGGCGGACCCCGAGCGAGGCCGAGGTGGCCGCCGAGCTGGGCATCGCGGTCGACGAACTGCACGCCGTGTTCAGCCAGTTGTCGCTGGCGAACGTGGTGGCGCTGGAGGAGCTGCTGCACGTCGGGGGTGAGGGCGGCGACGGGCTCAGCTTCATGGACACGCTGGAGGACACGGCCGCGGACGACCCCGTGGAGGTGGCCGAGGACCGTGAGCTGCGGAGATTCCTGGCGCGGGCGATCAACACGCTGCCGGACCGGGAGAAGACCGTCGTCACGCTGTACTACTACGAGGGGCTCACGCTCGCCGAGATCGGCCATGTGCTCGGGGTGACCGAGAGCCGGGTCAGCCAGATCCACACCAAGTCCGTGCTGCAGTTGAGGGCGAAGCTGGCGAGCTTCGGGCGGTGAGTGCGGGTGACTCCCGTCCCGGGTGACGCGTCCGTAAAGTGGTTGACGTGCCAAGGATTCGAGCGGCCTCCGTGGCCGAGCACCGGTCGATGCAGCGAGCCGCCCTGCTGGACGCGGCGCGGTCCCTGTTGTCCGAGGGGGGTACGGAGGCGCTGACCTTCCCGGCCCTCGCCGAGCGGACGGGCCTCGCGCGGTCGTCCGTGTACGAGTACTTCCGGTCACGGGCCGCGGTGGTGGAGGAGCTGTGCGCGGTCGACTTCCCCGTATGGGCGGCGGAGGTCGAGACGGCGATGGCGGCGGTGGACGGGGCCGAGGCCAAGGTCGAGGTGTACGTGCGCAAGCAACTGGAGCTGGTGGGGGACCGGCGGCACCGGGCCGTGGTGGCGATCTCGGCGAGCGAGCTGGACGCGGGGGCGCGGGAGAAGATCCGGGCCGCGCACGGCACCTTGGTGGCGATGGTCGTCGAGGCGCTGGCGGAGATGGGGCACGAGGAGCCGCGGCTGGCGGCGATGCTGGTGCAGGGGGTCGTGGACGCGGCGGTGCGGAGGATCGAACTGGGGGCCGCGGAGGAGCCCGGCGTGATCACCGAGGCGGCCGTGGGGATGGCGTTGCGGGGCGTTCGCGGCTGAGGGTTTCCGGCCGGCTTCGCCGTCACGGCAGGGCTATCGCGTCCGCGGCAGCGGCACCCCCGTCACCGGAAGCAGTCTCGACGGGGGGCGCCTGAGCAGGGCGGGCGGGAGCAGGGACAAGGGGTTCAGATAGGTCTCGGCCCGGCGCAGGCCCCAGTGGAGGCAGGAGCTCGGGCAGTGGGAGCCCGTCGCCTCCGTCGCGGCGATCACCTCGCCCGCGGTCACCTCCGCTCCCGCCGGCACCAGCGGTCGTACGGGCTCGTAGGTCGTGCGAAGGGGCGGGGTGCCCGTCCCGGTCAGTTCGACCGCGATGACGCCCTTTCCGGCCACCCGGCCGGCGAAGGACACCCGTCCGGCGGCCACCGCCCGGACCGGGGTGCCGGGGGCGGCCGCGAGGTCGACTCCGCGGTGGCCCCGGGCGTACGGCGTCGGCGGGGGTTCATAGCTCCGGAGTACGGCGGGGCGTGGTGCCACCGGCCAGGTCCGGGCGATCGGCGGGGCCGGGGCGCTGAGGGCGACGGGGAGCAGCAGGGCGAGGAGATACGGAACCGGGTGCATGGGGAGACCGTCCCGCACCCCGCCGATCCCGGCCCGGGTCTGTGGACAACTCGGCCGTTGTGGAGAGCGGCGTCACCCGGGACTCCGTCGGTCCCGTACACTTCTCATGGCGATCCGGGTCACCGGGTCGACTTCGCACGCCCCGACACCGGGCCGGTATCCGACCGGTGTCAGCGCCCCTCGGTCCTCTGTGGCAACGGCGCATCGCGGGCGTCAGGCGCGACCGCCGTCCGGCGGACGCGGCACAACCGAGAAACCAAGGAGAAACGGCCATGGCCGTCGTCACGATGCGGGAGCTGCTGGAGAGCGGCGTCCACTTCGGTCACCAGACCCGTCGCTGGAACCCGAAGATGAAGCGCTTCATCTTCACCGAGCGCAACGGCATCTACATCATCGACCTGCTCCAGTCGCTGTCGTACATCGACCGCGCCTACGAGTTCGTCAAGGAGACCGTCGCCCACGGCGGCACGGTCATGTTCGTCGGCACGAAGAAGCAGGCGCAGGAGGCCATCGCCGAGCAGGCCACCCGCGTCGGCATGCCCTTCGTCAACCAGCGCTGGCTGGGCGGCATGCTCACCAACTTCTCGACCGTCTACAAGCGTCTGCAGCGCCTCAAGGAGCTCGAGCAGATCGACTTCGAGGACGTCGCGGCCTCCGGTCTGACCAAGAAGGAGCTCCTGGTCCTCTCCCGCGAGAAGGCCAAGCTGGAGAAGACCCTCGGCGGTATCCGCGAGATGCAGAAGGTGCCCAGCGCCGTCTGGATCGTGGACACCAAGAAGGAGCACATCGCGGTCGGCGAGGCCCGGAAGCTCAACATCCCGGTCGTCGCCATCCTCGACACCAACTGCGACCCCGACGAGGTCGACTACAAGATCCCGGGCAACGACGACGCGATCCGCTCCGTCACCCTGCTCACCCGTGTGATCGCCGACGCCGTCGCCGAGGGCCTCATCGCCCGTTCCGGCGTCGCCACCGGTGAGAAGGGCGAGAAGGCCGCGGGCGAGCCGCTCGCCGAGTGGGAGCGCGACCTGCTCGAGGGTGAGAAGAAGGCCGACGAGGCCCCGGCCGCCGCCGAGGCCCCCGCTGCCGAGGCCCCCGCTGCCGAGGCGCCCGCCGCCGAGGCCCCGGCCGCCGAGGGCGAGCAGGCCTGACCCGCCAGCGTTGACGGCGGGGGCGGCGACATCCGTGTCGCCCCCGCCGTTCACCCATAGGTTCGGGATCTACATCTCCGTGTAGATCGTGGATCGGGTAGATCTTCCGACTTCGAGAAAGACTCACAGACTCATGGCGAACTACACCGCCGCCGACGTCAAGAAGCTCCGCGAGCTCACCGGCGCCGGCATGATGGACTGCAAGAAGGCGCTGGACGAGGCCGAGGGCAACGTCGACAAGGCTGTCGAGGCGCTGCGCATCAAGGGCCAGAAGGGCGTCGCCAAGCGCGAGGGCCGCTCCGCCGAGAACGGCGCCGTGGTCTCGCTCATCGCCGACGACAACTCCTCCGGTGTCATCGTCGAGCTGAAGTGCGAGACGGACTTCGTCGCCAAGGGCGAGAAGTTCCAGAGCGTCGCCAACAAGATCGCCGAGCACGTCGCCGCGACCTCCCCGGCCGACCTGGAGGCCCTGCTCGCCTCCGAGATCGAGCCCGGCAAGACCGTCCAGGCGTTCGTGGACGAGGCCAACGCCAACCTCGGCGAGAAGATCGTCCTGGACCGCTTCGCGCAGTTCTCCGGCGGTTTCGTGCTCGCCTACATGCACCGCACGATGCCCGACCTGCCCCCGCAGATCGGTGTCCTCGTCGAGCTCGACAAGCCGAACGCCGAGGTCGCCAAGGGCGTCGCCCAGCACATCGCCGCCTTCGCGCCGAAGTACCTCTCCAAGGAGGACGTCCCGGCCGAGGTCATCGAGTCCGAGCGCCGCATCGCCGAGGAGACCACCCGCGCCGAGGGCAAGCCCGAGGCCGCGATCGCCAAGATCGTCGAGGGTCGTCTGGGCGGCTTCTTCAAGGACGCCACGCTGCTCGGTCAGCCGTACGCCCTGGACAACAAGAAGTCCGTGCAGAAGGTCCTGGACGAGGCGGGTGTCACCCTGAAGCGCTTCGCGCGCATCAAGGTCGGCATCTGAGTCCGTCCCGCGACGGACGTCCGACCCCGGTAGGGTCGACAGCAGTCGTCCGGGTACGCCGTCACCCACGCGTGCGTGACGGACGACAGCAGATCTGACGAGGAGGCCATTGCCGCGCATGGGTTGCGAACGACACCCCACCGGCAATGGCCTTCTTCGTATGTGCACCACGTGAAAGAGGCGGGATCTCCATGACCACCAAGGCCCAGAAGAGCGACGACGGCAAAGTGCGCGGCCGGTTTCTGCTGAAGCTGTCCGGAGAGGCATTCTCCGGTGGCGGCGGCCTGGGCGTGGATCCGGACGTGGTGCACAAGATCGCCCGCGAGATCGCGGCCGTCGTACGCGACGGAGCGCAGATCGCGGTCGTCATCGGCGGCGGCAACTTCTTCCGCGGCGCCGAGCTCCAGGTCCGCGGCATGGACCGCGCCCGCTCGGACTACATGGGCATGCTCGGCACCGTGATGAACTGCCTCGCCCTCCAGGACTTCCTGGAGAAGGAGGGCATCGACAGCCGGGTCCAGACCGCCATCACCATGGGCCAGGTCGCCGAGCCGTACATCCCGCTGCGCGCCGTGCGGCACCTGGAGAAGGGCCGCGTGGTCATCTTCGGCGCCGGTATGGGCATGCCGTACTTCTCCACCGACACCACCGCCGCCCAGCGCGCCCTGGAGATCGACGCCGAGGCGCTCCTCATGGGCAAGAACGGGGTGGACGGGGTCTACGACTCCGACCCGAAGACCAACCCGGACGCGGTCAAGTTCGACGCCCTCGGCTACGGCGAGGTCATCACCCGCGACCTGAAGGTCGCCGACGCCACGGCCATCACGCTGTGCCGCGACAACAAGCTCCCGATCCTCGTCTTCGAGCTTCTGGCCGAGGGCAATATCGCCCGCGCGGTCAAGGGTGAGAAGATCGGCACGCTTGTGGGTGACCAAGCCAGCCAGGGCTGATGACCCCCGCCGGGGGATGGACAATGTCCTGCCGGTCGGGAACCGTGCAGGAAGAAGACGCGACGCAGCCGGCCGCCGCCCCCCGCAAGGAACCGCAGCCGGGCCTACTCAAGACACGCAGGAGCAAGTGGTGATCGAAGAGACCCTCCTTGAGGCCGAGGAGAAGATGGAGAAGGCCGTCGTCGTCGCCAAGGACGACTTCGCCGCGATCCGCACCGGCCGTGCGCACCCGGCGATGTTCAACAAGATCGTGGCCGACTACTACGGCGCTCTGACGCCGATCAACCAGCTGGCCTCGTTCTCCGTGCCGGAGCCGCGCATGGCCGTGGTGACCCCGTTCGACAAGACCGCGCTGCGCAACATCGAGCAGGCGATCCGCGACTCCGACCTGGGCGTCAACCCCAGCAACGACGGCAACATCATCCGGGTGGTCTTCCCCGAGCTCACCGAGGAGCGCCGCCGCGAGTACATCAAGGTCGCCAAGGCCAAGGCCGAGGACGCCAAGGTGTCCATCCGCTCCGTCCGTCGCAAGGCCAAGGACGCCATCGACAAGGCGATCAAGGACGGCGACATCGGTGAGGACGAGGGCCGCCGTGCGGAGAAGGACCTCGACGACCTGACGGCGAAGTACGTCGCCCAGGTGGACGAGCTTCTCAAGCACAAGGAAGCTGAGCTGCTCGAGGTCTGATGAACGACTCTTCCTGGGGGGCGCCGCCACCGGCCGGGCAGGCCGGGTACTGGGGTCCCATCGACGGCGGGCCTGTTCAGGGGGCTGCTCCAGCGGGTCCCGCGTACGATGCGCCTGAGGCCCAGCAGACTCGCCCCATGCCCATCGTGCCCGACATGCCCTCGTATGGCGGAGACCAGGATGACGACCAGGGGGCCGCTCGGCTGAGTGGCCCCTTGTTCCGCGACGAGACCCACGCCAGCCAGCCCCAGACCCCGTCGGCACAGCCCCTCCCGGTGGTGCCGGAGAATCCGGAGCCCATGCCCGACTCCCAGCAGCCGGCATCCGCGCCGCAGAAGAAGAGCGCGGGGCGCGACCTGGGCGCGGCCATAGGGGTCGGCGTCGGGCTCGGCGCGGTGATCGTCGCGTCCCTGTTCGTCTACAAGGCCGTGTTCGTCGGTGTGGTCGCGGTCGCCGTGGTCGTCGGGCTGTGGGAGCTGACCAGCAGGCTTCAGGAGCGCAAGCAGATCAAGGCGCCGCTCGTGCCGCTCGCGGTGGGCGGTGCGGCGATGGTCGTCGCCGGGTACGTCCGGGGGGCCGAGGGCGCGTGGGTCGCCATGGCCCTCACCGCGCTGGCGGTGCTGGTGTGGCGGATGACGGAACCGCCCGAGGGCTATCTGAAGGACGTCACGGCCGGCGTCTTCGCCGCGTTCTACGTCCCGTTCCTGGCCACCTTCGTCGCCCTGCTGCTCGCGGCCGACGACGGGCCCTGGCGGGTGCTGACCTTCCTGCTGCTGACCGTGGTCAGCGACACGGGGGCGTACGCGGTCGGCTGGCGCTTCGGTACGCACAAGCTCGCGCCGCGCATCAGCCCCGGGAAGACCCGTGAGGGGCTGTTCGGCGCGGTGTCCTTCGCGATGGTCGCGGGCGCGCTGTGCATGCAGTTCCTGATCGACGACGGGGTGTGGTGGCAGGGTCTGCTGCTCGGCCTCGCGGTCGCGGCCAGCGCCACGCTCGGCGACCTCGGCGAGTCCATGATCAAGCGGGACCTGGGCATCAAGGACATGGGCACCTTGCTCCCGGGCCACGGCGGCATCATGGACCGACTGGACTCGCTGCTGCCGACGGCGCCGGTGGTGTGGCTGTTGCTGGTGCTGTTCGTCGGGTCCGGCTGATCCGTCGGCGCCTCTGGCTGTGCGCGTGAGCCCCCGTCCTGTCAGCAGGGCGGGGGCTCTTCGGCGTAGCGGCGGGGTACGGATGGCCTCGGGGGCGTACCGGTGGGACGATTCTGGGGAAAGGTCCGAAAAGTCCGCATCGGAATGTCCGGAAGGGGGCGGGCGCCATGTCCAGCTTCCATGAGTCGATCGAGGTCGACCGCACTCCCGAAGATGTCTGGACGTACGTCGTCGACCCGGCGCATCTGCCGGAGTGGCAGGCGAGCGCGGTGTCGGCGGAGCAGCTCGACGAGGGGCCGCTGCATGTGGGCTCGCGGGTGCGGGTCATGCGGCACGTCGGCCGCCGGGACATGCCGATGACCATGGAGTTCACCGAGTACAACCCGCCGCACAGCTGGAGCCTGACCGGCATCGACGGCCCGGTCCGGGGTCATTTCCGCGGCGAGATCATCCCGCTCGACGAGGGACGCCGCTCCCGCGTCACGATGGACCTCTACTTCGACGGCCACGGCATCGGCAAGGTCCTCCTCCCCCTCGTCATCCGCCCCCAGGTCCGCAAGGAACTCCCGGTCAACGAACGGCGACTGAAGCAGCGCCTGGAACAGTGACCGGGGAGGCTGCTCAGACGAGCCGCTTGCGGCCCCAGACGAAGAGGAACGCCACGACGCCGGCGGTCAGGGCCAACAGAATCGACGCCCCGAACCATTGCATCCCGCTCATCTGCGACATCGGGATGTAATCAATCGAGATACCGACGATGTCCGCCTTCTTCATGCACAGCCGAGTCGCCTCGTCCGTCGGCCATTCCGTACACGTGGTCGCGTCGAGCAGTTTCCCGCTGCCGGTGACATACGAGATGTCGAGCTCGGCCGCGGTGCGGGGCACCTTGGGAAAGAGGATGATGCCGCCGGGGCTGACGGGCTTGCTGGTGGCCGTGACAACGTTGCCAAGTGACAGCGTGAAGTGGCCCCAGACGGCCTGGAGGGCGACGGTGAAACCGAGGGTCACGGCCATGGCCACCAGCGTGCGGCGCAGGACCACACCGATCAGCACCCCGCCGAACACGCTCAGAAGGCCGAGGGCGACGGGCGCCGGCCCCGTGGTGTCGAAGAACTCGCCGGAGGTCCAGTCGAGGCCCGTGTCCTGGGACTTGATGGGGCTCCACCACCAGGCGAACACGGCCGACAGCGTGACCGTGGTCACCACGACCACCAGCCCGGTCAGCGCCAGCTTCGTGGCGAGCCAGCGGTCGCGGCTCACGGACTGGGCGGCGATCAGCTTGGCCGTGCCGCTCTCCAGGTCACCCGCGAGCAGGGGGGCGCCGAGGAGGACGCCGAGCATGACGGGGACCGCCGTGAGACCGGTGGTGACGAAATCGAACGCGCCGATGTACGGCTTGAGCTGCTCCTGCGCCTTGTCGAGGTTCTTGGCGGGAAAGCCGTAGGCGTTCAGGAAGTCCATCAACTGGGCGCGTTGGTAGACCATCCAGGCCGCGCAGAGCACGGTGGCGGCGATCATCGTCCAGAACGCGGCCCGGTGCTGGCGCCAGACCAGCCAGGTCACACCGCTGAGGCGGGGGCGCCGGGTGGCCTCCGTGACAATCGCGTCGCCGGCCCCGTGCCGGGGTCCGTTCCTGGTTCCGGTGAAGGTGCTCATGCCGCCACCGTCCCGGTGCCGAAGGCCAGACCCTGGACCTGGGCGGTGTGGGTGATCAGCGGCGGGGCGTCGGGGGAGCGGAGATGGGCGAGCAGGAGTTCCTCCATGCTCGGGGCGGCCACCTCCCAGGGGCCGGTGACCGGGCCCGCCGGGCGGATGAGCGCGGTGAACTGCCGTCCCCTGGTCCGGGCCTCGACGACGGTGTGGTGTCCGAGATCGGCGGGCAGGCCCTCGCCCTCCCTGGCCCCCGTGACCACGGTGTGCACGGCCATCAGCTCGTCCACATCACCGGCGAGCAGCACTCCGCCGCCGGAGACGACGACGAGGAAGTCGCACACGTCGTCCAGTTCCGCGAGGACATGGGTGGACATCACCACGGTGGTGCCGCGCTCGCCGGCCTCGGCGAGGAGGGTGCCCATGATCTCGTGGCGCACAACCGGGTCGAGGTCCGACATGGGCTCGTCGAGCAGCAGCAGGTCGGGGCGCTTGCCGAAGGCGAGGGCGACGGCGACGCGGGTGCGCTGGCCGCCGGAGAGGGTGCCGATCCTCGCGTCGAAGGGCACGTTGCCCGCGCGGACGATGTCCTCGGCGGCGCGCTGGTCCCAGCCGGGGTTCAGCTCCCGCCCCAGCCGCAGGGTCTCCGCCACGGTGAAGCGACGGAACAGCGGCTTCTCCTGTGCGAGGAAGGCCGTACGCCGGACGGACTCCGCCGAGCCCGGCGCCGCGCCGAACAGACGGAGCGAGCCCTGTGTCGGCTTCAGGACGTTGGCCGCCATGTTCAGCAGCGTGGTCTTGCCCGCGCCGTTGGGGCCGACCAACCCGCAGATCCGGCCTGCCGGAAGCCGGAAGGTGCAGTCCCGCAAGGCCCAGCCCCGCCGGTGGCGCATCCCCAGTCCGTGCGCTTCGAGCGCCGGCTCCCCGGCGTACATGACGTCACTCACCCGTGCTCCTCGTTGTCGTGGCCCCCGTGACCGGCGTGGTCCCGGGGGTGTACTGCTTCTCCAGTGCCGACGCGACCAGGGCGGCCACGTCCTCATCCCCCTCACAACACTATTTCACTACTTGATTAGTGGAATGATGATGGGAGGGGGTGACGGCAGTTGTCAACGGGCTCCGGGAACGACGCCGGCAGTCGGTGCCGGCAGTCGGGGCCCGCGGGTGACCACCCCCACCCCGCTCCGGACCGGGGTCCCGGTGATGATCTGCCACACTGGACGTGTTATGCCTGCACCCGGAGAACTTACGTTTGTCGCGCCGCGCGGAGCCAAGAAGCCGCCGCGGCATCTCGCTGATCTTTCGCCTGCGGAGCGGAAGGCGGCTGTTGCCGAGATCGGTGAGAAGCCGTTTCGTGCCAAGCAGCTCTCGCAGCACTACTTCGCGCGGTACGCGCACGACCCGGCCGAGTGGACCGACATCCCCGCCGGTGCGCGCGAGAAGCTGCGGGAGGCGCTGTTCCCCGAGCTGATGACCGTCGTACGGCATCTGTCGACGGACGAGGGGACCACCCGCAAGACGCTGTGGCGGCTGTTCGACGGGACCCTCGTCGAGTCGGTGCTCATGCGCTACCCGGACCGGGTGACCATGTGCATCAGCTCCCAGGCGGGCTGCGGGATGAACTGTCCCTTCTGCGCCACCGGGCAGGCGGGCCTGGACCGGAATCTGTCCAGCGCCGAGATCGTGCACCAGATCGTCGACGGGATGCGGGCGCTCAGGGACGGTGAGGTTCCCGGCGGGCCGGCGCGGCTGTCCAACATCGTCTTCATGGGCATGGGCGAGCCCCTCGCCAACTACAACCGGGTCGTGACGGCGATCCGTGCGCTGACCGACCCCGCCCCGGACGGGCTCGGCCTGTCGCAGCGCGGGATCACCGTGTCGACCGTGGGGCTGGTGCCGGCCATCCACCGGTTCGCCGACGAGGGCTTCAAGTGCCGGCTCGCCATCTCCCTGCACGCCCCCGACGACGAGCTGCGCGACACCCTCGTGCCCGTCAACACGCGCTGGAAGGTGCGCGAGGTACTGGACGCCGGGTTCGAGTACGTCGAGAAGTCGGGCCGCCGGCTGTCCATCGAGTACGCGCTCATCCGGGACATCAACGACCAGGCCTGGCGCGGTGACCGGCTCGGGCGGCTGCTCAAGGGCAAGCCCGTGCATGTGAATCTGATTCCGCTGAACCCGACGCCCGGGTCGAAGTGGACCGCCTCCCGGCCCGAGGACGAGAAGGCGTTCGTCGAGGCCATCGCCGCCCATGGTGTACCGGTCACCATCCGGGACACCCGGGGCCAGGAGATCGACGGAGCCTGTGGTCAGCTCGCGGCCACCGAGCGGTAATCTGATCCCGCCAGGACAACTTCATATCAGCCATACATCTGCATATTCCGACAGGGGAGCGCCACAGCGCTGAGAGTGCGGCAACCGGCCGCAGACCCTCTGAACCTCGCCCAGGTCATTCTGGGTAGGAAGTTCGGTCATCACTCGAGCTGTTGCGCCCTGCCCGGGCACCCCTCCACGGGTCCCGGGCAGGGCCGCGTCTCTTCCTGGTCACCTCCAGGAGGAATCCAGTGCACACCAAGACGTTCGTGGCCGCGGCCGTCGGCCTCGGTCTCGTCACGCTGTCCGCCTGCGGATCGTCCGATTCCGGCGGCCACGACAGCGCCGGTTCGAAGACCGTCACCCTCGTCAGCCACGACTCATGGGCCGTCTCCAAGACGGTGATCGCCGACTTCGAGAAGCTCTCCGGCTACAAGGTCAAGGTCCTCACCGCCGGGGACGCGGGCCAGGCCGTCAACAAGGCGATCCTGACCAAGGACAACCCGCAGGGCGACGTCTTCTACGGCGTCGACAACACCCTGCTCTCCCGCGCCCTCGACAACGGCCTCTTCCAGCCGTACAAGGCCGAGGGGCTCGCCCAGGTCGGCACCGAGTACCAGCTCGACGCCGGCAAGCACCGCGTCACACCGATCGACTTCGGCGACATCTGCGTCAACTACGACAAGAAGTACTTCGCCGACCACCATCTGACCCCGCCGACCTCGTACGACGATCTGATCAAGCCCGCGTACAAGGACCTCCTCGTCACCGAGAACGCCTCCACGTCCTCGCCGGGTCTCGGCTTCCTGCTCGGCTCCGCCGCGGAGTACGGGGACGACGGGTGGCAGGGCTACTGGAAGAAGCTCAAGGCCAACGGCGTGAAGGTGGTCGACGGCTGGGAGCAGGCGTACAACGAGGAGTTCTCCGGCTCGGCCGGCGGCAAGAAGGCGGGCGCGGACCGGCCGCTCGTCGTCTCCTACGCCTCTTCCCCGCCCGCCGAGGTGATCTACGGCGAGCCGAAGCCGACGTCGGCGCCGACCGGCGTGGCGACCGGCACCTGCTTCCGCCAGATCGAGTTCGCGGGGCTGCTGAGCAACGCCAGGAACACCGAGGGCGGCAAGGCGCTGATCGACTTCCTGATCGGCAAGGAGTTCCAGGAGGACATGCCGCTCAACATGTTCGTCTACCCGGTGCTCCAGGGCGCGGACGTACCCGCTGAGTTCACTCAGTACGGCCCCGCCGCCGAGAACCCCGAGACGATGAGCCCGGCGAAGATCGCCGCCCACCGTGACGACTGGGTCAAGTCGTGGACCTCGCTCGTACTGAAGTAGAGGCCGGTCGCCGGCGGAGTGCGGCGCGGCTGGGGCTCATGGTCCTGCCCGTCGCCTTCTTCGGCGTGTTCTTCGCCTACCCCGTCGCCGCGATCGTCGCGCGCGGACTGAAGGTCGACGGGAGCTGGAAGCTCGGGCGCGTGGCGGACGTCCTCGCGCAGTCCGACATCCGGCACGTCCTGTGGTTCACCACCTGGCAGGCGCTCGCCTCCACCGCGCTCACCCTGCTGGTCGCGCTGCCCGGCGCGTACGTCTTCGCGCGGCTGGACTTCCCCGGCAAGCAGGTGCTGCGGGCGGTGGTGACCGTCCCGTTCGTGCTGCCGACCGTCGTCGTCGGCACGGCGTTCCTGGCGCTCGTCGGCCGCGGCGGACTCCTCGACGAGCTGTGGGGCGTACGGCTGGACACCACCGTGTGGGCGATCCTGCTCGCGCACGTCTTCTTCAACTACGCCGTCGTCGTACGGACCGTGGGCGGGCTGTGGGCGCAACTCGACCCCCGGCAGGAGGAGGCGGCGCGGATGCTCGGCGCGTCGCCCTTCCGGGCCTGGCGCAAGGTCACCCTGCCCGCCCTCGGGCCCGCCGTCGCGGCGGCCGCGCTGATGGTCTTCCTGTTCACCTTCACCTCCTTCGGTGTGGTGCAGATCCTCGGCGGGCCGACCTTCTCCACCCTCGAAGTGGAGATCTACCGGCAGACCTCCGAGATCTTCGACCTGTCCACGGCGGCCGTGCTGACCCTCGTCCAGTTCGCCGCGGTCGGCGCGATCCTCGCCGTGCACGCCTGGACCGTACGACGGCGGGAGAGCGCGCTCAGGCTGGTGGACGCGTCGGTGACGGCACGGCGCCCGCGCGGCGCCGGGCAGTGGGCGCTGCTGGCCGGGGTGCTCGCCACGATCGCCCTCCTGCTGGTGCTGCCGCTCGCCGTGCTCGTGCAACGCTCCTTTGACGCCCCCGACTTCGCCTACTACCGGGCGCTGACCTCCGACGAGGGCACCGTCTTCCTGGTCCCGCCGATCGACGCGATCGGCAATTCACTGGAGTACGCCCTCGCCGCCACCGCGATCGCCCTGGTGATCGGTGCTCTCGCCGCCGCCGCGCTCACCCGCAGGGACGCGGGACGGCTGGTCCGGGGCTTCGACGCGCTGCTGATGCTGCCGCTCGGCGTCTCCGCGGTGACCGTGGGCTTCGGCTTCCTGATCGCGCTGGACGAGCCCCCGCTGGATCTGCGGGCCAGCTGGATCCTGGTGCCGCTCGCGCAGGCGCTGGTCGGCGTGCCCTTCGTCGTACGGACCATGCTGCCCGTGCTGCGGGCGGTCGACGAGCGGCTGCGGGAGGCCGCGGCCGTGCTCGGGGCGTCGCCGTGGCGGGTGTGGCGGGAGGTCGATCTGCCGATGGTGCGACGGGCGCTGCTGGTGGCGGCCGGGTTCGCCTTCGCGGTGTCGCTGGGCGAGTTCGGGGCGACGGTGTTCATCGCACGGCCCGACAACCCGACGCTGCCGGTCGCCGTGGCGCGGCTGCTGGGCCGGGCCGGGGAACTCAACTACGGGCAGGCGATGGCCCTTTCGACGATTCTGATGGTGGTGTGCGCGGTGGCCCTGCTGGTTCTTGAGTCGCTGCGGGTGGCCGATCGGACGGGGGAGTTCTGATGCTGCTGAGCCTGGAGGGCGCGACCGTGCGGTTCGGCGGGCGGGCCGTGCTCGACTCGGTCGACCTGGCGGTAGCCGAGCACGAGGTGGTGTGTGTGCTCGGGCCCAGCGGCAGCGGCAAGTCGACGCTGCTGCGGGTGGTGGCCGGGCTGCAGCCGCTGGACTCCGGACGGGTGGTGCTCGACGGGCGGGAGCAGAACGGCGTGCCCGCCCACCGCCGGGGGATCGGCCTCATGTTCCAGGACCATCAGCTGTTCCCGCAGCGCGACGTCGGCGGCAATGTGGCGTTCGGGCTGCGCATGCGCGGCGCCTCCCGTGCCGAACAGGCCGCGCGGGTGGGGGAGTTGCTGGACCTGGTCGGACTGCCCGGGGCGGCTCGTCGGGCCGTGGCCGCGCTGTCCGGCGGTGAGCAGCAGCGCGTCGCGCTGGCCCGGGCGCTGGCGCCGAGCCCCCGGCTGCTGATGCTCGACGAGCCGCTGGGGCAGCTCGACCGGTCGCTGCGGGAGCGGCTGGTCGTCGAACTGCGGGAGCTGTTCGGCCGGTTGGGCACGACCGTGCTCGCGGTCACCCACGACCAGGGCGAGGCGTTCGCACTGGCCGACCGGGTCGTGGTGATGCGGGACGGGCGCATCGCCCAGTCCGGGACGCCCCTGGAGGTGTGGCAGCGGCCGGCGGACGCCTTCGTGGCCCGCTTCCTCGGCTTCGACAATGTGATCGACGCGACCGTCGCCGGCGAGGCCGCCGACACCCCGTGGGGCAAGGTGCCGGTGCCGGCCGGCTCGGCGCAGGGCGAGCACGCTCTGCTCGTCCGCCCGGCCGGGGTGCGTCTGGTGGACGCCCATCAGGGCCTGCGCTGCACGGTGACCGCCCGCACCTTCCGCGGCACGCATGTCGCCGTGCACCTCGCCCCGGAGGACGGCCCGCGCCTGGAAGCGGCGTGCGCGCTGCGGGAGGCACCGGAGGTCGGGGACACGGTCGGGGTGGAGTTCGACCCGGCCGAAATCGTCGTCCTCGGGTGATCGCATGCGTCTTAGGGTGAGGCGCATGACGCTACTCGCACATGAGAGGTACTGCGCCGAAATCGCGGATCAGGTCGAGCGGTTGAGGGGCGTGGTGCGGTCCGGGGCCGATCTGGGCGCGACCGTGCCGACGTGCCCGGACTGGACGCTGGAGCAGCTTGTCCGGCACACGGGCGGCGCCCTGCGCTGGGTGGAGACGCTGGTGCGGACCCGCGCCGAGGAGAACGTCCGGGACGAGGACGTCCCGCTCGGCGACGGGCCGGAGGAGCGGGGCGACGCGGCGGCGCTGGACGCCTGGCTCGCCGAGACGGGCCGGATCGTCGTCGAGGCGCTGCGCGAGGCCGGTCCCGACGCCAAGGTGTGGGCGTGGGCCGGGGTCCACACGTCGGGCTTCTGGGCCCGCCGCATGGCGCACGAGATCACGATCCACCGCGCGGACGCGACCCTCGCCGCGGGACTGCGCTACGAGGTCGCGCCGGAGATCGCCGTGGACGCGCTCGACGAGTGGCTGGAGATCGTCGAATGGGTGCAGCGGACCATCCCGCACGAGGCGGCGAAGGAACTGCGCGGTCCGAGCCGCAGCATCCATCTGCACGCCACGGACGCGGCTCCCGAGCTGCACGCCGAGTGGCTGATCGAGCTCTCCGAGGACGGCGTGACCTGGCGGCACGGCCACGAGAAGGCGACGGTCGCCCTGCGCGGGCCCCTCACCGACGTGCTGCTCGCCTTCTACCGCCGACTGCCGCTGGACAGCGCGGGGTTGGAGATCCTGGGCGAGCGGGAGTTGTTGGAGTTCTGGCTGGAGCGGGCGACGTTCGGCTGAGGACCGGGCGGGACCGTCGGCGGGTGCGGCCCGTCCGTGGCCGGTCGCGCAGTTCCTCGCGCCCCCTTCGGAGCGCGAGGAACTGACCGTTCTCTAACGGCCGTTGCCGGTGCCGCGGCGCTTCATGCCGAAGAAGACGGCCGCGCCGCCCAGGACGACCAGGACGGCCGCGATGCCGGCGATCAGCCCGGTGTTGGAGCTGGCGCCGGTCTCCGCGAGGTTGGACTCGCCGATGTTCGGCGACGGGGCGTTGCTCACGGTGCCCGCCGGCGCCGTGCTCTCGCTCGTCGAGGCGGAGGGGGTCGGGGCCGCCGGCGTGGACGTGGAGTCCGAGGGCGACGCGGAGGTGGACGGGGAAGCGGTCGGGGTGGAGGTCTCCTCGGCCGCGCAGGCCTTGGACGGGGCGGTCACGTTCGGCGAGATGTCCTTGTCGACCTGGTTGCCGGCCTTGACGTGGACGCGGTACTCGGCGCCGGGCGCCCAGTTCTCGGCGAAGCGGACCGTGACCCCTTCCTTGGAGCCCTTGACCTTGGTGGGCTTGCCGACCTGACGGAGATCGCCGCCGTTGTTCTCCAGGTACACGGTGATGACGGCGGGGGTGCCGGTCGGGTCCTTGTCGGTGACGGTGATGACGCCCTGCCCGCCGTCGCAGACGGCTGCGGCGGAGAACTCGCTGATGTCACAGGCGAGGGCGCCGCCGGCCACTCCCAGCACGAGGGCCGCGGAGGCGGCGGAGACACCGAGTATGCGTGCCGAACGGACGGTGGTGCGGCGGTTCATGGACACGTTTGTCCTTTACGGAAGTGCAATCGGTGGGGGGTTGAGGCTCACAGGTCTATAAGCGCCTCATAAGAAGTGTCAATGCACGGACTCTACCCGGCGCTTGGCTTTGCCCGCTTATTAACCGCCGAGACGTTTCAGCGCCGCCGGAGCGTCCTCGATCCGGTCAACGAGGGCGATTCTGGCCTCCATCGGCCGGTCCTTCGCAAGCGACCGCAGAAGGGGCCAGGCCGGCAGCCGCTCCGTCCAGTGCTCCCGGTCGACCAGGACCATCGGGGTCGGCTCCCCGCGCGACTCGTAGTAGTTGGGCGTCGCGTTGTCGAATATCTCCTGTACGGTCCCTGCGGCGCCCGGCAGGAACACCACGCCCGCGCTGGAGCGGGCCAGCAGGCCGTCCTCGCGCGTGGCGTTGGCGAAGTACTTGGCGATGTGCGACGCGAAGGGGTTCGGCGGCTCGTGGCCGTAGAACCAGGTGGGGATGCCGACGGACGTGCCGCCCCTCGGCCAGTGGGTGCGCACCTCGAAGGCGAGCCGTGCCCAGTCGGTGATCGACGGGGTGAACGTCGGCGCCTTGGCGAGGAGTTCGAGGGAGTCGTCGAGCATCGCGTCGTCGAACGGGGCGGCGTACGCGCCCAGGTTCGCCGCCTCCATCGCGCCGGGGCCGCCACCGGTGGCGACCGTGAGGCCGGACCGGGTCAGTTCCCGGCCGAGCCGCGCGGCACCGGCGTAGGCGTCCGTGCCGCGGGCCATGGCGTGACCGCCCATCACGCCCACCACCCGCGTCCCGCGCAGGAGTTCGTCGAGCGCGTCGGAGACGGCGTCGTCGTGGATGGAGCGCAGCATCGAGGCGAAGATGTCGCCGTCGGCCCTGGTCCGCCGGAACCAGGCGTACGCGAGGGCGTCGGGGGTCCGCTCATAGCCCCCGTCGAGTCCGGTGAACAGCTCGTCGGGCGAGTAGACCAGGCCCCGGTACGGGTCGAAGGGCAGGTCGGGGACGGGTGGGAAGACCAGCGCGCCGTCCGCGCGGACCTTGGCGGCCGCGTTCTCGCGCATCGGACAGCCGAGGAAGACGGCACCCGTGGTGTCCGTGCCGAGCAACTCCCTTGTCCGGTCGGTCAGATCGACGGCCTGGACGCGGTATCCGGCGAGCGAGCCGCGTGCCGAGACGGTCGCGTCGAACTCGTCGAGGGATTCGATCTCACGGTCGTCGTGGTGGGCCGCATGGGCGGGCATCGTCTGCACCCGCCCATGCTAGACACGGCCTCTCCGGCGGTCGTCCGGCCCCTGGTTCAGCCCTGGATCGCGGCCGGGTCCATCCAGACGACCTCCCAGGTGTGGCCGTCGAGGTCGTCGAAGCCGCGGCCGTACATGAAGCCCATGTCCTGCACCTTGGCGGAGGCGGTGCCGCCGGCGGCCACGGCCTTCTCGACCAGCTCGTCGACCTTCGCGCGGCTCTCGGCGCTCAGACAGATCAGCACCTCGCTGGTCTTCGTGGCGTCCGCGATCTCCTTGTCGGTGAAGGTCGAGTAGAACGGCTTGGTGAGCAGCATCGCCACGATGGTGTCGCTGATCACGACGGAGGCCGCGTTCTCGTCGGTGAACTGCGGGTTGATCGTGTAGCCCAGCTCCGTGAAGAACTTCTTCGAGGCGTCGAGGTCGCTCACGGGCAGGTTCACGAAGATCATCTGCTGGTAGGCGGTGTTCGTCATCAGGGTCTCCCGGTCGGTCGTGCGGTCACTGGTGCGGCCGTGTTCTTGCTGTTCGGTGGGGTAGACCCGGGGGCGCGGCGGAACTCATCGGCCGCCGCCGATTTTTCTCGTACGAGTTCTCCGGCGGGTCCGTCAGCCGGTCAGGGGGAGTGCGGCGAGCTCGGCGACGAGCAGGGTGAGCGGGGTGAACAGGGCCACCAGGGCGCCGGCGCGCAGGGCGGCCGCGCTGCGGAGCATCGTCGCGGGGGCGCCCAGGCGGAGCAGCGCGGCGGTGGTGTCGGCGCGGGACTGGCGGGCCTCCACGGCGGCGGTGAGGAGCGTGGCGAGGGCGCAGCCGGTGACCACCAGGGCGCCGAGGGCGGTGAGGGGGCCGAAGGCGCGGTCCGGGGAGGCGGCGGGGTCGTGCAGCGCGAGCATCGTGCACGCACCGGAGGCGACCGCGCAGACCACGCCCAGGGGGCGGCCGATGCGGGCGGACTCCTCCATCAGGCCGCGGCCCGCGAGGAGGCGGAGGGCGCCGGGGCGGGCGGACTGGAGGAGGCGGCCGCAGAGGTGGGTGAGGCCGGGTCCTGCGAGGGCCAGGCCGAGAGCGGTGAGGGCCCAGCCGAGGAGGACGGTGAGGGGAGCGGTGGGGAGGCCGCCGGGGGTGGTGAGATCGGTGAGCGGGGTGGTCCGGCCGGCGTACGCCTCCACGGCCAGGCCGGCGGCGAGGAGGGCCGCACCCCAGGGGAGGGCCGTGGGGGAGGGGGTGGTGCGGTGGCTGTCGGGTGCGGGTGCGGGTGCGGGTGGGCGGGGGTGGGGTTCGCTCGCCCGCGCCGGCGGGGTGCCTCCCCCAGAGGGGGGACCCCCAGCGCCCACCCGTGCCGCCCCAGCGGCACGACTGCCCGCAGGCTCAGCGGAGTTCCGGCCGCGCCGGGCGCCGAATCTGCCGTAGGTGCCGAAGGTCTCTCTTCTTGTCGTGCCGGCGCGCGCCCCGAAGCGGCCGAAGGCGGTGCTCGCGGTTGAGCGCGTGGCCACCTGGAGGTCTCTCGGGCGGAGCATCAACGCCACCGACAGGGACGCCGTCAGCGGGACCAGGGAGAGGAGGGTCAGGGCCGCCGGGAGGGGGAGGTCCTGGTCCGCCGCGAGGAAGTCCGCCGCCGCCCCGTCGAAGGGCATGCCCGTCAGATCGCCGCGCAGATGGAGGAAGACCAGCAGGGCCAGCATCGAGCCGACCAGCGTCGAGAGGGCTGTCGTCGTCGCCGAGACGGCCATCAGACGGGTGGGACCCAGGCCGATCGCCGCGAGGCCGGGGCGGGGGCGGGTGCCGGGGTCCGTACGGGCCACCGCCATGGCGAAGTACACCGTCGCGGCGAGCGGGAGCGCGCACCAGGCCAGGCGCTGCACGGAGCCGCCCGGCGCGTCGGGGTGGCTCAGGGCGTGGCCCAGGGTGCACAGCAGGAGGAAGCCCGTGCCGCCCGAGGCCGCGGCCACCAGCAGGCGGCGCAGCTGGACGGCCGGGTGGGCGCCGCGGCTCAGACGGAGAGCGAGCACGCGGCCCGGCCTTCCGTCTCCGTGGCCGGCGGGAGGTGGACCGTCTTCACGCGGCGCCCGTCCAGCAGCGACACCGTGCGGTCGGCCAGCGCGGCGGTCTCCGCGTCGTGCGTGGCCAGCACCACCGTGATGCCGTGGGAGCGGGCCGCCGTGGTGAGCGTGCGCAGGACGTGGGCGCGGTCGGCCCGGTGCAGGGGTGCCGTCGGTTCGTCCGCGAAGAGGACGGACGGTGCCGGGGCCAGGGCCCGGGTGATGCAGACGCGCTGGCGTTCCGCCTGGGTCAGTTCGTGCGGGCGCTTGCGCGAGGTGCCGCCGACGTCGAGGCGCTCCAGCCACTCCAGTGCCGCCGCCTTGGCGCGGCTGCGGCCGGTGCCGCGCATCATGAGGGGCAGGGCGGCGTTCTCCCAGACGGTGAGTTCCGGGACGAGGACCGGGGCGGGGTCGATCCAGCCGAAGCGGTCGCGGCGCAGCCGTTCGCGGGCCATCGTGCCCATGGTGTGGACGGGGACGCTGTTGAACCAGACCTCGCCGCGCTGGGCGGGCACCAGTCCGGAGAGGCAGTGCAGCAGGGTCGTCTTGCCGCTGCCGCGCGGTCCGCTGACGGCGAGGATCTCGCCCTCGCGCACCCCGAGCGAGACGCCGCCCAGACCGGGGCTGCCGTCGCGGTGCGTGTAGTGCAGGGACCGTGCCCACAGCACGTCGTTGTCCGGCGGGGCCTCCATGGGCGTACACCTCGGTTCAGATCCGTAGTTCCCGTGCCTTTTCCCCCATGCGGCGGAACGATGGCAGGGCCGATCGGTTACCAGGCACGCTAAGGAGCCGGGACGGCGACGCCGGACAGCACGCGGCCCGGGGCGCACCCTTCTCACTCGTACGGGTGCACCCCGGGCCCAACGACTGCTGCTGAACCGCCGGAGGCTAGAGCTTGGTCCACGCCTCCGTCAGGGTGGCGCGCAGGATCTGCTCGATCTCGTCGAAGGTCTCCTGGTTGGAGATCAGCGGCGGGGCGAGCTGGATCACCGGGTCGCCGCGGTCGTCGGCACGGCAGTACAGGCCGTTCTCGAAGAGGGCCTTGCTGAGGAAGCCGTAGAGGACGCGCTCGGTCTCCTCGGCGTTGAAGGACTCCTTCGTCGCCTTGTCCTTGACCAGTTCGATGCCGTAGAAGAAGCCGTTGCCGCGGACGTCGCCGACGATCGGCAGGTCGTGCAGCTTCTGGAGCGTGGCGAGGAACGCCGGCTCGTTGTCGAGGACGTGCTGGTTGATGCCCTCGCGCTCGAACAGGTCGAGGTTGGCGAGGCCGACGGCCGCGGAGACCGGGTGGCCGCCGAAGGTGTAGCCGTGCAGGAAGGTGTTGTCGCCCTTGTAGAACGGCTCGGCGAGGCGGTCGGAGATGATGCAGGCGCCGATCGGGGAGTAGCCCGAGGTCATGCCCTTGGCGCAGGTGATCATGTCCGGGACGTAGCCGAACTTGTCGCAGGCGAACATCGTGCCGAGGCGGCCGAAGGCGCAGATGACCTCGTCGGAGACGAGCAGCACGTCGTACTGGTCGCAGATCTCGCGCACGCGCTGGAAGTAGCCGGGCGGGGGCGGGAAGCAGCCGCCCGCGTTCTGGACCGGCTCCAGGAAGACCGCGGCGACCGTGTCGGGGCCCTCGAAGAGGATCTGCTGCTCGATCTGGTCGGCGGCCCAGCGGCCGAAGGCCTCCGGGTCGTCGCCGAAGATCGGCGCGCGGTAGATGTTGGTGTTCGGGACCTTGTGGGCGCCCGGGACGAGCGGCTCGAAGGGGGCCTTCAGGCCCGGCAGACCGGTGATGGACAGGGCGCCCTGCGGGGTGCCGTGGTAGGCGACCGCACGCGAGATGACCTTGTACTTGGTGGGCTTGCCGACCAGCTTGAAGTACTGCTTGGCGAGCTTCCAGGCGGTCTCGACGGCCTCGCCGCCGCCGGTGGTGAAGAAGACCTTGTTCAGGTCGCCCGGAGCGTAGTCGGCCAGGCGCTCGGCGAGCTCCACGGCCTTCGGGTGGGCGTACGACCACACGGGGAAGAACGCCAGCTCCTGCGCCTGCTTGAAGGCGGTCTCCGCGAGTTCCGTGCGGCCGTGACCGGCCTGGACCACGAACAGACCCGCGAGACCGTCGAGGTAGCGCTTGCCCTTGTCGTCGTAGATGTAGGTGCCTTCACCCCGGACGATGGTCGGAACGGGGGCGTTCTCGTACGAGGACATGCGGGTGAAGTGCATCCACAGGTGGTCGTACGCGGTGCGGCTGAGGTCCTTGGAGCTCACGGTTATCGGGTCCTCACGGGTTATCGGGTTCCCCACATGTAGGTCTGCTTCTTGAGCTTCAGATAGACGAAGCTCTCGGTGGAGCGCACGCCGGGCAGGGACCGGATGCGCTTGTTGATGACGTCCAGCAGGTGGTCGTCGTCCTCGCAGACGATCTCGGCGAGGATGTCGAACGAGCCCGCGGTCATCACGACGTACTCGACCTCCGCCATGTCGGTGAGCGCGTCGGCGATGGACTCGACATCGCCCTCGGCGTGGACACCGACCATCGCCTGCCGACGGAAACCCACGGTGAGCGGGTCCGTGACGGCGACGATCTGCATCACGCCCTGATCGAGCAGCTTCTGGACGCGCTGGCGCACGGCCGCCTCCGACAGGCCCACGGCCTTGCCGATGGCGGCGTACGGCCTGCGCCCGTCCTGCTGGAGCTGTTCGATGATGGCGAGGCTGACGGCATCCAGGTGAGGGGTGCCGTTCCTGGACTCGCGGGGGTCCCGGGAGTCCCTGTGCTCTGCGCTTCGACTGGCCACGACCTCACTGTGCACGACGTCTCGACAGTTCCGCAAGGCCGGATCGATGAAATTCGTTGTTTACGGGACTGAGACCTGCGGATTTCGCAGCCGTTGCCGGATCGGGGGTGTTGAAAACGTGGGCGCGCAGACTAGGGTGGGTGTCTCAGCAATCGGACAGTTTGAACCTGACAGGAGGCCGGCAGTGAGCACCGAGCTGCGTCGTCTGCGCAATTACATCGGCGGTGAGTTCCGGGACGCCGCCGACGGACGGACCACCGAGGTGGTCAACCCCGCGACGGGCGAGGCGTACGCGACAGCGCCGCTGTCCGGCCAGGCGGACGTGGACGCCGCCATGGCGGCCGCCGCCGAGGCCTTCCCGGGCTGGCGCGACACCACCCCGGCCGAGCGTCAGAAGGCCCTGCTCAAGATCGCGGACGCCTTCGAGGAGCGCGCCGAGGAGCTCATCGCCGCCGAGGTGGAGAACACGGGCAAGCCGATCGGGCTCACGCGGTCCGAGGAGATCCCGCCGATGGTCGACCAGATCCGCTTCTTCGCGGGTGCGGCCCGGATGCTGGAGGGACGGTCGGCCGGCGAGTACATGGACGGCATGACCTCGATCATCCGCCGTGAGCCGGTCGGCGTCTGCGCGCAGGTCGCGCCGTGGAACTACCCGATGATGATGGCCGTGTGGAAGTTCGCCCCCGCGATCGCGGCCGGCAACACCGTGGTCCTCAAGCCCTCGGACACCACCCCCGCCTCGACCGTGCTGATCGCCGACATCATCGGCTCGATCCTGCCCAAGGGCGTCTTCAACGTCGTCACCGGCGACCGGGACACCGGCCGGCTGATGGTCGAGCACCCGACCCCGGCGATGGCCTCCATCACGGGCTCGGTGCGGGCCGGCATGTCGGTCGCCGAGTCGGCCTCCAAGGACCTCAAGCGGGTCCACCTGGAGCTGGGCGGCAAGGCCCCCGTGGTCGTCTTCGAGGACACGGACATCGCCAAGGCCGTCGAGGACATCTCCGTCGCGGGCTTCTTCAACGCCGGCCAGGACTGTACGGCCGCCACCCGCGTCCTCGTCCAGGAGTCCATCCACGACGAGTTCGTCGCCGCCCTCGCCAAGGCCGCGGCCGAGACCAAGACCGGGCAGCCGGACGACGAGGACGTCCTCTTCGGCCCGCTGAACAACCCCAACCAGCTCAAGCAGGTCGCCGGGTTCATCGAGCGCCTCCCCGCCCACGCCAAGGTCGAGGCGGGCGGTCACCAGGTCGGCGACAAGGGCTACTTCTACGCCCCGACCGTCGTCTCGGGTCTGCAGCAGGACGACGAGATCATCCAGCGCGAGGTCTTCGGCCCGGTCATCACCGTCCAGTCCTTCACGGACGAGGACCAGGCGGTCGAGTGGGCCAACGGCGTCGAGTACGCCCTCGCCTCCTCGGTGTGGACCAAGGACCACGGCCGCGCGATGCGGATGTCCAAGAAGCTGGACTTCGGCTGCGTGTGGATCAACACCCACATCCCGCTGGTCGCGGAGATGCCCCACGGTGGCTTCAAGAAGTCCGGCTACGGCAAGGACCTCTCCGGCTACGGCTTCGAGGACTACACCCGCATCAAGCACGTGATGACGTCCCTGGACGTCTGACGGTCAGTCCCGCCCGGGGCCCGCGCTCACCATCCGAGCGCGGGCCCCTTCACGTTGCGGGCCACTGCGCAGGGAGAGCCGGGGGTCACTTCCGCCGCTTTTCCCTGCTTTCTCCCAACTGCTCTTCCCCGTCCGGAGGTTGGCCGGATCAGATCGGTCGAGAGGACCCCCCTCAAGCCCTTGACTGACATGTCCCCTACACATGATCATCACAGCTTGGTCCGAGGAAGTTCAAAGGAACAACTGGGAAACGGGTGGGGCGTGTTGATCCAGCGACGAGGGCGCCGTTGGCGCCATGCGGTGCGGAGCGGGGCGATAGCCGCCGCGCTCCTGGGCGGACTGATACCAGCCGTGGGGGCCGCCGCGCCCGCGGCCGCGCGGGACGGGGCCGCCGAGGCGGCGCCCGACCGCACACCGGAATCGGAGGCGAGCGCCCTCGCGGCGAAGACCGGTAAGCGCGTGGCGGTCGCCGCGGAGACCACCGAATCGACGCAGGTTTTCGCCAACCCGGACGGCACGTTCACCCAGGAGATGAACGCCGCCCCGGTCCGCGCCCAGAAGGACGACGGAGCCTGGGCCCCCATCGACACCACCCTCGTGCGCGCGGCCGACGGCTCGGTGCGGTCGAGGAACACGACGGCCGACCTCGTCCTCTCCGGCGGCGGCAACGGCAAGAACCTGATCCGGCTGGAGGACAAGGGCCACCGGCTGACGCTCGGCTGGCCCACCGCGCTCCCCGCGCCCCGGCTCAGCGGCGCCGACGCCACCTACCCCGACGTCCTCCCCGGCGTCGACCTGAAACTGACGGCGCTCAGCACCGGCTACACCTCGGTCCTCGTGGTCAAGACCGCGCAGGCGGCCAAGAACCCGGCGCTCACGAGGATCAGGATGAGCGTCGGCGGCGACCTCGACATCGCCCCGACGTCCGGCGGCGGCTTCGTCGCGCGCGACGGCGACGGCACCCCCGTCTTCGAGAGCCCGGCCGGGCGGATGTGGGACTCGGCCGGCGACAGCGCGCAGTCCGGCTCCGCGGGCGTCACCCCGCAGCTCGCCCGCACCGCACCGCTGACCGGTGCCGACGGCACGCCGGCTCCGGCACCGGCGGTCCCGCTGCCCGCCGCCAAGGGCGAGCCCGCCCCGGCGGAGGCTCCCAGCAGTGGTGACGCGGCGGCCGACCTCCCGCTCAAGGTCAGCGGCACCGCCCTGGAGATCACGCCCGACCCGGCCCTGCTGCACGGCAAGGACACCGTCTTCCCGCTGTACATCGACCCGCCGACCAAGGGCATCTCCCTCGGCGACTGGACGGCCCTCGCCTCCAACGGCACGAAGTACTGGAAGTTCAGCGGGGACAAGGGCGTGGGGCACTGCTCCAACTACGCCGGCTACCTCTGCTCCAACAGCCCCTACACCCAGCGCATGTACTTCGAGTACCCGCTGTCGTCGATCCACGGGAAGAAGATCCTGGACGCGACGTTCGAGGTGTACATGGTGTGGTCGTTCACCTGCGACGGGCACTGGTACGACCTCAGCCACGTCACCAAGGGCATCTCCGACAGCACCACCTGGTCCAGCCGCCCCTCCGCGGACGACCTGATGGGCGACCGCTTCGTGTCCTACGGGCGGGGCAGCCTGTGCGACCCCTCCCAGCCGGCGAACTGGGTGCGCTTCAGCGACAACGTCTCCGGCGGGGAGACCAACGAGAACCTCACCCCGACCCTCGCCACCCACGCCGCGAACAAGTCGCCGCAGATCACCTTCTCCCTCACCGCGCACGACGAGTCCGACGCGGCCGCCTGGGCGCGCTTCCGCAACGACGCGAAGCTGTCGGTGACCTACATCTCCTACCCGGACAAGCCCACCTCGTACGGCGTCCAGCAGGGCACCACCGGACGGGCCTGCAACGCCTCCACGCTGCCCTTCGCCACCAGTGACACCTCGCCGAAGATGCTGGGTACCGTGCAGTCGGTCGACGGCGCCAACGCCCAGCTGCGCGCCCTGTTCGAGGTGTGGAAGGCCGACGGCTCCAGCCGCGTCTGGTACGCGGCCTCGCCGAGCAGCGCCTGGGTCGCCGACAACGCCGTACGCGACGCGTCGACCAGCACCCTGACGGCGCAGACGAACTACCGGATGCGCGTCAAGACACAGGCGTACTACATGACGGACCGGGGCGACTCCGGCGTCCTGGACTCCGCCTGGTCGTCGTGGTGCTACTTCCGCGTCGACACCGACTCGCCGCCGCCCCCGGTCATCAGCAGCGCGGACGGCGTGTACAAGCCGGCCGCGACCGACCCGGCCGCCGGCGGTGTCGGCACGGCGGGCAAGTTCACCTTCACCCCCGGGGACACCAACCCCACCACCCCCGGCATTCAGTCGGACGTCGTCAGCTACCGGTGGAAGCTGAACAGCGGCTCGCTCTCCAACCCGATCCCGGTCCCCACCGGCACGGCCACCACCCAGACGATCACCCCCAACCAGGCGGGTGAGAACACCATCCAGGTCTGGGGCTACGACGCCGCCGGCCACAGCTCGCTCACCGGCTACTACAGCTTCCTGGTGAAGGGAGCCGAACAGCCCTCCGGCATCTGGCACCTGGACAACGCCCTCACCGACGCCACCACCGCCACCCAGCACCCGCTGACCAACTCCGGCGCCACCTGGGACACCCTGGCCCGCAGCGGCTCCGGCGCGGCGAAGCTGAACGGCACCACCGCCTACCTCTCCACCACCGGCGCGGTCCTGGACACCACGAAGTCCTTCACCGTCTCGGCCTGGGCGCGGCTGACGAAGAACGACGTCAACTACACCGTCCTGTCCCAGGCGGGCACCAACGCCTCCGGGTTCCAGCTGTACTACTCCAGCTCCTACAAGGCCTGGATCTTCAACCGTCACCAGTCGGACATCGTCAACCCCGGCATCACCCGCTCGATCAGCACCAAGCCGCCGGTCCTGAACGCCTGGACCCACCTCACCGGCGTCTACGACGCGGCGAACCAGAACATCCAGCTCTACGTCAACGGCGTCCCGCAGGGCGCGCCGGTGGCGTTCACCACCCCGTGGAAGGCGTCCGGCAACCTCCAGATCGGACGCCTGTGGTACGACGGCGGCGGCAAGGAGAACTTCTCCGGGACCATCGACGAGGTGAAGGTCTGGTCCCGCGCCCTCGCGGACACCGAGGTCGCCCACGAGGCGTGGCTGGAGGACGAGGACCTCAGCGACGGCACCGCCGGTGACCCGGTCCCCGCCCTCGTGGCCAAGTGGGACGCCAAGGACACCGTCAACGCGACCGGCACCACGGTGAAGGACACCAGCGGCTTCGGCCGCACCCTCACCCTCAACGGGGCCGCGCTCACCACCATCACCACCGGTGACCCGGACATCGGCGAAGAGGTCACCACCTCGCAGACGATGACCCTGAACGGCACCAGCGCCTACGCCACCGCCACCGGCCCGGTCGTCGACGACACCGGTTCGTTCACCGCGACCGCCTGGGTCACGCTGGACCCGGCCAAGCTCGCCGACACCACCAAGTCGTACGCGGTGCAGGTGTTCGGCCAGTCCGGGACGAGCCAGTCCGCCTGGGGCGTCTGGTACGAGCAGCCGGCCGGCAGCACCCAGGGCCGCTGGACGTTCGGCCGTCCCGACAAGGACGGCACCGGCGCGGCGTGGACCACGAGCACGTCCGCCGCGGCCACCACGGCCCAGCTGGGCGTCCCGGTGATGCTGACGGTCGTCTACGACGCCCAGTCGGCCGCCGACCCCGACGACACCTCCAAGCTCGGCGGGCTGAAGCTCTACGTCGACAGCGCACTGATGGGCGACGAGGAGGGCGTGCCGTACTCGGCCCCGTGGCAGGGCGGCGGGGCGTTCGAGATCGGGCGGGCGAAGATCAACGGCGCGGCCGCGCGCTACTTCCCCGGAATGATCGACAGCGTCCGTGTGTGGGCCGGAGCCACCTCCACCGCCACGATCGCCGACCGGCGCAACGCCGAGCAGTAGGAGCGGCGGGGCGGGACGGGGCGGGCCGATGCGCCCGTCCTGTCCCGCCCCGCGCTGTTCGCGGCACCGGCCGGTCTTTGCCGAGGCGCCGCCGTGACCCGGCGCGGCGGGCATCGAACGCGCCCGAGCGCCATCAGCCCCCTCAACGAGAACGGGGAAATCACCGTGTCCTCACCACTGTTCCGCCCACGCCCGCCAGGGGCGGCCGTACGCCGCTGGCTCGGCCGCGGCGGACTCGTCGTCTCCCTCGCCCTGCTGCCGCAGGTCGTCGTCCCCTCGCTCTCCGGCTTCGCCGCGCAGGCCCAGACCTCCGCGGCCCGCAAGCCGCTGGAGGACCGGCCCCACGCGAAGATCGACAAGGTGGGCGTGCTCAAGCCCGGCACGTCCAAGGCCCCCCAGGACAAGGCGGCCCCGGCCGCGCAGCGGACCCGTGAGCGGCTGAGGAAGGCCGCCTGGCCGACGCCCGCGAAGGCGACCGCCGACGTCCCGGCGGCCGGCGGTGCCTCGGTCACCGTCGGCGGCCTCGGCGTGAAGCTCGCCCAGGTGCCCGCCGCAGCGCTGAAGAGCAGGACCAAGGTCTCCGGCCCGGCCGACAAGGTCACGCTGGACGTCCACTCCCAGGCGGCCGCGAAGAAGGCGGGCGTCAACGGCGTCCTGCTCAGCGTCGCCCCCGCGTCCGCCGGCGACACCGACAAGCTCCGGGTCTCCCTGAGCTACGCCTCCTTCAAGGACGCCTCCGGCGGCGACTTCGGCCCCCGGCTGCGCCTGGTCACCCTCCCGGCGTGCGCGCTGACCACCCCGCAGAAGGCGTCCTGCCGCACCCGGACCCCGGTGCCGGGCGCGCGCAACGACGCCGCGTCCCAGACCGTCACGGGCACCGTCGCCCCCCGCACCGCGATGCTGCTCGCGGCGGCCACTGACGGCTCGGGCAGCGGCGGCGGCAGCGACTACAGCGCCACCCCGCTGTCCCCGACCGCGACCTGGGAGAGCGGCGGCAGTACAGGTGACTTCACCTGGAACTACCCGCTGCGCGTTCCCCCGGCGACGGCGGGACCGGCCCCGAACCTGTCCATCTCCTACGACTCCGGCTCGGTGGACGGCCGTACCGCGGGGGAGAACAACCAGACCTCGGTGATCGGTGAGGGCTTCTCCATCACGGAGTCCTACATCGAGCGCAAGTACGCCTCCTGCAAGGACGACGGCCAGTCCGGCAAGGGCGACCAGTGCTGGAAGTACGCCAACGCCACCCTCGTCCTCAACGGCAAGGCCGTCGAGCTCGTCAACGCCTGCGCCGACAAGGCGGCCTGTGACACCGCCGCGCTGTCCCAGGCGTCCGGCGGCTCGTGGAAGGTGAAGAACGAGGACGGCACCCGCGTCGAGCACCTCACCGGCGCCACCGGCAACGGCGACGACAACACCGAGTACTGGAAGGTGACCGGCCCCGACGGTATCCAGTACTTCTTCGGCAAGCACCGGCTGCCCGGCTGGAGCGACAAGGGAACCACGGACACCTCCGACGACGACCCGGTCACCAACTCCGTGTGGACGGTCCCGGTGTTCGGCGACGACGCGGGTGAGCCCTGCTACAAGTCGACCGGTTTCGCGGACTCCTCCTGCTACCAGGCGTGGCGCTGGAACCTGGACTACGTCGTGGACACCCACGGCAACGCCTCCACGTACTGGTACAGCAAGGAGACGAACTACTACTCCAAGAACGCCGACACCGCCGTCAACGGCACCAGCTACACCCGCGGCGGCTACCTCAACCGCATCGACTACGGCCTGCGCAGCGACCTGATCTACAGCAAGCCCGCCGCCCAGCAGGTCCGTTTCACCTACGCCGAGCGCTGCCTGTCCTCGTGCACCAGCCTGACGGAGTCCACCAAGGCCAACTGGCCGGACGTGCCGTACGACATGATCTGCGCGTCGGGCACCAAGTGCACCACCCAGATCGGCCCGTCCTTCTTCACCCGCAAGCGCCTGACCGACATCACCACCTCGGTGTGGACCGGCAGCGGCACCACCCAGCGGGACGTGGACACCTGGCACCTGGACCAGAGCTTCCCCGACACCGGTGACGCCTCCTCGGCGAGCCTGTGGCTGAAGTCCATCCAGAACACCGGCAAGGCCAACACCACCACGGCCGCCATGCCGGCGATCGTCTTCGGCGGCGTCCAGATGTCCAACCACGTCGAGGGCAGCGGCCCGGACACCCTGCGCTACATCAAGTGGCGGGTGCGCACCATCAAGTCCGAGACCGGTTCGACGATCACCGTCAACTACTCCGACCCGGACTGCATCTGGGGCTCCAGCATGCCGTCGGCCGTGGACAAGAACTCCCGCCGGTGCTTCCCGGTGAAGTGGTCGCAGTCCGGCGCCGACCCGGTCCTCGACTGGTTCCACAAGTACGTGGTCACCTCGGTCTTCCAGGACGACCCGTACGGCCACAACGACACCATGGAGAAGTACTACGACTACCAGGGCGGCGCCGGCTGGGCGTACGCGGACGACGAGGGCCTGACCAAGGCGTCCAACCGCACCTGGTCGCAGTGGCGCGGCTACGGCAAGGTCGTGGAGACCTCCGGCGACTCCGAGGGCCCGCGCTCCAAGAAGTCGACCCTGTTCATGCGCGGTCTGAACGGCGAGAAGGAACTCGACGGCACCGCCCGCGTGGAGAAGGTCACCGACTCCACCGGCACCGCGATCGACGACTCCCGCCAGTACGCCGGCTTCGTGCGCGAGACGATCGTCTACAACGGCGCCGACGAGGTCAGCGGCACCATCAACACGCCGTGGTCCTACAAGACCGGTAGCCACACCTACAGCTGGGGCACCACCGAGGGCTGGATCGTCCAGCCGGGCCAGGTCGACACCCGCACCAAGACCGCCACCGGCAGCCGCACGGTCACGCAGAAGACCACGTACGACACCACCTACGGCATGCCGCTCACCGTGGAGGACAGCGGCGACGCCGCCAAGACCGGTGACGAGACCTGCACGCGCAAGAGCTACGCCCGCAACACCTCCGCCTGGATCGTCTCCCTCGCCTCCCGGGTGGAGACCTACGCCACCACCTGCACGGCCGTCCCGGCGCTCCCCGACGACGTGATCTCCGACGTCACCACCGCCTTCGACCAGCAGGCCGTCGGCGTCGCGCCCACCAAGGGCGACACCACCGCCTCCTACCGGGTGGCGAGCTACAACCCGGTGGACAAGACGCCCGTCTACCAGCAGGTCTCCAGCTCCACCTACGACAAGCTGGGCCGCCCGCTCACCGCGACCAACGCCCTCAACCGCACGGTCAAGACCACCTACGTCCCCGACGACACCGGCTACGGCCCGCTGACGTCGAAGACCACCACCGACCCCAAGCTCTACACCACCGTCGCCGAGGTGGACCCGGCGTGGGGCTCGGTCACCAAGTCCACCGACGCCAACGGCAACATCACCGAGTGGGCCTTCGACGCGCTCGGCCGCCTGAAGTCGGTCTGGAAGCCCGACCGTTCGCGCGCCCTCAACGACGCCGCGAGCATCGTCTACGCCTACAGCGTCAACAATGACAAGGAGACCTGGGTCCGCACCGACGCCCTCAAGGCGGACGGACAGACCTACAACAGCTCCTACGAGATCTTCGACGGCCTGCTGCGCTCCCGGCAGAAGCAGGTCCCCGCGCCGAACGGCGGCCGGGTGATCTCCGAGACCCTGTACGACGACCGCGGCCTGGCGTTCATGTCCAACACCCAGGTCCACGACAACCTCGCCCCCTCGGGCACCCTCGCCAACACCTTCCCCGGCTCCGTGCCCGCCTCCACCGAGACGGTCTTCGACGCCGCGGGCCGCGCCACCGAGTCCATCTTCCGGGTCTACGACCAGGAGAAGTGGCGCACCAAGACCGACCACCAGGGCGACCGCACCGCGGTCACCGCGGCGGCGGGCGGCACCGGCACGCTGACGATCACCGACGCCCGCGGCCGGACCGTCGAGCGCCGTGAGTACGGCGGCCCGGTCCCGACCGGCACCGCCTACACGCGCACCCTGTTCGAGTACAGCCCCGGCGGCCAGGTCAAGAAGATGACCGGACCCGACGGTGCGGTCTGGACGTACGGCTACGACCTGCGCGGACGCCAGGAATGGGCCGTCGACCCCGACAAGGGCCGCACCGACACCACCTACAACGACGCCGACCAGCCGGTGACGGTCACCACCACGCTCAACGGCGCCTCCCGCACCCTGATCACCGACTACGACGAGCTCGGGCGCAAGATCGGCACCTGGGACGGCGTGCAGGACACCGCCCACCAGCTGACCAAGTTCACCTTCGACACCCTGGCCAAGGGACAGCCGACCGCCTCGATCCGGTACGTCGGCGGCACCACCGGCAAGATCTACTCGCAGGTCGTCACCGGCTATGACGTGCTCAGCCGCCCCAAGGGCACCAAGACCGTCATCGCCGCGACCGACCCGCTCGTCGTCGCGGGCGCGCCGCAGACGTACATCACGTCCATGGCGTACAACATCGACGGCACGCTCCAGTCGACCTCGATGCCCGCGGTGGCCGGACTGCCCGCCGAGACCGTCGTCAACAGCTACAACGGCCTCGGCCTGCTCACCGGCACCGACGGCATGACCGACTACGTCCAGAACATCGGCTACTCCCCGTACGGCGAGATCGAGGAGACCCGCCTGGGCACCTCCACCGGAGCCAAGCAGCTCCAGATCCTCAACCGCTACGAGGACGGCACCCGACGCCTGTCCAACTCCCACACCGTCGACCAGACCAACGCCGGCTACACCAGCGACGTCGACTACGTCTACGACGCCACCGGCAACGTCACCTCGGTCACCGACAACGCGAACGGCAAGGACACCCAGTGCTTCGCCTACGACGGCTACCGCCGTCTGACCGAGGCCTGGACCCCGTCCTCCAACGACTGCGCCACCGCCCGCTCGACGAGCGCGCTCGGCGGCCCGGCCCCGTACTGGAACAGCTGGACCTACAAGACCGGCGGCCTGCGCGACACCCAGGTCGAGCACAAGGCGGCCGGTGACACCACGACCGCCTACGGCTACCCGGCCCTGAAGGCCGACGGCACCGGCCAGCCGCACACCCTGACCTCGGTCGCCGTCAACGGCGGCACCGCCAAGTCGTACACCTACGACGAGCACGGCGACACCACCCAGCGCTACAGCCCCTCCGGGACGGCCCAGAGCCTCCTGTGGGACATCGAAGGAGAACTGGCCCGCCTCACCGAGGGCACCAAGACCACCGACTACCTCAACGACGCCAACGGCGACCTCCTGATCCGCCGCGGCCCCGCGCAGACCGTCCTCTACCTGGCCGGTCAGGAACTGCACTACGACGCGGCCTCGGGCAAGTTCACCGGCCAGCGCTACTACCCGTCCGGCGACGCCACCGCGGTGCGCACCGAGACCGGCCTGTCCTGGCTGGTCGACGACCACCACGGCACCGCCTCGATGTCGGTCGACGCCACCACCCAGGCCGTCACCCGCCGCTACACCAAGCCCTTCGGTGAGGCCCGCGGCACGACCCCCTCGGTGTGGCCCGACGACAAGGGCTTCCTCGGCAAGCCCACCGACACGGACACCGGACTCACCCACGTCGGCGCCCGCGAGTACGACCCGGCCACCGGACGCTTCCTGTCCCTCGACCCCGTCCTCGCCCCCGACGACCACGAGTCCCTCAACGGCTACGCCTACTCCAACAACACCCCCGTCACCAAGTCCGACCCCAGCGGCCTGCGGCCGATCACGGACTGCGAGCGCGGGTGCAGCGACGGCCATGGAGGCACGTACCACGACTACATGACGATGGGTTCGGGCGGTAAGTGGGTCTACCACTCCACGAAGACCTATGACCTGCCCGTGTACTTCGGCGGATACGGCGGAGTCATCACCGTCACCGTGAAGAACGACGGCGGCAAGATCTCCGCGAAGGCCGTCTACAAGGAGGGTCCCGACCCCAAGCCCGCTCTCAAGGAAGGGGAGAAGCGGTTCAACGACATGGAGAGCTACATGTTCGACGAACTGCACAACAACTCCCGGTCCGACGCGGTGAAGGGAATCCAGGGGCTGCTGCGTCCGTGGAAGTGGTACGACGGACTGGCCGGCCGGGACATGGGCCGTGACACGACCGCCGCGCTGGCCATGTGGGCCGGCAAGGTCTGCCCCAAGATCTGCGACTGGGACCACAAGCCCAAGCTGGCCAAGAAGTTCGACCTCGACAAGAACGGCTACTTCATCGACGTTCCGGGGACCGACTACAAGGTCTTCTACGACATGTGGTCGAACATCCACTACGGATATGTGGGCCGGGCCGCGGGATTCGACGCCAAGACGCTCATCGACGGAGCCACGGTCGCCGATCCTCTCCTGGTCGGACAGGACGACCAGGGTGACCACATGACGATGCAGGCCGGCGTCGACCTCTTCGACAAGTACGGCCTCGACCTCACCAGGGAACAGTTCCACGCCGCGGTCGTCGACACGGTCGAGAAGATGTACTCGAAGGGAGTCGACCAGGTGAAGAAGAAGTAAGGCGATATCCCTTCAGGGGCCCGATGCGTTCCGCGGGGAACGGATCGGGCCCCTTCGGGGAATATCCGGAGAATGAGTAGAGTGGCGATCAGGAGGATGTCCTGTGGTTCTTGATTCGGTCGAGGAGCCGAGCGGGCGCACGAGCGGCCGACGACGGCTTCACGGGTGTCTCGGCTCGGTGGTCGTGCTGGCCGTCGCCCTGCTGACCGCCATGATTCTGGGCCGGGCCTGGAACGCCTGTGACGCGGGCGTGAATTCGGCCAACAGCGCTTTTCTCCTGCTGCTGTTCATTCCCGCGCTCTGGATCGTGCTGATGCTCGTCTGGCTGGGCGCCGGCGCGTTTCTGGGTGAACGCCCCCTGGTGCGCGCCCTGGTCCTCGGGGCGCTGATGCTCGCCGTTTCCTGGTGTGCCCTCTCGCTTTTCTGGGAGGCCGACACCTATCACTGCCCCAGCGGCGTACCGCCGTGGTGGCCGGGCTTCGTCCCGACGCCCGGATTCTGAGAGACGGCGCCGAAGGCCGCCGCCGGGGTGCTTTTGAACATGTTCAAATCAGGCGTACGCTCTTCCCATGAGCGACAGAACCGCCCTGCTCCAGGGCATCCGCGCATGGCTCGTGGTCTTCGTCGTCTGCCTGGTGCTCAGCGGCGCCACGGCCTTCCCCCTCGTCCATGAACTGCGCTGGACCGAGGACCTGTTGCGCGCCCTGTCCGCGCCCGACCACCTCCCCGGGCTCATGGAGTGGATCGAGCGCGTACGCCGCGGAATCGACACCGCCGACGCCGACTACCCCTTCCTCCTCTACGGCACCGACTGGCTGGCCTTCGCCCACCTGGTCATCGCGGTCGCCTTCTACGGCCCCTACCGCGACCCCGTCCGCAACATCTGGGTCGTCGAGTTCGGCATGATCGCCTGCGCCGGGATCATCCCGCTGGCCCTGATCTGCGGGCCGATCCGGGGAATCCCCTTCTGGTGGAGCCTGATCGACATGTCCTTCGGGGTGTTCGGAGTGATCCCGCTGTACATCGTCCGGCGGAAGATCAAGCTGTTGGAGAGCCTGACCCCGAACACCCCCGCTCTGGCCGCTACTTGAGCGCCGCCAGGGCGATCCGCCGGGCCACCGGGTTCATCGCCTCCCCCTTCGCGTCCGTCGCGTTCACCGAGTAGACCAGGGTGCGGCTCAGATCCCGGGTGCCGGCGATCACCGCGCTGTAGCCGTACCGCGCCCCCGACTTGATCCAGTACACCGTCCCGCCGTACTCGAACCGCTGGAGCCCCGCGCTGTACGTGGCGCCCTCGATGCCCGAGGGGACCGTGAACATCTCGCGCAGCTGCGGTCCGGGCACGATCCGCCCCCGGAAGAGGGACACCAGCAGCCGCTCCAGGTCCGCCGTCGTCGAGATCATGTCCCCGGCGGCGAACCTGTCGGCCTGGTTCCACTCGGTCACGTCCACCAACTCCGTGGATCCGTCGGCTTTTTCGACCGCCTGATAGCCGTGGTTGTGCGGGCCCAGGATGCACGGGTCGGTGCCGGGGAAGTACGTGTCCCGCATCCCGGCGGGCGCCAGCACCAGCCGGGTGGCCTCGGCGGCGTACGGCCGCCCGGTCACCTTCTCGATCAGCAGGCCCAGGATCGTGTAGTTGATGTTCAGATAGTGCTGCTTCGTGCCCGGGCGGAACTCCGGTCCCTTCGCCACCGCCGACGCCACGACCTGCCGCGGGGTGAGGGTGTCGTAGCGATGCGCGTACTGGTCCTCGAAGGAGTCGCCGAAGCCGTCACCGGCCGGGATGCCGCTGGTGTGGTTGAGCAACTGCCGCACGGTGACCGGCTCGAACGCCTCGCCGAGCAGCCCGGGCAGGTAGTGCTGGACGGGCGCGCCGAGGTCGATCCGGTGCTCCGCCGCCAGTCGCAGCACCGCGGCCGCCGTCACCACCTTCGTCGTCGAACCCGCCCGGAAACGGGCGTCCGGGTCCGCCGCCGAGCCGCTCACCAGGTCGTGCACGCCCGCGCTGCCGCGCCACCTGCCGTCGCTTCCGCCCACCCGCACGAGCGCGGCCGTCGCGTCGGCGTCGGGGAGACCGGCGAGGGCCGCGCTCAGCGCCTCGGCGTCCGGCCCGGTCGAGGCCGCCGGCGCCGCGGCCCTGACGACCGGCGCGGGTGCGGCTGTCGCGGTGGCGGCCAGCGGGCCGGCGGTGGTCAGCAGGGCGAGCGAGGCGGCGAGGACCGTCGTACGGCGGGGCAGGCGCATGCGGGACTCCTGAGGCGTCGGTGAAGGGTTCGTGATCATCCTCCGGGCCGGGGAGCCCGGGGGGATCGTCGCCGAGGAGGGCATGCGTCCCTGAGACGGCCCCGAGCGATCCGACCGCACAGCAGGGGAGTTGTGGGGGACAGCCCCTAAGGTTCTCAGGCGTGGCGCAGGGCGCAGAGGACGTCGACGCGGTTGGTGGTGATCGAGTCGACGCCCAGGTCGATCAGGCGGCGCATGGCGCGGCGGGTGTCGGGGGTCCACACGGACAGCAGACGGCCGCCGCGGTGGACGCGGGCCGCGAGATCCCGGTCCACCAGCGACCAGCGGTAGTTGAGCCAGCGCGGACGGACCACATCGAGCAGGACGGGACGCGGAGGCGCCACGCTGGTGCAGGTCAGGGCGATCTCGGCGGACGGGTCGGCGCCGCGCACGGCGAGCATCGCGGTGGCGTCCGCGCAGTAGTACACGCGGTCCGCCGCCCCGGCCTCCCGTACGACGTCCACGATCCGGCGGGCCGTGCGCACCTCGCGGGTGCCCGGCAGATCGAGCATGAGCCGGGCGCCGTCGGCCGCCGCCAGCGCCTCCGCCAGCGTCGGCACCGCACCGTCCGTCAGAGCGCGCACCTCGGCGGCGCTCAGCTCCCGCAGCGGCCGGTCCCGCTCCCACAGCCGCTTCAGCGTCTCGTCGTGCAGCAGGACGGGCACGCCGTCCTTGGTGAGCCGTACGTCGACCTCGACCACGTCCGCGCCCAGGCGGAGCGCGGAACGCAGCGAGTCGAGCGTGTTCTCGCGGAAGCGGTACGGGTCGCCGCGATGAGCCACGGCAGTCAGCGTCTGCATGGGCCCATTGTGCGGGGACCCGCTCAGGGAGCCAGCCAGTTCGCGGTGTACGAGTCGATCTCCGCGATGATCCTCGCCTTGCCGGGCCCGTCGAGGAAGGACGCCTCGACCGCGTTCCTGGCGAGGTCGGCGACGCCGCGCTCGTCGAGCCGGAGGAGGCGAGCGGCGACCGCGTACTCGTTGTTCAGATCGGTGCCGAACATCGGCGGGTCGTCGGAGTTGACCGTGACCAGGACGCCGGCCTCGACGAAGTCCTTGATCGGGTGCTCGTCCAGGGTGCGGACCGCGCGGGTGGCGATGTTGGAGGTCGGGCACACCTCCAGCGGGATACGGCGCTCGGCGAGATGCGCCAGCAGCTTCTCGTCCCGCGCGGAGCTGGTGCCGTGCCCGATGCGCTCGGCGCCGAGGTGGGTCAGCGCGTCCCACACCGTCTCCGGGCCCGTGGTCTCCCCGGCGTGCGGCACGGAGCGCAGGCCGGCGGCGATGGCCCGGTCGAAGTAGGGCTTGAACTGCGGCCGGGGCACGCCGATCTCCGGTCCGCCGAGACCGAAGGAGATCAGCCCCTCCGGGCGCAGCCGGTCGTCGGTGGCGAGCCGGACGGTCTCCTCGGCGGACTCCAGGCCGGCCTCGCCGGGGATGTCGAAGCACCAGCGCAGCACGGTCCCGAACTCGGTCTCCGCCGCCTTGCGGGCGTCCTCGATCGCGTCCATGAAGGCGCGGGCGTCGATGCCGCGCCGGGTGGAGGAGTACGGAGTGATGGTCAGCTCGGCGTAGCGGACCTGCTGCCGGCCCAGCTCCCGGGCCACCTCGTAGGTCAGCAGCCGTACGTCGTCGGGGGTGCGGATGAGGTCCACGACGGACAGATACACCTCGATGAAGTGCGCGAAGTCCGTGAAGGTGAAGTAGTCGGCGAGGGCCTCGGGGTCCGTGGGGACCTTGGAGTCGGGGTGGCGGGCGGCCAGCTCCGAGACGATCCGCGGGGAGGCGGAGCCGACGTGGTGGACGTGCAGTTCGGCCTTGGGCAGCCCGGCGATGAAGGCGTGCAGGTCCCGGCCGGCCGCGGAGGCGGCGGCAGTGGTGGGGCCGGGGGGCGTGGCGGGCTGCGCGGCGGGGACGTCGTGGGAAGCGTCGGTGCGGTCGGTCAAGGGGTCCTCCCCGGGACGGCGCCCCGGACGGCCGGTGTCCGGCGGGCGGGACGCGGGTGATCGGCTGATCGATGACTCGGGGATCATCGTAGGCCGCGCGGGGGGAGCGGGGGACGGGGCCCTAGCATGAGGCGGAGGACGAAGGGGGATGGTGGGCATGGCCGAGGACGCGTCTACGCCGGGGGTGCCGGAGATACGGCTGGAGAAGCCTGAGGTGCGACTGGAGAAGGGGGAGACGGCAGTGGAGCCGTCGGCCCAGGCGCCCTCCTCCGTCCACCACCAGGAGACGGTCACCTCTCTCCCCGACGCCTCCCAGCCCTCGCCCCCCTCGGACAGCGCTCCCCGTCCCTGGGCGAGTCCCGTCGCCGCGCCCGCGCCCGCCCCGCTCGGCTCGTACCCCCCGCCGCACCCCCTGCCCTACGCCCAGGACGGTGCCGTACCCCCGCCGCCCATAGCGCCGGACGGTCCGGGGCAGCTGCCGTACGGCTATCCGGCCGGGTACGGCTACGGGTATCCGCCGCCCCAGTCCCCGGGATCCGGCTACGGGTATCCGCCGGCCCAGCCGGTCGGCCCCGGAGTGCCCGGCTACTACGGCTGGCCCGGGGCGCGGCCCGAGAGCAACGGCATGGGGATCGCCTCCCTGGTGTGCGGCATCGTCGCGGCCGCCACCTTCTGTCTGTGGCCCCTCGCCATCGTCCTGGGCGTGCTGGCCGTGATCTTCGGTGTCATCGGCCGGGCCAAGGTGAAGCGGGGCGAGGCGTCCAATCCCGGCTACGCGCTGGCCGGGATCATCTGCGGCGCCGCGGGCTTCGTCCTGGGCATCGGGATGGCGATCCTGGTGATCGCGGCCTGACGGTGTACGACGCGGGGGCCGCACCGCAGGCCCCCGGCTCACCCCTCCCGCAGCCGCTCCCGGGCCACCATCAGCGCGAAGCCCAGCAGGTTCGGTCCCTTCCAGCGCCTCGGGTCCTGGGCCTCCTCGTCGGACGCCGCCAGGCCGATGCCCCACACGCGGTCCACCGGGCTGGCCTCCACCAGCACCCGCTCGTCCGTGCCCAGCAGGAACGCGCGCAGGGCGGGGTCGGAGGAGAACTTGTGGACGCTGCCCTCCACGACGAGGCGGAAGCGCTCACGCTCCCACACGCTCTCGTCGAAGCCGCGCACCAGGCGACCCGCCTTCTTCGCCAGCGACGGATGGTCCGCGGCCAGTGCCTTCCGCTCCGCCTCGGCGTCCCCGAAGAGCCGCGCCTTGCCCGCCATCATCCAGTGCTCGGCCGTCGCGTACACGATGTCGTCGACCACGAAGGGTGACGGCCACCACTGGCTCAGACAGCTCGGGCCCAGGCTGCCGTCGGGGCGCGGGCGGTGCCCCCAGAAATGCAGATACTTGATTCTCTCCCCCGCGTCGACCGCCCTGACCAGGGCCTCCCGAGAATCGATGGTCCCCGTGTTCGTCTCCATGCCGGCGAGTGTGGCACGCGCCACTGACACACCGTCCCGGCTTTTCCCTGCCGACTCGACACCTGGTCTACAGATTCCGTCGCGTAACCAAAAGGCAACAACGGAATCACTTGTTGGGGGGCTATTGCTCTGTCAGGATCGGCACTCAAATCGAGCTGGAGCTACGCCAGCCGCCCCCGTGGACAGCGGGGCGACGGCGGAGGAGAGCGACATGCAGAACCCGGACAGCGCCAAGCGGAACCGCGAGCGATGTACCGTGCCGGAACGCCTCGCGGCAGGCGCGCAGTACATCGACGGACGGCTCGTGCGGGGCACCTCGGGTCGTACCCACTCGGTGATCGACCCCGCCACCGGTGAGGCCGTCCACACCTACGAACTGGCCGGCACCGCCGACGTGGACGCGGCCGTCGCCGCCGCCCGGACCGCCTTCCCGGGCTGGTCCGGCGCCACCCCCGGCGAACGCTCCGACGCCCTGCACCGCTTCGCCGCCGTCCTCGCCGACCGCGCCGAGGAGTTCGCCCGCGCCGAGTCCCTCCAGTGCGGCAAGCCGCTGAAGCTGACCCGGGAGTTCGACGTCCCGGGCACCATCGACAACACCGCCTTCTTCGCGGGCGCCGCCCGGCATCTGGCGGGCCAGTCCGCAGGGGAGTACTCCGGCGACCACACGTCGTACGTACGGCGCGAGGCCATCGGCGTCGTCGGCTCCATCGCGCCCTGGAACTACCCCCTCCAGATGGCCGCCTGGAAGATCCTCCCGGCGATCGCCGCGGGCAACACCATCGTCCTGAAGCCGGCCGAGCTCACCCCGCTCACCTCCCTCCTCTTCGCCCTCGCGGCGACGGACGCCGGCATCCCCGACGGGGTCGTCAACATCGTCACCGGGACCGGGCGCGAGGCCGGTGAGCACCTGGTCGGGCACCCCGACGTCGCCATGACCTCCTTCACCGGCTCCACCCCCGTCGGCAAGCGGGTCGCCGAGATCGCCACCGCCACCGTCAAGCGCCTCCACCTGGAGCTCGGCGGCAAGGCCCCCTTCGTCGTGTTCGACGACGCCGACCTGGAAGCCGCCGCCCACGGCGCGGTCGCGGGCTCCCTCATCAACACCGGGCAGGACTGCACCGCCGCCACGCGCGCGTACGTGCAGCGGCCCCTCTACGACGCCTTCGTGGAGCGCACCGCCGCCCTCATGGAGACCGTCCGCGTCGGCGACCCCTTCGCCGACGGCACCGACATCGGCCCGCTCATCTCGCACGTCCAGCGCGACCGCGTCGCCGCCTTCGTCGACCGCGCCCGCTCCTCCGCGCGCGTGGTGACCGGCGGCGAGGCCCCCCAGGGCGATCTCAAGGACGGCGCGTACTATCTCCCCACCCTGATCGCGGACGCCGCCCAGGACAGCGAGGTCGTCCAGTCCGAGATCTTCGGTCCCGTGCTCGTCGTCCTGCCCTTCGACAGCGACGACGAGGGCATCCGGCTCGCCAACGACACCCCCTACGGCCTCGCCGCCTCCGCGTGGACCCGGGACGTCTTCCGGGCGAACCGTGCCACGCGTGAGATCGCGGCGGGCTGTGTGTGGGTCAACGACCACATCCCGATCATCAGCGAGATGCCCCACGGCGGATACCGCGCGTCCGGCTTCGGCAAGGACATGTCCGCCTACTCGTTCGAGGAGTACACGCAGATCAAGCACGTCATGTTCGACAACACCGCGGTCGCTCGGAAACCCTGGCACCGCACCGTCTTCGGGGACCGATAGCAGACCGGCCGCCTGACCCGCGGCCGCCCACCCTCCGAAAGGGCACCACGCGCATGGAGCAGTACGAGCCCGACGACCGCCTGTCACCGGCCCAAGTGGCCGCGATGCGGCGCAGCCTCCGCAACGGCCGGGCGGCCCTGACCCGCCGGTCGCTGCTGCGCGCCTCCACGGGCGGCGCGCTGACGCTGGGCGGACTCGGGGCGCTGAGCGCCTGCGGCATCCCCGCGGCCGGCAAGACCGAGGGCGGCACGTCCGCCGACGACCGCTCGGCCAAGGAGAAGACCCTCTCCTTCTCCAACTGGACCGAGTACATGGACGTCGACGACGCCGGGAAACACCACCCGACGCTCGACACGTTCACCAAGCGGACCGGCATCAAGGTCAAGTACACCGAGGACATCAACGACAACAACGAGTTCTTCGGCAAGATCAAGCCGCAGCTCGCGGCCGGCCAGGACACCGGCCGGGACATCATCGTCCTCACCGACTGGCTGGCCGCCCGCCTCATCCGCCTCGGCTGGGTGCAGAAGCTCGACCCGTCGCACCTGCCGCACGCCTTCGCCAACCTGTCGGGCCAGTTCCGCAGCCCCGACTGGGACCCGGGGCGCGCCTACTCGTACCCCTGGCAGGGCATCTCCACCGTCATCGCCTACAACAAGAAGGCGCTCGACGGCGTCGAGGTGAAGTCGGTCTCCGACCTGCTCGACAACCGCAAACTCAAGGGCAAGGTCGGCTTCCTCACCGAGATGCGCGACAGCATCGGCATGACCCTGCTCGACATGGGCAAGGACCCGGGCACCTTCACCGCCGACGACTACGACGCGGCCATCGCCCGCCTCCAGAAGGGCGTCGACAACGGCCAGATCCGCCGCTTCACCGGCAACGACTACACCGCCGACCTCACCAAGGGCGACCTGGCGGCCTGCATCGCCTGGGCCGGCGACGTCGTCCAGCTCAAGGCGGACAGCCCCGACGTCGACTTCGTCATCCCCGACAGCGGCTACATGACGTCCAGCGACAACATGCTGATCCCCAACAAGGCACGGCACAAGACCAACGCCGAGCGGCTGATCGACTACTACTACGAGCCGCAGCCGGCCGCCGAGCTCGCCGCCTACATCAACTACGTGTGTCCCGTGGACGGTGTGAAGGACGAGCTGGCGAAGATCGACGAGGACGCGGCGAACAACCCGCTGATCCTCCCCGACAAGGCCATGCAGGCCAAGTCCCGCTCCTTCCGCTCGCTGACGGCGAAGGAAGAGACGGCGTTCGAAGAGAAGTTCGCGAAGCTCACTGGGGCGTGACGAGATGACGACGACAGACCACAGCGGCGACGTCCGCCTCTCCGGTATCAGCAAGACCTACGGCGCCTTCACCGCCGTCCAGCCGCTCGACCTGACCGTGCCCCAGGGCTCCTTCTTCGCCCTGCTCGGCGCCTCCGGCTGCGGCAAGACCACCACCCTGCGCATGATCGCCGGCCTGGAGGAGCCCACCACGGGCACCGTCCACCTCGGCGACCAGAACGTGACGGCCCTGCCGCCGTACAAGCGCCCGGTGAACACCGTCTTCCAGTCCTACGCCCTCTTCCCGCACCTCGACATCTTCGAGAACGTCGCCTTCGGCCTGCGCCGGCGCGGCATCAAGAGCGTGAAGAAGCAGGTCGAGGACATGCTGGAGCTCGTCCAGCTCGGCGAGCAGGCCCGCAAGAAGCCGCATCAGCTCTCCGGCGGCCAGCAGCAGCGTGTCGCCGTGGCCCGCGCTCTTATCAACCACCCCAAGGTGCTCCTCCTCGACGAGCCCCTCGGCGCCCTCGACCTCAAGCTGCGCCGCCAGATGCAGCTGGAGCTCAAGCGCATCCAGACCGAGGTCGGCATCACCTTCGTACATGTCACGCACGACCAGGAGGAGGCCATGACCATGGCCGACACGGTCGCCGTGATGAACGCGGGCCGCGTCGAGCAGCTCGGCTCGCCCGCCGACCTGTACGAGAACCCGCAGACGACCTTCGTCGCGAACTTCCTCGGCACCTCCAACCTCATCGAGGCCGAGGTCGACACCAAGAGCGGCGACGACATCGTCCTCAAGGCGGGCGGCGGCAAGCTCGTCCTGCCCGAGGCCCGCTGCGCCGCGCCCACCACGGCCGGCGGCAGGGTGCTGGTCGGCGTGCGCCCCGAGAAGATCTCCCTCACCCACGCCGACGACGCGGGCGAGATCGCCGAGGGCCGCAACCGCGTCACCGGCAGGATCGCCGACGCGAGCTTCATCGGTGTCTCGACGCAGTACGTCATCGACACGCCCGTGTGCCCCGAGTTCGCGGTCTACGTCCAGAACGTCGAGCGCGACGGCCGGCTCGTCCCCGGCGCGGAGGTCGTCCTGCACTGGAGCCCGGCGCACACCTTCGGCCTCGACGCGGCCCAGGACATCGACGCGGGCACCGAGGAAGAGGCGGCCGCCTGATGTCGACCCTCACCGAGGCGCCACCGCCTCTCGCCCCGACGGCACCCGAGGAGAAGCCGCCGCGCAAGCGGGGCCGCTGGACGCCGTACTGGCTGCTGCTGCCCGGCATGCTCTGGCTGATCGTCTTCTTCGCGCTGCCGATGGTCTACCAGGCCTCCACGTCCGTGCAGACCGGCTCCCTGGAGCAGGGCTACAAGGTCACCTGGCACTTCGCGACGTACTGGCACGCCCTGAGCGACTACTGGCCGCAATTCCTGCGCTCGGTGCTCTACGCGGGCACCGCGACCGTCCTGTGCCTGCTGCTCGGCTACCCGCTCGCCTATCTGATCGCCTTCCGCGCGGGCCGCTGGCGCAACCTGATCATGATCCTGGTGATCGCGCCCTTCTTCACCAGCTTCCTGATCCGCACGCTCGCCTGGAAGACGATCCTCGCGGACGGCGGCCCGGTCGTCGGCGCCCTGGACTCGCTGCACGTCCTGGACGTCACCAGCTGGCTCGGCATGACCTCCGGCGACCGTGTGCTGGCCACCCCGCTCGCGGTGGTCTGCGGTCTGACGTACAACTTCCTGCCCTTCATGATCCTGCCGCTCTACACCTCCCTGGAGCGCATCGACGGCAGGCTGCACGAGGCCGCCGGCGACCTCTACGCGCGGCCCTGGACGACCTTCCGCAAGGTCACCTTCCCGCTGTCGATGCCGGGCGTGGTCTCCGGCACGCTGCTGACGTTCATCCCGGCGTCCGGCGACTACGTCAACGCCGAACTCCTCGGCTCCACCGACACCCGCATGATCGGCAATGTCATCCAGACGCAGTTCCTGCGCGTCCTGGACTATCCGACGGCCGCCGCCCTCTCCTTCATCCTGATGGCCGGAATCCTGCTCATGGTCACCTTCTACATCCGCCGGGCCGGGACGGAGGATCTGGTCTAAATGCCCTTCGTCAACTGGCTCAAGCGCCATCTCGTCGTCATCGCCGGCCTGGTCACGCTCGCCTATCTGCTGCTGCCCAACGTCGTCGTCACGGTGTTCTCCTTCAACAAGCCGAGGGGGCGCTTCAACTACGAGTGGCAGCAGTTCTCCACGGACGCCTGGAAGGACCCGTGCGGCGTCGCCGACATGTGCGGCTCGCTCTCCATCAGCCTCCAGATCGCCTTCTGGGCGACCCTCGGCGCCACCGCCCTCGGCACGATGATCGCCTTCGCGCTCGTCCGCTACCGCTTCCGCGCCCGCGGCGCCGTGAACTCGCTGATCTTCCTGCCGATGGCGATGCCCGAGGTCGTCATGGCCGCCTCGCTGCTCACCCTGTTCCTCAACCTGGGCGCGCAGCTCGGCTTCTGGACGATCCTCATCGCCCACATCATGTTCTGCCTCAGCTTCGTCGTCACGGCGGTGAAGGCGCGCGTGATGTCGATGGACCCGCGGCTGGAGCAGGCGGCACAGGACCTCTACGCGGGCCCGGTGCAGACCTTCCTGCGCGTCACCCTGCCCATCGCGGCCCCCGGAATCGCCGCGGGCGCGCTGCTCGCCTTCGCGCTCTCCTTCGACGATTTCATCATCACCAATTTCAACGCGGGTTCGACCGTCACCTTCCCCATGTTCGTCTGGGGCTCGGCGCAGCGCGGTACGCCCGTTCAGATCAACGTCATCGGTACGGCCATGTTCCTGGTCGCCGTACTGCTGGTATTGACCTCCATGGTCATCGGCAATCGCCGCAACAAGCAAAAGGCGTAAGTCCTTTTCGGAAATCCTCTGTAGGGAGTTGAAATCATGGCCCCAAGCGCCATGAGCTCTGGCAATCACTGGACCAAGGCACTCTCTGAAGCCCAGCCGGTGCCGTTCTGGCTGGAAGACCCCGGAAAGCCCCGCCCCGAGCCCGCGCTCACCGGCCCCGAGACCTGCGATCTGCTGGTCGTCGGCGGCGGGTACAGCGGACTGTGGACCGCGCTCGTCGCCAAGGAGCGCGAGCCGCAGCGGGACGTGGTCCTTCTGGAGGGGCGCGAGGTGGGCTGGGCCGCCTCGGGCCGCAACGGCGGCTTCTGCGCCGCCTCGCTCACCCACGGCCTGCCCAACGGCCTCGCCCGCTGGCCCGACGAGATCCACCGGCTGCAGGAGCTGGGCGAGCGCAACCTCGACGAGATCGAGGCGGCCGTCGCCCGGTACGGCATCGACTGCGACTTCGAACGCACCGGCGAGATCGACGTCGCGACCGAGACGTACCAGGCGTGGGAACTGCGCGACTGGTACGAGGAGCTCGAACGCAAGGGCCTCGCCGAGGGCGTCGAGTTCCTCGACGCCGACGCGGTCCGCGAGCAGGTCAACTCCCCGACCTTCGAGGCCGGCCTGTACGACCGCCGGGGCGTGGCCATGGTGCACCCCGCCAAGCTCGCCTGGGGCCTGAAGCAGGCGTGCGTCCGGCTCGGTGTCCGCGTCTACGAGCACACACCGGCGCTCACCCTGAAGCCGTACGGCGCCGGCATGGCCGTCACCACCCCGTACGGCCGGGTCCGCGCCCGGCAGGTGGCGCTCGGCACGAACATCTTCCCGAACCTGGTCAAGCGGGTGCGCGCGTACACCGTCCCGGTCTACGACTACGCGCTGATGACCGAACCGCTGACCGACGACCAGCTCAAGGAGATCGGCTGGCACAACCGCCAGGGCCTCGGGGACTCGGCGAACCAGTTCCACTACTTCCGGCTGTCCGCCGACAACCGGATCCTGTGGGGCGGCTACGACGCGATCTACCCGTACGGCGGACGGGTGCGCGCCGAGTACGACGACCGGCCGGAGACGTACGCCAAGCTCGCCGGGCACTTCTTCACCTGCTTCCCGCAGCTGGAGGGGGTGCGCTTCAGCCACGCCTGGGGCGGGGCCATCGACACCTGCTCGCGCTTCTCGGCGTTCTTCGGCACCGCCCATCACGGCAAGGTGGCGTACGCGGCGGGCTATACCGGGCTCGGAGTGGGCGCCACCCGGTTCGGCGCCGAGGTGATGCTCGACCTTCTGGCGGGGGAGCGGACCGAGCGGACCTCCCTGGACATGGTCCGCCGCAAGCCGCTGCCCTTCCCGCCCGAACCCTTCGCGTGGACCGGCATCGCGCTGACCAAGTGGTCGCTGGCCCGCGCCGACGCGCACGCCGGGCGGCGCAACCTGTGGCTGCGGACCATGGACCGGCTGGGCCTGGGCTTCGACAGCTGACGGTGACTCGGGTCACCGTCAAAAAGTGCGGCGAACCCGCGTAATGCCCGCCGGGCGACCTCCCTCTTCCCTGCGTGACGCGACCGCGTCCACGACAGAAAGAGGGAGGTCTTCTCATGACAGGGGCGAAGACGGCGGTCGAATGGCTGGCATCCGTCGCACCGGATCCCGAGGCCTGCCGCTGGGAGTGGGAGCGCAACCCCCTGGGGGTCGCGCTCCTCCCCGCCGGCAAGGCCTGGGACGTCCTGATCCTGCCGGGCGACCTCGGCCATCCCACCCTCGACGTGCTGACCCGGATCCTCGACCGGCCCGGGCCGGTCCTGGTCGACTTCGGGGACGACCGGATGGGCTTCTTCGTACCGCCCGGGACCGCCGCGCGCTGGGTCGGCACCGGAATCCGCACCGCCGGCGCCGGCACCTGGATCGTCGTGCCGTACCCGGGCCGGGCCGGCGGCGGCGTCCGCTGGCTCGTCGCGCCGGACGGCTCCGGCACCCTCACCGACCCGGCACTGCTCGAACTGGCCCTGCACGAGGCGGCGGCGGGCCTGGCGGACGGAAGCACCGACCAGGGCCAGTCCTAGGGCACCCCCTCGCCCCGACCACCGACCTGGCCGGGGCCCCGGCACCCGCCTCCGCTCACGCCGGCCGTCCGTGCGGCCGGCGCGGGACGTCACTCCGGCGCCGTCGCCTTCAGCGCCAGCCACAGCTCCATCCGCACGTCCGGGTCGTCCAGCGAGCGGCCCAGGATCTCCTCCACGCGGCGCATCCGGTAGCGCAGGGTGTGGCGGTGGACGCCCAGGTCCGCGGCCGCGGCGTCCCACTGGCCGTGCCGCGACAGCCAGGCCCGCAGCGACGCCACGAGATCCCCGCGGCCCGTCGCGTCGTGCTCGTGCAGGGCGCGCAGCAGCCCGTCCGCGAACGCCTTCACCGCGTCGTCCGCCAGCAGGGGCAGCACCGAGCCCGCCGCCAGCTGCTCGTGCTCCACACACACCCGGCCCCGCCGCCGGGCCACCGACAGCGCCTGATCGGCCTGCTTGTACGCGGTCGCCGCCGCGATCGGACCGGCCGGCGCCGACAGCCCCACGATCAGTTCGGCGTCCTCGGCCGCCTCCCGCACGGCGCCCGACGCCCGCGCGGCCTCCAGCGCCGCGGCGTATTCGGCGCACGCGGCCACCGCCGCGCCCTCGTCCGCCGCGAGCACGACCAGCCGCTCGCCCTCCGGCACGACCAGCACCGCCTCGCCGGAACGCGCGGCGGCCGACTCGACCACCTCCACCACGGCGTCCAGCACGGCACCCGGGGACCGGCTCTCGTGCGGTTCCGCCGGGGCCGTACGCGGGTGGGTCCCGCCGCCCGGCGCCGACCCGGCCCGCGCCGGGCCCGACTCCGCGACGATGATCCGGAACGGGGCGTCCAGCAGCTCGCCGTACAGATCCCCGGCCACCGCCCGCGCGTGGTCCGGCTCGCCCGCCAGCAGCATGCGCAGCACCGCCGTGCCCACCCGCTGCTCGGCCGCGTGCAGCGAGCGGGAGCGTTCCGTCGTCAGGGTCAGCAGGGCGATCGCCGAGTGGACCGCGTACCGCTCGGCCGTGCCGAGGGCGGCCGCCGTGCCCACGGCCAGCGCGGCGCGCGGACGACGGCCCGTGCCCAGCGAATGCAGCTCCACCCGGTCGTCGTGCTCGGCGTCCGCCGCGCCGCCGACCACCGCCGACGCGGGCGCCGGCCGTTCCCGCAGCCGCTCCACCTCGGCCGTCAGCCGCGCCGCCCGCCGGCCCGCCCACTCCGGTGCCGTGGCGACGACGGCGCCCGAGGCGTCGTAGAGCGCCGCCCAGCCGTCGACCTGCGCGGCGAGCGCGGCGAGCAGCCCCTCCGGGCCGGACGTCAGCGCCTGCCGGGTCAGCTCGCGCTGGGCCGCGAACCCGGCCGTGACCGCGCGGTACTGGTCGGCGGCGATCGCCGCGGAGACGGCCTTGCTGATCGCCAGGAACGGCGTGCGGCGCGGCACCTCCAGCAGCGGCAGTCCCTCCTGCTCGGCCGCGTCGACCAGCGCGCCGGGGATCTCGTCGTAGTTCACGCCCACGGCGAAGCCGAGCCCGACCACCCCGGCGCCGACCAGGCGGCGGACATAGCGCCGCATCGCCTCGGGGTCCTCCGCGTCCAGCTTCAGCGCGGTGATCAGCAGCAGCTCCCCGCCCTCCATGTACGGCACGGGGTCGGCCAGCTCGCTGACGTGCGCCCAGCGCACGGGCACGTCGAGGCGGTCCTCGCCCGCGCGCACGGTCAGCTTGAGCGCGGAATGGTGGACGAGCGAGGCGAGGGTGGGCGGCATGGGGCCTTCAGGTCGGGGACTCGAACACGAGGGGTGATCATTTGGCCGTCGCGTATGAACGGCCTATGGCGATTCTGCCTCACTGTAGAGGTCCCCTGTGCCCGTTCAGCCCCGCAGATCCACCAGCAGCGGCGGAGCGTGCTCGCCCTCGACGCTCGTCAGCGACAGCACCGCGTGCCCCGGCGGCACCTCGTGCGCCAGCTGGGACGCCGACCAGCGCTCCCGCTCCACCTCCCGCACCGTCACCGCGTCCGTCGTCACCGCCTTGCCGGTCACCAGCTTGCGCAGCGCGTGGATGGCCCGGGTCATCGGCTGGTCCGCGAAGACGGTGTGCTTGGCGACCTCCGTCGTCTCCACCCACTCCGTGCCCCACGCCTGCGCGAACCGGCTGCCGTCCCAGGTGGTGACCCCCGAGAACGCCATCCGGCAGCCGACCGCCCCGTACAGCGGCCCGTGCAGTGCCTCCGGGACGTCGCCCACGGTGCGCAGGGCGAGCAGCACACCCGCGTTCAGCGAGCGCAGCCGCTGGATGCCGCGCACCGAACCGGCGGTGACCGCGCCGGTCGCGTCGTCGAGGACCAGACACGCGAAATGGTCACGCCGGCCCTCCCGCACGACGGCGTGGAACTGCGCGAGGACGAGCCGGGTGATCAGCCGGCCGGCCTCCTCGTGGCCCCGCTCGGGCAGGTCGACGCGGACGCGCAGCGGATGGTCGGCGATCGCCCGCAGCGAGAAGGGGCGGGCAGTGCCGCCACCGCCGAAGAAGTCCGCGAACACCGGGCGGTTCAGCAGCGCCAGCCGGTCGGCCAGCGCGCGGCCCGCGTCGCCCGGGGCGCCGGTCTGGCGGATCCGCGCGTCGAGTTCGCGGCGCATCACGTCGTCGCCGCGCACGGCGAGCGCGTCGCGCAGCGCGTCCAGCGCCGACCGCTCGCCCTCCAGCAGTTCGCGCAGCTCCGGCAGGGTCGGGAAGCGGCCGTGCACCGCGCGGTGGGGGCCGAGCAGCTGGGCCAGCGCGGTCGCCGCGCTCTGCCCGCCGACCGTGTCGAGGTCGCCGACCAGCGCCTCGGCGAGGATCGCGGCGGCCTCGTCGGGGTCGTCGGACTCGGCGTACGGGTCGAGGTCGTGGACGGAGGCGGGGTCGCCGATGCGGACGATCACGTCGAAGGCGTCGTCGGAGCCGAGGGGAGTGCCGGGGGCGGAGACGGCGACGACCGCGCAGCCGCCGGTGAGCGCCTGGAGCGCGAGTGCCTCCGTCACCGGCTCGACGAGGGTGCGGGTCTTGCCGGAGCCGGAGGGGCCGACGGCGAGCAGCGAGGTGCCGAGCACGTCCGGGCCGAGGGCCGCGCCGGCGTCGTGATACGCCGGCGGAGTCCGCTCGGCGGCCACGAACCGTCCGATCCGCACCTGTCCGACGAGGAGATCGTGCCGTGCGGTGCGGCGGGGGAGGTCACGCTGGCCGGAGGGGTGCGTCCAGGCGGCGCCGCCCTGCCGCAGCACGGCGTCCCGGAAGGCGGCGAGCCCGCCCGCGCGCCGCGCGACCCCGAAGGCCCGCTCGACCCGAGCACAGTCCACATCATTCATCCGCCCACCCCGCACCTCCCCACCAAGCACCTCGGCCGCCTCGGGGAGACCTGCTTCGTGGAGGGCGGGCCATTGGGAGCGGGGGCGGGCGGGAGCGGCGGCCGGGGCGGGGCCGGCCCTGCGGGCGGCGAGGAGATCCTTCCCGTACGGCAACCAGCCGCCGAGGCGGGCGAACGGCCAGACCACGAGCAGGGTGACGACGGCGTACAGCGAGTCGGTGAAGACCACGGAGGCGAACAGGTCGTAGCTGCCGGTGATCAGGACGATCAGGGAGAACAGCGGGTCGACCACGGGCAGCGCGTTCCAGCCGACGCCGGGGAAGGCGTCCGGGAAGAGGAAGCTCAGCGTGATCAGGGCGCCCAGGGCGGCGAGTAGCGCGCGGGCGGGTTGCGGCCGGCGGCCGACGAGGTGGCGCAGGGTGGCCGGCCAGCTGCCGAGGCGGCCCATCGTGTAGATCAGGAGGCCGAAGAAGACCCCGTCGTAGACCACCCGGGCCTCGGCGCCCTCATTGGTCCGGGGGGAGGCGATGGTGCCGCCCCACCACCAGTCGTCGGGGGTGAACAGGCGCAGCACCGAGAACTGGTAGGGGAGGGTGCCGCGCCGCCACAGCGACCAGAGCACCAGCGCGGCCGCCAGCGGGACCAGGATGCCGACGAGGGTGACCGGGGCCAGCCGCTCCGCGGTCCGCGCGGGCTGCGCCGGCCGATGGCCGAACCTCCAGATGCCGGGGCGGGCGGACGGGCGGGGAGTGTTCAGCCAGTCGGCGGCCGTGGCGCCGGGCGCCCGGGCCGGACGCGGGGGTACGGCGGGCATCTCGGGCGGACCCGCAGGTCGGGGCACCGGGCGGTCGCTGGTGCCGCGGGTGTCCTGTGTGCCGTCCCTGTCCATCCGGTGTTGCCCCCTGGCCAGCCGTTCCGTACGCCAACAGCGGTCAATCTAACGCCCCCGCAAGGGGAGTTCACCGGTACGCGGCCGGGGACGCGCCAGACGGGGTGCGGGGCGCTATGTCCATCGCGGACAACCGGGGCCCACGAAAACGCCCACATGGAGCATGCCGACCCCTCCACCCCCGGCCTAGCCTGCGAGAAAAGAGGAAAGTGTCCGTCACACCAAGAGTCCGCACCACCCCCAGGAGCCCCTCATGACCGCCCTTCCGCAGGAGCGCCGCGTCGTCACCGCCATTCCCGGTCCGAAGTCCCAGGAGCTGCAGGCCCGCCGCGTCGCCACGGTCGCGCAGGGCGTGGGCTCGGTGCTGCCGGTGTTCACCGCGCGCGCGGGCGGCGGCATCATCGAGGACGTCGACGGCAACCGCCTCATCGACTTCGGTTCCGGTATCGCGGTGACCAGCGTCGGCGCCTCCGCCGAGGCCGTCGTACGCCGCGCGAGCGCCCAGCTCGCGGACTTCACCCACACCTGTTTCATGGTCACCCCGTACGAGGGCTACGTGGAGGTCGCGGAGGCGCTGGCCGAGCTGACCCCGGGCGACCACGCCAAGAAGTCGGCCCTGTTCAACTCCGGCGCCGAGGCCGTCGAGAACGCCGTCAAGATCGCGCGTGCGTACACCAAGCGGCAGGCCGTGGTCGTGTTCGACCACGGGTACCACGGCCGCACCAACCTGACGATGGCGCTCACCGCGAAGAACATGCCGTACAAGCACGGCTTCGGCCCGTTCGCGCCCGAGGTCTACCGCGTGCCGGTCGCCTACGGCTACCGCTGGCCCACCGGCCCGGAGAACGCCGGCCCCGAGGCCGCCGCGCAGGCCATCGACCAGATCACCAAGCAGGTCGGCCCGGACAACGTCGCCGCGATCATCATCGAGCCCGTGCTGGGCGAGGGCGGCTTCATCGAGCCCGCGAAGGGCTTCCTGCCGGCCATCCGCCAGTTCGCCGCCGACAACGGCATCGTCTTCGTCGCCGACGAGATCCAGAGCGGCTTCTGCCGGACCGGTCAGTGGTTCGCGTGCGAGGACGAGGGCATCGTCCCGGACCTGATCACCACCGCCAAGGGCATCGCCGGTGGTCTGCCGCTCGCCGCCGTCACCGGCCGCGCCGAGATCATGGACGCCGCGCACGCCGGTGGCCTGGGCGGCACGTACGGCGGCAACCCGGTCGCCTGCGCCGGCGCGCTCGGCTCCATCGAGACGATGAAGGAGCTCGACCTCAACGCCAGGGCGAAGAACATCGAGGCGATCATGAAGGCCCGCCTCGGCGCCATGGCCGAGAAGTTCGATGTCATCGGTGACGTGCGGGGGCGCGGCGCCATGATCGCCATCGAGCTGGTCAAGGACCGGGCGACCAAGGAGCCCGCCCCGGAGGCCACCGCCGCGCTCGCCAAGGCCTGCCACCAGGAGGGCCTGCTGGTCCTGACCTGTGGCACCTACGGCAATGTGCTGCGCTTCCTGCCCCCGCTGGTGATCGGCGACGACCTCCTGAACGAGGGTCTGGACATCATCGAGCAGGCCTTCGCGCGCATCTGAGCGACCACCCCGCCCACCTGGCACGCGGTGACAGCCGACCGTGTGAAGAACGTGTGCGAGGTGGATGGCGGGACGGAATGGGCCCTGTCTTCCGGCGGGGCCCTGCCGTAGGTTCGACGCAGATGAGAGATACACCCGCCCACAGGTGACTGCGGGCGACACAGGCCGAGGCCTCCCCAGCTTCGACCTGGTCGTGCCCTCGCGCACACCGGAACCGCAAGGCTCCGGAATCTCCTCACCGATCGGACGGTCGCCCGCCCCAAACCCCCCGGGGCGGCCGGCGTTCCGATCCGGACGGCCACCTCGGAACCACCCCCCCCTGTTCCGAGGTGGCCGACCTCCTTCCGCCTGACACGCACCCTGATGGAGCCCGGCACAGTCCGGGCTCTTTCTCATGCCCCGCCCTCACCTGACAGGCTGGTCGGCATGCTGCTGCTCGGCCTGTCCGGCCTCCTCTTCGCGCTGTTCACCTGGCAGGTCGCCGTCGACGGCCCCCTGCTGCGCCTCGACGAGCGCCTCAGCCGGGCCCTCATCCACCCCGACCGGGCCTCCGAGCTGCTCTCCGACCTCGGGAACGTCCAGGTCGCCCTGCCCGTCCTGGTGTTCGTCGCCGGTTACGCCGCCTGGCGGGGCCGCACCGCCGGGCTCGCGCGCTGGTGGCTCCCACCGGTCGCCGCCCTGACGCTCATGGCGCTGGTGCCGCTGATCGTCGTCCCCGTGAAGGAGTGGACCGACCGGCCCGGGACGCCGGCCGTGCCGCCCGCCGTCGGCTACTTCCCGTCCGGCCACACGACCACCGCCGGCATCGCCTACGGGGCAGGCGCGCTGATCCTCCTGCCCTGGCTGGCCGGCGCGCTCGCCCGTCGACTGGCCGTCGTCACCGCCGCTGTCCTCGTGCTCGGCGTGTCGTACGGGCTCGTGCGGCGCGGCTACCACTGGCCGCTGGACGTGGTGGCCGGCTGGTGTCTGTGCGCGACGCTGCTCGGGGCGCTCCGGGAGGTCCTACGCCGGGCGATGTCCAAAGCGGAGTACCCCCGCCGCCCACTGCTACGTCCCGGACAAACACCGAGCGGTCCTCGCGCACCTACCGTTGACCCGGAACATCACCCCTAACGCGGAAGGGCCGGGACATGACTTCCACCCACGCCTTCTGGCTCGCCGGCCGCCAGGTCACCGGCGAGGACACCTTCGACGTCACCTCCCCGTGGGACGGCCGTCTCGTCGGCACGGTGAGCGTGCCCACCGACGCGCAGGTCGAGGAGGCCGTGGCCGCCGCGTACGCCGTGCGCGAGGAGTTCGCCGCCACCCCGGCCCACGTCCGCGCCGCCGCGCTCGACCACGTCAGCAAGCGGCTCGCCGAGCGCACCGAGGAGATCGCGCGGCTGATCTCCGCCGAGAACGGCAAGCCCGTCAAGTGGGCCCGTGGCGAGGTCGGCCGGGCGGTCTCCGTCTTCCGGTTCGCCGCCGAGGAGGCCCGCCGGTTCAACGGCGGCGAGGCCCAGCGGCTCGACACCGACGCCGGCGGCGTGGGCCGGCTCGGCCTCACCCGCCGCTTCCCTAAGGGCGTCGTGCTCGGCATCGCGCCGTTCAACTTCCCGCTGAACCTGTGCGCCCACAAGGTCGCCCCGGCCATCGCCGTCGGCGCGCCGATCATCCTCAAGCCGGCCCCGGCCACGCCGCTGTCCGGTCTGATCCTCGGCGAGCTGCTCGCCGAGACCGAGCTGCCCGCCGGCTCCTGGAGCGTCCTGCCGGTCGCCAACGACCGCATGCCCGCCCTGGTCCAGGACGAGCGCCTGCCGGTCATCTCCTTCACCGGCTCCGACAAGGTCGGCTACGCGATCATGGACGCGGTGCCGCGTAAGCACCTCACCCTGGAGCTGGGCGGCAACGCCGCCGCGGTCGTCCTCGGCGACTGGGCGAGCGACGCCGACCTCGACTGGGCGGCGACCCGCATCGCGACCTTCTCCAACTACCAGGGCGGCCAGTCCTGCATCTCGGTGCAGCGCGTGATCGCCGACGCGTCCGTCTACGACCGGCTGCTGCCGCGTGTCGTGGCCGCCGTCGAGGCCCAGGTCACCGGTGACCCGTCCGACGACGCGACCGACGTCGGCCCGCTGGTCAGCGAGGACGCCGCCCGGCGCGTCGAGTCCTGGGTCGACGAGGCCGTGACCGCGGGCGCCCGGCTGCTCGCCGGCGGCAAGCGCGACGGCGCCTCCTACGCGCCGACGGTCCTCACCGACGTACCGGCCGATGTGACGCTGTCCTGCGAGGAGGTCTTCGGACCCGTCCTCACCGTGCAGAAGGTGGACGGCGAGGCCGCGGCGTTCGCCGCCGTCAACGACTCCAAGTACGGCCTCCAGGCGGGCGTGTTCACCCACGACGTCCAGGCCGCCTTCCGCGCCCACCGCGCGCTGGAGGTCGGCGGTGTCGTCATCGGCGACGTGCCGTCCTACCGCGCCGACCAGATGCCGTACGGCGGTGCCAAGCAGTCCGGTGTGGGCCGCGAGGGCGTGAAGTACGCGATGGACGACTACACCTACGAGCGGGTGCTGGTCCTCACGGGTCTCGCGCTCTGAGTCCCAGCCGCTGACGGACGACGGCCGGAGCCCGCTGTGCGGGGGCTCCGGCCGTCGTCGTTCCTGATCGAGGGGGCCCGGCCACCATGCCCTCCGATGCCGGGCCCCCTCACAGCGTCGGCCTGTCCGGACCCTCAACCGGAGAAGCCGACGTGCGCGAGCCGCAGGGGGCCGCGCAGTCCGAGGTGCACGTCGTGCACGCCGTCGGCGGTCAGCGCCGTCCCGACGGTGGTGTAGTCGTAGGGCCCGGCCGTGCGCGCGGCGAGCGTGACCGAGCGGCCGTCCACGCGGACCTCCACCGTGCCCTCGCCCGCCACCTCCACGCGGACGCCCGAGATCCCGGCGCCGAAGTCGCACGCGCGGTAGACCAGATCGGCCCCGCCCGGGCCCGCCGTCGTGATCGCGTCGCCCGAGACCTTGGTGCGGTCGACGATCCGCGCGCCGCTCTGTTCGTCGAAGTCCGCGGCGGGCAGGCCCCGTTCGCGCACCGGGCGCGGGGCCGCCGGCTCGCCGTCGAGCGTGACCGTCGTCCGCAGCCGCACGTCCTCGCTGGAGGCACCCACGAGCAGTTCGTACGGCCCCGGCTCCAGGCGCCACCCGTCCCGGGCCACGTCCCAGAACGCGAAGGCGCTCAGCGGCACCTCGAACGCCACCTCGGTCCGCTCCCCGGGGGCCAGCGTCAGGCGCCGGTGGGCGAGCAGCTCGCGGCGCGGACGGGGGACCGAGGGGTCCACCGCGCGGGTGTAGAGCTGGGCCACCTCGTCCGCCGTCACGTCACCGGAGTTGGTGACGGTGAAGGACACCGTGGCCGTGTCCGGTCCGGTCCGTACGGCCAGGTCGGCGTAGGTGAAGGAGGCGTAGGACAGTCCGTGCCCGAAGGGGTACAGCGGGGTGCCCTCGAAGTAGAGGTAGGTCTGGCGGGCGCCGATCACGTCGTAGTCGAGCAGATCGGGCAGGTCGGCGTCGTCGGCGTACCAGGTCTGCGGCAGCCGGCCCGCGGGGGAGACGTCACCGGCCAGCACCCGGGCGAGCGCGGCGCCCGCCGCCTGGCCGCCGTGCGCGGTCCACAGGGCGGCCGACAGCCGGCCCGGCTCGAAGGCGTACGGATACGCGGAGACCAGCACCAGCACCGTGTGCGGGTTCGCCGCCCCGGCCGCCGCCAGCAGCCGCTCCTGGTGGGCGGGCAGCCGCAGGGTCGTACGATCCTCGGTCTCGCGCCCGTTGATGTGCGGGTCGTTGCCCGCGATCACCAGGACCACGTCGGCCGCGGCGGCGGCCCGGGCGACGGCGTCCTCGCCGCGCTCGACGACGACCACTTCGAAGATCTCCGCAGGTTCCTCGTTCTCGGCGGCAACCTTCACGCCGTCCGCGCCGACTGACACGGGGCGACCCGTTCCCCTGTGCCGGAGGAGGTGACCGTTCGCGTGGGGTTCGAGGCGAAACGTCTCCTGCACGAACCAGCCGCCCGGCTGGTCGGCGGAGGCGCGCAGGAAGCCGTCCTCGGCGACCGAGAGATAGCGGCCGTCGGGGGCGCGCAGGGTGAGGACGTCCTCGCCCCAGTCGACGAGCGCGAACTCGGTGCCCTCGGGGTGCGTGGTCAGCGGGGGCAGATCGGTGCGGCCGGTGAGCAGCGCCGGGTCCAGGGCGCCCTCGGCGCCGCGCACCTCGTCGGGGGCGTCGGCCTCGGGGACGTGCAGATACGTTCCCGAGGAGGTCTTCAGCCGGACCCGGTCCACCCCCTCCGCGAACTCCACGCGCTCGGCGCCGAACCGCTCGTACAGGCCCTCCAGCGGTGTCGAGCGATGGATGAGCGTGCCGCTGTACCAGTCGAGCTTGCTCTCGTCGGCGAGCAGGCCGACCACCGCGATCCGGGCGTCGGGGGCGAGCGGCAGCACACCGTCGTTGCGCAGCAGGACGACCGCCTGCTCGGCCGCCTCCCGGGCGAGCTCGCGGTGGGCCGGGGTGTCGAACTCCCCGGTGCCGGCGTGCGGGTCGTAGCGCGGGTCGAACTCGCCGAGGCGGAAACGCACCGAGAGCTGGCGGCGTACGGCCGTGTCGATGTCCGACTCGGTGAGCAGGCCCTGCTCCAGGGCCCCGCGCACCCGGGCGGTGATCTTCGAGCCGTCCTCGCCGTGGTCGGTGAAGCTGTCGACGCCGGCGACGAGCGCGGCCGCCGTCGCCTCCTCGTGGGTGTCGAAGTAGTGCTCGGAGTCGACCAGGTTGGAGGGCGCCCCCGCGTCCGAGCAGACCATCAGCTCCTCGTCGGTCCAATTCCGCAGGTGCTCGCGCAGATACGGGGAGACGTGATTGGGGCGGCCGTTGACCAGGTTGTACGCCGGCATGACCCCGGCCACCGCCCCCGCCTCGACCGTCTCGCGGAAGGCGCGCAGGTCGTACTCGTGCAGGACGCGGGGGCGGACGGAGGAGGACGTCGTGTCGCGGTTCGTCTCGTTGTTGTGCGCCAGCCAGTGCTTGAGGACCGGCCCCGTGCGCCAGTACGTCGGGTGCTCGCCCCGCAGGCCGTCCGTGTACGCGGTGGCGATGGCCGAGGTGAGCTTCGGGTCCTCCGAGTAGCCCTCCTCGTTGCGGCCCCAGAGCGGGTGGCGCAGGAGGTTGACGGTCGGGGACCAGACGTTGAGCCCCACGCGGTCGTCACGGGAGCGCATCGCGCGGATCTCCTTGGAGACGGCCTCGCCGACCCGTCGTACGAGGTCCGGGTTCCAGGTCGCGCCGAGACCGACCGCCTGCGGGAAGACCGTGGCCGGGCCCATCCAGGCCACGCCGTGCAGCGCCTCCTGGCCGGTGCGGAACGCGGGGATGTCCAGCCGCTCGACGGCGGGGACGAACTGGTGCAGGAATCCGATCTTCTCATCGAGGGTGAGCCGCGACAGAAGGTCGTCGATGCGCTTCGCGAAGGGCAGGTGCGGATCGCGAAAAGGCGGCGTCTGCGGCGTGTGTGCGGTCACGTTTGGATCCCCTTGCGTGGATCGGTCGGGCTCTTTCGAAGCGCTTCGATGCTCATTCGACTCGGGGGTGAGTGTCAAGAGATCGACACCCTTACTTCAAGCAGTGCATAAGAAAAGAGGGCAACGCACGGCTCGGAGGAATCTTGGAAGCGACCCTTGTGCGCCCCTGGGTGTTCACTTAACCTCACAGCAACATCGAAGCGCTTCGACTCGAATCTCGTTCATTCGTCGAAGGAACGCTTCAGCTCAGCCGAGTTCCACTTTCGACACCGCAGCCGACGGCCTCCGCCGGGTGTCCAGGTGCGCCACGAAGGGTTGACGCGATGACGCTGAACGCCGCCTCCAACTCCTCCGGACCGAGCCGGAGAAGCTTTCTCGCCTCCACCGCGGTCGCCACCGCAGCGGTGGCGGGAGGGATGCCACTGCTGTCCGCCTGCGGTGGTTCGGGCGGCGGGTCACGCGAGGGGACCACGTCGGGCAAGAACGCCACGAAGATCCTCCCGGCGTACGTGGCCAGCAACGTGGTGCAGCCGGACATCCCGTCCAAGAACGGCTCGGCGATGGGCTTCACGTCCAAGCTCGACATCGCCGGCCTCAAGACCTCGGTCCCCAAGAAGCTCGGCAAGGGCGGCAAGGTCACCATCATGTCGCCGTTCTGGGGCTCGCCGCCCAAGGACAACAACCCCTACTACACGGCGATGAACGACCTGATCGGCGTCGACGTCCAGTGGCGCAACCAGGACGGCAACACCTACGACCAGAAACTCGGCGCGGTCCTCGCCTCCAGCGACGTCCCGGACATGGTGGTCGTGCCCAGTTGGAACATGATGGGCAAGATACCGAACGCCATCATCAGCAAGTTCGCCGATCTCGGCCCCTACCTGTCCGGGGACAAGATCAAGGAGTACCCCAACCTCGCGGCGATCCCCAGCGACGCCTGGCAACGCTCCATCTTCGGCGGCAAGTTGATGGGCCTGCCGATGCCCGCCGGATACGTCGGCAACATCGTGCCGATCTACCGCCAGGACATCTTCGAGAAGGAGGGCTACGAAGTCCCGCGGTCCTCCGACGAGTTCATGGCCTGGTGCAAGGACGCCACCAACGCCCGGGCCAAGCGGTGGGCCTGCGGCGACATGAAGTGGACCGCGTTCGCGAACTTCGGGGTGCTCGGGGGCGGTGAGAAGCCGCTGTGGTGGAACCTCGTCGACGGCAAGCTGATCAACCGCATCGAGACCCCGCAGTACCTGGAAGCCATCGAGTGGACGCGGAAGCTGTTCGCCGCCAAGGTCGTCCACCCCAACTTCTACCTGGGCAAGGGCCAGATCGGCGACACGGCCCCCATGTTCGCCGCCGGTGAGTTCCTGGTCTACCCCGACGACATCTCCAACTGGTGGGGGCGGCAGTCCTCGTTCTCGACCCAGGACCCCGACGTCAAGATCTGGGGCATGGACATCTGGGGCCACGACGGCGGGCACCCGACGCTGTACGCCACGAACCCGGCCAACATCTTCTCCTTCGTCAACAAGAAGGCCTCCGAGTCCGTCATCCGCGACGCGCTGGCGGTCGCCAACGTCACCGCGGCGCCGTACGGCACCAAGGAGTGGATGATGACCCAGTACGGCGTCGAGGGCGTCCACTACACGCTCAAGGACGGCGTGCCGGTCAAGAACGACAAGGGCAACAACGAAGTCGTCAACGCCTACGTCATGGTCGCGAGCCCCGCCGCGACCATCGCCCACCCCGACCTCCCGGACTACACCCGGGCCATGGTCGAGTGGCAGCAGCGGATGGGCGCCTTCACCAAGAAGTCCTCGTTCTGGGGCCTCCAGATCACCGAGCCCTCCCGCTACACCAACCTCGCCACGAACTTCGAGCAGCTCGAGGACGACATCATCCGCGGGCACAAGAAGATCAGCGACATGCAGCAGGCCATATCCGACTGGAAGAGCAAGGGCGGCGACAAGCTGCGCGACTGGTACAAGAAGCTGCTCGACGACAACGGTTCCGCGGCGGGCTGACCCCACTCTGAGGCAAGGAGAACAACCGTGTCCCACAGCACGGTGCCTCGGAGCAGCGCCGAGGCCGGCACACCGGTGAAGACCGCGGGGGCGTCCGGCGACGCCGCCCGCCCCCGGGAGAAACGAGTCACGGGCGGACTGAGCCTGCGGCACAGGTTCCGGCGCGACCGCGTCCTGATCCTCATGACGCTGCCGGCCGTCGTGCTCCTCCTGATCTTCAACTACCTGCCCATCCTCGGCAACGTCGTCGCCTTCCAGGACTACGACCCCTACATCAGCGACAACGGCATCGTCTCCATCCTGCACAGCCCCTTCGTGGGCATGGAGAACTTCCAGCGGATGTTCGAGGACTCCGCCTTCTGGAACGCCGTCGAGAACACCCTGGTGCTGTTCTTCGTGCAGCTCCTGCTGTTCTTCCCGATCCCGATCCTGCTCGCGCTGCTCATCAACAGCGTGGTCAGGCCCCGGGTGCGGGCCGTCGCGCAGGCCGTCCTGTACCTGCCGCACTTCTTCTCCTGGGTGCTGGTCATCGCCGTCTTCCAGCAGATGTTCGGCGGCGCGGGCATGCTCTCCCAGCTGCTGCGGCAGCACGGTCACGACGGCCTGAACATCATGACCAACCCGGACACCTTCCCCTTCCTGCTCACCGCGCAGAGCGTGTGGAAGGACGCCGGGTGGGGGATCATCGTCTTCCTCGCCGCGCTCGCCTCGGTCAGCCCGGACCTGTACGAGGCCGCCGCGATGGACGGCGCCGGACGCTGGCGCCGCATGTGGCACATCACCCTGCCCGCCCTGCGGCCGGTGATCGCCCTGCTGCTGGTGCTGCGCGTCGGCGACGCCCTGACCGTCGGCTTCGAGCAGATCCTGCTGCAACGCGACGGCGTCGGACCGGGCGCCGGAGAAGTCCTCGACACCTTCGTGTGGTGGAACGGCGTCCGCAACCAGGACTTCGGCTACGCGGCCGCCGCGGGTCTGATCAAGGGCGTGGTCAGCATCGGCCTGGTCCTCGCCGCGAACAAGGTGGCCCATCTCATGGGCGAGCAGGGGGTGTACCAGAAATGACCGCCGTCATCGACAAACCGGCCGCCACATCGCGCCGTTGGGCCGCCCCGCCCCGGCCCACCTGGGAGGAGGAGCCCTCCAAGGCCGGCCTCGCGGCCAAGGGCATCGCCCTGTCGTTCGCCTGCCTGGCGGTCCTCTTCCCGCTGTGGATCGTGGTCGTCACCAGCCTCTCCTCCCGCAAGACCATCAACGAGGCCGGCGGCCTGGTGCTGGTGCCCAAGGGCATCACCTTCATCGCCTACCAGGAACTGCTCAGCGGCGGCCAGGTCACCCGCGCCACCCTGGTCAGCCTCTTCGTCACCCTGTTCGGCACGCTGTTCTCGATGACGGTGTCCGTCCTGGCCGCCTACGGCCTGTCCCGCAGCGGGACCCTCGGCCACCGCTGGATCCTGATGACGCTGCTGGCGACCATGTTCTTCAGCGCCGGCCTCATTCCCACGTATCTGCTGGTGCAGTCCCTCGGCCTGACCGACAGCTATCTCGCGCTGGTCCTCCCGAGCGCGATCAGCGTCTTCAACATCCTGGTGCTGCGCGGCTTCTTCATGGGGATCTCGCAGGAACTCATCGACAGCGCGCGCATCGACGGTGCGGGGGATTTCAGGATCCTGCTGCGGATCGTCATGCCGCTGTCGCGGGCGGTCCTCGCGGTGATCACGCTGTTCTACGCCGTGGGGTACTGGAGCGCCTGGTTCAACGCGTCGCTGTATCTGAACCAGCAGGACATGATGCCGCTCCAGAACGTCATGATCCAGCTGGTGCAGCGGCAGGAGGCGCCGGTGGGTCTGAGCCAGGCGATCAGGACCGGGCAGCTGTCGGGGCTGGCCATTCAGATGGCGGTCATGGTGATGGCGTTGCTGCCGGTGGCGGTGTTGTCGCCGTTCGTGCAGCGGCATTTCAAGAAGGGGATGTTGACCGGCGCGGTTAAGGGGTGAGCCGCTGCGCCTCGGCGGTGGGGGTGCGTGGATCGGTTGGCGGCTGCGGGTTTCGTCGTGGCTGGTCGCGCAGTTCCCCGCGCCCCTTTCAACCCCGTTGAGGTGCGGGGAATCGTGCCGCTGGGGCGGCACGGGTGGGCGCAGCGGTACCCCGGGGCGCCGGGCTGCGCAACCGCCCCCGGCCCGCAGCAGCGCACCCGCGCCTCGACGGCATCGCTCACTCACGAATCCGAGGTACCCCCCATGCTCTCCCGCCGCACCGCCCTCGCCGACGCCACCCGCGGCCGCATCCTCTTCGGGGGCGACTACAACCCCGAGCAGTGGCCCGAGGAGACCTGGTACGAGGACGTCCGGCTGATGCGGGACGCCGGGGTCAACTCCGTCACCCTCGGCGTCTTCTCCTGGGCGAAGCTCGAACCCCGGCCCGGGGAGCGGGACTTCGGCTGGCTGGACCGGCTGATGGACCTGCTGCACGGGAACGGGATCGGCGTCGTCCTCGCCACCCCCACCGCCTCGCCCCCGCCCTGGATGGGCCGGCTGCACCCGGACACCCTGCCCGTCACGGAGGACGGCCGCACCGAGTGGTGGGGCGGCCGCCAGCACTTCTCGCACTCCAGCGCCACCTACCGCCGCTACGCCGCCGCCATCACCGAGGACCTGGCCGCCCGCTACGGCACCCACCCGGCCCTCACGATGTGGCACATCAACAACGAGTACTGCACCGCCGACCACGGCGACGAGGCGGCCGCCGCCTTCCGCCGCTGGCTGCGCGAGCGCTACGGCACCCTCGACGCCCTCAACACGGCCTGGGGCACCGCCTTCTGGAGCCAGGGCTACGACAGCTGGGACGGCGTGCTGCCCCCGCGCACCCCCCACTACCTGAAGAACCCCGCGCAGGTGCTGGACTTCCGCCGCTTCACCTCCGACATGCTCCTGGAGTGCTTCACCGCCGAGCGCGACATCGTCCGCCGGCACTCCCCGCACCTCCCGGTCACCACCAACTTCATGTCGCTGTGGAGCGGCCAGGACGGCTGGCGCTGGGCCGAGGAGGAGGACGCCGTCTCCGTCGACATCTATCCCGACCCGCGCGAGCCGCTCGGCCCCGACGGCGCCCATCACGGCGCCCTCGTACAGGACCTGACCCGCTCCCAGGCACGCGGTCCCTGGATGCTCATGGAACAGGCCGCGGGACCGGTGAACTGGCGCGGGGTCAACCACCCCAAGCCGCCCGGCCTCAACCGCCTGTGGTCCTTCCAGGCCGTGGCGCGCGGCGCCGACGCCGTCTGCTACTTCCAGTGGCGCCAGTCCCGCCAGGGCGCGGAGAGGTTCCACTCCGGCATGCTCTCCCACGCGGGGGAGCGGGGCCGTACCTTCCAGGAGGTCAAGCGGATCGGCGCCGAACTCGCCGCCGTCGCACCAGAGGTGACGGAACGTCATGTCAAGGCAGACATCGCCGTCCTCCTCGACTGGCACTCCTGGTGGGCGGGCGACCAGGAGGCCCGCCCCTCCGCGCGGGTCGCCCTCCCCGACCTCCTCCACGCCTGGCACCGCGCCCTGTGGGAGGGCGGGTACACCACCGACTTCGCCCACCCCGGGCACGACCTCACCGGCTACCGGCTGGTCGTCGTCCCGCAGCTGTACGCCCTCACCGACGCGGCGATCGACCACCTCGTCGCGTATGTGCGCGAGGGCGGCACGCTCGTCTGCGGGTTCTTCACCGGCGTCGCCGACCACGACGGCCGGATCCGCCCCGGCGGCATGGACGGGCGGCTGCGTGAGCTGTTCGGCATCCGCACCCTGCACGAGTGGTGGCCGCTGGAGGAGGGGGAGGCCGCCGCGTGCGACGGCTTCGACGGCACCCTGTGGGCCGAGGAGATCGAGGCCGACCCGGACGGCGTGGACGAGACGATCCCGTACCGGGGCGGGGACCTCGACGGCCTGCCCGCCGTGCTGCGCCGGGGCCGCGCCTGGTACGTCTCCACCCTCCCCGAGCCCGCCGCCCTGCGGGCCCTGCTCTCCCGGATCGCCGCCGACGCCGGGGTCCGCCCGGTCCTCGACGGCCTGCCCGCCGGTGTCGAGGCCGTGCGCCGCGGCGAGCTGCTGTTCCTGCTCCACCACGGGCGCGAGCCGGTCACGGTCGACGTCCCGGGCATCCACCGCGACCTGCTGACCGGGGACACCGTCACGGACCGGCTCACCCTGGGCCGCCACGGCGTGGCGGTGCTGCGGCCATGAGGAGCACCGCGCCCGTCCACGGCACCTGGGAGCCCGAGCCGGCCGCCCGCTGGGAGGACGGTTTCCTGAGCGGCAACGGCCACCATGGCGCTGTGGTGACCGGTGACCCGAACACCGACCGTGTCGTCGTCACCCATCACACCCTCGTGCGCCCCAACGGCGCCGAGCACGCCCGGGCGCCCCGGCTCGCCGCCGAACTCCCCGCGCTCCAGGACCGGCTGCTGGCCGGCGATCTGACCGCCGCCGAGCGCTTCACCGACGGCCGCCCCCTGCAGTGGGTGCAGCCCTTCCACCCCGCCTTCCGGACCGAGCTCGTACGGCCCCCCGACGGCGGACGGGCGGCCTACCGGCGCTCCGTCGACTTCACCACCGGAGTCACCGAGGCGACCTGCGGGGACTGGCGCAGCCGGGTCTTCGTCTCCCGCGCCGACGACGTGATCGTCCAGCACGTCACCGCTCCCGGCCCCGCCCTCGACCTCTGCCTCGACCACCGCCTCCCCGGCGCTCCCCCCGCGCTGGGCGTCGGCCACGGAGCCGTCCTCACCCCCGAGGGCGCCCGGCTCACCCTGCGCGCCCGCTACCCGGACAGCGACCTCGCCTACACCGGCGTCACCCTGGTCGCCGTCACCGGCGGCACCACCCGACTGGGCGCTCAGGGCGTGCGGATCGAGAACGCCGAGGCGGTCCTCCTGCTCACCCGGGTCCGCCGCCACACCGGCGAACTCGACGTCACGGCGGAGGGACGGGCCCTGCGCGCCCTGCTCGCCTCCGGCTCCTTCGACGACCTCCTCGACCGCCACCTGGTGCTGCATCGCACGGCCTACGAGCGCGTCACCCTCGACCTGCGCGCCGACGCCGAGGAACGCGCCCTGCCCGGCTCGGAGCTGCTGAAGCACCCGGGCAGCCCGGCCCTCCTGGAACGCCTCTTCGCCGCCGGCCGCTACCACCTGCTGTCCGCCGGCGGCCTCTTCCCGCCCCGCCTCACCGGCCTGTGGACCGGCGACTGGGACACGGCCTGGTCGGGGGCGTTCACCCACGACGCCAACCTCAACCTCCAGACCGCCTCCGCCGCGGCCGCCGCCCTCCCCGAAGTCACCGCCGCCCACGCCACCCTGATAGAGCGTCAGCTCGCCGACTGGCGGGACAACGCCCGCGCGGTCTTCGGCACCCGGGGCGCCGTCGCCCCCGCCCACAGCGACGGCGAGTCCGGACACGCGTACCACTTCAGCCGCGCATACCCCCTCCACCTGTGGACCGCGGGCGCCGACTGGCTGCTCAAGCCCCTCGTCGACCACGACGAGACCCAGGGCACCCGCGACCCGCGGACCGCCGCAACGCTCGCCGAGGTCGCCCGCTTCTACGAGGACTTCCTCACCCGCACCGACCCCGACGGCCGGCTCGTGATCGTCCCCTCCTACTCGCCCGAGAACCGGCCCGCGAACGGCAGCTGGGGAGCGCTCAACGCGGCCATGGACCTCTCGGCCGCCCGGCACGCCCTGCGCACCGCCGCCGACTACCACCCCGGCACCCCGGAGGCCGACCGATGGCGCGCCCTCGCCGATCGGCTGCCCCCGCACCGGATCAACGCCGACGGCGCGCTCGCCGAATGGGCCTGGCCCGGCCTCGACGACTCCTACGACCACCGCCACCTCAGCCACCTCTACGGCGTGTGGCCGCTCGACGAGATCAACCCCTACGACACCCCCGGCCTGGCCGCGGCCGCCCACCGCGCCCTCTGCCTGCGCGGTGCCGAGAACGACTCCGCGCACGGCCATCTCCACCACGCCCTGATCGCGGCGCGGCTGCGCGACGGCCGGCGCGTCGGCCAGGCCCTCGCCCGCGTCCTGGAGGGCGACTTCTTCCACGCGTCCCTGATGAGCGCCCACTACCCCCACCGCGACGTCTACAACGCGGACGCCGCCCACACCCTGCCCGCCGTGCTGATCGAGGCACTCGTGCAGTCCACGCCCGACCGGCTCGTCCTGCTGCCCGCACCGCCCGCCGCACTCGCCGCGGGCCGGCTCACCGGCGTCCGCACCCGCTTCGGCGCCGAACTCGACCTGGCCTGGGACCCGGACGGCGCCCGGGCCGTCCTGCGCCCCCACCGCACCCACCGGGTCGAACTCCGGACTTCCTCCGGCGCACAGCCGCTCGACCTCGTCGCCGGAGAAGACCACGTCCTCACGCTGGGGACGTGGTGACTCCCCGCACCATCCCCCCACCCATGGAAGGGACACCATGGCACCTCGAACGCTCGGCAGGGTGATGAAGGCCCTGCTCGCCCCCGCCCTGGCCCTCGGCGCCACCGTCGGTCTCGCCTCGGCGCCCGCCTCCGCCGCCGTCTGGAGCTCCTGCGACCAGTGGGGCTCCACCTCGCTGAACGGCTACACCCTCTACAACAACATCTGGGGCTCCGGCGCCGGCAGCCAGTGCATCTGGGCCAACTCCGGCACCAGCTGGGGCGTCTGGGCCAACCACCCCAACACCGGCGGCATCAAGTCCTACCCGGACGCCAAGAAGGTGGTCAACAGGTCGATCACCTCGCTCGGCTCGCTCACCAGCAACTACAACGTCACGGTCCCGTCCTCCGGCGCGTACAACACCTCGTACGACATCTGGGACACCGACTACGACTACGAGATCATGCTCTGGGTCAACAAGACCGGACCGGTCGGCCCCCTCGGCACCTCGCAGGGCACTGTGACGCTGGGCGGCCACACCTGGACCGTCTACAAGGGCACCAACGGGGCGAACCAGGTCTTCTCCTTCGTGCGCACCTCGAACTCGTCGTCCGGCACCGTCGACATCCTGCCGATCCTGAAGTGGATCAAGGACACCAAGGGCTGGTTCGGCAACGAGACCATCGGTGACGTCCAGTTCGGCTTCGAGATCACCTCGTCCTCGGGCGGCCTGAACTTCCAGGCCAACAACCTCACCGTCAGCAGCAGTTGAGCCACCGGGCCGGTCCCCGCCCCGCCGGGGGCCGGCCCGCCTCGCTCACTCGGCGATCGGCAGCCTCGCCCCGTCCCGCAGGAACAGCGGGAGGCGGTCCAGCGGGGCGTCCACGGTCACGGCCGCGCCGCCCTCGTACACCGCGCCGGTCCACGCGTCCGTCCAGCACGCGCCCGCCGGGAGATACGCCGTACGGGTCGTGGCGCCGGCCGTGAGCACCGGGGCGACCATCAGGTCCCCGCCGAACAGATACGCGTCGTCGACCGACCAGGCCGCGGGGTCGTCCGGGAACTCCAGGAACAGCGGCCGCATCACCGGCAGGCCCTCCTCGTGCGCCTCCCGCATGACCTGGAGGACATACGGCTTCAGGCGCTCGCGCAGCCGCAGGTACTTCTCCAGGACGGCGCCGGCCCGCTCGCCGTACGACCACACCTCGTTGGGGCCGCCCGTCATGTCCGGGCCCAGCGGCATGCCCGGGTCGCGGAAGCCGTGCAGACGCATCAGCGGCGACAGCGCGCCGAACTGGAACCAGCGCACCATGACCTCCCGGTACGCCTCGTCGTCCGGATCGCCGCCGTGGAAGCCGCCGATGTCCGTGTTCCACCACGGGATCCCCGACAGCGCCGTGTTCAGCCCGGCCGCGATCTGGCGGCGCAGGGTCGCGAAGTCGGTGCCGATGTCACCCGACCACAGGGCGGCGCCGTAGCGCTGACTGCCCGCCCACGCCGAGCGGTTGAGCGTGACGATCTCGTCGTCGGCGAGACCGCAGGCGCGCAGGCCCTCGTAGAAGGTGCGGGCGTTCTCGGCCGGGTACAGGTTGCCGACCTCCAGGCCCGGCCCCGCCCAGTAGCGCAGGTTCTCCTGGAAGCCCGGCTTCAGCTCCGGCTCGCAGGCGTCCAGCCAGAAGGCGGTGATGCCGTACGGCGTCAGGTAGTTGTCGCGCACGCGCTCCCACACGAAGGCACGGGCTTCCGGGTTCGTCGCGTCGTAGAAGGCCACCTGGACCGTCGAGGCGACCTCCTTGTCGGGCCAGTCGGCGTGCGCCATCGGGCCGTACTGGGTGCCGATGAAGTAGCCGCGCTGCTCCATCACCGGGTGGTTCTCCGACAGCGGGGACACCGACGGCCAGACGGAGACGACGAGTTTGATCCCGAGCTCCTCCAGCTCGCGCACGAGCGCCGCCGGGTCGGGCCACTCCTTCGGGTCGAACTTCCACTCGCCCAGATGCGTCCAGTGGAAGAAGTCGCAGACGATCGCGTCGATGGGCAGGCCCCGGCGCTTGTACTCCCGGGCCACGGCGAGGAGTTCGTCCTGGGTGCGGTAGCGCAGCTTGCACTGCCAGAAGCCCGCCGCCCACTCCGGCAGCATGGGGGAGCGGCCCGTCACCGCGCTGTAGCGGCGCTGTGCCTCGGCGGGGGCGCCCGCGGTGATCCAGTAGTCGATCTGCCGGGCGGAGTCGGCCACCCAGCGGGTGCCGTTGTGCGCCAGCTCCACCCGCCCGATCGCCGGGTTGTTCCACAGCAGGGTGTAGCCGCGGCTGGAGGTGAGCACCGGGATCGTGACCTCGGCGTTGCGCTGCACCAGGTCCAGGACCAGGCCCTTCTGGTCCAGCCGCCCGTGCTGGTGCTGGCCCAGGCCGTACAGCTTCTCGTCGTCGTAGGCGGCGAAGCGCTGCTCCAGGCGGTGGTGGCCGTTGCCGACGGCCGTGTAGAGGCGCGAGCCCGGCCACCAGAAGTGGGCGCGCTGCTCGGCGAGCAGTTCCTCGCCGGTCGCGGTGTCCAGGAAGCGGATCAGGCCCTCGGCGTCCACCTCGGCGGTGATCCCGCCGACGGTCAGCCGCCCCCGCCCGTCCTCGATCTTGACCGTGGACGGCGTCGCGGGGGCGCCGTCGAGCAGCGCGCCCGGAGTGGTGTCCAGGACCGGGCCGCCGAGCCGCGCCCGCACCCGGACCGCGTCCGGCCCCCATGGCTCGATACGGAGGATCTCCTGGCGGCCGCTCCACTCCAGCGCGCCGTCGCGCTCGCGGAACGTGCCGACGGTCGGGGAGGACTGCGCGAGGCTGACCGCGCCATGACCGGTCCGGTTTTCGGCAGGCTGATTCACGAAGGGTGCTCCCGAAAGACATGAGGTGCCCGAAGGGCGGGGGAAAAGCGGGTCAGGAGGGGCCCGAGGGCGCCGGGCCCGAGCTCGTGCGGACCGTCAGTTCGGGGGAGATGAGGACGACCTCGTCGGATCCGCGCCCGTCGAGCTTGGCCATCAGCCGCTCCACGGCGTGCCGGCCCATCTCCTGGGCCGGGATGGCGACCGAGGTCAGCCGCACCGACGCCTGGACGGCGACCTGGTCGGGGCAGATCGCGACCACCGACATGTCCTCGGGCACCGCCCGGCCCTGCTGGCGCAGCAGGGCGAGCAGCGGCTCCACCGCCGCCTCGTTCTGCACGACGAAGCCCGTGGTGCCCGGGCGTTCGTCGAGGACGCGGGCGAGTGTCAGGGCCATCGCGTCGTACCCGCCCTCGCAGGGCCGGTGCAGCAGCCGCAGCCCCAGCTCCCGGGCCCGCGCCCGCAGTCCGTCGAGGGTGCGCTCGGCGAATCCGGTGTGCCGCTCGTAGACCGCGGGGGCCTCGCCGATGACGGCGATGTCGCGGTGGCCGAGGGTCGCCAGATGCTCCACGCACAGCGCGCCGGTCGCGCTCCAGTCCAGGTCGACGCAGGTCAGCCCGGAGGTGTCGGCGGGCAGACCGATCAGCACCGAGGGCTGGTCCGTCCGCCGCAGCAACGGCAGCCGTTCGTCGTCGAGTTCGACGTCCATCAGGATCATGGCGTCGGCGAGTCCGCTGCCGGTGACCCGGCGCACGGCGTCGGGCCCCTCCTCGCCGGTCAGCAGCAGCACGTCGTACCCGTGTGTCCGGGCCGTCGTGGCGACCGCGATGGCGATCTCCATCATCACCGGTACGTACATGTCGGTGCGCAGCGGGATCATCAGCGCGATGATGTTCGACCTGCTGCTGGCCAGCGCGCGGGCGCCGGCGTTCGGGTGGTATCCCAGCTCCCGGATACTCTGCTCGACCCGCTGCCGGGTGGTGGCGGAGATGGACCGCTTGCCGCTGAGGACATAGCTCACCGTGCTCGCCGAGACTCCGGCGTGCTGGGCGACCTCGGCGAGGGTGACCATCCAGAGCTCTCCAAGCTTTGTGAAGCGCTTCGACAGAGCGCCGTACGAACGGGGGCGAGGTGTGGGGGTGGTTCGACAGTAGCCTCGGCACGGGTCGGTGTCCATAGGTTGTCGAAGCGCTTCGACAGCTTTCTTCCCCGAGGCCCTTCCCCCGAGGCCGGGCCCTCACCCGGCCCTCACCCGAACGGTCCCCTCGGAAGGAGCCCCGCGCAACACCGCCGGACACCCGGCCCCTCCCGGCGCGGATCGGCTGAACGGATGCGCGAGGGGTGGTGGGTCCGCCCGGATTCGGGTACCAACGATCCAGTAGCACCGGTCGGTAACCCTTGATCCCTCTTCGCGGTGAGGTGAGACTCATGTCCGCCCCCAGTACCCCTCCGACGCGCCCTGCCGTCACCGAACGTGAGGCCCGGCAGGTCGCCGAGGCGGCCCGGGAACAGGAATGGCGCAAGCCCAGCTTCGCCAAGGAACTGTTCCTCGGCCGCTTCCGGCTGGACCTCATCCACCCCCACCCCCTCCCCGCCGACGAGCATGTGCAGCGCGGCGAGGAGTTCCTCGCCAAACTGCGCGACTTCTGCGAGACGAAGATCGACCCGGCCGTCATCGAGCGGGACGCCCGCATCCCGGACGAGGTGATCGACGGGCTCAAGGAACTCGGCGCCCTCGGCATGAAGATCGACCCCAAGTACGGCGGGCTCGGCCTCACCCAGGTGTACTACAACAAGGCCCTCGCCCTCGTCGGCTCGGCCAGCCCCGCGATCGGCGTGCTGCTCTCCGCGCATCAGTCGATCGGCGTACCGCAGCCGCTGAAACTGTTCGGCACCCCCGAGCAGAAGGAGCGCTTCCTGCCGCGCTGCGCCCGCACCGACATCAGCGCCTTCCTGCTCACCGAGCCCGACGTCGGCTCCGACCCCGCCCGCCTGGCCACCACCGCGGTCCCCGACGGCGACGACTACGTCCTCGACGGGGTGAAGCTCTGGACCACCAACGGCGTCGTCGCCGACCTCCTCGTCGTCATGGCCCGCGTCCCCCGGTCCGAGGGCCACAAGGGCGGCATCACCGCCTTCGTCGTGGAGACCAACTCGCCCGGCGTCACCGTCGAGAACCGCAACGCCTTCATGGGCCTCAGGGGCATCGAGAACGGCGTCACCCGCTTCCACCAGGTCCGCGTCCCCGCCGCCAACCGCGTCGGCCCCGAGGGCGCCGGCCTGAAGATCGCCCTCACCACGCTGAACACCGGTCGGCTCTCGCTCCCGGCGTCCTGTGTGGCCGCCGGCAAGTGGTGCCTGAAGATCGCCCGCGAGTGGTCGGCGGCCCGTGAGCAGTGGGGCAAGCCGATCGCACGGCACGAGGCCGTCGGAGCCAAGATCTCCTTCATCGCGGCCACCACCTTCGCCCTGGAGGCGGTGACCGACCTCGCCTCCCAGATGGCCGACGAGGACCGCAACGACATCCGCATCGAGGGCGCGCTCGCCAAGCTGTACGCCTCCGAGATGGCCTGGCTGATGGCCGACGAACTCGTCCAGATCCGCGGCGGCCGCGGCTTCGAGACCGCCGAGTCGCTGCGGGCGCGCGGGGAACGCGCCATCCCGGCCGAACAGGTCCTGCGCGACCTGCGCATCAACCGCATCTTCGAGGGCTCCACGGAGATCATGCACCTGCTGATCGCCCGTGAGGCCGTGGACGCCCACCTGTCGGTGGCGGGCGACCTGATCGACCCGGAGAAGTCCCTCCAGCAGAAGGCGAAGGCGGGCGCGAACGCGGGCGTCTTCTACGCCAAGTGGCTGCCGAAGCTGGTCGCCGGGCCCGGTCAACTCCCCTCCTCGTACAGCGAGTTCAAGCACGGCGTCGACCTCGCCCCGCACCTTCGCTACGTCGAACGGCACGCCCGCAAGCTCGCCCGCTCCACCTTCTACGCGATGTCCCGCTGGCAGGGCCGGATGGAGACCAAGCAGGGCTTCCTCGGCCGGATCGTCGACATCGGCGCCGAACTCTTCGCGATGAGCGCCGTCTGCGTCCGCGCCGAACTGCTCCGCTCGCGCGGCGACCACGGCCGCGAGGCGTACCAGCTGGCCGACGCCTTCTGCCACCAGTCCCGGCTGCGCGTCGAGGAACTCTTCGCCCGCCTGTGGACCAACACCGACACCCTCGACGGCAAGGTCGTCAAGGGCGTCATGGCGGGCACGTACACATGGCTGGAGGACGGCATCGTCGACCTCTCCGGCGAGGGCGCCTGGATCGCCGACGCCACCCCCGGCCCCAGCGAGAAGGAGAACCTGCACCGCCCGATCCGGTGACACCGTCCCGGCGGGGTGTCCCCCGCCCGATCCGGTGACACTGTCCCGGCGGGGTGTCCCCCACCCGTGAGGGGGACACCCTGTCCGTCCGCCCGGGACGTGCGGCCACAATGGGGGGATGAGCGACAGTCCAGCCCCCCGAGGGCACGGAGCGGAAGCCCCGTCTGCCCCCCGACGCCATGCACGCACTCTCGCCGCACCGGGCGCCACCCCAAGTACATCCAGTACGTGGGGCGACGCCCGGCACGCCGAGAGCACGCACCTGACGCCGCTGGGCCCGCCCTCCGGGCGGACGACGGGGCTTCCGCCCCGCCCCCTCGCCGACCCGCATCTCGTCTACGACCCCGTCGCGGGTGACGGTCCGAAGGACGTGGTGATCCTCGGCTCCACCGGGTCGATCGGCACCCAGGCCATCGATCTCGTGCTGCGCAACCCCGACCGCTTCCGGGTCACCGCCCTGTCCGCCAACGGCGGCCGCGTCGCCCTCCTCGCCGAGCAGGCGCACCAGCTCCGGGCGCGGACCGTCGCGGTCGCCCGCGAGGACGCCGTACCGGCGCTGCGCGAGGCCCTCGCCGCCGCGTACGGCCCGGGGGAGCCGCTGCCGGAGATCCTCGCCGGTCCCGACGCGGCCGCCCAGCTCGCCGCCTCCGACTGCCACACCGTGCTCAACGGCATCACCGGTTCCATCGGCCTCGCCCCCACCCTCGCCGCCCTGGAGGCGGGCCGCACCCTCGCGCTCGCCAACAAGGAGTCGCTCATCGTGGGCGGCCCGCTGGTGAAGGCGCTCGCCAAGCCCGGCCAGATCATCCCCGTCGACTCCGAGCACGCCGCCCTCTTCCAGGCCCTCGCCGCCGGCACCCGCGCCGACGTCCGCAAGCTCGTCGTCACCGCCTCCGGCGGCCCCTTCCGCGGCCGTACGAAGGAACAGCTGGCGGACGTGACCGTCGAGGACGCCCTCGCGCACCCCACCTGGGCCATGGGCCCGGTGATCACGATCAACTCCGCGACCCTCGTCAACAAGGGCCTGGAGGTCATCGAGGCACACCTGCTCTACGACATTCCCTTCGACCGCATTGAGGTGGTCGTGCACCCGCAGTCGTATGTCCACTCGATGATTGAGTTCACCGACGGATCGACACTGGCCCAGGCGACCCCGCCCGACATGCGCGGGCCGATCGCCATCGGTCTCGGCTGGCCCGAGCGCATCCCCGACGCCGCGCCCGCCTTCGACTGGAGCACGGCCTCCACCTGGGAGTTCTTCCCCCTGGACAACGAGGCCTTCCCCTCCGTGAACCTCGCCCGCCGCGTGGGCGAGCTCGCAGGCACCGCGCCCGCGGTGTTCAATGCGGCCAACGAGGAGTGCGTCGAGGCCTTCCGCCGCGGCGCGCTGCCCTTCAACGGGATCATGGAGACGGTGACCCGGGTGGTCGAGGAGCACGGCACCCCGGTCACGGGAACCCCGCTCACCGTGTCGGACGTCCTCGAAGCGGAGACCTGGGCCCGTGGCCGGGCCCGGGAACTGGCGGCACAGACGGCGGAGGCCCGTGCATGACGACCTTGATGTTCTTCCTCGGCATAGTGGTCTTCGCGCTCGGCCTGCTGGCGTCGATCGCCTGGCACGAGCTGGGGCACCTGTCCACGGCCAAGCTCTTCGGCATCCGCGTCCCCCAGTACATGGTCGGCTTCGGACCCACCATCTGGTCACGCAAGAAGGGCGAGACCGAGTACGGCGTCAAGGCCATCCCCTTCGGCGGCTACATCCGCATGATCGGCATGTTCCCGCCCGGCGACGACGGCCGGATCGTGGCCCGCTCCACCTCGCCCTGGCGCGGCATGATCGAGGACGCCCGCTCGGCCGCCTTCGAGGAGCTCCAGCCGGGTGACGAGACCCGCCTGTTCTACACGCGCAAGCCGTGGAAACGGGTCATCGTCATGTTCGCCGGCCCGTTCATGAACCTGATCCTCGCCTTCGGCCTGTTCCTCACCGTGCTGATGGGCTTCGGCATCCAGCAGCAGACCACCAGCGTCGAGTCCGTCTCCCCCTGTGTGATCTCCCAGAGCGAGAACCGCGACGACTGCAAGAAGTCCGACCCGCCCTCCCCGGCCGCCGCCGCGGGCATGAAGGCCGGCGACAGGATCGTCGCCTTCGCCGGCGTCCGGACCGACGACTGGAACAAGCTCTCCGACCTGATCCGCGACAGCGCCGGCAAGAACGTGCCGATCGTCGTCGACCGGGACGGCACGGAAATGACCCTGCACGCCACCATCGCCACCAACCTGGTCGCGAAGAAGGACTCCAGCGGGGCCTACGTCCAGGGCAAGTACGTCAAGGCCGGCTTCCTCGGCTTCAGCGCCGCCACCGGCGTCGTCCAGCAGGACTTCGGCCAGTCCGTGACCTGGATGACCGACCGGGTCGGCGACGCGATCGACTCCCTCGCCGCCCTGCCCTCGAAGATCCCCGCCCTGTGGGACGCCGCCTTCGGCGACGGACCGCGCCAACCGGACTCCCCGATGGGCATCGTCGGCGCCGCCCGCGTCAGCGGCGACATCGCCACCCTCGACATCCCCGCCTCCCAGCAGCTCGCCATGTTCGTGATGCTGCTGGCCGGCTTCAACCTCTCCCTGTTCCTGTTCAACATGCTCCCGCTGCTCCCGCTCGACGGCGGGCACATCGCGGGCGCCCTGTGGGAGTCGCTGCGCCGCAACCTGGCGCGGGTGCTGCGCCGCCCGGACCCGGGCCCGTTCGACGTGGCGAAGCTGATGCCGGTGGCGTACGTGGTGGCCGGGATCTTCATCTGCTTCACCGTGCTCGTCCTGATCGCGGACGTGGTCAACCCGGTGAGAATCTCCTAGCCATCCACTGTTCACGACGGCCGGGCGCCCCTGGGGCCCGGCCGTCGTCCGTTCCGGGGGTTTGACGGGAGGGATGTGCCCGGGACGGGGGCCGTGCCGTAATCTCGAAGGCCGGAGCCCGCTGCTCACGGGACCGGGGCCTTGATCCACGACTTGGGGTTTGACAGCAGATGACTGCGATTTCTCTCGGCATGCCGTCCGTTCCGACCAAGCTCGCCGAGCGCCGCAAGAGCCGGCAGATCCAGGTCGGGTCCGTGGCGGTCGGCGGCGACGCGCCCGTGTCCGTGCAGTCCATGACCACCACCCGCACGTCCGACATCGGCGCCACGCTCCAGCAGATCGCCGAGCTGACCGCGTCCGGCTGCCAGATCGTCCGCGTGGCCTGCCCCACCCAGGACGACGCCGACGCCCTCGCGACCATCGCCCGCAAGTCGCAGATCCCGGTCATCGCCGACATCCACTTCCAGCCGAAGTACGTCTTCGCCGCCATCGAGGCGGGCTGCGCGGCCGTGCGCGTCAACCCCGGCAACATCAAGCAGTTCGACGACAAGGTCAAGGAGATCGCCAAGGCGGCGAAGGACCACGGCACGCCGATCCGCATCGGCGTGAACGCCGGCTCCCTCGACCGGCGCCTGCTCCAGAAGTACGGCAAGGCCACCCCCGAGGCGCTCGTCGAGTCCGCCCTGTGGGAGGCGTCCCTCTTCGAGGAGCACGACTTCCGCGACATCAAGATCTCGGTCAAGCACAACGACCCGGTCGTGATGATCGAGGCCTACAAGCAGCTCGCCGCCCAGTGCGACTACCCCCTCCACCTCGGCGTCACCGAGGCCGGCCCGGCCTTCCAGGGCACCATCAAGTCGGCCGTCGCCTTCGGCGCCCTCCTCTCCCAGGGCATCGGCGACACCATCCGCGTCTCCCTGTCCGCGCCGCCGGTCGAGGAGATCAAGGTCGGCAACCAGATCCTGGAGTCCCTCGGACTGCGCCCCCGCCGCCTGGAGATCGTCTCCTGCCCGTCCTGCGGCCGCGCCCAGGTCGATGTCTACAAGCTGGCCGAGGAGGTCACCGCCGGCCTGGAGGGCATGGAGGTCCCGCTGCGCGTGGCCGTCATGGGCTGCGTGGTGAACGGCCCGGGCGAGGCCCGCGAGGCCGACCTCGGCGTCGCCTCCGGCAACGGCAAGGGCCAGATCTTCGTCAAGGGCGAGGTCATCAAGACGGTCCCGGAGTCCAAGATCGTGGAAACCCTCATCGAGGAGGCGATGAAGATCGCCGAGCAGATGGAGGCGGAGGGCGCGGAGTCCGGCGAACCGACGGTCTCGGTAGCGGGCTGAAGCCATCGGCGCACGAGTTCTGGAGCGCCCCGAAAGGGGCGCGGGGAACTGCGCGATCAGCCACGAACAACCCGCACCCGCCCGAAGACACAAGCCCACCGAGCTGGAGGGCGCACGGCCCAAGCAGCGCGGCTATAGTGCGGAAATCAAGCAGACCCCACCCGTGAGGCCCCGCGCGTGTTGACCCAGACGACCTCCCGGGTCCTCGAACCGAGCGACCTGGACGCCGCGCTCGCCGTCCTCGACCGCGAGCCCGTCACGAACGCCTTCGTGACCTCCCGCGTCCAGGTCGCCGGCCTCGACCCGTGGCGCCTGGGCGGCGAGATGTGGGGCTGGTACGAGGACGGCCTGCTGACGTCCCTGTGCTACGCGGGCGCCAACCTCGTCCCGATCTGCGCCACCCCGCGCGCGGTCCGCGCCTTCGCCGACCGCGCGCGACGGGCCGGCCGCCGCTGCTCCTCGATCGTCGGCCCCGCCGGCCCCACCGCCGCGCTCTGGCGCCTGCTCGAACCCCACTGGGGCCCCGCCCGCGACGTCCGCGCCCACCAGCCCCTCATGATCACCGACCGCATGCCGGCCGACATCGCCCCGGATCCGTACGTCCGCCGCGTCCGCAAGGACGAGATGGAGACGATCATGCCGGCGTGCGTGGCGATGTTCACCGAGGAGGTCGGCATCTCCCCGCTGGCCGGCGACGGCGGCCTCCTCTACCAGGCGAGAGTCGCCGAACTGGTCGGCGCCGGCCGCTCCTTCGCCCGCCTCGACGACGCGGGCCGGGTCGTCTTCAAGGCGGAGATCGGCGCGGCGACCCCCCATGCCTGCCAGATCCAGGGTGTGTGGGTGGCCCCCGAGTACCGGGGCAGGGGACTGGCGGCCCCGGGCATGGCGGCGGTCCTGCGCTACGCCCTCGCGGACGTGGCCCCGGTGGTGAGCCTCTACGTGAACGACTTCAACACCGCGGCGCGCAGGACGTACACGAGAGTCGGCTTCCAGGAGGTCGGCGCCTTCATGAGTGTGCTGTTCTGACTCACCTGTACGCTCCCCGCATGGACCTCGTCATCGGCCCCCTGGACCTCTCGGCACACGTGGACGAGGCATTGGCGGTCCAAGCCGTGGCCTTCGGACTGGGCCCGGACGAGGTGGCCGTGCGCCGGCAGATCGTGCTGCGCCACATGACCTTCCCGGGCTCCCGGGCCCTGGGCGCCACCACGGCCGACGGCCGCCTCGTCGGCTTCGTCTACGGGATGCCCAACGACCGCACCCACTGGTGGTCCACCGTCGTCGAGCCCTATCTGCGCGCCCGGGACAACGAGTACTGGCTCGACGACTCCTTCGTCATCACCGAACTCCACGTCCACCCCGCCCACCAGAACCGCGGCGCCGGCCGTGCCCTGATCACCACGATCACCGACGGCGCCGCCCAGCCCCGCTCGATCCTCTCGGCGATCGACACGGAGAGCCCCGCCCGCGCCCTCTACCGCTCCCTCGGCTACCGGGACCTCGCCCGCCAGGTCCTCTTCCCCAGCGCCCCCCGCCCGTACGCCGTGATGGGCGCGCCCCTTCCCCTCCTGCGGAAGTAACGATTTCCGGCGGGGCCCGGCGCCCGGCTAACCTCCTTGCCATCACCCAAAACCAGCAGGAGTACGAGAACCATGGCGAACGCACCGGTCCAGCGCATGTCGAACTTGATGGCCAAGACGCTGCGCGACGACCCGGCCGACGCCGAGGTACTCAGCCACAAGCTCCTCGTCCGCGCCGGCTACGTCCGCCGTACCGCCGCCGGGATCTGGAGCTGGCTGCCGCTCGGCAAGAAGGTCCTGGCCAACGTGGAGCGCATCGTCCGCGAGGAGATGGACGCCATCGGCGCCCAGGAGGTGCTGCTCCCGGCCCTGCTGCCGCGTGAGCCCTACGACGCCACGGGCCGCTGGGACGAGTACGGCCAGGAGCTGTTCCGCCTCAAGGACCGCAAGGGCGGCGACTACCTCCTCGGCCCCACCCACGAGGAGATCTTCACCCTGCTGGTGAAGGACCAGGCGTCCTCCTACAAGGACCTGCCGGTCATCCTCTACCAGATCCAGCACAAGTACCGCGACGAGGCCCGCCCGCGGGCCGGCATCCTGCGCGGCCGCGAGTTCCTGATGAAGGACTCGTACTCCTTCGACACGGAGGACGAGGGCCTCGCCCGGTCGTACGCCCTGCACCGCCAGGCCTACCAGCGCGTCTTCGAGCGCCTCGGCCTCGACTACCGCATCTGCGCCGCCACCGCCGGCGCGATGGGCGGCTCGAAGTCGGAGGAGTTCCTCGCCCCGGCCGGCGCCGGCGAGGACACCTTCGCGGACTGCCCGAACTGCGACTTCGCGGCGAACACCGAGGCGATCACCTACGAGCTGAAGCCGGTCGACGGCTCCGGCGTCGCGGCCGCCGAGGAGATCCCGACCCCGGACACCCCCACCATCGAGACCCTCGCCGCCTCCCTCGGCGTCCCGGCCTCCGCCACCCTGAAGAACCTCCTCGTGAAGGTCGACGGCGAGATCGTCGCCGTCGGCGTCCCCGGCGACCGCGAGGTCGACCTGGACAAGGTCGAGGCGCACTTCGCCCCGAAGACCGTCGAGATGGTCACCGAGGCCGACTTCGCGGGCCGCCCGGACCTGGTCCGCGGCTACGTCGGCCCGCAGGGCCTGGGCGAGAAGGTCACCTACCTCGCCGACCCGCGCGTCGCCCCCGGCACCTCCTGGATCACCGGTGCCAACAAGGAGGGCATGCACGCCAAGAACGTCGTCGCGGGCCGCGACTTCGAGGTCGACGAGTACGTCGACGTCGTCGTCGTCCAGGAGGGCGACCCCTGCCCGAAGTGCGGCACCGGCCTCAAGCTGGACCGCGCCATCGAGATCGGCCACATCTTCCAGCTCGGCCGCAAGTACGCCGACGCCCTCAAGCTGGACGTCCTCGGCCAGAACGGCAAGCCGGTCCGCGTCACCATGGGCTCCTACGGCATCGGCGTCTCCCGCGCGGTCGCGGCCCTCGCCGAGCAGACCGCCGACGACAAGGGCCTGTGCTGGCCCAAGGAGGTCGCCCCGGCCGACGTGCACGTCGTCGCCGCCGGCAAGGCCCTGCAGACCGAACTCGCCCTCGACGTCTCCGAGAAGCTCGCGGCGGCCGGCCTGCGCGTCCTGGTGGACGACCGGGCGGGCGTCTCGCCGGGCGTGAAGTTCACCGACTCCGAGCTGATGGGCGTACCGCAGATCCTGGTGGCGGGCCGGCGTGCCGCCGAGGGCGTGCTGGAGCTGAAGGACCGCAGGACCGGCGAGCGCGAGGAGCTCACCGTCGACGAGGCGATCGCCCGCCTGACCGCGTAACGGAATCACTGGGGCCGTTCCCCGACCGCAGGACATGACACAGCGTCACTGCGGAGGGGAACGGCCGAGGTCGAACGCCCGGCGCGCAAAGGGGCACGGGGAACAACGCGACAAGCCCCCACACACCCGCACCCGGCAACCGAACCCCTAAAGCCACCCGGCGAATTCGAGCAACAGCTCCGCATCCACGGCCCGCCCCACCCGCTTCGCCCGCACCCCCGACTCCACGGCCCGGAACAGCGTCCACCCCCGCAGCCGCTCCTGATCCACCTCCAACGACTCGGCCAGCTTCTTCACCCGCCGTCGAGTGGCAGCCGCCCCCGAGGGCGAGGCGATCAGATCCTCCACCCGGTCCCGCACCAGCCGAGCCAGATCGAAGGCACACTCGCCGACCACGGGATCCGCGCCCACGGCGAGCCACGGCGACCGCTCCCCGGCCAGCACCTTGCTCTGCCGGAACGTCCCGTGCAGCAACCGCTCCTCGGGCGGCGCCCCCAGCAGCTCCTCCCGAGCGGCCAGGGCGACGTCCACCAGAGGCGCCACGTCCGCGTCGGCCGCCGCGGACGCCCGCATGGCCTCCGCCTGCCGCCCGGTCCGCGCGGCCACCGTCTCGAACCCATGACCGACCGGCGGCTCGACCCACAGCCGCCGCAGCGCCCCCGCCGCCTCCAGCAGCGCCTTCGCCTCCGGCAGCGACCGCACCGACACGTCCGGCTGCAACCGCTCCAGCAGCAGCGCCCCGTCCCCGGCCCGCTCCTCCAGCAGCTCCACGGCGCCCAGCCCGCCCCAGTGCGCCAGCGCGGCCCGTTCGGCCTCGGGCCGGAACCGCGGCGGCGCCAGCTTCAGCACCGCCGGGCTGCCGTCCGCGCGCCGGACCAGGACGACCAGGCTGCTGCGGCCCCCGGGGACCTGCACCCGCTCCACGGTCAACTCGCGTAGCGAGACGGCCTGTCGCACCGTCTCCGGCAGCTTCTCCAACCAGTCGTCACCGTCGGGTGCCGTCTCGCCGAGCGCCCTGACCAGACGCTGCGGCGGTTCGAAAGCCATGCGCGAGTCGTTCCCTTCCTGGTCCAGGTCACACCGACGGCGTCGCCGACGGGGACACCGGGGCCGACGCCCCGGCCGCGGCCGTGCCCGCACGCTCGGCGAGCCCAGGGAAGGCTACGCTCCCACCGCGCCAGCGCACCGCCCGGACCGCCGCCTCCCGCAGCGCCCCGGCCGCCTCCCGCCGCCGCGCGCCCGTCGTCGCCCGCACCAGGTCGGAGTACACACCGGCCACCCGGTCCTCCATCTCGGCGGCGAGCCGGACCGCCGCGGCCGAGTCGGGGACCGCGAACGGCAGCGCGTACGCGGCGCTCGCCGCGGCGGGGGTCGCACCCCGGTCGCGCAGCTCGCGCGTGAGCGCGTCCCGGCGCGCCCGGTGGGCGTCGTACGCCCCCCGCGCCTCCGTGCGCCGGCCCTCGCGGATCCGCCCGCCGACCACGCCGTACCCGTACACGGCGGCGTGTTCGGCCGCCAGCGCCGCCTGGAGCGCTCGAAGCTCCTCGTCCGTGCCGCTCACTTGGCTCCCTCCGTCAGCAGAAACGCGTGCGCCGCCCCGGCCGCGGCCACCGAGGCCAGCAGCCGCGCCAGCTCGCCCGGGACACCGGCCAGTGCCGCCATCCGCGCATCGGACAGCGCCCGCTCGGCCCCGGCGAGCGCGACGAGAGCGCTCTTCGGATCCACCGGCACGGCGGGGGAGACGGCGGCGGGGCCGGAGGCCGAGGGCGATGGCGGGACCGGAGCGGAGGCCGCGGGCGAGCCCGGAGCCGAGGCCGAGGGTGGTGACGAAGCCCCCGCCCGCGCCGATGCCCCCGGCGGAGCCGACGACGTGGGCGATGCCGGAGCCGATGCCGAGGGCGGGCTCGAAGCCCCCGCTGACGCCGGTGCCGATGTCGACGCCGATGCCGAGGACGAAGCCGGCGCCGAAGCCGAGGCCGACGCCGAGACCGGTGCGCCCCCGAACGCCTCCAAGTGTCGCGCGACCTCCGCCCTGAGCGGTGTCAGCCGTGCCGCCAGTGCCGGATGGGCGGCGAGGACGGCGTCGTAGTGCTCCGCGAGCCCCGCGCTGTCCCGCGCCGCACGCGCGCGTGCGCGTTCGGCCGGCGACGGCCCGGCGCCCTCGCTCTCCTCCTGGGTCGAGCCGTCGCCCCCGGACGAGCAGCCCACGAGCAGGGCGGCCCCGGCGGCCGAGGCGAGCAGGGATCTTCTGCGCGGCCCCGAGGGGGTGCGCGGCGGCGGGGGGTACGGCACTGCAGACGTCCTCGGGGGTCTCGTACGAAGAAGGGAAGGCGGGCCGCGGGCCCGTGATCACGGTACCCGCGCCCCCGCCCGGGACCACTCACCGGCACCGCCGAGGGCCACGCTCCGGCACCGTCCGTACACAGGTGGACGGCAACACACCCCGCGACCGGATACCCTTTGACCAGACACGCGACCCATCCCACAACAGCACACGCGGCCGAGGAGTCACCCGGATGAGCACCACCCAGAGCGAGAGGCTGCGAGAGCTCCTGGAACCGCTCGTCGCCTCCCAGGGCCTGGATCTCGAAGAGATCGCAGTGGACTCCGTCGGACGCAAGCGAGTGCTGCGCGTCGTCGTCGACTCCGACACCGGGGCGGACCTGGACCAGATCGCCGATGTGAGCCGCGCGCTCTCGGCGAAGCTCGACGAGACGGACGTGATGGGAACGGCGGCGTACGACCTGGAGGTCGGCACGCCCGGCGCCGAGCGCGCCCTGACGGAGCACCGGCACTACGTGCGCGCGGTCGACCGCCTGGTGAGGTTCCAGCTCACCGAGGGCGGCGACCTGGTGGCCCGGATCCTGAAGGTCGACGACGAAGGCGTCGACCTGGAGGTGCCCGGGGTCAAGGGCCGCAAGCCCACCGCACGCAGACTCGCCTTCTCGGACATCGCCAAGGCACGCGTGCAGGTCGAGTTCAATCGCAAGGACAAGCACGAAGAGGAAGCAGAGGAGGCGTAGCCGTGGACATCGACATGAGTGCCCTGCGGGGCTTGGTACGGGAGAAGGAGATCTCCTTCGACCTGCTGGTCGAGGCGATCGAGTCGGCCCTCCTCATCGCCTACCACCGCACCGAGGGAAGCCGCCGACACGCGCGCGTGGAGCTCAACCGGGAGACCGGGCATGTGACCGTGTGGGCGAAGGAGGACCCCGAGGACCTCGAAGAGGGCCAGGAGCCCCGCGAGTTCGACGACACCCCGTCCGGCTTCGGCCGTATCGCCGCCACCACGGCCAAGCAGGTGATTCTGCAGCGCCTGCGCGACGCCGAGGACGACGCGACGCTCGGCGAGTACGCCGGCCGCGAGGGCGACATCGTCACCGGCGTGGTCCAGCAGGGCCGCGACCCCAAGAACGTGCTCGTGGACATCGGCAAGCTGGAGGCCATCCTGCCGGTGCAGGAGCAGGTGCCCGGCGAGACCTACCCGCACGGCATGCGGCTGCGCTCGTATGTCGTCCGGGTGGCCAAGGGTGTCCGCGGTCCGTCCGTCACCCTCTCCCGTACGCACCCCAATCTGGTGAAGAAGCTCTTCGCCCTGGAGGTGCCGGAGATCGCCGACGGGTCCGTGGAGATCGCCGCGATCGCCCGTGAGGCAGGTCACCGCACCAAGATCGCCGTACGATCCACCCGTTCGGGCCTGAACGCCAAGGGCGCCTGCATCGGCCCGATGGGTGGCCGGGTGCGCAACGTCATGGGCGAGCTGAACGGCGAGAAGATCGACATCGTCGACTGGTCGGACGACCCGGCGGAGATGGTGGCGAACGCCCTGTCACCCGCACGGGTGTCCAAGGTCGAGGTCGTGGACATGGCCTCCCGGTCCGCCCGGGTGACGGTCCCCGACTACCAGCTGTCCCTGGCGATCGGCAAGGAGGGCCAGAACGCCCGCCTCGCCGCCCGTCTGACCGGCTGGCGCATCGACATCCGGCCCGACACCGAGCAGGCCGCGGAGCCCGCCGGCGCCCAGCCGGGGGAATAGATCCAAGCCGCGGGTCGCTGAGATCACGACAACAACCGTTCGATTCCTTACCCAAACGGGTGAGGTCGGTACGGGGAGGTAGACTTAACCGTGTCTGGCCGGACGCACGCCGGAGCATGCCCTGAACGCACCTGTGTGGGGTGCCGGGAGCGAGCGGCCAAGAGCGATCTGCTGCGCATCGTGGCGATCGAGGACGCCTGCGTCCCCGATCCTCGCGGTACGCTGCCCGGCCGGGGTGCCTACGTGCACCCCGCCTCGGTCTGTCTCGACCAGGCGGTGCGCCGCCGGGCGTTCACGCGGGCACTCCGTGCCCCGGGAGCGCTCGACACAAAGGCGTTGCGCCAGTACGTCGAGCAGACGACAGTTGCTGAACAGGCAACACCGTAAGGAGCGTCACGCGGAACGTCCGCGCGGCTAGGTACCCCGCGAGTTGGAAGTAGGTCGAGATTGCGATGAGCACTCGATGAGCACGCGATGAGTACGCCCATGAAGTAGCGACGGTCCGGACGCAACCCGGACCTAAAAGGAGCGAAGTGGCTAAGGTCCGGGTATACGAACTCGCCAAGGAGTTCGGTGTGGAGAGCAAGGTCGTCATGGCCAAGCTCCAGGAACTCGGTGAATTCGTCCGTTCGGCGTCTTCAACCATCGAAGCGCCCGTAGTCCGCAAACTGACTGACGCCTTCCAGGGCGGCGGCGGCAAGTCCGCCAAGCCCGCCCCGCGCAAGGCCGCCCCCAGGCCCGCGGCGCCGTCCCCGGCGCAGGCGGCCCGTCCGGCCGCGCCGCGGCCGGCTGCCCCCAAGCCCCCCGCGGCCCAGACGCCCGAGGCCCCGGCCCCGGCGGCTCCCGCCGCACCGGCCTCCGGCCCGCGTCCGGTCCCGGGTCCCAAGCCCGCGCCGCGTCCGGCCCCGGCCGCGCCCGAGTTCACCGCCCCGCCGGCGGCTCCGGCCGCCCCGCAGGCACCCGCCGCCCAGGGTCCGCGCCCCGGCGCGCGTCCCGGCGCCGGCGCCCCGCGGCCCGGCGGTCGTCCCGCCGCGCCCGGCCAGGGTCAGCAGGGCGGGCGGGACCAGCGTCCCGCCGCCGCCCAGGGTCCCCGTCAGGGTGGCGCCGGCGCGCCCCGTCCGGGCGCCCGTCCGGCCGGTCCGCGTCCGGGCAACAACCCCTTCACCTCCGGCGGCAACGCCGGCATGGCGCGCCCGCAGGCGCCCCGTCCGCAGGGTGCTCCGCGCCCCGGCGGCCCGGGTGCCCCCGGCGCCGGTCCCCGTCCGCAGACGCCCGGCGCCCAGGGCGGCGGTCCTCGTCCGCAGGCTCCGGGCGGCGCCCGTCCCTCGCCGGCGGGCATGCCCCGTCCGCAGGGCGCGGGTCCCGGCGGTCCGCGTCCCGGCGGTCCGCGTCCGAACCCCGGCATGATGCCGCAGCGTCCCGCTGCCGGCCCGCGTCCCGGCGGTGGCCCCGGCGGCCGCGGTCCGGGCGGTGCGGGTCGTCCCGGCGGTGCCGGTCGTCCCGGCGGCGGCGGGTTCGCCCGTCCCGGTGGCGGCGGTGGCGGTGCCGGTCGTCCCGGTGGCGGCGGCGGCTTCGGCGCCCGTCCCGGTGGCGGCGGCTTCGGCGGCGGTCCCGGTGGCGGCGGTGGCGGCGCGGGTCGTCCCGGCGGCTTCGGCGGCCGTCCCGGCGGTCCCGGTGGCCGCGGTGGCACGCAGGGCGCCTTCGGTCGTCCCGGTGGTCCCGCGCGTCGTGGCCGCAAGTCGAAGCGGCAGCGTCGCCAGGAGTACGAGGCCATGCAGGCCCCGAGCGTCGGCGGCGTGATGCTGCCGCGCGGCAACGGCGAGACCATCCGTCTCTCCCGCGGCGCGTCGCTCACCGACTTCGCCGAGAAGATCAACGCCAACCCGGCGTCGCTCGTCGCGGTCATGATGAACCTCGGTGAGATGGTCACCGCCACGCAGTCCGTCTCCGACGAGACGCTCCAGCTCCTCGCGGGCGAGATGAACTACGCGGTTCAGATCGTCAGCCCCGAGGAGGAGGACCGCGAGCTGCTCGAGTCCTTCGACATCGAGTTCGGCGAGGACGAGGGCGACGAGGAGGACCTGGTGGTCCGCCCGCCGGTCGTCACCGTCATGGGTCACGTCGACCACGGTAAGACCCGACTGCTCGACGCCATCCGCAAGACGAACGTCATCGCGGGCGAGGCCGGCGGCATCACCCAGCACATCGGTGCCTACCAGGTCTCGACCGAGGTCAACGACGAAGAGCGCAAGATCACCTTCATCGACACCCCGGGTCACGAGGCGTTCACCGCCATGCGTGCCCGTGGTGCGCGGTCGACGGACATCGCGATCCTCGTCGTCGCGGCCAACGACGGCGTCATGCCGCAGACGGTCGAGGCGCTGAACCACGCCAAGGCGGCCGACGTGCCGATCGTCGTCGCGGTCAACAAGATCGACGTCGAGGGCGCCGACCCGACCAAGGTGCGCGGTCAGCTGACCGAGTACGGCCTGGTGGCCGAGGAGTACGGCGGCGACACCATGTTCGTCGACATCTCCGCCAAGCAGGGTCTGCACATCGACTCCCTGCTGGAGGCCGTGGTCCTCACCGCGGACGCCTCGCTCGACCTGCGGGCCAACCCGAACCAGGACGCGCAGGGCATCGCGATCGAGTCCCGCCTCGACCGCGGCCGCGGCGCCGTGTCGACGGTCCTCGTCCAGCGAGGCACGCTGCGGGTCGGCGACACCATGGTGGTCGGCGACGCGTACGGCCGAGTCCGGGCGATGCACGACGACAACGGCAACAGCGTGGCCGAGGCCGGCCCGTCGACGCCGGTCCAGGTCCTGGGCCTGACCAACGTCCCGGGTGCGGGCGACAACTTCCTGGTGGTCGACGAGGACCGTACGGCCCGTCAGATCGCCGAGAAGCGCGCCGCCCGTGAGCGCAACGCCGCGTTCGCCAAGCGCACGCGCCGCGTCTCCCTCGAGGACCTGGACAAGGTGCTCAAGGCCGGCGAGGTCCAGCAGCTCAACCTCATCATCAAGGGTGACGCTTCTGGTTCCGTCGAGGCCCTGGAGTCCTCCCTGCTCCAGCTGGACGTCGGCGAAGAGGTCGACATCCGCGTCCTGCACCGCGGCGTCGGTGCGGTCACGGAGTCCGACATCGACCTGGCGATGGGCTCCGACGCCATCGTGATCGGCTTCAACGTCCGCGCGGCCGGCCGCGCGGCGCAGATGGCCGAGCGCGAGGGCGTGGACGTCCGGTACTACTCGGTCATCTACCAGGCGATCGAGGAGATCGAGGCGGCCCTCAAGGGCATGCTCAAGCCGGAGTACGAAGAGGTCGAGCTCGGTACGGCGGAGATCCGCGAGGTCTTCAAGTCGTCCAAGCTGGGCAACATCGCCGGTGTCCTCATCCGCTCGGGCGAGGTCAAGCGCAACACCAAGGCGCGCCTCATCCGCGACGGCAAGGTGGTCGCGGAGAACCTCAACATCGAGGGTCTGCGTCGCTTCAAGGACGACGTCACCGAGATCCGCGAAGGCTACGAGGGTGGTATCAACCTCGGAAACTTCAACGACATCAAGGTCGACGACGTCATCGCGACGTACGAGATGCGCGAGAAGCCGCGCGCGTGACCTGACACGCGACCGGGGCCGGTCGGCGGAAGTTATTTCCGTCGATCGGCCCCGGCCGTTGCGTGTACGGTTCCCGTATCGGCGTCGCAGCCTGAGCCTGGCGCCCGTACCCCGAACCGGCGGGACATCCGGACACACATGTATGTGGGGACTCTGTCCTTCGACCTGCTCCTCGGCGACGTCCACTCGCTGAAGGAAAAGCGTTCCGTCGTCCGTCCGATCATCGCCGAACTCCAGCGCAAATACGCGGTGAGTGTGGCCGAGACGGACAACCACGACCTCCATCGCAGGGCCGGGATCGGGCTCGCGGTCGTCTCCGGGGACGCGGGACACCTCGCCGACGTACTGGACCGCTGTGAGCGGCTGGTCGCCGCGCGGCCGGAGGTGGAACTGCTCTCGGTTCGACGCAGGCTCCACAGCGACGAAGACTGAAGCAAGAAGAATGCATTTAAGGAGACGGACCAGTGGCCGACAACGCGCGGGCCAAGAGGCTGGCGGACCTCATCCGAGAAGTGGTGGCCCAGAAGCTGCAGCGCGGGATCAAGGACCCGCGGCTCGGCACTCACGTCACCATCACGGACACCCGGGTCACGGGTGACCTCAGGGAGGCGACCGTCTTCTACACGGTGTACGGCGACGAGGAGGAGCGTACGGCCGCCGCGGCGGGCCTGGAGAGCGCCAAGGGCATCCTGCGCTCCGAGGTCGGCCGGGCCGCCGGAGTGAAGTTCACGCCGACGCTCACCTTCGTCGCCGACGCCCTCCCGGACAACGCGCGCACCATCGAGGACCTCCTCGACCGGGCGCGTGCCTCCGACGAGAAGGTGCGCGAGGCGTCCGCCGGCGCGGACTACGCGGCCGGGGCCGACCCCTACCGCAAGCCCGGTGACGACGAGACGGACGACACCGCCGAATGAACCGCAAGCCCACCGCGCCCGACGGTCTTGTCATCGTGGACAAGCCGTCGGGCTTCACTTCGCACGACGTCGTGGCCAAGATGCGCGGCATCGCCCGCACCCGCCGCGTCGGCCACGCCGGCACCCTCGACCCCATGGCGACGGGCGTCCTCGTCCTCGGCGTGGAGCGGGCCACCAAGCTCCTCGGGCATCTCGCCCTCACCGAGAAGGAGTACCTGGGGACCGTCCGGCTCGGCCAGAACACCCTCACCGACGACGCCGAGGGGGAGATCACCTCCTCCACCGACGCCTCCAAGGTCACCCGGGACGCCGTCGACGCCGGCATCGCCAAGCTGACCGGCGAGATCATGCAGGTCCCGTCCAAGGTCAGCGCCATCAAGATCGACGGGGTGCGCTCCTACAAGCGGGCCCGCGAGGGCGAGGAGTTCGAGATCCCCGCCCGCCCCGTCACCATCTCCTCCTTCGAGGTGTACGACATCCGTGACGCCGTCGCCGAGGACGGCACGCCCGTCCTGGACCTGGTCGTCTCGGTGGTCTGCTCCTCCGGCACCTACATCCGGGCCCTCGCCCGCGACCTGGGCGCCGACCTGGGCGTCGGCGGCCATCTCACCGCCCTGCGCCGCACCCGCGTCGGCCCGTACAAGCTGGACGCCGCCCGGACGCTCGACCAGCTCCAGCAGGAGCTGACGGTCATGCCGATCGCGGAGGCCGCCGCGGCCGCCTTCCAGCGCTGGGACGTCGACGCCAAGCGCGCCCGGCTGCTCACCAACGGCGTCCGCCTGGAGATGCCCGACACCTACGCGGGCGCCGGACCGGTCGCCGTCTTCGACCCCGAGGGCCGCTTCCTCGCCCTGGTCGAGGAGCACAAGGGCAAGGCCAAGAGCCTGGCCGTGCTGGCCTGAACCGGCCGATCGGCCTGCCCGTGGAGCGGCGGACACGGGGCACGTCCCCGCCGCTCCACGGTCCCCCCTCGGTTCCCCCACCCCTAGGGTGTATCCAACGACCCCCGTCCATTCACCCTCCCGGGCGGGCGCTCGGAGTGAACCGAGGGAGCGCAGGGGGGCGCGTTCGTCCGGCGATCTGTCCCGCTGATCACCGCACGCCTACCGTCGAACACAGGTAGGGCACGCGCGGGGAGGTACGACGATGGCGGGAACCGTCCCACTCCCCACGCCCGAGGGCGTCCCCCTCGTCCGCGTCCGCGACCTCGCCGGCCGCCCGCGCGGCACCGGCTTCGTCGCCGACCACAACGGCACGGTGATCACCAGCCACGAGGCCGTCGACGGCCTGCCGCGCCTCGTCCTCTACGGCGCCGGCGACCGCACCTGTGTCGTCACCGCCGACGCGGTCACGCCGCTGCCCGAACGGGACCTCGCTCTCGTGCGCACCGAGGGCCTCGGCACCGATCCGCTGCCGATCACCGTGCGGGAGCGCCTCGACACCGGCACCTACGTCCGGATCGCCGCCGACCGCTGGCGCGAGGCCCGGGTGCTGGCGGCCACCTCCGTGACGTACACCGCCACCGACCGCTTCCACCTCCTCGACGACGTCCTGGAGCTGGCCATCGGCACGGCCGGCCGGGACGCGCTGCGCCTCGGCGGGGGAGCGGCCGGCGGGCCGGTCCTGGACGCGGCGACCGGCGCGGTCGTCGCCGTGCTGGGCACGGCCCTGCGGTCCGACCACGGCGACGTGGGCTTCGCGGTCCCGCTCCGCCCGGCGCCGGACGGCCCGCTCGCCGACCTCCTCGCCCGCAACGCGGCGACCGTCGCGGCGTACGGCCCCGATCTCAACCTCGCGGGCGTCCTGGAACTCACCGCCACCTCCGTCGCCTCCGACGGCCCGCCCGGCGCGCTCCGCGGCACCGACGGCCCCGGAGCGCCGGTGGAACCCGTCGAACGGGCCGCGACGGCACGGGAGTTCGCCGCCTTCGCGCGGAGCGGAGCGGCGGTCCTCGCCCTCGTCGGCGCCCCGGGCAGCGGCCGTACGACGGAACTCGCGGCCCTCGCGGCACGGCGTGCCCGGGGCGCGTGCCCGGCGCCGACGCTGTGGCTGAGGGGAGCGGACCTGGCGGAGGACGACACCTCGCTCGCGGACGCGGCCCGCAGGGCCCTCACCCGGGCGGCGAGGATCGTGACAGCGTCCCGCCCCCACCAGCGCCCTGACGCGGCCTTGCAGGGCCTCGGGGACGTCCCCCCTGAGAGTCCGGCCCGCCTCGCCGCCCCGGAGGAACCGGACGGCCTCGGGGACGTCTCGCCGGAGCGGCTGGCCCGGCTCGCGGTCGCCGCCGGGCGGCCGTTGCTGCTGCTTCTCGACGGTCCCGAGGAGATGCCGCCCGTGCTGGCCCACCGCCTCCCGGAGTGGACGGCGGGCACGGCGGCCTGGCTGCGGGAGACCGGGGCGCGGCTGGTCGTGGCGTGCCGGGCGGAGTACTGGGAGGGGGCGGGAGCGCAGTTCCCGAGGGAGACCCTGTACGGCGCGGACAACACCCCGCCGCTCCCGCCCCACGTCCCCCTCGGCGACCTCACCCCCGCCGAGGCCGCGCAGGCCCGCGCCCGCTACGGCATCCCGGACACCGCCCTCACCCCGCGCGACGCCCGGCACCCCCTGACCCTCCGCCTGCTCGGCGAGGTGCGCGCCGGCTGCCCCCTGCCCGGGTCCGTCACCCTCGACCGGGACGATGTCCTCGCCGCCCACCTCGACCTGATGTGCCTGCGCATCGCGGTCCGCCTGGCCGCCGGGAACGGACTGCGCGGCACCGCCGTACGCCGGCTCGCCGCGAAGGTCTCCGGCCAGGTCCACGAGGCCGCCCGGCGCAGCCTCGGCCCGGGACAGGGCGAACTGGACCGGGCGTCGTTCGAAGCGGTGTTCCCCTGGGGGCAGGCTCCGGCGCGCCTGGGCGGCGGCACCGGCTGGGCGTCCGCCGTCCTCACCGAGGGCCTTCTCGTCCCCGCGGGCGGCGGCTACCGCTTCGCCCACGAGGAACTCGCCGACTGGCTCCAGGGCATCCACCTCGACCTCGACGAGGCGTTGCGCGCCCTGGTCCACCGCCCGCCGCAGGAGCGGCACCCCCTGCCCGTCCCGCACCACCGCATCGGCCCCGTCGTCGAGGCCCTGCTCCTGCTCGCCCGCCAGCAGGGCCCGGGCCGACTCGCGCTCCGGCTACGGGAGTTGACCGACGTCTGGGACGCCGATCCGCACGCCTGGTGGGCCGCCCGCCTCCTCGCCGAGACCCTGCCGAGGGTCCCCGACGCGACGCCGTACACGGCCGTACTGCGCCTGCTGGCCGACCGGATCGTCGCCCACCGGCACGATCCGCACCGCCCGGCGCCGACGGCCTTCGGTCCCGCCTTCTGGACGTCCCTCGCCCTCCCCGTCGACGTCCGCCTGGACCTGCTGCGCCGTCTCGTCCTCGCCGACCCGGCCCCCCAGGACACCGGCACGCCCCGTTGCCTCGACGCCGTCGCCGGGCTCCTCGCCGCCGACCCCACCGCCGTACAACCGTGGCTCACGCACTGGTTCGACGACGAACGGCCGCTGCCCGCCACCCCGCACGCGACCGTGGCCACCGCCGCCCAGGCGCTGCTGCACACCCACCGGCACCGGGCCCTGGACGACCTGACGGAGGTGCTCGTCGACTGCGCGCACCCGCGAGCCGACGAACTGCTCGCCGTCCTCGCCGAGGACGAGCCGTCGGCGCTGTGCCGGGCCGTGGACCGCTGGGCGCGCGACGAACGCCCCGCGCGGCGCGTCGCCGCGGTCGCCTACGGGCTGCGCGCCGCACCGCACGTACGCACCGACGCCGACCGCCGCCTGCTGCGCTACGCGGCGCTCGCCCTGCTCGCCCGCCCGGCCGACGTCACCCTGCACGGCGGCGCGCTCGCCCTCCTCGTACGGGATCCCGAGACCCGCGCCCGCCACCTCCCGCAGGCGGTTGAGCGGTTCGCGGCGGGCGATCCGCAGTTGCCGCCCAGCGCGCTGCTCACCGCCCTGGACACCCACCCGGACGCGGTCCTGGACGCCTTCCGGGCCCGGCTGTGCGGGCCGGGCGCCGACACCGGGCGGCTGCTGCGCGCCCTCGCCGACGTCACCCCGCCCGCGCCGGCCCACCGGGTGACCGCGCTCGTCCGGGAGGCGCTGGAGTGCCGCCCGGAGACCGTCGCCGACGTCGCCGCGTACGTCGACGAGCGCCTCGACCGGGACCCCGACCCACGGGCTCTGCTGGTTCCGCTGGTGACCGGGCTGCTGGAGGACGGTTCCGAGCGGACCCGGGCCACCCTGGCCGGCGTACTCGCCCGGCCCGGCGGCACGCGCCGGGAACTGCGCGAGGTCCTGCTGGCACGCGAGCGGGAGCCCGCGGTGCTGGCCGCGCTGCTCCACGCCGCCGCGCCGTACGAGGGCGACGAGGCGGGCGCTCTCGTGCACCGCGTGGGGATCCTCCTCGTGCGCACCCCGGAGGGCGCCACGCTCTTCGACCGCGGGCTGGTCGATCTGGGGCGTGCCGTGCCCGGGTTCGCCGCGCGGGTGGCGGGCTGGCTGACCGACGCCCCCGAGGCGTGGGCCGCGGTCGTCGGCCCCAGCGCACGCCGGATGCTGGAGAACCTGGCGGGGGTGAGAGTGCCCGCCTGACACCGGGCGGGTACGTGCGCCCGGTCACAGCCTTGATGCCGATGCGGGTCCCGGGCACCCGGCATGGCACCCTTAGACCTGCGTAAGCGGTCATCGGTAGATACGGACACGGGTTCGAGGAGCGGTCACAGTGCAGCGCTGGCGTGGCTTGGCGGACATCCCCCAGGACTGGGGGCGCAGCGTCGTCACCATCGGCTCTTACGACGGGGTCCACCGCGGCCACCAGCTGATCATCCGGCACGCAGTGGACCGCGCCCGGGAACTGGGCGTGCCCTCCGTCGTCGTCACCTTCGACCCGCACCCCAGCGAGGTCGTCCGCCCCGGCAGCCACCCGCCGCTGCTCGCCCCGCACCACCGGCGCGCCGAGCTGATGGGCGAACTGGGCGTGGACGCGGTTCTGATCCTGCCGTTCACCACCGAGTTCTCGCAGCTCTCGCCGGCCGACTTCGTCGTCAAGGTGCTGGTCGACAAGCTGCACGCCAAGGCGGTCGTCGAGGGCCCCAACTTCCGCTTCGGCCACCGGGCCGCCGGGAACGTGGACTTCCTCGCCGAACAGGGCAAGATCTACGACTTCGAGGTCGAGGTCGTCGACCTGTACGTGTCGGGCGAGGCGGGCGGCGGCGAGCCCTTCTCCTCGACGCTCACCCGGCGCCTGGTCGGCGAGGGCGACATGGCCGGCGCCGCCGAGATCCTCGGCCGCCCCCACCGCGTCGAGGGCGTCGTCGTGCGCGGCGCCCAGCGCGGCCGCGAGCTCGGCTTCCCCACGGCCAACGTGGAGACCCTCCCGCACACCTGCATCCCCGCCGACGGCGTCTACGCCGGCTGGCTGCACGTGAACGGCGAGGCGATGCCCGCCGCGATCTCCGTCGGCACGAACCCGCAGTTCGACGGCACGGAACGCACGGTGGAGGCGTACGCGATCGACCGGGTCGGCCTGGACCTGTACGGCCTGCACGTCGCCGTCGACTTCCTGGCGTACGTCCGCGGCCAGGCGAAGTTCGACTCGCTGGACGCGCTGCTCGAACAGATGGCCGCGGACGTGCGGCTCTGCAAGGAGCTGATCGCCGCGGCGGAGTAGCGCCGCCGGGAGCACATGAGGGCGGCCGGTGTCCTGTTCGGACACCGGCCGCCCTTTGCGCGTGCCGACCGCGCCGGCTACTGCTGCGGGGGCGGCGGATAGCCGGGCTGCGGGGCCTGCGGATACGGCTGACCCGGCTGCTGCGGGTACGGCTGCTGGCCATAGGGCTGCTGCGGATACGGCTGCTGGCCCGGGTTCTGGGGCATCTGAGGCGGATACGGCTGGCCGGGAGCCTGCTGCGGGTACGGCTGGCCCGGGCCCGGCATCGCCTGGCCCGGCATGGGCGGGGCGGCCACCGGGGGCGGGTTGCCGTCGCTGGTCCACAGGCCGTGCGCCTGCTGGTGGCGGGTGAAGTCCTCGGCGATCATCGCCGCGAGGTTGAAGTACGCCTCCCGCACCTTGGGCCGCATCATGTCCAGGTCGACCTCGGCACCGGCGGCCAGATGCTCGTCGAAGGGCACGACCACGACACCGCGGCAGCGGGTCTCGAAGTGCGCCACGATGTCCTCGACCTTGATCATCTTGCCGGTCTCCCGGACACCCGAGATGACGGTGATGGACCGCGAGACGAGGTTGGCGTACCCGTGCGCGGACAGCCAGTCCAGCGTCGTACTGGCGCTGCTCGCACCGTCGACCGACGGCGTGGAGATGATGATGAGCTGGTCGGCGAGGTCGAGCACACCGCGCATGGCGGAGTAGAGCAGACCGGTGCCGGAGTCGGTCAGGATGATCGGGTACTGCTTGCCGAGCACGTCGATGGCGCGCCGGTAGTCCTCGTCGTTGAACGTGGTCGACACGGCCGGGTCGACGTCGTTGGCGATGATCTCCAGGCCGGACGGCGCCTGCGAGGTGAACCGCCGGATGTCCATATAGGAGTTGAGGTACGGGATCGCCTGGACGAGGTCACGGATGGTGGCCCCGGTCTCCCGGCGGACGCGCCGCCCGAGCGTACCGGCGTCGGGGTTGGCGTCGATGGCGAGGATCTTGTCCTGCCGCTCGGTGGCGAGGGTGGAGCCGAGCGCGGTGGTCGTGGTCGTCTTGCCGACGCCGCCCTTGAGGCTGATGACCGCGATGCGGTAGCAGGACAGCACGGGCGTCCGGATCAGCTCCAACTTCCGCTGCCGCTCGGCCTCTTCCTTCTTGCCGCCGAGCTTGAACCGGTTGGCGCCCGCCGCGGGGCGGCTGCTCTTCGCCTTCTGCTTCTTGTTGTTGAGCAGCCGGTCGGAGGACAGCTCGACGGCGGCGGTGTAACCGAGCGGCGCGGCCCCCGGGTTGACCGGCTGGCGCTGGTCGTGCTGGATGGGCTGCGGCCAGGCGGCACCGGTACGGGGGTCGGTGGCGGGCGCGGGCTGCCCCGGCTGGCCGGCGGGCGGCTGCTGGCCCTGCGGGAAGCCATAACCGCCGTCGGGGCCACCGGGCTGCTGCGGGAAGCCGTAACCGCCGGGGTGCGGGGGCGGGGTGGGCGTGCCGGGCTGGGCGGGCGTCGCCGGGGTGGCGGGCGGCTGCTGGCCCTGCGGGAAGCCGTAGCCGCCCGGCTGAGCGGTCGGGGGTGCCGGGGGAGTGGCCGGAGGCTGTTCCGCCTGGGCGTTCTGGGTGCCCGGCTGCGGGAAGCCGTACGCGCCGGGGGTGTTGGGAGCCGGGGGCGGGGGGAAGCCGTACGCGCCGGGGGCGTTGGGAGCCGGGGGCTGCGGGAAGCCGTAGGCGCCCGGGGCGTTGGGGGCGGGCTGCTGGGCGGCGGGGGCCTGGGTTTCGGGGGCGGCCGGTGGCTGTGCCTGTGCCGGGGCTGCCGGGTGGGGGAAGCCGTAGCCGGGCTGGGGTGCGTTCGGCGCGGCGGGAGCCTGCGGCTGCTGCTGCGCGGGGTCCGGCGCGGTCTGCGGCTGCGCGGGCCACTGGGCCGCCGGAGCGGGCGCGGCGGGCTGGTACGACGGCGGCAGCGGCGGCACTCCGCCCTGCGGGGCCGGCGGGGGAGTCCAGCCGGTCTGCGGCGCGGCCTCCTGGGACTCGCCGGTCTGCGGCGCGGCCTCCTGCGGCTCGGCGGCGACCGGAGGGGCCGCCTCCTGGGACTCGGGGGCGACCGGAGGGGCCGGGTGGGACTCGGCGGTGACCGGGGTGGCCGCGTCCGCGGACTCCGCCGGCGCTTCGGCGGCCTCGGGCGTCTCCTCGGGCCCGTCCGCCTCCTGCGCCTCCGTGTCGGAGGACGCCGCGTCGTCGCCGCTCGGGGACTCCGGCTCGGCGGTGGCCGAGAAGACCGGGAAGGTGGGGAAGCCCGCCTCCTCGTCGTCACCCGGGTCGCCGGCCTCGGCGGCCTCACCCTCCGGGCCCTCCGTACCGGCCTCGGCGGCTCCGGAGTCCACGGCGGAACCCTCCGCCTCCGCCTCCTCCGCGACCGGGTCACCGGAGCCGGCGGCCTCGTCGGACCGCTCCTCGGCGGACTCCTGCCGCTCGGCGATCTCACGCCGCAGGTCGGCCGAGGAGAACCGCATGGTCGCCGGGCTCTCCGGACCACCGGGACCGGCCACCGGCGCGGGGGCCGGGGCGGGCTGCGGAGCCTGGGGCGACGGCGGGGCCGGCGGCGTCTGCGGTTCGAACCCGCTGCCCACCGGAAGCCCGGGCACGGCGACGGCCCCCTCGGCCGGAGGCGCGGGGGGCGTGAAGGGCACGCCGGGCGTGGGCGGCGCGGGCGGCGTGAAAGGCACCTGGGGGCCACCGACGGGCGCCGGAGGCGGCGGGGGCGCGTGAAAACCGGGACCCGGACCGGGCCCGGGCACGGGCGGAACCGGCGGACCGTACGGCGCACCCGGCGCCCCACCCGCGTGCGGAGGAGGAACCGCCCCAGCCGGAACACCGGCCACCGGCCCGTCACCGAGCGGCCCACCGCCGGGAGCACCAGGAGCAACAGGGCCGCCGGGAGCACCGGGGCCGCCGGGACCACCCGGACCTTGCGATCCAGGCACTCCCGGCATCCCGGGCATCCCCGGCGCGCCCGGCATGCCGTGGGCACCAGGAACGCCGTGAGCACCAGGCGCCCCAGGACCAGGAGCACCGGGACCTCCGGGAACGCCGTGAGCACCAGGAACCCCCGACCCCGCCGGACCACCCGTCGCGTCGGCCCCGCCGGGCGGTCCCTCCTGTGTCTCACCGCTCCCGGACTCACCGGGCGCGTTGGGCGTGTACCAGGCGGGCGGCGCGTAATCGATGGTGAACTCGCCCGTCATCTCGATGTCGGACTGGGCGTCGGGCTGGTCATCGCCGGGTGTGGCCCAGCCCCCGCGGATCCCGTCCCGATCGCTGCTCACAGTTCCTCCTGGTGTGGTCGAGACCCGCAAGCCGTGCCGGGGCGACCATGTGTGTCGTTCGTGTCGTCCGAAGTTGTGTGAAACCGGGGCGGTCCGGGCGGCGCCTGCGCACCGACCCCCGGTCTCCCCCTGGGGCGACGACGCCGCGTCCACGGGTTCCGACGTCGCGCCCGTACCCAGCCTAATCATCAGGCGGCCCAGCCGGGCAGGCCCGCCCACCTCACAACGCCCGTCCCTGGCGCGACACTCCACCCAGACGTGCGTCATTCCGGGCCAGCCCACCTCAAAGGGCCGGATTCGGCCAATTCTTCGCGCCGTGCCGGACAACCCCCTTGGCGACAGCGCCGGAACGCCCTCCCGTTGCGCCCGCAAAAGCCCGGGCCGAGGACTCACCGTTCACCAATTCCCTTACGGGCCCCGGCAAGTGCGAGATGAGCGGGCGGTAAGGTGCGCCCCGATCATCGATCAGCCGCTCCCATGCCCCTCGGAGCGAACGACCGCGCCCCTCGCGGTGAACGACCGTGCGCCCCCGTGAGCGAAAGGAACGTCGAGCGTGAGCTTCGGCCCGCCCCCATCCGTCTACACCCAGTCGACCCTGGCCGCCGAGACCCAGCAGAAGAAGCGCCGCAGGGCGCGGCTGCTCGTCCTGATCGCGGTGGTCCTCGTGGCCGCGCTCGGCGTAGGCGGCTGGCTGGTCTGGGGACGTGACGGCGGTTCGAAGACCTCGGGCAAGCCGCAGGCCGGCTCCCAGGACCCCCTCGACGTCAGAGAAACGGTCGAGCAGCCGCCCGCCGCCACCACCGGCACGATGGCCTTCCGGTTCTCCGCCGACGACATGAGCCCCGGCGAGCACTACGAGATGCCCGGCATGTGGGCCACCGACAAGATCCTCGCCAAGGGCATCAACCAGACGCTCGCCGGCTACCCCATCGGCTCCGACGCCGCCCCCGGCAAGAACGACGAGGCATGGAAGCTCCGCCTCGACGGCCCCATCTGCGGCTACACCCCGCACGTCACCAACGACAACCGCACGGCCGTGCTGTTCAAGGCGAGCGACCGCAAGGAGGCCTACTGCAACCACGTGGCGTTCTTCGACCTGGACGACGGCAAGGAGGTCTGGGAGGAGACCATTCCCGTCTCCATGGCCGGCTCGTCCGTGAGCTCCCCGCAGCGCACCCCGAGCGTCACCCTCACCCACGGCACGGTCGTCGTCACCTGGGGCGGCGGCACCAACGGCTACGACATGACCGGCGGTACGACACGGTGGAGCACGAGGACCACCGGCTCCTGCCGGGACGAGGGCGCCGCCGGCGGTCGCGGCCTGCTGATCCGCACGGTGTGCTGGACCGAGGGCGTGCCCGCCGGGGACTGGGACGGCACCACGTACAAGGTGCGCCGGGTGGACCTCGACACGGGCGCGACCCGCTGGACGTACGCGGCCGCGCGGGGCGTCCGCGAGCTGGACGTGCCGTCCGCCGAGCCGCCCGTCCTCGCCGTGGCCGCCGGTGAGACCGGCATCACCGAGCTGCTCTCCCTCGACGACAAGGGCCACCACCGCGCCACGATCAGCCTCCAGAACGGGACGTACGTGGGCGAGTGCTCGTCCGGCGACTACATCGTCGTCGACGACTGCCCCACCATCGCCGTCGGCGACGACCAGGTCTTCGTGCGCAGCAAGGACCAGCTGGGGAAGCACAACTCCAACTGGGTCATCGGCTTCGACCTCGCCACCGGCCACAGCACCCGGAAGTTCGACTCCGGCCCCGATTCGCTGCTGCGCCCGATCCGGATGAGCGGCGACCAGGTCCTGGCCCTGCGCATGAGCGAGGACAAGATCACGCCCACCGCCCTCGTCAGCCTCGACCCCGGGACGGGCGAGGAGACTCCGTACTTCTACTTCAACCTTCCCGCGGAGGCCGAGTCGTTCACGCTGACCGACTCGCACGACATCGTCGTCCAGAACGGCCGCGTCTTCTTCGGCTCCAAGGCCGCCGACGGCCCGTCCGGCCGCCCGAAGGAATGGATCTACCTCGTCCTCGGCGTCCAGAGCATGGCCCCGGCCAAGCAGTAGCGGCCCGCTCCCGGTCCACGGCAATGGGGCGGGACCCGGAGACCCGGGCCCGCCCCTTCGTCGTAGGACTCGTATGACTCGTGGGGCTCAGCCCTCCGTCGGCTCCAGGTCGAACTCGCCGTCGCGCGCGCCCAGGACGAAGGCCCGCCACTCCGCCTCCGTGTAGCGCAGCACGGTCGCCGGGTCCAGCGACGAGCGCATCGCCACGGCCCCGCCGGGCAGGTAGGCGATCTCGACGCGCTCCTCGTGCTCCTCCGTGCCCGGCGCGCTGTGCCACTCGACGTCCGAGATGTCGAGCGCGTACAGCTCGTCCCGCTCGCGTTCCTTGCGCGCCTTGATCTGCTCCGCCGTCTCCGTCATGCCGCAGTGCTCCCTTCCCGACGTACGAAAACGATCTGTCCGTTCACCCTAGTGGCCGGGTCCGGGGCGGCCCCGGTCTTCGGGGACCTGGGCGAAGGCGCCCGCCTTTGCCTGGTACCCTGTGTAACGGCCGTTTGTGTACGCACCCCCGGAGCGCAGGTTCTGGAGGCCGCGCCCAGCGGATCCCCGCCTTCCGAGTCATGGAAGCTCCCCCGAGACAAAGACCGGGGGCACTCGGTGGCCATTCAAAGACTACGAGGAGTACGCGTGCCGCTCGACGCCGCTACGAAGAAGCAGATCATCAGCGAGTTCGGTCAGAAGGAGGGCGACACCGGCTCCCCCGAGGTCCAGGTCGCCATGCTCTCGCGCCGGATCTCGGACCTGACCGAGCACCTCAAGACCCACAAGCACGACCACCACTCCCGCCGTGGTCTGCTGATCCTGGTCGGTCAGCGTCGCCGCCTGCTGCAGTACCTGGCGAAGAAGGACATCCAGCGCTTCCGTACGCTGGTCGACCGCCTCGGCATCCGTCGCGGTGCGGCGGGCGCCAAGTAAGACGCCGTGAAGGGAGCGGTTCCCGGGAGGATCGGGGGCCGCTCCCTTTGCCGTACGTACGGAAACATGCGGAGTGCCGCTCACGCTTTGTAGTGTGGTAGCACAACGCAGGACGTACGACAGAGCATGACAAAGGAGGAGAAGCGCACCTCGCCGCCGCCGGTCCTCGGTAGTGGCCCCCGGGGGGAAGCGAGCCCCGGGTGCTTCGATCGAAGACCGGCCCGCACAGCACGGCGCGCTTCTCCGTAACCGTCCCCCTGCCACACGGGCAGCCCAGGGACGAAGACGAGGAGAAAACGCTAGTGGAGAACGAGACCCACTACGCCGAGGCCGTCATCGACAACGGCGCCTTCGGCACCCGCACCATCCGTTTCGAGACGGGCCGCCTGGCCAAGCAGGCCGCCGGCTCCGCCGTGGCGTACCTGGACGACGACACCATGGTGCTGTCGGCCACCACCGCCTCCAAGAACCCCAAGGACCAGCTCGACTTCTTCCCCCTGACGGTGGACGTCGAGGAGCGGATGTACGCCGCCGGCAAGATCCCCGGCAGCTTCTTCCGCCGTGAGGGCCGTCCCTCCGAGGACGCCATCCTCACCTGCCGTCTCATCGACCGCCCGCTGCGCCCGTCCTTCAAGAAGGGCCTGCGCAACGAGATCCAGGTCGTCGCGACGATCATGGCCCTCAACCCCGACCACCTGTACGACGTCGTGGCGATCAACGCCGCCTCCGCGTCCACGCAGCTGGCCGGCCTGCCCTTCTCCGGCCCGATCGGCGGCGTCCGCGTCGCGCTGATCCGCGGCCAGTGGGTGGCCTTCCCGACGCACACCGAGCTCGAGGACGCCGTCTTCGACATGGTCGTCGCCGGTCGTGCCCTGGAGGACGGCGATGTCGCGATCATGATGGTCGAGGCCGAGGCCACCGAGAAGACCATCCAGCTCGTCAAGGGCGGCGCCGAGGCCCCGACCGAGGAGGTCGTCGCCGCCGGTCTGGACGCCGCGAAGCCCTTCATCAAGGTCCTGTGCAAGGCCCAGGCCGACCTCGCCGCGAAGGCCGCCAAGCCGACCGGCGAGTTCCCGATCTTCCTCGACTACCAGGACGACGTCCTGGAGGCGCTCTCCGCCGCCGTCCGCCCGGAGCTCGCCTCCGCGCTGACCATCGCCGGCAAGCAGGAGCGCGAGGCCGAGCTGGACCGCGTCAAGGCGCTCGCCGCCGAGAAGCTCCTGCCGGAGTTCGAGGGCCGCGAGAAGGAGATCTCCGCCGCGTACCGCTCCCTGACCAAGCAGCTCGTCCGCGAGCGCGTGATCAAGGAGAAGAAGCGCATCGACGGCCGTGGCGTCACGGACATCCGTACGCTCGCCGCCGAGGTCGAGGCCATCCCGCGCGTGCACGGCTCGGCGCTGTTCGAGCGTGGCGAGACCCAGATCCTGGGCGTCACCACCCTCAACATGCTGCGCATGGAGCAGCAGCTGGACACCCTCTCCCCGGTGACCCGCAAGCGCTACATGCACAACTACAACTTCCCGCCGTACTCCACCGGCGAGACCGGCCGCGTCGGCTCCCCGAAGCGCCGCGAGATCGGCCACGGCGCCCTCGCCGAGCGCGCCCTCGTGCCGGTCCTGCCGACCCGCGAGGAGTTCCCCTACGCGATCCGCCAGGTGTCCGAGGCCCTCGGCTCCAACGGCTCGACGTCCATGGGTTCGGTCTGCGCCTCCACCATGTCGCTGCTGAACGCCGGTGTGCCCCTCAAGGCCCCGGTCGCCGGTATCGCCATGGGCCTGATCTCCCAGGAGATCGACGGCGAGACGCACTACGTCACCCTCACCGACATCCTCGGTGCCGAGGACGCCTTCGGCGACATGGACTTCAAGGTCGCCGGCACCAAGGAGTTCGTGACCGCCCTCCAGCTCGACACCAAGCTGGACGGCATCCCGGCCTCCGTCCTGGCCGCCGCCCTCAAGCAGGCCCGTGACGCCCGCCTCCACATCCTCGACGTGATGATGGAAGCGATCGACACGCCGGACGAGATGTCCCCCAACGCCCCGCGGATCATCACCGTGAAGATCCCCGTGGACAAGATCGGCGAGGTCATCGGCCCCAAGGGCAAGATGATCAACCAGATCCAGGAGGACACCGGCGCCGAGATCACCATCGAGGACGACGGCACCATCTACATCGGCGCCGCCGACGGCCCGTCCGCCGAGGCCGCCCGCACGACCATCAACGGCATCGCCAACCCGACGATGCCCGAGGTCGGCGAGCGCTACCTGGGCACGGTCGTGAAGACGACGACGTTCGGCGCCTTCGTCTCCCTCCTGCCCGGCAAGGACGGTCTGCTGCACATCTCGCAGATCCGCAAGCTGGCCGGCGGCAAGCGCGTGGAGAACGTCGAGGACGTCCTCGGCGTGGGCCAGAAGGTCCAGGTCGAGATCGCCGAGATCGACTCCCGCGGCAAGCTCTCCCTCGTCCCCGTGGTCGAGGGCGAGGAAGCCTCCTCGGACGAGCAGAAGGACGACACCGACAAGTGACGTCGAGCAGCTCCAAGGCGACGGCCCGCACCTCTTCGGAGGCGCGGGCCGTCGCCCGTACCCAAACCCTGATCAAGGGCGAGAACGGCATCGGCACGGTCCGCAAGACCACCCTCCCCGGCGGCCTGCGCATCGTCACCGAGACCCTGCCCTCGGTGCGCTCCGCGACCTTCGGCATCTGGGCCCACGTCGGCTCCCGCGACGAGACCCCCTCCCTGAACGGCGCCACGCACTACCTGGAGCACCTGCTCTTCAAGGGCACGACCCGACGCAGCGCGCTGGACATCTCCTCCGCCATCGACGCGGTCGGCGGCGAGATGAACGCGTTCACGGCCAAGGAGTACACGTGCTACTACGCGCGCGTGCTCGACACCGACCTGCCCCTCGCCATAGACGTCGTCTGCGACATGCTGACCGGCTCCCTCATCCTGGAGGAGGACGTCAACGTCGAGCGCGGCGCGATCCTCGAAGAGATCGCGATGACCGAGGACGACCCCGGCGACTGCGTGCACGACCTGTTCGCGCACACCATGTTCGGCGACAACGCCCTCGGCCGCCCCGTCCTCGGCACGGTCGACACCGTCAACGCCCTCACCGCCGACCGCATCCGCCGCTTCTACAAGAAGCACTACGACCCGACCCACCTGGTCGTCGCCGCGGCCGGCAACATCGACCACAACAAGGTCGTACGACAGGTCCGCGCGGCCTTCGAGAAGGCGGGCGCCCTCAAGAACCTCGACGCCACCCCCATCGCCCCGCGCGACGGCAGGCGTGCCCTGCGCACCGCCGGCCGCGTGGAGCTGATCGGCCGCAAGACCGAGCAGGCGCACGTCGTCCTCGGCATGCCCGGCCTGGCCCGCACGGACGAGCGCCGCTGGGCGCTCGGCGTGCTCAACACGGCCCTGGGCGGCGGCATGTCCTCCCGCCTCTTCCAGGAGGTCCGCGAGAAGCGCGGCCTGGCCTACAGCGTGTACTCGTACACCTCCGGCTTCGCCGACTGCGGACTCTTCGGCGTCTACGCGGGCTGCCGCCCCTCCCAGGTCCACGACGTGCTGAAGATCTGCCGCGACGAGCTCGACCAGGTCGCCGCCAACGGTCTGTCCGACGACGAGATCGGCCGCGCCATCGGCCAGCTGAGGGGCTCCACCGTCCTCGGCCTGGAGGACACCGGCGCGCTCATGAACCGCATCGGCAAGAGCGAGCTGTGCTGGGGCGAGCAGATGTCCGTCGACGACATGCTGGCCCGGATAGGCGAGGTGACCCCCGACGAGGTCCGCTCCGTCGCCCGCGACATCCTGGGACAGCGCCCGTCGCTGTCGGTCATCGGCCCGCTGAAGGACAAGCAGGCGTCCCGACTGAACGAGGCCGTGGCCTAACCCCCTTCTGTTCTGGCTTAAGGAAGCAAGAGATGAGCAAGCTGCGCGTGGCGGTCCTCGGTGCCAAGGGCCGGATCGGCTCCGAGGCGGTCAAGGCCGTCGAGGCGGCCGAGGACATGGAGCTGGTCGCCGCCCTCAGCCGGGGCGACAAGCTGGAGACCCTGGCGGAGACGGGCGCCCAGGTCGCCGTCGAACTCACCACGCCGGCCTCGGTGATGGACAACCTGGAGTACTGCGTCGGCCACGGCATCCACGCCGTCGTCGGTACGACGGGCTGGACCGACGAGCGCCTCGCGCAGCTGAACGGCTGGCTGGCCGCGTCCCCGGAGACGGGCGTCCTCATCGCGCCCAACTTCTCCATCGGGGCCGTCCTGAACATGAAGTTCGCGCAGATCGCCGCGCCCTACTTCGAGTCGGTGGAGGTCGTCGAACTCCACCACCCGAAGAAGGTCGACGCGCCCTCGGGCACCGCCACGCGCACGGCCCAGCTCATCGCCGAGGCCCGCCGCGCGGCCGGCACGGCCCAGGCCCCCGACGCCACCGAGACGGCCCTGGACGGCGCGCGCGGCGCGGACGTCGACGGCGTCCCCGTCCACTCCGTCCGCCTGCGCGGTCTGCTGGCCCACCAGGAGGTCCTGCTGGGCGGCGAGGGCGAGACGCTGACGATCCGCCACGACTCGCTCCACCACAGCAGCTTCATGCCGGGCATCCTGCTGGGTGCCCGCAAGGTGGTCACGACCCCGGGCCTGACCTTCGGCCTGGAAAACTTCCTGGACCTGGGCTGACATCACCATGCGCGCCAAGCTGTCCTACGCCATAACGGCCGCCGTCCTGGTCTTCTACTTCGTCCTGGTCGGCAGCCGCGGCGTCATGCTCATCCAGTCCGGCACCCTCATCACCGTCACCTTCGGCGTGGCGGTGCTGATCCTGCCGGTCATCGGGGTGTGGTTCCTGTGGAAGAACACCCAGTTCGTCCGCCGGGCCAACGCCCTCGCCGCCGAACTCGACGCCGAGGGCGGCCTGCCCGTCGACGAGCTCAAGCGCACGCCGGGCGGCCGGATCGACCGCGACTCGGCCGACGAGGTCTTCGCCAAGCGCAAGGCCGAGACGGAGGCGGCCCCCGACGACTGGCGCAGCTGGTTCCGCCTCGCCATCGCCTACCACGACGCCCGCGACACCCCGCGCGCCCGCAAGGCGATGCAACGCGCGATCGCCCTGCACGACACCGCCCACTGAGCCTCCCGCTCACCCGCACGAAGGGGTGGGGCCCGGTCCACGCACGGACCGGGCCCCACCCCTTCGTACGTGCGCGCTCAGCCGCCCGCGTTCTCCGCGGCCCACGCCTCGACGGTGTCCGCCGCCCGGTCGAACGCCTCGAACCGCGCCAGGAAGTCCGCGTTGTGCGTGGTCAGCAGCGCCACCGGCTCCTGCGGCGCACGATCCCGCCGTACCAGGGTCAGCGCCTGTCCCTGCACCGTGCGGGGCAGCCCCAGCCAGCGCACCGGCTGCTGCACGGTCCGCACGGCGACGACCCGGTCCCACGGCACCGTCCGCGTGACGAGGAAGCCCACCTGCCGCAGACCGCGCGCGCTCACCCACACACCCATCCGCAGCAGCCGCAGAGCGGCGGCGATGACCAGCAAGGAGAGCCCGAGGACCAGACCGGCCTCGGCCACCGAGCCGGTCAGCGCGATGGCGACGGCGGCGAACAGCACGAAGGAGGCGAGCAGCAGCCACACCGCGGCCGTGCCCACCCGCCAGGGCCCGGGCCGGTAGGGGCGCCGCCAGCGCTCACGGTCGTCGTGGGGCAGCGGGACATCGTCCGCGGCCTCGAACGGGCGGTCGGCCGTCAGGAAGGGCAGGGGCACGGCTGATCCTCACTCGGTCCTCGCGTGGGCTGAGACCGGTGAGGCTATCCGCCCGGCTCCCCGCTCACCACCATCGGGGGCCGCACGGCGTCAGTGTCCCCGCGCCGCCTGCGTCGGCTGGCTCCCCGGGGACTGATCGATCGTCAGCGCCGGCATACCGAGGACCAGCGACCCCACCAGCGCCCCGACGATGGTGAGCCCCAGCAGCAGGCGCCCGGCTATCTCACGGGCGGAGGCCCGCCGTCGCGGCGGCATGACATCGCTGACCATTGGGACACGGCTCCTGTGGGGCTCGAACGTACGGCTGTCACCCCTACAGACGAGCGAACGCCACGAAAGGTGCCCATCTCGCACAAACCAAACGTGGAGAGGCATCGGTGAAGTGCGTACGAGGGCCCCGTAAGGTGGGCGCGAAGCAAAGTAGTGATGGGAAGGACCCTCCGTGACTCCCGGCGATACCCCCCAGCCGTTCCGTAGCGACGTCACCGTCGAGCTGGTGAAATCCAGCGCCTCGGACGCCGACGTGCTCTTCGCTGCCCGTGTTTCCACGCTCGGCGAGCAGTCCTTGGAGGAGCTGCAGAAGGACCCCGAGCGATCCAAGGGCCTCATCAACTACTTGATGCGGGACCGGCACGGCAGCCCGTTCGAACACAACTCGATGACGTTCTTCATCAGTGCTCCGATCTTCGTCTTCCGGGAGTTCATGAGGCACCGGGTGGGGTGGTCCTACAACGAGGAGTCGGGTCGCTACCGGGAGCTTCAGCCGGTCTTCTACGTACCTGACTCCTCCCGCAGGCTCGTCCAGGAAGGACGGCCGGGAAAGTACGTCTTCGTTGAAGGGACCCCAACGCAGCACGCCACCGTGCGTGGAGTGCTGGAGGACTCCTACCAACAGGCGTACTCGGCATATCAGAAGCTGTTGGCTGAAGGCGTCGCCCGGGAGGTGGCCCGCGCGGTTCTCCCCGTCGGTCTCTACTCCTCGATGTACGCCACCTGCAACGCCCGCTCCTTGATGCACTTCCTTGGCCTGCGCACCACCCACCCCGATGCCAAGGTCCCGTCCTTCCCGCAGCGCGAGATCGAGATGGTCGGCGAGAAGATGGAGGCCGAGTGGGCGAAGCTCATGCCGCTCACGTACGCCGCCTTCAACGGCAACGGCCGCGTGGCCCCGTAACGCGCTCCGGTCCCGCTACACGGCCCACCCCCGCGTACGGCACACATGTACGGGTCATCCGCCCGAAGTGTCCGTATTGCGGCATTTGGAGAAGTTCATCTAGCCTGATCAAACGGACCCGGCACTGCTTGAACCCCCGAGCAGGCAGTGCCGGGCTCCACATTTGTCCTGACTTTTCCCGACCCCCCGAGGGCAGACCGCGCGGTGAGCAACGAGTAGCGTGTAACCATGGCTCCGACCTCCACTCCGCAGACCCCCTTCGGGCGGGTCCTCACCGCCATGGTCACGCCCTTCACGGCGGACGGCGCACTCGACCTCGACGGCGCTCAGCGGCTCGCCACCCACCTGGTGGACGCAGGCAACGACGGCCTGATCATCAACGGCACCACCGGCGAGTCCCCGACCACCAGCGACGCGGAGAAATCGGACCTCGTACGAGCCGTACTGGAGGCGGTCGGCGACCGCGCCCACATCGTGGCCGGCGTCGGCACCAACGACACCCACCACAGCGTCGAACTCGCCCGCACCGCCGAACGCGACGGCGCACACGGCCTGCTCGTCGTCACCCCGTACTACAACAAGCCCCCGCAGGAGGGCCTGTACCGCCACTTCACGGCCGTCGCCGACGCGACCGGACTCCCGGTCATGCTCTACGACATCCCCGGCCGCAGCGGCGTCCCCATCAACACCGAGACGCTGGTCCGCCTCGCCGAGCACCCGCGCATCGTCGCCAACAAGGACGCCAAGGGCGACCTCGGCCGCGCCAGCTGGGCCATCGCGCGCTCCGGCCTCGCCTGGTACTCCGGCGACGACATGCTCAACCTGCCGCTGCTCTCCGTGGGCGCCGTCGGCTTCGTCTCGGTCGTCGGCCACGTCGTCACCCCCGACCTGCGCGCCCTCGTCGACGCGTACACCTCGAGCGACGTCGTCAAGGCCGCCGAGATCCACCAGAAGCTGCTCCCCGTCTACACGGGCATGTTCCGCACTCAGGGCGTCATGACCACCAAGGCCGCCCTCGCCCTCCAGGGCCTGCCCGCCGGACCCCTGCGCTCACCCATGATCGAATGCACGCCGGAAGAGATCGAGCAGCTCAAGATCGATCTTGCCGCCGGCGGGGTACAGCTCTAGCACCAGACTTCGCGCGACCACCCGCGCCCATGGACTTCACAACTGAATACGCGGGACACCGGTGCCCGCACCCCACAACGACAACTGCTTCTGCACGAACGTCACGCGCGCCACGTGCCCGACCGGTACGTGGCGCGTGTGGTGAGGAGAGTCTTTTGAGTCATCCGCATCCTGAACTCAGCGCACCCCCGCCGCTCGCCGAAGGCGGCCTGCGGGTCACCCCGCTCGGCGGCCTCGGCGAGATCGGCCGGAACATGACGGTCTTCGAGTACGGCGGCCGTCTGCTCATCGTCGACTGCGGAGTCCTCTTCCCCGAGGAGGAACAGCCCGGAATCGACCTGATCCTGCCGGACTTCTCGTCCATCCGGGATCGCCTCGACGACATCGAGGGCATCGTCCTCACCCACGGCCACGAGGACCACATCGGCGGCGTCCCCTTCCTCCTGCGCGAGAAGCCGGACATCCCGCTGATCGGCTCCAAGCTGACCCTCGCCCTCATCGAGGCCAAGCTCCAGGAGCACCGGATCCGCCCGTACACCCTTGAGGTGGCCGAGGGGAACCGCGAGCGCATCGGCCCCTTCGACTGCGAGTTCATCGCGGTCAACCACTCCATCCCGGACGCCCTGGCGGTCGCCATCCGCACCCCCGCCGGCATGGTGGTGCACACCGGCGACTTCAAGATGGACCAGCTCCCGCTGGACAACCGCCTCACCGACCTGCACGCCTTCGCACGGCTGAGCGAGGAAGGCATCGACCTCCTCCTCACCGACTCCACGAACGCCGAGGTCCCGGGCTTCACCCCGCACGAGCGGGACATCTCCAACGTCCTGCGCCAGGTCTTCGCGGGCGCCCGCAAGCGCATCATCGTGGCGAGCTTCGCCAGCCACGTCCACCGCATCCAGCAGATTCTGGACGCCGCGCACGAGTACGGCCGCCGGGTCGCCTTCGTCGGCCGCTCGATGGTCCGCAACATGGGCATCGCGCGCGACCTGGGCTATCTGAAGGTCCCGCCGGGCCTGGTCGTGGACGTCAAGACGCTCGACGACCTGCCGGACCACGAGGTCGTGCTGGTCTGCACGGGCTCGCAGGGCGAACCGATGGCGGCGCTGTCCCGCATGGCCAACCGCGACCACCAGATCCGGATCGTCCCCGGTGACACGGTCATCCTGGCGTCGTCCCTGATCCCCGGCAACGAGAACGCGGTCTACCGCGTGATCAACGGCCTGACCCGCTGGGGCGCGAACGTCGTCCACAAGGGCAACGCCAAGGTCCATGTCTCCGGCCACGCGTCCGCGGGCGAGCTGCTGTACTTCTACAACATCTGCCGCCCGAAGAACCTGATGCCGGTCCACGGCGAATGGCGCCACCTGCGCGCCAACGCGGAGCTCGGCGCCCTGACCGGCGTCCCGCACGACCGCATCGTCATCGCCGAGGACGGCGTCGCCGTCGACCTCGTCGAGGGCAAGGCGAAGATCTCGGGCAAGGTCCAGGCGGGTTACGTCTACGTCGACGGCCTCTCCGTCGGCGACGTCGGCGAGCCGGCGCTCAAGGACCGCAAGATCCTGGGCGACGAGGGCATCATTTCGGTCTTCGTGGTCGTGGACTCCTCCACGGGCAAGATCACGGGCGGACCTCATGTCCAGGCCCGTGGCTCCGGCATCGAGGACTCCGCGTTCAGCGATGTCATCCCGAAGATCACCGAGGTGCTGGAGCGCTCCGCCCAGGACGGCGTGGTCGAACCCCACCAGCTGCAGCAGCTCATCCGCCGCACCCTGGGCAAGTGGGTCTCGGACACGTATCGCCGCAGGCCGATGATCCTGCCGGTGGTGGTGGAGGTCTGATCCCGGCCAACCCCTCGTAGGTGTGAACCTGGAGCGGGGCGCCTCGATTTGCATCGGGCCGCCCCGCTCCAGTACGTTTACGGCTCCGCCTGAACGGGAACCCGGCCGCCTCGTGTGTGCCCGGAGCACTCCCGGGAGGGATGGAAAAACCGACTCAGAACTTCTGATAAAGTCGGAACCGCCGGAAGGGAAACCGCGAAACAAAAGCGGAAGCCTGGAAAGCACCGAGGAAATCGGATCGAGAAAAGATCTGATAGAGTCGGAAACGCAAGACCGAAGGGAAGCGCCCGGAGGAAAGCCCGAGAGGGTGAGTACAAAGGAAGCGACCGTTCCTTGAGAACTCAACAGCGTGCCAAAAATCAACGCCAG
>NZ_JBVIMA010000005.1:0-647615 GCF_055580085.1 Streptomyces sp. NPDC032126
ATCCCCATCGTCTCCACCCTCACCGGCCAGGCGGCAGAAGCAGACGACCTCACCACCCCGGAGTACTGGACGCGCCAGCTCCGCGAAGCAGTCCGTTTCCACCCCGCCATCGAGCAGCTCAACGCCACCTTCATCGAACTCGGCCCCGACAGCACCCTCACCACACTCACCCGCTCCACCACCGACGCCACAGCCATCTCCCTCCTCCACCCGCGCAGGCCCGAAGACCACACCCTCCTCACCGCCCTCGCCACCGCCCACACCAGCGGTGTTTCCGTCGACTGGACCACCCTCTTCACCCCCCACCACCCCACCACCATCGACCTCCCCACCTACCCTTTCCAGCGCCACCCCTACTGGATCAACAAGCCGACCGCTTCCGGCAACGCCCGCCGCTTCGGTCTGAACGGCGCCGACCACCCCATGCTCGCCGCCGCCCTCGAACTACCCACCGGCGACGGACACCTCTTCACCGGCCGTCTCTCCCTCAACGAACTCCCCTGGCTCTCCGATCACGTCGTTCTGGGCGCCACGGTCGTCCCCGGCACGGCCCTGCTCGACCTCGCCCTGCACGTCGCTCACCGCACCGATACACCGCACATCGATGAGCTGACGCTCCAGAGCCCCCTCGTTCTCGTCGAGGGTCACGCCGTGCAGCTGCACGTCACGGTCGGCCCCCGCAGTGATGCCGGGACGACGCGCCCTGTCTCCATCCACTCCCGCCCGTACGACACGGCCGGCCTCGACGGCGAAGCAGCCCCCTGGACTCTCCATGCGACGGGGGTCCTCACCTCCACACCCGCCGAACAGCACCCCACCCCCCTCACCACCTGGCCCCCCACCAACGCCACACCCCTCGACACCACCCACCTCTACGAACACCTCAACAACCTCGGACTCACCTACGGCCCCACCTTCCAAGGACTCACCACCGCCTGGCAGCACGACAACCACCTCTACGCCGAAATCCACCTCCCCGACACCACCGACACCACCGGCTACGGCATCCACCCCGCCCTCCTCGACGCCGCCCTCCACACCACCGCACTCACCACCACCCTCACCACCGACAACGCGCCCCAACTGCCCTTCTCCTGGACCGGCGTCACCACGGTCACGGACGGGAGCCTCCAGAACGTCAGGACCCTGCGTGTCCACTTGTCGACGAGTACGGGGAACGGGACGTCGCTGCGGATCGCCGACGGCACGGGCGCACCCCTCGCGGTGGTCACATCGCTGGTGAGCCGCCCCGTCAACGCGGAGCAGTTCGGGGCGCAGGCTCAGCTTCGCCGCAAGGCGCTGTACGAGGTCGAGTGGGCGCCCTTCGCGGAGCCGTCCGGCGCACGGCCTGAAGCCGCCACGTGGGCGGTGCTCGGGGACACCTCACTGGTGGGCATCGAAAACACCGGCACCCCGGACCTCGCGGAGCTGCGACGCGCCATCGATGCCGGTGCCCCGGCCCCGGACGTGCTGTTCGCCTCCTTCACCTCGCGGGAAGGGGCCGGTGGCGTCGTAGAGGAGGTGCATCGGCTCACGGCTCGGGCGCTCAGCCTGACGCAGGAGTTCCTTGCCGACGGTGCATGGGCGTCCACGCGGCTGGTCTTCGTGACGCGGCGTGCGGTGGCGGTGCCGGAGGATGAGGGGCTGGACGATCTCGGGGCCGCGCCGCTGTGGGGGCTGATTCGATCGGCCCAGTCGGAGCAGCCCGGCCGGTTCGGCCTGATCGACGTTGACGAGGGCGGCTACGACGGAGACCAACTGGCCTCTCTGGTGTTCGCGGACGAGGCACAGCTGGTCCGGCGCGGCGAACGGTGGTTCGTGCCGCGGCTGGTCCGGGCGACGGTGGAGGAGAGCGGCGCATCGACTGTCCAGCTGAGTCCGGACAGCACGGTGTTGGTCACGGGCGGTACGGGCACGCTCGGCGCGGCCGTCGCCCGTCACTTCGTCACGCGGCACGGCGTACGACATTTGCTGCTCGCCAGCAGGAGGGGACTCGAGGCCGAGGGCGCCGCCGAACTCCGTGATGATTTGGTTGAGTTGGGCACCAGCGTCACGATCGCCGCCTGCGACACCAGCGATCCCGACCAGCTCGCGGACCTCCTCGCCGACATCCCGGCGGAACACCCCCTCACCGCCGTCATCCACACCGCCGGGATCACCGACGACGCCACGCTGACCAGCCTCACCCCCGATCAGTTGCGCACCGTCCTCCAACCCAAGGTCGACGCCGCCTGGAACCTGCACCAGCAGACCCAGCACCTCGACCTCGCCGCCTTCGTCCTGTACTCCTCCGCCGCCGGAATCCTCGGCAACCCCGGACAGGCCAACTACGCCGCCGCCAACACCTTCCTCGACACCCTCGCCCACCACCGCCACACCCAAGGACTCCCCGCCACCAGCCTCGCCTGGGGACCCTGGGCGGAAACCAGTACCATCACCGCCACCCTCGACACCACCAACCGCGCCCGACTCAACCGCAACGGGATGCTCTCCCTGCCGACGGACCAGGCGCTCGACCTCCTCGACGCGGCGCTGGCCGACGTCCGCCCGCACCTCGTACCGGCGTTGCTCGACACGGCGGTACTGCGCGCCCGAGCCGACCAGCTGCCCGCGCTCTTCCGTCAGCTCGTCCCCGCCCGTGCCCGGACCGACGCATCGGCCTCCCGGTGGGCGGCACGGCTGGCCGCACTCAGCACGGACGAGCAGCAGCGGACGGTCCTCGATCTCATCACCACAACCACGGCCACCGCGCTCGGCCATGCGCACAACCACCCGGTCGACGAGCAGCAGAGCTTCCAGTCCCTCGGCCTCGACTCCCTCACCGCCGTCGAACTGCGCAACCGGCTCACTGCGGCAACCGGCCTACGCCTGCCCGCCACCCTCGTCTTCGACCACCCGACCCCCCACGCCCTCGCCGCACACCTTCACACGCAACTCACCGCTGTCCAGGGCACATCAGCACGACCGTCAGGTGTCAGCGCACCCGGCACACGCGCGTACAGCGAGGACGAGCCGATCGTCATCGTGGGCATGGCCTGTCGCTACCCGGGCGGCGTGACATCCCCCGAAGAGCTCTGGCGACTGGTCGCCGAAGGTACCGACGCCATCACCACCTTCCCCACCACTCGCGGCTGGGACCTCGACACCCTCTACAACCCCGACCCCGACCACACCGGCACCAGCTACACCCGCCACGGCGGCTTCCTCCACGACGCCCACCACTTCGACCCCGACTTCTTCGGCATGAGCCCCCGCGAAGCCCTCGCCACCGACCCCCAGCAACGCCTCCTCCTGGAAACCGCCTGGGAAACACTGGAACGCGCCGGCCTGGACCCACAGTCCCTGCGCGGCAGCCGCACCGGCGTCTTCACCGGCATCATGTACGGCGACTACGGCAGCCGCTTCCACCACGACATCCCCAAGGGGTTCGAGGGATACCTGGGAACCGGCAGCTCCTACAGCGTGGCCTCCGGCCGCCTCGCCTACGCCTTCGGTCTTGAAGGCCCCGCGGTGAGCGTCGACACCGCCTGCTCCTCCTCGTTGGTGGCGCTGCACCTGGCCGCCCAGGCACTACGCAACGGCGAGTGCGATCTCGCGCTCGCGGGCGGCGTCACCGTCATGGCCACCCCCTCCACCTTCATCGAGTTCAGCCGCCAACGCGGACTCTCCCCCGACGGCCGCTGCAAGCCCTTCGCGGCCGCGGCCGACGGCACCGGCTGGAGCGAAGGCATCGGCCTCCTCCTCGTTGAACGCCTCTCCGACGCCCAACACCACGGCCACCACATACTCGCCGTCCTCCGAGGCAGCGCCGTCAACCAGGACGGCGCCAGCAACGGCCTCACCGCCCCCAACGGACCCTCCCAGCAACGCGTCATCAGGGCGGCCCTCGACAGCGCCCAACTGACCCCCGACGAGGTCGACGCGGTCGAGGCACACGGCACCGGCACGACTCTCGGCGACCCGATCGAAGCACAAGCCCTGCTCGCCACCTACGGCCAGAACCGCAACCCCGAACAGCCCCTGTGGCTCGGCTCCATCAAATCCAACATCGGCCACACCCAAGCGGCTGCAGGCGTCGCCGGCATCATCAAAATGATCCAAGCCATGCACCACGGGGTTCTGCCTCAGACCCTCCACGCCGACGAACCCTCACCTCACATCGACTGGACCACCGGAGCCGTAACACTCCTCCACCAGCAACAACCCTGGCCCGACACCGGACGCCCCCGCAGGGCCGCCGTCTCCTCGTTCGGCATCAGCGGGACCAACGCGCACATCATCCTGGAACAGGCGCCCGCTCAGGAAACGCCGACACGGGTCCCGCAAAGCGGGCCGACGGCCTGGGTCCTGTCCGCCAAGAGCGAGGACGCACTGCGGGAACAGGCCGCACGGCTACGGGAGTTGGCGAACGGCGACCTCCCCCTCACGGACGTCGGGTTCTCCCTCGCCACCACGCGGGCGCATCTGGAGCAGCGGGCCGCCGTCGTAGCCGAGGACCGGGACGACTTCCTGGCCGGACTCCAAGCACTGGTCGACGGGGACGAGCATCCCCATCTCGTACGAGGATCAGCTGCCGGTGCAGGCAAGACCGCGTTCCTGTTCGCGGGGCAGGGAAGCCAACGCCTGGGTATGGGTCGGGAGTTGTACGACAGCCAGCCCGTGTTCGCCCAAGCCCTCGACGAGGTCTGCGCACTGCTCGACCCGCACCTCGACACGCCTCTGCAGCAGGTCATGTGGGCCGAGGAAGGAAGCGAACAGGCAGCCCTGCTGGAAGACACCCTCTACACGCAGCCCGCCCTCTTCGCCCTGGAGACCGCCCTCTTCCGCCTCCTCCAGCACTTCGGCGTCACGCCCCACTACCTGATCGGGCACTCCATCGGCGAAATCACGGCCGCTCATGTGGCCGGCATCCTCGGCCTTGCCGATGCCTGCACCCTCGTCGCCGCCCGCGCCCGCCTGCTGCACCAACTCCCCTCCGGTGGCGCCATGACCGCCCTCCAAGCCACCGAAACAGAAGTACTCGCCGCACTGCAAGGCCACGACGGCGTCGCCATCGCCGCACTCAACACCCCCAACAGCACCGTCATCTCCGGCGACACCGACACCGTCACACGCATCGCGACCTCATTCGCCGAACAAGGCCGGAAGGTCACACCGCTCCACGTCAGCCACGCCTTCCACTCCCCCCACCTCGACCCCATCCTCGACGAGTTCCGCACGGTCGCCCAGACCTTGACCTATCACCAGCCCCGCATCCCCATCATCTCCACCCTCACCGGAGAAGCAGCCGGACCCGACGACCTCACCACCCCCGACTACTGGGTGCGACAGCTCCGCGAAGCGGTCCGCTTCCACCCCGCCATCGGCACACTCAACGCCACCACCCTCATCGAACTCGGCCCCGACACGACCCTCGCCGCTCTCGCGCGTTCCGTGACAGACGCCACCGCCGTCTCGCTCCTGCATCCCGACAAGCCCGAGGTCCGCACCCTCCTCACCGCGCTGGCCACCGCTCACACCCACGGGACACGCGTCGACTGGACCGCTGTCTATGGTCCTCACCACCCCACCCCTGTCGCCCTCCCCACCTACCCCTTCCAACACCACCCCTACTGGCTCCACCACACCCCGACCACCACCAACCCGTCCCGGATGGGTCAGACTCCGACGACGCACCCCGTGCTGGCCGCAGCCGTCGAACTACCGGGTGGGGCCCATGTGTTCACCGGCCGCCTCGCTCTCGAAAGCCACCCCTGGCTGGTGGACCACAGCCTCCACGGCACGACGATCGTTCCCGGCACCGCGCTTCTCGACCTCGTGCTGCACGCCGCCGAGCACACGGGCAGCCGGCACGTCGAAGAGCTCACCCTGCACAGTCCGCTCGTATTGGCGGATGAAACGGCCCTTCGACTCCGCCTCACCATCGAGCCGGACGGCGAAAGCGCGGACACGGTTCCGGCACCCCGTCAGCAGCTGACCCTCCACTCGCAGGCCGACGATGCCGCCCCCGGCACCGAATGGAGTCTGCACGCGACGGGTGTCCTCACCTCCACACCCGCCGAACAGCACCCCACCCCCCTCACCACCTGGCCCCCCACCAACGCCACACCCCTCGACACCACCCACCTCTACGAACACCTCAACAACCTCGGACTCACCTACGGCCCCACCTTCCAAGGACTCACCACCGCCTGGCAGAACAACAACCACCTCTACGCCGAAATCCACCTCCCCGACACCACCGACACCACCGGCTACGGCATCCACCCCGCCCTCCTCGACGCCGCCCTCCACACCACCGCACTCACCACCGACGACGGGGGCACGGCACGCGTCCCGTTCTCGTGGAGCGACGTCACCCTGCACGCCACGGGGGCAACTGGCCTGAGGGTCCGCCTGACGCCGTCCGGGACCAGCGCCGTCACTCTGGAACTCGCGGACCAGAACGGCATCCCCGTAGCGACGATCGGGTCCCTGGCCACACGTGCTCTGGCCCCCAGGGAGATCGGCGCATCGGCCGCCCTCCCCAACTCCCTTTTCCGGCTGACCTGGGATCCGATCACTCAGCCGACGTCCGCGTCCCCGACACGGTGGGCTGTATTCGGCGTGGGCGGAGGCGAGTTGGCGAGCGCCCTCGGCGGCGATCAGGCACCGGTGCCCGTGTACACACAGCTCGCGGACCTGATCCATGCCGTCGAAGCGGGCGAGCCGACGCCCACTGTGATCGCCCTGCCCTGCATGGGCGGCGGCAGCGCTGCCGACCCCGTCACGAACACACATGAGGTGGCTGAGCGCGTACTGGTCGCGATGCAGGAGTTCCTCACGGCGGATGTGCTCCAGGCCTCCCAGCTGGTCGTCGTGACCCGCGCGGCCACGGCCGTGTCGGACGAGGAGGAGGTCCAAGACCTTCCCGCAGCGGCCGTGCACGGCCTGGTCCGCGCCGCCCAGTCCGAGAATCCGGACCGTATCGTCCTGCTGGACACCGACGGCCTGGACGCCTCGACCGCCCAACTCCAGGCGGCCATGACAGCCGGGGAGCCCCAATTGGCGCTGCGCGACGGCGCCCTCCTGGCTCCACGCCTGACGCACGCCGACATTCCCGCCGGCTCCCGCCCGCTCGACCCCGACGGGACCGTCCTGATCACCGGCGGAACCGGCACCCTCGGCGCCCTCACCGCCCGCCACCTCATCACCCACCACAACGCCCACCACCTCCTCCTCACCAGCAGGAGCGGCTCGAACGCCCCCGGCGCCACCCAACTCGAAGCGAACCTCACGGAGTTGGGCGCCCAGGTCACCATCACCGCCTGCGACACCAGCAACCCCGACCAACTCGCGGACCTCCTCGCCCGCATCCCGGCGGAACACCCGCTGACCGCCGTCATCCACACCGCCGGCATCACCGACGACGCCACCCTCACCACCCTCACCCCCCACCAGCTCCACACTGTCCTGCAGCCCAAGGTCGACGCCGCCTGGCACCTCCACCAGCAGACCCAGCACCTCGACCTGGCCGCCTTCGTCCTCTACTCCTCCGCCGCAGGCGTCCTCGGCAACCCCGGACAAGCCAACTACGCCGCCGCCAACACCTTCCTCGACACCCTCGCCCACCACCGCCACACCCAAGGACTCCCCGCCACCAGCCTCGCCTGGGGACTCTGGGCGGAGACCAGCACCATCACCGCCACCCTCAACCCCGACCACCAAACCCGACTCAACCGCAGCGGCATCCGCCCCCTCCCCACCCACCAAGCCCTCACCCACCTCGACACCGCACTCACCACCCGACACCCCCACCTCGTGCCGATGGGTCTTGATCTGCGGGCGCTGCGCGACATCGCCGACGGCGGTCTGCTCCCCTCCATGCTGAGCAAGCTCGTGAAGCCGTCCACCCGTCGCAGCGCGCAGCCCGGGAACTCCGACGCGATGCTCCGGCAGCTGGTGTCGCTCAACGGGGCGGAGCGGGACGTGTTCCTGCTCGACCTGGTGCGTACGCACATCGCGCACGTCCTCGGCCATGCCACTCCCCTACTGGTCGACCCGGACAAGGGACTCCTCGACATGGGCTTCGACTCGCTCACCGCCGTGGAACTCCGCAATCGTGTGAACGCGGCGACAGGACTCCGGCTCCCGCCCACGCTCGTCTTCGACTACCCGACAGCGAAGGCGCTCGCTGGACATCTGCGTGCGGAACTCGCCCCCAATGACGGACTCGGCCTCGTGGACGAGAGCGGTCAGGTGGACGACACGACCATGCGCCGGGTCATCAACTCCATTCCCGTGTCACGGATTCGGGAGGCCGGACTCATTCAGGCCCTGCTGCGGCTCGCCGACGGCACGGGCGAGAACGAGGCCGAGTCTCAGGGCGAACAGCAGCAAGACCTCATCAAATCCGCGGACGTCGACGACCTCATCCGGCTGGCGCTCGGCGACGACAGCGCATGACCCGGCCGGACAGCGTGAGTGAGGAACCCATGACGGTGACACCCCCCGAGAAGATCGTCGAGGCGCTTCGAGCATCCTTGCTGGAGAACGAACGGCTCCGGCAGGAGAACCAGCGGACCACTGAGAAGGCCCGCGAGCCGATCGCCATCGTGGGCATGGCCTGCCGCTACCCGGGCGGCGTGACGTCCCCCGAAGAGCTCTGGCGACTGGTCGCCGAAGGTACCGACGCCATCACCACCTTCCCCACCACTCGCGGCTGGGACCTGGACGCCCTCTACGACCCCGACCCCGACCACCCCGGCACCAGCTACGCCCGCCACGGCGGCTTTCTCCACGACGCGCACGAGTTCGACGCCGATTTCTTCGGCATGAGCCCCCGCGAAGCCCTCGCCACCGACCCCCAGCAGCGCCTTCTGCTGGAAGCCGCGTGGGAGACCATCGAACGCGCCGGCCTCGACCCCCAATCCCTGCGCGGCAGCCGCACCGGCGTCTTCACCGGCATCATGTACGGCGACTACGGCAGCCGTCTCTACCATCACGTGCCGCAGGACTTCGAGGGACAGATCGGCATCGGGACCTCCGCGAGCGTGGCGTCCGGCCGTGTCGCCTACACCCTGGGCCTGGAGGGGCCGGCCGTCACCATCGACACCGCCTGCTCCTCCTCACTCGTGGCCCTGCACCTAGCGGCCCAGGCACTGCGCAACGGCGAATGCGACCTCGCCCTCGCCGGCGGCGTCACCGTCATGGCCACGCCGTCCACCTTCATCGAATTCAGCCGCCAACGCGGACTCTCGGCGGACGGCCGCTGCAAGCCCTTCGCAGCAGCCGCCGACGGCACCGGCTGGAGCGAAGGCATCGGCCTCCTCCTCGTCGAACGCCTCTCCGACGCCCAACACCACGGCCACCACATACTCGCCGTCCTCCGAGGCAGCGCCAGCAATCAGGACGGCGCCAGCAGCCAGCTCACCGCGCCCAACGGCCCCTCGCAGCAGCGGGTCATCCGCGCGGCGCTGGACAACGCGCGCCTCACACCGGACGAGGTCGATGTCGTCGAGGCCCACGGCACCGGCACCGGCCTGGGCGATCCGATCGAAGCACAGGCCCTCCTCGCCACCTACGGCCGGAACCGCGACCCCGAACAGCCCCTGTGGCTCGGCTCCATCAAATCCAACATCGGCCACACCCAGGCCGCCGCGGGCGTCGCCGGCATCATCAAGATGGTCGAGGCCATGCGTCACGGGACGCTTCCCCAGACCCTGCACGTCGACGCACCCACCCCCCACGTCGACTGGTCGGCGGGCGCGGTCTCCCTGCTCACCGAGGCCCGTCCCTGGCCGCAAGCGGGACGGCCGCGCAGGGCCGCCGTGTCCTCCTTCGGCATCAGCGGCACCAACGCCCACGTCATCCTGGAACAAGCCCCGGACCAGGAAGCCGACGCACCAGTACCGGGGACAATCGGCGGCCCGTTGGCCTGGATACTCTCGGCCAAGACCGAGGACGCGCTACGCGAACAGGCCGCACGCCTACGGGACTTGGCGGACGGCGACCTCGGGCTCGCGGACATCGGATTCTCCCTCGCCACCACGCGGGCGCACCTGGAACGCCGTGCCGCCGTCGTAGCCGAGGACCGAGCAGACTTCCTGGCGGGCCTCACCTCATTGGCAACGGGCGCCGACCACGACTACCTCATCCGAGGGACCACCGTCGGATCAGGCAAAACGGCATTCCTGTTCGCGGGGCAGGGCAGCCAACGCTTGGGCATGGGACGGGAGTTGTACGACAGCCAACCCGTTTTCGCCCAAGCCCTGGACGAGGTCTGCGCCCTGCTCGACCCGCACCTCGACATGCCCCTCCGCCAGGTTATGTGGGCCGAGGAAGGAAGCGAACAGGCGGCCCTGCTGGAAGACACCCTGTACACCCAGCCCGCCCTATTCGCCCTGGAGACCGCCCTCTTCCGCCTCCTCCAGCACTTCGGCGTCACACCCCACTACCTGGTCGGCCACTCCATCGGCGAATTCACGGCCGCCCATGTGGCCGGCATCCTCAGCCTTGCCGATGCCTGCACCCTCGTCGCCGCCCGCGCCCGCCTCCTCCACGACCTCCCGACCGGCGGCGCCATGACCGCCCTCCAAGCCACCGAAACAGAAGTACTCACCGCACTCGAAGGCCACGACGGCGTCACCATCGCCGCCCTCAACACCCCCAACAGCACAGTCATCTCCGGCGACGCCGACGCGGTCGCCCAGATCGCGGCCGTATTCGCCGAGCAGGGCCGGAAGGCAACACCGCTCCACGTCAGCCACGCCTTCCACTCGCCCCACCTCGACCCCATCCTCGACGAGTTCCGCGCAGTCGCCGCAACCCTCACCTACCACCAACCCCGCATCCCTGTGGTCTCGACCCTCACTGGAGAGATCGCCGGACCCGACGACCTCACCACCCCCGAGTACTGGACCCGCCAACTCCGCGAAGCAGTCCGCTTCCACCCCGCCATCGACCACCTCAACGCCACCACCTACATCGAACTCGGCCCCGACACCACCCTCACCACACTCACCCACACCACCACCGACGCCACAGCCATCCCCCTCCTCCACCCCCACAAACCCGAAGACCACACCCTCCTCACCGCACTCGCCACCGCCCACACCAGCGGTATTCCCGTCAACTGGACCACGATCTACACCCCCCACCACCCCACCCCCATCGACCTCCCCACCTACCCCTTCCAACACCACCCCTACTGGCTCCACCACACCCCCACCCCCACCAACGCCACCCACCTCGGCCAAACCCCCACCACCCACCCCCTCCTCCCCGCCACCACCGAACTCCCCAACAACACCCACCTCTTCACCGGCCGCCTCTCCCTCAACGACCACCCCTGGATCGCCGACCACACCCTCCACGGCACAACCGTCCTGCCCTCCTCAGCCCAGGTGGACCTCGCCCTGTACGCGGCCCACCACACCGGCAACACCGGCGTCCGGGACCTGACCCTCCACGCCCCCCTGACCCTCGCAGAAGGCGCGGCCCTACGTCTCCGCGTCACGGTCGAAGCAGCCGATGAGGACGCGCCGGCCAGCCTCACCCTCGACGCGCAGCCGGAGTCGGACCCGCAGTCCGCCTGGGTCACCCATGCCACCGCCACCCTCGATCCGACGCCTCCGAAGGCCCAGGACGAGCAATCGTTCCCGGAGAGCTGGCCCCCGCAGGGAGCCCGCAGCCTCGCCGTGGACGACCTCTACGAGGATCTCGCGGACGCCGGCCTCACGTACGGGCCGGTCTTCCAGGGGGTCCGGGGCCTGTGGCAGCACGGTGACATCGTCTACGCGGAGGTGGATCTCCCCGAAGAGCCGACGTCGGCCAACGGTGTCTCGGACGGATTCGGCATCCACCCGGCCCTCCTCGACGCCGCGCTCCACCCGGCACTCCGCACCCAAGGAGCCGACGGACGCACCGCCCTGCACTGGTCAGGTATCTCGCTGCATGCCGAAGCCGGCTCAGTCCTACGAGTACGGCTGACCCGGGCCACCGACGACACCGTCGCTGTCGACCTCGCCGACGACGCAGGCGACCTGGTGCTGACAGCCGCGTCTGTCCGGCTCGGCCCCCTCCCCGACTCCTTGGCCGACGCCGGTCCGCGCCCCGACGCGATGGCCGATGCCCTCTTCCGCCTGGACTGGAAGCAGACCGAACCGGAGCGCGGAGATCGCGGTGCCGGTGCGTGGGGTGTGCTCGGAGAGGACGCCCTCGGTCTGCGCGCCGCTCTGGAGACGGCCGGTGATGTCGGCATCGGCACCTATACCGACATGAAGGATCTGCTCACGGCGCTCGACGACGTCGTACCGCAATCGGTCGTGATGCCCTGCGTCAGTCCGGAGACCGACGACGCCGCCGAGGCCGCGCACACGCTCGCCGAACGCGTCCTCACCGTCCTACAGTCCTGGCTGGCCGAGCCTCGTCTGGCCGCTTCCCGACTGGTTGTCCTCACACGAGGAGCCGTTACCGCCACCGACGCCGACGCCGACGCCGACGGGCTGTGCGACCTGGGCGCGGCAGCGGTGTGGGGCCTGCTGCGGAGCGCGCAGTCCGAGAATCCGGAGCAGTTCCAGCTTGTCGACACCGACGAGACCGACGCCTCCCTCATGGCTGTCGCCGCCGCCATCGACAGCGGTGAGCCACAGATCGCCCTCCGCCAGGGGAAGGTGCTGACCCCGCACCTGACGAGGCAATCGGACCCGAAGATCACGGAGGCCGCCAACTCCCGCCCCCTCGACCCGGACGGCACCGTCCTGATCACCGGCGGAACCGGCACCCTCGGCGCCCTCACCGCCCGCCACCTCATCACCCACCACAACGCCCACCACCTCCTCCTCACCAGCAGAAGCGGACCCAACGCCCCCGGCGCCACCCAACTCCAAGCGGACCTCACTGACTTGGGAGCCCAAGTCACCATCACCGCCTGCGACACCAGCAACCCCGACCAACTCGCGGACCTCCTCGCCGACATCCCGTCGGAACACCCTCTCACCGCCGTCGTCCACACCGCCGGCATCACCGACGACGCCACCCTGACCACCCTCACCACCCACCAGCTCCACACCGTCCTCCAACCCAAGGTCGACGCCGCCTGGCACCTCCACCAGCAGACCCAGTACCTCGACCTGGCCGCCTTCGTCCTGTACTCCTCCGCCGCCGGCACCTTCGGCAACCCCGGACAAGCCAACTACGCCGCCGCCAACACCTTCCTCGACACCCTCGCCCACCACCGCCACACCCAAGGACTCCCCGCCACCAGCCTCGCCTGGGGACTCTGGGCGGAGACCAGCACCATCACCGCCACCCTCCACCCCGACCACCACCAGACCTTGGGCGCCGCTGGTGTCACCCCCCTCCCCACGGACCAGGCGCTCGCCCTCTTCGACGCGGCGCTCGCCAGTGGTCGGCCGCAGCTCACCCCGATCGGTCTCGACCTGCGGGCGCTGCGCACCGCCGCCGAGGCCGGGGTTCTTCCCGCACCGCTGCGCGCGCTCGTCGAACGGTCGGCGCCGCGCAGGCGCGGCCGTGCGGAGCCGACGTTGGCGCGGCGCCTCGCCGGTCTTTCCGAAGAGGAGCAGTCCGCGCTGCTAGTCGAGCTGGTGCGCACGCACGCCGCCGCCGTGCTCGGGCACGCCTCGGGGGATGCCATCGCCGCTCAACGGGCGTTCCAGGAGCTGGGGTTCGACTCGCTGGCGGCGGTGAAACTACGCAATCAGCTCAACACCGTCACCGGGCTGCGGCTCCCCATGACCGTGATCTTCGACCATCCCAATGTCGCCGCCCTGGCGAACCGGCTGCACAGGGAACTCCGTGTCGGCGGCTCCGCCCCGAGCGCCGCGCTCGCCGAGCTGGAGCGGTTCGAGGCGACCGTTCTGTCGCTGTCCCCCGACAGCGATCTGCGTCCCGGGCTCGCCGCCCGTCTGCGCGCGCTGCTCTGGAAGCTCGACGCGGACCCGCACACCGCGACCCGGCAGGCCCCCGAGGACGACCTCGGGTCGGCCTCGGACGACGAGCTCTTCAGCGTGCTGGACAACGAACTCGGCATCGCGCGCACCCACGACTGACAGCGACCCCTGCCCAGGAGGCGGCCTTCTCATGAACGAAGACAAGCTCCGCGATTACCTCAGGCGCGCGACCGCGGATCTGCGTCAGGTCAATCAGCGGCTGCAGGAGGTCGAGGCCAAGAGCCGGGAGCCCATCGCCATCGTGAGCATGGCGTGCCGGTTCCCCGGGGACGTGCGCTCTCCGGAGGACCTGTGGCGGCTGCTCACCTCCGGGGCGGACGCCCTGTCGGGTTTCCCGGTCAGCAGGGGCTGGGACACGGAGGCGCTCTTCGACGCCGATCCCGCGCGGTCCGGGAAGACGTATGTGAGCGAGGGCGGATTCGTCGAGGACGCCCATGAGTTCGACGCGGAGTTCTTCAACATCAATCCGCGCGAGGCGCTCGCGATGGACCCGCAGCAGCGCCTGCTGCTGGAGACATCCTGGGAGGTCTTCGAACGCGCCGGTATCGATCCCGAGTCGCTGCGGGGCAGCCGGACGGCGGTGTTCGCGGGTACCAATGGCCAGGACTACACGCGGGGGCTGCTGTCAGGCACCGAGAACGTGGAGGGTTATCTCGCCACGGGTGTTTCCGCGAGCGTGGCGTCGGGGCGTATCTCGTATGTGTTCGGTCTTGAGGGGCCGGCCCTGACGGTCGACACGGCCTGCTCGTCGTCGCTGGTGGCCCTGCATCTGGCCGCTCAGGCGCTGCGCAACGGCGAGTGCGATCTCGCGCTCGCGGGCGGTGCCACGGTCATGGCCACCCCGTCGATCTTCATCGAGTTCAGCCGGCAGCGCGGTCTCGCGCCCGACGGCCGTTGCAAGCCCTTCGCGGCGGCGGCCGACGGCACGGGCTGGGGCGAGGGTGTCGGCCTGCTCCTCGTGGAGCGGCTCTCGGACGCCCGGCGCAACGGTCACCGCGTTCTGGCGGTGCTGCGGGGTTCCGCCGTCAATCAGGACGGGGCCAGCAACGGCCTCACCGCACCCAACGGGCCCTCCCAGCGGCGGGTCATCCGCGCGGCTCTCGACAACGCCCGGCTGACCTCCGACCAGGTCGACGCCGTCGAGGCCCATGGCACCGGCACCACACTCGGCGACCCCATCGAGGCGGAGGCGCTGCTGGCCACCTATGGCCAGGGGCGCGTTCCGGAGCGGCCGCTGTGGCTGGGCTCCATCAAGTCGAACATCGGTCACACGCAGGCCGCCGCGGGCGTGGCCGGCATCATCAAAATGGTCGAGGCGATACGGCGCGGTGTGCTGCCGCGCACCCTGCACGTCGACGAGCCCACCCCTCATGTCGACTGGTCGGCCGGTGGGGTCTCCCTTCTCACCGAGGCGCGCCCCTGGCCGGAGACCGGGCAGCCGCGACGCGCCGGCGTGTCCTCTTTCGGGATCAGCGGCACCAACGCCCACATCATCCTGGAGCAGGCCCCGGCGGACGAGGAGCAGGCGGGTGCCCCGCTGGGTGGGCCGGTGGCGTGGGTGCTGTCCGCCAAGAGCGAGGGCGCGTTGCGGAAACAGGCCGCACAGGTACGGGAATTGGCGGGCGGCGATCTCCCGTCGGCGACCATCGCGTTCTCGCTGGCCACCACCCGCGCCCATCTGGACCGGCGGGCGGCCGTCGTGGCCGAGGACCGGGCCGACGTGCTCGCCGCCCTCGACGCCCTGGCCGCCGGCGCCGAGCATCCTCGGCTCGTACGCGGCGATGCCACCGCACCGGGCAGGATCGCGTTCCTCTTCGCCGGGCAGGGCAGCCAACGCCTCGGCATGGGACGCGAGTTGTACGAGAGCCACCCGGTGTTCGCCCAGGCCCTCGATGAGGTCTGCGCCCTGCTCGACCCGCACCTCGACACCCCTCTCCGTCAGGTCATGTGGGCCCAGGAAGGCACCGAACAGGCGGCCCTGCTGGCAGACACCCTCTACACGCAGCCCGCCCTCTTCGCGCTGGAGACCGCCCTCTTCCGGCTCCTGCGCCACCTCGGCGTCACCCCCCACCACCTCGCCGGACACTCCATCGGCGAGATCGCGGCCGCCCACGCCGCGGGAATCCTCACCCTGGAGGACGCCTGCACCCTGGTTGCCGCCCGCGCCCGCCTGCTGCACCGACTCCCGACCGGCGGCGCCATGGCCGCGCTCCAGGCCACCGAGAGCGAAGTCGAAGAAGCCCTTCAAGGTCACCCCGGCGTGACCGTCGCCGCTCTCAACACCCCTGACAGCACCGTCATCTCCGGCGACGCCGACGAGGTCGCGCGCATCGCGACCGCGTTCGCCGAACGGGGCCGGAAGACCACGTCACTCCATGTCAGCCACGCCTTCCACTCCCCCCACCTCGACCCGATCCTCGACGCCTTCCACGCCGTCGCCGCCACCCTCACCTACCGACGGCCCACCCTCCCCGTCGTCTCCACGCTCACCGGTCGTCTCGCCACAGGGGACGACCTCGTCACCGCCGAGTACTGGACCCGCCAACTCCGTGAAGCCGTCCGCTTCCACCCCGCCGTCAGCACCCTCGCGGAGCTCAACACCACCCTCTGCCTCGAACTCGGCCCCGACACCACCCTCACCGCACTCACCCGCACGACCACCGACGCCACGGCCATCCCCCTCCTCCACCCCGAGAAGCCCGAACAGCACACCCTCCTCACCGCCCTCGCCACCGCCCACACCCACGGCACCCCCGTCGACTGGGCCACCCTCTACGGGCCCGACCACCCCACCACGGACCTCCCCACCTACCCCTTCCAGCGCCACCCCTACTGGCTTCGCCACACCCCCACTCTCACCGACGCCACCGACGTCGGCCAGACGCCCTCCTCCCACCCGCTCCTCGGTGCCATCGCCGAACTCCCCAACGACATCCATCTGTTCACCGGCCGCGTCTCCCTCGGTGACCATCCCTGGCTCGCCGACCACACCCTCCAGGACACGGCGATCCTCCCCGGCACCGCCCTCCTCGACCTCGCCCTCCATGCCGCCGACCACACGGGCCACAACCACATCGAGGAGCTGACCCTCCACGCGCCGCTCGTCCTCCCCGACCAGGCGGCCGTACGGCTGCGGCTCACGGTCGAGCCGTCCGAGGACGCCGGGGAGGACGGTCCCGACCTGAGGCGCATCGCCGTGCACTCGCAGGCCGCGGGAGCCGAACCGGGTGCCGAGTGGACCCTGCACGCGACGGGCGTCCTGACCACCACACCCCCCGCACCCCCCGCCCCGCTCGGTGACACCTGGCCGCCGGCGGGAGCGACACCGCTGCCGACGGACGAGGTCTACCCCCGCTTCGCCGACCTCGGGCTGCCATACGGCCCCACGTTCCAAGGACTCGAAGCCGCCTGGCGACACGGCGACGACCTCTACGCCGAGGTCCGGCTCCCCGACGACACGGACACCACCGGCTACGGCATCCACCCCGCTCTCCTGGACGCCGCGCTGCACGCCACCGCCCTCTCCACGGACGACCCGTCCGGGCCCCGGCTGCCCTTCTCCTGGTCCGGGATCACCCTGCACGCGACGGGCGCCGACAGGGTGCGGGTCCGCCTCACCCCGCAGGGCCCCGACACCGTCTCCGTGACGGTGGCCGACGCCACCGGCGCCGGGGTGATCTCCGTCGACGCGCTGACCGTACGCGCCCTCGACGTGCAGCGGATGGCCGCATTGGGAAGCGGACGCCGGACCCATCCGTCGTACCGCGTCGACTGGACACCACTCGCCCTCGACGAGACCGGCCACAACGACCCGAGCATGACCAACGGTACTGACGAGAACGGCGGTTGGGCGGCTGTGGGTGACCTCCTGCCCGCACTCGCCGAAGCACCCGACGGACCCGCCTTCCAGCACGTGCCCGACCTGCCCTCCCTCCTGGGCGCGGCCGACGAGGCGCACCCGCTGCCGGGGACGGTCGTGGCGTGCCTGTGCTCCCCGGACGACCAGCCCGACCCGGCAGGGCGGGCGCACCGGCTCACCGAGGACCTGCACCGGCTGGTCACCGTCTGGCTGTCCGACGAGCGGACCGCCGCCTCCCGTCTGGTCGTGGTGACCGAGGGGGCGGTGGCCGTGCACGCCGGTGAGCGGGTGCGGGACGTGGCCGCGGCGACCGCGTGGGGGTTCCTGCGGGTGGCGCAGTCCGAGCAGCCCGGTCGCTTCGTGCTGATCGACGTCAACGGCACCGCTGACGCAGGGGCGTTGCTGGCGGGCGCGGTGGCCTTGGGCGAGCCGCAGGTGGCGTTGCGTGACGCGGGTGCGTTCGTTCCCCGGCTGGCCGTCGTCGACGGCAAGGGGGTGCTGGCTCCGCAGGGTGCCGGGGCGTGGCGCCTGGACGTCACCGAGGCGGGCACGGTGGAGAACCTGGCCCTGGTGCCGTACCCGGAGGCCGAGCAGCCGCTGGCCGAGGGACAGGTGCGGGTCGCGGTACGCGCGGCGGGGCTCAACTTCCGTGACGTGCTGATGACGTTGGGCATGTATCCGGGGCCCGTGGCCATCGGCAGCGAAGGCGCCGGCGTGGTTCTGGAGGTGGGTCCCGGGGTCGCGGATCTGCGTCCCGGTGACCGGGTGATGGGGTTGATGCAGGGGGCGATGGGGCCCGTGACCGTCGCCGACCGGCGGCTGCTGGCGCCGGTACCGGCCGGGTGGTCCTTCGCCGAGGCGGCATCGGTGCCGATCGTCTATCTGACGGCGTACTACGCCCTCGCCGACCTGGCGGAGCTGCGGGCCGGGCAGCGGCTGCTCGTTCACGCGGCGACCGGGGGTGTCGGCATGGCGGCGACCCAACTCGCCCGGCACTGGGGCGCGGAGGTGTTCGGCACGGCCAGCACTCCGAAGTGGCCGGTGATGCGTGCGCAGGGGTATGACGAGGCGCATCTGGCCAACTCCCGCACCCTCGACTTCGAGCGGGCCTTCCTGGACGCCACGGACGGCGCCGGCATGGATGTCGTCCTCGACTCGCTCGCCCAGGAGTTCGTGGACGCGTCGTTGCGGCTGCTGCCTCGCGGTGGGCGGTTCATCGAGATGGGCAAGACGGACGTACGCGACGCGGACGAGGTGGCCGCGCGCCATCCGGGGGTGCTGTACCGGGCGTTCGACATGATCGAGGCCGGTCCGCAGCGGATCGCCGACATGCTCGCGGATCTCGGGGAGTTGTTCGCCAAGGGGGTGCTGCGGCCGCTGCCCGTGACGGCGTTCGACGTGCGTCAGGCGCCGCAGGCGTTCCGGCTGATGGGTCAGGCCCGGCATGTCGGAAAGCTGGTGCTGACCGTGCCGCCGCCGCTGGACCCGGACGGCACGGTCCTCGTCACGGGCGGTACGGGCACGCTGGGCGCCGTCGCCGCCCGCCATCTCGTCACACGGCACGGCGTACGACACCTGCTGCTCGCCAGCAGGAGGGGACTTGGGGCCGAGGGCGCCGCCGAGCTACGCGATGAGCTCGCAGAGTTGGGCACCCGCGTCACGATCGCCGCCTGCGACACCAGCAACCCCGACCAACTCGCGGACCTCCTCGCCGACATCCCGTCGGAACACCCTCTCACCGCCGTCGTCCACACCGCCGGCATCACCGACGACGCCACCCTCACCACCCTCACCCCCCACCAGCTCCACACCGTCCTCCAACCCAAGGTCGACGCCGCCTGGCACCTCCACCAGCAGACCCAGCACCTCGACCTGGCCGCCTTCGTCCTCTACTCCTCCGCCGCCGGAATCCTCGGCAACCCCGGACAGGCCAACTACGCCGCCGCCAACACCTTCCTCGACACCCTCGCCCACCACCGCCACACCCAAGGACTCCCCGCCACCAGCCTCGCCTGGGGACCCTGGGCGGAAACCAGCACCATCACCGCCACCCTCGACACCACCAACCGCGCCCGACTCAACCGCAGCGGAATGATTCCGCTGGAGAGCGGGGAGGCGTGCGCGCTTCTGGACGCCGGGTGGGCCGGTGTCGAGGCGCTGGTGGTCGCGGCGCGGATCGACGCGGGGGCGCTGCGGGGCATGGCCGAGGCGCAGGCGTTGCCGCCGATGGCGCGCGGTCTGCTGCGGTCGGTTCCGCGGCGGGCGCGGGCCGGTGGGGCGGGCGGTACGGCGGAGCTGCGGGCGAAGCTCGCGGGGCGGGACGAGGCGGACCAGCGCCGGGTGCTGCTCGATCTGGTGCTGGGGCATGTCGGTGTCGTGCTGGGGCACGGTGACGCCGGGTCGCTCCATCCCGAACTGCCCTTCCAGTCCCTCGGTTTCGACTCGCTGACGGCGGTGGAGCTGCGCAACCGCCTGAATGTGGCGACGGGACTGCGGCTGCCCGCCACGCTGATCTTCGACCATCCGACGGCGTCCGCGCTGGCCTCGCATCTGTACGAGGAGGTGGCGGTGGCCGAGCCGGAGTCCCGGCGGGTCGTCGAGCGGCCGCGCGGGGACGTGGGGCCGGTGGACGAGCCGATCGTGATCGTGGGGATGGCGTGCCGGTATCCGGGTGGTGTCCGGTCCGCCGAGGACCTGTGGCGGCTGGTCGCCGACGGGCGGCACGGCATCTCGGGGCTGCCGACGGACCGCGGCTGGGATCTGGAGCGGCTCGTCGATCCGGATCCCGAGCGGTCGGGGACGACGTATGTCGACAAGGGCGGGTTCCTGGACGACGCGGACCTGTTCGACGCGGAGTTCTTCGGGATGAGTCCACGGGAGGCGCTGGCCACGGATCCGCAGCAGCGGATCCTGCTGGAGACGGCCTGGGAGACGCTGGAGCAGGCGGGTCTCGCGCCCGCGCGGCTGCGGGGCAGCAGGACCGGGGTGTTCGTGGGCATGTCGTCCCAGCACTACGCGGTGGGCGCGGAGCAGTCGTCGGGCGGGCTGGACGGCTATCTGCTGACGGGCACGACGACGAGTGTGGCGTCGGGCCGGGTGGCGTACGCGCTGGGCTTCGAGGGGCCGGCGATCACGGTGGACACGGCGTGCTCGTCGTCCTTGGTGGCGCTGCATCTGGCCGCGCAGGCACTGCGCAACGGAGAGTGCGATCTGGCGCTGGCCGGGGGTGTGGCGGTGATGGCGTCGCCGGGCATCTTCATCGAGTTCAGCCGGCAGCGCGGGCTTGCGCCCGACGGGCTGTGCAAGCCGTTCGCGGCGTGCGCGGACGGCACCGGGTGGGGTGAGGGGGTCGGTCTGCTGCTGGTGGAGCGGCTGTCGGACGCGCGGCGCAACGGGCATCAGGTGCTGGCGGTGCTGCGGGGGTCGGCCGTCAATCAGGACGGGGCCAGCAATGGGCTCACGGCGCCGAACGGGCCGTCGCAGCAGCGGGTGATCCGGGCGGCACTCGACGCCGCCGGACTGACGCCCGTGCAGGTGGACGCCGTCGAGGCGCATGGGACCGGCACCACGTTGGGCGACCCGATCGAGGCGCAGGCGCTGCTGGCGACGTACGGGCGGGAGCGGGACGCGGAGCGGCCGTTGTGGCTGGGGTCGATCAAGTCGAACATCGGTCATACGCAGGCCGCCGCGGGTGTCGCCGGTGTGATCAAGATGGTGGAGGCGATGCGGCGCGGGCTGCTGCCGCGCACGCTCCATGTCGACGCGCCGACGCCGCATGTCGACTGGGGTGCCGGGGCGGTCGAGCTGCTGGCGGAGGAGCGGCCCTGGCCCGAGACGGGTGAGCCGCGTCGTGCGGCCGTGTCCTCCTTCGGTATCAGCGGCACCAACGCTCATATCGTTCTGGAGCAGGCTCCGGCCGTGGACGCGGTGGAGCCCGCGGAGGGCGGGGACCGGGTGGAACCCGCCGAGAGCGGGGACCGGGTGGAGCCCGCGCAGGCCGGGGGCGGGGTCGTGGCGCTGCCGGTCTCGGGCGTCGGGGAGGGGGCGCTGCGCGCTCAGGCGCTGCGGCTGCGGGCGTGGCTGGAGGCGTCGCCGGAGGTCGCGCCCGTGGATGTGGCGCACGCGCTGGCCACGACCCGGTCGGTGTTCGCGCACCGGGCGGTGGTGGTCGGCCGGGATCGTACGGAGCTCCTGGACGGTCTGGCGGCGCTCGGCGCGGGTGAGGCCCGGCCGGGTCTGGTGGCGGGGGTGGCCGAACCGGCGCCGGGCCGGACGGTGTTCGTGTTTCCGGGGCAGGGCTCGCAGTGGGCGGGCATGGCCCTGGACCTGCTGGCGGGTTCGGAGGTGTTCGCGCGGCGGCTGCGGGAGTGCGCCGACGCGGTGGGCCGGTACGCGGACTGGGACGTCGTGGAGGTGCTGCGGCAGGCGCCGGGCGCGCCGGAGCTGGAGCGGGTGGACGTGGTGCAGCCGGTGCTGTTCGCGGTCATGGTGTCGCTGGCGGAGCTGTGGCGGTCGGCGGGTGTCGAGCCGGACGCGGTGATCGGGCACTCGCAGGGCGAGATCGCGGCGGCGCATGTCGCGGGCGCTCTGTCGCTCGATGACGCGGCCCGCGTGGTGACGTTGCGCAGCAGGGCGCTGCTGGCGCTGGCCGGCACGGGGGCGATGGCCGCGGTGCCGTTGCCCGCCCGGGAGGCGGAGCGGGAGCTGGAGCGGTGGCATGGCCGGGTGGGGGTCGCCACGGTCAACGGGCCGGCCGCCACGGTCGTGGCGGGCGATCCGGACGCGGTGCACACGCTGGTCGACGATTTGCGTGCCCGGGGGGTGCGGGCCCGTACGGTGCCCGTGGACTACGCGTCGCACTCGCCGCATGTCGAGGCGCTGCGCGAGGAGTTGCTGGAGGTCCTCGCCCCCGTCGAGCCGCGTCCGTCGCGGGTGCCGTTCTACTCGACCGTGACCGGTGGGCTGCTGGACACGGGAGCGCTCGACGCGGAGTACTGGTACCGGAATCTGCGGCAGACGGTGCGGTTCGGGGAGACGGTCCAGGCGTTGCTGGGAAGCGGTCACCGGCTGTTCGTGGAGGCGAGCCCGCATCCCATCCTGACGGTGGGTGTGCAGCAGGGTGTGGACGACGCGGATGTGCCGGCGACGGTGGTGGGAAGTCTGCGCCGGGAGCAGGACGGGCCGCGCGAGTTCATCACGGCACTGGCCGCGGCCCACGTGCACGGTGCGCCGGTGGAGTGGGCGCGGGTGCTGCCGGCGGCGTCCGGGCGCCGGGTGCCGATCCCGACGTACGCCTTCCAGCGGGAGCGCTACTGGCTCGAGCCGTCCCGGACCGCCGGTGACGTGGCGGGCGTGGGACTCACGGAGGGCGGGCACGCGCTGCTGGGCGCGGCCGTCGAGCTGGCCGGTGACGACGGCTGGGTGCTGACCGGGCGGGTGTCGCTGCGCACCCATCCGTGGCTGGCCGATCACGCGGTGCTCGGCACCGTGCTGCTGCCCGGAACGGCCCTGGCGGATCTGGTGCTGCATGCCGCGCGGCACGCCGGCTGTGAGCGGGTGGAGGATCTGACGCTGCTGGCCCCGCTGGTCCTCGCCGAGGACGACGGGGTGCGGTTGCAGGTGGTGGTCGGCGCGGCCGACCCGTCGGGCCGGCGTCCTGTCGCGGTGCACGCGCGGGCCGAGTCCGCCGATCGGCACGACGGGTGGACGCGGCACGCGACGGGTGTCCTGGCCGCTCCGGGCGCGACCGTGGCGCCGTCCGGGGAGCTGCGGGTGTGGCCGCCGGCGGGTGCGGAAGCGGTGGCGGTCGGCGAGGTGTACGACCGGTTCTCCGCGATGGGGCTGGACTACGGGCCGGCGTTCCAGGGCCTGCGGGCCGCGTGGCGGCGTGGCGCGGAGGTCTTCGCCGAGGTGGATCTGCCCGCCGACGCGGTGACCGACGGGTTCGCCGTGCATCCGGCGCTGCTCGACAGCGCGCTGCACGCGATGCTGCTCGGCGCCGGCGAGGCGGAGCCGGAGATCCGGCTGCCGTTCGCCTGGTCGGGTCTGTCGCTGCACGCGGTCGGGGCCAGGGCCCTGCGGGTGCGTCTCGCGCCGGCCGGCCCGGACGGGGCGGTGTCGGTGGAGGTGGCCGACGAGACGGGCGAGCCGGTCGCCTCCGTCGGGTCGCTCGGGTCGCGCCCGGTGACCGGGGAGCAGCTGGCGGCGCTGCGGACGGCGGCGCCCGGCGGCTCGCTGTTCCGGGTGGAGTGGCTGCCACGGCCGCTGCGCGGCGAGGAGATCACCGGGTGGGTGGCTCTGGACGACGGTACGGGCGTGACCCGGGACTGCCGGTACGCCGCCGTCACGCACGAGGGCATCGCCGCGCTGCGTGAGGCGCTGGACGCGGGCGGGGCCGTACCGCCGCTGGTGGTGGCGCCGTCGTGGCCGGACGGCACGGTCGACCCGGCGGAGGCGGCGCACGCGGCGGCGGAGTACCACCTGCGGCTGGTGCAGGACTGGCTGGCCGACGAGCGGCTGGCGAGCAGCCGGCTGGTGATGCTCACGCACGGCGGTGTCGCCTCCCCCGACAGCGAGGACACGGGCGCGCTCGCGGCGTCCGCGGTGTGGGGGCTCGTCCGCAGTCTGCAGGCCGAGCATCCGGGGCAGTTCGGGCTGCTCGACATCGATGACGACGAGGCGTCCCTGGCCGCCCTCGGCCGGGCGATGGCGGCCGACGAACCTCAAGGGGCGTTGCGGGGCGGCGAGTTCGTGGTGCCGTCGGTGAGCCGGGCGCCGCAGCGGGAGGAGAGCGCCGGCGCGCCGCCGGTGTTCGCCTCCGGGGGGACCGTGCTGGTCACGGGCGGGACGGGCACGCTGGGCGCGGTCGTGGCCCGGCATCTGGCCGCCGAGCACGGCGTACGGCATCTGCTGCTGGCGAGCAGGCGCGGCGAGGACGCCGAGGGCGCCGATCAACTGCGCACGGATCTGGCCGAGTTGGGCGCCGAGGTGACGTTCGCCGCCTGTGACGCGGCGGACCGGGAGCGGCTCGCGGAGGTGCTCGGCGCGATCCCGGCCGACCGGCCGCTGACCGGTGTGGTGCACGCGGCCGGGGTGATCGGCGATGCCACGATCGCCTCGCTCACGCCCGGCCTGCTGCACTCCGTGCTGCGTCCGAAGGTCGACGCGGCCTGGAATCTGCACGAGCTGACCGGGGACCTGGACCTGGACGCGTTCGTGCTGTTCTCCTCGACCACGGGTGTCCTGGGCAGTCCGGGCCAGGGCAACTACGCGGCCGCCAACGCCTTCCTGGACGCCCTCGCCGAGCACCGGCACGCGCTCGGCCTGCCCGCGACGGCGCTCGGCTGGGGCCTGTGGGCGCAGTCGAGCGGCATGACCGGGCACCTGGACGAGGCGGACGTGGGCCGGATGGCCCGCGGCGGGCTCGTGCCGCTCGCGACCGGCGAGGCACTCGCGCTGTTCGACACGGCGCTGGCCGCGGGAGCGGACGAGCCGGTGCTGCTGCCCGTGCGGCTCGACGCGCGGGGGCTGCGGGAGCGGGCGGCGGCGGGGCTGCTGCCGCCGGTGCTGCGCGGTCTCGTACGGGCGCCCGCGCGGCGGGGCGACGCGTCGGGGCCGTCGCTGGCGCAGCGGCTGACGGGGCTGGAGGAACGGGAGCAGCACCGTCTCGTCCTGGAGACGGTCCGCGGGCACATCGCCGCGGTGCTGGGGCACGCCTCGCCCCAGCAGGTCGACGCGGGGCGGCCGTTCCAGGAGCTGGGCTTCGACTCGCTGACCGCGGTCGAACTGCGCAACCGGCTCAGCCTGGTCACCGGGGTGCGGCTGCCCGCGACGGTCGTCTTCGACTTTCCGACCGCCGGTGCGCTGGCCGGGCATCTGCGCGACCTGCTGGCGCCGGCCGGGGCGGGCACCGTGGAGCACCTCATGGAGGAACTGGACCGGCTCGAAGAGGCCCTCGCGGCCCGGGACGGCGACGGCGACGCGGCCGTCGGGCGGCGGCTGCGCGCCCTGGCGGCGAAGTACGGCACCGGCCCGGGCGGCGCCGAGGCGGTCACCGAGCAGTTCGAGGAGGCGTCCGCGGAGGAGGTCCTGGACTTCATCGACCGAGAGCTGCGGCGCTGAGCGGCGCCGGCGGCGGCAGACGACGGTCCCCGGGCACGGGGGCAGGAGCTGATGACCGAGTAAGGGCTGATGTACGCATGACGGACCAACAGAAACTGGTCGACTACCTGAAATGGGTCACCGCCGACCTCCACCGGACGCGTCAGCGTCTGGAGGAGCTGGAGTCCGGTGTGCGGGAGCCCAGCGCGATCGTGGGCATGGGCTGCCGCTATCCCGGGGGCGTGCGCGGGCCCGAGGACCTGTGGCGGCTGCTGGCCGAGGGCACCGACGCGGTGTCGTCGTTCCCCTCGGACCGGGGCTGGAACATCGCGGAGCTGTACCATCCCGACCCCGAGCACCCGGGGACGTCGTACGCGCGCGAGGGCGGATTCCTGTACGACGCCGCGGAGTTCGACGCCGAGTTCTTCGGGATCAGCCCGCGTGAGGCGATGGCCGTCGATCCACAGCAGCGGCTGCTGCTGGAGGCGTCCTGGGAGGCGCTGGAGGGCGCCCGCATCGATCCGGTGACGCTGCGCGGCAGCGGCACCGGGGTGTTCACGGGCGTGATGTACAGCGACTACGGGGCCCGGCTGATGGGCAGCGACGCGCAGGAGTACGAGGGCCTGGTCGGCAACGGCAGCGCGGGCAGTGTCGCCTCGGGCCGGGTGTCGTACACGCTCGGTCTCGAAGGGCCCGCCGTGTCGGTGGACACGGCCTGCTCGTCGTCGCTGGTGGCGCTGCACATGGCCTGCCAGGCACTGGAGCGCGGGGAGTGCTCCTTGGCGCTGGCCGGTGGGGTGACGGTGATGGCCACGCCCATGCTGTTCGTGGAGTTCAGCCGGCAGCGCGGCATGGCCCCGGACGGGCGCTGCAAGTCGTTCGCGGCGGCCGCGGACGGCGCGGGGTGGTCCGAGGGCGTGGGCGTACTGGCCCTGGAGCGGCTGTCGGACGCCCGGCGCAACGGCCGCACGGTCCTCGCGGTGGTGCGCGGGAGCGCCGTGAACCAGGACGGCGCGAGCAACGGTCTGACGGCGCCCAACGGTCCCGCGCAGCAGCGGCTCATCCAGCAGGCCCTGACCCGGGCCGGTCTGTCGGCCGCCGATGTCGACGTGGTGGAGGGGCACGGTACCGGCACGACGCTCGGCGATCCCATCGAGGCGCAGGCACTGCTGGCGACGTACGGGAGGAACCGGCCGGCGGACCGGCCGCTGTGGCTGGGGTCGATCAAGTCGAACATCGGGCACACCCAGGCCGCCGCGGGGGTCGCGGGCATCATCAAGATGGTCGAGGCGATGCGGCACGAGGAGCTGCCCCGGACCCTGCACGTGGACGCGCCGTCGCCGCATGTGGACTGGGAGTCGGGTGGCGTGCGGCTGCTGACCGAGCCGGTGCCGTGGCCGCGCGGCGGCCGTCCCCGGCGGGCCGGGGTGTCCTCCTTCGGGATCAGCGGCACCAACGCCCACGTGGTCCTGGAGGAGGCGCCCGCCGCCGATGACTCCCCTGAGGAGGAGCGGCAGCCCGTCCGGCACGGTGGTCCCGTCCCCTGGATCGTGTCCGCGAAGAGCGCCGCCGCGCTGCGGGCCCAGGCCGACCGGCTGCGCGCCTTCGTCGCCGCCTCCCCGGACCTCGGCGTCACGGAGGTGGGCCGCTCGCTGGCCACCACGCGCGCCCAGCTCGACCACCGTGCGGTGCTCATCGCCGAGGACACCGAGGAGTTCGTGCGGCGGCTGGGCTTCCTCGCCGAGGGGCAGCCCGCCGGGAACCTGGTGCGGGGCACGGCCTCGGGGGGCGGCATCGGCTTCCTGTTCTCCGGTCAGGGCTCCCAGCGGCTCGGCATGGGCCGCCAGCTGCACCAGGCGTTCCCGGTGTTCGCCGACGCGCTCGACGAGGTGTGCCAGCGCCTCGAACCGCTGCTCGGCCGGTCGTTGAAGCAGGTGATGTGGGCGGCGCGGGGCAGCGCCGAGGCACGGCTCCTGGACCGGACCGCGCACACCCAGGCCGCGCTGTTCGCCGTGGAGGTGGCGCTGTTCCGGCTGCTGCACCACTACGGGCTGCGGCCGGACGCGGTGATGGGCCATTCCGTCGGCGAGCTGACCGCCGCGCACGTCGCCGGGGTCCTCTCGCTCACCGACGCGTGCACGCTGGTCGCGGCGCGCGGACGGCTCATGCAGGACCTGCCCCCGGGCGGTGCCATGATCGCCCTGGAGGCGGAGGAGAGCGAGGTCGTCGCCGCCCTCGACGGGCTCGGCGCGCAGGTGTCCGTCGCGGCGGTGAACGGGCCGCGGGCCGTCGTCGTCTCCGGCGACGAGGACGTGGTGCGGTCGGTGGCCGACGGCTTCGCCGCGCAGGGCCGCCGGACGAGCAGGCTGCGCGTGTCGCACGCCTTCCACTCCCCGCGCATGGACCCGGCGCTGCGCGAGTTCGAGCAGGTGGCCCGGTCGCTGACGTATCACGCGCCGCGTGTCCCGGTGGTGTCGAACGTGACGGGGGAGCTGGCCACCGATCGTCAGCTGTGCGATCCCGGGTACTGGGTGACGCACGCCCGGCAGGCCGTCCGGTTCGCCGACGGGATGGCCACGCTGTACGCCCAAGGGGTCACCGTCTGCCTGGAGTTGGGACCGGACTCGGTGCTGGCGCCGCTGGCCGCCGGATGCCTCCCGTCGGACGTCCCGATGCCCGTGCCGGTGCTGAACGCCCGGCGGCCCGAGGCCCAGACGCTGCTGGCCGCGCTGGGGCACGCCCATGTGCACGGGGCGGACGTGGACTGGGCCACGTACTTCGCGGAGTACGGCACGGGGACGGTGGACCTTCCCACGTACGCCTTCCAGCACCGGCGGCACTGGATCGACGCGGTCGCACGCGGTGCGGGAACGGGCGCCGGCGCTGCGCCGGAGGCGCGGTTCTGGACCGCCGTGGAGCAGCAGGACCTGGACACGCTCGCCGCGGACCTGCACATCGGCGAGGAGGGGCTGGCCGCGCTCAAGACGCTGCTGCCCTCCTTCGCGGGGTGGCGGCGCCGGCAGCGGCGCCATCTCCGGCTGGGCTGGGAGCCGGTCGCCGACGCTCCCGGTACCGCCGGGGCGGGCACGTGGCTGGTGGCGGTGCCCGACGAGGCGTGGGCCGCCCGGGTGACGGACGCGTTGGACGGCCCGTCCCTGCGGGCGGTGCCGGTGGTCGTCGACGTGGCCACCGCCTCGGCGGCGGACCTGACCGGGGCCCTGCGCGGCGCGCTGGCTCGGGTCGGGGACGTGCACGGCGTGCTGGCCCTGCCGGCGCCGGGCGAGGGCGATCGGGGCGAGGACTCGTCCGCCGCCCTCGCCGCCACCCTGGCGCTGGCCGACGCCCTGGACGAGCTGGGGCTCGCCGTCCCCCTGTGGATCGGTACGCGGGGCGCGACGGCGGTGGACGAGCGGGATCCGGCGCCCGATCCGGCGCAGGCGATGTTCTGGGGCCTCGGCCAGGCCCTCGCCGCCGAGCGGGTGCACCGCCGCTTCGGTCTGGTGGACCTCCCGGCGGACGGCGGCCTGACGGCCGGCTCGGCCGCCCGGCTGGCCCGGCTGCTGGCGGGCCAGAGCGCCGACGACCAGGTCGCGCTGCGCTCCTCGGGCACCCGGGTGCGGCGGCTCGCGCCGGGCGGGCGCGACGGTGGGCGGGACGCGGACGCCCGCCGGTGGCAGCCGGCCGGCACGGTGCTCGTCTGCGGAACCCTGCTGTCCTCTCCGGGGGCCGAGGTCGCCCGTTGGGTGGCCGGACACGAAGGCGCCCAGGTCCTGGCCGTACCGCCCCCGGGCCAGGCGAGGGACCCCGAACTGGCCGAACTGCGGCAGGAGTTGGGCGAACGCCTGGTGGTCGCGGACGTCGATCTCACCGACCGGTCGGCCGTGGCCGGCCTGCTCGCCTCGGTTCCCGACGAGCTGCCGCTGACGGCGGTGATCCATCTCGCCGCCCCGCCGAGGGACGCGACACTGCGCCCGCTGGACAAGGACGCCCTGGTGCGGGCCTCGGCCGATGTCATGGCCGCCGGGCATCTGGACGACCTCACCCGCGGCCTGGACCTGACCGCGTTCGTCACGGTCTCGTCCCTGACCGGGGTCTTCGGGCTGCCCGGCTTCGGTGACACGGGGCCCGCGCACGCCGCCCTCGACGCGCTCATGGCGGGCCGCAGGGCCCGGGGGCTGCCCGCACTGTCCCTGCTGGTGGCTCCCTGGGACGAGTCCGTCACCGCCGGGGCGGGCGGCCCCGGGGTGACCGCGGCAGCGCCCCAGGACATCACCGCGCTGCTGGCCCGCGCCCCGCACCTGGGGGAACACACGCAGGTGGTGGCCGACTTCGACTGGGAGCGCCTCGTGCCGCGCCTCGCGGGCGGCCGGGCGGGCGGGCTGCTCCTCGGAGTGCCGGAGGCGCGCTCGGCCCTGGACGCCACCCCGCCCGCGGACGGACCGGAGCTGCGCGGGCTCGCCGACGTCCCCGCCGCCGAGCGGCTCGACTTCCTTCTCGATCTGATCCGCCGTCAGATCGCTTCCGTGCTGGGCCACTCCGCGTCGGAGACCATCGCGGACGACAGCGACTTCATCGCCCTCGGCCTGTCCTCGTTCACCGCCCTGGAACTGAGCACCCGGCTGCGCACGGTGGGCATCGAACTGTCCACGGCCGACGTCTACGACCATCCGAACCCGGCCGCGCTCGCCCGGCACCTGCACGCCCACCTCGGCGACTCCGACACCTCGTCGGCGTCCGCCGATCTCCTGGAGGCATCATGAACCACTCCGTCGTAGTCGTCGGCGCGGGCCCCGTGGGCCTGATGCTGGCCGCCGAACTGGCCCGGGCCGGCGTGCCCACGCTGGTGCTGGAGCGCCGCGCCGAGGCCGGGGAGCAGGCGCCCGGCATGGCGATCAACTCGGCCGTCGTCGAACTGCTCGCCCAGCGCGGCATCATGGACAGCCTTCAGGGCGACGGCATGGAGTTCCCCCGGGCCCACTTCGCCCACATCTGGCTCGACCCCGCGCCGCTCGCCGGATCGCACCCGTACACGTTCCTGGTGCCCCACCATCGCGTGGAGCAGCGGCTTGAGGAGCACGCGACGAAGGCGGGGGCTCAGGTGCGGCGCGGCGCCGAGGTGGTGGGCCTGCGCCAGAACGCCTCCGGCGTCGAGCTCGACGTACGCCGCGACGGTGGGACGGAGGTGATCCGGGCCGCGTACGTGGTGGGCTGCGACGGCGCGGGCAGCGCGGTGCGACGGCTGGCCGGGATCGGCTTCCCCGGTGTCGACGAGGTCTTCTACGGGCTCATCGGCGATCTGGACGTCGAGGCGGGCGATCCGCTGTTCGACCGGCTCGGTGTACACCAGCACGACGCCGGGTTCTTCACGGTGGGACCGGTGTCGCAGAACGTCCTGCGGGTGACGACCGGGGAGTTCGACGCGGCACCGGACGATTCCGCCGCCGAGGTCACCGCCCACGAACTCGCCGCGCACGTAAGGCGGTTGACGGGGGAGGAACTGGCCACGCGGGGCACATCGCGCTGGCTGTCGCGCTGGACGGCCGCCACCCGGCAGGCGGAGCGCTACCGGGAGGGCCGGGTGTTCCTCGCCGGCGACGCGGCACATGTGCACTTCCCGCTGGGCGGGCAGGCGTTGAGCACCGGCATCGAGGACGCCGTGAACCTCGGCTGGAAACTGGCCGCGACCCTGCGCGGCCGGGCCCCCCAAGACCTGCTGGACACCTATCACGAGGAGCGGCACCCCGTGGGCGCCCGCGCCTGCTCCACGACACGGGCCCAGATGACCCTGCTGCGGCCGGGCGGCGGGACGGGCCCCCTGCGGGAGCTGCTGACCGAACTGGTGCGGCTCGACCAGGTCAACGACCATCTCGTGGCGCTGGTGGGCGGCCTCGACATCCGCTACGCGTCCCTCGTCGGGGAGGGCGCCCACGACCTGGTGGGGCGCAGGCTTCCGCTGACCGAGGTGGCGACGGCCGACGGACCGGTCTCCGTCAGCGAGGCATCGCACTCCGGGCTGGGGATCCTGCTCGATCTGTCGCCGGGCGGTGTGCTGGGCGCGTCCGTGGCCGGCCGGCGCGGGTTCATCGATGTGGTGACCGGTGCGCCCGTAGAGGGTCTTCCGGAGGGAGTCCTGCTGCGGCCCGACGGGCGGGTGGCGTGGGCGGGAGCGGCCGCCGACCAGGCCGGGCTGACCGCGGCCGCCGTACGGTGGTTCGGCCCGGAAGCCGCAGAGGGGGACTGAGCACAGGACATGGCCCGTACCCGGGGCTCCCGGGTACGGGCCATGTCATCTCCCGCCGCGCGCGATCACGCCAGGGCGAACGACGTCCGATAGCGCGGCGGACGCTGGGTCGGGTCGTCGATGGTGAGCGTCATGAAGCCCACCTTGCCGGCGAACCGGCCTGTCTTTCCGGTGAGTTGGAAGATCTGGGTGAAGCCGTGCAGGATCGCGGTGCCGTCGATGACACCGTGCGTCTCGAAGGTGCCGCCCTCGAACTCCGTACGGCTCTGGTGGTACTGCCACATGTGCGGTGCCATGGACAGGACACGCGCGGAGCCGATCACCGTGCCGACCCGGTTGCCGTCCGCGTCGAAGAACCCGTCCTGGTACTCGGCGAGCGCGGCGGCCCCGTGGGTGCCCTCGTCGTGGATGGCCATCTTCTCGATGACCTCGGTGAGGCCCTCGACGATGACGCACTGCTTCAGGACCTCCTCCGCCGAGTCCTTGGCGGGGTCGTAGATCCCGGCCGCCGCCGCGGCGGCCAGCGCGAGATCACGCGGCTCGACCAGGCTCGTCGCGGGCATCTGCCCCTGGAAGGCGAGCTGTCCAGAATCCAGGGCCCGCTGGTCGAGCCCGTCCGGCTCCGTCGCGCCCGCTGTCACGGTCGTCTCACTGTCAGGCACTCGGCCGCTCCCTCTTGTGCCGGCTGGTCGTCGCCGCCGTTGGCTCCTGTCACGGGCCAGCCTGGAAGCCTCGGCTAAAGCACCCCTTGGCCCCGGCTTTCCCATCGGCCCCGGTGCGCTCGCGGGGGGGCGGGAGCTGGAGGCGGTTGGGACGGGTCCGGCACGGGGCGTCCGGGACGACTTTGGCGTGTCGGGGACGGCTTTGGTGTGCGAAAGAACAGCTTTAGCGGGGGCGCCGACGATGGGCGGCGTGCACAGCCACGGCGGGCGTGCGCTCTTCGCGTGCGACAGCCGTGCAAGCCGCCCGTGATCCCGGCCGCGCAGGGGCCGATGGAGGAACCGATGAGCGACGCATCCGACATCTACGTACGGTCGGCCGGCACCGCCTTGCCCGGCCCCGCCGTGGACAACGCCGCCCTGGCCCGGCGCTTCGGGATGCCCAAGGCCTGGGAGGAGTGGGTCGAGACGTTCGTCGGCACCCGCAGCCGGCACTTCGCGGTCGACCTCGCCACCGGGGACGTCCGCCACAGCCTCGCCGATCTCGGTGAGACGGCCGCCCGGCGCGCCCTGTCGGCGGCCGGGGTCGACGCGTCGCGGATCGACCTGATGGTGCTGGGGACCTCGTCGCCCGATCTGCTGATGCCCGCGACCGTCAACACCGTCGCCGACCGGCTCGGCATCGACGGCGTGGCGACGTACCAGCTCCAGTCCGGATGCGCGGGCGCGGTGCAGGCGCTGGACGTCGCGGTGCAGATGCTGCGCACCGGGCGGCATCGCACGGCCCTCGTCATGGGCGCCGACTCCTGCGCCAAGCACCTGGACGTCACCCTGGACGCCGCGCGTCTGCCCCCGGCGGAACAGATCAACGGGGCGCTGTTCGGCGACGGCGCCGGTGCCCTGGTCCTGAGCACCGAGCCGTCCGCGCAGGCCGTGGCCGTACGCCATGTGCACAACCGGCTGGTCGGGCTGGGCCGCGAACCGGGCCAGGTCATCGACTGGTACGGGCGGGCCGACCGGGGGCGCGAGCGGCCACCCGTGGCCGAGGACTACAAGGCGATCGAGGAGTCCGTGCCGGTGCTCGCCGCCGACGTGGCCCGTGAGGTGCTCGACGTGCTCGACTGGAAGGAGACCGAGATCGACTACGTGCTGCCGCCGCAGCTGTCGGGCCGGATGACCGACCGGATCGTCGCCCGGCTGGGCCTGACGGGCGCCCACGAGGTGTCCTGCATCAGGGACACCGGCAACACGGGCAACGCACTGCCGTTCTTCCAGCTGGAGCGGCTGCTGCCCCGGATGGTCGCCGGGGACCGGGCGCTGGCGGTGGCCGTCGAGTCGAGCAAGTGGATCCAGGCGGGCTTCGCACTGGAGAAGGCCTGAACCATGACCGACTCTCCGACCTCCACCACCCCTGACTCCCCCACCCATGGCTCTGCCACGTCGACCACGCCGGGCCCCGCCACGCCCGCCGAGCCCACCCTGCTCGATCTCCACCGCGCCGGGCGGCTGGCCCAGGACTACCCCCGCCTTCCGGCGCTGCTGACCGGCCTGGACGACGCCGAGCTGGCCCGCGCGGGACAGCTTCTCGCCCGGCTCGACCCCGACGACGTCCTGGCCCTCCACCCGACCACCCCCACGGTGACCATCGCGGTCACCGGGCACGGCACCCTGGCCCCGTTGCGGGCCCCCCTCACCGCCGAACTGGCCCGCCACGGCCTGCTGCTGCGCCCCCACTTCGGCGACTTCGACTCGTACGTCTTCGACCTGGGCGACCCCGGCAGCGACCTGTACCGGGCCGAGCCCGATCTGGTGCTGTGCGTGCTGGATCCGATGGTCGTCTTCGACGACGTGCCCGTGCCGTGGAACTGCGACGACGTGGAGCGCCTGGCGCGCGCGAGGACCGAGACCGTGGCCGGGCTCGCGGCGAAATTCGCCGAGACGTCCAAGGCGACGCTCGTCCTCAACACCCTGCCGCTGCCACGGCGGTTCACCGCGCAGCTCGTCGACCACCGCTCGCGGGCCCGGCTCGGCGTGGTGTGGCGGGCGGCCAACACCCGCCTGCTGCGCCTGGCCGAGGCGCACCCCAACGTCGTCGTCCTCGACCTCGATCCGCTGATCGGCGACGGCGGCCCGGTCAGCGAGCCCCGTCTGAGCCTGTACACGAAGGCTCATCTGTCGGCCGCCCTGCTGAGCGGTTACGCCCGCGAGGTGGGCCACCTGGCGCGGCTGCGGGCGGGACGGACGAAGAAGGCGCTCGCCCTCGACCTCGACGGCACGCTGTGGGGCGGCGTCCTGGGCGAGGACGGCCCCGACGGCATCGAGGCCGGTGGCAGTTACCGAGGGGAGGCGCACCGCGCCTTCCAGCGCGTCGTCAAACAGCTGGGCGCCCAGGGAGTGCTGCTGACCGCGGTCAGCAAGAACGACCCGGAGCCGGTGCGGGAGGTGCTGCGCGACCACCCGGACATGACGCTGCGCGAGGACGACTTCGTCCGTGTCGTCGCCAACTGGCGCCCCAAGCACGACAATCTCACCGAGCTCGCGGCCTCGCTCAACGTGGGCGTGGACAGCTTCGTCTTCGTCGACGACAGCCCCTACGAGTGCGGGCTGGTCCGGCACGAACTGCCGGCGGTGGCCGTGGTGCCGGTGAGCGACGAACCGGCCCTGCACATGGAGGCGTTGCTGCGCGACGGCTGGTTCGACACGCAGGAGCTGACGCGTGAGGACCTGACCCGGGTCGCCAAGTACCGCGACGAGCTGGTCCGCAAGGACTTCCTGGACAGCTTCGACTCCCTGGAGGAGTACCTGAGCCGGCTCCAGGTGCGGGTGCGGCTGTTCCCGGCCGGCCCCGCCGACGTGGCCCGGGTGTCCCAACTGACGCTGCGCACCAATCAGTTCAACCAGACGACGCGGCGCCTTCAGCCCGCCGAGGTCACCGCCCTGATCGCGGATCCGGCGGCGGAGGTCCTTGTCATCGGCTCCGCCGACCGGTTCGGCGACAACGGCGTCGTCGGCGCGGTGTTCACCCGTCGGGACGGCGCCACCCTGCATCTCGACAACTTCGTGCTGAGCTGCCGTGTGTTCTCCCGTGGCATCGAGCAGACCGTCCTGGCGGCGGTGCTGCGCCGGGCCCGGCGGGACGGTGTCCGGGAGGCTCGCGCCGAGTACCGGGCCACCGCCAAGAACGGCAAGGTCAAGGACTTCTATCCGCGCCACGGCTTCACCACGGTCTCCGACGACGGCACCACGGCGACCTACCGACACGACATGACAACCCTGCCGGCCGTCCCCGACCACGTCCGGCTCACCGAGCGCGACCACGACGGAGACGACAACGCGTGAAGACCATCGACGACTTCCTCGTCCTGCTCCAGGACGACCTGGGCCTGCCGGTGACGCGTACGGATGTCGGCGCGGGACTGGACCAGGTCCCCGGCTGGGACTCCGTGCACCTGCTGTCCCTGCTGACGCTCCTCGAACGCGCCACCGGCCGGTCCCTTCCGCTGGCGGACGCGCTGGAGGCGGACAGCCTCGAGGACATCTACCGGCTCGCGGTGGCCGCATGACGGCCCCCGGGAAGGACCCCGTCACGCCACGGCCCGTGGCCCGGCAGCGCCGCCACACGCTGAGCTTCCTGGAGGAGATCCGGTCGTTCTCGCCCGTGTTCCTCGACACGACCGTGGACATGACCGCGATCCGTGACCACCGGGCCGAGGCCCGCGCCCGTGGCCGCCGCTACTCCACGACGGCGTACGTCCTGCACACCGCCGCCCGGGTGCTGGCCCGCCACCCCGAGGCGAACGCCGCGATCCGGGGCCGGGCCAGGCCGAGGATCGCCCGGTACGAGGGGGTGCACGGCAAGCTCACCCTGGACCGTGTCCTGGACGGCCACCGTGTGGTGCTCTCCACGGTGCTGCGCGACCTGGAGCGGACCGGCCTGAACGCCGTGCAGGACCGGATCGACCACTTCCGCCACGGCGATCCGGGGACCATGCCCGAGTTCGCCCCGACGCGCGCCCTGCATCGGCTGCCCTGGCCGCTGCGCACCCTGGCCTTCCGGGCCGGCACCCGCCCGCTGCGCCGGCGGCCCGCGGTGATGGGCACGTTCGCCGTCACCTCCCTCGCCCACCGGCCGGTCGACGGCTTCTACTCGGTGGGCGGGACCACCGTCACCCTCGGTCTCGGCGCGACGGCCGACCGGCCGCTGGTACGGGACGGGCGGCTCGCCATCGCGCCGCTGATGCGCCTCAGCCTCACCTTCGACCACCGGGTCATCGACGGCGCCGAGGCCGCCGACGTGCTGGCGGAGATCAAGGAAGGCCTCGAATCGTTCAAGGACGTTGCGGACGGAGACTCATGAACGACGTCGTCGAGCTGAAGCGATATGTCGACGTGCACGCCCGTGGCCAGCGCATCGAGGGCTACCGCGACGTCCTCGACCGGATCGACTCGGACGAGGGCGACGGCCCCGGGACCTGGGTGGCGGAGTGGTCGAGGGCCGGCGAGAGTCTGGCCCGGGCGGGCCGCCCGCTGGAGGCGTCACGGCACTTCGCCATGGGGCGCTTCCCCTTCGTCGACGGCCCCGGACGCCGGCACGCGCTGGAGCGCTGCGCGCAGACCCTGGAGGAGTGGCAGCGGGCGCAGGCGCCCGGACTGGAACGCCTGGACGTCGTGCTGCCCGGCGGCCGGGTCCGCTGCTGGAGCACGGGGCTGTCCACGACACGGCGTCTCCCGCTGCTGCTGATCATGGGCGGGATCGTCACCGTGAAGGAGCAGTGGGTGCCCGCTCTCGTCCGGATGCGGCGGCTGGGCGTGGCGGCCGTCGTCACCGAGATGCCCGGCGTCGGCGAGAACACCCTGCCCTACGACGCCAAGAGCTGGCGCATGCTGTCCGGCATCCTCGACGCGGTCGCCGACCGGGCGCTCGTCGAGCGGACGTACGCCATGGCGCTGAGCTTCAGCGGGCACATGGCGCTGCGGTGCGCCCTGGACGACGCCCGGATCCGGGGTGTCATCACCGTCGGGGCGCCGGTGCACGACTTCTTCACCGACACCGAGTGGCAGGCCCGGGTTCCGCGCATCACCGTGGCCACCCTGGCCCGGCTGACCGGCGGCACCCCGCCGCATGTCCTGGCGGACATGGCCGACTTCGCCCTCGGCGACGACCAGCTCGCGGCGCTGGACATACCGGTGCACTACACGGTCAGCCGCCGGGACGAGATCATCCCGGGCAGCGAGGCACGGCGGCTGCGCGACCATGTGCGCTCGCTCAGCCTGCTGGAGCACGACGATGTGCACGGGGCCCCGAGGCACACGGCGGAGACCCAGCTGTGGTGCGTCCGCTCCCTGCTGCGCATGGACCAGCCGCGCAGCCCGCGCACCGCGCTCCTGGACCTGATGTGGCGCGCCGCCCGCGCGCGCCGCCGCCTCGCCCCCGGTTCCTGACGGCCCTCCCGCACACCGTGCCGTACGCGCACCCGACTGAGGAGGGCGACGTTCCCGTGCACGATTCCCTGGCCGCGGCCGCCACCGATCCCAACCTCGAACTCACGCTCAAGGTGTTGCCCGCGCTGTCGGTCATCCTGCTCGCGGCGGCCGTGTGCGGGCGGCTCGCCCTCATGGTCGGACAGCCGCGGGTGCTCGGGGAGATCGTGGCGGGCATCCTGCTCGGCCCGACCTTCTTCGGCTGGCTGGCACCCGGTCTTCAGGCCGACCTGTTCCCGGCGTCGGCCCGGTCCGTGCTGTACGTCCTGAGCACCATCGGGCTCACCCTGTACATGTTCCTCGTCGGCGCCGGACTCGACCACGGCGGGGGCTCGGCCGACCGGCCTCGTCACGCGGTGGCGCTGGCGGCCTCCGGTTTTCTTCCCTCGGCCGTCCTCGGCACCCTGGTGGGCCTGCTGATGTGGGACGAGGTGTCGCGCGACGACGTCGGCCGGTGGGAGTTCGCCCTGTTCCTGGGCGGCGCGCTGTCCATCACCGCGCTGCCCATGCTCGCGCGCGTGCTGTACGAGCGGGGTCTGGAGAACTCGCGTCTGGGGCGGCTGTGTCTGCTCGCCGCGTCCATCGACGACGCCGTGGCCTGGTGCTTCCTCGCGGCGCTGACCGCCGTCCACACCGGTTCCGGGCCCGGTGGAGCCCTGACGGTGATCGGCTGGAGCGCCCTGTTCGTCGCCGTCATGACGCTGGTCGCCCCGCGGCTGCTGCGTCCTGTGGGACAACGGGTGGCCCGCACGGGAACGCTCGGTCCGGGCGCGATGTACGTCGTCGTCCTCGTCCCGCTGATCTGCGGGTACGTCACCGACCGGATCGGGGTCCACGCCGTCCTCGGCGGGTTCGTCGCCGGTCTCGCCATGCCCCGCAACGTCGAGTTCCGCAAGGCTGTGCACGACCGGATGATGGACACGGTGTCCACCCTGATGCTGCCGATCTTCTTCGCGCAGTCCGGTCTCGCCACCCGGTTGCAGGGCGTCTCGGCCGCCACCCTGCTGCTCGGCGCGATCGCGCTGCCGGCCGCTGTCGCCGGCAAGTACTTCGGCAGCGCCCTGACGATGCGGGCGCTGCGCTTCAGTTGGCGGGAGTCCTTCGCCGTGGGCGGTCTGATGAACGCCCGCGGCCTGATGATTCTCGTCTTCATCAACATCGGCCTGACGCAGGGGCTGATCACCGAACCGGTCTTCTCCGTCCTGGTGGTGGTCGCCGTGATCACCAGTGCCGCGACCCTTCCGTTGTACCGGCTGGCCCTGCCGGAACACCTGGAGGCCGAGTTCAGCGGGGCGCCGCCGACCGGCGCACGGACGCTCCGACCGCTGGCGGCGACGGACACCCCGCGCTGACGTATCAGCCCACGGCCCGCTTCACGAGTTCGGCGATCCGCGCCTCCACCTCGGGCGTGACCTCGGTCAGGGCGAACGCGGCCGGCCACATCGGGCCGTCGTCCAGCTTGGCCTGGTCGCTGAAACCGAACGTGGCGTAGCGCGACTTGAACTTCTCGGCGCTCTGGAAGAAGCAGACGACCTTGCCGTCCAGGGCGTAGGCCGGCATGCCGTACCAGAGCTTCGGCGCGAGCGTCGGGGCACTTTCCGTGACGACGGCGTGGACGCGCTCCGCCATGATCCGGTCCGGGTCGGCCATCTCGGCGATCTTCGCCAGCACGTCGCGCTCCGCCTCCGCCTCCTTGTCGGCGCGCGAGCGGCGGCGCGCCGCCTTCTTCATCTCCTGGGCGTGCTCCTTCATCGCGGCCCGTTCCTCGGCCGTGAATCCCTCGTACGCGCCGTCCTCGGTGCTGCTCATGCGAGTTCTCCCCCAAGCGGATCTTCCGTACAGGCTGTCAGTGGACCCTAACCCCACCCACCGACAACGGCCCGTCGTCAGCTCGCCGAGATCGTCACCCGTTCGAGGCGGACGGCCGTCGGGGACGCGGCGATGGCACCGACCACGTCCCTCGACGGGGCGTCCGCCACCTCGCCGAAGATCGTGTACTGCCCGTTGAGGTGCGGTGCGGGCGCGAGGGTGATGAAGAACTGCGAGCCGGTGCTGTCCCGGCCGAGGTTCGCCATGGCAAGTTGGAAGGGCCGCTCGAATCCCCGGTCGGGACGGATCTCTTCGGGTATCCGGTATCCGGCGCTGCCGTGCCCGGTGCCCAGCCGGTCGCCGCCCTGGACGACGAAGCCCGGCACACGGCGGTGGAAGACCGTGCCGTCGTAGAAGCCGCCCTCGCCGGTGGCGCCGGTCAGGGGGTCCGTCCAGGTGCGGCTTCCGGTCGCCAGGGCCACGAAGTTGTCCGCCGTGTAGGGGGCCTCGTCGGGGCGCAGCGCGAGATGGATGTCGCCGCACTCGGTGTGCAGGACCGCGGCCAGGGTCCGGTACGTCCGCAGGGAGGCGGCGAAGGGACGCCGGGCGGGCGTCTGGCGGACCCGTACGGCCGCGTCACGCAGGGGGTCGCCGAGGGGGTCGTACGCGTCCCGTTCGGCGCGGTCGCCGCAGCCGACCGTGCCCGGTGCCCCGGTGTGCGGGCCGGGAGCGGAGGCGGGAGCGGTAGGGCTGGAGCCGAGCCACACGGGATGGCCCTGCGCGTTGTCGCAGCGCCAGGCCCGCCACAGCTCACGGACCTCGGCGGAGGCGTGGGTGAGCAGCGTGTCGAGGTCGGTCGCCGCCTGGGCGTCCAGCACCTCACGCATGGTCGTCGTGTCGTGGTACTTGTCGAACAGCGAGCCGTTGTTGTGCTCCAGGGTGAAGCACTGGTCGACGAAGACCCGGTCGGGCAGTTCGTGCTGGACATAGCGCCGGACCATGGCGGCCACCGGCGCCCAGGCCTCTCCGCCGAACTCGACGCCCGGGCCGGCGAACGCTTCCGTGGCGAGCTTGAGGGCCGGGCCGTGGCCCCGTTCGCGGCGCTGCCGCTGCCAGGTGACGCGGCTGTCGCCCTGGTTGATCTCCGTGATGAACTCGGCCAGTTCGCGCGGGTATTGGTGGATCCTGGCGCGTTCGTAGTGTCCGAGCTCGTTGCCGATCACATTGTCGAGGTGTCCCGCGAGGTCGGCGCACAGGTGGGGCAGCCAGCGGAACAGGCGTGCCCTGGCCGTGCGGTCGCCCGCCGAGGTGAGCCACTCCAGCAGGTAGAAGTCGGCGGCGAGGGAGGAGGGGTCGACGGAGTCCACGAACCAGCGCGGACTGTGGGCGGCGAGGTCCTCGGCCAGCAGGGTCAGGGCCTCCGCGCGGTCCAGGTCGCCGTCGAGATAGCGGGGCCAGTGCCGTTCGGCCACGGAGTACAGGCGCGCGTAGCGCCACTTGGTGCCGAGCACGTCGACGCAGGGCCGGTGCGCCGGGTCCAGCGCGCGGACCAGGTGACCGGCCGTCATCTCGACGAGGATCTTGGTGAGGAGGACGCGCAGCCGACGCTGGTACGGGGCGCTGCCGGGCAGGCGGCGGACCAGTTCGGAGGAGAGATGGCTCTCGGGGATGGTCCCGGATCTCAGCTGCGCCCAGCCCAGCATGGTCAGGGTGGCGTCCGCGAGCGTCGGTCCGCGGAAGCGGCGGCAGTCGACGTAGAGGCCCGTGATGCTGCCCGCGTCGATCAGGAAGCCGGTGGCGGGCGGCGCGGGGGCGAGCGGCACGAGGTGGAGGTCCAGGGTCCGCTCGGTCCCGGCGGTGCCCAGGGCCGCGCGGAGGGGGGCCAGGTACCGCTCGGGCGCGAGGAGGTCGTTGATCTCCGCGGCCGCCTGCTTGCGGAGCTCCTCGAACGCGGGCAGTGCCTCGGCGAGGGCCGGCGCGGCCGCGGTGAGCGCGGTGGTGACGAGTTCCGTTCCGGGGCGGAGGCGGTCGTCGTCGACGAGGGCGGGCAGATCCTCGGGCCGGTCGGCGGCGGCCAGGAACGCGGGCAGGCCGGAGCCGACGGTCCCCGCCCATGACCGCAGGCCGTCCCGCAGGAGGTCCGCGTCCGGGGTGACCGGTCGGGGCAGGAAGGTGAGCTCCCAGGAGCCGGTACGGCCGATCAGCTCGCGCTGGAGCGCCAGGGCGAGGTCGAGGGTGGTACTGCGCCGGTGCCGGAACCTCATGTCGCCTCCCGTGGCGCGCCCTGACAACGTCTCACATCGCGCCCCGCTGTCCGTGATCGTCGATGAGCAGGCCCGCGTCCCGCAGTTCGGCCGTGATGTGCGCGCAGCGCTCCTCGGTCAGCGCGGCGTACGCGGGAGACCGGGTGGCCAGGCGCAGTGCGTGTCCGGTGACGGCCCGCGCGGGCAGGCCGTCGCTGAGACCCCAGACCAGTGCCGCGTCGGGCGGCAGGCGGAAGTGCCGGCCGGCGGGCTCGACCAGCGTCACCATGTCGTCGTAGGCGCGCGGGAAGAATTCCGGGGATCTGCGCGGGGCAGCGCGGCCCTGCGACCAGGACGGCCAGTGGGAGACGTCGACGCCCTGCCAGCCGAGGGTGGCCGTGGCGATGAGACAGGTCTGGGCGAACGAGGTGAGGGCGGTGAGGCCGGCCTGTGGGTCGGTGGCGAGGGGGTCGTCGCGCAGCAGCCGCTGGAACCGCGCGAAGGGAAATCCGTCGGGGCCGCTGCGGGCGAGCTGCCGCCACACCCATTTCTCGCCGAAGTAGAGGTCACCGCCCGCCGCGGCCAGCGCCTTCCCGGCGCACACCAGGGCGCGGCGGCCGGCGAGCGCGGCCGGGTCCAGGTCGTGCGGGTCGTCCGAGCGGCGCAGTCCGAGGCAGTCCTCGGCCGCGAAGTACGCGGCGAGCGTCCAGTTGTTCATGACCAGCCGGGCCAGCCGCAGGGGATGCTCGTCGAGCCGTTTGCGCAGGGCGGCCAGGGCGCCCGAGTCGGTGACGACGTCACCGGTGAGCAGCCGGACGGTGAGCGCGATCTCCCGGTCGGACAGCGGCGGTCCCGCGTGGTCCGAGCGCAGCCCGGGGCCGAGGACCCGGTCGACGAGCGCCTCCAGGGTGTCCAGGCGGAGATGCTGTACGTCGACACGGGTGGTGCCGGTGAACATCTGCTGCCGTCTCTCGCCCGCCCGGGAGCCGACGAGGTAGACGTCGATGTCGCTGGTGGCGCTGCCGAGCCCGACCACCGAACTCCCGGCGACGAACGCGGCGTCGGCGTCCGTGGACGCGGCCAGACGGGAGGCGATGCTCCTGCCCAGACGCACCCGGTCGCCGGCCGACGAGACGGCGGTCATACGCTCTCCCTCCTTGCCACGGGCGGCTACCAGCCGGGATTCTCCGGCAGCGACAGCCCGAGGTACTTGCCGTCGTCCGACACCATCACGCCCGCGCGGCAGCACTGTTCGAGGAAGGCCGTGACCGCCTCCTCGGAGACGGACAGGTCCTGCTCCGCCAGCCGGCGGGAGACCGCGCCGGCCGTGCGGGGCGCGTCGCCGCAGGCCTCGTAGGCCGCCGCCTTCCAGCCTTCGAGGACGGCCCGTCCCGGCCGGTCGGTCCTGCGGTCGATGAGCGTCAGCTTCCCGGGCAGGCGCTGGTGGACGAGGCTGGGCTTCGCCTCGCTGTACCGGGTCTGCCACTGCGCGACGGCGGCGTTGAGCGCGGCGACCGTCTCGTGGGAGACGGTGCCGGTCGCCTCGTAGTCGAAGAAGTACGCGATCTTCTCCAGGTCCAGCGAGGGCGGGTAGACGTGGCTGTAGCTGGCCCGGGGCCGGACCTTGTCGATGGGGAACGACGGGTCGGTGAAGTAGGGGCTGAAGCGTTCCAGCCAGATCCGTCCGCAGCCGCCGGGCGGCTGGAGGTGGTGCAGCAGCGGCAGCAGGCGCAGCTGTTCGGCGTAGTCCTCCTCGGTCTCGCCGGGGAATCCCGCGAGGATGTTCCACGCCACGTCGATGCCGTAGTAGGCGGCCCATTTCAGCAGCCGGATGTTGATCAGTTTGCTGGCGCCCTTGCGCATCAGCTTCAGGACATGGGTGCTGAGGCTCTCGATGCCGGGCTGGATGCGCAGGATACCGGCGCTCTTGAGGGTGGCGAGCTGGTCGCGGGTGAGGTTGGCCTTCACCTCGAAGAAGAGGTTGACGTCCCAGTGCTCCTCGGCGAGCCGTGCGCACAGCGACGAGAAGTAGCCCATGTCGAGGATGTTGTCGACGGTGTCGACGTGGACCGCCGGGTAGTCGCGCAGCAGTGCGTCGAGTTCGGCGAAGGCGCGTTCGCCGGACTTGGAGCGGTAGGCCATGCCGAGGGCGTTGAGGCCGCAGAAGGTGCAGTGGTGTTTCTGGCCCCACCAGCAGCCCCGGGAGAACTCGACCGGGAGGCGTACGGCGGTGCGGCCCAGGAGCCGGTCGCGGTCGAAGCGGTCCAGCCAGGTGAAGTAGTCGCGGTAGTCGGGGGTGGGCAGGTCGTCGAGGGTCTGGGGGCGCGGGGCGTCGCCGGTCGCGTCCGCGGTGTGATGGCCCAGAACGCCAGGGACGGGGGTGTCGGTGCCGTCGGCGATGTTCTTCAGCAGGGCGGGGAACACGAGGTCGCCCTCGCCGGTCACGACGTGGTCGAGCCAGGGCAGTTTCCGCGCGTACTCGGCGCCCATCTCCCCGTCGAAGTTGGCGCCCCCGTAGACGAGGGTGACGTGCGGGTGGAGTTCCTTGATCTTCCGGCCGAGGGCGAGCGACGCGGTGTTCTGCAGGAAGGTGGAGGTGAACCCGATGACGTCGTACGTCCCCCACTCCGGTCTGGCCGCGCACGCGGCGATCCACTCCGGCAGCTTCTCGCGGCGCAGTGCGACGAGGTCCTCCAGACCCTCGCCGGTGAGCTCGTCCCAGATGGACTTCACCTCCGGGTAGGCGGCGAAGTAGTCGTCGTCGGGGGTCACTTCGCCGAACGCGGCGTAGGAGAACAGCCACTCCCCCATCAGATGGAGCCGCTCCGAGGCGATGTTGGCGATCGCGTCGTACTCCTTGCTGCCGAAGAGGGACGCGAACTCGATGTTGAGGTAGTGGCTGTCGCACTCGTGCCCGGCCTCGCGGGTGATCGACTGCAGCAGTCCGCACTGGATGGAGGGGGCGTGGATGCGCGCCCAGGGCATGTTCACGAGGGCGACGCGCAGGGCCCTGCTCGGCGGCGCGGCGGACGCCGTGTCGTCCGCCTCGGTCCGTACGGCCAGGGGCAGTCGGATGATGCTCATCGGTTTCCCCTCGGGTGTGGGCGCATCGGTCACTCGAAGTCGTCGTGGCCGTGCCGGCTCGCGCGCCGGGCCTGGACGAGGATCGACAGGGCGGCGAGGACGGTGAAGCCGGCACCGGCGGCGAGCTCCAGTCCCAGGTCGCCGAGCCAGGGCCGGCCGGCCATGCCCGCGCGGACGGCGTCCAGGCCGTGCCGGGCCGGCAGCACCTGGCCGATCGCGTCCACCCAGGCCACCCGTCCGGGCGGGACGATCGCGCCGCTGCACAGCATGACCAGGTAGGACAGGACGTTCGGGGCCACGACGTCGGCCCGCTTGCCGACCGTCATCGTCGCTCCGGCGAGCCCCAGCACACTGAGCGTCAGGGCGATCAGCGCGTACACCCAGATCCAGGGCAGCAGGCGCAGGGCGAAGTCCGTCATGCCGAGGAGGGGCGCCGCGATCGCGCCCTGGACGACGAGCAGGAGCCAGCCCATGACCGGGTAGGGCAGCGCCCGGGCGATCTGGGTGACGGTGGGCGACAGGACGCCGGTGCGCACCCGGGCGAAGGTGGCGTACTGCTTGTCCAGGACGGGCACGGCGACCACACCGTTGACGTTGGTGCCGCTGAGGGCGAGGACGAGCGATCCGGCGAAGGCGTACTCGCGGTGTCCGGGGCCGGCGAGCACGCCCGCGAGCGTGGTGAAGAACAGGATCTGCAGGACCCCGCGCGGCAGGGTCGCGCCGAGCAGGCCGGAGGGCGTCTGGACCGCCCGGTACTCCAGCCAGCCCATACGGGCAGCCTCGGCCGCCCGCCAGAGGGGCACCGGCAGGGAAGGGGGCTGGGCGCTGTCAAGCGAGGTCAAGCGTCCCCTCCTTCCGGGACGTCTCGACGGACCGGTGGTAGGCGAGGCCCGCGGCGGAGAAGTAGCCGAGCGTCAGCAGCGTCGCGATGCCGAGCGGCCCGGCCGTGACGCCGCCGGTGGCGCCGTCGACCAGGCAGTTCTTGATCCAGTGCAGGCTGAGCAGATCGGGCGCCCAGCGCAGCCACGCGGGCAGCGCGTCGGCGGGGATGAGCAGCCCGCCCACCGCGAACACCGGGTACATCAGCGCGTGCGACCACACCAGCCCGTTGCGGGTCACCAGGAAGAGACAGGACACCAGGGCGCCGAGCGCGGTGCCGGAGCACACCAGCACCAGCAGCGACAGGACGATCCACGCCGGGTGCGCCATGCTCAGCGGCAGGTCGAGCGCGGCCGCGGTGACGCCGGTGCTCAGGAGGATCGCGCCGACGCTGGTGACGGTCGCGCCCAGGCTCTTGCCCAGCAGCACCAGATACGGCGACCAGACTCCGCAGACACAGCGGGCGAGGGTGCCGAAGCTGCGCTCGCGGCGCAGGACGCCTCCGCTCATCCACACCGTGGAGCCCCACAGCGCGGTGAGCATCACCGCCACGACGAGTTCGGTGGCGGCGTCGGGGCCGGGGCGGCCGGTCTCCACGGCGATGACGAGGAACACGGCGGGCAGCATGCCGGAGTTGACCAGCAGCAGCGGGTTGCGCCGCATCGCCCGCTGTTCCATGCGGAACGCGGTCACGAACATCCACAGGGCGCCGCTCATCGCACTCCGCCCACCTGCCGGCCGGCGGCCAGGCGCGCGGCCACGTGCGCGTAGACGTCCTCCAGCCGCACCGGCTCGATCCGCACGTCCAGGACACTGACGTGTGCGAGCGCCTTCTCCAGCAGGCCGAACGAGCCGACGCTCCAGTCCCGCACATGCAGCCGGAGCGTCCACCCCCCGTCGGCCGTGTCGGCCGTGTCGACGCCGCCGACGGCGATGTCGGGCGACGCCAGGGCTCCGGCGTCGGGCGGGCTGCCGGTGCCGCGCACGATCACGGTGGCGGTGTAGCCGGCCTGCCGGGCGAACTCCTCGACCGGCAGATCCGCCGCCAGCGTGCCGTCGGCGAGGATGATCACCCGGCCGGCGAGGCGTTCGATGTCGAGCAGATGGTGGCTGGTGAGCAGGACGGAGACGCCGGTGTCCCGCAGTGCGGCGACGGTGCCGCGCAACCGTTCGGCCTCGACCGGGTCGAGGCCCACGGTGGGCTCGTCGAGCAGCAGCACGCGCGGTTCGGCGATCATGCCGATGGCGATGTGGAGCCGCTGGCGCATGCCTTTGGAGTACGTCTCCACAGCGCGGTCGGCCGCCCCGGCCAGGCCGACCTCCTCCAGGGCGGCGTCCAGTCTCGCGTTCAGGCCCCTTCGGCCCACGCCGGCGAGCACGGCGAAGAAGCGCAGGTTGTCACGGGCGTCGAGCTTGGCGTAGAGGCCGCGGTCGCCACCCAGGACGACGCCGGTCATACGGCGTACGGCGCGCAGGTCGCGGGTGACGTCGTGGCCGAAGACGCGGGCGGAGCCGGTGGTGGGCAGCAGCAGGGTGGCGAGGATCTTGGTGAGGGTGGTCTTGCCGGCACCGTTGCTGCCGAGCAGGCCCACGATCTCGCCGGCCCCGACCTGGAAGCTGACGTCGCGCAGGGCCACGATGTCCCGGCCGCGGTCGGTGAAGGTGCGGCCGAGCTGTTCCACGACGATCGCCGGTTCGCTCAACGTCCCGCCTCCGTCGGGTGGTCGGCGGCCGTCTCGGGGGCGACGGCGGCGCGGGCGGCGGCGAGCCGGGCCAGGGGGATCCGTGGCGGCGCGCACGAGATGTGGTGGTAGCCCGCCGCGGCGAAGAAGCGCACGGCCGTCTCGTCGGCGGCCTGTTCGCCGCAGACTCCGAGCGTGATGTCGGGGCGCACGGCGCGTGCCTCGTCGGCGACCTGGCGGGCCAGGACTCCGACGGCCTCGATGTCCAGCCGGGCGAAGGGGGAGGTGTCGAGGAGGCCGATGTCCTGGTAGGCGGGCAGCAGATGCTGTTCGGCGTCGTCGCGGGACAGGCCCCACACGAGTGCGGTGAGGTCGTTGGTGCCCAGGGAGAGGGAGTCCGCGCGACGGGCGATGGACCGGGCCAGCAGCGCGGCCCTCGGGGTCTCGATCATGGCCCCCAGCGAGATGCCGGCCTCGGCCGCGGAGGTGCCCAGGCGGGCGCAGACCTCGTCGAGGACGCCCCGTACGAAGTCGAGTTCGGCCGGTGTGCTCACCATCGGGACGAGGAGTTCGGGCCGTGGGTCCCGGCCGGCGCGGCGCAGGGCGAGGGTGGCCTGGGCCAGCGCCTCGATCTGTACGGCGGTCAGCGTGGGGAGCAGGACGCCCATCCGCACGCCGCGCACTCCGAGCATGGGGTTGTGCTCGTGCAGGCGGCGGGTGATGTCGAGCCGGTCCCGGTCGGCGGGCGTGCCGGTGGTGGCCGCGGTGAGGGCGAGTTCGGTCAGGTCGGGGAGGAACTCGTGGCGCGGCGGGTCGAGCAGACGGATCGTGACGGGCAGTCCGTCCATCGCCGCGAGGACGTCGGTGATCTCCGCCCGGAGGAAGGTGTGGACGGTGGCGAGGTCCTCGGTCATGTCGGGGCCGGGGCGTGCCATCAGGACGCGCTGGAGCACCTGGTGGCGCTCGCCGAGGAACATGTGCTCCAGACGGCACAGTCCCACTCCGCTCGCGCCCAGTGCCCGCCCGGCCGCGGCGTCCGCGCCGGTGTCGGCGTTCACGCGGACGGCGATGCCGGGCAGCCCGGACACCGCGTCGTCCAGCCAGCCGGGCAGCTGGGGGGTGGTGTGACGTGCGGCGGAGGGCTGCTGCGGGCCGCCGAGGTGGACGACTCCGGTGTGTCCGTCCACGGTGATCAGGTCGCCGGCCCGGACGGTGTCGCCGCGCGTGGTGCGCAGGAACCTGGAGCCGTCGGCCTCGTCGGTGTCCAGGACCCCGTCGACGAGGGCGGCGACAGCCGGGAGCCCGAGTCCGCGCGCCACGACGGCGGCGTGCGATGTCTGCCCGCCGCGCTCGGTGACGACGGCCGTGGCGGCCAGCAGGCCGGGAAGGTCCTGCGGTTTCGACTCGGTGAGGACCAGGACCGGACGCTGTCCGTCGGCGCGCGCGGCGACGGCCTCGGCCGCGCTGAAGACGGCGGTGCCGGAGGCGGTCCCGGGGGAGACTCCGAGGCCGCGTGCGGCCACCGGCAGCCCGAGGGACCGCGCGCTCGCGGCCCGCGCCGCTTCGACGTCCAGGGGCTCGACCAGGCGCACCGCCTGCGCGGGGGTCAACCGGCCGCTTTCGTAGCGGCTGGCGACGGCGTGCAGGAGAGCGGCACCACGCAGTCGGGCCGGGGCGGTCCGGACGACGGTGACCCTGCTCCGCCGGTCACAGCCTCGTTCTACGACGAACTCCACCCTCGCCGGCCAGTCGAGTTCGCGCTCGGCGGTCTCCACCGCCGCCCGCAGTTCGGGGCCCCAGGGCTGGGTGTCGATGAGTTCGGCGAGATCCACGCCGCCCTCGGTCAGCAGTTGGGCTCCGGATCCCCCGGCCAGGTAGGAGCCGGTCAGGCCGGGCCGGCCGGTGGCCGGATCGCAGGAGTGGGCGAGGCCGCTGCCGCCGTGGGGGCCGCACCACAGTGGCTGCCGGGCGAGCGCGAACCGCGCCGGGCCCGACTCGGATCCGGTCAACGCCCGTACGAGTACGACGACTTGTTCGACGGGGTCGTCCGGCAGCACGGCGTCGGGATCCACCGCGGCCAGCGCGGCGACGAGTTCGGACCAGCGGCGTTCGGCGAAGCCGTCGCCGGCGAGCCCTGCCAGCCATCCTCGACTGGCAGGGCTCATTCCGAGGAACGACAGGCAGCCGCCCTTCAGGCAGGGCAGCCAGGCTGTCAGGAAGACGGGGTGCTCCGCACTCCCGAGACGATGGTCGGGATCGAGCTCGGCGATCGCCTCACGGAGGGTGTCGTCGGCGACATCGACCGGCAGCCGCAGCACTGAATCCGCAGGAAGACCGTCCGGCAGATGATCCTTGACCACGTACTGAATCCCCATCCCCCGTGGCGGGGTCCGGCACCGTTCCCGGTGGTGAACCCCTGATGGCAGCGAACCCCCGCGGAGTCCGGGGGCGGATTGGCGGGCGGACCTACCGGTTCACGAACTCCGGGCGGACACCGAGCAGGTACACACGGTCGTCCAGGTCAGCGGCTTCCTCCGGGGTGATCGGAGAGAATTCCAGCTCGGCCAGGTCGGCGAGCTCCTCGACGTTCGAGTTTGAAATGTCCATGATTCGACGCTAACAGTGGCCCCTCCCTTACCACAAGGTGAACTCTGGCTCTCAACGGCGAAGTTGACGGGATATCGACTCCCCCGGAACGCGCCTGTCCTCTAGTCGTCGCTGCTGACGGGGGACCCATCCGGCGATCCGGCGGACCGACGGTTTCCGGCCATTCCCCGAAGGGAATCGCAAAGCCCCCGGGCTATGCTCACGCGGGTGCGGATCACCAAGTACACCCACGCCTGTGTCCGGTTGCGGCACCCCGACGGCGGCACACTGGTCATCGATCCCGGCATATGGAGCGAGCCCGAGGCGCTCGCCGGCGCGGACGCCGTCCTGGTGACCCACCAACACGACGACCACGTGGACCTGTTGCGGCTGAGGGGGCTGGGCGTGCCGGTCTACGCCCCCGAGTCGGCGCACCTCCCCGGCCTGGACTTCACCGGCGTCTCCCCCGGCGAGGAGTTCACCGCGGCGGGCTTCCGGGTGACCGCGACGGGCGGACGGCACGCGCGCATCTACGGCGACCTCCCCGACTGCGTCAACCTGGGCTACCTGGTCGAGGACCGCCTCTACCACCCGGGGGACTCCCTGCACCGCCCCGACCGGCCGGTGGAGACGCTGCTGGTCCCCCTCCAGGCGTCCTGGCTGAAGACGGACGAGGCCATCGACTTCGTCCGCGCCGTCGATCCGGAACGGGCCTACGGCATCCACGACGGGCAGGTCAACGAGCGGGGCCTGGGCAGCCTCAACGGCTGGCTCACCGACGAGTGCGGTGGCCGCTACCGCTGGCTCGCGCCGGGGTCGAGCGCCCCGTGACCGAGCCGTCCGCCCCGGTCCTCCACACCGTCGCCGGGAGGCGCGGACCGGGGCGCCTGAGCACCATGGCCAGGCCCCGCGGGCACGGGCACCTGCCCCAGGACCTGGCGGCCGTGCGCGGCGCCGGCGCCGACGTCCTCGTCTGCGCGCTCCCCGACGCCGAGCGCGCCGCCCTTGGGCTCGCCGACGAGCCGCGTCTCGCCGGGGCAGCCGGGCTGCGGTTCGTCGCCCTGCCCATCCCGGACTTCACGGTGCCCTCCGTCCCCCGAGTGCTGCCGGTGCTGCGCGAACTCGCCGGAGAGCTGCGCGCGGGCGCCCATGTCGTGGTGCACTGCCGCGCCGCCATCGGACGGTCCTCGCTGATCGCGGTCTCCCTGATGATCCTGGAGGGCATGGCCCCGCAGACCGCGTGGGCGGCCATGGAGCGGGCTCGGGGGACCCGGGTGCCCGACACGGAGGAACAGCGCGCGTGGACGCTGGACTTCGCCCGCCTCCTCCCGCCCGGCCCGCCGCGTCCGTCGTAGATCCCCCTCCGGGCGGGGAGGCGCCTCAGGTCTCCCCGGTCAGTGCGACCGTCGCCTTCAGCCGGCCGGTGAGCCGGTCGTCGGGGACGACCCGCACGCGGGCCAGGCGCGCGGACAGCCCGACCATGCGCGGCACCTGGCGCAGGACCAGCCGGTCCCCCGGTGCGATGAGGCCGTCCAGTACGGCCTCCACCAGCACGTGGTTGACATGCACCAGTGTCTCGGACACCGTCGCGCCGGCGGTGGCGACGTAGAGGTCCCGGCACTGGGCGCGGCGGGCCGTGTGCCGGGGGTCGCCGGGGATCCCGACGAGGGTGTCGGGACGGCTCGGCACGCCGGCCGGGCCGTCGAACAGCTTGAGGAGCCTGCGCAGCCCGGCGGTCCGTTCCGGTGGCCCGGGCGCGGTCCAGGCCGCGGAGAGGTCCGCGGCCACGTGGGCGAAGTCGAAACGGCCGCACAGGTGCTCCGGGTTGCCCGCGAGGAAGACGGTGCGGGTGAAGGAGGCCCGCCAGGCGGCCGCCCGGTCGGGGTCGACGCCGAGCGCGAACACACAGGTGTCCCGCGCCCAGGAGGCCAGGTCGAAGCGGCGCAGGACGACCGCCGCCAGGGAGCCGGCGGCCGCGTCCTCGGCGGCGATGTCACGCCGGGCGGCCGCGAGTCCGTCCCGGGTTCCGAGGGGGTACCGGGCCGCCAGGTCCGGGCGGACGGCGCGGATGCGTTCGGCCGCGCACTCGTGCAGGTGCTGCTGGGTCAGGGTCATAGGAACACCGCCGTCAGGAGTTCCTCCGCGGGTGCGGCGCGGCGCTTGCCGAGCAGGGAGGACGTCAGCCGGTAGGGATCGACGTACAGGTGGTCCTTGCGATGCCGGGCGAGCAGTTCCTCCAGTGAGGGCGATGCCTCGTGCTGGGCGGTCTTGAGGAGGCGTTCGGCCCGCTTGACGCTCTGGCGCAGCAGGTCGGCCCGGAAGGACTGCTGTTGGCCGGGTCCGAGCACGGCGATGAAGTACAGGCGCATGCCCAGGCGTACGGCGTCCACGTCGTGCTCCTCGCAGGCGGCCTTGAGCAGGACGCCGGCGTGTGCGTCGCGCCATCCTCCGTGGCGTGCCGAGAGGATCCGGCCGTCGATGGGGACGCGACCGAGGCTCACCCGGCGCACGCCGGGCCCGAGCGCCGTGAGGACCTTTTCCAGTTGCTGGTAGTCGGGGTCGAGGCCGCCGTCGTAGAGCAGGACGACCTCGTCGAAGTCGGGGGCCAGGGGCAGGAGTTCGCGCAGGGCGCAGGCGAGGTAGTTGGGCCGGCCGTCGGCGGTGACCAGTTGCCGCAGCGGCATGCCGAAGCGGGTGAGGTCCAGGTAGCCGGGTCCGCCGACCTCGCGCTGGTCCAGGAACATGCCGAGGTCGGCGAGGCGGGTCAGGGCGGCGTCGAGGGTGAGGCCGGGCGGCTGGTGTTCCAGCAGTCCGGGGTCGTGCATGCCGAGCGCCGCGTAATGCGCGCTCCACAGTTCCAGGACGCGGGCGCTCGCGGGGTGCACCCAGCCGCGTTCGGCCGCGTCGGCGTACGGCCGCAGGGCCTCGGCGGGTGCGCGGGGCGCGGCGCGGAAGTCGACGTAGAGCTCGCCGATCCGGTCCTCGGTGAGCCCGCCGTAGTCGGTGTCGCCGCGGGTCCGGTCGAGGAACTCCCAGAAGCCGAGGGTCTGTTCGGTGGGGTGGTACGTGGTGTGGCTGTAGCGGTAGGTGACGTCGGCGAGGGGCCGGGTGGCCCGGTACATCACGTCCGTCCACAGCAGGCCCTTGAGGTGGCTGGGGGTCAGCGGCTTGGACGGGGTGACGGTGATCGGGGCGAGCAGCACTCGGTGGCGGCCGGTCCCGGGCCGCTCCCCCGGGACGGGGGTCATGCAAAGGCCCCCTCGGCCGCCCTGACCCGGGCGACCAACTCGTCCCTGGTGGGCCCCTGCGGGGCCGGCGCGGCGGGCGGCCGGGCCTGCCGGACGCGGGTGAGGAAGTCCGCGTCGAAGACCTCGGCGGGCGTGGCGAGCGTCATGAGGACGCGGGTGAGCCCGCGCCAGACCGTGCCGTCGGTGGCGGCAGCGGCGATGACCTGCTCGAATGCGGTGGGGCCGCCCTCGGCCCGGACGGGTGCCGGGGTGCCCTCGACGGCGGCTCGCCAGCGGGCGATGCGCTGCTGGTCGGACGCGGCGGACAGCTCGTACCACGGCAGGAACAGCTCCTGCGTCGTGCGGGCGAAGGCCCGGCGCTGGGCGAGGTCCACGTCCGGGTGTGCGCGGAGCAGATCGGCGAGCTCGAAGGCGTGCCGCAGGGCGAGCGAGATGCCGCGGCCGTAGAGCGGATTGGTGACGCAGGCCGCGTCGCCCACGGGGAACAGTCCGGCGACGGGGCGCTGTGCGGTGCTCGCCGTGCCCCACAGGGCGTTGGGCGGGCAGGTGATCGAGCGGATCGGGGAGATCGGCTCGCTGACGCCGTCGTCCAGCCAGGGTGCCAGGCCCGGTGTGGCGAGCGCCGCCGCGGTGAATCCCTCGGCGGTGCGCAGTCCGTGCAGGGCGCGGTCTCCGGGCAAGGTGGCCAGGGTGATGGAGAAGGTGCCGCTGTCGGCGGGGTGGAGGACGCCGGCGTAGTGGCCGAAGACGTTGCCGACGGCGTTGCCCCGGTTGAGCGGTCCCGGCCAGGTGCCGTGCGTGAGCCGGTAGAAGCGGCAGTAGCCGCTGATGCCGGTGGGGCTGGTGCGGTCGGCCGCGAGCGGCAGGCCGGCGCCGCGCAGCCAGGTGCGGGACTGGGCGCGGCGGCCGGTGGCGTCCACCACGATGTCGGCGGGGACGCGCTCGCCGGTGCCGGTGACGACGGCGCGCACGCGGGTGCCGGACCGGTCCAGTTCGATGCCGTCCACCAGCGTGTCGTACCGGAAGGTGACCCCGGGCAGGTCCCGGACGGTCTGATGCAGCACGTTCTCCAGGACGGTGCGGCGGCAGCCGAGGCCGATCAGTTCGCTGTCGCCGGGTTCGCGCGCGCTGTCGGTCGCCGTCGGGGGCAGGGCGGTGGTGAGGTCGAGGGTGGCGGCGCCGGCGGCCCGGGCCCGTTCCAGGACCCGCGGGGCGCGTTCGCCCAGCAGCCGTACGCCGAGGGAGTGCAGGGTGTGCGCGTGCAGTCCCTGCGGTACGGTCGGGCGCTCCCAGCCGGCCGCGTCCGCGAGGGACGGCGGCCCGGGTGCGCGTTCCAGGACGAGCACCCCGTGGCCGAGGCCGGACAGGGACAGGGCACTGGCGAGTCCGGCGATGCTGCCACCGGCGATCACTGCGGTCGTCATGTCAGCGCCGCCTTCCGTGGACGAAGAAGACGCGTCGCACGTCGCGTTCCTCGCGCGGCGGCACCGGGTCGGGCCAGCGTCCGAAGTCGGCGCCCTCCTCCCCCGGTTGGATCGCCCGCGCGGTGAACCCGTGGGAGGCGAACAGGGCCTCCGGCTCGTCGGTGCCGAACAGCCAGGGGCAGCCCCAGCCCGCGAACACGTCGAGCAGCCCGCGCATGTGAGGGAGGGTCAGGGCGGCGGCGTTGACGATGTCCGCGGCGATGCGGCTGCCGGGCGCGGAGAGGGCCGCGACCCGGTCGAGGATGCGGTGGGCGTCCGGCTCCGGAATGTAGTAGAGCAGTCCCTCCAGCAGCCAGGTGGACGGGACGGCCGGATCGTATCCGGCGGCCGTGAGGTCGTCCTCCCAGGAGGGCGAGGTGAGGTCGACGGCGACGGTGCGGTGGTCCGTGCGCGGCGCGACGCCCTGGAGCCGTTCCGCCTTGTACGCGAGGACCGCCGGCCGGTCGACCTCGAACCAGCGCACGCGATCGGGCCAGTCGAAGCGATAGGCGCGCGAGTCCATGCCGGCCGGGGCCACCACGATCTGGGTGGTGTCCGGGTCGGCCGCGGCCTGACGCAGGTAGTCGTCGAAGAACCGGGTGCGGATGGCGTTGTAGTCGGGGGTGCTCGGCAGGGTGCGCGCCCGCCCGGGCGGGAAGGTGGCCGCCCGTACCTCGGCGAGCAGATCGGGGCCGATGTCCCCGGCGAGCGACGCGGCGTACGGGTCCTCGTACAGCCGGTCCGGCCGCTGGGTCTCGGCGGCTCGCAGGGCGGCGGTCAGCAGCGCGGTCCGTTCGACGGCGTCCAGTGATGCGGTCATCGCTGTCCTTGTCCTCTTTCGGGGTGCGAAGGCCGTGGCTCGACCCTCCGGGGGCCCGCCCGTGACGGGTGTTCGCGGCGCGGTGTCTCAGGCGCCGCTCGGGACGGGTGCGGTCAGCCGGGCCCACTGCTGCGGGTCCTGCCGGAAGAGCCGGTCCTTGACCTGGGTGGGGCGCACGCCGCTCGCGACCTGCGTCTGCCAGTCCCGCAGGAACGCGTCGGCGTCCAGGTGCCGCAGGAAGGGGGCGCCGAGCCGGCCCTCGGCGCGTGCCCGGCGGTAGTCGGCCGACTCGTGGCGCAGGGCCTGGTCCAGCCGGGCGGCGAACCGCTCCGATTCGTCCGCGCTCCACGGCGTCGTCGCCGAGAGCGCGAACTCGTAGGCAGGCGCCTGTTCTTGATGGGATGTCACTCGGCAGGCCACATTGCGCAGTTCGAGCCCACCGGCGTCCAGTGTGCTGCGCAGGGCCCGGACGACCTGGGCGTCGCGCAGCCGCTCCCCGGCGTGGTCGGACCGGGTGGCGCGGCCGGTGTACTCGACGCGCGGCACTCCGTCCTCGTGGTCGACGACGCGTACGACGTCGCCCACCGCGTAGCGGTAGAGGCCGCCGATGTGGCTGAAGACGACGTGATAGTCCCGCCCGGGTTCCAGTTCCTCGGGGCGCAGGGTGGCGGTGTCGGGGCACAGGTCCTCGTCGGCGTCCGCGAACTCGTACACCGACGCGGTCACGACGAGGCTGCCTGCGGAGCGGTGCCGGTCGAGGGCCACGCCCACGGGACCCTCCGAGGCGGCGACGGGAGCGGGCAATGCCGTGACCCCGACGCCGAACTCCTCGCGCAGGCGCGGCAGGTAGAGCGAGGCGAGACCCGTGGTCCAGCAGAACAGGGCACGCATGTGCGGCCAGATGTGGACCGGCCGCACCGTGCCGTGGCGCTGGGCCAGCCTCTCCAGCTCTACGGCCCGCTCGGGGTTCGGCGCGCCGTGGGGCGCGCCGCCGAGGGTGCCGTCGCGGATGTCCTTGACGATGCGCGGCCACCACTGGTCGAGCTGGTGGGGCAGGGCGGCGACCATCGCCGGGTTGATCCCGATGACGCAGCGCACGTCGCTCTCCACGGCGAGACGCAGCCGCAGGTACATCTTCTCCAGGTGCCGGTCGGCCTCGATCGCGACCGGCAGGGTTCCCCAGGGCGCGCCGGTGCCGGGCTCGGCCGACAGCGGTTCACCGAAGGCGGATCCGAAGTCGACCTGGCTGGCGCCGACATGGGGACGGCCGGAGGCGGTGGTGGGCGGGGCCGCGAGCGGGTCGTGCTTGAGGTTGAGCACGGCGTCCGGGCGGTGCAGGACGTCGGGGAAGTGCTCGATCAGGGGCGCCCAGGCGGCGTAGTAGAAGGGGAAGAAGGTGGTGCGCATGAAGCTCGGTGTCACCGGGATCTTCTTGTGGGCGCCGGTGCTGCCGCTGCTGGTGAAGAAGACGGTGGGCCGGTCGGCGGTGAGGACGCCGCTCTCGCCCGCCGCGGCCCGCTCGATCCAGGGCTCCAGGTCCGCGTACGCCTGTACGGGCACGGCCTTGCGGAAGTCGTCGAGGGTGCGGATACGGTCGAATCCGTGCTGCTTTCCGTATTCCGTACCGGAGTTGAACTCCAGCAGGTCGCGCAGTACGCGCTGCTGATGGCCGGCCGGGTCGCCGAAGGCCTCGCGCAGTCCCCGGCGTTCGGCGAAAACCCGGTCGCGGTAGCGGCGCAGCCGGTCGGGGTCGGTCCAGGACTCAACTGAATTCATCGTTGAGCACCTCTCGTATCGCCGCCGCGGTGTGGTCCGGGCGGGCGTGTTCCTCGATCACGGTGACGGGCAGGCCCTGGATCTCGTCCCGCAGGGTCTTGTCCAGGTCGGTCTGATAGCGGCGGAAGCCCTCCCACTCGGGGCGCGGGCCGTAGTACTCCAGCAGGTTGAGGTCGGCTCCCTCGCGACTGCGCCGCCAGGCCGTCTCGGGCGTCACCCCGAGGTAGATCACCCGGGCCGGCTGGGGGAAGGTCCGCCACCACGCCAGCAGCGGGTCGTCCGGCACTCCCGCGAGGCGGGCCTTGGCCAGGAACTTGTAGTAGTAGGAGTCGACGACGGTCGGCCGGTCCGGCTCGTCGTCCCGCAGCAGCTGGTCGCGCAGGTGCACCACCGCGGTCTGCAGCAGCGTGGCGAGGAACTCCGGGGACCAGTCGCCGGGGCTGGGGGCGACCTCCTTGACGACGGCTCTGCGCACCCGGCCGATCAGGGCGTGCTCGGGGGCCAGGCGGTCGTCGTCGACGGAGAGGAGCCGCCAGCGGGGCCGGGTGCGGGCGAGCTCGGCGAGCGCGGTGGACTTGCCCGCGTAGTCGCCGCCCAGCAGGACGACGAACGGCCGGCGCCACGTGGCCCGGGCGCGCTGTCGTTGGGGGGAGGTCCTTCCGGCACTGGGATCACCGCCGCGCGATTCCTTGAGGGCCGCGCCGAGCGTCGTGTCAGTACAGTCGGAAGGCATCAGGCAACCTCGGTTCATTGGGCCGTTGGGGGAAGTCGGCGGCCGCTCAGGTTCCTTCATGCCTCACAGGGGGCAAGGCACAGCACGCCGACGGTTGGCTCCGGATCCGCGTTTGCTGCTGTTCGCCTGCCAGTCTGCACAGGCCGCCCTGGAAGGATTCTGAACATTGTCTGAATGGAGAGATCCTGCATGCCTTCCAGGGGGCGAACTTCCGTGTTCCTCCAGGCCGTTTCAGGCCGCGCTACCAGGGATCATCAGGCTTGGGCGGGCGGCTGGACCGCGCCGAGCTGACGCAGCTGCGAGAAGACGTCCACGAGCCCCCAGATCTCCGCGATCCGTCCGCCCGCGAAACGGACGATGAACATCTCGCCGTAGGTGACACTGCGGCCGGTCGGCGCGATGCCCCGATACTCCCCCAGGTGCGTCCCCGTCACCGTGTTCCTGAAGACGACCTTGTCGCCCTCCGCGATCATGTCCTCCACGGTGACCCGCACGTCGGGGAAGGCCCGCAGAAGCACCTCCCAGACCTGCTTGAGCGCCTGCGCCCCCGTCGTCCCCATGGGCACCGGAGCGTGGAACAGCAGGTCCGGATCGACCACTTCGTCGATCGTCTTCGCGATGAACTCGACATCGCCGCCGTTCACCGCGTCGTGGAAACGCTCGAACACCGCTTTGTTGGTGGCTGCTTCGGCTGCGGACATGTGCGTGCTCCTCGAATTGACTCGGTAGGAAGGTAGGGACCGTGGTCGGCGTGACCTGGCTTGCGTGACCCCACACACCCGAGACGGCTCAGCCCGCCGATCCGTGACATCGCGAGGTGACATCGCGGGGTGACATCAATTTCTTCTGTCGGTCGTCACACTTGTCGGTCCTGGTCGGTCCATGACCCTGTACGTCCGTTCGCCCCCGCACCGCTGTCAGAAAGGACCGAGGCTCCATGACCTCGTACACGCTGCGTCCCATCGGACATGTCGAATCCCCGCTGACCGATGCGGCGACGGCCCCCCGTCAGCCCGACGAAGGCGCTCCCGACGCCTGGCTCGTGCTCGACGAACGCTGTGCCCCCGCTCTGGAGGGTCTGACTCCCGGCACCGATGTCGTACTGCTCACCTGGCTGGATCGCGCCTGCACACCGTGCACATCCTCGCCATCACCGGGACACGCGTCCACGTCCGCAACCTCGAGGCCCTCGATCGCACCCCCGTCCTGGACATCAAGCCCGTCCTCACTCCGGACCGCTGACCGTCCTCAGGCACGGGCGAGGCGTGCGTCGAGCCAACGCCCCGGCGGCGCAAGCCGGTTGGACCCTCGCCCAGGATCCGACGAAACCCTCGCCCTCTCCGACTGTTTCCACGGGATACCCACAGGAACGCCGGTCGGAGATCGTCGATCACGCCCTACACTTGGCCCTCGCCCACGCCTGAGCCACCGCACGCCCGGGAAGCGCGCCGCCGCCCGTCCCGGGCACGGAAGGGAGCACCCACTTGAGCGACCTGCGCATCACCCACATCGGCGGCCCGACCACCCTGATAGAGATCGGCGGCTGGCGCCTGCTGACCGATCCGACGTTCGACCCGCCCGGCCGGCGCTACACCTTCGGCCTGGGAACCTTCTCCCACAAGCGGAGCGGACCGGCGGTCGAGGCATCCGAACTGCCGCCGCTCGACGCGATCCTGGTCACCCACGACCAGCACGGTGACAACCTCGACACCGCCGGACGTGCCCTGTTACCGACGGCCGACGTCGTCCTGACCACCCCGAGCGGGGCCGGCCGTCTCGGCGGCAACGCCCGCGGCCTGACACCGTGGGCGAGCACCCGGCTGGAGGCCCCCGGGCGCCCCACCATCGAGATCACCGCCACCCCGGCCCGCCACGGCCCGCCGCTGTCCCGGCCCCTCGTCGGGGAGGTCACCGGCTTCTCCCTCACCTGGGAGGGCCAGAAGCACGGCGTCCTGTGGATCTCCGGCGACACCGTCATGTACGGCGGTCTGCGCCAGGTCGCCGAACGCCTCACGGTCGGCACCGCGCTGATCCACCTGGGCGGCGTGCAGTTCCCCATCACGGGGCCCATCCGGTACACCATGACCGCCGCCCACGCCATCGACCTGTGCCGGCTGCTGCGCCCCCACCTCGCCATCCCGGTCCACTACGAGGGCTGGCAGCACTTCCGCGAGGGCCGTGAGGCGATCGAGCGCCAACTCGCCACCGCACCCGATGACATCCGCGACCTCTTCCAGTGGCTGCCCGCCGGAACGGCCACCGAGATCGACTCCTGAGGGTGCGCGCCCTGGGTGCCGCGGTGCCGATGTCGGCACCGGCACTCAGGGCGCGGTGCGCGTGTCCCGACGTGAGCCGATATCCGACGGACATTCGTTTATTCGTTGGACAACTCCCGTGCGGGCAGCAAGCGTTGAGGGAATGCAACAGGAGAAGATCTGGGACGCCGCCACGGCCCGGCGCTACGACACCCCCGGTACCGGCATGTTCGCGCCGGAGGTCCTGGACCCGGCGGTGGACCGACTCGCCCGGCTCGCGGGTGAGGGAGAGGCGCTCGAATTCGCGATCGGCACCGGCCGGGTGGCCGTCCCGCTCGCCGAGCGAGGAGTCCCCGTCACCGGCATCGAGCTGTCCCGGCCGATGGTGGAGCAACTGCGCACCAAGGCCGACGAGGCGACGATCCCCGTGATCGTCGGCGACATGACCACGACGGTCGCGCCGGGGACGTACTCCCTGGTCTATCTCGTCTACAACACGATCTCCAATCTGCTCACCCAGGACGAACAGGTGGAGTGCTTCCGCAACGCGGCTCGCCATCTCGCGCCCGGCGGGCGGTTCGTCGTCGAGTTGTGGGTGCCCGAACTGCGCAGCCTCCCGCCCGGTCGGACGGCCACCGTCTGGCAGTCCGACCCCGGCTACATCGGCCTGGACACCTACGACGTCCTCCACCAGCACGTCGTGTCGCACCACTTCCACTTCGACGACACGGAGCGGGCGCAGCTGTTCCGCAGCCCTCACCGGTACATCTGGCCCGCCGAACTCGATCTCATGGGTCGGCTCGCCGGGTTCGAACTCGAAACCAGGCACGCGGACTGGACCGGCGCCGAGTTCACCGCCGATTCCCGCTCGCACGTCTCCGTCTACCGCCTCCAGCCGCCCGCCGACTTCCTCGGCCTGCGCTGATCACTTCCAGACGCGGTCGAGGAAGTCGGCGACCAGCGGGGCGATCTCCGGCAGATGGGTCTCCAGGGCGAAGTGGCCGGTGTCGAGGAGGTGGAGTTCGGCGTCGGGCAGGTCGCGGAGGTAGGCGTGGGCACCGGGCTCGGGGAAGAAGGGGTCGTGGCTGCCCCAGACAATGAGGGCGGGCGGGGTGTGCTCGCGCAGCCACGCCTGCCAGACGCCGTAGCGCTCCACGTTGGAGTGGTAGTCGAAGAACAGCGCCTGCTGGGCGTCCTTGCGGCCGGGCAGGTCCAGGAAGTGCTGGTCGAGGATCCAGCTGTCCGGGGCCACGAGGGCGGCGTCGGACACACCGGCCTCGTACTGACCGCGGGTGCCTTCGAGGGTGAGCATGCCCTGGACGGCGTCGGCGGCTCCGGGGGTCTCGGGGGTCAGGGCGATGAGGCCGCGGGCCGCCTCGGAGAGCCCCTTCTCGTAGGCGTTGCCGTTCTGCACGACCAGGCCGGCGATCCACTCGGGGTGGCGTTCGGCGATACGGAAGCCGACGGGCGCGCCGAAGTCGAAGACGTACATGACGAACCGGTCGAGGCCGAGGCGGCGGATGAATCCCTCGGTGATGTCCGCGAGCCGGTCGAAGGTGAAGGTGAACTCCGCCGGGGCCTCGGTCTGGCCGAAGCCGGGATAGTCCGGGGCGATCAGCCGGTAGTGCGCGCCGAGCGCGTCGATGAGACGGCGGAACTGGTGCGAGCCGGACGGGAAGCCGTGCAGAAGCAGCAGCACGGGCGCGTCGGCCCGGTCGGGCAGCGACTCCCGGTAGAAGACGCGGACGCCGTCGACGTCGAGGTGGCGGTGGGTGATACGGGCGATGCGGGCGACGGAGGCAGACATGCTCACTAATCCTTAGATCGCTGTTTGATGCATTAGATATAGCTCGACAGCGGCTAATGCGTCAACACCACCGTGTACCATTAGGGGCATGAGCGATCTCGTACCGCTGACCGGAGAGCCACTGGCGCTGGACCTCGTCAACACGTTGACGGCCGCCAGTGACCTGCTGGCGACGCCGGGCGACCTGCGGTCCTGGTGGGCCCTTGAGGACGGACGCCTCCCGGAACCCGTGCCACGGGAGGTCACCGCCGCGGATCTGGCCGCCGTGCGGGCCGTACGGGAACACACCGCGCGCGCCCTCGACCACGTACGCCGGGGCGAGGCACCTCCGGCCGCCGACCTGGAGGCGCTCAACGAGGCCCAGCGCGCCGCACCGGCGGTAAGCGAACTGTCGTGGGACGGGCGGACTGTGGTGGCCACACGCCGGCGCGCCGGTTCACCGGGGCGGCGACTCGCCGCCTGTCTCGCGGAGTCGGCCGCCGAGCTGCTGGCCGATCCGGCGGTCGGCAAGATCCGGGAGTGCGAGGCGGACGACTGCGTGCTGCTCTTCCTGGCCACCCATCCACGCCGCCGCTGGTGTTCGGCCACGCGCTGCGGCAACCGGATGCGGGTCGCCCGCCATTACCAGCGCCACAAGACGGGATAGACGCCCCCCCGGGGGCAACTGGCCCTCGGGGCGGGCGTGTTCGAGCATCCGCTCACAGGGGAGGCCGCGCACGGGGGTACTCCGGCGGGGAATGCGGGTGGCGACGAAGGCCACGCGGGTGGCGGGCTGTTGGGCCCCGCCCGGCGCGCTGATCGGGACGCGCCCGCCGGAATTCTGGTTTCCGGGCGTCTCGTGGGGGCGTGCGTCTTCCTGACCGGCGGTCGGTGAGGACCACACGGCCCGTGACGTCCAGGCGCGAGGCGCCGGTGCCCGCCGCTCAGGCCTGGCCGGGCACCGGGAACAGCATGCAGCTGCTGGTGGCGTGCGCCAGCAGGCGGTCCTTCTCGTCCACCAGCCTCGCCTCGGCGAGCGCGGTCTGCCGGCCTCGGTTGACCACCGTGCCGATGGCCCGGACCCGGCCGGTGTCCACCGTGATCCGCTTCAGGAACTTCACCGTGAGATCGAGCGAGGTGTACCCCATACCGGCCGGCAGCGTGGTCTGGACTGCGCACCCTGCGGCCGAGTCGAGCAGGGTGGCGTAGACACCGCCGTGCACGCTGCCGATCGGGTTGTAGTGCTCCTCGCCCGGCATCAGCGAGAAGACGACCCTGCCCTCCTCCACCTCGTCGAGCGTGAGGTCGAGGGTGGCGGCGATGGGCGGCGACGGCAGCCGGCCCGCCAGGATCTCGCGCAGGAAGTCCAGGCCGGAGCTCTGCCCCACGGCGGCCGCCGAGACGCTGGGGTCCTCCCACTCGTACGTGCGCGTCCGTCCCATGCTCACCCTCCCGCTGACTTCGTGGATCGAAGCTAGCCCGGCGGTCACCTGACTGTCAATGACGAAGCCAGGGTCTTACGATGGGGGCATGGAGTGGCTTGAGGTCAGCACGGAGAACTGTCCCGTGCAGCGCACCCTCGACGTGGTCGGCGAGAAATGGACGCTGCTGATCCTGCGCGACGCCGCCAACGGCGTGCGGCGGTTCGACGACTTCCGCCGCCATATCGGTCTGTCGGAGGCGGTCCTGAGCGACCGGCTCCGCAAGCTGACCGCCGCCGGCATTCTCCGCACGGTCCCCTACCAGGAGCCCGGCAGCCGCTCCCGTAACGAGTACCGGCTGACCCGCAAGGGCTGGGACCTGTGGCCCGTCCTCGTCGCGTTGCGCCAGTGGGGCGAGGCCTACGACCCCGATCCGGAGGGCGCGGTCATGGACCTACGGCACTCCGAGTGCGGGGCGCCGGTGCGTGTCGTGGTCGAGTGCGCCGATGAGCACGCCGCACTGACTCCCCGGGAGGTCTCCGCCCGACCGGGACCGGGGGCGCGACGGAGGGGGTGAGGGCCGACCGGGAGCGGTGGGCCGCGGCGTGAGACCGGTCGGCCGGGACCGGTGCGCCGCAGAGGTGTGAGGCTCGGCGCATCGCCACTCGCGGCCCCGCAATCGCCGCCTCGCACGGCCAACGCCCCCGACCCGCACGGCCACCGCCCCGCCACTCCCCGCCCCGAACGGCCATCACCCCCGCCGCTCCCCCACTCCCCACGGCCACCACTCCGCCCCTCGCCGCCCCGGCGCCGTCACGTCAACACCCTCACACGGCTCCGCCCGTTCAGGCGCCGTCACGCCAACACCCCCACCCCGCTCCGCCCCTTCAGGCGCCCACGTACGCCGCCAGGTGTTCGCCGGTCAGTGTCGTGCGGGCCGCGACGAGGTCGGTCGGGGTGCCCTCGAACACGATGCGGCCGCCGTCGTGCCCCGCGCCGGGGCCGAGGTCGATGATCCAGTCGGCGTGTGCCATGACCGCCTGGTGGTGTTCGACGACGATGACCGACTTGCCGGAGTCGACGAGGCGGTCGAGCAGGCCGAGCAGTTGCTCGACGTCGGCGAGGTGCAGGCCGGTGGTCGGCTCGTCGAGGACGTAGACGCCCCCCTTGTCGCCCATGTGAGTGGCCAGCTTCAGCCGCTGCCGCTCGCCGCCGGAGAGCGTGGTGAGCGGCTGGCCGATGCTGAGGTAGCCGAGTCCGACATCGGCGAGCCGGGTGAGCACGCGGTGCGCCGCCGGCGTGTGCGCGTCGCCCGAGCCGAAGAACTCCTCGGCCTCGGTCACCGACATCGCCAGCACCTCGCTGATGTCACGGCCGCCGAGGCGGTAGTCGAGGACGGCGGCCTGGAACCGCTTCCCCTCGCACTCCTCGCAGGTCGTGGCCACGCCGGCCATCATCGCGAGGTCGGTGTACACGACGCCCGCACCGTTGCAGGTAGGACAGGCGCCTTCGGAGTTCGCGCTGAACAGCGCCGGCTTCACCCCGTTGGCCTTGGCGAACGCCTTGCGGATCGGGTCGAGGAGTCCGGTGTACGTCGCCGGGTTGCTGCGCCGCGAACCACGGATCGGGCTCTGGTCCACCGACACCACGCCCGCGTCGGCCGGCATCGACCCGTGTACGAGGGAGCTCTTGCCGGAGCCGGCGACGCCGGTGATCACGGCGAGCACCCCGAGCGGAATGTCGACGTCGACGTCCCGGAGGTTGTTCGCGCTCGCGCCGCGGATCGGCAGCTTCCCGGTGGGCGTGCGCACCGCGTCCTTCAGCCGGGCCCGGTCGTCGAAGTGGCGCCCGGTGATCGTGCCGGCGGCCCGCAGTCCCTCGACGGTGCCCTCGTAGCAGACGGTTCCGCCCGCCGTACCGGCGCCGGGGCCGAGGTCGACGACGTGGTCGGCGATCGAGATGACCTCCGGCTTGTGCTCCACGACGAGCACGGTGTTGCCCTTGTCCCGCAGCCTCAGCAGCAGGTTGTTCATGCGCTGGATGTCATGGGGGTGCAGACCCGTGGTGGGCTCGTCGAAGACGTAGGTGACGTCGGTCAGCGAGGAGCCGAGGTGGCGGATCATCTTCACGCGCTGCGCCTCGCCGCCCGAGAGCGTGCCGGACGGCCGGTCGAGCGCGAGATAGCCGAGCCCGATCTCCACGAACGAGTCGAGGGTCTGCTGGAGCGCGGTGAGCAGCGGCGCCACCGACGGCTCGGTGCGCCCGCGCACCCATGCGGCCAGGTCGCTGATCTGCATGGCGCAGGCGTCGGCGATGCTGATCCCGTCGATCTTCGAGGCCCGGGCGCCCTCACTGAGCCGGGTCCCGTCGCAGTCGGGGCAGACGCTGAACGTCATCGCCCGCTCCACGAACGCCCGGACGTGCGGCTGGAGCGCGTCCACGTCCTTGGACAGCATCGACTTCTGGATCTTGGGGATCAGTCCCTCGTAGGTCAGGTTGATGCCCTCGACCTTGATCTTGGTCGGTTCCTTGTGGAGCAGGTCATGCAGCTCCCGCTTGGTGTACTTGCGGATCGGCTTGTCCGGGTCGAAGAAGCCGCTGCCCTTGAAGATGCGGCCGTACCAGCCGTCCATGCTGTAGCCGGGGATCGTGAGCGCGCCCTCGTTGAGCGACTTGGTGTCGTCGTACAGCTGCGACAGGTCGATGTCGGTGACCGAGCCCCGGCCCTCGCAGCGCGGACACATGCCGCCGGTGCGGTTGAAGGTGGCCTTCTCGGTCTTCTTCGCGCCGCGCTCGACGGTGATCGCGCCGCTCGCCCGGACCGAGGGGACGTTGAAGGCGTAGGCGCTCGGCGGGCCGATGTGCGGCGTGCCGAGCCGGCTGAAGAGGATGCGGAGCATCGCGTTGGCGTCGGTGGCGGTGCCGACGGTGGAGCGGGGATCGCTGCCCATGCGCTGCTGGTCGACGGTGATGGCGGTCGTCAGTCCGTCGAGGACATCGACCTCGGGCCGGGCCAGGGTCGGCATGAAGCCCTGTACGAAGGCGCTGTACGTCTCGTTGATCAGGCGCTGCGACTCCACCGCGATGGTGTCGAAGACCAGCGAGCTCTTGCCCGAGCCGGACACGCCCGTGAAGACCGTCAGGCGCCGTTTCGGGAGTTCGACGCTGACGTCCTTGAGGTTGTTCTCGCGCGCGCCGTGCACACGGATCAGATCGTGGCTGTCGGCGAGGTGCGGCTCGGCCGAGCGGGTGTCCGTCTTCGTGGCCCTGTCCATCGTGTCTCCCATGGCCCACACGTTAGGTCCGCGGCGGGGGCCGGCGCTTCTCCATTCGTGACCACCCCGCTCGTATCGACGATAACAGTAATGTGTTGTCATCGATAAGAGAGTCTGTTATCGTCGATTACGTGGATACGAGATCAGCGATAATCGAAGCGGCGGCGGCCCTCCTGGCCCAGTCACCCAGCGGTGACGTCTCCACGCGGGCCGTGTGCGAGGCGGCCGGAGTGCAGCAGCCTGTGCTGTACCGGCTCTTCGGTGACAAGGACGGGCTGCTGTCGGCGACGGTCGACCATGTCTGGGACAAGTACCTCGGAAGCAAGCGCGCGGCCGAGAAGTCCGAGGACCCGCTCCAGGATCTTCGCGACGGCTGGGACAGCCATACGGCCTTCGCGCTGGCCCACCCCAACGCGTACAAGCTCATGTGCGCCCCGGCCCTGCGTTCCGTGCCCGAGGCGGCGGCGGAGGCCATGCGGCTGCTCCGTGACGTTCTCGACCGGCTCGCCGCGCAGGGACGTCTGCGCCTCGCGCCCGACGTGGCCGCGCGCATGGTCATGTCCGCCAACACCGGTGTCGCCCTCGCCCTGATCACCCGGCCCACGCTCTACCCGGACGCGAGCCTGTCGGTCCTCGTCCGCGACGCGATCCACCGCGCCATCCTGCTCGACACCGCCGACGCCGACGCGCCGCACGACCCGCGCACGGTGGCGGCCACCACCCTGCTCGCCTCCCTGGACGACCTCACCCCACAGCCCTTCACACCCGCCGAGTCGGCCCTGCTCGGGCAGTGGCTCACGCAGATTCCGCCCGGCGACACACCGGCCTGATTCCCCGCGCCCTCCCCAGCGCCACGAGCCCCCACGGTCATGGTGCCGGACGACCACACCCTCGTGCCGGGCCGCGACGGCCGCATCGCATCGAGGCCGAGGGTGCGGCCCCCCTCCCCCCGGACCGCTTCCCTCACCGCCCCGAAGGAGTACCTCTCATGACGGACCACACCACCCCTCGCGTCGCCCTGGTCACCGGCGGCTCCGGAGGCATCGGCCGCGCGGTCGTCGAGCGACTGGCCCGGGACGGCATCGCCGTCGCGGTGCACTACGCCGGCAACAAGGCCAGGGCCGAGGAGACGGTCGCCGCGGTCACTTCGGCCGGCGGCAGGGCGATCGCCGTGGGCGGCGACGTCGCTGACGAACACGAGATGTCCGCCGCGTTCGACGCGGTGGAGCGGGAGTTCGGCGGCCTCGACGTCGTGGTCAACACGGCGGGCATCATGCTGCTCTCGCCGATCGCGACCCTCGACCTGGACGACCTGGACCGGATGCACCGCACCAACATCCGCGGCACCTTCGTCGTCTCCCAACAGGCGGCCAGGCGCGTGCGGGCCGGCGGCGCCATCATCAACTTCTCCACCTCCGTCACCCGTCTGCGGTTCCCGTCGTACGGCGCCTACGCGGCGAGCAAGGCCGCGGTCGAGGCGATGACCCTGGTGCTGGCCCGAGAGATGCGCGGCAAGGACGTCACCGTCAACGCCGTGGCGCCGGGCCCGACCGCCACACCGCTGTTCCTCGACGGCAAGGACCAGGCCACGATCGACAACCTGTCCAAGGCCGCCCCGCTGGAGCGCCTGGGCACCCCGGAGGACATCGCTGAGGCGGTCGCCTTCCTCGCCGGGCCGGCCCGCTGGATCAACGGCCAGGTCCTCTTCGCCAACGGCGGCATCGCCTGACCACACCGTCTGCGCGGGCATGCGCCGCAACGCACCCCACCCAGGTTCAGGCCGTCAGCCCTGGCCCTGAGCCTGGCTGCTCTGGCTCCCGCCCTGGTCGAGACGCGCCGCGTACCAGCCGGCGTCGATGTCCGGGTTGCGCAGGGTCCCCCAGAAACGGTCGTCCGGCATCGGCGGTACGGGCGGATTGCCGAAGTCGGCGAGCAGTTCGGCGCGCCAGTCGACGCTGACGTGACTGCGGACGGTCGCGATCCTGTAGACCGCCCGGTGCGGCAGGCCCCATATCGCCTCCGCGATCCGCTCGGCCGCCCACCGGCGGACGCTGTCCCGGCGGTCGTCCGCCTGGACGATCAGCGCGCGCAGCCGCAGACCCAGCGGGCCGTCCTGGTCCAGCGGTATCGACTCGCCCCGCTCCAGCGCGTTCAGAGCGGCTCCGACCTCGGGATATCGGGCGATCCCTGTCTCGTCGGCGAGTCTGCGCATCTGCCGGGACGCCGCCTGGGCCACGCGTTCCCGGGGCAGGGTGGCGAGCAGCGCTCCGAGCTCCTCAAGGCTGAGCAGATAGCCCACTTCGAGCGGTTCCGTCCTGCCCCTGGGCAGGTCCAGCGGCGGCAGCCCAGCCTCCGGCCCGGGCAGGGGATCGTCGGCGATCTCCGCCCACTCGGGCCGGGGCGCGGCCACCGACGCCCAGATCAGGCGGTCGTTGAAGACCACCGCGTTCCTCCCCTCGCCGCCCTCCAACAGCTCCGCCACCTGAGCGAGATAGGCGCCCAGCGAGTCGGCGCGCCCGAAGTCGGTGCCGGTCTCGTCGAAGAAGCGTCCGATCGCCCCGTAGGAGTCCCGGTCCGGGCGGCAGTCGAGGGTGAGGCCGTCGGCGGTGGCGTCGTAGGAGCCGAACTTGAGGTAGCCGGGGTGCCAGTAGTACTCGGCGTCCTCCTCGCCCAGGTCGTCGGCGATGCTCCGTAGGAAGCCGGTGGCCTCGGCGATCTCCCGCGCGCCGAGCAGCCGGTCGTGCGTCGGGAAGCGGAACGCCTCCACGCCGCCCTGCGCCCCGCTGTGCCGGCGCAGCGAGGCGGCCAGCTCGGGGTGGAAGGCGAGGCCGAGCTGCCGCTCCGCCGCCCGTATCTCCTCGTCCGCCGCGGGCGGGCCCAGTGAGGCGAAGGTGGCGGGCGCGCGCTCGCGCAGCCAACGGTCGATACGGTCCCAGGAGTTGTCGACGAGATCGGTGGTCATACGGACGACCCTAGAGGCAGCCACTGACAACGCGGTCCGCCCAGGACGCCGGGGGTCTCCGGGCCGTCGGCCGGGTCACCGGTCCGGCAAGCGCACGCGGAGTCAGCGCATCCCCGCCGCGTCGAGCACCACCGTGACCGTCGGCTCGATCAGGTCGGTCAGGTCGTCGGCCCGGATGCCCGCTCGCGCGCTCGCCCCGTCGAAGAGGAGGAATCAACTGCCGGGCCAGCCCCACCCGGCTGGCGGGGTACTGCTCGTCCTTGAGCTCGATCTGTACCGCCAGGTAGGGACAGCCCCGGTACCGCGGGCCGGCCGCCTGCGCCTCGACCTGCCGGAAGACGTGCAGGACGCGCTCGCGCGGCGACCGGCCGCCGCGCGCTGTTCCAGGCTCGCCGCCAGCAGCTCGTCCTTGCTGTCGAACAGCTGGTACATCGAGCGCTTGGAGACGGCCGCCGCCTTGCACAGCGCCCCGATCCCGAGGGCTCGCCTTGGCCTGTGTCGTCACACCCGTGGGGTCAACACTCACCGCCCCGAAACCGAACCGATCGGTTTCTCGACGTCCCCGCCGGACGGGCGGGAGGGGCGCGAGGGGGCGTCCGTCGCGTCGGCGCACGATGCTGGAGAGGGGATCGCTCGCCCGACGAGGGGGTCGCTCCGTGGGAACAGCAGGCCAGGCGGCCGCGACGGTGTACGCCGTCAACCCGATGGACAGCACCTCGGTGCTCGCGACCTTCGGCGCGCTGGGCGTCCTCGCGGTGATCTTCGCCGAGTCCGGTCTGCTGGTGATCGGCTTCTTCCTGCCCGGCGACACGCTGCTGATCCCGGCCGGAGTGCTGTGCGCGAGCAGCGGCGGCCGGCCGCCGACGCTGGTGCTGTGGCAGGTGCTGGTGTGCGCGGCCGTCGGAGCCGTGGCGGGGGCGCAGGTGGGGTACCTGCTCGGGCGGCGCGGCGGGCGGGCCGTCCTGGCCCGTACCTCCAACCAGCGCCTGAAACGGGGCGCGGCACGGGCCGAGGAACTGCTGGGCCGGTACGGCCACGGCAAGGCGATCGTGCTGGGCCGGTTCGTGCCGGTGCTGCGTACCGTGCTGCACCCGGCGGCCGGGGCGCTGGGCGTGCCACTGCGCCCCTTCACCGTCTGGCAGGTGGTCGCCGCCGTGCTGTGGACGCAGAGCCTCGTGCTGGCCGGGTTCGTCCTGGGCGCATCGGTGCCGCATCTGGACCGCTATCTGCTGCCGCTGGTGGCGGTCGTCGTCGCGCTCTCGCTCCTGCCCCTGCTGTTGGAGGTACGACGCTCCCGGCGGGGTCGGCGCCGGTCGTCCGAGGCGTCGGAAGGGACCGGGGAGGGGTGACGATGAGGACGCCACGAGCGCCGAGCCGCAGATGCTGCAAGGCGGCCGCTGGTGTTCCACCGGCCGGTCGGGGCGCCCTACGACGTGATCAGCGGCAGTTCGGAGAAGGCGTGTTTCTGCCAGAGCCGGCGAGAGGTCTCCTCCGGATACGCGGAGACGGACAGCTGGGCGTCGAAGATCCTGGTCAGGCGTTCGTTCGCGTCGTACGGCGGCCAGCCGGGGTCACCGTCCGTGGCGAAGGCCGTCCACGCCGTGCGCAGGCGCGCCGACAGGGTCTCCGCCTCGGGTGACGGGCCTTCGCCGATCAGCAGGGCGGGCTGTCCGCTGCGCAGGTTGCCGAACACCAGAGGCACGTCCAGGCCGTGGCAGGCGCCGAGCGCGCCGCCCATGCCGGGGGCGGGCCAGGTCAGTTCGTAGACGTGGACACGTCCGCCGCCGGTGTTCTGCGCCTCGGCGAGATGGAGGCTGGGCATGCGGAAGGCCCAGTCCGCGTGGACCAGTTCGTAGAGTTCTTCCGGGCCGGCGGAGGGAAAGCCGTCACGGTAGCCGTCGGGGCCGCCCTCGACGGGGGCGAAGATTCTCAGCGCGGTGGCCGCCTGCTCCTCCGTCACCTCGCCCAGCAGCCCCTCGATCGCGGTGAAGAGCCTGTGCTCGTCGCGCGTGTGGCCCACGACCAGCTCGATGTCCCGCGCGGCGCCGCCGGCCAGCGCCTGCCAGGGGGTGACGGGCAGGACGTCGCCGTCGACGACGGGCGAAACCGGGATCGACCGGTACGCGGGCCGGCCCCAGCGCTCTCCCCACTGGGCGGTCTTCGCCGCGAGCGCGTCACCGGCGGCGGACAGCCGGTCCGGGTCCACGAGCGAGAGATCGGCCGCTGTGGGCCGTAGGCCCAGCTCCGCGGCACAGGCGGTGGCGATGTCGGCGGCGAGCGCCGGCGAGAAGTAGGTGCCCTGCGCGCTCTGTGCGACGGCCCGGCGGAACAGCCCGGCCGCCCGGTCCATCGCGAGCAGCGCGGCGACGGAACCGCCGCCCGCCGACTGGCCGAAGACCGTGACACGGTCCGGGTCGCCCCCGAAGGAACGGATGTTGTCACGCACCCACTCCAGGGCGGCGACCTGATCCAGCAGACCCCGGTTGGGAGGGGCACCCTCGATCTGTGCGAAACCCTCCATGCCCACGCGGTAGTTGAAGGTGACGACGATGACGCCGCCCTCCCGCGCCAGGCGTCCACCGTCGTACTCGGGCAGTCCGGACATGCCGAACACGTAGGCGCCGCCGTGGATCCACACCATCACGGGCAGCCCGGCGTCCGGATCCGTCGCGGGCGACCAGACGTTGACCGTCAGCCAGTCGTCGCCCGCCGTCTCCCGCGCGAGAGCGTCCATGCCGAACACACCGGCCTGCGGGGGCGGCGGGCCGTACGACACCGCCTCGCGTACGCCGTCCCAGCCGCGCGGTGGCCGTGGCGGCGCGAAGCGCAGTGCGCCGACGGGCGGCGCGGCGAACGGGATGCCCCGGAAGACGGCGACACCGGCCTCCCACCGCCCACGCACCACCCCGGCCACGGTACGGACCTCGGGCTCGGGCGGCTCGACCACTTCACCGGACACTACGGGCTCCTCTTGGTCGGCATGGGCAGCAGACCGCCAGACAGCGCAGCGCTCCACCCGGACAGCCACCGGCAGAAGGCCCCCCGTCCCGGCGCGCATCCGTGCGACCGTGCTCACGGCCCGCCCCCACGCATCATCCCGACGGCTCACGCCAGGGGCCACTCAATTACGAGCGGCCGCTTCGCTGTCCTGCGGACGGATCTGCACCTCGATGTGCGCCGACAGCGCCCGGAGGAAGTCGGGCGCGTCGAAGATCTCGCCCGCTGACGCGACACCCGTCGTCCTGGTGCGGCCGGTGAGAACGCGGTCCACCGCCTCGACCACGAGCGGCGCGGTGACGGCGTAGATGTCCCGCCCACGTGCCACGGCCCGCCGCGCGGCGTCACCGGAACGGACCACGGCGTCGACGAGGAAGGTCTGCGCGGACCGTCCGAGCTCGTCGGTCGCGGACGGCGCGGGGGTGTCCGGGTCCGACAGGTCCCTGGCCGCCTCCACCGTCATGTACGTCCGTACTTCGGGGATGGGGAGGTGGCTGGGGACCGTGACGACGTCGGCCATGGTGAACTCCCCGATGACGGGCCGGGGTCCCATGGGGTCGGGGAAGGACCACGTCAGGGTGGGCGGTTCGTCGTGGCGGTACTCCAGCCGGCCGTTGGCGTAGCGGACGCGCCTGCCGTCGCGCCGCTTCCGCGAGACGGCGCCCGCGGCACGTGTTCCGGCGGTGGGGTGCCAGCTGTTCAGTCCGTAGGCGATGTGCGCCTCGTCGGCCCTCGTCCAGTCGCCCATCGCGGCGGTGACCAGCAGGTCACCGAGGCCGCCGTAGAAGGCCATGGCCGGGACGATCACCGCCTGCTCGGCGCGGGCGCGGTCCCGGTAGTGCGTGAACGTGTCGGCGTTGGCCTCGATCTCGGCCGCCACATCCAGATAGGGGATCCCGGCGCGCAGTGCCGCCTCGATCACGGGGGCGGCCGTCGTGGCGAAGGGGCCGGCGCAGTTGATCACGGCTGCCGCATCGGCCAGGGCGCGGTCGAGTGCGGCTGGGTCGTCGACCGATGCCGGGCGGGCGTCGAGGCGGGGACCTTCCGCTGCCAGTGCTCTCAGTCGGCCGGCGTCGCGGCCGGTGAGCACCGGGACGAATCCGCGGTCCCGCAGGTGTGCCACCACGAAGCGGCCGGTGTGTCCGTACGCGCCGTACACCGCCACCACCGGTCCTGAAGTCATGGGATCTCCCCCGCACTCACATCATCTGCCGCGCTCTGTCTCGGCCATCCTCACGAGGGCCGGGACGTGAGGGTGAGTGTCCGGAACGCCATGGCCCGTACAATTCCGGACGTGAAGACTGTCGCGCTGGCCGTCACCGACGGGATGCTGCACTTCGAGCTGTCCTTGGCGTACGAGGTCTTCGGCGGTGATCCGACCAAAGGGGCCGATCCCTGGTACGACGTGCTGGTCTGCGGGCGGCGCGCCGTGCGGGTCGGCCGGTTCCGGCTGGAGCCCGACCACGGCCTCGACGCGCTCGCGCGGGCCGACACGGTGATCGTCCCGGGCTGGGCGGACGTCGATGTCGACCCGCCGGCCGATCTGGTCGAGGCCGTGCGCGCGGCGCATGACGCGGGCGCGCGGATCGCCTCCCTGTGCACGGGCGCGTTCGTGCTGGCCGCGGCCGGACTGCTGGACGGAAAGCGGGCCACCACACACTGGGCGCACACCCGGGCGCTGGCCGAGCGCCACCCCTTGGTGGAGGTGGACCCGGACGTGCTCTACGTCGACAACGGCAGTGTGCTGACCTCCGCCGGCAAGGCCGCCGCCATGGACCTGTGTCTGCACCTCGTCCGTCTCGACCATGGTTCGTCGGTGGCCAACACGCTCGCCCGCCGCCTGGTCGTGCCGCCGCACCGGGACGGCGGCCAGGCCCAGTTCGTCACCACACCGCTGCCCGCACCGGACCAGCACCCGCTCGCGGAGCTCTTCCCCTGGGTGATGCGACGGCTGGACCAGCCACTGACCGTGGAGGACCTGGCCCGTCGGGCGCGGATGAGCTCGCGCCACCTGGGCCGCCACTTCCGTGCGGTCACCGGCACCACGCCGCTGCAATGGCTGCTGACCCAACGGATCCGCCGCGCCCAGGAGTTGCTGGAGACGACCGATGACACGATCGACGCCATCGCGACCGCCACGGGCATGGGTACCGCCACGACCCTACGACGGCACTTCAGCCGCACGGTCGGTGTACCGCCGGACACCTATCGCCGTACGTTCCGTTCACGGAGCCGCCCAGGAGCCGTCGCTCACCCGTGAGTGATCTCCACGGCGAGCTTCAGGCCCGCAGATTGGCCAGGCTCTCCGGGCCGAGGTGACGGGCGAGGACGTCAAGGGCGGCCGTGACCTCGTGGAACGCCGAGGCGTCCGTCTCTCCCAGGGCGGCGGCGAGAGCGGCCTCGATGGTCGTGGCGCGCACCTCCGCGACCCGCGGGGAGACGGAGTCGGCCGGCCGCACCAGGAGTCGTCGCCGGTCGGCCGGGTCGGGGGCGGCGACGATGGAGCCCGTCTCCTTCAAGCGGGCGACGGCAGTCGAGACCTGACTCTGCGGCAGACCGGTGCGCGCGGCGATCTCGCCGACCGCGCTGTCCGGGTGGGCGACGATGTCACTGAGGACGATGAGCACCGCCCTCGTCCCCCCTTTCCCTCCCCCACCCGGGCTCGCGGGGGCGGGCATGGCCTCTTCGCCGATCTTCATGAGAACCCGGCCCAGCAGAAAGAGCTGCACTCCATTCATGAGGCGACCCTACATCCTGCATCACTTTCGATACATCCTTCTTAATGCATCTCCCTTGATACATCTCTCTTGATGCATCGATCGTGATGCTTTACGGTGGAGGCACGAGGTCGGCACCACGTCGGCCGCGACGAGGGGGGATCCGCATGCCTACGACCACGACCCACCGGCGAGCAGGGACCAGCGGGCTGCTGCCCGTGCCGGGCGCCGAGCTGTACTACGAACTGCGGGGTGAGGGGCCGCTGTTGCTCATCGCGCAGAGCGGGGAGGGCGACGCCCATCGCACGGTCGACCTCGTCGACCACCTCGCCTCCGATCACACGGTGATCACGTACGACCGCCGAGGTCTGTCCCGCAGCACCCTCACCGACCCGGCCTCCCCCATCGCCATGCGCACTCACGCCGACGACGTGGCCCGCCTCCTGGCCGAACTCACCGACGAGCCGGTACCGATGCTGGGTCTGAGCCTCGGCGCGGTGATCGGCCTGCACCTGGCGATCGAACACCCCGGCCGGCTCAGCACCCTCATCGCCCATGAACCCGTCGCACCCGGCCTCCTGCCCCCGCGGCAGCGCGACCACCACGAGCGGGAACTCGCCGGCCTCCAGGAGCTCTACGTCCGCGAGGGGCTGGCCGCCACGTTCAAGGAAGTCGCCAAGGTCCTCGGCATCGACCCGGCGGGACAGGACACCGAGCCGAACCTCACCCCTCAGCCGATGACACCCCGACGCGTGGCCAACTTCGACCACTTCATCACCCACGACTTCACCACCGTCATCGAGGACACCCTCGACATCGACCGCGTCGCCGCCCTCCGTCACGGCCCGGTCCGCATCGTCCCGGCGACCGGCCGCACCACCCCGCGCCATGTCTTCGACTACCAGTGCGCTCTCCGCCTGGCCGATCTGACCGACACCGACCCGGCGGAATTCCCCGGCGGCCACAACGGCAACCTCACCCACCCGGCGGCGTACGCGACCCGACTGCGCGAGGTGCTGACCGACACCAGACGCTGAAGCCGCGAACACCGGGGCACGTGATGGCCGGGCTCGGGTTCCCATCGGGTGTGTCGGGGACACGTGCGGGTGGGTGGTGTGGGGCCGACCCGCAACCGCCGCACGGCGGGCTAGGTATGCCCACTCACGGCGAGGTGCCCGGATCCGTATACGGATCAAGGCCGCCATGGTCACCCCGGTCGATGAGGCAGTGGTGCTCGGTCGAGCGCGGGCTCGGGACTGTCGGTCCGCGGCGCGGGCAGGAGCAGTCCGAGGCGGGGCAGAGGCGCCGTCGGACCGTACGGGTGGGCCGGGGAGCCGGACTCGATGTCGGTCACCAGTTGCCGCAGGGCGGCCACGCCGTGAGGCTGGGGCCCGGTGGGGTTCGTGGCGGCGAGGGCGCGGCGGGCGCGGTGCCAGGCGCGGCCGGTGCGGCCGAGGAGGTGGTCGGTGTAGGCGCGGGCGTAGCGGGCGACCAGGGACACCCAGGGGTCGTGGCGGAGGCCGGCGTGGGCCAGGGCGCGGCGGGCGGTGCGCTGGGCGGCGGCCGGGTCGAAGCCGGACTGGGCGAGGGCCAGGGCCGCCTGGCTCAGGGCCGGGGGCGGGCCGCCGGGGGCATGGGGTGGGACGGTGTCGGCGGCCTGCTGGAAGTGCGCGGCCGCCGCGCGGGCGTCGCCCCGGTGCAGGGCGAGCATCCCCTGGACATGGGCGACGCGTCCGACGGTGGCGGTGTCACCGGCCAGGACGGAGGCCCACCAGGCGTCGTCCAGGAGGGTGACGGCGGTGTCCGGGGCGCTGCGCACGGTCAGCCAGGCGGCGAGCCACTGAGCGCGCGCGAACAGGGGGCTGCCCTCGCAGTGGGGCAGCAGGCCCAGCAGGTGGGCGGCGCCCTCCTCGGCCCGGTCGTGGGCCGCCCACCAGAACCACAGCCGCAGGACGGCCTCCAGGGCGGCCGGCGCGAGGGACGGCTCGGTGCGGGCGTACCGGAACATGGCGGTGAGCTCGTCGTGTTCGTCGAGTACGAGCTGTGCGGCCCGGGCCTGGGAGCCCAGGTTCCACAGGGTCTCGGCCTCGGCGGCCACATCTCCCCAGCGTTGGGAGAGCCGCCGTGCCGCCGCGGGGAACTCGCCCTCGCCGGTGAGCCGGTCGACGCCGAACTCCCGGGCCGGACGGGTCATCCGGTAGCGGTGCTCACGCAGTCCGCCCACCTCTCCGACCACCTCCAGCACACCCAGGCCCACCAGCTGGGACAGACAGGCCGGCACCTGTACGGCGTCGACGTCGCCGCCCTCGCAGAGATACACCGCGGACGCGGTCGTGAAGGCCCCGGCGAAGACGCTCGACCGGGCCCACACGATGCGTGCGGCTCGCTCGCACAGCGTCCAGTCGGAGCCGACGGCATCGCGCAGGGACCGGTGCCGCCGCAGGGCCGAGCGGGTGCCGCTCAGCCATCCCTGGCCGCGGGACAGCAGCCGTGCGAGGTCGGTCAGGGAATGGCGGGCGGTCTGCTCGGCCGCCAGTTCCAGGGCCAGCGGCAGCCCCTCCAGCAGCCGGCACACCGCGTGGACTCGCTCGACGTCCTGCTCGTCGGCCGGGGTGACGCGGGCCCGCCGGAGGAACAGTTCGGCCGCCGGGGCGTGGGCGCTTCCGTCGCCCGGGGGCTCGGTGCCGAGTCCCGTCAGGCGCATCACCCGCTCCGCGTCCAGGCCCAGCGCCCGGCGGGAGGTCACCAGCAACCGCGCCCGGGGTGCCAGCGTGAGTACGCGCTGGACCAGCCGTACGCACTCGTCGTGCACGGGATCGACGTCGTCGAGGAACAGCAGTGTTGTGGCGTCCGGGAGACAGGAGACCACATCGGCCGGGACCTGGGGCCCCGCCGGTGGCCGTCCGGTCAGCCGCTCGACCAGGGTGGCGGCCAGTTCACCGGGCGTGCCGGGGCCGGATTCCCGTCGGCGTAGGTGGACCAGGCACTCCCAGTCCGCCGCCGAGGCGACGGCCATGGCCGCGACGGTGCTCTTGCCCACCCCCACCGGGCCGGTCACCGTCACCAGCCGGTGTCCGGTGAGGAGTTCAGCCAGGGCGGCGGTCTCCCCCTCACGCCCGATCACATGTTCGCGGGCATTCCCGTACGCGGGCAGACCCCCCATACCGCCGACGCTTGTCCACACGGTTGCCGCACTCCTTGCCTCTGCGCTCGTCCAGCGGGCCGGTGCGTGCTGCCGCACGGCTCCACACTTCGGCAGAACCGTCACTGCAACCGCCCCACGGCAACCCCAACGCGCCCCGCGCACGCCGGTCGCGGCACGGCGGCCGAGACCACACACGCCACCGAAACCTAGAACGCGGGCTCGAATACGGGGGGTGGGCAGGACGGTGTACGGATGGCCGAGGGCGGTGCAGTGCTCCTCGACGCCCGGCGAAGGGAGCCCTCGCCCACCGCGTCGCAGGTCAGGGTGTTGGGAAAGGCGTGTTGTGTCCTGGGAAGGTGGGCTGAGCCGGGCGTCCCGGGGTGGGCTCGGACGGTATGACCCGGGCCAGTTCACGCCGTAGACGGTCGGCTTCGCCGCGTACCTGGGCGGGGATGTCACCGCGTTCGGCGACGAGACGGCTGTAGATCGGGGTTTCCAGGAACACGGTGGGACTTGCCTGCCTTCTTGGGTGAACGGTGAAGGGTGAACGGTGGACGTGCGGGCCGGACGCGGCTGCGGCACGAGCTTCGTCGCACCCATGAACCGGCCATGAGCGGCAGCCTACTGACGATCACTGACAACGCCGCTCCACCGACCGTTCCCCGGACAGCTACGACGGCCGGCCCGTCTCCGGGGCACGCCAGGCCGTCTTCGACCGGGAGTTAGGGTGTCGATCATGACGACACAGGGGTATCTCTCGGAGCTGTTCTCGCTCGACGGGCGGGTCGCCGTGGTGACCGGTGGCAGTTCGGGGATCGGGCGGGCCATCGCCGGTGCCCTGGCCCGTGCGGGCGCGGCCGTGGTGATCGTGGCACGCCGGGAGGCGGAACTCGCCGCCACCGTCGACGAACTGACCGCGGACGGCTGCCGTGCCGCGTGGGTCAGCGCGGACCTGGGCACGCGGGACGGTGTGCGGGAGGCCGCGGAGAGGGCCGTAGAGCCGTTCGGGGAGCCGGACATCCTCGTGAACTCCGCCGGGATCAACCTGCGCCCGCCCCTGGGCGAGCTCGACGACGAGGTCTGGGACACCACCATGGCGGTGAACCTGGAGGCGCCCTTCCTGCTCGGGCAGCGCTTCGGCCCCGGCATGGCCGAGCGCGGCTACGGCCGGATCATCCACATCACCTCGCAGCAGGCGCACCGTGCGTTCGTGCAGAGCGGGGCGTACGGCGTGTCGAAGGGCGGTCTGGAGTCGCTGGCCCGCTCCCAGGCGGAGGCGTGGTCGTCACAGGGGGTGACCAGCAACACCCTGGTGCCGGGCTTCGTCATGACGCCGCTGAACCGGCGGCTGTGGGACGACAAGGAGACGTCCGCCGCGCTGGCCGCCCGCACCATGGTCGGCCGCAACGGCCTCGCCGAGGACTTCGCGGGCGCGGCGGTCTTCCTCGCGAGCCCGGCCTCGGCGTACGTGACCGGGCACTCGCTCTTCGTGGACGGCGGCTTCTCCGTGCACTGAGAGCGGTGAGAGGCCCTGACGCGGGCCTCTCCGCCGCGTCAGGGCTTGGCGTTCTTGCGTGCGACCCCGCCGTAGAAGCCGATCAGCTCGGACCCGGCCGGCGGCGGGGTGTCCGGACGCCAGAACGGGACCTGGGCGAGGCCGGGTTCGACCAGTTCGAGGCCGTCGAAGTACCGCTCGATCTCGGCGCGGGTGCGCGGATTCATGGTGGCGGTCGCGTTGTTGTAGACGGCCGCCGCGTCGCTGCGGTCGCCGACGAAGTCGGCCGTGGCGTGCGAGAGCACCAGGTAGCTGCCGTCCGGCAGCGCGTCGCGCAGGGTGGCGACGATGTGCTCCGGCTTCTCCGCGTCGGTGACGAAGTGGAGGATGGCGACCAGCAGCAGGGCGACCGGCTCGTCGAAGTCGATGACCTGGCGGACGTCGGGGTGCTCCAGGATGCCCTGCGGGTCGCGCAGGTCGCCGAGCACGATGCTGGTCGTGCCCTCGCCGGTCAGCAGGGCGTCGGCGTGCACCTTCACGATCGGGTCGTTGTCGACGTACGCCACGCGCACGTCCGGCGCCGCCTGCTGGGCGATCTCGTGGACGTTCGGCGAGGTGGGCAGCCCGGTGCCGATGTCGAGGATCTGGCGGACGCCGCTGCCGACCACGTGCCGTACGGCACGGTGCAGGAAGGAACGGTTGGCCCGCACGCTGATCCGTGCCTCGGGCGCGGCGGCGACGAGCGCGTCACCGGCCCGCACGTCCACCTCGTAGTTGTCCTTGCCGCCCAGCAAGTAGTCGTAGATCCGCGCCGGGTGCGGTCTGCTGGTGTCTATCTCCCCGGCACGGAAGCCGTCCTGTCCCACCCTGTGCTCCTCTCAGCGGCCGATCCACCGCGGCTCGCCGCCTCCGTGATCGCTGCCGACAGCTTTTCACATCAACTTCTGTGCTCACGACAGAAGTTCCCCGGGCCCCGGCCCCGGGAGGCGAGGGCACCGCACCGGATGCATATGATCCCGATCATGGACGGATGGCGGATACGAGAGGCGTCGCCGGCGGACCTCGAACCGGTGGTCGAGTTGCGCGCCGTGGTCATGCGGGACGATCTGGTGCGGCTGGGCCGGTTCGACGAGAACCGGGTGCGGCAGCGGCTGCGCGACGCGTTCGAGCCCGCGCACACCCACATCATCGAGGTGGACGGCGTGTTCGCCGGCTGTGTCGCGCTGCGCCCGGCCGAGGACGGCCACTGGCTGGAGCACTTCTACCTCGCCCCGCACCTGCACGGCCGGGGCGTCGGCTCCGCCGTCCTGCGTCATCTGCTCGACCGGTGCGACCGCGACGCGGTCCGGGTCCGGCTGAACGTCCTCCAGGGCAGCCCGGCACGCCGTCTCTACGAACGCCATGGCTTCGCCCTCGACAGCGAGGACCCGGTCGACGTGTTCATGGTGCGCGAGCCCGCCGCCGCCCACGCGTGAGGCGGGGCACTACCAGATCACCGGCAGGTCGACCGGGCCGCGGATGAGGACGTCGGTCTGCCACCGCACCCGGTCGGCGGGGACCGCGAGTGCGAGGCGGGGCAGGCGGGTGACCAGTGTGGTCAGCAGGAGCTCGGCCTCCGTCCGGGCCAGCAGCGGCGCCACGCACAGGTGCGGTCCGTGTCCGAAGGCCAGATGGGGCGGGCCCTCCCGGTCGATGTCGACGCGCTCCGGGCGCGGGTAGCAGCGGGGGTCCCAGTTGGCGGCGGTGTACGAGACCTGGACGACCTCTCCCTCCCGGATCAGGACACCGCCGACCCGCACGTCCTCGGTGGCGATGCGCGGCTGTCCCACTCCGTGCTTGTGCGGGATCCACCGCAGCAGTTCCTCCACGGCCCGGGGGATGTCCTGCGGCCGCGACCGCAGCCGTTCGGCGAGGCCGGCGTGGGTGAGCAGGACGTACACCATGTTCGTGGTGTTGTTGCGCACGGCGTGCCAGCCGTTGAGGGCGATGAGCGTGGTGAGGGCGAGCATCTCCTCCTCGTCGATCCGCCCCTCGTCGACGGCCCCGGCGAGGCGGCTGATCAGGTCGGAGCGCGGTGCGCGGCGGCGGTCCGCGGCCAGCCGCAGGAAGTAGGAGCGGGCGGTCTCCTTCACTTCCCCGGCCCGCTCGGCGGCCGCGTCGTCGCGCGCCCGGGTCAGCAGGGTCTGCGCCCATCCCTGGACGAGTGGCCGGTCGGCCTCCGGCAGGCCGACGAGTTCGCCGAGCACGGCCATGGGGAAGGGGGAGGTGACGTGGTGGACGAGGTCCGCGGGCGGCCCGGCCGCGAGCAGGTCGTCCACGAGACCGTCCAGGATCCGCTGGGCGCGGGGCCGCAGTTCGCGCACGGCCCGCCGCCCGAAGGCCGGCGTCACCACCGACCGGACCCGGGCGTGCTCGGGCGGGTCCACGAAGCTGACGGCGCGGTCCAGGGGGATCAGGTGCCTGGTCATCCTCGGGGTGGGGCGGCCCACGATGTTCCGGGTGAAGCGTGGGTCCGAGGTGACGAGGCGGACGTCCTCGTGGCGGGTCACCAGCCAGCAGTCCCCCTCGCCGTAGGGCAGCCGGATCCGCCGTACCGGCGCGTCGCACACCGACTCCCGCAGGAAGGGGTCGAACCGGAGCGCGGGGAGGTCGTGCGCCTCGTACAGAGGTACTTCCTCTTCCTGATGTGCCGTCATGTCGCCTCTCCCGCGAGGGGTGCCGGGGTCCTGTGCTGGAGCGGCGTGAGTTGTTCGATGTCGTAGCGGGCGCGCAGTTCCGCGATCGCCGCGTGGTCGGGGGCGTCGGACGCGGCGAGGATGTCCAGCAGTTCGTCGAAGTACCGCTCGTGGTCGGGCGGCGGCGACGCCTGGAAGAACATCCTGGCGGGCTCGGTCGTGGGGTTGGCGAAGGCGTGGGGACAGCCGGGTGGTACGACGATGACGGTTCCCGGGGTGGCCCGCACCGTCCGCTGCCCCGAACGCGACTCCCACTGCTGCCAGTTGTCACGGGTGCGGACGCGCGGTTCGAAGGCGAGGACGTCGAGTTCGCCCTCCAGGACGTAGAAGAGTTCCTCGCTGCGGGTGTGGACGTGCGCCCCGACGTCGAAGCCCGGCGGTACGACGACCTCGAAGCTGGACGCGGTGCGCGAGTGGGCGCCGGTCACCTTGAAGGTGACCTGCTGTGCGGCGGTGCGGATCGTGCGGCCCGCGCCGGGCGGCACGATCAGTCCGGAGCGGTGGGCCGGCTCGGTCATCGGGACTCCAGAAGTGCGGGGACGCAGGCGTCCGGGCGGCGGGACGCGATCACGGAGCCGTGGTGGGTCGCCCGGGTCCAGCGGCCGAGGGACATCTCGGCGGTGATGCCGGGGCCGAAGCCGGCGAGGATGCCGCGGGCGTGGTCGGGCGGGCCGCCGGCGTCGAAGAGGCGGCGCAGGGCGTCGAGGACGACGGCACTGGCGATGTTGCCGTACTCGGTGAGCGTGGCCCGGCTGAAGCGGAACGCCTCCGCGGGCACGCCGAGGAAGCGGCCGAGGTCGTCGAGGATGCGGGGGCCGCCGGCGTGGACGATGTAGAAGTCGAGGTCGGAGGCGTTCCAGCCGTGGTCGTCGGCGAGCCGGCGCAGGACGGGGGCGAGGGGTTCCATGGTGGTCGGGACGCGTTTGTCGAGCAGGAAGTGGAATCCGGTGGCGCGCACGTCGTAGGAGATCCAGTCCTCGGTGTGCGGGATGAGGTGGGAGGCGTTGCGTTCCAGCCGGATGCCGGTGCCGCCGCTGCCCCGGACGACGGCGGCGGCGACGCCGTCGCCGAACAGGCCGTTGGACAGGAGGGAGCCGATGCCCAGGTCGGTGGGCTGGTAGCACAGGGAGCAGAACTCGCAGGCGACGATGAGGGCGTTGGCGCCGGGGTAGGCGGTGCAGAAGTCATGGGCCCGGTTGACGGCGGCGCCTCCGGCGGCGCAGCCGAGTTGGGCGATGGGGAGTTGGCGGGTGGTGGGGGCCAGCCCCATGCGGTTGATCAGCCATGCGGTCAGGGACGGCATCATGAAGCCGGTGCAGGACACGTAGACGATCAGGTCGATGTCGCCGGGCCGCAGTTCGGCGTCGTCGAGGGCGCGTCGCACGACGGCCGGGACGCGGGCCTTGGCCTCGGCTTCGTAGAGCCGGTTGCGCTCCTCGAAGCCGGGGTGTCTCAGCGTCTCCTCGACGGGCTGGACGAGGTGCCGTGTCCGTACCCCCGTGTTCTCGATCAGGCGGAGGGCCAGGGGCAGTTGAGGGTGATCGGGGTGGCGGGCGCGCGCCAGGGCGAGCGTCTCCTCCATCGTGATCACATGCTCGGGAACGGACACGGCGGGTCGGCACAGAGTGGTCATCTACGGCTTTCTTCACATGTCTTCACACGGGATCCGGCCGATCACTCAACTAGGTCCCCACGGTCGCCGAGGGGCGTGCGGGAAGGTCACCACTCGGACGAGTGACGATCTTGTTCGATGCCAGGGGGCTCGGCCACCACATCCACCGCCCGACGTCCAGGGTCAGGGCGGTCACCAGCACCGAGCGGACGATCACGGTGTCGAGCAGCACCCCGAACGCCACCGCGAAGCCGAGTTCGGCCGCGAACACCAGGGGCAGCGAGGCCATGGCCGCGAAGGTACCGGCGAGCACCAGGCCCGCCGAGGTGATCACGCTCCCGGTGGCGGACAGGCCGGTCAGGGCGCCGCGTCGGGTGCCGTGCAGCAGGGCGTCCTCGCGCACCCGGGTGACCAGGAAGATGTTGTAGTCGATGCCGAGGGCGACCAGGAAGACGAACGTCAGGAGCGGGAAGGACGCTTCGGCCCCGGCGAAGTGGAACACGTGCTCGAACATCAGGCTGCTCACACCGAGGGCCGCTCCGAACGACAGCACGACCGTCGCCATGAGCAGCAGCGGCGCGACGATCGCCCGCAGCAGCAGCCCGAGGATCAGCAGCACCACGACCAGCACGATGGGGATGATCACCCTGGAGTCACGGGCGGCCGCGTCCTGGGTGTCGAGCACGATCGCCGTGTTGCCACCGACCCGGGCCCGCGCGCCCTCGATCGCGTGGACCGCGGTGCGGGCCCGCTCGACGGTCCGCATCGCCGCCTTGCTGCCCGGGGCGTCGCGGAGTTCCGCGAGCATGAAGGCCTCCCCGTTCTTGGTCACCGGCGTCCCCACGCCGACGATCCCGGGGACGCCGGACAGCACCGATCTCACCCGCTCCGCCGAGGCGGCCTCGGCCACGATGTGCAGGGGATCGCCCGATCCGGCCGGGAAGTGCCGGGACTGGATCTCCTCGCCGACGACCATCTGCGGTCTGCCGGTGAACTGGTCCTTCATGGACAGCCCGTCGGCCTTGAGCCCGATCGCCCCGGTCGCCATGGCGGCGAGGACGAGCGCGGTGCCGATCCACACGATCCGCGGCCGTCGGGCGATGGCGGTGCCGACCCGCGTCCACAGGCTCTCCGTGGTCGCGCCGCTCGATCCGTACGACGGTTTCGCCGGCCAGAAGATCCAGCGGCCGCAGATCACCAGCAGCGCCGGCATCAGGGTGACCATCGCGAGCAGCCCGACGAGGATGCCGACGGCGCAGGCCGGGCCCAGCCCCTGGGTGGAGTTGAGGGTGGCCAGCATCAGCAGCATCAGGCTGATCGCGACGGTGGCGGCGCTGGCGACGATCGCCGGGCCGGAGCGGCGCAGGGCCTCCGCCATGGCCTCGTGCCGGTCCTCGTGCCGGCGCAGCTCCTCGCGGTAGCGCGAGGTGAGCAGGAGCGCGTAGTCGGTGGCTGCGCCGAACACCAGCACCGTCAGGATGAAGCTTGTCTGCTTGTTGACGGTGAGTCCGGCGTTCTTCGCCAGCAGGTAGATGACCGCCTCCGACGTCACCAGGGCGCCGCCGACGGTGAGCAGCGGCAGCAGGGGCAGCACCGGGCTGCGGTAGGTGACCAGGAGGATCGCGACCACGACGAGTGCGGTGATCGTCGTCAGGCCGCCGCCTCCGCCGAACGCCTTGATCGAGTCGGAGGCGTGGCCGGCCGGTCCCGTGACGTGGAAGCCGAGCCCTCCGGCGTCCCGCACACCGATGTCGTGCAGCGCGTCGACGGCCTTGCCGATGCCCTCCCAGCCCTCCTTGCCGCTGTGCACCTGGACCACGGTCTGGATGGCCTTGCCGTCCTGGGACCTCACCGGGCCCTGGGGCCGCCCCACCACGTCCTCGACACCCCGGAAGGCCTCGGCGTCGGCCCGCGCCTTGGCGAGGTCGGCGGCGGTGACGCCCTCGGGCCGGTCGTAGATCACGATCGCGGGGACGGTGTCGACCGGCTGGAACTTTCTGGCCTGCTCGACGACCCTGGTCGACTCCGCGTCGCCGGGCAGCCAGGCCGAGCTGTCGTTCTCCTCGACGTCGCCGAGCTTGCCGGCCAGCATGAGGGCCGGGACCAGCAGGGCCGCCCAGAGGGCGACGACGACCCATTTCGCCACTCTGCCACTGGGCAGGGACGCCATTCTTCGCAGCATGGGAGATTCCTCGGTGATCACTCGACGTGGGCGAGCTTGTCGGGGTTGGCGATGGCGTAGACCCCGCAGACCTGGTCGCCGTCCGGGGTGAGGTCCAGGACGAGGACGGCGTACGGGGTGTCGCCGGCGAGCAGCAGCGCCGAGGGGTCGCCGTTGACGCTGCGGTAGGCGATGTCCAGGCCCTGTCCGGAGGTGGGGGCGAGGGCGGCGAGCAGACGGGCGACCTTGTCCCGGCCGTGCAGCGGGCGCAGACCTCCCGGCGCCTTGCCTCCGCCGTCGCCCCACAGGGTCACGTCGGGGGCGAGGAGCCGCAGCAGGGCGTCGAGGTCACCGCCCAGCGCGGCGGCCATGAACCGCTCGGTGACCTGCTGCCGGACGCGCGGGTCGGGCTCGTAGCGGGGGCGCCGGGCGTGGACGTGCTCGCGGGCGCGATGCGCGAGCTGGCGCACCGCCGAGGGACTGCGGCCGAGGATGTCGGCGATCTCCGTGTGGGCGTAGCCGAACACCTCGTGCAGGACGAACACCCCGCGTTCCAGGGGCGTGAGGGTCTCCAGGACCACCAGCAGCGCCATCGACACCGACTCGGTGCGCAGGGCCGCGTCGGCGGCGTCGCCCGCGGCGGGAGCGTCGGTCAGGGGGGCGACGAGCGGTTCGGGCAGCCAGGGTCCGACGTAGGTCTCCCGGCGGCGGCTGACGGCGGCCCGGTGGGCGAGGGCGCCGTTCACGGCGATCCGCACCAGGTAGGCGCGCTGGTTGTCGATCGGTTCCGCGCCCCGCGCCTGGTTCCGGGCCGTCCAGGACAGCCAGGTCTCCTGCAGTACGTCCTCGGTGTCGGCGACGCTGCCGAGCATGTTGTAGACGAGGGAGAACAGCAGCTCGCGGTGGTTGTCGAAGGCGGTCTGCGGATCTGGCGGGGCGTCGGACGCGGTCATGGCGGGCCTCTCGTCGGAAGTGCGTTCCGCACTGAGAGGGCCCCGGGCGTCAGGAGTGTGACATCCACACCCCGGGATGTGATCCAGATCTCATGGCCGCCCTACGGCGCCTGTGTCACTTCTCGTCGAAGACCAGGTCCTCGGGCGCCCGGTTCAACCGGACCGTGTTGTCGTCGGTGACCTCCACGACCGTGTCGAAGCCCGTCCACTGGCCGGTGGAGAGGACGAGGAGGCGGTCGGCCCGCTGTTCGAGGTAGGAGGGGAAGCCGTCCAGGGCGGTGTCGCCGTCGTTGAGCTGCAGATAGTCGGCCAGACGGCGGAACAGCTTGGGGAGGATTACGGCGGTTTCGGTGAGCGAGGGCACGCCGTCGATCTTGGCGCCGCTCTCCGTCTCGTCCAGCGGCCACAGCCCCGTCCTGGTCCGGCGGGCCTCCTGCGCCGCCGCGGTCAACTCGGCGCGCAGATCGACGTAGAGCATGCGGTAGAAGGTCGGGTACGCCAGGCCCCGCGTCAGCTGGTGGTGGTTGGCCGTCTCGCGCAGCCGCTCCACGTCGACGTGGACGAACGACCCACTGTCGCCCGGGATGTCGGTGCCGCGGCCGGCGAAGGCGACGCAGCGGCCGTGGACGTCCGCGCTGCGCGTGAGGACGTAGCCGGGGCAGGACTCGGGCGTGGCGGTGGTGACGAGACCGCGCCGGTCACGCTCGACGGAGGTGAAGCCCAGCCAGGCGAGGAGTTCCTCGGCGGCCTGTCCGGCGAACGGGGCGGGCTGGTGGAGTTCGGGGCCGCGCGGCGGGCGGTAGTGGGTCTCCAGGGTGTCGATGCCGTCGAGCCGGAGCTGTGCGCCGCCGGCCCGGTTGCGCCGGACGCGCTGGTCGCCGCGGAGCAGGTCCCACTGGTCGGGATCGTCGGGGTAGAAGCGCACGGAGTCGCCGTCGGGGCTGGCTCCGGCGATCCGGTAGGTGCCCTTGATCAGCAGCATGGGCATGACGGCTCTCCTCACCCTCACGTTCCTCCGGGCGGCGCCGGTGTCGCCCTATCGGACTGTCCCGGACCGTGCCGGGGGCGGCAACCGGGCGGACACGGATGCGTGTCAAAGTCGTACGAATGCGGGACGGAGGTGTGTGCACGGGAGTGAGGAGAGGACGCGCGGGCGGGCTCTGTCCATACTGTGCGCATGCGTCTTGGGGTGGTCACGGGGGTCCTGTACTGCGTTCAGTTCAGCCGCGAGCTGGGTGAGGACGAGGTCGAGCGCATCGTCGGCATGGTGCTGGAGCGGCCGTTCTTCGATCTCACCGTCGAAGAGCAGTACGCGGGCATCGTCGCCGTCCTCGCCGCGGACACCTGGGCGGAGGACCTGTCGTGGCAGCCGCACGACGAGGCGGCGATCCGGGACTTCCTGCGCCGGGTGGTGGCACGGCTGGACGCGCTGCGGCCCTGGCCGGAGCCGCCGATGCGCACGCTCGGGTTCGACCGGTGGGACGAGTTCAAGCGGGGGACGCTGCTGGCCCACGTACGGCTCCAGGCACCGTCGCAGGATGTGCTGCACGCACGGCTGCGCACCGTGCCCGGCGACCCGGAGGGGCTGCGGGGCGTGGTGCTGCGGCTGGGGTCGGGGGACGAAGTCGCCCTGGTGGCACCGCCGTTGCCGGACGGATACCGGGCGGCGCTGATGACGGTGGCGCCGCACCGGCCCGTGGAGGAGGTCGTCGAGGCGTTCGTGACGCACACGGGGTGCGACCGCGCGCGGGTGGAGACGCCGGGGAAGTCGGTGCCGTCCCCGACGCCTCGGCGGCGGTGGCGCTGGGGACGCTCGCGCTGACCGGCGGGGGGCCCGGCCCGGGGACGCCGCCGGACCAGGCCCCGCCGCTCCCCCGCCCGGCCGCGTCCGGCCAGGTGCGCGCCGCTTCAGGTCACGACAGTCGGCGGCCGCGCCTGCCGCCGACCGGGACGGTCAGCAGGACCAGACCGACGGCGAGCACGGCGAGCCCGCACCAGGACGCGGCCGGCAGGCGCTCACCGAGGACGGCGACGCCCAGGGCGGCCGCCACGGCGGGCTCGGTCAGGGTCAGCGTCGTGGCGACGGATGCCGGGGTACACCGCAGGCCGTGGCCGAAGAGGCGGTAGGCCAAGTACACGGTGAACACGGCGAGATACCCCGCCACCGCCGCGCCCCGGGGTGCGGCGAGCCACCCCGCGCCGGTGAGCGCCACGAGCGGCAGAACGAGCAGACCGGCCGCGCCGAACAGCACGCCCATCACCGCGTCGGAGGCGTGCCCCCGTGTGATGAGCCGCCCGCCGATCAGCGAATAGACGGCGTACGACAGTCCGCCGCACGCCGCCAGAGCGACACCGATGAGGTCCAACGGCGTGCTCGCACCGGCGAGTTCGGGGCCCAGCACCAGGAGGGAGCAGCCCAGCACGGCGGCCGCGGTCGCGGCGGTCCAGCGGGCGGTGGGACGGCTCTGCCCGGTGATACAGGCCAGCAGCCCGGCGAAGACCGGCGCGCTGCCCAGGGCGATCACGGTGGTCACGGCCACGCCGCCACGGGCCACGGCCGGATAGAAGGTGACCGGATAGCCGGCCACCGCGAGCGCGCCGAGCATCAGCAGCCGTCGCTCGGACCGGGTGCAGGCGGCGGGCAGCGAGCGGGCGCCGCGCGAGGTGAGGAACAGCAGGACGCCACCGAGGGTGAGACCGGCGCAGCCAATGGCCGCCGCCGACGCGCCGGCGGGAGCCACCGAGCTCGCGGTGCCGGTCGTGCCCCACAGCAGGGCGGCCGTCAGGATGGGCGCGCCGCCGCCGGTGAAGCGGGCGCGGGAGGTGTGCGGGCGGGAATCGGCCGGGCGCGGGGTGGCCAGAGGAGAGGTGCGGTTCGGCACAGTCGTGAACTTCCGTCGTCGAATGCGTCAGGGACTCGATTCGAATCGGGCGCACGACAACACCCCTGACCACCCTGTGGGTCGGCCGGGGCCGGAGATCGAACCGTCGGTGCGGGCGCCCGGTCAGGCGCCGAGCGGCGGCAGAACGACGTGCCAGTAGCTGTTCACGCGCCGATCGTACCGCTCCTGGGCGGCGGCTCTCCCGCCCGTTCGCATGCCGGTACCGGGCGCGGGGGCCGGCCCGCTCGTGCGGGCGCGGCCGAGTGCGTCTCGCGTCAGTCGAGGGTCGGGTAGTCGGTGTAGCCGCGATGGTCGCCGCCGAAGGACGTGGCGCGGTCAGGGGTGTTGAACGGGCCGCCGGCGGCGAGGCGGGCGGGCAGGTCGGGGTTGGCGAGGAAGAGCGCGCCGTAGGCGATGAGGTCGGCGGTGCCGTCCTCGATCAGCCTCAGTTCCTCGGGGCCGGTGGGCTCGGTGCCGGTGAAGGGGTTGAGGACGAACGTGCCCGGCCACTGCTTGCGCAGCCGGACCGTCAGATCGCGGATGCCGGGCGCCTCCATCTGGTGCAGATAGGCCAGGCCGAGCGGGGCGAGCGCGCCGACGAGCGCGGTGTAGGTCGCCTCGACGTCCGGCCGGTCGCTCTCGTCGATGTCGTTGTAGGGGTTGCCGGGCGAGATGCGGAAGCCGACCCGGTCCGGGCCGATGGCCTCGGCGGTGGCCCGGGCGACCGCCACGGCGAAGCGGACCCGGGCTTCGGCGCTGCCGCCCCACGCGTCGGTGCGCCGGTTGGTGTTGGGGGCGAGGAACTGGTGGATGAGGTAGCCGTTGGCGCCGTGCAGTTCCACACCGTCGAAGCCGGCCTCAACGGCGTTGCGGGCCGCGGTGGCGTAGTCGGCGACGGTGTCGAGGATCTCGGCCTCGGTGAGCTCCTTCGGGGTGACGAAGTCCTGGGGGCCCTCGTGCGTGTAGACCTGCCCCTGGGCGGCGACGGCGGACGGGGCGACCGGGGTGAGGCCGCTCAGGGTCGGGTGGCCGACCCGGCCGGTGTGCATGAGCTGGAGATAGATGACGCCGCCCTTGGCGTGCACGGCGTCGGTCACCTTGCGCCAGGCGGCGATCTGCTCGGCGGAGTGGATGCCCGGGGTGTCGGGGTAGCCCTGGCCGACCGCCGACGGCTGGGTGCCCTCCGTGACGATCAGACCGGCGCCGGCGCGCTGCGCGTAGTACTCCGCCATCAGGTCGGTCGGGGTCTGGCCGGGGCCGTAGGCGCGGCTGCGGGTCATGGGCGCCATCACGATGCGGTTGGCGAGGCTCGTGCCGCGCAGGTCGTAGGGGTGGAAGGCCGTCGTCATGATCACGTTCCCTTGTCCAGGGGCCGGCAGCGGCCCTGACGGACGACACCGGAAGGCGCCGTTTACTGTCCGAACAAGTAAATCCCTCGGATCCATCCCTCGCATGAGTGATCCAGGTCACAAGATGTCCGCCGGGGCGGGACCTGCGGCCCTGCTCGGACATCCAGCGACAGGACGCTACGATTTGACCGAACCCCATGACTTCAGGTGCAGCGAGGACCGTATGAGCCAGCCAAGTCGGCCACCCGCCGCGGACCGCCCGTCGCCGGTGAGCGAGACACTCCCGGCCTCCGTCATGGCCGGCCCGCTCAGCCACGCGATCTTCCGAGTGGCCCGGCTGCACCGAATGCTGGCCGGACAACTACTGCGCACGGTCGGACTGCATCCCGGTCAGGAGCTGGTCATGATGCAGCTGTGGGAGAGCGGCCCGCAGCGGCAGACGGATCTCGTCCGGCTGCTGGGCTCCGACGCGGCCACCATGACCCGTACCGTCAGGCGGTTGGAGAACGCGGGCTTCGTCCGGCGCCGCGCCTCCGCCACCGACAAGCGCGTCACCATCGTCGAACCCACCGCCGCGAGCAACGCCCTGCGCCAGGAGGTCGAGCAGCTCTGGCTGGAGCTGGAGCGGAGTGTCGCGCAGGGACTGACGGACGAACAGCAGACCGAGGCGGTCGAGGTCCTGAGCCGCATCGAACACAGCCTGACGGAGGCGACGGCAGCGGACGACTGACGCGGCTGCTGACGCACGGGGGCCGCTCTTGGGGCTCGACGGCCCGTGCGCGGGCACCCCCGCCTCAGTGGACGGCGCAGAAGGCACCGATGGCCAGGCCCCTGCGGGCGCGCGGGAACTGGATCCATCGGGCAAACGGGCGCCCCATGGATCCCTGGTGACGGGCCACAGCCCCGTGATTCTCCGGGCGCGGAAGGGGAAGGGTGCGTACATGCGGAGATCGACCGACTTGATCGTGGAGACGTACGGACTGGGCGCCGGGCCATGGACGCTGGTGCCGGTCACGCGTGGGGCGTTGGGGCAGATCTGGAAGCTGTCCGGGAACGGCACGTCGTGGGCGGTCAAGGAGTTGCTCTTCGGGTGCGACGAGGAGCAGGTCCGCCGGGAGGCCGCACTGCGGCAGGCCGCCGAGGACCTGGGCATTGCGTCACCGCGGCTCATGCCCGACCACCGGGGCGCGTACGTCACCCGGCTGCCCGGCGGCTCCTGCGTCAAGCTGTACGACTGGATCGACGGCACGCGGGCGGACGCGTCCGACCCGCAGGTCCTGGACTGGTTCGGCCGCACCATGGCCCTGCTGCACACGGCGGGAACGGGCGCGGCCGAGGCGCCGAACGCCTGGTACGAGCGGTGCCCCACGGAGACCGACTGGAAGGACCTGCACACGAAGGTCCAGGCGGCCGGCCTGCCGTGGGCCGACGCGCTGGGACGGTTCATCGGCACGTCCGCAGTCGAGTTGGCACAATGGGTGACACCGTCCGGCTCCGACGATCTGGTGATGTCACACCTGGACCTGCAACCACAGAACGTCCTCGTCGGACCGTCCGGCCCCGTCCTGCTCGACTGGGACAACGCCGGATCCGCGTCGGCGGAACGGGAGTTCGCCCAGGCCCTGTACGTGTGGTCGGGCGGCAACCGGCCGAACGCGGATGCCGCCCGGCGCCTGGCACGGGCGTACCGTGATGCCGGCGGCCGCGCCGTCCTCCACGGGCCGCGATCCTTCTCGATGCTCTTCGCGACGTCCCTGAACTACGTGTACGTCCAGGCCGAGTGCGCCATCGACCCCGAAGTAACCGCGTCACAACGGGAGTTCGCGAGCAACCAGGTCACCGAGTCGCTACGCCGCCTCCCGGACCCGGACGTCGTGGCCCGCCTGGCCGCGGCACTCGAGACGGAGGGGTGAACGCGCGCCGCACCGTCCGGCGATGACATGTCCTCACCTACCTTCATTCCGTAGTCACATTGCTACCGTGAGTGAATGGAGAGTGTGTATGCGTTCAACGCGTATGGGTCGGCACCCTGTCTCCCGCCTGCGCCCACGAGCGCTGGCGGTGGGGCTCACGATGGCAGTGTCCGCGCTTGTGCCCACGGGCTCCGCTGGTGCGGGATCAGTACGAGTGGGCAGCGCTGGGTGACTCGTACACCGCCGGTGGGTTCGTCGGAGACCCGCAGCCCCCGCTCGGCGATGCGTCCCGGGACGGCTGTGACCGCACCAGCGACGCCTACCCCGGCTTGGTGGAGCGGGAGCTCGACGCCAACACCGCCGCCCACGTCGAACGAGCCATCCGCATCGCCCTCCTCGACCACTGACCAGCTCGCCGGCAAAGGAGCGCCCTTCCCAGTACTCGTCGAAGTCGTAGCCCCGGTCGGCATACAGCCGCCGGGGTCTACGGCGGAGGCGGGACCACACCGCCGGACTTGCGGACCGGTCATCTGTCAGGCACAGCCGCAGGACCAGGCATAGGTCAGGAACACGGTCGTAACGGCGAACGTTGCGGCCGCCGCGGTGGCCAGGCGGGTGGGGCGGCCTGGCCGGGTCGGGCGGAAGAGCTCGCGGGCGCCGTAGCCGAGGAAGGCCAGCGCGGCGCCGCCCACGCCCCCGGTGACGAGTGGGCTGCGCTGCCATCCCAGGACCAGCGCCAGAGCCAGACCCCCGACGACGAGGCAGACGACCACCGTCAGCAACACCTGTCCGACGAACTCCAACAGGAGTCGGAGCCTACGAAATCACGGTGCGTGCGGGAAGAGCGCCACCGCCCACGGAGGTGGGCCGTGGCCAAGGACGGAGCCCCTCTCCCTATCCCTCTCCCGGTGCGACAAGGGACAGCCGATAGCGTGTTCCGGGACGGCCCGCGAGGGTGATGTCCTGTACGGCCGTGAACCCGTTGCGCGCGAGGACGGTCATGGACGCGACGTTGTCGCGGGTCGTGACCGCGGTCAGGGCGGTCAGCCGGTACTCGGTGGCGGCGAGGCGCCGCACCTCCTTCACCGCCGCGGTCGCCACACCCCGGCCGGCGGCCCGCTCGCCGATCCGGTAGCCGAGTTCGGCGCACCCGTCCTCCACGTCGACGAGGTTGACCCGGCCGATCAGCTCGCCCCGGTCGTCCAGGACGACGTGGAAGTGGCACACGCCGGCGTCCTGTTCGGCGAGGAGAGCGGCGAGGCGGGAGTCGAACTCGGCGAAGTACGCGTCTCCGCGGTCCGTGATCGACCGGGCGAAGTACTCCCGGTTCTCCCGCTCGAACCGCAACAGGTCCTGCGCGTGGTCCGCCCGCAGTCGCTCCAGTCTCAGCATGTCCGCAGCATAGGGAGGCCGGTTCGAAGGTGCCGGTGAATATTGGACCGCTCCTCTTGACTGCCCGAAAGTGTGAGTGGTTGACTACACATATGACGACGGAACGCCGACGCCAGCTGTCCACCGCCGAGGAACGCCGCGAGACGGTCCTTCGCACCGCCATCGGCGCCTTCGCCGCCAAGGGGTACTTCGGTACCACGACGACCGAGGTGGCCAAGGCGGCCGGCATCTCGCAGGCGTATGTGTACCGACTCTTCCCCACCAAGGAAGGCCTGTTCACCGCGGTCGTCGAGCACTGCTTCGTACTGATGCGCGCCGCCCTGGAGGAGGGCGCGGCCAAGGCCACCGGCAGCGACGCCGAGGCGGTCCTGGACTCCATGGGGGACGCGTACGCACGCCTCATCAGCGACAACGACCTGTTGCTCGTCCAACTGCACGCCCAGGCCGCCGCGGTCTCCGAGCCGGCGATCCGCGAGACCGTTCGCGCGGGGTACGCGCGCACGGTGGAGTACGTCCGCGGCGCGTCCGGCGGCAGCGATCAGCAGGTCCAGCAGTTCTTCGCGGTCGGGATGCTGTGCCACCTGCTCGTCACCCTCGACGTCGAAGCCGTGGACGCCCCCTGGACCCGCACCCTCGCGTCCGGCATCACCCACTACTGACGGAGCCCTCCTCGGGCGGCCGCCCGGTCCTCACGGATCCGGCAGCCGCCCTCTCTCACCCCTCAAGAGTGAGTGGTCAACCACACACTTCACTCCTCCGCGCACCTCACGTCCGATGAACAACGACATCAAGGAGTCAGTCACCATGCGAGCCACCGAGATCGTCCTCCCGGCCGTCGGCGAGCCCGAGAGCCTTCAGGTGCGGGTGCGCGACCTGCCCGAGCCGGGCCCCGGCCAGGTCATCGTCCGCGTGGAGGCCACCGGTGTGACCTTCGCCGAGCAGCAGATGCGGCGCGGCAAGTACTACGACATGCCGGCGTTCCCCTTCGTCCCCGGCTACGACCTGGTGGGCACCGTCGAGGAACTGGGCACCCCCCTGCCCGGCCGGCCCGGCCCGGCCCGCGGCGAGCGGGTCGCCGCCCTCACCAAGACCGGCGGCTGGGCCGACCGCGTACTCCTGGACGCGGCGGACCTGGTGCCGGTCCCCGACGGGGTCGGCGCGGCAGAGGCGGAGAGCCTGATCACCAACGGCGCGACCGCCTGGCGCATGCTCCACCGCACCGCCCGGGTGCGGCCCGGCGACACGATCGTCGTGCACGGCGCCAACGGCGGGGTCGGCAGCGTCCTCGTCCAGCTCGCCCTCGCGCACGGCGTGAAGGTCATCGGCACCGCCTCGGCCCGCAACCAGGAAGCCGTCCGCGCCATGGGCGCCACCCCGGTCGACTACCGGGGGGACCTCCCGGCCCAGGTCCGTGAGCTGGCGCCCGAGGGGGTCGCCGCGGTCTTCGACCACGTCGGCGGCCCCGGCATCAAGGACTCCTGGAACATGCTCGGCCGCGGCGGCACCTTGGTCTCCTACGGCAGCGCCGCCACCCGGGACGAGGCCGGCAACGGGATGATCCCGGTGCTGAGGCTGGTGGCACGGCTCACCCTGTGGAACGTGCTGCCCAACGGCCGTGGCGCCCACTTCTTCAACCTGTGGGCCGGCAAGGCCCGTCACCCCGAGAGCTACCGGGCCCGGCTGCGCGAGGACCTCACCCACGTCTTCGGACTGCTGCGCTCCGGGACCATCTCCGCCAGGATCGACCGCGTCTACCCGCTCACCCGGGCCGCCGAGGCACTGCGCCACGCCGAGTCCGGAAGCCTCGTCGGCAAGGTCGTCATCGCGCCGGGAGCGACGGAGGTCGAACAGTCGTACTGACCGCCTCCCCATCGCCCCTAGGCTGGGTCCATGACGAGGGTCGAGGTCGTGCAGCTGCTGGTGTCGCCGTCGCATCGCTTCGCGGGGCGGCCGGCCGACGGGCCCGCTCCGGGGGCGGACGACGAGCGCGTGGCGCGGGTCGAGGTGCGCCGTTCCCTCGGGCTGGTCGGGGACCGCTACTTCGGCCGACCCGCGCACCGGGACGCGGCCGTCACCGTGATGTCGGTGGAGAACCTGCCGACGGACATCGACCCGCACGTGGACCTGCGGCAGACCCGGCGCAACGTCCTGCTCCGCGGGGTCGACATCGACGCGTGCGTCGGCCGCACCGTCCTTCTCGACTGCGGCACCGGCCCCGTCCTCCTCGCCGTCAACCGCCCCGCCCGGCCGTGCGCGTGGATGGACACCACCATCGGCCCGGGCGCGCGGAAGGCGCTGCGTGACAAGGGCGGGGTGCGCTGCACACCCCTGTCCGACGGGGTGCTCACCCTCGGCGACGCCGACTTCCGGGTCGTCGACCACCACGGCGCGGAGTAAGAGGGAGTTCGGCCGGGGCGGCACTGCCACGGGCAGCCTTCAGCCGGTCGGCTTCAACTCCCCTTCCTCCGCCGCCCGTTCGTCCGCGTGGAGCCGGTAGACGTGGAAGGCCCGGCCGATGACCGGCTGGGCCACATTGCGCACGCGCACTCCACCGCTCGTCATGCCGTGCTCGGTCCCCCGGTGGGCATGGCCGTGCACGGCGAGGTCGGCGCCGGCCGTGTCGATCGCCTCGGCGAGCAGATAGCTGCCGAGGAAGGGGTAGATCTCCAGGGGTTCGCCGGCCAGGGTGTCGGGCACGGGCGAGAAGTGCGTGAGGGCGATCCGTAGGTCGCATCCCTGGTTCCCCAGATCCTCCAGGGCCTCCCGCAGACCGTCGGCGCACCGGCGGGAGTAGGCCACGAACTCCTTCATGACGCTCTCGCCGAACTCACCGGCACAGCGGCCCACGAAGCCGCCGCCGAAGCCCTTCGTCCCGGCCACGCCGACGCGCGTGCCGTCGCACGTCACCACCACGCCCTCCCCCTCCAGAACGTGCGCACCGGCCTCGGTGAGCAGCGCGGTGATCTCGTCCTCGCGTCCGTCGTGGTAGTCGTGGTTGCCGAGCACCGCGATGACGGGAACCCCCAGGTCCTTGATCTCCCGCGCCACCACCGCGGCCTCGTCGGGGGTGCCGTGCCGGGTGAGGTCACCGGCCAGCAGCAGAAGGTCCGCGCACGTGGGGAGCGTCTCGAACGACGGCCTCAGCAGGCCCTCGCTCTCGGGGCCCAGGTGGATGTCGCCGACGGCCGCGACCCGGATCACGGCAGGTCCTCGGCGTGATCGGGGGCGGCGAGGTCCGCCAGGGCGATGTCGCAGTGGACGGGGATGCCCGCCAGCTCCTCGTGGGCGATCTCCAGCAGGGTCTCGCGGCACTGCGCGGTGGGGACCGTGCCGGACAGCAGGACCGCGTCGCCGTGCAGATCGATGCGTACGCCGAGTTCCCCGAGCGGGCCGGCGGCCAACCGCTCACCCAGGCGGGCGACCCGGTAGTCCAGCTGCTGGGCGAGGTGGCCGCTCATATCGGCCCCTGCCGCGCCGGGGCGATGATGTTCAGCCGTTCGAGCAGGAAGAGGAAGGCCGCCGGCATGGGTTCGTCGCCGCACCGGGCGCGGACGACGTCCCAGTCGACCTTCTCGCGCAACAGCCGGGCCACGGGCAGCGCCGCGCCGAAGTCGCAGTGGTGCTCGGAGAACGCGGCGAGCAGGCTCCACAGCAGGTCGGTCGGGGCCACCACGGGCATGTGCACCGAGTCGACGGGCAGGTTCCGGGCCCGGGCGAGCAGCTCCGGGGTGACGGGGCGGTGTGCCAGCTCGAAGAGGAGGTCGACGTCCTGGCCGAGGCAGGTGGTCTTCATCAGCCAGTCCTCCGGGGGCACCCGCACGTCCAGCCCGGCGGCGCGCAGCGAGTCCGTCACCGCGGCGGCGTCCTCGCGCAGGATGCAGAAGTCGACATCGTGGCTGAGGGTGCCGTTGCCGCCGTGCGCGTAGACGGCGACGCTGCCGGCCAGCGCGAATCTGTGCCCGTCGCGCTTCAGCAGGCCCCCGACCTGCTTGGCCGCGTCCAGGATGGCCTGTGTGCGGTCGCCCGACGGGCCGCCCGGTGGCATGGGCGGGACGATCGGCGGGCCGCCGCCGGGTGCGTCGGTCCGTGGCTCCGTGGCGAGGCGCAGCTCCGGCGTCGTGCTGCCGCGCGGCAGCGTCCTCTCCTCACCGCTGTGCGCCATGGCCTCTCCTTCGCCGTACCGGCCCGGCGGGACTCGCGCAGCGGTCCCGCGGGACGACCGAGTACCCACCCTCCCGGCGGCGCACCCGCTCTTGTGACACGGCGTCGCGAGCGATTCAATGCACCTCACCTCCCACAGGAGAACACCCGTCCCACAGCCGATGAAGGGGTTCTTCTTGACTGCCGTACGCGCCACCGCCGTCACCGCGGCCGCCTGCGCCGCCGTACTCGCCACCGCACTGCCCTCGTCCGCGATCAACTCCTACAACGCCACGCCCGCTCCCGAGCGCACCGAGGTCGGCGCGCTGGTGGCGACCTGGGACGACGACGCCGATCCGGCGACCCCGGACCGGGTCGACTGGGTCTGCTCGGGCACGATGATCGACGCGGACACCTTCCTGACCGCCGCGCACTGCACCACGGACTGGCCGGACGACGTGCGGTTCTATGTCTCGCTCGACCAGAACGTGCAGGCCGGGCTGGACGCCGCCGCGCGGACGTATCCGGGCGATCCCGCCGCGCAGGCGAAGGCCGTCGGCGTCCAGGGCACGGCCCACAGCCATCCGGACTATCCGGGCCCGGCCTCCGACCCGCACGACATCTCCGTGATCGAGCTGCCCGCGGCGAAGGTCGCGGCCCGCTGGTCCTTCACCCCCGCCGCCCTGCCGACCGCCGGCCGGCTGGGCGCCCTCGGACCGCGGGGCCTCAACTCCACCGACTGGTTCGTCGCCGGGTACGGCACCCAGGAGGCGGTGAACGGTCCCGGCGGGCAGACCCACCCCGGCGGCGGCGTCCGGATGAAGGCACCGGTGACCTTCGACGCCCTCAACAACGCGTGGGTACGCCTCGGCATGACGGCGCCCCAGGGCAACGGCGGCGCCTGCTACGGCGATTCGGGCGGCCCCAACTTCGCGGTGATCGACGGCAGGACCCTCCTCGCGGCCACCACCATCACCGGTGACACGCCCTGCTACGCGACCAACGTGGCCTACCGGCTGGACACTCCGGGCGCGCGGGCTTTCCTGTCGCCGTTCGTGAAGCTGCCGTGACCCCCGCGGTCCGGGCCGGGTGATACAACGCCCGGGCCGGACCGCACCCCGGCTCCACCCGGACCGCACCTCGGATCCGACCGGACTCCTCCCGCCCGTCACGCGCCTCTCTCAGCCCTTGTCGGCCTCTCTCGCCGAGCGCTCCAGGCGGGCGTGGTACTCCTTCCACCAGGCCGGGTCCTGCGACGGCAGGTCGGACTTGCCCTGGAGCAGGCCGGCGGAGCCGTCGATGAGTTCGCGGACGATGTCGGCGTGGCCGGCGTGCCGCTGGGTGTCGGAGAGCACCCGGACCACGATGTGATGGAGGGTCACCTCACGCCGCTCCTCCGGCCACCAGGGGACGTGGCCGATCGCGTCGAGCTCCAGCGTCTCGATGGTGTGGTTGGCGTGCTCCCACGCCGTGCGGTACAGCCCGACGATGTCCTCGCGCGACTCGTCGGCGGTGGCCCACATGTCCGCGTTGGGTTCACTGTCCTGGGTGTACCACCAGGACGGCGGCTCCTCCGTGAAGTACGGTCTGCCGAACGAGTCGCCGAAGTAGGCCAGTTCCACGCCCGCGGCGTGCTTGATCAGCCCCAGCAGGTTCGTGCCCGTGGGGGTGAGGGGGCGCCGGATGTCGTACTCCGACAGGCCCTCCAGCTTCCACACCAGGGCGTCGCGGGCATCCTGCAGATAGCGGAGAAGGTCTGCCTTCGGGTTCGCTTCGGTCATGCCCCGAGTCTCCCACCCGGCACTGACAACGGCCGGGTGGGAGATCCGGCTCAGCCGCTGTGCACACCCACCTCGTACAGGGAGTAGCCCCAGCCCGTTGCGCGCTGGACGCCGTGGACGCGGACGTAGCGCGCGGGTGTGCCGGTGAAGCGGACCGTGTCCAGGCCGCCGTCTCCGGTGGTGGTGGACCAGGCGGTGTGCCAGGTCGTGCCGTCGGTGGAGAGCTCGATGCGGTACGCCTTGGCGTACGCGCGCTCCCAGTCGAGCGTGACGCGGCCGACCAGGTGGGTGGAGCCCAGGTCGGCCTGCCACCACTGGTCGTCGTTCCAGTCGCTGGCCCAGCGGGTGCCGGTGTCGCCGTCGACGGCGCGGCCCGGCGCGTAGCTGGTGAACGGGTTCCACTCCGCCGAACTGGCCGTCGTCGCCGCGCCCTTGGCGAGGTCGACGCCCGCCTGGTGCTGTTCGGTGGCGGCCCAGGTGCCGAGGTAGGACTCGGCGCCGCGCAGGAGGTCGTCCACGACGTCCTGGCCGCCGACGAGCCGGATGTCCTCGATCCAGTCGGGGATCATGCCGACGTGGGCGGCGCCGTCGGTGTTGATGTCGAAGGTGCGCCGGCCGACGGTCTGCCGGTCGATGACCGAGCCCCCGTCGACGCTCTTGAAGGGGTACGTCACCTTGTTCGGGGCGTCCGCGCCGCGCGGGCCGGGGTGGGAGCCGACGCCGTTGAAGTCGGTGCCGAAGCCGTAGCCGACGTGGTACTTGTCGCGCAGGGCGTCGGTGCGCTTCGCCTCCGCGGCGAACCCTTCCGAGCCGTGCATGTACTGGGCGACGAAGCCGCCGAGGGCGTAGACCCGCTCGGTCCAGTTCAGGTCCATCCAGCTGTGCGAGGAGAGCACGCCCGGGTAGTCCGCGGATTCGAAGATGTCGAGCACCCGGCCGACGGCCTTGACGCTCATGTGGTCGATCTCCAGCATCATCTTGCGTTTCATCATGCCGCGCACGGCGTACTCGCCGAGCTCGGTGAGCCCGCGCTTGTTGCACTGGGCGTCCGCGGCGTACGACGGTACGGCCACGCCGGCGGGCAGGTCGGCCTCCGCCGTGGACGCGGCCGTGCCGATGGGGTTGTCGTGCTGCGGTCCGGTGCACTTCTCGGTCTGCCAGAAGGTGCCGGTGGACAGGAACTGCCCCACGTTGATGGCGGTGCCGAGGCCGCCCTCGTCGAAGCGGACGCCGCACAGCGCGTTGTCGAACTTGTGGCACAGGAACATGGAGCGCACGCCGAGCGCGTACAGCTCGTCCAGTCCCTTGTCGATGTCCGCCTTGCTGCACTGGCCGATGTCCAGGATCTGCTTGCAGCCGAAGGGTTCGGACGTCTCGACGCCGAGGATCACCGCGAGCTTGCCCTGTTCGATGACCTTGCGGGCCTGCGCGCTGTCGGTGACGATACGGAACCAGCCCTTGCCGGGGCCGCCGTACATCGTGTCGATGTACGCCTGGAGGTCGTAGGTGAGTCCGGCCTGGAGCCGGATCGAGGTCATCTCGTCGCAGCTGCGGTCCTTGAAGAAGTAGACCGAGCAGATCACGCCGTTGGTGACCAGGTCGTTGACGAGGACGCGCTGCCCGCCGCGCCAGGCGCGCTCCACCCAGGCGTAGTAGTTCGCCTGGTGGGTCATCGAGTCGTACGCCGGCCAGTCCTTGAAGGTGGGCCAGCCGACCGGGTCGTGCCGGCCGTCGCCGCCGTGGGTGATGTAGTCGAAGACGGCGAGCGTGCCGTCGGGGTAGTGCTCGGGACAGTCCTTCAGGGCGTCGGCGACGCCCGCGGGGGAGAAGACCTTGCCGCAGATCAGCCGCCCGCCGAAGGCCTCGTTGGAGAAGAGGTGGTTGTGCGCGTCGACGAGCCCGCGCACGTGGCCGGCGGAGTCGGTGCCCGTGAACGGCTCGCCGGTGACGTCGATCTGCGAGTCCGGCGCGGGCCGCGCGGTGGGGGTCCACCAGTCGGTTCCGGCCGCCGAGCTGGGCGCCGGCCCCAGGGCCATGGCCAGGACGAACAGCAGCAGTGACACCACGGTCAGGTGTCTGCGTCGGCGGTACGGGCGTCGTGCCATGGCCACTCCCCACGTCCAGCGGGCGACCGGCCGGCGATGAGCCCACCACCCGGCACGTCCGATTGTCATGACCAGCGAAAGTTACCGAGGAGTTAAGCCGCAGGGGCCCGCACCGTCAAGAGCCGTGCCCCGCCCGCGCGTTCACCGCCCGCCGGACGACCCCGGCCGTCTGTGGAACACCGGTGGCGGACGGTATGCAACCGAACTGGCCGAAAACATGTCTCTGTCCGCGTGGCCCGCCGGCTCCCCGCGACGAGAGCGGCGCACACGCCACGGCAGGGGGACGGCGATGAACGCATGGACGGTACCGGGCTACTCCGAGTCGCTCGAGCTCGGCAGCGGAGCCAGCGGCCGCGTGGTACGGGCCGTGCACGAGGAGACCGGTGTGCCGGTCGCCGTGAAGTACCTCAGCGAGGCCCTGCGCACCCGGGCGGACTTCCTGCACGGCTTCCGCGCCGAGGCCGAACTGCTCGGCGGCCTGCAGAGCGCGCACGTGGCCGGTTTCTACGAGTACGTCGAAGGGGCCGAGGGCGCCGCCATCGTGATGGAGCTCGTCGACGGCGTCTCCCTGCGGGCCCTGTTGTCCAGACAGGGCCCGCTCTCCCCCGAGGCCGCGCTGACCGTGCTCAAGGGCTCACTGCTCGGCCTGGCCGACGCACACCGGGTGGGCGTGGTCCACCGGGACTACAAGCCGGAGAACGTCCTCGTCACCCCGCGGGGCCTGTCCAAGCTGGTCGACTTCGGCATCGCGGTGGACAGCGGCATCCGGGCCGGCGTCGCGGGCACCCCGGCCTACATGGCCCCGGAGCAGTGGACCGGCGCGCCCGCCTCCCCCGCCGGGGACGTGTACGCGGCCACCGCCACCTTCTTCGAGTGCCTCACGGGCCACAAGCCCTACGCGGGCCAGAACCTCGCCGAGCTGGCCTTGCAGCACCTGGAGCAGCCGGTCCCGGCCGGGGACGTGCCCGAGGCGGTACGGCCCCTGGTGCTGAGGGGGCTGGCCAAGACCGCGGACGAACGGCCCCTGGACGCGGCCGCCTTCGTCACCGACCTGGAGGCCGCCGCCGTAGGACGCTACGGGGACGCGTGGGAGGCGCGCGGGCGCCGTCGGCTGGCGGCGCTCGTGGCCCTCCTGCTGGTGCCGCACCCGACGGGCGACGCCCCGCCGCGGCCCGCCGCCGACACGGCGCGCACGGTGCTGGGCACGGGTTCCGGCCGGGGCCGGCTGCGCGCCTGGCGGCCCACCGTGCCCGGCCTCGCCGTGGCGGGTGTGGCCGTCCTGCTGGCGATCGTGCTGGCGCAGGGACTCGACCGGGGAGGCGCGGCGGAGGCCGGGCAGGCGGCCCAGGCACTCGCCACGACCAGTGCCACACCGACCGCCGGCCCCGATCCGGCCCCCGCCCCGTCGGCCACGACAGCGACCCCCTCCGCGTCGGAGTCCAGCGCCTCCCCCTCCCCGGAGGCGAGTTCCGCGACGCCCTCCGCCGCGCCCCCGACCGCCTCTCCGACGCCCACCGACACGCCCACCCCGTCGGACCCGCCGAGCCCGACGTCCGACCCCTCGCCCACGCCGTCGGCGCCCGCGGTCAAGGACGTCTCGGTGTCGGCCTTCCGCCAGACCGGCCCCGACACGGCCACCGCGACCGTCACCGTCACCACGGACGGCACCGGCCCGTTCTCCCTCACCCTGGGCTGGTTCGCGGGCAACACGGGAGGCCAGCCGGGCGACGCGGACGGCGCGACCACGTACCGGCGCAGCGGCGCCACCCAGTACACCGTCACCGTCGACCACACCTTCCGGGCGACGGGCTGTTACTGGACGGTCCAGGCGACGACGGGCCCGGCCTCCGCCGACGGCGGCGCGTCCCAGCAACTCCTCACCCGGCAATGCGAGATCCGATGACAGCGCCCGACGATCCCCTCACCGACGCCGACCGCGCCGAGTACAGCGCCACCGTGCTGGGCAGCCACTGGATCCAACGGCCCGAGCCGGACGCCACCCTGGTCGACTCCACGGCCGCGACGACCGTGCTGCGCTTCGGACCCGGTGTCACCCACCGCCTGCCCGCGCCCCTGCCCCCGGCCCGCTCCCCCCGCCGGCTGCGCCGCCACACGCTGCCCGTCCTCGTCCTGATCGCCGCCGCGCTGTTCCTGCTCTGGCGGCAGCACACCGCGTCCCCCGTCGCCGTGCGCGCGGTCACGGTGAGGGCCGAGCAGGGTGCGGCGGGCTGCGACCGGACCGTCGACCTCGTCGGCACCGTGCGGACCAACGGCCGTGACGGCACGCTGACGTACCGGTGGATCCGCAACGACGGCACCTCCTCCGCCGTACTGCGCACGACGCTCGCGCGGGGACAGCGGTCCGTACGGCTGCATCTGCTGTGGTCCTTCCAGGGGCGGGGGCACTACGCGGCCGCCGCGGAGCTGCGCGTGCTGTCCCCGGGCGTTCGGTCGGACGAGGTCCGCTTCGACTACACGTGTCCGTGAAGCCCTACGGATGCCGCTGCGTCCCTGCGGTCACTGCGGTCCCGGTGCGGGGCCGGAGCCGCCCTGGAGGCGTTCCAGGTCCGAGGCGCGGACCTGGATCACGACGACGGCGATCAGCGCGGCGAGCGCGGCGAACACCGCCGCCATGACGAAGGCCGCCGAGACACCGGCCGTGAGGATCTCGTCGGACCAGGGGTCCGGCACGGTCCCGGTGTGCTGGAAGTGCAGGCGCTGGGCCGGTGTCGCCTGGGAGAGGAAGTCCGGGATCTGCCGGTCGGCCTCGTTGCCGGTGGCCGTGCCGAAGACGGTGACGAGGATGGACAGGCCGAGGGAACCGCCCACCTGCTGGGTCGCGTTCAGCAGGGCCGAGGCCGCGCCGGACTCCTGGGTCTCCACGTTCGACAGCGCCATCAGGGTCAGGGAGACGAACTCGAAGCCCATCCCGAGGCTGAACACCAGCAGCGGGCCGAGGATGCTGCCCGCGTACGTCGAGTGGATGTCCGTCAGGGTCAGCCAGGCGAGGCCGCCCGCCGCGAGGATCGCGCCGATCACCATGAAGGGCTTCGGGCCGAACCGTGGCAGGAACCGGGAGGCCAGGCCCGCGCCGAAGGCGATCACCGCGCTCACCGGGAGGAACGCGAGCCCCGCCTCCAGGGGGCTGAAGCCCAGCACGTCCTGCACGAACAGGGTCAGGAAGAAGAACATCCCGAAGATCGCGGCGGCCAGACACAGCATGATCGCGTAGGTGCCCGCGCGATTGCGGTCCGCGAACATGTGCAGCGGGGTGATCGGCTGCCGCGAGCGCCGCTCGATCAGGACGAACACGCTCAGCACGATCACGGCGCCGCCGAACGCGGCCAGCGTCAGCGCGTCGCGCCAGCCCTCCTGGGCGGCCCGGATGAAGCCGTACACCAGCAGCACCATGCCCGCCGTGGAGGTCAGCGCTCCGGCGAGGTCGAAGTGGCCCGCGTGGCGTTCGGACTCCCGGATCCAGCGGGGAGCCGCCAGGGCGATCAGCAGGCCGATCGGGACGTTGACGAAGAACACCCAGCGCCAGTTCAGCCACTCCACGAGCATGCCGCCGGCGAGCAGACCGATCGCGCCGCCGCCCGCGGAGACCGCCGCGAACACCCCGAAGGCGCGGTTGCGTTCGGGCCCCTCCCGGAACGTCGTGCTGATCAGGGCCAGCGCGGTCGGCGAGGCGATGGCGCCGCCGACGCCCTGCAGGGCCCGGGCGCCGAGGAGCTGTCCGGGGCCCTGGGCGAGCCCGCCCAGCAGCGACGCCAGCACGAACAGCAGCACACCCACGATGAACATGCGCCGCCGGCCGAGGATGTCGCCGGTCCTGCCGCCGAGCAGCAGCAGACCGCCGAAGGTGAGGGTGTAGGCGTTCACGACCCAGGACAGGCTGGTCGTGGAGAAGTCCAGGGCGCTCTGGATGTGCGGCAGCGCGATGTTCACGATGGTGATGTCGAGGACCACCATCAGCTGGCACGAGGCGATCACGAGCAGTGCCATCACGCTTCCGCCACCGCCGGTCTCGGGGGCGGTGGACGCGGTCGCGGAGGTCGGTCGCGGGCTGCTGCTCATGGTGATGCCAGGGCCCCGGGGAAGGGTCAGGGAACGGCAGTGTTCACTGCCGGGGCCACCGTTAGACCGTACGCCCGCCCCCGGAGTGCCACCACTCGGGCCGGGAATCCGCCCGTCACCGCTGTGGCGGCTCGTCGGGGCCCCGGTCGGTGGCGGTTTCCCGGCCCGGCGGGGCCTCCCCGGCCGTGAGGTGTTCGAGGACCTCTACGAGTTCCTGGCACGCCTGTTCCACCGAGCGGCGGGTGTTGCGCTGTTCGGTGATCACCGCGGACAGGAGCAGGGCGGTCAGCGCCATGGCCCCGTTGAAGGCCTGGAGCTTCATCATCACCTCGACGCGGCTGAGGTGGTCGAAGGGCCCGCTCCTGTCGGTCGCGGCGATCGTGGCCATGACCGAGGCGAACAGGGCGCACAGCATGGTGCCGGCGAGCTGGAAGCGCAGGGCCGCCCAGATGAGCAGCGGGTAGACGAGGAACAGCAGGCTGACCCGGCTGTGCGAGGCCAGCGGCACCAGGACGCAGGCGCTGGCGATGAGGGCGAGGGCCTCCGGCCAGCGCCAGCGTGAGGGGTGCGGGGGCCAGCGCGTGCGCTGCAGCAGGAGGAGCAGCGGGGTGACGATCAGGACGCCCATCGCGTCGCCCACCCACCAGGCCAGCCACACCGGCCAGAAGTCGCCGGCGTTGAGCTTGCCGGTCAGGACGAGCAGGCCGACGCCGGTCGACGCGCTGATCAGCATCGCCGTCAGCGCGCCGAGGAAGACCAGGGCGAGGCCGTCCTTGAGGCGGCTGAGGTCGGTGCGGAAGCCGACGCGGCGCAGCATGAGGTACGCGCAGACCGGGGCGGCGGTGTTGCCGAAGAGGGTGCCGATGACGGTCGGTTTGAGCAGGGTGGTGATCGACAGGATGACCAGGAGGACCCCGAGGGCGATGCCGAGCCAGCAGCGCAGGCCGAGGATCAGCAGCGCGGCGACCGCGACGCCGGTGGGCGGCCAGATGGGCGTGAACACGGCGCCCTCGACGACCAGCTGCCGCATGAGGCCGAGCCGGCCTGCCGCGTAGTAGCAGCCGGCCACGGCCAGCGTCTGGATGAGGAAGACGGCCGGTCGGCGCAGATCCCGGGTAGCCACCACAGCAGCCATCAGACACCGACCCGCGCGCGACGGCGAGGCGAGAGCCCACGAAGGCTGAACGCGCAGGCCCCCCGGGGTGTGCCGGCACCGCCTGGCTCCCGCCAGGCTTCGAAATGGTGTGGCCCCCGGGGTGTCAGGGACCGTCGTGATCCTGTCGGGGCTTCGGCTAGGGGTGGGGCTCGGGACCGTCGTGGCCGATGACCAGGACCGCCGCGTCGTCCTCGTGGCCCACGCGCTCGGCGCCCTTGATGACGGCGGCGGCCAGGGACTGCGTCTCCAGGCCCGCGACGGCGGCTATGCCCGCGAGGCGCACGACCTGGTCGAGGCCCTCCTCCAGTGTCATCGAGGGCCCCTCGACGACACCGTCGGTGAGAAGGACGAACACCCCGCCGGTGGTGAGCTGGAAGCGGGTCACCGGGTACTCCATGCCGGCCTGGATGCCGAGCGGCGGCCCCCCGACGTCGTCGGCGACGCCGGACTTGCCGTCGGCCGTGGCCCACACGCACGGTATGTGACCGGCCCGCGCGCTCTCCAGCACGCCGCTGTCCGGGTCGAGGCGCATGAAGGTGCAGGTGGCGAAGAGGTCGCTGCCCAGGGACAGCAGCAGGTCGTTGGTGCGGGTGAGCAGCTCCCCGGGGTCGACGCTGACGGAGGCGAGGGCGCGCAGACCGGCCCTGACCTGGCCCATGAAGGCCGCCGCCTCGATGTTGTGCCCCTGCACGTCGCCGATGGACACGCCGATCCCGCCGTCGGCGAGCGGAAAGGCGTCGTACCAGTCGCCGCCGACGTTGAGGCCGTGGCACGCGGGCGCGTACCGCACGGCGAGATGCAGGCGCGGAAGGACGGGCAGATCCCTGGGCAGCATGCCGCGCTGCAGGGCGATGGCGAGCTCGACCTGGGAGCGCTGCAGCTCCGCGCGTTCGCGCGCCTGGGCGGTCAGGGAGCCGAGTCTGGCCAGCAGCTCGTCACCGTCGTCCTCCAGGGGGCGCTTGCGGGGCATCGGTCACTCCGGCAGGATTTTCGGACAATTTCATCGCTTTAGCCCGAATTCATCTTCAGCTGATGATAGCCATAGGTCGCCGAGCCCCCGGCGGGCGCGCGACCTCCTTCCGCTGCGCCCCGCGCCCCCTCGGGCGCCGTTCACCGGCGGGCGGCCGTGGGCATGCTCGCTGCGGCGCCGACGCCGGGGCGCCGAGGGGGCCGGATCCGGACCAGGGGGGACGAACCGTGGGGTGGAGCACCGAGGAGTTCGGCGAGTCGCACGAGGGATACGCGGGGGCGGTCCTCGCGGACGGCAGCGAACCGAAATCCGTGTACCTGGACTTCGGCAGCGGCTCCGCCTGTGCGCTGGAGACCCGTGAGTGGTGGGCGTACAACGGCCACCTGGGCCGGCCGAGGGCGGCCGCGTTGCGTGCCGCCTGCGCGTGCGGCTGGCGCGGCGAGGCCCATCCGATCGACTGGGCGGGGCTGGGCGACGATCCGCTGTACGAACTCGACATCTCCGCCGCGCGCCGCGACTGGCGCGAGCACCTCCACGACGTGGAGCGCCGGACCGTGCCGCTGCCCACCGAACTGACCGACCTGATGGAGCAGTTGGAGAACCAGCTGTACCGGCTTGCCGACCAGGCGCCGGAGGCCGCGCTCAAGGCCGTGGCCGCACTGGAACGCCTGACCGCCGGCATCGCCCAGGAGGCGGCGTACGCGGTACAGGAGGACGAGCTGTCCTGGGAGGCGATCGGGAGGGCACTGGGCCTCACCCCGGAGCTGGCCCAGGCCCGGCTGACCACCTATCTCCTGCACCCTTGATGGGACGAACCGATCCATTCCCACCCGTATCCCTGCCGCCTGAAGAGCCAGAACAGGGGTGTGATTACATATGAGCGCCACCTAGCTCGAAAGATGGATCTGTGACTGTCAACGACGACTCGTTCACCAATTGGAAGCACCGCGAGGAAATCGCGGAGTCGATGATCCCGATCATCGGGAAGCTGCACCGCGAGCGGGACGTGACGGTCCTGTTGCACAGCCGCTCCCTGGTGAACAAGTCGGTGGTCAGCATCCTGAAGACCCACCGGTTCGCCCGGCAGATCGCCGGCGAGGAGCTCTCGGTCACCGAGACGATGCCCTTCCTCCAGGCGCTGACCACCCTCGACCTCGGCCCGTCCCAGATCGACATCGGCATGCTGGCCGCGACGTACAAGGCCGGCGACCAGGGCCTGTCCGTGGCGGAGTTCACCGCCCAGGCCGTCGCCGGCGCCACGGGCGGCAACAAGATCGAGCGCGGCGCCGGACGCGATGTCGTCCTGTACGGCTTCGGCCGCATCGGCCGGCTCGTCGCCCGGCTGCTGATCGAGAAGGCCGGGTCCGGCAACGGCCTGCGGCTGCGCGCCATCGTCGTGCGCGGCGGCGGCGAGGCGGACCTGGTCAAGCGGGCCTCGCTGCTGCGCCGCGACTCGATCCACGGCCAGTTCAACGGCACCATCACGGTGGACGAGGCGACCAGCACCATTGTCGCCAACGGCAACGCGATCAAGGTCATCTACGCCAACGACCCCTCCGAGGTCGACTACACGGCGTACGGCATCAACGACGCCATCCTGATCGACAACACGGGCAAGTGGCGGGACCGCGAGGGCCTGTCCCAGCACCTGCGTCCCGGCATCGACAAGGTCGTGCTGACCGCCCCGGGCAAGGGCGACGTCCCGAACATCGTGCACGGCGTCAACCACGACACGATCAAGCCGGACGAGCGGGTCCTGTCCTGCGCCTCCTGCACCACCAACGCGATCGTCCCGCCGCTGAAGGCCATGGACGACGAGTTCGGCGTCCTGCGCGGTCACGTGGAGACCGTGCACTCGTTCACGAACGACCAGAACCTGCTGGACAACTACCACAAGGCCGACCGCCGGGGCCGCTCCGCGCCGCTCAACATGGTGATCACCGAGACCGGTGCCGCCTCCGCCGTCGCCAAGGCGCTGCCGGACCTGAAGGCCCCGATCACCGGCAGCTCGATCCGCGTGCCCGTCCCGGACGTCTCGATCGCCATCCTGAGCCTGCGCCTGGGCCGCGAGACCACCCGCGAGGAGGTCCTCGACTACCTGCGCGACGTCTCGCTGCACTCGCCGCTGAAGCGCCAGATCGACTTCACCACCGCCCCCGACGCCGTCTCCATGGACTTCGTGGGCTCGCGCCACGCCTCGATCGTCGACGCCGGCGCCACCAAGGTCGACGGGGACAACGCGATCCTCTACCTCTGGTACGACAACGAGTTCGGCTACTCCTGCCAGGTCATCCGGGTCGTCCAGCACGTCTCGGGGGTCGAGTACCCGACCTTCCCGTCCCCGGCGGCCTGATCCCGAAGGAACGTTCCGTCGCCCCCGTTGAGTCGATCTCGCCGGGGGCGACGGCGTTTGCCGGGCAACCACCACGCGCAGCGGTGTCAGTGGCCCGCCCTAAGGTGACCGGCATGATCCAGTGGACGCAAAACCCCTACTCCGGGCACGAGGTGAACCTCGTCTTCGGCCGTGGCCTGCCCCTCGACGCACTCATCCAGGGCCTACGGGACCTGCGGCGGGAGCCGCTCGACCACGGCGAGGCGGAGGGATGGGCATGGGCGGTGCACGACATGGCCGGCTGGGAGGAAGAGGACGAGGGGGGCGAGGACTACGACTACGACATCGACTACCGGCGACTGTGCCCCGACGGCGCGGAGGTGGTCGTGTTCGTGACCGAGCCGTGCAGCGCCAAGGCACACGCGCCCACCTTCTCGTACTACCGGGACGGGCGGGTGACGCTCCACTTCAGCTTCGAGAACGTCGGGCAGCGGATGGGCGACAACCCCGACTACCTCTCCCCCGAACTGCTGGCCGCCAAGGCCATCGGCCCCGACGCCGAGTGCGCCTGGCGCGAGGAGGGGCACGACTGCTTCTCCCACCACGACGACGACGAGCGCCGGCTCGTGCGGACCATCGCCGGCTACTTCAACCTTCCGAGCCCGCCCCTGACTTCGGAGATGACGGCCCGATGAGCCTGCTCCCGCCCGATACGTTCGTCACCTTCTGCCGGGGCATGGATCTGCCCACGCTCACCCGGATCCTCGACGAAGTCGACCGGCCCGCGCTCACGTCCGGGACGTCCGACGAGTGGACGTGGGTCACCCACCCCGCGTACGCCGCTCCCGAGCGGCCGACGGCGGCGGAGTTCGCGGCCCAACTCACCGGCTTCCGCTACCGGGACCGGGTGCCCGATCCGGACCGCTTGGAGACCGTGTTCCTGGCCTCCACCCCGGCCTGCGCCTGTCCGCACGGGCAGAACTACCTGATACCGCACTGCGCCGAGCACCCCTTCCAGTTCCAGTACAGCCGGGGCGGGTTCGAGTCGATCTACTTCAACGTCGGGCGGAGGCGTGAGTCCCGGCGCGGCGGCGGAGCGGCCGATCTGCTGACCCGCGAGCTCCTGGAGGCGGGCATCGTCGGCCGCGACACGCCGGCCTATGACGCGGACCCCGACTTCAACGCGGACGGCGCCCTGACCCTGCGGATCATCGCGGACCACTTCCGGCTTCCGGCACCGCCGTTGAATCCCTGAGAGACAGTACTCGCGGGAGCTTGTGGGAGCGCTCCCATGGCTGAGATCATCCCCGTCATGGACCCAGCCCCCTTCGTACGGCCGTATCGAGCATCCGATCGTCCGGCCGTCGCCGAGATCTGTGTCAGAACGGCCCATCACGGTCAGGACTCCTCGTCGGTGTATCCCGACCGGGAGTTGATGCCGACGCTCTTCGCCTACCCGTACGTCGACCACGAGCCCGAGCTGGCGCGGGTGCTGGACGACGGCACCGGGCGGGCGGTGGGCTACATCCTCGGGACGGCCGACACGCCACGGTTCGTGGAGTGGTTCCGCGACCACTGGCTGCCCGCCGTCGCCGACCGGTATCCCGAACCCGCTGGGGATCCGGGCACGCCGACGGAGCAGATGATCGGGCTGCTGCACGATCCCGAACGCATGCTGCTGCCCGAACTGTCCGCCCTCCCCGCCCACTTGCACATCGACCTGCTGCCGCCGTGGCAGGGCCGGGGCTACGGGCGGGCGCTGATGTACGCCTTCCTCGACGCCCTGCGCGCGAGCGGGGTGCCGTCCGTGCATCTGTGCATGGCGCGGGCGAACACCGCGGCCAGGGCCTTCTACGACCGGCTGGGCTTCCAGGAGATCGACGTACCGGATCCGGGGGTGGTGTGGTACCTGGGCCGCTCGACGAGCCGGTGACCCACGCGACGGTCCTGCTCCCCGACTTCGGGGAACAGGACCGTTCTGTGCCGTGGGCAGGTCAGGCCGTGGCCAGCAGCGCGTCCAGGGCCGTCGCCGTGGCCGGATGGCGGGCCAGGAGCGGGGTGCCCCCCGCCGGGGCGGGCGCGGTCTGCCACGGGTCGTCGCAGCCCAGCAGGGCGGCGACGGCGTCGCAGCTGTCCGGGTAGGCGGCGAGCAGGGCGACGCCGTGGGGCGCCGAGGCGCTGATCGTCGCGGGTGCGGACTCCTGCCGGGCCCGGTCCAGCCACGGCGGGGTCCAGGCGTCCAGGGCCGGCAGCCGGCCCGGGAAGACGCGGCCGGCCTCCCGGATGAGCAGGGGCGCGAGCTCGGCCCCCTCGGCGCGCAGCGTGGTGATCAGGGTCGGCAGCCAGGGCAGCAGGACCCTGTCGGGCAGGCGGGCGAACGCGTTGGACACCGCCTCCACCACGAAGTCCGCCAGCGCGGGCACCGGTTCCAGGGCGTGCAGGAAGCCGCTGAGGTAGCGCGGGTAGGCGGGCACCACCAGCGGATTGCCGAGCAACTCGGCGCACCGCGTACTGAGTTCGGCCCGGGAGAGGGTGCCCAGATGGGTGCGGGCGGCCCACAGCAGGGCCGTCTTCGACGGGTCCTCGGGGTGTGACTGGGTGACGGCCAGCTCCAGTTGGGTGCGGTCGCAGCCGAGGGACAGCGCGAGGCTCTCCATCCCGAACAGGAAGCCCAGCATGGCGGCGACCTGGCGGACGGTCGCGTCGTCGTCGGTGAACGCCGTCGGCAGCAGGGTGCAGTAGTGGGCGTATCCGGTCTTCACGAACGACTCGATCCACCCCGGCAGGACCGGTTCGCTGGTGCGGTAGTACGCCAGCAGCCGCCGGACCCGGCGCAGCACCTCCGGGGCGCCGTCGACGGTGCGTTCGCGGGCGAGGACGTCCAGGGCGTGGGTGCCCAGTTCGTCGGCGAGGCGGCGGCTGCGCAGATAGAGGGTGGCGTCCTCGACGGCGGCGAGGACGGTGGCCGCGGTCGCCTGGGGGTCGTACGCGGTGCGGCGCAGGCGCTGTTCCAGGACCTGTTCCAGGGTGACGCCCTCGTAGCCGAGTTCGATGAGGGCGCGCTGATGGGTGCCGAGGGCGAGGTCCCAGGACTCCTGGATGGGGCGTTCGCCGAGCCGCCGCTCGCCCATGATGGGGCGGGCGGCGCCGTGGGGCAGGAGGCGGCGCAGCATCCACAGGACGTCGGAGCAGGCCGCCAGCTCCGGGTGGGCGGCGATGTCCAGCAGGGCCCGCTGGACGCCGCGTTGCTGGAGCCTCAGGTTCAGCGGTGCGAGCCGGTCGTGGACGTCGCGGGCGAGCGGCGGCAGCGCGTCGTAGCCGACCTGGCCGACGCGGTCGCCGCCCATCATGATCTCGACGATGCGGCGGACGTCCCGTCGGCCCGGTACGCCGTCCTTCTCGATGCAGGTGACGGCGGCGTCCTGGAAGTCGTACGGCGTCGGCTTGGCCCGGTCGCGCATCCCGGCGAGCAGGATCGACGTCTCGAACACGGCGATGGCGTCCGCGGTGGAGGCCAGATAGCCGTTGCGCCGGGCGGCCCGGACGACCTCCACCGACCAGCCGAGCAGTTCGGCCTCGTCGAGGCGGTCGACGACCGGGGGCCGCTGAAGGAATCCGAAGAGCCGGTCCGCGGGCTCGGTCGCCGGGGCGGGCGCCTGGGCCGGCACGGCCTTCTTGCGCGTCGTCTTCTTCGTGCCCGCCTGGCCTTCCAGCCGGAAGGGGCGTACGCCCGTGCGCTTGACGTTCTTGGCCCATTCGGTGGCCGCGATGGACACCGAACCGGGCGCCAGGCCGAACTGTGCCTCGATGGCCGCGTGGCTGGACGGAATGAGGCCGTGGCGCCACCGGGTGCCGCTCGGCGCACTGATGGTGAATGTGTCGGCGCCGTGCACGCCGAACTCCTCGACGCGGCTGGCCGCGTGGAAGGCGCCGCACACATACAGGCAGTCGGCGGGGTCGGTGCCGGTGGCGGCGAGATGCTCGCGCATCCTGGTCCACATGTAGCGCTCGCGGTCCTCGTCCACCCGCACGCGGTGCGCGTCGCCGGGCGCCAGGCGCCGGAACAGGCTGCCGATGAGCAGCATGACCTGGCGGTAGGTGTCGTGGTCGCTGTCGCCGAGCGGCACTTCGACGTACTGGTGCCACCACTCCGACCAGTGCCGGACCTTGCCGTGGCGCAGGAGGTGTTCCTCCAGTTCGGCGAAGCGGGGGCGCAGGTCGCCGATCTCCACGCCGACCGCGTCGCCGTGCAGCGCGGCCTCCTCCTCGCCGCTCGGGGCGTCGGGGTCGGCGGGCCGCTCCGCGCGGGTGTCCCATTGGAAGACGTGGTCGGAGGAGCGGTCGACGAGCACCAAGGCGACGCCGGGCGTGTCGAGGGCGTAGGCGATGGCCTGGTACTCGGCGGACGCCTCGGTGATCGGGGCGACCACGGAGAGCGGGGACCAGTCGGCGGGGAAGCCCTCGACCTCGCTGGCGAAGGCCTGCACGGCCACCGGGAGGCGGCAGTTGCGCAGCTCGGTCAGCAGCGGGGCCATGTCCTCGCACAGCTCCAGATAGACCACCTTGGGCTGTTTCTCGCGCAGGCGGCGGGCCATGGCGATCGCCGAGGCCGGTGAGTGGTGGCAGACCGGGAAGATCTCCAGGGGCTCGCCGACGGCCCGGTCGACGTCGTCGACGATGCCGCGCAGGATGCCCTCCAGGGCATCGGGTCCGTCGGCGAACGCGGTGGCGGCTTCCTGGAGTTGGGCGCGCAGTGCGCCGAACGTCGGCGTCCCGCTCATGACAGGGTCGCGATCGCGTCGCGGCCGCCTTCGAGGAACTCCGGCCAGGAGCCGCCCTCTTCCTTGCTGCGCGGCTCGACGACGCCGTGCAGGTACTTGTTGAGGATGGCCAGGTCCTCCGGTTCGCGCCGGGCGAGCGAGCCGACGAAGGAGGAGGCGAGGGTGTGCGCGGTGAGGGCGCGCTTGCCGAAGAAGTTGCTGTGCAGGATGGCGTCCTCCAGGACGCCGATCTGCTCGGCGGTGGACAGCGCGGACTCCAGCTTCTCGTCGTCGCTGCCGGCCGCGGCGGCGGAGGCCCGCAGGTCGGCGAAGCTCTGCAGCAGCACGTCCAGCAGGGTGGGTGGCACGTCCAGTTCGATCTGGTGACGGCGCAGGAGTTCCTCGGTGCGGAAGCGGACGATCTCCGCCTCGCTTTTCTTGTTCGTCACCACCGGGATACGGACGAAGTTGAAGCGGCGCTTGAGCGCGGACGAGAGGTCGTTGACGCCCCGGTCACGGCTGTTGGCGGTGGCGATGACGGAGAATCCCGGCTTGGCGAACACGATGTTGTCGCTGTCGAGTTCGGGGACGGAGATGTACTTCTCCGAGAGGATCGAGATCAGGGCGTCCTGGACGTCGCTGGTGGAGCGGGTGAGTTCCTCGAAGCGGCCGATCGCGCCGGTCTCCATGGCGGTCATGATCGGTGAGGGGATCATCGACTCGCGGGACTGGCCCTTGGCGATGACCATGGACACGTTCCACGAGTACTTGATGTGGTCCTCGGTGGTGCCGGCGGTGCCCTGCACGACGAGCGTGGAGTTGCGGCAGATCGCGGCGGACAGCAGCTCGGCGAGCCAGCTCTTGCCGGTGCCGGGGTCACCGATGAGGAGCAGGCCGCGGTCGGAGGCGAGGGTGACGATGGCGCGCTCGACGAAACTGCGGTCGCCGAACCACTTCTGGGCGATGTCCCGGTCGAGGCCGTCGGCGCGCTCGGAGCCGAGGACGAACAGGCGGACCATCTTCGGCGACAGCCGCCAGGAGAACGGCTTGGGGTTGTCGTCGATCGACTCCAGCCAGTCCAGCTCCTCCGCGTACTTGATCTCGGCGGGGGCGCGCAGCAGGTCGGACATGTGAGGGCCTTTCTGGGCGGGTCAGGCGAGGAAGTTCTTGAGTTCGTGGACGAGCTTGCGGATATGGCCGGAGATCACCGGGGTGCCGAGGGCCTTGAAGCGTTCCCGGAACCAGGGGTTGACCTCCTGGCGGCCGGAACTGGTCACCGAGCCGACCGGGATGAATTTCACGCCGGAGCGGTGGACGGCCTCGATGGCCTCGAACAGCGGCTGGGAGCGGTCGAACTCGTAGAAGTCCGAGATCCACACCATGACGGTGTTGCGGGGTTCGGCGATCTTCGGGCGGGCCAGGGCCATGGCGACGGGTCCGTCGTTGCCGCCGCCGAGGTTGGTGCGCAGCAGCGCCTCGAAGGGGTCGTTCACCCAGGGGGTGAGGTCGATGACCCGGGTGTCGTAGGCGATCAGGTGGACGTCGACCTTGGGCAGTCCCGCGAAGATGGACGCCAGGATGGTGCAGTTGACCATCGAGTCGACCATGGAGCCCGACTGGTCCACGACCACGATGAGCCGCTGGGGCGTGGTCCTGCGCGCGGTCTGGCGGTAGTAGAGGCGGTCGACGTAGAGGCGTTCTTCCTCGGGGCTGTAGTTGGTGAGGTTCTTCCAGATGGTGCGGTCGAGGTCGAGGTTGCGGAAGACGCGCTTGGGCGGGACCGAGCGGTCGATCGTGCCGACCGACGCCTTCTCGACCTGGGTGCGCAGGACCTCGGAGACCTCGTCGACATAGCGGCGGATGAGCGACTTGGCGTTGGCGAGGGCGACGCCGGACAGATTGCTCTTGTCCCGCAGAAGCTGCTCGATCAGCGACATGCTGGGGGTCAGCCGGGCGGCCAGCTTCGGGTCGGCGAGAACCTCGCGCAGGTGCATGCGCCGGACCATCTCGCCCTCGATGGCGCCGAGCTCGGGGCCCAGCGACGGGATCAGGCCGCTCGCGTCGAACCCGGTGCCGCCGCTGCGGCTGGGGCCGCGGCCGCCGCGCAGGTCGCCGGGCGAGCAGCCGAGGGCCCGCTCCAGCCAGCCGGCGTCGGACTGCCAGCGGGCGAGCTGTCCGGCGGTGACGGTGCCGGAGCCGGTGGCGAAGACGTTCAGCAGGACCTTCGAGACGAGGGCCGCGCGGCGCACCTCGGCGGCCCGCTCGCGGGTGCCGTCGCCGCTGTCGGCCGTGTCCTCGGGGACCATCAGCGCGTCGAACTCCTCGGCCAGTTCGGGATGGCGCTGGACGATCGAGTCGATGGAGGCGCCCGGGTCCAGCAGGGCGGGCGGCAGGCCGATGTCCTCGACGACGGCGAGGCTCGCGGATTCGAGCGTGGCCTGCTCCTCGGGGTCGAAGAGGCGGGCCAGCAGGCGCCAGTACAGGGCCTGACGGCGGTTGGCGTCGGCGTCGACGGCGGGGAGGTGGTCGGTCATTTCCGCAGCAGCCTTCCGGCGCGCTCGCGCAGCACGGTCACGGCGTCGGTGGCGGCCTTCTCGGCCTTGACGCCCGTCTTGTCGGTGGTGCCGCCGGCCCATGCGCCCGCGTGCACGGCGACGGTCTTCCTGCGCACCGTCGTCTCGACGGCGAGGGGCTGGAGGGTGAAGGTTCCGCCGTCCCAGCGCAGCAGTCCGATGCAGGCGCTCGACGCGGCGACGGCGTCGGGGGTGAGCGGTCCAGCGGCCGGGACGCGGTCGGTGTCGACGGGCAGCGGCTGCCCGGCGAGGCTGAACGTCACCGTGTCGCCGTCCTGTTCGACGCCGTAGCCCTCCAGGAACACCGGGGCGGCGATGCCGGCCGGGTGCCGGTCCAGGGGTGCGGTGGGCGGGGCGCTCGCGGTGGACAGGGCGACCCGGGCGGTGGCGAAGGCGTCGGCGGGCTCGCCGGGGCGGGCGTGCTCGTCGTCCCACAGGAGGTCGCCGTCGGCGGTGAGGGGCATGCCGGTCAGCTCCATCGCGCGGCCCTCGCCGACGGCCGCGAGCAGCGCCAGGTGCGGCCGCAGCAGCTGCCATACGCCGGCTCCCACGACGGTGTCGGGCTTGGGCGCGGAGACGCTCGCGCGCACCAGGCGGGGTGTGCCGCCGTCCTCCGGTTCGAACACGGCGTGCACCTGGGCCTGGACGGCGGTGGCGTGTTCGTGCAGGTCGACGCCGAGGGGAAGCAGCCGGCCGGTGGCGGTGCCGGGTCCGGCCGGACGGGTGGCGCCGGGCAGGGTGAGCAGCAGGGCGCGGGCCCACAGGTCGCCCCAGCGGCGGGCCGGGACGCGGTCGAGGGTGGCGCCGGGGCAGGAGGCGGCGAGTTCGGCGGCGAAGCCGTCGAGGAGGGCGGCCGGGCGGCGCAGCGCGGGGTCGGGGAGCATCGCCGAGACGATCGGCGCGGCCCCGGCGATCAGTTCGTGGTCGATGCCCTGCCAGCCGCTGCGGGCGAGGTCGCACAGCCAGGTGCGGGCGGCGGCGAGCACGTTCGCCGCGTGCGGTTCGCCCGGCCCGGCCGGGGGGTCCTCGGCGCGGGTGCGGCCGGTGGTCTCCTCGATCCGGACGGTCAGGGCGTCGTGGACGGAGCCGAGCAGGGCGCTGCGGGCGGCGGCCAGGGCGACGAAGTGGTCCTCGCCCGCGGTGCCGGAGGCGGCCTTGTCGGCCGCCTCGGCGACGCGGCTCGCCAGCGGCGAACCGGCGACCGCGTGGGCGAGTTCCGCGAGGTCGGCGGCCTGGGCCGGCTGCGGGCGCAGCAGGCCCGCTGCGAGCGCGCGGTCGAGTGCGTCCACGGCGGCGAGGGCCTCGTCGACCCCGGGGACGGGCTCGGCGAGCGGACCGGTGCCCTCGCCCGTGTCCGCGCCGGCCGCGCGCGGCGGCTCCCCCGCCGTCGCCGCGCGGGTCGGCGGGAACCACTGCATCTCGGGCAACGGCGCGGTGGTCGGGGCCAGTTCGAGATAGGCCAGGTGGCGCAGGAAGCGGCTGAAGACGGCGGCGGCCGCCTTGCTGTCGGCCTGCGGCGGGCGGGCGCCGGTCATCGCGGCGGTGAGGGTGAGCGCGTCGGGTTCGGCGTCGGCGGTGTCCACGCGCAGATAGCGGGCGACGCGCCGGCCGCCGTACTGGAGGACCGCCTCGGTGACCAGGGCGCGCAGATGGTTGCAGAACGACCCGCGCGCGCCGCCGCAGGGGCGGTTGTTGTTGGTGCTGCACGCGTACGCGTACGTGCCGGCCGCGACCGACGAGACGTAGACCCGCTCGATGTCCGAGCCGCTGGAGACCACACCCTGCAGACGTCCGTCGGCCAGTTCGACGAAGGGGACCTTGGCGAGTTTGCGAGGCCGTGCGGGCGGGATCACCCGCGCGGTACTCGACTTCTCCCAATCCGACAACGCGCCAGCTCCTTTGCAGCACAAGGGGAGATCACCGCCGGATCGGCGGGACGCGATGAAACATAGTGGCGACCACTGACAACGCCCTCGGGACGCCGCGGGGCGCGCAAGGGGCGCCCGGGGGCGGGGCGTTGTCAGTGGCGCGGGTCAGAATGGGGGCATGAACGCGATACCGCCGAGGAAGGGGGTCCGCGGGTGCTGCGGCCTACGCGGCGTCCGGCCGCCGGCGCGCGGCGGACCGTACGCAGATCAGGGCGAGCCCGGTGACGGTGACAGCCGTCAGTGTCACGGCCGTGGCCGCACGGCGCCGGTGGTGGGTGCGCCAGGACAGGGTGGCGCCGGACGACTGGGCGGACAGGGCCGAGCCGACGCTCAGCCACGAGCCGGCCGAGGCGAGGGATCCGGCGGAGCCCACGGACCCCACGGAGAGCACACTGCCGACCGAGGCGATGGACAGGACGCTGCCCACGGAGCCGATGGAGAGGAAGGAGTCCACCGAGCCGATGGACAGGGCCGACCCCTTCGACCACAGCGAGCGCCAGGAGCCGTGGCGGCGGTTGCCGATCGTCATACGTCGATCCTGCCAGACCCGGCGTAGTTCTTCAGGTCGTCCGCGGCACCGCCGTCACGCGGTCATCCGACGTCCCAGAGGAACCGGTGGGTGTGGATGGCGAAGTACGGGAAGGACTGCACGGCGCTCACCCCGTCCACGGTCCGCACCACGTCGTTGACGAAGTCCAGGAGGTCTTTGGTGCTGGGGGCGACGACCTCGGCGAACAGGTCGAATCCGCCGGAGGTGAGGACCGAGTACACGACCTCGGGATGCTCGGCCAGCGCGTCGGCGACGGGGCGGGGGTCACCGTCGACGCCGATGCCGAGCAGCGCCATGGCCTGGCCGCCCATCGCCATCGGATCGGTCACGCCGACGACCTGGACGGCCCGCGAGTCCAGCAGCCGCTGAAGGCGCTGCCGGGCCGCCGAGGCGGACAGGCCGACCTTCGGGCCCAGGTCGGCGTACGCGATACGTCCGTCGGTCTGCAGCTCGCGCAGGATGGCCCGGTCGATCTCGTCCACGTGTCAGTCCCTTCGTGCGCCGGCCGGCTCACCTTATCCGTGCTGGTCAGCCGGCCAGTTCGGCCAGGGCCGCGGCGAAGACGTCGGTGTGGGTGTCCACGTCCCGTTCGGTGGTGTCGGGACACATCAGCGCCATGTTGTGGAAGGGGGTGAGCAGGATGCCCCGGTTGGCGAGGTACAGATGGAGGAAGTCCTCCAGTTCGGTGTCGCCCGCGGCCGCCGCCTCTGTGCCGGTGCGGGGCGCGGGGTCGGCGAAGCGGTACTCGGTGCGGGCGCCGAGCCGGCTCACGGACCAGGGCAGGGCGTGCACGTCGATGGCCGCGCGGACGCCGGCCTCGAAGCGTTCGGCCAGCTTCGCCATCGTGGTGAACGCCTCGTCGGTCAGGACGTGTTCGAGGGTGGCGCGCATCGCGGCGACGGACAGGGCGTTGCCCGCGAGGGTGCCTCCGACGCCGCCCATGTCGACGAGGTCCAGGTCGTCGCGGTCGAGAAGGCGGTCGGCGAGGTCGGCGGAGAGGCCGTAGGCGCCGGCCGGGATGCCGCCGCCGATCGCCTTGCCGATGGTGAGGACGTCGGGTTCCAGGTCCCAGGCGGCGGTGCAGCCGCCGGGGCCGGCGGAGAAGGTGTGGGTCTCGTCGTTGATCAGCAGCGCGCCGTGGCGGCGGGTCAGTTCGCGCACTCCGGCGAGATAGCCGGGCTCGGGCAGGACGATGCCGATGTTGGTGAGGGCGGGCTCCATCAGGACGGCGGCCACATCGCCGTGGGCGAGTTCGCGCTCCAGTTGCTCCAGGTCGTTGAACTCGGCGACGCGGCTGGTGAGGGTGACGTCGCAGGGCGCGCCCACGTTGCCGGGGCGGGCGGTGCCGGTGCCGTCGGGGCCGGTCACGATGAGCGACTCGTCGACGCTGCCGTGGTAGCAGTAGCTGTTCACGAGGATCTTGGGCCGGGCCGTGACGGCGCGGGCGAGGCGGATCGCCCAACGGTTGGCGTCGGTGGCGGTGAGGGAGAAGCTCCAGCGGGTCAGGCCGAAGCGGCGGGTCAGCTCCGCGCCGACCCACTCGGCGTCCTCCGTGGGCAGCATGGCCGTGGCACCGCCCAGGTCGGCGAAGCGGTGCTGGACGGCGGCGGCCACGACCTCCGGCGAGTGGCCGGCCATGGCGCCGGTGTCGCCCAGGCAGAAGTCGATGTACGTGTGCCCGTCGATGTCGGTGACCCGGGCGCCGCGGGCCGAGGCCAGGTAGCGGGGGAAGGCTCCGGCGGTCTTGTTCATCCAGGTCATCGGCACCCTGCCGAAGAGGTGCTCGGCACGGGCGAAGGCGGCTTTGGAGCGGGGATTTCCGGCGTCGGCCTCGGCGATCTCGCGGGCCAGCAGGTGACGCAGTCGGGCACGGTCCATGGCACACCTCGATCGGAGGGATGAGCGAATGGGCGCAATCTACGATTGATTCCATAGGTGATTCAAGGGTATGCGCTTGAATCGATTGCCAGAACGCTCGAATCGAGCGCCCGATCCCTCCTCGCGACACGCGAAGCACCACCAGCTCGCCTCCGGCATCCGACGCCCCGCCGGCCCGCCCCCGGCGACCGTCAGCTCGCCTCCGACTCCCCGCGGACCTTGGCGATCGCGGCCACCAGGTGCGTCCGGGCCTCCTCCGACGGCTCCTCGCCCTCCGCGGCCGCGACCAGACCGCGAGCCAGGTGATGCAGCTTGGTGTTGGCGTGCTGGGAGGCCGTGACCAGAACCTGCCAGGCCTCGTCCGCGCTGAGAGCGAAGGAGGCCATGAGGATGCCGCGGGCCAGGTCGATGTCGGGGCGCGTCTGCATGGCGCGCCGCAACTGGACGACCTCGACGCGCAGCTCCCGCAGCGCCTCGGTGTCGCCGTCCGGCCCGCCCGTGCCGTCCGCGTGGGCGGCGAACAGCGCCCGGGTGCCGCTGAGGTCGAGGAGGCGGTCCATGCCGGGGGACGAGTCGACGATGACGATGGTCTTGCCCTCCTTCATGGCCCGGCGACGCAGGGCGAGCAGGACGTTCAGGCCGGAGCAGTCACAGAAGGCGACTCCCCCGAGGTCGAGGTCGACACCCTCGACCGCGGTGGTGAGGGCGGCGCGCAGGGCGCGTTGGAGCGGCTGGGCGGACTCGAGGTCCAGTTCGCCATGGACCGCCACGACCACGCGCTCACCGACGGACCGGTGATCGATCCGCAGTCCCGGCTTCCGACGTGCGGAGGGGACACCGCCCGCCTCCAGGGGCACTACGGCGTCCGCAGCCCCGGGCCCGACCTCGTAAGCGGGCTCCACGACGACCACCTCTCCCGGCCTCTGCCCGTTTCCCGTCCTTACAGGGTTCCCCGGGACCCGTCATACGTCAACAGATACACGAAATTAAGTTCCTTCTTTGGGCTTCGTGAATGTCCAGTCGTATGCTGAGGCCATGGAAGGAGTGCCTGAGCCGCACAACGGATGGACGTTCCTGACCAATCACGCGCGCGTCCTGGCGGCGATCGCCGACAACCGCAGCGCACGGATCCGTGACATCGCGGCCCGCTGCCGGCTCACCGAGCGCGCGGTCCAGAAGATCATCGCCGACCTGGAGGAAGCCGGTTACCTCTCGCACACCCGCGAGGGGCGCGGCAACACCTACACGATCGAGCCGAGCAAAGTGCTGCGCCACCCCGCCGAGTCGGGGCTGACCGTGGCCGCACTCCTGTCACTGCTCGTACGGGACGAGGCGTCGCGGGCCCGGGAGGCCGACATCCAACCCCAACGACCGTGACCACACGGGTACTTGGCGTGACAAGAGACGAAGGTCACGAATACGTATCGGACATTCGAGGCTTCAATCTTCACATCAGTCACACAAGTTGGTTAGGTTGACGCCGGGCAGTGCGACCGACGGCCCTCTCAACCGCCTGACGGCACACAGGTGCTGAACCTTTCACGTCAGGCGGCGCACGGAAGGAGTACGCCGCTCATGGCGACGGATCGAAGCCAGGACGCCGACCGGCCGAGCAAGGCGGAGATCCAGCGGCGGGTCAACGCCCTTTACGACCGCGCCGAGAGCGACACCGGGACCTTCAACGCGACCCGCGCGATGTCGTCACCGACGCGGCGCGGGGCGGGTGGCGGCGGTGGGCGGGGGTCCGGTGACCCCGGGCTCGAAGCGGTGGCCCGGCAGTGGTTCGACGCGGCGCGCGGCAAGCTCGGGCCGACCGTACCGGCCGCCCTGCCACGCGATCGCATGCCCGAGCGCCCGGCCGTGGCTCCCCGTCCGCCGAAGCCGGCGGCGCGGCCCGCCGAGACGTCCTGGGCACGGGAGTTGGAGGGGGCCGAGCGGCGGGTTCCCGAGCTGACGGCGAGGGCCGTGGCCGCGCTTCCCCCGGCTCAGGAAACGGCCGTCATGCCGACCCAGGAGACGGCCGTACTCCCGACGCTGCCGGCCGTACCGGAGCTTCCTCCGAGACCGGACCCCGTGTCGCCCCTTACGACCGGTTCCGTGTCCGCTTCCTCGTCCGCCCCCGCGGCGGATCCGCTGTCCGCTCGCACGGCCGACCCCTTGTCCGCTTTCACGTCCGACTCGGTGTCCGCCCTCGCGGGCGACCCCGTGTTCCGCAGGGGAACGGCGTCGCCCACGCTGGACCCCTTCTTCAGCCCGGCGGCGCCCGCAGCCGCACCCGCAGTGGACCCCGGCATCCCCACGGCGTCACCCCTGGACGCGGGGCCCACGATGGACCCCCTCTTCGCCCCGGCTACGGCGCCCGCACCCGCAGTGGACCCCGGCTTCCCCACGGCCTCACCCCTCGACGCGGCCCCCACGATGGACCCCCTGTTCGCCTCCGCCGCGGCACCCGCACCTAGGACGGCCCCCCTCTTCGCCCCGGCCGCCGCGCCCACAGCCGCACCCGCAGTGGACCCTCTCTTCGCCCCGGCCGCCGCACCCGCACCCACCCCCGCGATCCGGCCCACGGCCACTGCCGCCCCCGTCCCCGCCATGGACCCCGGCATCCGCCCCGCGGCCCCCTCCGCTCCCGCCCCCACGGCCGGGCCGACCGCGGGGCTCGCGTCCGCTCGGCGTCAAGGGGCGCTCAAGAGCGCCAAGGAGGAGATCGGGCGCAAGCTCAACGCCGCCCGTGAGGTGATGGCGCGGGCGACCGCGCAGCCCGCCGCCCCCGCGACGGCCCCGGTGCCGGCCGCCGAACCATCCTGGGACACGGGCGAGTTGCCGGTGTACGGGGGCGGTGGCGCGCAAGTCCGGCCCGCGCAGCAGCCGCCCGCCTACGCCATCGGGGCGCAGCCCTCGGCCGCCGTCCCCTTCGCGGGCGGCGACACCGTCCAGGCTCCCGCGCCGGTCCTTCCGCCCACCGCGCCCGCCTACGCCCTCAAGGCCGAGAGGGTGCTCGCCTTCGCCCGCGAGCAGATCGGCAAGCCCTGCGTCTGGGGCGCCAAGGGGCCCGGCTCCTACGACTGTTCCGGCCTGACCCAGGCCGCCTGGAAGGCCGCCGGTGTGCCGCTGCCCCGGACGACCGCCGAGCAGGCGCAGATCGGCACGGCGATCGACCTGGCGGACCTTCAACCCGGCGACCTGGTCTTCTTCTTCGACGGCCTGAGCCACACCGGTCTGTACACGGGCAACGGCATGATGATCCACGCACCGGGTCCGGGCGCCTTCGTCCGCGAGGAGTCGATCCACCACGCCGGCCAGGACGCGATCCGCGGCGCGATCCGACCCGCTTGAGTCCCGCCCCCGCGCGACCCCCGCCCGGCCGAGCCCTCAGCCGGTGGCGGAGTTCGCGCGCATCCGGCCCCTTCGGGCGTTGTTGTACAGGCGCAGGAGGTGCTTGGCGACCGCGCACGGCACCGTGTCGACGGCGCACTGGCGGCAGGTGCGCATGTGCTGCTCGTAGTCGGCGTGGGCTTGGTGCAGCGAGTCCTCGTGCGAGGGCATGGGGGTCCTCCGAGCGGGGCGATGACAGGGTCGGTGGGCGCGGCACGCAGGCATGCCCCGCCCCGGAAAAGAAGTTGATCATGTTACTGAGGGTAGTGGAAAACCCGATTCCGTCACCCGTTCCCCGCCGCTCGCGGGCGCGCCTCAGCGCGTGTGGAACAGCGTCCTTGGAGGTGTGACGCCGGTGACACCCGCGACCCCGAGGACCACGGCCGCCGCGCCCGTGCCGAGGAGGGCGCCCGCGATCACATCCCCCGGATAGTGGACCCCGGTGTGGATCCGGGAGTACCCCACCGCGGCGGCGAGCAGTCCCAGCGGAACCGTGGCCGCCGGGAAGACGGGGCCGACCGCCGCCGCGAAGGCGACCGCCGAGGCGGTGTGGCCGGAGGGGAAGGACGCGGAGGCCGGCATGGGCACGTGCCGACCGGGGAACGGTGAGTCCTCGGCCCGGTGGGGACGAGGGCGCCGGACGAGCTTCTTGCCGGCCAGATTGGCGGTCGCCGAGGCAATCCCGATCGCGGCGACGCCCAGGGCGGCGGCCCGCCTCGGGCGCCCCGGAACCAGGGCGAGCAGGCCGGCGGCCGCGAAGGACAGCTTGGAGTGGTCCGCGGCTCTGGAGAGCCGGCGCAGCGCCGAGTCCAGGGTCGGCGTCCGGGTCACGGTCACGGCCTCGTAGAGCGCCTGGTCGAGCGCCGCGAGGTCATGCATCAGAGGCGCTCCGGGCGTACGGTTCGCGATCCGGTGGTCAGGCATCGCCCGCTCCTTGCTGGTCTGGGCCGGGGGCCGCCGGTCGGACGTCGACGGCCGCGCTTGCTGTCGTGGGCAAAGGCCGACGGACGGGGCCGCCGGCGCGTCGCTTTCCGGGACGAGGGCCGCTCACCCACCGTCGGCTCCCGTCCTCGCGTTCCGTAAGTCAATGATCAAGCATCTCGCGCCTCCTCGCCGGTGTCACCGCCGGGCCGGGCGAAGGCCAGACCGACGATACGGCGCCAGTCGACGGCCGGTGGGGCGTACGTCGCGCCGGGGCGGCGGCGTGGCACCCGCACCCGGAGCCTGCCGGAGCGCAGCGTGCACACCACCGGTGTGGGCAGGGTGAGCGCCTCGCCGTCGACGGCGACCGGCACCACCCGGATGTCGGCCGTGACCTCCACGCGCCGGGCGGTCACGGAGGTCACGCTCCCGGCCCGTTCGCCGCGCAGGGCGATCTCGGCCGCCTGGGCGGCACCGTCCACCCGGAGGCCGATCACGCCGAGCCTGCCCGAGTCCAGCCGGTGTCTTCGGCCGCCGCCGAGCGGGTCGGCGCGGGCGTAGGGGTTGTTGCTGACCAGGACGGCCTGGGGCGCGTGCAGACGGGTGGCGTCGGCGCGGACGTCGAGGACGGCGCCCCCGTCACCCAGCAGCAGGTCGGGCAGGTGGTCGAGCGCGGTGGCGGCCTTGGCGTCGCGGTAGTCGGGGGACTGCACGATCTCCGCGTACGCCCCGAAGGAGACCGTGTTGACGAACGGCCGTCCGCTCACCTCGCCCAGGTCGACGCGGAGTTCGACGCCGTCGGTGAGCGCGTCGAGGCCGCGGGCGGGGTCGGTGCGGTCCAGGCCCAGGTCCATGGCGAAGTGGTTGCGGGTGCCGGCGGCCAGGACGAGGAACGGCAGCCCGGCGTCGGCGGCGACCCCGGCGACCAGCGCCTGCGTGCCGTCGCCGCCCGCGACCCCGAGCAGGTCCGCGCCGTCGGCGACGGCCCGTCGGGCCTCGGCGACCACGTCGGTGCCGCCGTCCGGATCGAGGAGGACCACCCGGGCGCCGAGTGCCTCGGCCCGCGCGACCAGGTCGTGCCGTTCGACCTTGCCGCCGCCGGAACGCGGATTCATGATCAGGACCGGCCTGCGCGGCGGCGGGGTGCGACGACTGCGCATGCCGCGCGGTCTGCGCAGCCGGTGCAGGGCGGCTCGGGCGCTGGCCAGCGCGGCACCCCACAGGGCGACCGCGCCCGCCGCGATCGGCCACAGCCCCGACAGGGCGTACACGACGACTACGCCGACCGGGGCGCCGACGGCGAGTACCGTGCCGAGCAGGCGGGCTCCGCCGCGGTGGGACAGGGCCCACCACAGCCCCGCGCCGGCCAGGGCGAGTCCGGCGAAGCCGCCCAGCAGCACCAGCCATCCGCCGGCCGCCGCGACCGAGCCCACGAGCGCGGCGACGCAGACGACGAGCAGCAGCGCGAGGCGTGCCCAGCGGCGGGCGCGGCGCACATCGGCGTCCCGCGCGGTCGCCTTGTCCTCGGCCGTGTCCTTCACCGTCACCCCGCCATCCTGTGTGCGATCTTCGTGCCGCCGTGTCCGGAGAACGTCCCGGGCCGCCGATCAGTGCCCGGCCTCGCAGCAGGCGGGCGTCCCGGTCGTGAGCCTGCAGTAACAGGATGCCTCGATCGGCACGTCCGCAAGGGCGCGGGCGAGCCTGAGCTGCTGGGCCACGATCCGTGCCTCGCCGTCCTTGCCCAGCAGCACCAGGCACTCGTGCAGGCCGTGCAGCGACCAGACGTTCCCGGGGTGCTGGGAGGCGCGCGGCAGCGTGTCGTCCAGGCCCAGGTCGGCGCGGTAGACCGCCTCGGCCTCGGCGACGCGTCCCTGTTCGAGCAGCAGGGCGCCGTACGCGTGCCGGGTGGGCTGCATCCACCCCCAGGGTTCGTCGTAGGGAAGGCCGTCGTCGAGGGCGATGGACCGTTCGAGTGCGGCGAAGGCCCGGTCGAAGCGGCCCGTGCGGTACTCCAGTTCGCCGTCGAGCATCGCGGAGGCGACGGCGAGGATGTCCCGGCAGGTGTTGTTGAACAGCATGCGCGACTCGGGGACGCGGTCGACGGCCGCACGGAACAGTTCCCGTTCGGCCTCGGCCTCGGTGACGCGGCCGGTGGCGGACAGGGCGACCCCGCGCGCGTAGTGCGCCATCGCGGTGGTCACGCGGTACAGGTCCGGATCGGCGGGCAGGGGCAGCCGCAGGATGTCCGCCCAGCGGCCGAAGCGGATCAGCACATGGACCCGCATGGCGAGGAAGCCCTCCAGCCAGTCGGCCATGGGCGGGCTCTGCACGCGCAGCAGGGCCTCGGGGATGGACTCCTCCAACTGCCGCGCGGCCTCCAGCGCGGTGGCGTACTGGCCGAGGAACATCGCCCCGTAGATCTTGAAGTGGTGGTTGTGCGACCGGTACAGGGTGTAGAAGTTCATCGCCCCGGTACGCGCGCGTGTCTTCTCGTCGGCGGCGATCGCGGCCGTGTTGTCCGACACCACGCGGCGGTAGTCGCCGCAGAGGACCTCCAGATGCGACGGCATGTGCTGCAGGTGGCCCGCGTCGGGGACGAGGCCGCGCAGCCGGTCCGCGGCCGGCAGGGCGGCCTCGGGCGTCGGGGACATCTCCATCAGGTGGATGTACAGATGCAGGAGACCGGGGTGCCGGTCCGCTCCGTCGGCGGCCAGCGCCCGCTCGAACACCCGCTGGGCCTCCAGCGTGCGGGCACCCTTCGCGGGCCCGCCGGTCCCGAGGTCCCACAGCTGCCAAGGCGTGAGATTCATGAGGGCGTCGGCGTACAGGGTGGCCACGTCGAGGTCGTCGGGGGCCAGTTCGTGCACGGCGCGCATGGCGTCGGCGTAGGCGTGGTTCCACACCGAGCAGTCCTCGACGGCCCGGGCCTGCGGGTAGCGGGCGCGCAGCGCGCCGATCAGGGCCCGCTCGACCGGCGTGGCGCGGACGGACCTCTCGTGGGCGCGCTCGACGGCGGCATGGGTGCGTTCGACCGTGTGGACCAGGTCCTCGCCGTCGAAGAACTCCCACGGTTTGTTGTAGTTGGGGCCGAGCGCGTAGGCGATGCCCCAGTGGGCCATGGCGCAGTCGGGGTCGGCGCGGGCCGCCGCCTCGAAACAGGCGACGGCCTCCTCGTGATGGAAGGCGTATGTCCACACCAGGCCGCGGTCGAACCAGAGTTGGGCCTCGGGGGACGAGGTGGTGACGGTCCTGCCGTGGCCGCCGAGGTCGTAGTACCGCCCGTACTCGGCCGGCTCGTCGTACTGCGTGCGCTCCATACCTCCCTCATACCGCGCCCCGGCCCGCCCGGGGGAGCTCCCGCCGCCGGGAGCACCCGAACGAGCCGGGCGCGGCACGGACTCAGAAGGTACGACGTCCCGTGCGGCGCAGCAGCAGGACGACACCGGCGATCACCAGGAGGCCGCCGGCCGCCGCGGGCCACATCGAGGTGCCCGTCTCGGCCAGGTCGCCCTTCACCGCCTGCGTTTGGGTGCCCTCGCCCTGGGCGGAGGCGACCGGTGTGACGACACCGGGTGCGGCGGCCTGAGCGGCGCCACCAGGCGTGCTGCCGTCACCCTTCGCGCGGTCGTCACCACTCGTGCCCTGGCCGTCGGACGTGGGTACGGGGGACGAGGTCGAGCGGGTGGTGGACTGGGCGTAGACCCGGGGCTGGGCCTGGGTGCCCGCGCCGGTGTCGACCAGACCGTCGCCCTGGGGCGCTTCGGTGCTCGGCGCGGGCTGCTGCTGCCCCTGCTGACCACCGTTGTCGGCGCCGTTGTCCTGGCCGGAACCGCCGGAACCGCCGGAACCGCCGGACCCCTGGGAGCCGTTGTCCGCACCGGACCCGTTGTCCGACCCCTGGTCGCTCCCGGAACCGGCGCCGTTGTCGCTGTTGCCGGCACCCGTGTCGTCACCCTTGCCGCCGCCGGAGCCGCCGGACCCGTCGCCCGTCCCGGCCCCGCACCGCCGGCCCTGGTTGATGCAGTCGACCATCTGCCCCATCAGCCGCTCGTCGAAGACGTTGATGAAGTCGCCGTGGTCCGTGACCGGCTTGTGGAGCTGCTCCGGGAAGGAGTCCACCGCGAACAGCGGCGTCGTACGGCCGCCGTCGTCGAGGCTCGGCGCGTCGACGTCGTAGACGATCCGCTGGACGAGCTGCGGGATGGCCCGGAAGCCCTGCGGGCAGGTGCCGTCGTCGCCGGCGAAGGCCACGTGCGTGCGGTGGTTGGCGCTGTCGATGTTGCGGCCGTCCCAGCAGCTCTGGAAGCGGAAGGTGCGCACGACGTCGCTGCCCTGGGGGCAGAGCGGGTACTTCTCCTTGAGCTGACGGTCCTCGAAGCCCGTGCAGCTCCAGGACGCGTTGGCGTTGGTGGGGCCGTTGACGAAGGCCTTGGCGTCGCCGGTGATGATGCGCAGCAGCCGGGGCATGGCCGTCACCTGGCCGCGCGGGCTGCCGACGAAGGTCAGGGTGACCGCCTTGGGAGTGACGATCTGGCCCGCGTTGCCCTCCGTGCCGCCGCCGGGCGCGTCGGCGTCCCGCTCGCGCGTGCCGTTCTGCAGCCGCAGAACGGGCCAGTAGTACGAGGACTTGTCGCCCTGGTCCGCACAGCTGGTGTCGGCGTCGGCCAGGTCGTCGTCGGAGGCGAAGGCGTTGTTGGACTGGTTGCCGACGTAGTCGTGGAAGTGGTGGGCGCCGTTGCTGACGCCCGGGGCGACGATGACGTTGTCGGAGTTGAACAGGCCCTGGGCGTTGACTCCGCAGCTGGTCACGAAGCTGCCGCGGGAGGCGTTCGCGTCCGGCGCCGGCGTGGCCGCGGCGGGCGGGGCAGTGGTGATGTCGGCGTAGTCGGCGGCCACCGGTCCGTTGCCGGCCTGGCCGCCGTTGCCCTGGCCTCCGTCGCCGGATCCCTGGCCGCCGCCGTTCTGGTCGCCACCGTTCTGGCCGTCGCCCTGACCGCCGTCGCCGTTCTGCCCGTTCCGCTCCTCGGCGGTGCGCAGGGTGCAGGCGGCGAGGTCGTCCAGGCCCTCGGGGCGGTCGCCCACCCGGTCGACGGCCTCCGCGATGCGGTCGATGGCGGCTTCCCGCTTCTCCTTCAGCGGGTTCATCACCGCGTTGTCCGCGAACGAACTGTCCTGCCGCACGGCGTCGGCGGATTGCTGCAGTTGCTGGTACGCGGCCGCTATCTGCTGGTCCAGGAGGGCGAGTTCCTTGTCGACCTCGGCCTTCGCCCCGTCCGGGACGTCCGTCAACCCGGCGCCCACGTCGGGGCAGTCGATGGTGACGGCGCCGGTGGTCCACGGGCCGTCGGGGCCGCTCTCGCTCGCGGAGGCGTACACATTGGCCGCCACCAGTCCTCCGCCGCCCAGGATCAGGGCGACAGCCGCGAAGGTCGCGCGTCGTCCACCGGTCGGGCGCCTGCGCCTGTTGTGTGCCAAGGAGTGCTCCTACGCGTCGTGGGCGGCGTCGGACTACAAATCCCCCCGGCCCTATACGGAACGGGGCGCCGCGGTGTTCAACCGCCTCGCGGATTCACAGAAATTTCTCATGCGGCCGGTACGGCGGTTCGGGCACCCCCGGTCAAGGGCCCAACGGCCCCCGCCCGGGCCGACCGACCTCTGGACGCCGTCCCGCACGGCGATGATCATGGCGTGCGCCGGGTAACCGGCGGGTCGGGAAGAGTGAAGAGTCAAGGAGAAGGGACGGCCGGAGTGATCGCTGTCGTGGGGCATCCCCATCTCAGCGAGGGAACCCTCGCGCTACTGGAAGAGGAACTGCGGTCCCGGCTGGCGGCCTTCGCGCAGGCCGGGCGGGCGGGGCTGGTCCGGGTGGGGCGGGGCCTGCCCGTGGCGTTCGGACGCGCCGCGCGGGAGGCGGGGCTGGCGCTGGTGACCGTGCTGCCGTCCCGCAACGGCGTGCCCGCGCAGCTCGCCGAGCCGGAACGCAGGGCCGCCGGGGAACTGCTGCTGCTCTCCCGGCAGGTGCGGCTGCTGGAGTACGACCCCGGCGACCGGGGGGCCTGTGTCACCGCCGATGAGAACCTGGTGCGCTCGTGCAGCGGCCTGCTCGCGGTGTGGGACGGCTCACCGTCCAACGGCCAGGACGCCACCGCCCATCTGGTGGCCTACGCCCGCAGCCACGGCGTGGACGTCGAGGTGCTGTGGCCGAGCGGCGCGGAACAGGCACCGTCCGCCTGACCGGCCCGCCCCTGCGGCGCGGCCTCTGAACGCCGTACGGCCGGAGACGACCGACGGGCCCCTGATGCCGCGCCGCCCGCCGGCCGTCCGCGGCTCAGGGCGTCCGCCCGCGTTCCGGTGCACCACCCGCACGGCTCATGACGGCGGATCCGGGACACACCGCACGCCCTGCGGGCACCGACGCGGCGCCCACCGGCCGACGGAGGGACACGGGCCCGGGCACCGCGCCACGACCGGCGGAGGACGGCACCGGGGCCGGGACGGTGACATGACCGGCAGGGGCGACATCCGGGGCGCTGCCGCGCCCGGCAGAGGCGACATCCGGGCCACCACCGCGAGCGGCCGCGGCGTAGTCGGCCACGCCGCTTCGACCGGCAGCCACAGGCGCAGGCACCACCCCGCCGAGGCCGGCCGGGGTCGTGTCCCGGGCTGTGTCGCGGCCGGTGGGGGTGGGGGGTGCGGCGAAGCCGTGGGCGGTGTTCGCGGCCGTCGGCTGGGGCACGGTCACCGGAGTCGCGGGACCGGCGAGGCGCTGTGCCGTCGCCCGGCGGCCGTCCCAGGGCCACAGCTCCCGCAGTCGGCGGCGCCAGCCCTCCCCCCGTCCGTGGAGCAGTCCGAGGACTATCGCGGCGCCGACGGCGATCAGATGCTCACGGCCGGCCAGATTGGGCTTGGCGATCGACTCCAGCACCATCGAGCCGCCGGTGAGCGTGAACACGATGGGGGCGCGCCGGATGACCGAGATGTAGGTGAACAGGCCCACCACGGCGGCCGACGGGCCCGTGTCGAGCACCTGCCCGGTCTCGGGCGGCAGGCCGAATCCTCCCCAGCCGGGTCCCACGGCCATCATCACGCGCGCGGTGAGCGTCCCGGCGAGCGTGGTGACGTAGGCGACGGCGAGTGTCCTGCGCCGGCCGAGGGCCAGCTCGGCCAGGGCGAAGGCGAGGAAGAGCTGGGTGATGCCGGCCCATACGGGCAGGTCGAGCGCGGGGACGTAGAGGGAGACGGGAGTGCGCAGCAGGGCCAGCCACAGCGGCAGGTCGCCGCGCACTCCGCCGAGGATCCGGACGACGGTCGCGCCGGTCGGGTTCTGGGCGATCGCATGGAAGAAGATCACGCCGCCGCAGGCGACGACCGCCAGCAGGAACGCGGACGGGCCGCGGCGCCACAGTTCACGCACGGGGTCGACGATGATGCCCCGCAGCTCGCCGCGGAGTGTGCGGCCCACCCATGCGACGGCCCGGAACAGCGCGGACCGCGCCCGCACGCTCCCCTCCCGCCGCTCCATCTCTGGACGCAAAGGCCCCCCAATCACTCACCACACAGCATGTCGTAAAGATCGATTCTCATCCCGGGAAGGGCGACATCGATCGCGGGCACTCCGGCAGACGCCAAAGACGCCCGTCGGGTTCAGTCCGGGATGCCTGTCTGTGACCGATGTCGCGTGCCGAGGCAGATGGCGAAAACGCTTCCTACGGCGACGGCCGGAGGATCAACGCGCGTAGCGACTGGGCTAGGGTCACCGCCGTGGATCTTCATGCCGAGCTCATACGGACCCCGATCGGCTTACCCCGAGGGGCCGCCGCATGACCGGGTCGGTGCACGCGGACGCCCCCGCCGCGGCCGGCCCCGCGCCGACGCTGCTGGCCGACGGCCTCCTCGCCGACCACCTCGCCCTCTCCGTCCCGGAGGGCACCCGGACGGTCGTGGCGCGGTACGACATCCCGCCGGGCGAGTCCTTGCCCTGGCACTACCACGAGGGGCGGGTCGTCGCCGTCGTCACCTCCGGCACTCTCACGCGGACCCTGGCCGACGGCTCCGAGTGCGTGACACCGGCCGGGGAGTGCATCGTGGAGCCGGTGGGGCCGCGGGGCGTCCACCGGGCGGAGAACCGGGGCGTCGTACCGCTCGTCCTGCACGCCGTCTTCTTCGTGCCGCAGGGCAGCCCGCTGGCCACACCGGCGGCAGCCCCCGGCTGACGGTCGGCCCAGCCCCCGCTTGCGCCCTCTCCGGGGACCAGGGCTCCGTATCGAACCGTCGGTTACAGTGCCCGCCGGTGTCGAGAGGAGACAGTGCGGTGCGCTTCGGGGTGGGGAACGTGTGGCGGGGGTGGGCGCGGGTGGCCCTGGTGGCGGCGGCCGCAGGGGTGCTGACCGGCTGTTCGGGCGGCGGAGGCACGACGACCTCCGCGACGGGATCCGCGGCGGCCTCCACCGGCGTCCCGGGTGCCGTTGCCGCGCGGGGCGGCACCATCGGGGCCCCAGGATCGGCCTGCGCTTTGCCCGTCACCTTCGACGTCGCCAAGAGCTGGAAGGCCGAGGCCGTCGATCTCGGGTCGTCCGCCGGCTCCACCGCCCCGGCGGACGAGCTCGCCGACATGGTCCTGCGTCAGGGCCCCGTCAGCCTGGTCTGCGAGATCGACGCCAAGCCCGCGGGCGACATCGGCTTCCTTCGGGTGTGGACCGGTGAGCCGGGCGACGCCGACGCGCGTCATGTGCTGGAGGCGTTCGTGCGGGCCGAGGGCGACGCGAGCGACGTCCGGTACCGCGCGTTCAGGACCGGCGACCTGTCCGGAGTGGAGGCGGAGTACCGCACGAGGATCGACGCCCTCGACGAGACCACGACCCGGCACGCGCTCGCGGTCACCGCACCCGACGGTCCGGTCGTCCTGTACCTCGGCGGCCTGGACGACGACGAGCACCGGAAAATGCTCCCGGCCTACGAACTCGCGAAGCGCACCCTGCGCATCACCGGCTGAGTCCCGGCGCTCGGAGCCATCGTCGGCGCGGGTCCACGCGGTGTGCGGGTCGGGCGCGGGGACGCGGCGGCGGACCGGTGCGGTGCCGGGGGCCAAGCCGTAGGAGATGCCCGCCCGCGCGGGGAGGCGTGAGACACGCGACGGACGCCCTCTCGGCCCGTCGAACACCCCCCGGCCCGGCTCCCCCGCACGCACGTGAAAATGCATGCCGGCGGGCGGGTGAGCCGGTGCCCGGGATGCAAAGCATGTCGTCCGGGGCGCATTCTTGCTGTGCCACCCATGCGCCACGGACGAGGTAGGACCGATGACTGGGAGCGCCGGGGACGAGCGGGAGCCGCCCGGAGGGCCGGCCGCGCTGCTGAGCGGGGTCGCGACCGACGCGCTGAGCGCGGCGGGCGGCCTCGCCGGGGGCGTGTACCTGTGCTCCCGCAGGCCCGGGCTGCTCAGGCTGGCCGTCCTCGCGGGGCTGCCGGGCCCGCTGTTCCGTCCCTGGTGGCGGCTGCACGTGGACCGGCCGTTCCCGGTGGCCGACGTCCACCGGCTGGGTGTCCCGGTGGTGCTGGCCAACGCGACGGAGACGATGCGCCGGTATCCGCAGTTCGCGGCGGGGCTGCCGTACCAGTTCGGAACGATCGCCGTACCCGTGGTGGCCGGCGACCGGGCGTACGGCGTGCTGGCCGTACTGCGTCCGGCGGCCGCCGACGCCGCGCAGCTGGTGGCGGAGCGCGACCGGCTCAGTCTGCTCGCCGAGGAACTCGGTGCGGCCCTGGCCGGTCTGGAGGCCGTCGGCACGCCGGTCACCTGGGACGACGAGCCGCTGCCCGTGCGTCCGCCGGCCACCGCGGCGCCCCCGACGCGCATCGGCCACTTCGTATGGGATCCGGCCAGCGACACGGTTTCCGCCGACCGACCGGCCCACGCCCTCCTCGGCCTGCCGCCGGACACCTTCCCGGCCCCGCTGGACACGCTGAGCGCCGCCGTCGCGCCCGTGGACACCCGCCGCCTGCCCGACCTCCTGCGCGAAGCGGCCCGGGGCCACCCACCGCCCCTGCCGCTGCGCGTCCGTACGACGGACGGCAGCCCACGCCTCCTGGAACTCTGCGCACCCCTCGGCATCACGCCCGTCACACCCTCCGAGCGCGTACGTTCCCCCGCCTCCCGCAGCGGCGCGGCAGGGCCGGAGCGACCGATCGTCGGCATCCTGGTCGACCCGGACCCGGTCCCCGTCGGGGACGCCGCCGATCTGCTGCCGCAGGGTGTGTTCTGCGTCGATCGGCTCGGCCTGGTCGTGTACGCCAATCCGAGGGCCGCCGAGCTGTTCGGGCTGCCCCGGTCCCGGCTGCTCGGGCGGCCGTTGTGGGACGCCGTACCGTGGCTGGACCAGCCGGCCTTCGAGGATCATCTGCGGGCCGCCCTGCTGGCGCCGCAGCCGGTGCACTTCCGGGTACGGCGGTCCGCGCCGGGCACGTACGAGGGCGACTGGCTGAGCGTGTCCGTGTATCCGGGGCCCGACCTCCTCACCTGCACCGCCGCACCCGCGAACCGTATGCCGGACCGGTCACCCGGGACCGAGCCGGCGCCTGCGGAGGGGCCCGCGTCCGAGGCCGCCGCCCTCGTGCACCGGCCCATCGTGCTGGCGATGGCGCTGACCCGGGCGGTGACCGCGCGTCAGGTCTCGGCGGTCGTCGTGCAGGAGCTGCTCCCGGCGTTCGGCGGCCGCCGGCTGGCCATCTACCTGCTCCAGGAACGGCACCTGTACCTGGCGTGGGAGACCGGCTTCCCCAAGGGCTTCCTGGCTCCGTTCGAGGGCGTGGGGCTCGATGAGCAGCTGCCGGGCGTGGAGACGCTCACGACCGGCCGTCCGCTGTTCTTCGACTCGATGCGGCAGCTCGCGGACGCCTATCCCGGCATCGCCCTGGACGCGACCGAGGGCGCCCGCGCCTTCCTGCCGCTGATCGCCTCCGGCCGCCCGGTCGGCTCGTGCATCCTTGGCTTCGACCGCGAGCGCAGCTTCAGCTCGGAGGAGCGCACCGTCCTCACCGCGCTCGCCGGCCTGATCGCGCACGCCATGGAGAAGGCACAGCGCTACGAGACGGAGGCGGCGGTCGCCCGGGGCCTCCAGCAGGCGCTGCTGCCCCACCGGCTGTCCACGCACCCTGGGGTGGAGACCGCGGGCCGCTATCTGCCGGGCACCGAGGGCATGGACGTCGGCGGTGACTGGTACGACGTCGTGGAGTCCGGGGACGGGCTCGCGCTGGTCATCGGGGACGTGCAGGGGCACGGGGTGCAGGCGGCGGCGACGATGGGGCAACTGCGCAGCGCGGTCAGGGCGTTCGCGCTCGGTGACCGGCCGCCGGAGGAGGTCATGGGCGGCACGAACCGCCTGCTCATCGATCTCGATCCCGGCCAGTTCGCCAGCTGCTGCTATGTCCGTCTGGATCCGGCGACCGGGCTGGCCCGGGTGGCGCGCGCCGGACATCCGCCGCCGCTGCTGCGCGCCCCGGACGGCCGGACCCGGGTCGTGGACCTGCCGGGCGGAGTGGTGCTCGGGGTGGACCCGCGCGCCCACTACCCGGTGACGGAGCTGCGGCTGGAACCCGGGGCGATCCTGGCGCTGTACACGGACGGGCTGGTCGAGCGGCCCGGCGGCGACATCGACGACGGGATCGGCGCGCTGCGGCTGGCCCTGGACCGCTCCGGGGACCTGGCCGCCAGGGCGCTGGGGGCGGTCGCGGACCGGCTCACCGCGACGGCCCGTCAGGCCGCCGACCGGCCCGACGACATCGCGCTGTTGCTGGCGACCCGGCGCGGCGCCGCCACGCACGGCGACAACAGCGGCGCGGAGCCCGTGTGAGGGGTGGTTGCCGTGACCCTCTGTGACGCCCCTCGCCTCGCGGGGCCGGGCAGTGTAGACATGGGCTCATGGCCCGACTTCTGGGGCGATCGGACACCCGGCCCGCCCGTCGCCCCCGCGGACCGCGCGCAGGGCGTACTCCCGAGTGTGCCCGACCCCGAGGCGAGCGCGAGGTGATCCGGCGACGCACCTCCTCCGCCGCCCCGCACCCGGCGGGCCGGCCGGGACAGGACGGGGGGCGGCGCCGGACGCTGGGCGGGCGCAGCCTCGCGGCACAGGTGTTCGTGCTCCAGGTCGTCATCGTGCTGCTGCTCGTCGTGGCGGCGGTGGTGGCGCTGGTGCTGCAGGCGCGGCGCGACAGCACGACGGAGGCCCGCAACCGCTCCCTCGCCGTGGCCGAGACGTTCGCGAACTCGCCGGGCATCGTCGCGGCCATCAACTCCGATCATCCGACGGCGCTGCTGCAGCCCCGGGCGGAGGCCGCCCGCAAGGCCACGGGGGTCGACTTCATCGTCGTGACGAACACCGAGGGCATCCGCTACACACACCCCAAGCCGGACCGGATCGGCAAGAAGTTCGTCGGCAACATCGCGCCCGCCCTGGCCGGGGGCAAGGTGGTGGAGGAGGTCGACGGCACGATCGGGCGGCTGGTGCAGGCCGTGGTGCCGGTCAAGGATGCCCGGGGCCATGTCGTGGGCCTGGTGTCGTCCGGGATCACCACCCGGCATGTGGGCGGTACCGCCGACCGGCAGCTGCCGCTCGTCCTCGCCGCGGCGGCGGCCGCCCTCGCCCTGGCCACGTCGGGCACGGCGCTGGTCAGCCGGCGTCTGGAGCGTCAGACGCACGGGCTGGGGCCCCTTGAGATGACCAGGATGTACGAGCATCACGACGCGGTGCTGCACACCGTGCGCGAGGGCGTGATCATCGTCGGCGGCGACGGCCTGCTGCTGCTCGCCAACGACGAGGCGCGCCGTCTGCTCGACCTCCCCGAGGACGCCGAGCGGCGCCATGTGCTGGACCTGGGCCTGGATCAGGACACGGCCGGGCTGCTGGCCTCGGGCCGGGTGGCGTCGGACGAGGTGCATCTGGTCGGGGACCGGCTGCTGGCGATCAACCAGCGGCCCACCGACCTGGCCGGCGGGCCGCCCGGCAGTGTGGCCACGCTGCGTGACTCCACGGAGCTGCGCGCCCTGTCGGGCCGGGCGGAGGCGGCCCGGGAGCGGCTGGACCTGCTGTACGCGGCCGGGGTGGGGATCGGCACGAGCCTGGACGTCACCCGGACCGCAGAGGAGCTGACAGAACTGGCGGTGCCCCGGTTCGCGGACTTCGTCACCGTGGATCTGTACGACGCGGTGCTCGCCGGCGATGAGCCGGAGCGGGGCAGCGTGCTGCGCCGGACGGCGCTCGGCGCGATCCGCAAGGGCGCGCCGCTCTACGCGGTGGGTGAGCAGATACGGTTCGTCGACTCCGCCCCGCAGTCCCGCAGCCTCGTCGAGGGCCGGCCGCTGCTGGAGGCGCGGCTCGCCGAGTCGCCGGGCTGGCGCGCGCAGGACCTGGAACGCACCGAGCAGGTCGTGGAGTTCGGCATCCACTCGCTGATCACGGTGCCGGTGCGGGCGGGCACCCTGCTGCTGGGGGTGGTGAGTTTCTACCGGTCGGAGCGGCCCGCGCCGTTCGACGCCGAGGAGCTGGCGCTGGCGGAGGAGCTGGTGGCGCGGGCCGCGGTCTCGATCGACAACGCGCGCCGCTTCACCCGCGAGCACGGCCTGGCCGTCACCCTCCAGCGCAGTCTGCTGCCGCGCAGCCTGCCCGACCAGAACGCCCTCGACATCGCCTACCGGTACCTGCCGGCGCAGGCGGGTGTCGGCGGCGACTGGTTCGACGTGCTGCCGCTGTCGGGCTCCCGGGTGGCACTGGTGGTGGGCGATGTCGTCGGGCACGGGCTGCACGCGGCGGCCACGATGGGCCGGCTGCGCACCGCCGTCCACAACTTCTCCGCCCTGGACCTGGCGCCGGAGGAACTGCTCGGGCTGCTGGACGAGTTGGTGGCGCGCATCGACCAGGACGAGACGGGCGACGGGGCGAGCGGTCCCGTGTCCGGCGCGACGTGTCTGTACGCCATCTACGACCCCGCGGCCCGGCGCTGCACGATGGCGCGCGCCGGTCATCCGCCGCCCGCGCTGGTCCACCCCGACGGGCGTGTGGAGTACCCGGAGGTGCCGGCCGGGCTGCCGCTGGGGCTGGGCGGGCTGCCCTTCGAGACGGCCGAGCTGGAGCTGGCTGAGGACAGCAGGCTGGTGCTCTACACCGACGGGCTGGTCGAGGACCGGGATCGGGACATCGACGAGGGTCTGGAGCTGCTGCGCGGCGCCCTGGAGCGGTCCGACGGTTCGCCCGAGCACACCTGCCGGGTGGTGCTGGAATCGATGCTGCCGGAGCGCCAGAGCGACGACATCGCCCTGATCGTGGCGCGTACCCGGGCGCTCGGTCCGGACGCGATCGCGGAGTGGGACGTACGGGTGGACCCGGCGGCGGTCGGCGAGGTGCGGGCGGCGGTCTCCCGGCAGCTGGCCCGCTGGGAGCTGGAGGAGCTGTCCTTCACCACGGAGCTGATCCTGAGCGAGCTGGTCACCAACGCGATCCGCTACGGCAACGGCCCCGTGCGGGTCCGGCTGCTGCGGGATCGCACGCTGATCTGCGAGGTCTCCGACGGCAGCAGCACCTCGCCGCATCTGCGGTACGCGGCGATGACGGACGAGGGCGGCCGGGGGTTGTTCCTGGTCGCGCAGATCGCGGAGCGCTGGGGCACCCGCTACACCCCCACCGGGAAGATCATCTGGGCCGAGCAGCCGCTATCATGATGTCTTGGGGTACTCATAAAAGAGCCTTATGAGCCCATAGACCGGACCCGCGTACCGGGTTAGGCATGCCTTAGCTTAGGCTTCCCGTCGAGTCGATCAATCGCCGCTCGAAGGGAACTGATCATGCCCCGCCCCCTGCGGGTAGCCATCGTCGGAGCCGGCCCCGCCGGGATCTACGCCGCCGACGCGCTGCTCAAGTCCGATGTGGCCGCCGACCCCGGTGTCTCCATCGACCTCTTCGAGCGCATGCCGGCCCCGTTCGGACTGATCCGCTACGGCGTGGCACCCGACCACCCCCGCATCAAGGGCATCGTCACCGCCCTGCACCAGGTGCTGGACAAGCCGCAGGTCCGCCTCTTCGGCAACGTGAACTACGGCACGGACGTCCACCTGGACGACCTGCGCGCGTTCTACGACGCGGTGGTCTTCTCCACCGGCGCCATGGCCGACCGCGAGCTGCGGATCCCCGGCGTCGAGCTCGACGGGTCCTACGGCGCCGCCGACTTCGCCTCCTGGTACGACGGCCACCCGGACGTGCCCCGCACCTGGCCGCTGGAGGCCGAGAAGGTCGCCGTGCTCGGCGTGGGCAACGTGGCGCTGGACATCTCCCGCATCCTCGCCAAGACCGCCGACGAGCTGCTGCCGACCGAGATCCCGCCGAACGTCTACGACGGCCTCAAGGCGAACAAGGCCGTGGAGATCCACGTGTTCGGCCGCCGTGGCCCGGCGCAGGCGAAGTTCAGCCCGATGGAGCTGCGCGAGCTGGACCACTCCCCCACCATCGAGGTCATCGTCAACCCCGAGGACATCGACTACGACGACGGCTCGATCGAGCAGCGCCGCTCCAACAAGCAGGTCGACATGGTCGCCAAGACGCTGGAGAACTGGGCGATCCGCGATGTCGGCGACCGCCCGCACAAGCTGTTCCTGCACTTCTTCGAGTCGCCGGTGGAGATCCTCGGCGAGGACGGCCGGGTCGTCGGCCTGCGCACCGAGCGCACCGAACTGGACGGCACCGGCAACGTCAAGGGCACCGGCCGGTTCACGGACTGGAACGTCGACGCCGTCTACCGCGCGGTCGGTTACCTCTCCGACAAGCTGCCGAAGCTCCCCTGGGACATCGACTCCGGCACCGTCCCCGACGAGGGCGGCCGGGTCATCGAGGAGACCGGCGCCCACCTGCGGTCGGTGTACGTCACCGGCTGGATCCGGCGCGGCCCGGTCGGCCTGATCGGCCACACCAAGGGCGACGCCAACGAGACGATCGCCAACCTCCTGGACGACTACGCGGGCGGCCGACTGCACACGCCCGCCTCGCCCGAACCGGAGGCCGTGGACGCCTTCCTCGGCGAGCGCGAGATCCGCTTCACCACCTGGGAGGGCTGGTACAAGCTGGACGCCGCCGAGCGCGCCCTGGGCGAGCCGCAGGGCCGTGAGCGCGTGAAGATCGTGGAGCGCGAGGACATGCTGCGCGAGAGCGGCGCGTGACCTGACGCCGAGGGGCCCGGAGGCACACGCCTCCGGGCCCCTTCGCTCGCCCGTACGAGCAGCGCGCCGCCGTCAGTCGTGCGGGTAGGTGTTGATCACCTTGCCCTCGGGGGTGGCCGACAGATAGCCCGCGCCGTAGTCGTCGGACAGGTACACCGCCATGTTGGGTTCGGTGTCGAAGATCGTGGAGGCGGGGTTGATCACCAGGTAACGGCTGGTGGGGGACGGCACGTTGAGCGTGCGGTCGGCCTTGGCGAACAGGGCGGGCACCGCGTTCCAGTTGAACAGCCCCAGATCGACAGGGGTCTCGCCGCTCATGACCGTACCGCCCGGGCCGTCCTTCACCGCCACGTCCCCGCCGTCGTACCGGTACCGGTCGTAGAGCTTGGGGCGGCCCTTCACCGGGACCTCGGCGATGGCGTAATCCCCGTAGACCGTCAGGTCGGTGACCTGCGAACCGCCCGTCGCGGCCTTCAGCTTCTCCACGGTGGTGCGCAGGCCCTCGGCGGTCAGCAGGTCGACGGAGTCCTCCGGGCCGTCGGCCGCCGGAGTGGCCCCGCCGCCGTGACCCGCGGTCGCGCTGACCGAGGCGCTGCCGGTGGCGTGCCCGGCGCCGGTCGTACCGCCGGCACCGCCGGAGTCGTCACCGGAGTCCGGCAGCAGGGCCCACACCAGAACGCCGGCCAGGACCACACCGGCGACGGCGGCCGAGACGGCCGGCACCCGGGTGCGCCGGACCCGCTGCGCGGCCGTCGTGTCCCGCACCGGGACACCCGCCGTGCCGGAGGGCGCGGCGGGCGGCGGCAGGTGGTAGGAGGTCGCCGGGGCGGGCGGAACGGCCGGTGCGCCCGTCGTGGCGGGAAGGCCGGCCTCGACCTCGGCGAGCATGCGGTCGACCGCCTCCGCGTCCGGCCGGGCCTGCGGATCCTTCACGAGCAGGGCCGTCAGTACGGGGGTGAGCGGGCCGGCCTGACGGGGCGGGGGCACGTCCTCGCTGAGCACGGCGGCGAGCGTGGCGAGGGTGGAGGAGCGGCGCAGGGGGTGATGGCCCTCCACCGCGACGTAGAGCATCATCGCCAGCGACCAGAGGTCGGCCGAGGGCCCGCCGTCCTTGCCGCTGACGCGCTCCGGGGCCATGTAGTCCGGGGAGCCGATGACCGTGCCGGTCGCGGTGAGGCTGGTGTGCTCGCGGACGGCGGCGATGCCGAAGTCGGTGAGGACGGGTCTGCCGTCCGGGCGCAGCAGGACGTTGGCCGGTTTGACGTCCCGGTGCTCGATGCCGACCGCGTGCGCCGCGCGCAGGGCCGCCAGCACCTCCCGGCCCAGCCGGGCCGCCTCGCGCGGAGTCATCGCGCCGCGCTCCAGGCGGTCCTGGAGCGAGCCGCCGGTGACGAGTTCCATGACCAGCCAGGGGAAGGTGCCCTCGCCGCCGTCGACGATGTGGTGGATGGCGACCACATTGGGGTGGTCGACGCGCGCGAGGGCGCGGGCCTCGCGCAGAACGCGCTCGCGCAACACCCGTGCGCCCTCGGGGTCGTACTCGGCGAGTCCCGGGTCGGACGGCCGGACCTCCTTGACGGCCACCTCGCGGTGCAAGGCCAGGTCACGGGCCCGCCACACCCAGCCCATGCCCCCGCCGCCCAGGCGCTCCAGCAGTTCGAAGCGGTCGTCGATCACCCGTGCGCCGGGTCCCCCTGCGTTCATGGAGGGGATGCTAGAGGGCGACGGGTACGAACGTGTGCCCGGGCCGGGTACCGAGACGGACACGCGGGCCGCGTGCGCGCTGCGAGGAGAACCCTTCGGCATGCTGTGAACCGGGGCCTCACCGGGTAGTTCTCCCTCAGCGCACCCGCGCGCCGCCCTCTCGACGACAAAAGGACACATGGCCTTGGCACTCGCGTACCCTGACGCTCCTTCAACTCGCCGCCCGGGTCGGTCGTGGACGATCCGGGTGACGGGCCACCGCGACCGGACCGCCTCCGTCAGCTGCTCCTCGGGCTGCCCCATGCCCGCCCGTTCCCGGGACGTCGCGTCCCTGCGCCGTTTCGCCGAAGCCCATGCGGCCGCCCACGCGCGGGCCGCCACCGTACGGCCCGACGCCGCGTGCGGCTGCCGCCAGCACAAGTGTTCCGCGCACGAGGGCACCCGGGTGTCGTGCGCCGGGAGCGTGGTGCTGGTGCTGCGCCACGACCCCGCGGTGGGCCAGGTGTGGACGCTCACCGAGGTCTGCTCGGCCTGCGCCCCGCTGATGACCCACGGCCGTGTCGTCGCGCACGCCACCCCGCGCGCCCGCCAGGCGCCCGACACACCCGCCGCCGAACGCCCGGCCGACGACCGGGCGACGCCTTCCGCCGAGGCCCGTACCGTTCCGGGCGGCTTCAGCGCGCCGGGCGCGGGGCAGCGGGAGGTGGAAGGACGGGGCGGAGGCTTCCGACGCCGCCGCGGCCGTCCGGGAGACGGCCGACGGGCGTGAGACGGCCGTCGCTCGCCGTGCGCATCGGGACGGGCGGGCGGGCAGGGCCCGCCCCGACGCGGATGGTGGGCGGGCCCTGTCCGTTCGACGATTCTGGGCGGTGCGCGCCCCGTGGGACACCTGTGTGCCGTCGCCGGCTGGTGTGCGCGGAACGCGCCCCGAGTGCGCCGCGCGCGCCCCGGGCGCGGGACGGAAGACATACGGATCGCGGCGCCCGTCGGCACACCCCCGCGTGATCGCGTACGCCGGACGGCGGGCGATACTGGGAGGTGCACGCCGTCCCCGTCCCCCAGATGGACTCATGCCGACCTCTTCCACCGATCGCCCCTCCATCCCCTCCACGGTGTGGCTGGCCCGGGGCCGCCACACCGGTTCCTCGCCGGAGCAGGACGTGCTGCGACACCTGCGGCGTCTGAAGGAGGAGGGTGGCGTCCTGGACTTCCTGGAGCTGCCCGAGGCCGAACGCGCCCCGGACCGGCGGGTGTTCGAGGCCCGCTGGATCGCCCCCGAGGATGTGACCGTGCGCGCCCGCCTGGAGGTCGCCGACGCGGGCCCCGGCCGCAGGCAGGGGCAGGAGCGGGGCCACACGTGGACGCTGGTCGCGGAGGCCGAGGGCACCTGGAGCCGGCGGTGGCCATCCCCCGCCACCCGGTTCTGGCCCGAGGAGCCGGTGTCGGACGACGGCTGGGACCACACGCCCGTACCCGGGCTGCGTTTCCGCGCCGCCAACCCCCTGCCCGGCGACGACAAGGACCTCAAGCGCGTCCTGCGGGCGGCGCTGCGCGACGACTGGAACATCCATCTGGTCGTGCACGAGGCCATGACGACCGACGAGCGCGGCCGCGAACCGCTCGTCCGCTTCCTGCCGCCCGGCCTGCGCGACCGCGTCGTCGAGCACCGCGCCGCACCGCACCAGCTGCGCGCGGTCAACTGGGCTCTGCGCGAGTCCGGTACGGAGGTACCGCGCGGCGGCGCCCTGGTGCTGCCCGGTCCGACGGCCGCCCCGGACGCCGACGCCCGGGACTTCGCCGTACGCACCGTTTTCCTGGACGGCTCCGAGCCGCTGGAGCTGGTGGACGCCGTGATCGGGTACGCGGCGGTGCCGAGGCCGCTGCCGGACGGCGCCGAAGAGGTCCTCGGCGCGCTCCGCGACCAGTGGCACCTGCTGACCCTGGAGGAGGAACTCGCCCGGGAGAAGCAGCTGGTGGCGATGTACGCGGAGGCGCTGGAGGCCATGACGACGTCCCGCGACCTGTACCGCGAGGCAGCCGAGCGGGCCCACGAGGCGCTGGCCGTCCTGCGGGAGAACGCCGGCCCGGCGGTGCCGCCGCCGGCCGAGGAGCCGCAGCCGTCCGCGCGCACCGCCGTGTCCCCCTTCCAGCAGCTGACGCGCACCCTGGAACGCCTCAAGGGCACCGGCCGGTCCCCCCGGCCCGAAGCCGAGGACCAGGACCGCTAGGGCCTCTCTTTCGGAGCCTGCCGGGGGCGCGGATCCGGCCCTCATGTGTCCGGGGACGGCGGGTGGCCCCTTCGATCCGTCCGCGCGGGCGGGTCGAAGGGGCCACCGGTCCCGTGTCAGCCCTTCTCGGTGAGCGGGGCCCGGTCGGTCGGCTGGAGGGCGAGCAGCAGGGCCGTCAGGGCGGCCAGCGCCGCGCACACGGCCACCGTCCCGGCGAGCCAGGGCGGCGCGACGGCGCTCTGCAGGACCCCGGACAGATCCGGCGTGCCGAACCGGCCGTCGAGGAGCGCCCCGGCGGCCAGCGCGGCCGGGACCAGGACCGCCGGCGCGAGTACCGCGACGGCGGGCCGCAGCAGCAGCGCCAAGCCCAGCAGCGCGCACAGCACGGCGGCGCCGAGGACCAGGCCGTACGCCCGGGTGGGCGCGCCGTCGGTGTGCAGCGGCGCGTGGGCGGCACCGCAGGCCACGAGGAGGACGGCGGCGAGCCGGGCGGGCCAGGCGGGCGGTCCGGCGGTCCGTGCGGGGACGGGCGCCGCCTCGACCGGACTGTATCTACTGTCGGGGCTGTCGGGGCTGTCGGGTGTGCCGGGCTGTGGCGGTGCGGCCGTCGGGTCGCCGCCGGTCGGCTGCTCGTTCAACTGTCCTATGAGCTCGACGAGTTCCTCGACAGGCCGGCGGGTGGCGGCGGTGCGCAGCGCCTCCTGCTCGCAGTGGGGTTCGAGGGCGGCGCGGTGCAGCAGCCCCATGAGGCGGCCGACCTCCTCCAGCGGGCGGCGTTCGGCCGCGGCGCGGATCACCTCGTCGGCGCCCTCGGCAGCCCGGGGCGGCCGGGTCAGCAGCGTGACCAGCCGGGCGACCTCCTCCACGGAGCGGTCCACTCCGGCGGAGCGCAGGGCATGGCCGGCGGCCCGCGCGTAGGCGGGCGATCGTTCCAGCAGGGTGATGAGCTGTGCGACCTCCTCCAGGGGCCGGTCGGCGACGGCGGCGCGGACGAGTCCGTCCACGGCCTCGGGTGGGGGTGCGGCGGCTGGTCCGTCCGGGGGTGCGGAGGAGGAGCGGGGCACCTCGCTCGGGGGTGAAGCGGTGGGATCGGAAGGGACTGACGGTGAGCGGGTGGTCATGCTGTGCTCCATGGAATGGGTGCGGCCGCTCATGGCCCCCGACCTGCGGCGCGCGGCTACCCTGCTCATTAGGGGGCACCCGGACGGACTCACGCCACTCGGGTGAGCCACAGGGATGAGACCTCCCGCGCACCCTGGCTCTCTCCCGTACCGCACGGCTGTGCGGCGCCGTGTGCGCGGCCATAGGGCGGCGTTCGGCGGGTAATCCGTCAGGGGGAGCCGCGTCCGGCGGCATCCGTTCCGTACTCCGGGGAGGCCCTGTGGACACGACCACCACTGTGATCGTCGTCACCTCGCTCCTCGCGGCCGCCGTCCTCGCCGTCGCCGTGGGACTGGCCGTACGACTGGTGCGCGCCCGGCGCGATCTGCGCCGGGCGGGACTGCCGACCGGGCCGCGCTGGGTGTTCTGGGGCGCGGTCGTCTATCTGGTGTTGCCGACCGATCTGCTGCCCGACCCCGTATATCTCGACGACGTCGCGGTGCTGCTGTTCGCCTTGCGCTCTCTGCGCGCCCCGCTCGCCGGGCGGGAGGGCGAGCCGGACCGCGACACCGCGTCCCCCGGTCGGCCGGGCGGCGGCACCGCCTGACGCCCGGTCAACCACCGCGCCCCCTTTGGCCGTCTCAGGTGCGGGGGGCGCTGCTCCGCGCCGCGATCACTGAGTGTAAGGAAACCAACCACTCGTTCGATTCGTATAAGTAAGAGGAAGCCCAGAAAGATCGACGGGCCCGGCGACGACGCGGCACTCGACGGCTTGGTCGGCGCAGCACCGAAGAGGGAGAGACATGCAACCGTTCGCGCTCAACTACGCACGCCCAGCGGCGGAGTTGGAGGTATCCACTCCGTATGCCTACGACTCCGGACTGCAGTTGAACGTACTCCTCGACGGGCGGATCGCCGCCTCGGACAAGGCCCTGCTCAGAGAACTGGGGACGACGACGTCGACCGCGGGTTCGAAGACCCACTTCGACGACTGAACGCGGACTCGGAACGATGACGGTGCTGATCCTGACCAGTGAACAGGACGTGACGGCGGACATGGTGGTCGTCCACCTCCACGCGTCCGGGGTTCCCGTGGTCCGGCTCGACCCCGCCGATCTGACCGGCGGGGTGTCCCTGTCCGGGGAGTATGTGCACGGTTCCTTCCGCGGCCACCTGTGGTCCGCGGGCCGGCTGATCGGTCTGGACGGCCTGCGGTCGATATGGGTGCGCCGGCCGGGGGTTCCGGCGTCCCGGGGGGCGGAGCCGTCCGACTGGCTCAGCGAGGAGTCCGCGCAGGCGCTGTACGGGATGCTGCGGGGCACCGAGGCACGGTGGATGAACCACCCCGACGCCGCCGTCCGGGCCCGGCACAAGCCCTGGCAGCTGCGGCTGGCGCAGCGCTGCGGGCTGCCCGTGCCGGCCACGCTGATCACCACGTTCCCCCAGGCCGCACGGGAGTTCGCGGAGCGTTTCCCCGATCTGGTGGTCAAGCCGGTGTCGGGGGCGCATCCGCAGGAGCCGCCGCGGGCCGTGCCGACCAGCAGGGTCGCCCCGGACACCGACTTCACGGCGGTGGCATTCGGGCCGACGCTGCTGCAGCGGCGGGTGGCCAAGCGGGCGGACATCCGGCTGACCGTGGTGGGCGAGCGGATGCTGGCCGCGCGCAAGGCGACCGCGCCGGACGCCGACCCGGACGAGGTCGACGTCCGCTTCTCCTCGGCGGCCACGCCCTGGACCGAGACGGAGGTCCCGCCACGGACCGCCGCCGGAGTCCTCGCCTATCTCCGGGAGGCGGAACTGGCCTACGGCGCCTTCGACTTCGCGGAGGACGCGGACGGCACGTGGTGGTTCCTGGAGTGCAACCAGTCGGGCCAGTTCGGCTTCGTGGAGGTCGAGACGGGCCAGCCGATCGCCCGCACGATAGCGGAGTGGCTGGCCACCCCGGTGCCGGCGGCCCCGGGTGACCGTGCGCGCTGTGGGGGTCCGCACGGGGCGGGGGCCGTGCGCTGACCGACGGGAGCCCGGCGGATGAGCGCGTTCAGGGCGCTGACCGGCCGGGCTCCTCGGGGCGGGCCTGGGGACGCAGGTCTTCAGGCAGCCCACACCCGGCCGCCTGTGCGTCGGGCTTGAAATCCACCCGCCCGCCCACCCGCACGCCCCCCTGTGCCACCCTCGCTCATGACCGGTCGGCGGTCCGTCCGTTCCGGCGTGCGGCAGTGAGGAGAGGCAGCGGATGCGTATCGGTTTGCTCGGCACCGGCCCCTGGGCCGGGATGGTCCACGCCCCGGTTCTGGCCGCCCACGACGGCTGCGAGCTGGTCGGTGTGTGGGGGCGGCGCGCGGAGGCCGCCAGGGAACTCGCCGGCCGCCACGGCACCAAGCCCTACGACGACGTGGACGCGCTGCTCGCCGAGGTGGACGCCGTCGCCGTGGCCCTGCCACCCGACGTGCAGGCCCCGCTCGCCGTGCGGGCGGCCGAGGCGGGCCGGCACCTCCTGCTGGACAAGCCGCTCGCCACGACCGTGCCGGGCGCGGAGGCCGTCGTACGGGCGGTTCGGGGGGCCCAGGTGTCCTCGGTCGTCTTCTTCACGACGCGTTTCCTGCCCGAGCCCGAGGCGTGGCTCGGCGAACAGGCCGATGCGGGCGGCTGGTTCACCGCGCACGCGCAGTGGCTCGGGTCGGTCTTCGCGTCGGACAGCGACGGCCACCCCTTCGCCACACCCTGGCGTCGCGAGAAGGGCGCGCTGTGGGACGTGGGACCGCACGCCCTGTCCGTCCTGCTGCCGGTCCTGGGGGACGTACGCCGGGTCGCGGCGGCGGCGCGGGGCCCGCGCGACACCGTCCACCTGGTCCTGGAGCATGCCGCGGGGGCCTCCAGCACGGTGACCCTGAGTCTCACGGCCCCGGCCGCGGGGGCCGGTGCGGCCCTGGAGCTGCGCGGGGAGGCCGGGGTGTCCGTGCTGCCGACGGGCGCCCGGGACGCGGGCGCCGCGTACGGCCGGGCGGTGGACGCGCTGCTCGCCGCCGTCTGCGACGGCCGGCCGCACGACTGCGACGCCGCCTTCGCGCTGCGCGTCACGCGCACGCTCGCCGAGGCGGAGGCGCTGCTGGCCGGTTGAGCGCGAAGGAGGCTTCGCCGCCGGGCTATTGATGGACCGTCAGCCCTGTCAGTCCCGTCAGTCCTCGAACGGCTCGTCGCTCCACCGGAACCAGGCCCGGTCCCCGTCGATGTGCAGCAGGAACTCGGCGACCGGGCCGTCGGGGGAGAACAGGGAGACGCGGCGGCTGATCTCGTCGTAGGCCGCCTCCCACGCCTCCACCGCCTCGGCGTCGTCCAGGTCGCCGTCCAGCAGGGCGAGTTCGCGGGCGAAGAGGGGCTCCACCGTCTCGTAGGCCGGGCCGGGGGTGAAGTGCCCCGCCAGCCAGGGGAAATCGGCGTCGTCGATCGTGATCTCCCCGGCCGGCAGTTCCCCGCAGCGCACGGTCCAGGTCTCGCCGTGGAACCCCATCCCCGCCTCCGTCACTCGCTCCCGCTCAGTCCCGTGGACAGCTTGTCACGGGGCGTCGAAGTGCGTCCTCTCCCGTACGACGGGACAGCCCGCCGTGGCGAAGTGCGCGGCCATGGGGGCGTTGCCGCGCTCCGCGAGGAAGTGCGGGCGACCCGCCACGGCCTGACCGAGTCCGCCCTGGGCGATGGCCTTGAGCGCGTGGCCGTCGAGGGTGGCGGAGTGGATGCGGCGCAGGGCGTCGAAGAAGACCTCGTCGTCCGGTTCGGGTCCGAATTCCAGTCGGCCGGGGCGGGCCGGCAGCCCGCACTCCGGGGTCCAGCGGTAGACGAGGCGTTCGATGAACAGGGTGAAGCCGGCCGCCTCGGCGGCGTAGCGGGCTTCGGCGGCGGCGCGCTGGACCGGGTCGTCGCGCCGGCCGGCCGGCAGGTTGATCTCCAGGCCGACCCGCCAGGGGGCGGTGCGCAGCAGTTCGGCTCCGGCCGCCTCCTCGCCGTCGGCGAAGTCGAACCATTCCGCGGTCAGCGGCTCGGTGTCCTCGGGGCCGCCCCACCAGGCGGCGCGGGCCACGACCCGGCCGTCGCGCAGGGCGACGCGCTTCCAGTCGGGCCGGTAGCGGACCAGCCGGTGGGTCTCGGCGGCGCGCAGGGGGTCGGGCAGGGTGTCGAAGAGTTCGACGTCGCGCTCGTCGAGCGCGCGGATGACCAGATCGGTCATGGATTCCTCCGGGATGCGATGGTGTGCTTGCGCTCCCGGGGCGAACGGATCGGAACGGATCAGTCGGGGCATTGATCTTCGGCGTGCGGGGATCACGCCAGGCGCCACCGGCACGGGGTGCCCACCGGGTTTTCCGCGACGGTTCGGAGGGACTCGGAGGCTTCCGCGTGCGCGCCCCGTGCGCGTGGTGGAGCGTGGGACATGTGCGAGGAGTGCGGGCGTGGGCGGCGCGCCCGGTCGGCGAACCGGACCGGCGGGGCTGGCTGCGCGGCGCGCCCCCACCGCCGTGGGTGCGGGTGCTGCCGCTGGCTCTGATCGCCGGCGTCGGCGTGGTCGCGCTGGTCGATCCGGACCCCATGGACCTGGGATTCCTGCTGGGCGCGATCCCACCCCTGGCCGTGCTGTCGTACGGCCCGCTGGCGACGGCGCTGCTGGGCGGCGTCGCGGTGGCGGTGCTCAATGTGCCGGTCTTCCACCTGAACCGGCCGGGCCAGACCGACCTGCTGACCGTTCTGTTCGTCGCCGTGCTGAGTGTGTTCGTGTCGTTCGTGCGGTCCCGGCGCGACATCCAGCTGGACACCGAGCGGGCGATCGCCGAGGCGGTCCAGCGCGCGCTCGCGCCGCCGGTGCCCGCGCGGGTCGGTCCGGTGCGCTGCGCCGGGCTGTATCGGGCGGCGGAGCGCGGGACGCTCGTCGGGGGCGACTTCTTCGACGTGCGGGAGAGCGGGCACGGGGTGCGGGTCGTGCTGGGCGATGTGCAGGGGCACGGGCTGCGGGCGGTGGCGACGGTCGCGGCGCTGCTGGGGGCGTTTCGCGAGGCGGTGCTGGACCAGCCCGACCTGGAGTCGGTGGCCGACCGTCTGGACCGGCGTCTGGAGGTGGACTCGGCGCGGGATCGGAACGCCGAACTGTTCGCGACGGCCGTGCTGCTGGAGTTCGCGCCCGACGCGGAGACCGTGCGGATCGTGGCGTGCGGTCATCCGCCGCCCGTGCTGCTGCGCGACGGCACGGCGGTGGACGTGGACGTCTCCCCGTGCCCTCCGCTGGGCCTCGGGCTGCCGGGCTCGTCCGCGCACGCCGGCCGCACCCTGTCCCTGAAGCCCGGCGACCGGCTCTTCCTCGCCTCCGACGGCGTCTCGGAGGCCAGGGACGCGGGCGGCATCTTCTACCCGCTCACGGACCGGCTGCCCGCGCTCGTCGACGACGATCCCGCGACGACGGCCCAGCGCGTCTGGGCGGATCTCGTACGGCACTCCCCCGCCGTCCGCGACGACGTCACGATGCTCGTCCTCGCCCCGGTACCTTCTCCGGGGCCTCGCTGACGGCCGCGCCGTCCTGGTCGCCCTCGGTGTCGATGTGCGGCAGGATCCGGTCGAGCCAGTGCGGCGTCCACCAGGCGTGGCGTCCCAGCAGGGTCATCACCGCGGGCACCATGAGCAGCCGTACGACGGTGGCGTCGATGAGGACGCTGACCGCGAGGCCGAGCCCCAGCATCTTCACCACGATGTTGTCGCTGACGATGAACGCCGCGAAGACGCTCACCATGATCAGGGCGGCGCAGGTGATGACCCGGGCGGTGATCTCCAGGGCGTGTGCCACGGACTCCTTGGCGTCGCCGGTGCGCAGCCATGCCTCGTGGACGCGGGACAGCAGGAAGATCTCGTAGTCCATGCTCAGGCCGAAGATGATCGCGAACATCATCATCGGCACATAGCTCTCGATGGGCACCTTGCCGTGCACGCCCAGCGCGGGCCCGCCCCAGCCCCACTGGAAGACGGCGACGACGACGCCGTACGAGGCCGTGATGGACAGGACGTTCAGTACGGCGGCCTTGACGGCGACGAGGAGGCCGCGGAAGACGGCGAGGATGATCAGGAAGGCGAGGCCGACGACCACGCCGATGATCAGCGGCAGCCGGCTCGCGACGATGTCCCGGAAGTCCACCTGGGCGGCGGTGGTGCCGGTGACATAGCCCTTGGCGGCGGTGCCGGAGACCGCGGCGGGCAGGGTGTCGTCGACGAGTCGGTTCGTCAGGTCGGTTGTGGTGGCGCTCTGCGGGGACTGGGTGGAGTAGACGGTGGCGATCAGGACGTCGCCGTCCTGGGTGGGCGTGAGCGGGGTGACGGCGGCGGCGTCCGGGACGGCGTTCAGGGTCTTCTGGGCCGTGGAGGTGAGCGCGGAGCGCTGGTCGGAGGGGACGGACGTCTGGTCGATGACGACGGTGAGGGGGCCGTTGGAGCCGGGTCCGAAGGCGTCGGTCATCAGGTCGTAGGCCCGCCGGTCGGTGAAGGACGTGGGGTCGGCGCCGTCGCCGATGTGACCGAGCTGGATGGAGAAGACCGGGATCGCGAGGACGGCGATGGTCACCACACCGGCCGACAGATACCGCCAGGGGCGGTGCTCGACGCGCTTGGCGTAGCGGTGCCAGGTGCCGTGGGGTGTGGCACCGGGTTCGGCGTCGGTCTCGGCGACCGGCTTGCGCACCCGGTAGCGGTCGATGCGTCTGCCGATCAGGCCCAGCAGGGCGGGCACCAGGGTGAGGGCGCCGACGACGGCGGAGACCACGGTGACGGCGGCGGCCACCCCGAGTCTGCCGATGAAGCTCACCCCGGACGCGGACAGGCCGGCCAGGGCGATGATCACGGTCGTGCCCGAGACGAGGACGGCCCGTCCGCTGGTGGCGTTGGCGTGTCCGGCGGCCTGGACCGGATCGGCGCCGTTCATCAGGTTCTGCCGGTGACGGGTGGTCAGGAACAGGGCGTAGTCGATGCCGACGCCGAGGCCGATCATGGTGGCGAGGGTCGGTGAGACCGTCGCGAAGGTGAAGGCGAGGGCGAGCAGTCCGAGACAGGCGAGTCCGGTGACCACGCTGACCAGCGCGGTCAGCAGGGGCAGTCCGGCGGCGATGACGCTGCCGAAGCCGATGAGCAGCACGACGATGGCGACCCCGAAGCCGATCAGTTCGCTGACCCGGTCGTCGGCGGCGGGTCGGGCGAGTTCGCCGAGGGATCCGCCGTACTCGACGTCGGCGCCGGCCGAGCGCAGCGGCGCGACGGCCTTGTCGACGCCGTTCAGGTAGCTGTCGCCGAGGGTGGAGGGCTGTTCGTCGAAGCGGACGGTGATGTATGCGGTCCGGCCGTCGCCGGAAACGGGGCCGATCTTCGAGGAGGTCGCGGTGAGGGGGTTCTGCACGGCGAGCACATGGGGGAGCTTCTGGAGGTCGCCCACGGTCGTCGACATGGGCGAGGAGAGGGCGCTCAGGGCCTTGTCGTCGTCGTGCAGGACGATCTGGGCGCTGTAGCCTCCGGCCTGCGGATCGTGCTTCTTCAGTACGTCCAGGCCCTTCTGGGACTGCACGCCCGGCAGGGAGAAGTTGTCCTCGTACGTGCCGCCGTGGGTCCGGTTGAGCACCTGCAGGGCGACCATGGCCACGAGCCAGGCGACGATGACGATCACGAAGTGCCGGGCGCACCACTCCCCGAGCCCTCGCAGGCCCCCCTTGGCTGACTGTCCGCGCCTCCCCGCGCGGATCCGGGTGCCTACCATGGGCGCCGACCTCTCCGCCGGGCGGGATGTCCGACCTCTCCATTGGACGCCCCTGGTACCGCGTCGGCATCTCGGGCCGGAAGGAGGGGCGATTCAGGCGGCTTGCGGATGCATAGTGTCCTCTCGCGCCGAATATGGTGATACTGGACCCGATGCGGACACCGAACCGGAGCATTCCTTCGGACCGAGGAGCGACATCATGCCGACATCACAGCCCTCCCAGGATCGGGTCACTCCGGACAACCTGCTCCACTCGTGCCCCAGCACGGACGTGACACCGGAGGACGTGGTCCTGGCCACGGGCAGGGACCTCACCCCGCGCAATATCGAATGGGCCCGGCGGAAGCTGGACGAGGACCCGAACGCCGTTGAGAAGCTGCTCCCCTGATCGCCTCTCCTCCCGGCTCCCGGCCTGACGTCCACGTGACCGGGCCGGGCCGCACGACGCGCGAACCGGACCATCGCACCGGCCGTTGACGGTTCACCCTTTCGGACGGGTGGGCGGGCTGTCAGACTGCGGAGGGTGCCCGACTTCGACATGCTCGTCCTCGGATCAGGTCCCGGCGGCCAGAAGGCCGCCATCGCCGCGGCCAAACTGGGCCGCCGCGTCGCCGTCGTCGACCGCCCCGACATGGTCGGCGGGGTCTCCCTCCACACCGGCACCATTCCCTCCAAGACCCTGCGCGAGGCGGTGCTCTACCTCACCGGTCTCACCCAGCGCGATCTCTACGGCCAGAGCTACCGGCTGAAGGAGGACATCACCGTCGCCGATCTGACCACGCGCACCCGGCATGTGGTCGGGCGTGAAGTGGACGTCATCCGCAACCAGTTGTCCCGCAACCACGTCGCGCTGTTCTCCGGCACCGGACGGTTCGTCGACGACCGCACGATCGCCCTGCGCGAGGCCGGCGGCCAGGAGCGGCTGCTCAGCGCCGAGCACATCGTCATCGCCACCGGGACCCGGCCCGCGCGGCCGGACAGCGTGGAGTTCGACGGCCGGACCATCCTCGACTCCGACAACGTACTGACCCTGGAGCGGGTGCCGCGGTCCATGGTGATCGTCGGCGCGGGTGTCATCGGCATGGAGTACGCGAGCATGTTCGCGGCGCTCGGCAGCAAGGTGACCGTGGTGGAGAAGCGCGCCGGGATGCTCGACATGTGCGATGTCGAGGTCATCGAGTCGCTCCGGTATCACTTGCGGGACCTGGCGGTGACCTTCCGCTTTGGGGAGACCGTCGCCGCCGTCGAGCGCCATCCGCGCGGCACGCTGACCGTGCTGGCGAGCGGCAAGAAGATCCCGGCGGACACGGTGATGTACTCGGCGGGCCGGCAGGGGCTGACCGATGAACTCGACCTGGAGCGGGCCGGGTTGACGGCTGACCCTCGCGGGCGGATCGCGGTCGACGAGCACTACCGCACGCGGGTGCCGCACATCTACGCCGTCGGTGACGTCATCGGCTTCCCGGCGCTGGCGGCCACGTCGATGGAGCAGGGCCGGGCGGCCGCGTACCACGCGTGCGGTGAACCGGTGGGGCAGATGCGGCCGTTGCAGCCCATCGGCATCTACACCATCCCTGAGATCAGCTTCGTGGGCCGCACGGAGGACCAGCTCACCGAGGACAGCGTGCCGTTCGAGGTCGGCGTCGCCCGCTACCGGGAGCTGGCGCGGGGCCAGATCATCGGCGACGCGCACGGCATGCTGAAACTGCTGGTGTCACCGGAGGACCGCACGCTGCTCGGGGTGCACTGCTTCGGCAGCGGGGCGACCGAACTGATCCACATCGGCCAGGCGGTGATGGGCTGCGGCGGCACGGTCGACTATCTCGTCGACGCGGTCTTCAACTACCCCACGCTCGCGGAGTCGTACAAAGTGGCGGCGCTCGACGCGACGAACCGACTGCGGCAGCTGGACCGGATCGGGGACTGACCGGCGCGGCCCGCTGCCGGATCGGCGGACGGCGGTTCACTCCTCGGTGACGTGGACCGCCGCCTCCTCGGCGCTCGCCGCGCCGCCGTCGATGCCCTTGTCCTCGGCGACCTCCTCCTTGGTGGCGTCGGTGCGGGCGCCCTCGTCGGGGGCGACCAGACGGCCGGCCCGCTCCTCGCCGGCCTCGGGGTCGACGAGCTCGCCCGTGCCGCCGGGGAGGTCGCCGATGCCGTCCCCGTCGGGAGGGGAGACGTCGGGTATCTCCCGGGCGAGGCGCTGGTCGAGGGGCTCGCCCTCGTGCTGTTCGGCGGCCGTGGTGCCGTGTCCCGTGACGCCGAGGGGCTTCTCGGGCGGCGAGTACCCCTCGTCGAGAGTTTCGTCATAGGTGCGTTCGTCGACCGCGTCCTGAGGGTCGAGGGGAGCCGCGTCCTGCTGCTCCTCGTTGCTTCCGGTGGGCTGGTAGACGTCGTCGCCCATCGCCTCGGGCTCGGTGCCCATGGGTGGCTCCTTCGCTCGCCGGGCATGCGGTGTCCCGGTCCGCGTTTCCCGCCTGCGGCGCCCCAATCACGGCACATGCCAAACGCACGCGCACAAACGGAGATTACCCGTCCGTCAATCTTGAAAGGTCAATGGCTGGGGCTATCATCACACGCACACTCGGTGTGACCGCCCGCCGACACAGCGGTGCGACGGGAGGTCGCCACGCCTCCCCCCGCCGACACCCCGAGGCCATCCCTCTCCCGGTGCGCGGCGGCGCTCCACCCCCCACCCCCCAGCGCCGCACGGCACCTCGGTGTCCGCGAGGCGTGCACGACGGAAAGCGGCACAGGCATGAGCAACAACAGCGGCCGAGGGTTGCAGGCGAACGCCCTCGGCACGTTCGACACCGTGGTCATGGCGGTCGCCGGCAGCGCCCCCGCGTACTCGCTCGCCGCGACGACGGCGGTGCTGGTCGGCGCGGTGGGCCTGGCGAGTCCGGCGGCACTGCTGTACTGCGCGATACCGATGCTGGGCATCGCGCTGGCGTTCAGCCGTCTCAGCCGGATCGATGTCAACGCGGGCGCGAGCTACTCGTGGGTGGGGCGCACGCTCCACCCCTTTCTGGGCTTCCTCAGCGGCTGGGCGCTGGTGATCTCGGCGACGATCTTCATGGTGGCGGGTTCGCTGCCGGCCGGTTCGATGACGCTCGCCCTCTTCGACGACGGCCTGGCGGACAACACCGCGCTGTCCACCCTGGTGGGCGCCGCCTGGTTCGTGGTGATGCTGGCCGTGGTGCTGGGCGGCGCCCGGCTCACCGTGCGCGCGCAACTGATCATGTCGGGCGTGGAGCTGGTGATCCTCGCCGTGTTCGCGCTGCTGGCGTTCTTCCACACCGACACCGCCCGCTCCTTCGATCCGTCGTGGCTGGGCTTCAGCCACTTCGACGGGGTGTCCGGCTTCGCGTCGGGCGCGCTGGTGGCCGCGTTCTACTACTGGGGCTGGGACGTGACCAGCAACCTCAGCGAGGAGACCCGCGACAGCCGCCGTACGACGGGACTGGCGGGCCTGATCGGGGTGGGCGTGGTCTTCCTGCTCTTCGAGGTGTTCACCATCGCGGCGAACGTCATCCTGACCACGGACCGGATCCAGAACAACGGCGCCGACGTGCTGGCGGTGCTGGGCGAGGAGATCTGGCCGGGCTGGGGCGGAAAGCTGCTGATCGTGGCGGTGATGCTGTCCACGATCGCCACACTGGAGACGACCCTGATCCAGGTGACGCGCTCCCTGTTCGCGATGGGCCGCGACCGTACGATGCCGGCCGCGCTGGGCCGGGTGCACCCTCGGTGGAACACGCCGTGGGTGGCGATCGCGGTGGTCGGCGCGGTGGCCCTGGCGATGTTCGTGGCCGCCAACGCGCTGGGCTCGGTGGGCGACATCCTGGCGGACGCGATCTCCGCGATCGGCCTGCAGATCGCCGTCTACTACGGCCTGGCGGGTCTGGCGGCGGTGGTCGCCTACCGCCGGACGCTGCTGAAGTCCCCGGCGAACCTCCTGCTCGGCGGGGTGTGGCCGCTGGGCGGCTCGGTGTTCATGTTCTGGATCTTCGCGGAGTCGCTGAGTGACCTGAGCACGGCGGCCGTCGCCATCGGGCTCGGCGGGCTCGCCGCCGGTCTGGTGCCGATGCTCTGGTACTGGCGGCAGGGCAGCGACTACTACCGGCCGGCCCGGCTGGACGCCTCCCGCACGGTCCTGGCCGCGTATGTGCCGGACACTCCCGCCACCCCGCACACCGCGTCGTACGAGGGCCTTCCCACCGACTTCTGAGGGAGGCCCCGATGGCGCGCGACCGCTTCGCCCTCGACTTCGACCCCGACTGCGGGGACACGGCTCTCTCCTCGACCCGGCACGACATCGTCATCGGCCGCTGGCAGGGCCTGCGGGAGCTGCTGCGGGCCACCGGCCCCGACTGGCTGGTGCGCGGGCACCGGGTGCGGCTGCTGGCGCAGGCGTGCGCGGGCAGTTCGACCGTGGAGACCTGGCTGGCCGCCGAACCGCACAGCGCCGACGCGCTGGTGCTGCACGCGGCCACGGAGACGACCCGCGCCTTCCAGGTGGCGATCGCCGCGGGCCGGGGGGCGCCGATCGACCAGCAGCGCGTGGACACCGCGGTACTGGCGTGCCGGGCGGCCGTCGACGCCTACCCGGAGGACCCGACGCCGTGGATCTCGCTGATCTCGGTGGCGCGGCTGTACCCGACCGGGGTACGGCGGCAGGAACTGGCGCGCTGGTGGGACGAGTTGCACCAGCGCGACCCGTACAGCATGGAGGGGCATCTGCAGGTCCTGCACTACTACTCCGCGCGCTGGCACGGGACCCATGGGCTGATGTACGACTTCGCCCGCGACGCGGCCGGGGTGGCGCCGGCGGGCTGCCCGCTGCCGGTGCTCGTCCAGTACGCGCGCGTGGAGGAGTACCGCTACGCCCTGGACGCGGCGAAGGGACGGCCCACGCCGGTGGGCGTGAGCCAGCACTGGAAGCACGACGGCGCCGTCAACGACCTGCGCCGCACCTGGGAGCGCTGGATCGCCCACCGCCCCGACACCCCGGTCGCCCCCGGCGAGCTGCGTGATCTCAACTACCTGACCCACGCGGCCTGTTCGGCGGGCATCGAGGAGATCGCGGCGCCCCTGCTGCGGATGGCGGGCCGCCGGGCGACCCGCACGCCGTGGTCGTACACCGGCGATCCGGCCCAGCAGATCCTGCGGTGGCGCAAGGAGTGGGGGCTGCGGACCTGACGAACGGGTGGAGCCGCGGACCTGACGAACGGTGGGGCCGCGGACCGGACGGCGGGCCCGGACCGGCTCGACCGTTCAGGGCGTGGCGACCGGGCCGTTCGGCCGGGCCTGGCGCTGGGCGACCATCTCCCGGCTCAGCTCCTCCGTCTCCTGTTCCGGAAGGCGTTCGAAGCCGTCCTCCGTGATGACCGAGACGATCGGGAAGATGCGGCGGTTGACGTCGGGGCCGCCGGTCGCGGAGTCGTCGTCGGCCGCGTCGTAGAGGGCCTGGAGCGCCGCCAGGGCCGCGTCGCGGCGGGTCATGCCGGTGCGGTACAGCTTCTTCAGAGCGCCCCGCGCGTACGGGGAGCCGGAGCCCTCGGCGTGGAAGTGGGTCTTCTCGTAGAGGCCGCCGGCCACGTCGAAGCTGAAGATGCGGCCCCGGGCGCCTTCGGGCGCGCTTGTGTCGTAGCCCGCGAGGAGGGGGACGACGGCGAGGCCCTGCATGGCCTGGCCGAGGTTCTGCCGGATCATCGACGCCAGCCGGCGCGCCTTCGCGCCGAGCGTCATCGGGGTGCCCTCGACCTTCTCGAAGTGGGTCAGTTCGACCTGGAACAGCTTCACCATGTCCAGGGCGAGACCGACGGTGCCGGCGAAGGCGACGGCGGTGAGGTCGTCGGCCGGGTGGACCTTCTCCAGGTCGCGCTGGGCGATGAGGTTGCCCATGGTGGCGCGCCGGTCGCCGGCGATGAGCACGCCGTCTCGGTAGGAGAGCGCGAGGACGGTCGTGCCGTGCGGGAAGGCGTCGGGGGCGGCCCGCACGCCGTCCGGGAAGGGCCGGCGCGTGGGCAGCAGGGCGGGCCGGTGCGCCGCCAGGAACTCGGTGAAGGACGAGGTCCCCGGGGTGAAGAACTCCTCCGCCGGACGTCCCGCGTACGCACTGTCGTCCGCCATGCCACTCCCCCTCGCCGTCGGACCGGTACCCCCACTACCTACCTGCGTGCCACGGCGGGGAAACCCCGGCCCGGCTCACAGCGCCCGGCGGCGGATCAGCACCCCGAGCACCAGCAGCCCCGGGACCAGCGGGAGCCACACCGTCAGCAGCCGGTAGCCGATGACGGCGGAGGCGGCGGTCGCGCCCGGGGCCCCGGCGGCGGTGAGGGCCAGCGCGAGCACGGCGTCCAGGGAGCCGAGGCCGCCCGGGGTGGGCAGCAGGGCGGCGGCGCTGCTCGCCGCGAGATACAGCAGAGCCACCCGCGCCGGGGACAGCGGCAGGTCGACGGCCCGGGTCACGGCGACCAGTACGAGCGCGTGCAGCGCCGTGAAGGCCAGTGAGCCGCCCCACAGGGCCGCCGCCCGGCGGGGGCGCGCGTGCACGGCCCGGATGTCCTCCAGCACGGCGGCCACCGCCCGCCGGCAGCGCGCCCGCAGCGGGGTGCACAGCAGCAGCGCGGGCAGTGCCGCCGCGCTGGCAGCGCCCGCGAGGGCCGTCGCCGAGATGTGCGGAAGCCGCAGGACTCCGGGGCAGGACAGGGCCAGTACGGCGATCAGGGCGGCGCGCACCAGGGCGGCGGCCACCGCCTTCACCGCGAGCGCGGTCGCCGATCGGGCCGCCGGGACGCCGCAGCGCATCAGGAAGCGCAGGGTGACCGCGCCGGCGCCGAGCCCGGCGGGCAGCAGGTGGTTGGCGGCGGAGGCGGCGAACTGGGCGGCCAGGAGCCGTCTCCCGGGCAGCCTGCGGGTCACGGCGCCCTGCTGGGCGAGCGCCGAGCAGAGCCAGGTGGCGAGGGTCCCGGTGGCCGCCAGCAGCAGCCAGCCCTGGTCGGCGACGGCGAGCCGCCCGGCACCGCTCTCCAGGACCGGCCAGTGCCGTCTGGCCAGCCAGAGGGCAGCGCACAGGACGGCGAGGGAGAGCAGGGTGGGCCAGTGGACGCGCCGTCGAGCGGGTGCGGCGACGCACGGCTCGGGTGTCATGCGGCGCTGCCCTTCTCGACGGCCGGGCCCACGCCTGCCGGAAGCCGGCAGCGGCGCGGGGGTGGGAAACCGCGGCCAAACTAACCTGATCCACCACGAACTGCCCCATCAGGTACGCCCGGGAGCATGACGGGGAGATCCGGCCCGCTGGGGCCCCCGGGAGTGCCGCGCCCGCGCCTACGGGGTCAGGCCCGGCCGCCCAGCTCGGCGAGGTCGCGTACGACGATGTCCGCGCCGTGCGCGTACAGGGCGTCCGCCTGCCCGGTGCGGTCCACGCCGACGACGTACCCGAAGTGTCCCGAGCGGGCGGCGTCCATCCCGGCCAGGGCGTCCTCGAAGACGGCGGCGTGCGACGGCTGGACGCCGAGGTCGCGGGCGGCGGCGAGGAAGGTGTCGGGGCGGGGCTTGCCGGGCAGCCCGCGCTCGGCGGCCGTCACGCCGTCGATCCGGACGTCGAAGAGGGACTCGGCGTGGATCGAGCGCAGCACGTCGAGGGTGTTGGCGCTGGACGAGACGATCGCCGTGCGCAGGCCGTGGTCGCGGACGGCCTCGATGTAGCGCAGGGTGCCCTCGTACGGCCGCGCGCCCTGGGTGCGGATGCGGGCCAGGAGGAGCGCGTTCTTGCGGTTGCCCAGGCCGTGGACGGTCTCGGCGTCCGGCGGGTCGCCGGGTTCGCCCTCGGGCAGGGTGACGTCCCGGGAGGCGAGGAAGGCGCGTACGCCGTCGGCGCGGGGGCGGCCGTCGACGTAACGGTCGTAGTCGCCGCTGTCGAAGGGGCGGAAGGCGTCGCCGTCGCGGGCGCGCAGGAAGGCGTCGAACGTCTCCTTCCAGGCGGCCGCGTGCACGATCGCCGTCCTGGTGACGACCCCGTCGAGGTCGAAGAGGCAGGCCTGGATACGGTCGGGCAGACCGAGGTCGGTCGTCATGGGTCAATCGTGCGGGAACGAGTGGTGCTCGTGGGCGATCAGCCAGCGCCCGCGCTCCTTGCGCAGCCCGAAGGTCAGCCGCAGCCGCATCGCGGGATGTGCGGCCAGCTCCCGCGGCGTGCCGCAGCGCACCAGGGCGTGCGCGTAGGCGACATACGCGCCGGCGGTGATGTCGAGGGTGTCCAGGTCGAAGCTCGCGCCCTGGGCCTGCCAGGCGAAGAACGGCGGCCACAGCGCGCGGTAGGCGGCGAGGCCCCGCAGTCCCTCGTGCGGTGGCGGCACGTTGTACATGACCAGGTCCTCGGCGTGACCGGCGAGCACGCCGTCCAGGTCGCCCCGGTGGACGGCGTCGGCCCAGCGGGTGATCAGGGCACGGATCTGTGTCTCGTCGTCGGGCACGGTCTCCTCCTTCCTCCGGGTGACACACGCGCGGGTGACACTCGGGTGACACACTCTGCGTTGTGCCTCACCTGTTCGACGATCTGGTTCCGCGTGCGCGTTCCCTCGTCCACGACGGGCGGCGTGCCCTCCTCGGCATCGCCGGCAGCCCCGGCGCGGGCAAGACGACGCTGGCCGAGCGGCTGGTCCGCGCGCTCAACGGCACCGGTGAGCCGTGGGCGGCCCACGTCCCGATGGACGGCTTCCACCTCGCCGACGTCGAACTGGACCGGCTGGGCCTGCGCGACCGCAAGGGCGCGCCGGACACCTTCGACGCGGCGGGATACGCGGCGCTGCTGCGGCGGCTGCGCGAGGACACCGGGGACGTGGTGTACGCGCCCGGCTTCGAGCGGGTCCTGGAGCAGCCGATCGCGGGGGCGATCCCGGTGCCGCCCCAGGCCCGGCTGGTGGTGACCGAGGGGAACTATCTGCTGCTGGACACGGGGGCGTGGGCCCGGGTGCGGCCCGCGCTGGACGAGGTCTGGTTCTGCGAGATGGACGAGACCGAGCGGGTACGCCGACTCATCGCCCGACACGAGGAGTTCGGCAAGACCCATGAGGAGGCGGTGGAATGGGTGACGCGCTCGGACCAGCGCAACGCCGAGCTGGTGACGGTGACGCGGGGGCGAGCGGACGTGGTGGTGCGGACGTCGTAGGGTGGGCGGAGGCGGGTGCTCCCCGCCTCCCGGCGTCTCTCCCTCAGACGCTCAGCATGAGTTCCGGCTCACCCCACGCATCCCCCGCCAGTGCGCCGATCACCGCGGTGAACGCCTCCGTCGTGACGGTCAGGTTCTCCTCGGCTCGCTCCACGCTCACCCGCGGCGGTTCCGGGGAGCCGTAGCGCACCGCGAACACGTGCAGGTCCTGCGGCGCGTCCGGCAGCGGGCCGGCCTCCAGTGCTGTGGAACTCACCAGGTGCCGCCAGCCCTCGTCCGGGTTGCCGTAGCCGCGCGGGTCGGCCGCGAGGGCGAACGCCGCCTGTTCCTGGGTGAGTTCGGAGCGGGCGTCGAAGTGCTCGATGCCCTGTGTCTCGGGGTGGGTCAGGCGCAGGTCGCCCGCCGAGGACACCGTGCCCCGGGCCACCCGGAGCACCCGGTCGCCGTCGTCGGCGGCGTACGGCAGGCCGGCCAGCAGATACGGGGTCCCGGGCAGCCGCTCCACCGCGACGACCGTCCAGAGAAGGGCGCCGTCGGTGACGTACAGGGACCGGACGTGCCGCAGGACGTGGTCGCGGCCGACGACCGGCTTGGTGACGAGCTTGGCCGTGAGGCCCTGGGCGCGGAGGTCCCGGACGCGCACCTCGCCCATGGGCCGGCACAGCAGGAAGCCGTCCACGACCGGGCCGAAGCCGTGCTGGCGGTCGACCGCGGCGGGGAGGTAGTAGGTGCCGTCCGCCTCGATGACCGCCGGGGTCATCCGGTCGTCGAAGGCCACCGAGACCGTGCCCGCCCGGAGGTGGTGCCGCGCGGGCCGCGACGACGGTGTGCGGTGCCAGCGGGTGGTGTCCTGGATCTGCCAGACGAGCATCCACGCGAAGTGACCGTCGACCCCTCCGTCGGGCTTGACGGCGTACCGGCCCCACCGGGTGTCGCCCCGGTAGCGGCCGATGTCGGAGCGGATCCGGGCGCCGAAGTAGCGCAGGCCCAGGACCGATTCGAAGCCGGAGTGCTGTTCGCTGTAGCGCGGGCCGCCGTTGTCGAAGCCGCCGTTCGTGAGGCGGGCGTCGATGTAGCGGGCCAGCGCGTCGCCGTCCTCGGCGAACAGCTCCTCGCCGCTGACCCGGTGGGCCTGGGCGAGGAAGGAGAGGGAGATCGGGCCGTAGTTGTTGTCGTAGGCGCCGCCGTGCTCCGGGGGCAGCGAGGCGCCCCGGTCGCGGACGCGGTGCGCGCGGATCTCGTCGCGGTACAGCGCCAGGGCTCGGGCTCGGACCGGCTCCCCTTCGGCGGGCGGGAGATGGCGGGCCAGCATCAGTCCGCCGACCACGCACCCGATCGCCTGGTTCCCCGCCTCCTGCGGGTTGAAGAAGGTGGCCTCGGTGAGCCAGGCCCAGTAGCCGCGGGCCACGTCCAGCAGTTCGGCGCGCTGGTCGTCGTCCACCAGGCCGTCGGCGAGGTCGAGGACGTTCACCGCCTGGAGCAGCGCCCACACCGTGCTCGGCCAGTCGCCGATGGGGTGCGCGCCGGGCTCCAGGACGTAGCGGGCGTACGGCAGGCCGGAGTCGCGCCTCCTCAGGTTCGGGTAGCCGGGGTTGTCCTCCCGGTAGACCCGCTCGCGCAGATGGAAGGCGAGGCTGCGGCGGACCGCCTCCGGCAGGCGCGGGTCCTTGCCGCGCTGCCAGGCCAGGGCCAGCAGGGAGGTGACGCCGAGGGAGGTGTCGCCGATGTCGTCGTCGGCGTCGGGGTGTTCGAGGTTGCCCTCGGGGGTGAGCCGGGCGAGGGCCTGCTCGGTGACGTCGGCGAGGACGGCGTCGTACGCCTCGGGGCTGTCGGGCAGGTCGTGCAGGGGGCCGCGCTGGTGGAGGAGGTGCACGCGGGGTCAGCCCTTCATGCCGGAGGTCGCCAGGCCTTCGACCAGCCTCTTCTGGAAGATGAGGAAGCAGATGAGCGTCGGCAGGAGGGCGAGTGTCGACATGGCGAACATCGCGCCGTAGGAGGAGCCGCTGGTCTTGTCCATGAACAGGGTGAGGCCGAGGGGCACGGTGAAGCGGTCGTTCTGCTGGAGGTAGACGAGCTGGTGGAGGAAGTCGTCGTACGTCCAGATGAAGGTGAAGATCGTGGTGGTGACCAGGGCCGGCTTCATCAGCGGCAGGATGATCTTCCAGTAGATCTGGAAGGGGTTGGCGCCGTCCATCATGGCCGCGTGGTCGAGTTCGCGCGGGATGGAGCGGATGAACTGGACCATCAGGAAGATGAAGAAGGCGTCCACCGCGAGGAACTTGGGCACGATCAGCGGCAGGAACGTGTTGATCCAGGTCAGGTTGTAGAAGATCGTGTACTGCGGGATCAGGACGGCCTGGGTGGGCAGCATCAGCGTGCCGAGCATGAGGCCGAACCAGATCTTCTTGCCGCGGAACTCGAAGCGCGCGAAGGCGTAGGCGGCCAGCGAGCAGGAGACGACGTTGCCGATGACCGCGCCGATCGTGACGATCAGCGAGTTGGTGATGTACAGGGAGAAGGAGTTGCCGGAGCCGCTCCAGCCCTCGGAGTAGTTCTCCGGGCGGATCTTGCCGGGGATGAGCCCGGGGTGGGTGAAGATGTCGGTGTCGGGCTTGAGGGAGCTGCTGAGCATCCACAGCAGCGGGTACAGCATGACGATCGCCACGCCGATCAGCAGGGTGTGGATGAGGATGCGGCGGGGGCCGGTGAGCGAGCGCAGTTTCTGCAGCGGCGACGCGTTCGGGGTGAGGGCGGACATGGTGGGGCTGACTCCTCGCTCAGTCGTCGTAGTGGACCCAGTAGCGGCTGGCGATGAAGTTGACCGCCGTGAACGCCGCGATGACCAGGAACAGCACCCAGGCCAGCGCGGAGGCGTACCCCATCTGAAGGTCGGTGAAGCCCTTCTTGTACAGGTAGAGGGAGTACAGCATGGTCGAGTTGAGGGGTCCGCCGGAGCCGTTGCTGATGACGAAGGCGGGGGTGAACGTCTTGAAGGCGTCGATGATCTGCAGGACGACGTTGAAGAAGACGATCGGGGTCAGCAGCGGCAGGGTGATCTTGAAGAAGCGGGTGACGGGGCCGGCGCCGTCGATCTCGGCGGCCTCGTAGACGTCCTTCGGCAGCTGCTTGAGGCCGGCGAGGAAGATGACCATCGGGGTGCCGAACTGCCAGACGGCCAGCAGGATCAGCGTGTAGAGCGCGGTGTCGGGGCTGGAGATCCAGTCCTGGCCCTCGATGCCGAACCAGCTCAGGAAGTCGTTGAACAGGCCGTCCCCGCCGAAGACCTGGCGCCAGACGATCGCGATGGCGACCGCGCCGCCGAGCAGCGAGGGCAGATAGAAGGCGGCCCGGTACAGGCCGATGCCCTTGAGGTCCCGGTTGAGCAGCATCGCCACGCCGAGCGCGAGGGCGAGCTTGAGCGGCACGGACACCACCACGTACAGGAGCGTGGCGTGCACCGAGTCCCAGAAGACCGGGTCGTCGTTGAACATGTGCGTGTAGTTGTCCGCGCCGACCCACTTCGCGGGTGTGAGCAGGTCGAAGTCCGTGAAGGACAGGTACAGCGAGTCGAGCATCGGGTAGATCGTCAGCCCGAACAGGCCGACGAACCAGGGGGCCAGGAAGAGGTACGGCCACCATCCGCCACCCCGCCGTCTCGCGAGGCGGCGGCGCATGCGGTCACGTTCCCGCTGGTCGGACGGGGTCGCCGGAGCAGCGGGCTGCTTGGTGACCGCGTCGGTCTGCGCGGTGGTCATACTCATCTCCCTGGCCTCTCCCGGTGTTCGATCGTCCTCGCGCCTACTTGGCCAGGATCCCTGCCGCCTGGTCGAAGAACTCGCCGAGCTGGGCCTTGATCGACTTCTTGCCGAAGGCGATGGCGAGGTTCGACTGGAACAGCAGGTCCCAGATCTGGTCGGCGCCCTGCGGCGGGGGCACCGGCGCGGGCAGGGCGTTGGTCGCCTTGGAGACGCGCTGGGAGATGTAGTCGGCGTTGGCCATGTTCAGCTTGTCCGTCTCGGCCAGGCCGGAGGCGATCAGGTTGCGGGCCTTGTCCGTCGGCGGGATGCCGCGCAGCAGCTGCATGTCCTTGATGGCGGTCTCGTCCTGGGCGAAGAACGACATGATCTTGGCGGAGTCGTCGATCTTCTTGCTCTTCTTGGTGGCGCTGAGCAGCACACCGCCGTTGACGTAGTTGCCCTCGCGGGCGCCGGACCAGTCGCCCTGCGGGGTGGGCAGGAAGTCCAGCTGGGCGTCGGTGATGGAGCCGCCCGCGCCGTAGACGCCGGAGTCGAAGGTGAACAGGGCCTTGCCGATGACGACCGCGTTCTTGGTGAGGTCGTTGTGCGCGGCGGAGGTGATGGCGGCCGGGCCGCAGGCGTTGAGCTTGCGCATCTCGGCCCAGTACTCCCACCACTCCTGGAGGGTGTCGGAGGTGAAGCCGAGCTTCTTGCCGTCGTCGGAGAAGAACTGCTGGCCCTTCTCGCGGGCGAAGATCTCGAAGCACTGGAGGGTGGAGCCGCCGCCGTCGTCGACGCCGTAGATCTTGCCGCCGCTCTTCTTGTAGACGTCGGCGGCGATCTGCTTGAGGTCGGTCCAGGTCCACTCGCGTTCGGGCAGCTTCAGGCCGAGCTTCTCCAGGCCGCTGCGGTTGACGGTGAGCTGGTTGACGCCGATGCCGGAGGGGACGCCGTAGAGCTTGCCGTCGACGGTGCCGGCGGCGAGGAGCGTCTTGGAGAAGCCGGTCAGGTCCAGGCTCTTGCCGACGTAGGAGTCGAGCGGGGCGAGGACACCCTTGCGGGCGTACTGGGCGACCAGCGCGGTGTCCATCTGCAGGAGGTCGGGGGCGCTGCCGCCGGCGATGTTGGTGTTGAACTTGTCGAAGTACCCGTCGTAGCCGGAGTAGGTCTCCTGGATCTTGATCTTCGGGTTCTTCTGCTGGAAGGTGGCAAGCGCTTTCTTGTAGGCCGCGTGGCGCTCGTCGCTGCCCCACCAGGTCATCGTCAGCTTGTCGCTGCTGCTGCCCGCGCCGGTGCCGCCGGCGCAGGCGCTGAGCGTGCCGCCCAGCGCGCCGGCGACGGCGAGACCGCTGGCGGAGCGGAAGAGGGTTCTGCGTGAGATCTCGTGACCCACCGGGTCCTCCCTGATGTGCGTGACGGATTTCCGGGCCGGTCGCTCCGGCACGGGTGCATGGAGCTGTGGAAGGGCGCCTTCCGGGGTGCGGCCTCGCCCGGCCGCGCCGCCTTGTCGGGTGCGTTCCCCGGCCTTCCCGGCCGTGGCCTCGCGAGCACGCCCTCGCGGGGCTGCCGTACCTCGTCGGTACGGGCGGGACGCTCACCCTGAGCCGGTGTTCCCGACCGGCTTAGAAAGCGCTTGTCCGGACATTGGCAGACCAAGTCGGAGGCCGTCAATCCTTGGGCCGCGCGGCCTCGGTCACGGTTTGGACTCCCCGCGCGACCGCGAGCCGTGCGGCACCCGCGACGGTACCGGACTCACCGACCGTGCTGCTGACCACCTCGGTCGGCCAGCTCAGCCGCGCCAGCTCGGCCCGCACACCGGGCAGGAGCTGCGGATCCGCGCCGGTGCTGCCGCCCAGCACGATCAGCCCCGGGTCCAGGACGGCGGTCACGGCGGCGGCCAGCCGGCCCACGTCGGCGGCGTGCCGGTCCACGACGGCACGGGCCGCGGCCCGGCCCTCTCCGGCGAGCGCGAAGAGCCGCTCGGTGGTGCGGGGGCAGGGGCCGTCGGCGGCCGGCCACGCCTCGGCGGTGCGACGCAGCAGCGAACGGGCCCCGATGTACTCCTCCAGGGCCTCCCGGCGCGGCTCACGGCCGTCGTCCCAGGGGTAGGGCAGCCGGGCCACCTCGCCCGCGGCGCCGTTCGAGCCGCTGAGCACCTGGCCGCCCACGACGATGCCGAGGCCGATGCCCACGCCGATCCGCAGATAGCCGAAGGTGTGGCGGCCGCGGGCGGCGCCCTCGTGCAGTTCCGCGAGCGCGGCGCAGTTGACGTTGTTCTCCAGGTGGACGGGAACGCCCGGGGGCAGCGCGACGGCCACGGCGTCGAAGACCGGCCCGGCCTTGGCGGTCGCCGGGCGCATGCCGCTGCCCCGCCGGTCCGGGGCGGTGACGTCACCGACGGCGACGACGATGGTGCGCAGCGGCAGACCGCCGGGCAGCGCGTCGAGGGCGTCGCGTACGGCGTCGGCGGCGTCCTCGCGGGAGGCGGTGGCCTCGGCGAGCAGGGTGCCGTCCAGGGCGCAGCCCCGGACCCTGGTGAGGTCCGGGCCGAGATCGACGGCGAGCACGGCGCCCGCGGCCGGCCCCAGCCGGTAGACGGCGGCGGTGCGGCCGGTGCCGCTGGAGGCGGTGCCGGAGTGCGCGGCGAGCCGGACGCTCTCCAGTTCCGCCACGGCGGCGGACACGGTGGGCTTGGACAGCCCCGCCAGGGTCGCCAGCTGCGGCCGGGTCGCGCGGCCCGCCTGGGCCAGCACGGCGAACACCGCGCTCGCGCTGTCGGTCAGGCGGGGGGCTTCCGCCACGTCGAGTTCCACAGTTTCCCCCACACGGGTACCGGGCCGCGCCCGCGACCGATCGGCTCGGCGGGCTGCGGCGATGGGATGCAACCGACGTCGCGCGTCCCCGCCCCGCGGTGGCCCGTGCGGACGTGCCGGTGGTCGAGTGCGCGAATTCCTCTTGACGCACTGTACTTCGTTAGTTAACTTCCTAACGAACTTCACGGTACTCGCCTGCCGTGCTTCGCCAGAGGCCCGTCCCGGGGCTTCCCTAGTTCCCCTCGCAGTGCCCGGTCACGGTTCGCCCGCCGTCGCAGCCCAGCGCAACGACGAAAGAGGATCCGTGCAGGACTCTCCCCCTTCGCACCCCCTCGTGGTCGGCGTCGACGTGGGCGGTACCAAGACGCATCTCCGCGCGCTCGCGGGCGAGGACGTCGTGGCCGACCACCGCCGCGCCAGCACCGGCTGGCGGCCGCACGACCCGGCCGCCGCCGGACGCTGGCTGGCCGCCCTCCTCCACGAGGCGCTGCCCACCGGCGCCCGCCCCTCCGCCCTGGCGGTCGGGGCGCACGCCTGCGAGACGCCCCGCCAGTGCGCGGAGATCCGTACCGCTGTCCAAGAACTCCTCGGCGTGCCCGCGCTGGTCGTCGGCGACGCCGAACTCCTGGTGCCCGCCGCCGGGGCGGACCAGGGCGTCGGCCTGGTGGCCGGCACCGGGTCCGTCGCGGTGGGCCGGCTGCCCGACGGCACGTCCGTCCAGGTGGGCGGCTGGGGCGCGGTCCTCGGCGACGAGGGCGGCGCCGCCGGCCTCGTCCGGGAGGCGGCCCGCGTCGCCTGGGCCGCGCACGACCGCGGTGAGGCACCCGACCCGCTCGCCCTCGGCCTGCTCGCCGCGTTCGGCGTACCGGAGGTCCCCGCGCTCGGCGCGGCCCTGGAGGGCGCCGCCGACGTCTCCGCCGAGTGGGGCCGGCACGCTCCGGTCGTCTTCGCCGCCGCCGACGCCGGTTCCGCGCTCGCCCGGACCGTGATCGCCGAGGCCGGCCGGGCACTGGCCGCGCTCGTCGCCCGGCTCGCCGAACGCGGGGCGGCCGTGGACGAGGTGGTGGTGGCGGGCGGCACCGTGCTCGCCCAGCCCGCGCTGTACGACGCCTTCACGGCCGCTCTCGCGAGGGCGGTGCCCTCGGCACGGCCCCGGCCGCTGACGGCGGCGCCGGTCGAGGGCGCGGTGGCGCTGGCCCGTTCGATCCTGTGAGCCGCGAAGTCCCGTTCACCCAGGGGACATCCGGCGGTCGCCGGAGCATCCCGGGCGGGACACGACCCGGCCGTAGATCTTCGCTCGTAGGCACCACGACGACTCACAAGCCATCAAAAGCCGAGAGAGGCACACGCATGCCGTCCCCTGCCGGGCACCACCGCGCCGCGACCGTGAACAGAAGGCGCTTTCTGAAGGCCACCGTGGGCGGTTCGGCCGCGCTGGTCGCCGCCCCGACGCTCGTCTCCTGGCTCGCGGCCGCCGACGCCAAGGCCGCCACCGCGTTCGCGGCCTTCGTCGACGACTACAGGACGAACGTCCCGACGAACCTCACGCCCGAGACGAACGCCGTCGTGCGCGCCCTCGGCGGCATGGCCGAGGTGTGGAAGACCGGCTCGGCCTGGAACACCGGCACGGCACTGCGGCCCGAGGTGCTGCGCGCCAACATGCGCTACTGCGCCCGCGTCACCGCCGCCCGCACCGAGCAGCAGGCGAAGGACGCCTTCCTCTACGACCGCCAGCACCAGAGCTACGCCATGATCGGCGGCCTGGGCCCGCTGGCCGGCCTGTACCGCGCCGGCGCCAAGGCGGTCACCTCGATCACCACCGCCCCGGACACCACGCCCGCCACCACGGTCAGCGACGCGGTCCCGGCCGACGCCCCGGCCGGCTCGGCGCTCGGCGCGGGCTCCTACGCCTCCGACCTCGGCCTGGTCGCCAAGCTCGTCGACACCGTGCGCGGACCCTACGCCTCGGGCAACCCGTCCAAGGCCGCCTACCAGTACCCGCGCCCCTGGCGGATGAACGAGGACAGCGAGGTCGTCGACACCGGCCGGACCGACGCGCTCGGCTACCCCGTCTACGAGTCCGGCGTGATCGTGGCGCCGCAGCTGCTGCGGCAGCGCAACACCAAGCCCGAGGAGGACGGCGGTTTCCCCAGCGGTCACACCAACGCCTTCCACCTGGCGGGCCTGGCGTACGCGTACGCGATACCGGAGCGCTTCCAGGAGCTCGTGGCCCGCGCCTTCGAGCTGAGCCACACCCGGATCATGGCCGGCATGCACTCCCCCGTGGACGTGATCGGCGGCCGGATCATGGCGACCGCCCTCGCCGCGGCCACCCTCGCCGACCCGGCCAACGCCGACCTGAAGGCGGCGGCGCGGGCCCAGGCCCTCGCCTACTTCACGCAGGCGACGGGCACGAGCGCCGACACCCTGTTCGCGTACGCGCACTCCGACGCGGCGGACGCCTACGCCGACCGGGAGGCCAACGCCCGCGCGCTCACGCCCCGGCTGACCTACGTGCTCACCCGCGAGGGCCGCAGGACGCCGCTGACCGTGCCGAAGGGCGCCGAGGTGCTGCTGGAGACCCGGCTGCCCTACCTGGACGCGGCCCAGCGCCGGGAGGTGCTGCGCACCACCGCGCTGCCGTCCGGATACGTCCTGCTGGACGGGTTCGAGCAGTGGGGCCGGCTCAACCTGTTCGCGGCGGCGGACGGTTACGGCTCCTTCGACTCCGCCGTCACGGTCACGCTGGACGCGGCGAAGGGCGGCTTCCACGCGGCCGACAGCTGGCGCAACGACATCGAGGGCGAGGGCGGGCTGACCAAGCGCGGCTCCGGCACGCTCACCCTGACCGGCCACAACCGCTACCACGGCGGCACCGTCGTCGAGGCGGGCACGCTGGTCGCCGGGCACGCCGACGCGCTCGGCCAGGGCGATGTCACCCTGCGCGGCGGCACGCTCCGCGCGGAACTGCCGGTGCGGGTGCGCGGCACGTGGGCGCAGCAGTCCGGCGCCGCGCTGGAGCTGACGCTGCGCAAGGACCACTGCGCCGTCCTCACCGTCTCCGGCCGGGCCCACCTCGACCGGGGGAGCGTGCTCGCGCTGCGGCTCGACGCGCTGCGGCCGCCGCGCGTCGGGACGACCGTGCCGGTGCTCCGCGCGGCGCGGTTGCGCGGCCAGTTCGACCGGATCGAGCTGAACTCCGACACGCTGCGGGCCGTACCTGTCTACACGGCGGAAGGTCTGTCGGTACGAATCGTGAAGCGGTGACACGGCAGGCGGCGGGAAGCGGTGCAGAGTAGGCCCATGGGCCTGCCCGGGATCGCTCCCGCCGCCGCGCCGGCGGTGTCACCGCGGGGCGGATGATGGCGCGCGCACTCCCCTCGGACCAGGTGTCCCGTCCCCTCGCGCGCGTGCCCGCCGCACCGCGCCCGCACCGCCGGTGGGTCGTTCCGCTGCTGGTCGCCGTGCTGCTCGCCCAGATGACGGTGGCCATGGTCACCGCGGCCGCGCAGCAGACGCCGACCATCGACGAACCGGTGTACGTCGGCACGGCCGCCGACTATCTGCACGAGCACCGGGTGCGCTACAACCCCGAACACCCGCCGCTCGGCAAGCTGGTGATCGCGGCGGGCGTGGCGCTCGCCGACCCGCGCTACGACCCGTCGCCCGCCGTCGACCAGGGCGAAGTGGGCCGGCGGCTGCTCTACGGCTCGGGCAACGACCCGTGGCGGCTGATGCTGTGGGCGCGGCTGCCGGTGATCGCGCTGACCCTGCTGTTCGGGCTGGTGGTTTTCGCCTTCGCCCGCGACCTCGCCGGCCGGGCCGCCGGACTGGTCGCGCTCGCCCTCTACGCCTTCTCCCCCGACGTCCTCGCGCACGGCTCGCTGGCCACCCTGGACGTACCGGCGGCGGGCTTCCTGCTGACCTCGGCGTGGCTGCTGTGGCGGGCCCGCACCGGCGGGGCGCGCCGGTACGTGCCGCTCGCCGGAGCCGCTCTGGGGGCGGCGCTCGCCACGCGGATGAGCGCGCTGCCCGCCGTCCCGGTGCTGCTCGCCCTCGCCGTCTGGTCGTTGTGGCCCCGCCGTGCCCGCCGGGCCCTGCTGGGGGCGGCCGTGGTCGCGGTGGTCGCCGTGGCCGTCGTCTGGGCGTCGTATCTGCTGGTCGATCCCCGGCTGCGCTGGGATCCGCAGGGGACCCCCGTGCCCGAGGTGCACGGGCTGCGCGGGCTCCTCGTTCAGGCGCTGCCCTTCCCGGAGGCGTACCGGGACGGGACGCGCGTGCAGTTCGGGCTGGAGAACCAGCCGTGGCAGGGCTTCCTGTTCGGGCATGTGTACTCCGGCTCGCGCTGGTACTACCTGCCGGCGGCGCTGCTGGTGAAGACGCCGCTCGGACTGCTGGTTTTGTGGGCGGCCGGCGCCGTGGCACTGACGGCGGTACGGCGACTGCGGCCCGCGGTGCCCTACGTGCTGGTGCCGGCCGGGGTGCTGCTGGCGGCGGCCATGACCGGCTCGCGGGACTTCGGGACCCGCTACGTGGTGTTCCTGCCGATGTTCCTGGCGGTGGCGGCGGGCTGCCTGGTCACCGTGCGCCGACGATGGGCCACGGGGGCGCTGGTGTCGCTGGTGGCGTTCGTCGCGGTCAGCTCGCTGTCGGCCTTCCCGTACTACCTGCCGTACTCCAACGAGGCGTTCGGCGGGCCCGCCGACACCCATCGGTGGCTGCACGACTCCAACGTCGACTGGGGCCAGGACCTGGGGCGGCTCGCGGACCGGCTGCGCGAGCGGTACCCGGACGAGCCGCGCGTCTGGCTGGTGTACAAGGGCAGCGGAGTGCCGTCGGCCTACGGCATACACGCGGCCGATCCGCGCCGGGTGCCCGCCGGTGAGGTGCACGGGCTGCTGATCGTGTCGGACTCGGCGGCGGCGAAGGCGCGCGGGCGGCTGGCGGAGCTGCTGCGCGACTGCCGCCCCGTGGACGAGGTCGGCCACTCGATCACGCTCTACCGCAGGTGAGCCGCGTACCCGGCCGACCGGTCCGGACGTTCGCCCGCACCGTGGCGAGCACGCTCCGTGAGCTATGTTGAGTGGTCGTGGGAGACAAAGGAGGCGCACCCGTGCCCTCGCCTCAGCAGGCACGAGCGCAGGCATCAGCGATCACTTCGGGCAAGACCGTTCCGGAGGCGGAGGCCTCCCCTACGTCCCGGCTCCGGGAGCTGTTCGACGGGCCCCATCTGTCCCCGGGCCAGCGGCGTATCGCGCAGTATCTGATCGAGCACATCACCGAGGCGGCGTTCCTGTCGATCACCGACCTCGCCGAGCGGGTGGGTGTCAGCCAGCCGTCGGTGACCCGCTTCGCGGGGGCGGTGGGCTTCAGCGGCTACCCGGCGCTGCGCGAGAGGCTCCAGTCGATCGCGCTCGGCACGCTCGCGAGCGGCCCCGCGGCCGCCGAGATCAACCGCAGCAACGAGCTCCAGGCGGCGGTCGACGCGGAGATCGAGAACCTGGAGAACCTGCGCCGCGACTTCGCCGACCCCGACCGGGTGATCGAGATCGGCCGCAGCCTGTCCCGGTCGACGCCGCTGACCGTCCTCGGGCTGCGCATCTCCGCCTCGCTCGCCGAGTACTTCGCCTACGCGGCCCGCCGGATCCACCCGGACGTGCGGCTGGTGACGCGCGGCGGCAGCGTGGCCTACGACGCGCTGCTGCAGTCCCGGGAGGCCGGGGGCACCTGGGTGCTGGCCTTCTCCATGCCCCGGCACGCGCACGAGACCCTCACGGCGGTACGGGTGGCCCGCAGCGCCGGACTGAAGGTCGCGCTGATCACCGACCTGGCGCTCGGACCGGTCGCGGACGAGGCCGACGTCACCTTCGCCACCGGCACCGGCTCCCGGCTGGTCTTCGACTCCTACGCGGCGCCCGGGCTGATGGCGGCCGCGGTGCTGCAGGCCATGACCGACGCGGGCCCCGAGCGCACCCAGGCGCGCCTGGAGGAGTACGAGCAGATCGCCGAGCAGCACCAGTTCTTCCTGCCGGACTGAGCCCCGCCGCACAGGACTCCGGCCGCACCCCCCGTCACGGAACATTGCCCAGGGATCATTCACAACAAAGCGCGCATGAATGTTTTCATACGTCTTGCAAAGCGGACGGCATATATAAATACTGCTCACGGCCGCACCGCCCGCGAAGGGCTCCTGAACGGGCACCCCGAGCCGCCGTCCCCTACCCACGACGGCACACGGGTGTTCGGGGCATCGCCAGCGCGAGCGCCCATGGCGGTCCCGGTCATCCCCTAGACCGGGACCGCCGGCATCCGTCGGACCACCCGTTCCGACGCCGTAGACCCGGAAGCGATGAACATGCAACTCACCACGACGCGCATCAGTCCGGACTGGCCCTGCCAGGTCAAGACCCCCGGCAGCTACGACTGGGAGCGTTCGGCGGTCAAGTGGCTGCGGGAGCTGCTCCCCGCGCGCTACGCCAGCTATCCGGCGATGCTGCGTCACCCGGTGCTCCTCGCCCGGCACGCCCAGATCCAGGTCCAGCACGAGATCCGGGTCGCCCGCACCGCCCTGCAGACCGCCCGTGCCGACCTGCCCCGGCTGGGCCTGGCCGAGTCGGTCATCGAGCACACGATCAAGCTCTACGCCGCCGAGGTGATGCAGCTGCAGCACATCGCGCGCAGCGTGCGCGCCGTCACCGATGCCTTGGTGGAGCGCACCTCATCCCGCTGACCAGGCGGTTCGTCACGATCCCGGCAGGAACCCGATCAACCGCCCCCGGGTGTGCCATGCTCGAAGCGTGACAGACGAGCCCACGCCAGCGGAGGAGTCGGGCGGCGTGCCGGACATGGCCGCGCTGACACGGGTGGTGGCGCGCCAACGCGCCGAGCTCGACCGGCTGCAGGAGGGTGCGGCCATATCCGCCGTGGTGGAGCGGGCCAAGGGCGTGGTGATGGCGCAGACCGGCTACTCCCCCGACGCGGCCCACGAGGCGCTGCACCAGCGGGCCAAGGCCGCGCAGCACACCCTCCTGGAGGAGTGCTGGATCCTCCTCGGGAACCTTCCCCCGCTGCCCCGCCCCGTCGCCTGGACGCCGCAGGAGGACCTCGCGGCGGAGCCGGCGCCCGCGCAGCCGGCCGACCTCGCCGCCGCCCTGGCCCGGCTCGCCCGGACGCTGGTGCGGGTGGGCACCCCGCAGGACCTGGCCCGCTGCCTGCTCGACCAGCTCGCGCCGGACGTCGGCGCCGACGCGGTCATGCTGTTCGCCCGGCTGCCCGACGGAGGTCTCCTCCTCGTCGGCCACGCGGGCATCGACGACACACTGGCCCGGCAGTGGCACCAGGTGCCCCCGCTGGCCGGACTCCCCCCGTACGACGCGCTGGACCACGGCCGGCCGTACTGGCTGGAGGACGTCTCGGCGGACCATGGGCATCTGCTGATCGGCGACCCCCCGCAGCGGTGGGGTTCGCGGGCCTGGCTGCCGGTGGCGGCCGCAGTCCCGGCCGACCACGTCTTCGGGGTGCTGCGGCGCCCGGCCGGTACCTTCACCGCCCGGCAACGGCAGCACCTGGAGGCCGTCGCCCGGCTGTGCGCGGGCCCGCTGCGCATGTTCGGCGCCCGACCGGAGCCCGCGCTCGGCCCGGCGGCGGGCCCCCTCCAGGACGCGATCGAGCAACTTCCCCTGGCGGCGGTCCTGTTGACCCCGCTGTACGACGCGTCCGGACTCGTCGAGGACTTCCGGATCGACGCGGCCACCGCCGAGGCCGTCGACAGCGTGGGCCGCGCCGGCCGGGAACTGATCGGGCTGCGCCTGCTGGACTGCTGGCCCAGCATGGCGGAGGAGCCGCTGTGGCGGGGCTGCCTCACCACGCTCGCCAGCGGACGGCCCTACGAGAGCGATCCTTTCGTACGCCATCGGATCGTGGCCGGGGGCGCCGAGCTGTCGACCTTCGTGGCCCGGGCGGTGCGCCTCGGCGACGGGCTGATCGTCAGCTGGCTGCGGCAGGACCTCTCCGACCGCCAGGAGCAGCGACTGACGGACGTCCAGCGGCTCGGCAATCTCGGCTGGGCGGACTGGAACCTGGTGACCCACGAAGTCACCTGGTCCTCGCAGGTCTTCACCATCTTCGACCGGGATCCCGCCCTCGGCTCGGTCGCGCTGAGCAAGCTGCCCGAGCTCGCGCTGCCCGAGGACGCGCCCCTGCTCGACCAGGCCGTCGGCGAGCTCACGCGTCACGGGCGGGCCGTCGACGTGTCGTTCCGGATCGCCACCCGCGACGGGATCCGTTATCTGCGGGCCGTCATCGAGGCCGTGACCGACCCGGACGGCACACCGGTGCACGTCCATGGATTCGTCCAGGACCTCACCGCACAGCGCAGCGCCGAACTCGCCCTGGTCGCCAGCGAACGCACCCTCCTCACCCAGCACGACGTGCTGCGGGACGAGCGCCGGGTGGCGGCCCGGCTGCAGGACGCGCTGCTGCCGGTGCCCGACCGGCCCGTGCTGCTGGCGGGGCTGCGGGTGGAGGTCGCCTATCTGCCCTCGCAGGCGGGGCTCAGCGTCGGCGGGGACTGGTTCAGCGCGATCGATCTGCCCGACGGGGACGCCCTGTTCGTGGTGGGCGACGTCGCCGGACACGGCATGGACGCGGTCGCCACGATGGCCCAACTGCGGTTCACCGCCAAGGGCATGGTCATCACCGGCTCGTCCCTCACGGGCGCGCTGGCCCGGCTCAACACCCTGCTGCTGCACTCGCGCGACCCCCACGGCACGGCCACCATGGTGCTGGCCCACTACCACCGTGCCGAACGGCGACTGGTGTGGGCACAGGCCGGGCATCCCCCGCCGCTGCTGCTGCGGGCCGGGCAGGCGCGCTACCTCGACCGGCCGCACGGCATCCTGCTCGGCGCCTGTGACGACCCCCGGTACGAGGAGGCGGAGGTCCGTCTCGAACCCGGGGACCGCTTCCTGCTGTACACCGACGGGCTGGTCGAACGGCCCGGGGAGATCATCGACCGGGGGCTCGACCGGCTCGCGGCCGCCGTCACGGCCCAGGCCCGCCGTGGACCGGCCTCGCTGGCGCGGCTGTTGACGGGCCTGCTGGAGGCTGAGCAGCGGGACGACGTGTGTGTGCTGGATGTGCGGGTGCCGCTGCCCAGGGAGGAGCCGGCCGGCTGACGGCTCCGGCCGGCTCAGTCGTCGCGATGCCGCCAGTACCAGAGCACTCCGATGAGCAAGGCCGTGAGGAACACGACGGGCAGCACCAGACCGGGGATGCGGGAGACGTCCATACGGCGGCTTTCGGCTCGGTGGGCCGAGGTGCCGAACGCCCGTCGGCCCACCGTCCATGGTGACACGCGCCACATCACCGGCCCGGACGCGACGCGGCCCCGCGCCGTGGTCACCGGGTGCGCGACTCCAACGCGCGGCGCGTGTCGTCGCCGTACACGCCGGTCTCGTCGCCACGGATGCCGTACCAGAGCTGGAACCGGGCGACGGCCTCGGTGAGGACGGTGTCGTAGCGGCCGTCGGTGGCGCCCCGGTCGTACACGTTGGGGATGCGAGTCAGGCGCTGCTGGAGGTCGGTCACCTGGGGCCCGCTGTCGCCCTCGCGGAGCGTGCCGGCGCCGTCGGGGTCGGTCGCGGGCGTGGACGCGGTGGGCGTGGGCGTGGGGGTGGGCGCGGCGGCCGGGGGCGTCTGTGCGGCGGCGGCCTCACCGCCCTTGCCGGGCAGGAGCAGCGCCCCACCGAACCCGAGCAACGCGGCGGCGACCACACCGATCCCGATCGCGGCCCACCGCAGCCCACCGCCGGCACCGGGCCGGTCCCCGTAGGGCGAACGCCGGCGACCCCGCACCGGACGCCGGTCACCGGCCGGCGGACGCCGGTCACCGCGCGGCGGGCGCAGATCGTCGCGCCCTGCCGGCCGGCCCTCGTATCCCTGACGACGGCCGGCGTATCCCGCGCCACCGCTCTCGTGTCCCGTGCGGCGGCCGCGGTGCTCGGTGCGAGGCCGCTCATATCCGGCGCGGCGGTCAGCGTTCCCGTCCTTCAGGGGCCGACGGGACTCCTCACCCCTCGGCCGCCCGGTCCGGTCGCCCCCGCGTCGCTCGTCCCCGGGGCTCACCGGGGGGAGTTGCTGGGTGTCCGCCTCCGGCGGGGTGGGGAGCGGGACGGATTCGTAGCCCTCGGCGGGGCGGTTGTCGGTGAGTTCGCGGACCAGGGCCGCCAGGGCGTCCGTGCGGCGGGGCCGTAGGACCCTGATGGGTTCGAGGATCGGACGTTCGTAGGACTCCCCCGGTTCGGGCGGTGTCGGCACGCTGCTCTCCTTCATGGCCGCGGTTCCCCCGGGGAGTCATACGGGCGCGGCCGCGCGGTGGTTCAGCGTGCAACGAAGTCGTGCAGCGAGGCGGTGAACGCGGCCACGAAGGCGTCGCGCCGCTCGTCGTCGAGGGCCTCCAGGGAGAGATAGGGGTTGAGGTCCTCCAGTTCGACGAGGAGCAGCTCGCCGCCGGGGGCGCGGCAGGCGTCGACCCGCTGGACGCCGTGCTCCAGGCCGTTCCAGTCGATGAACCGGCGGGCGAACTCCAGGTCCGCGGCGTCGGGTTCGTACCGTGCCAGGTCCCAGCGGCGGTCAGGGTCGGGCGCGTACAGGGCGTACTGGAAGGCGTGGTCGACGAAGTAGAAGGAGACCTCGTAGGCGAAGTCGACGCACGGCTGGACCAGGACCGTGCCGTCGGCGAGCGCGGGCAGGTCCTCGCGCGGGACGATCCGCAGCCCTATGGAGTCGGCGCCGAGCTTGGGCTTGACCACATAGCGCTCGGCGGCGGGCAGGCGGTGCAGCTCGTCCGGCCGGTCGACGGTGGGGATGACGGGGTGGCCGGCCGCGAAGAGGTCGAGGAGGTACTGCTTGCCCGCCATGTCCGCCCGCCCGGTGAGCGGGTTGTACACGCGCGCGCCCCGGCTCAGCGCGCGCTCGCGGAAGCCGTCGTACTCCTTCTGGTACGCCAGGACGGGGCCGCTGTTGCGCACGACGACCGCGTCGAAGCCGTCCATCAGCGCCGCCGCGTCCAGCGGATGGCACAGGGCCAGTTCGAAGTCCTCGCGCAGGCGGGAGGTCAGGAAGATGTCCTCGTCGCAGTAGCGGCGCCCGCGGGCCGGGTAGGCCAGGTCGGTGACATAGAGGACGCGGGGGCGGGCGGCGGTCATGCGGACGCTCCTGGTGCGACGGCGCGGGCGGACCCGAACAGGTTAGCGGCCGCACGGCGTGACCTGGGAAAAGGAACTCAGTTCCCTGATGAAGGGTACTGAGTGCCATGATCGCCGTCCGGGTGCTACGTTCCCCTCCATGAGCTCCAGCGACACCAGCACCGGTGACAAGGCGGAGGCGAAGCCGCCCATGCGGGACGCCCTCGTCGCGGCGGCCTTCCGGCTGTTCCTGGAGCGGGGGTACGAGCAGACGACGGTCGACGACATCGTCGCCCTCGCCGGGGTCGGTCGGCGCTCCTTCTTCCGCTACTTCCCGTCCAAGGAGGACGTGGTCTTCCCCGACCACGAGCGGTGCCTGACCGACATGACCGCCTTCCTCGCGGACAGCGGGGAGGAGCACGAGCCGGTGCGGCGGGTGTGCGACGCGGCCCGGCTGGTGCTGCGGATGTACGCCGAGAACCCGTCGTTCTCGGTGCAGCGCTACCGGCTCACGAAGCAGGTGCCCGGCCTGCGGGCGTACGAGCTGAGTGTGGTGTGGCGCTACGAGCGCGCCCTCGCGGAGTATCTGCGCGGGCGCTTCGCCGGGCGCCGCGACGGGACCCTCCAGGCCGATGTCATCGCGGCGGCGGTGGTCGCCGCGCACAACAACGCGCTGCGCTCCTGGCTGCGTTCGGACGGGCGGGGCGACGCCGCCGCCACGGTCGATCACGCGCTGGCGTACGTGCAGTCGGCGTTCGGCGCGCCCGCCGCGGCACCCGTGACCGTGGCGCCCGCCGGGGAGCGACCCGAGGACGTGGTCGTGGTGGTGTCCCGGCGCGGGGCGCCGCTGTGGCGGGTGGTGCAGGAGATCGAGACCACGCTCGGCGGCCGGGATTTTTAGGGGTACGCAGTGCCTTTACGCGTGGCACTCAGTGCCATACGCTGAGGCCGTGCACGGTGGCACGGTGAACCGCGCACACGTGTGCGCGGCCCCGCCGCGCGCACGGGATTCCGGGCGAGCGCAGGGAGTTGAGCAGCGTGTACCACTACTCGGCAGGCGCCGCCGCACAGGCGGCCGGCACGGCGGGCGTCCTCGACCGCGCGGGCGCGAGGGACGAGGCGATCCTCTTCCAGCGCTGCACCTGGTGCGGCACCGCGATGTACCACCGGGTGCTCTGTCCGGTGTGCCGGGGCAGTGAGCTCAGCACGGAGCGCAGCGAGGGCGTGGGCACGGTCCGCCACTCGACGGTGGTGCACCGCAACACGCCCGCCGCGCGCAATGTGTCGCTGATCGAGATGGCCGAGGGCTTCGTCGTACGGGGCCGGGTCATGGGCCCGCCCATCGGCGTCCACAGCGGCGACCGCGTCCGGCTGTCCACCGCCGAGGACCCCGTGCGGGGCGAGCCGGTCTTCCAGTTGCTCGACGAGCCGTACCGAGCCTGGACCTGACGGTCCGTCACATGACGTGACCCGCGCGGTCGGCGGCGCCCTCGGATCCGGTGTCCGGATCTTTGCGGTCGCCGGGCAGGTTCCGTTGTCACAGGAAACCCATAGATCCTCTTCCGCATCTTCCGGGGCGCGTGAGGCCCCCGGAGGAGACGGGGCGCCCGCGCTCCGAGCAAGAGGAGGATCCATTGATCCGTGCCCGGCGCATAGGGGTCACCGCCATCGCGGCGCTCGCCGCACTGGCGGGGTCACCCGGGCTGGCGCAGGCCCAACAGCCGTCCGGCGCAAGACCGTCGACCGCTTCCACGACGAACAGTGAGCTTCCGCCGGGCTGGCGGATCTCCGGGCAGGGCGCCGAACGCGAGCTGATGTGGAGCGCGCCCCGGCCGCTGGCCATGGGTGACGCGCGCGTGGAGTTCCGCACCGCGGACCGGCTGCTCGGCGTTCCGCTCGCCGACAAGGACGGCCGGACCTTCCGGCTGGCCCTCGACAACACCCACGCGACGGACCTGGACGACCTCCAGGTGACCGCCGGTGGACGCCGGCTGGACGCGCCCACGCCTTCCCCCGCTCCCGGCGGGCGGAGCGCGCTCGCCGCCCAGCAGCCTCCGGCCCTCGCGGCGGCCGGTGCGGTGGACCCCGGCAAGCCCGGCTCGTACCGCACGGTCAGCGGCGCGTACGACCTGGACCCGGTCAAGCTTCCCGGCTTCCCCGCGCCGGTCGAGATGCGGGCCGAGGTCGTCGCGCCCAAGGGCGCCACCGGCAAGCGCCCCCTCGCCCTGTTCCTGCACGGCCGCCACTCCACCTGCTACAAGCCCGGCGGCGACGACGTCAGCGGGGACTGGCCCTGCCCGGCCGGAACCAAGCCGATCCCCAGCCACCTGGGTTATCTGCGCGACCAGCAACTCCTCGCCTCCCAGGGCTATGTGACGGTGTCGATCTCCGCGAACGGCATCAACGGCCAGGACTACCAGGCCGACGACGGCGGAGCGCAGGCCCGTTCCTCGCTGGTCCGCCAGCACCTCGCGCGCTGGGCCGACTGGGCCGCCCACCCGGCGCACGCCCCCGCGGCCGTACGCGACCTGGCGAAGGCCGATCTGTCGCGAGTCCTGCTCGTGGGCCACTCGCGCGGCGGCGAGGGCGTCAACCGCGCCGCCCTGGACAGCCTCTACCCGCCGCCCGCCGACCAGGACGGCTACCGGGGGCCGGTGCGCTGGAAGGTGCGCGGCACCGTGCTCATCGGACCGACGATCTTCGGCCAGAATCCCGTCGCCGACGTGCCGTCCGTGACGATCCTGCCGGGCTGCGACGGCGATGTGTCCGACCTTCAGGGCGAGGTCTACGTCGACGGCACCCGCGGCGTCAGCAAGGGCGCGGCCCTGCACAGCGCGGTCTACGTGGTCGGCGCCAACCACAACTTCTTCAACAGCGAGTGGACCCCGGGCCAGGCCCACGCGCCCGCCGAGGACGACTTCTTCGACGACCCGGACCAGCGCGACCCCGTGTGCACGCCGGGCACCCGCACCCGGCTGACCGCCGACCAGCAGCACAAGGCGGGCGCCACCTACATCGCCACCGCCGCCCGGCTGTTCGTCGCCGGTGACGACCGGGCCCGCCCGCTCCTGGACGGCACCGGCCTGCGCGCGCCGTCCGCCGACCCGGCCCGGGTCCTGACCCACGCGGTCGGAGCGGGGCGGGGCGCAGGGTTCCTGCCGGACGGCGCGGTCCGGGTGAGCGGCGGCGGCAAGCTGTGCTCGGCGGTCGATCCCGCCCCGGCCGCGGCCTGCCTCGGCCCGGAGACCAAGGGGTCGTCCCCGCACTTCGCGACCTGGGAGACCCAGCGGGAGACCGACCGCCGCGCGGTGGCGCTGAACTGGTCCGCGCCGGGCACGACGACCCACGTCCAGCCGTCCGCCGCGCTGTCGCTGGCCGGCTCCCAGAGCCTCGCGCTGCGTGTCTTCGTACCGCCGAACACCAGCGGTACCCGGCTCGACGTGGCCGTCACGGACTCCGCCGGCCACCGGGCCGCACTGGGCCGGGTCACGGTCGACGGGCTGCCCGGCAGCGAGCGCACCGCCTCCTACTGGGCGCGCGAGGTGCGCGTCCCGCTGACCGCCGCGACCCGTGCCGGAGTCGACCTCAAGCACATCAAGTCCCTTGACCTGACGCCGCGTTCGACGGCGGGGCGGGCCTGGCTGATGGACGCCTGGGGCTGGCGCCCCGGCACCCCGGCGGTGCGGGCGGCGGCGCTGCCGCGCGTCGACGTCGGCCGCACGAAGGTCAAGGAGGGCGACTCGGGCGTGCGCACCTACCAGGTGCCGGTCCGCGTCTCCGGGCACGGCAGCGGCCAGGTCCGTGTCTACGTCATCGATCCGGTCACCGGTGAGGCGAAGGACAAGCTGGTGACGGTGCACCCCGGCGGCCACGACATCGACGTGAGCGTCGAGGTGAAGGGCGACACGCGGTTCGGGGACGACGTCCAGCACGACATCGCCGTCAAGGCCGTCCACAACGCCGTGATCGGGTCGCACCGGGGCGGGATCACCGTCGAGAACGACGACCCGATGCCCGCGATCACGGTGACGCCGGTCGCGGACAAGGTGACCGAGGGGAAGGCCCTGGCCTGGCGGATGTCGCTGGCCGAGGCGGCCGACGTGGACATCTGGCTGCCGTTCCTGATCTCGCCGGTCACCGAGGGGACGGAGCTGTCCACCAAGGACGTCGACCCGCGGTGGCTGCAGGAGTGGACCGGCGCGGAGGCCGACCCGGAGCGGCCGCTGTCGCAGACGCAGGCCTGGATGTGGCTCACCTTCCCGGCGGGGACCACCACGCTCGACGTGAGCGTGCCGACGGTCGCCGACCAGGTGGCCGAGCCGGCCGAGTCGCTGCGTCTGGTGCAGAGCGACTTCGACTCCCGGCCGGTGCCGGGCGGCATCACGCTCACGGGCACGGTGACGGACACACCGTAGATCCCGGGCACGGCGAGGCCGTAGCTCACGCGGACGGCCGAGCCGCGGATCCCGCACAGAGCAAGAAGGGGCCCGGACCACACGGTCCGGGCCCCCTTGTCGGCTCAGAGCGTCACACGGATGCCCACCGTGCCGTCCGGCCCCCGGCGCAGTCTGCTGCCCAGCAGGGAGAGCCGGCCGGTGATGCCGTACTTGCGGGCGATCAGCTGCCGGTAGCGGCCCGCGGTCGCCGCGTCCACGATCTCGGCCTTGGCCGGGACCTGCTCGCCCGTCGGGCGGCCGCGCAGGTCGCAGGGGCCGACGAGGACCTCGCCGCGGGCCCGGATGCGTCTGACCTTCCAGGAGTCGGCGGCGGTCCAGACACCCAGGGCGTCCCCGTCGCGCACCACCCAGACCGGGGTCGCGACCCCGGTGCCGTTCTTGCGATAGCTGGTCACCAGCAGATACTTGCCCGCGCCCAGCCGTTCCAGCGACGTCTCGTCCATGCCCGGCAGTCTAGATGTGCTGCCCATACCAGAAACCCCGGCGTTCCCGGGCGTCACGGGATGATCGCTTTCCTGGTGGATCCGGTGAACGCCGGCCCGCCTCGGTACGTATGGACTACGGGTGCTCGACGACCGGAGCGCCCCGCGGTGTCGAGGCCGCGCGTTCGGGGTTCGGGAGCCATGCATGAGGCACGTACGACGACGGACAGTTCGCCGGGTGACACGACTGGCGGCCGTCGGCGGACTCCTCCTGGGAGGAGCCATGGTCACGCAGGCGGCCATGGCGAATGAGCCGCCGGACGCGTCGGTGCGCCGGGGAGCGGCGCGGACGTTCGCCGAGACGGGCGCGGATCTGGTGACCCGGCTGGGTTCGGCCCGTACGGCGGGCAGCTGGATCGGGGCCGACGGGCGGACGGTGGTCGCCGTCACCGACGAGAAGGCCGCCGCCGAGGTCCGCGGGGCGGGTGCCGAGCCGAGAGTGGTCGGTCACAGCATGAACGAGCTCAAGTCGGCCACCGAGGCCCTGCGTTCGGCTCCCCGGGTGGCCGGCACCTCCTGGGCCATGGACTATCCGAACAACCGGATCGTGGTGCGCGGCGACAGCACCGTGTCCGCGTCCGACTGGGCGCGGCTGACCCAAGTGGCGGGCCACCTCGGCAGTTTCGTGCGGATGGAGCGCACCTCGGGCACCTTCACGCCGAGGCTCAACGGGGCCCAGCCGATCCTGTCGACCGGCGGTCGCTGTTCGGCCGGGTTCAATGTGACCGACGGGCAGCGCGACTACATCCTGACGGCCGGGCACTGCGGGCCGGCCGGTTCGCTGTGGTTCGCCGACAACCAGGGCAGTCAGCAGCTGGGCCGCACGACCACCTCCAACTTCCCCGGCGCGGACTTCTCGCTGATCCCGTACGACAGCGGCTCGGCGGGGGCCGGTGCCGACGTGGTCGCCATCGGCAACGGCAACGGGGTGCGGATCACCGGCCTGGGTGACGCGTCCGTCGGCCAGCGGGTGTTCCGCAGCGGCAGCACGAGCGGGCTGCACGACGGCAAGGTGACCGCGCTCAACGCGACGGTGAACTACCCCGAGGGGACGGTCACCGGGCTGATCGAGACGGATGTGTGCGCCGAACCCGGGGACAGCGGCGGCCCGTTGTTCTCCGAGGGGATCGCGCTCGGGGTGACGTCGGGCGGCAGCGGCGACTGCACGTCGGGGGGTACGACCTTCTTCCAGCCGCTGACGGCGGCGCTGACCCAGTTGAAGGTGAAGCTGATCGTGTCCGCGCCGGCGGCCGGCGGGCAGAACGCCGCGGGGGCGGCCTCGGGTGCGCCCGCGCCGTCCTCCTCGGCCACCGAGGCGGCGATCGCGCCGGGGTCGGTCTCGCCGGGGTCCCGGACTCCGGTGACGGGTGCGGCCGGACAGACGCTGGCGGCCCGGCTCACCGACCCGCGGAACATCGGTCCCGGGCTGCTGGTGATCGCGGGCAGTCTGGTCGCGCTGGTCGCGACCCGCTACATCCGTGCGGAGCAGGATCGCAAGGCCTATCAGCGGTATTACTCGGCGACGTGGGGGTGACAAGGGATCCGGGGCTGCGGCGACGGCCGGCCCCGCGGTGCGGCGGCGGTCAGGCCGCCCGCTGCGGGGCCACGGCGGCCCACTCCATGACGAGCCGCTGATATTCCTCGCGCTGCTCGACGGTCAGTGTCCCGCCCGACCGGAGCCACAGGGCCCGGATCTCCTCGTTGACCTCCGCGGCCGATCGCTCGGAGAGGGGTTCAACAGTGGTGGACATGGTGTGAATCTTACGGGGTCGGAGGTGAAGGCCACGTGAGTTAATACGTGATATTCCGGACATTCCGGACCGTGTTGCTGATCACGTCCATCTGTCCCGACCCGTCGGGCAGTTCACCGCGCTGAACTGCCCGAACGCGTCGTCCGCCCGGCTCGGTACGGTCAGGTGCCGGGCTTGCGGCCGTAGATGAAGACGTCGTCGCCGGTCTTCAGCAGCGACCAGTACTTCTTGGCTGTGGCGCTCGTCATGTTGACGCAGCCGTGCGAGCCCGGCGGGTTCCACATGCTGAGGTTCACCGAGTGGAACGCCTGGCCGCCGTCGAAGAACTGGCTGTACGGCATGGGCACGTTGTAGATGTTCGAGACGTGGTTCTTGTGCTTCCAGTAGATCTTCTTCAGCCCGGTGCGGGTCTCGTACCCGTTTCGGCCGGTGCGCACCGGGACGGGCCCGTAGACGAGCCTGTTGCCGTCCTGGATCCAGCTGATCTGGAGCGTGAGGTTCACACAGGCGATACGGCCCTTGTTGGTGGGGCACTTGCCGTCCCGGTTCGGGTGGGAGCCCACCGCCTTCTGCTTGTTCATGAGATCCATCACGCCCCACGTGACGGATCCCGCGTAGCCGATGTTCGGCGTGATGCCGTGCTTGTTCTGGAAGGCCTGGATGGCCCTGCAGTCGGCCGTGGACTGCCGGCCGTCGACCGGCCGGCCGAGGAACTTCTCCACCTGCTTCTGGTACGGCCCCGCCTGCGTGGAGCAGCTCGCGGCCTGGGCCGGCGCGGCCCCGACGGCCAGCGTGAGCGGCGCCACCAGCCCCGTCACTCCGAGCGCGACCACTCCTCGTCTGCGTATGTCCCCCATGACCCAGCCCTCTCCCTCACCCTGTTCTCCGACGATCTCGCTCACCTAGACAGCCGAAGGGGGCGTTGGGGTTGTAGGCGGATGTGAGCTGTGACGAAACAGTGAACTTCCCCGGTGCCCGGCCGGCCGGACGGCCGGGCGCGTGACGCCTCAGCGGTAGCCGGTGGTGTCCGCCGGGCGGTCCTTGTCCTGCACCTCGACGACGTACCGCCAGGCGTCCGGGCGGCTGCCGTCGAGGTCGGTGAAGCCGTACTCCCGGGCGAGGCCGCCGCTGGACAGGGACTGCCCGTTCCAGCGGGACACGTCCGGGTCGGCGGCGAGGGCGGCGACGGCCCGGCCGACGAAGCGCGGTGACTCGGAGATGGCGAAGTGCGGCTGCTTCTCCAGCGCGTCGCGCCAGTTGCCCTCGCGCACGCCGAACAGGTCCAGCATCAGCTCCGAGCGCAACCAGCCGGGGCTGAGCGCGACGGCGGTGGCCCCGCGCGGGCCGAGTTCATGGCCGAGGCAGAAGGCCATGCGTACGACGGACGTCTTGACGAGGTCGTAGAAGAAGTTCACGCGGTAGGTGTCCCGGTTGTACTCGGCGGTTCCGTCGGTCATCTCCACGACCAGGCCACCGGGGTGGCGCAGCAGCAGGGGCAGCGCGTAATGGCTGGTGATCGCGTGGGTCTCCACACCCAGGCGCAGCATCCGCAGCCCGTTGTCCAGATCGTGCTCCCAGACGGTGGTGTCCCACTCGAAGAGCCGGTCGCCGCCCCAGACGTCGTTGACGAGGACGTCGAGGCGGCCCTGCTCACCGGCGATCCGCTCGACGAGCGCGCGGACCTGTTCCGGTACGAGGTGGTCGGTGGGGACGGCGATGCCCTCACCGCCCGCCTCGGTGACCAGGTCGGCGGTGTCCTCGATCGTCTCGGGGCGGTCGTACTCCGAGCGATGGGCGCGGGTGGTGCGTCCCGTCACATAGACGGTGGCCCCGGCCGCCCCCAGTTCCACGGCGATGCCGCGTCCGGCACCTCGTGTCGCTCCGGCGACGAGTGCGACCTTGCCTTCCAGTGGGCCCGGCATGTCCGACCTCCTGCGCGTGTTCCGTCGATGTCGTCATCGAGGGTCGCGTGGAAGCCGGACATCCTCTGTCGTCTTTTCCCGCCGTTGTGCTCAGTGGCCCCGGGCGATCCACTCGTCCAGGTGAGGTGCCTCCGCGCCGATCGTCGTCGAGTCGCCGTGGCCGGTGAGGACCTTCGTGTCCGCCGGCAGGGTCAGGAGCCGATCGCGGATCGAGGCGACGATCGTCGGGAAGTGGGAGTAGGAGCGGCCGGTCGCGCCCGGGCCGCCCTGGAAGAGGGTGTCGCCGGTGAAGAGCGTGCCGAGGCCGGGGTCGTACAGGCAGACCGCGCCGGGCGCGTGCCCGGGAGTGTGGAGGACGGTCAGGTCGGCGCCCGCGGCCTCGATGACCTGGCCGTCGAGCAGATGCGCGTCGGGCTCGCGGTCGGGGTGGGTGAGCTTCCACAGCGGCAGGTCGTCGGGGTGCAGCCAGATGGTGGCGCCGGTCAGGTCCGCGAGGGCGGGCGCGGCGTTCACATGGTCGTTGTGGGCGTGGGTGCACACGATCGCGGTGAGGCGGCGCCCGCCGACGGCCTCGGCGATGGCCCGGGCGTCGTGGGCGGCGTCGATGACGATCGCCTCGTGGTCGTCGCCGACGATCCAGACGTTGTTGTCGACGTCCCAGGTGCCGCCGTCGAGCGTGAACTGCCCGGAGGTGACGAGGCGTTCGATGCGCGCGGTCATCACAGCACCACCACCGAGCGCAGCACGTCGCCGTGGTGCATCCGCTCGAACGCCTTCTCCACCTCGTCGAGTCGGATGGTCTCCGAGACGAACGCGTCCAGCGGCAGGCGCCCTTGGAGGTGCAGGTCGATCAGCATCGGGAAGTCGCGGGAGGGCAGACAGTCCCCGTACCAGGAGGACTTCAGCGCGCCGCCGCGCCCGAAGACGTCCAGCAGCGGCAGCTCCAGCTTCATCTCCGGGGTGGGGACGCCGACGAGGACGACCGTGCCGGCGAGGTCGCGGGCGTAGAAGGCCTGGGTGTACGTCTCGGGCCGGCCGACCGCCTCGATGACGACGTCGGCGCCGAAGCCGCCGGTGAGCTCGCGGATCGCCTCGACCGCGTCCGTCTCCCGGGAGTTGACGGTGTGGGTGGCGCCCAGTGTGCGGGCCTTCTCCAGTTTGCGGTCGTCGATGTCCACGGCGATGATCCGCGCGGCGCCGGCCAGGTTCGCCCCCGCCACGGCCGCGTCACCGACGCCGCCGCAGCCGATCACGGCGACGGAGTCGCCCCGGCCGACGTTGCCGGTGTTGATCGCGGCGCCGATGCCCGCCATGACGCCGCAGCCGAGCAGGCCGGCCACCGCCGGGGAGACGGCCGGGTCGACCTTGGTGCACTGGCCGGCCGCCACCAAAGTCTTTTCGGCGAAGGCGCCGATGCCGAGGGCCGGGGACAGCTCGGTGCCGTCGGTGAGGGTCATCTTCTGCCGGGCGTTGTGCGTGTTGAAGCAGTACCAGGGCCGGCCGCGCAGACAGGCCCGGCAATTCCCGCACACGGCACGCCAGTTGAGGATCACGAAGTCACCGGGCGCCACGTCCGTGACCCCCTCGCCGACCGACTCGACCACGCCGGCCGCCTCATGACCGAGCAGGAACGGGAAGTCGTCGTTGATCCCGCCCTGCTGGTAGTGCAGGTCGGTGTGGCACACCCCGCAGGCCTGCACCCGCACCACGGCCTCCCCCGGCCCGGGGTCCGGCACGACGACGGTCTCCACCCGCACCGGCTCGCCCTTGCCCGGTGCGATCACGCCTCGCACTTCCTGCGCCATGGTGTTGCCCCTTTCATCGCAGGTCGCTGTCCCGCTCCGACCCTAGACGCAACTGATCGGTAGGGGCGCGGATCACGCCACGGGGCATGCGGGGTGTGCGTGTTCCCGGTCGCCCGTGAGAGCCGTCTCTCCGGTCGCCCGTGAGGGTCGTCAGCCCTGCTCGGCCTTCTCCTGCCAGGCCCGGGCGGTCTCCGGCTCGTCCGTCTCCAGCAGGACCGCCAGGCCCGTCATCGCCTCGGTGCTCCCCTCCGCGGCCGCCTGCTCCCACCAGGCCCGGGCGCCGTCGGCGTCCTCCTGTTCGTAGAGCAGGTGACCGAGGTTGTACATCGCGTTGGCCTCGCCCCGTTCCGCCGCCTCCTCCCACCACCGGCGGGCCTCCTCGTCGTGGCCGAGCCGGCCGAGGAGCACGCCGAGTGTGTTCATGGCGTTGGGGTTCCCGGTCGACGCGGCGCGCTCCAGGAGGTCCCGCGCCGCGTCGTCGTCCCCCTCGGCCTCCAGCTGGATCGCGAGGTTGTTCATCGCGTCCGGGTCGCCGAGTTCCGCGGCCCGCCGCCAGTATCCGGCGGCGGCCTCCGGGTCGTCGTCCATGACGAACACGCCGAGGTTGTAGAGGGCCGTCGCGTTGCCCTGGGACGCGGCGCGCTCCAGCCAGTTCCGGGCCTCGACGGGATCCTCCTCCAGCAGGGTGATCGCGAGATTGCGCATCCCCTCGCTCCAGCCGGCCTCGGCGGACATCCGGAACCAGATCCGGGCGCCCTCCGGGTCCTGGTCGTGGAGCATCAGGGCGAAGTTGTTCATCGCGGCGTCGTGGCCGGCGTAGGCGGCCCGGCGGTACCAGGCGCGGGCCGCTTCCGGGTCCTCCTCGTCCGCCAGCAGCCCCAGGGTGTTCATCGCGTCGGTGTCGCCCGCGTCGGCAGCCGCGCGCAGCCATCGCCGGGCCTCGTCCGGAGCGTCCTCCATGAGCAGGGAGCCCAGGCTGCTCATGGCCACGGCGTTGCCCGCCTCGGCGGCCTCCCGCAGCCAGTACCGGGCGCCGTCCGGATCGCGGCCCAGCTGGGCGAGCCGTATCCCGTGGTTCAGCATGCCGTAGACGTCCCGGGTCCGGGCGGCCCGTTCGAACCACATGTCCGGCGCCTCGGGGTCCCCCGGCTCCTTGAGCGTGCCGATGAGCAGGCCGTACAGTCCCATGGCCTCCGGTTCCCCGGCGTGCGCCAGGGGTTCGAGCGCCCGCCGCGCGATGTCGTACTGGGCGTCCTCCATGGCCTGCCAGCCGACGGACGAACGGTTCTCGGCGTCGTCGGCGAGCGCCGTCAGGACGGCTTCCCACACCGGGGCCGGGACGGGGTCCGGGGTGCGGCCGTCGTCGATGACGACGGCCTTCAGCCCGCCGTCGTCCTCGTCGACGTGCACCAGGGAGGCCCGCGTCGGGCGGCCCTCGACCCGCATCGGCGTCAGCGCCCAGGCGAGCGCCTCCTCCAGCCGCCCGGTGGGGACGGGGTCCGGCAGGTAGGCGCGGTTCACCAGGTCGAAGGCCACGGTGTCGGGCACGCCCCGGGTCATGCCGGTCCGCGCCCAGTCACGGACCGCCGCGAGAAGGGCCTGCCGCACGGGATCCGGGTCGGCGTCCCTTTCCATCAGTCCGATCATGGTGGCCGTGTAGAGGTCCGCCCGTCGCCGCCACTCCTGCGCCTCGGCCGGGTCGACTCCCGGCAGACCGGCCAGGGCCGCCATGGCCTCCGGGTCGCCCGCCTCCGAGGCGGCCCGCAGCAGCTGTTCGGCGGCGTCCCGGTCCTCCTCCGCGAGGGCCGCTCCGAGCGCGCCCCGCGCCTTGCTGTGGCCGGCCTCGACGGCCCGGCTCCACCACGCGCGGGCCGCCGCCGGGTCGCCGTCGGCGGCGCTGCGGCACCCCAGTTCGTACATCGCGTCCTCGTCGCCCGCGTCGGCGGCACGGCACCACCAGGTACGGGCCTCGGTGGCGTCCTCGGCCAGCAGGCCCAGCTCCGTCATGGCCTCGGCCAATCCGGCGCGAGCCGCTTGTTCGAGCAGCGGACGCGCGGCTTCCGGGTCACCGCGCCGGCTGTGCAGATGGCCCAGGGTGAACGCGCAGATGGCCTCCCCTGCCTCGACTCCTCGTTCGAGCCAGTACTGGTAGCCGTCCATGTCGCCGCCCTGGTGGGCGAGGATCGCCAGGTTCAGCAGGGCATCGGTGTTCCCCGCCTCGACGGCGCGCAGCCACCAGTAGCGGGCGCCGTGCGTCAGCCCCTGTTCGGACAGCTCGATGCCGAGGGAACGCATCGCCCCCGTCTGTCCCGCGTCGGCGGCGCTCTGCAGCCACTCCACGGCCTCCTCGTGCTCGCCCCGGTCCGCCAGGACGGCGCCCAGGTTGCGCATCGCCTCCTCGTAGCCCGCTTCCGACGCCCTGCGGAACCAGCGCTCGGCCTCCGCCGGGTCCCGGTCGGCGAGCATGAGGCCGAGGTTGTTCATGGCCGCGAGGTTCCCCGCGGCGGCGGCCTGCCGGAACAGCTCGGTGGCCTCCTCGGGCTCCTGCTCGTACAGCCGGGCCCCGAGTCCGGTCCTGGCCTCGTCGTCGCCGGCCTCGGCCGCGCGGCGGTACCACGCATGGGACGCCTCGGGGTCGTCGTCCTCCAGAAGCCGGGCCAGGTCGAGCATCGCCCCGTCGTTGCCGGCCTCGACGGCGCGCTCGAACCAGACGCGCGCCTCGGCGGGATCGTCCGACGCGAGGAACGCGCCGTAGTTGCGCAGCGCGTAGGAGTCGCCGGTGTCCGCGGCCCGCCGCATCCACCGCATGGTCTCCTCGGGGTCGTCGGCGAAGAGGCCGTACAGCCCCATGCTCTCGGCGTCCCCCGCGTGGGCCGGGGTCTCGAAGGCCCGGCGGACCACGTCCCGTTCCCCGAGGGCGGCGGCGCGCCACCCGATCGCCGACAGCAGGTCGTGGTCGTCCGCCGCCGCTTCGAGGGCCGCCGTCCAGGTCGGGCCGGGCACCGGGGGCGGCGCGTTGCGGGTGTCGAAGTCCTGTACGTAGTCGTTGACGGTGAGCGTGTCGGCCTCGGGGTCCGCCATCAGCAGGCTGTGCGCGCTGCGTCGGCCGCCGACGGCGACGGGGGTGAGCGCCCAGGTCAGCGCCTCGTCGAGTTCGTCGTCCTCGGCGGGCCTGTCCAGATAGGCCCGTTGGACGAGGTCGTGGGCGACGGCGCGCGGGATGGGCGTGGTCAGGCCGGTGCGGTACCAGTCGAGCACGACGCGCAGCAGGTGCCCCCGGCAGGGGTAGTCGTCGGGCTCGGTCTGGAGGGAGCGCTGGATCAGCTGGGGTCCGGCCACGCACCAGACGCCCAGGGCGACCCGCAGGGCGACGGCCTGCCGCAGGGCGGGGTGGGCCACCCGCTGCGGCACGCGGCGCCGTTCGGGGTCGGACCACTCGCGCCGCCAGACGAGCTGGCGGACCAGGGCCCGGTCGGTGAGGGCCTCGCCCACCGGGTTGTTGGACTCGGTGAGCGCGGCGAGTTCGTCGGAGCGGATGGTGCCGACCACGACGGCGCCGGCGGCGAGGAGGCGGCGCAGCATCTCGCGCAGCCCGCCGATCTGGTAGCGCTCGACGTCGTCCAGCCAGACGAGGGAGGGCCCGATGTCGTCGAGGGGCAGTTCGGTGGTCTCGGCCAGCCGTCCCTCGACGGGGCGCAGCAGCCGGTGGGTCGGGAAGCGGCCGCGGGCCGCCTCGGCCGCGGAACGGCTCTTGCCCGCACCGGACTTGCCGACCAGCAGCAGCATGCGGTGGGTGCGCGCGGCGTCGGCCAGCGCCGTGCGCAGTTCGGCGTCGCCGTCCCGGGAGACGTAGCGCAGGTACGGCGGTTCGCCGGGCAGGTCGACGCTCTTCACGCCGAACGCGCCGAGGTCGATGTCCTCGCCGAGGCGCAGGGGCATCCCGTCGGGTCCGAGGCAGGCGGTGGACAGGGCCCGGCGCAGGGCGGCCGCGTGCCGTGCGGTGGCGTGCACGGGGGCGCCGGCGACCCGCCGCAGTGCGGTGCGCAGGGCGGGTTCGGCGTCGAGGACCTCGGCGAGCGGCACGCAGTACAGCCGCCGCTGCTGGTGGGCGCGGTCCGCGGCGACGACGACCGCGGCGAGCCGGCCGTCGGCCAGGACGACTCCGGCGCCGGACATGCCTCCCCAGCCCTCCGGTGCGGCGGCGGTGGAGCTGTCGGCGTCGAGCGGCAGCCATGCGCGGGGCAGGGTCCGCCCCTGTGCCACGGGTGCCTTGGCCTGGCCGCCGGGCAGCAGGGTCCCGCTGACCTGTTCGGTCTGCCGTACGACGCGTTCGGATCCGCCGTCCGTGACGCGGTGCGTCTCCTGGTCCGGGAAGCCCAGGGCCTCGCAGCCGGGTTCGGCGCGGCCGCCGAGGCGGACGACCACCGGAGGGTCGGAGGAGGGCACGAGCCAGTTGCGTTCGCTGCCGTCGCCGTCCTGGACGGTCAGCAGGGCCAGGTCCCATGCCTCGTCCTCCCAGACGATCCGCATCGGCACCCAGGGGCCGACCCGCCGCTGGGCGCGCCGCACGACCCGTGCCAGGACGCCGCCGTGGGGTCCGGTCACGACATGGCGGGCGGTGAGGACGCCCCGGGTGCCGAACACCACGCCGGATCCGGACCGTCCGGGCGGCCCCCAGACCTCCGCCAGCCGGTCGTCCCACAGTGATCCCATCGTGCCCCCGTAGGCCCTGGTGGGCTAGTCGCCCGGTTCGCTCTGGACGCCGGTCACCCGGAGGGGGCCGGTGGTGCCGTCCCGGCCCTCGCTCCGCGGCACCAGCCGGAGGGTGAGGGTCTGGGTTCTGGTGCGGGTGGAGCGGGTGCCGCCGCCGGCGTTGAGCACCCACCACTGGACGCGCCCCGAGGCGTCGCGGTCCCGGCCGGCGACCGCCTCCAGCGTCACGGTCACCTCGGCCACGTCGAAGCGGACGGGGCGGCCCTCGCCGGCTCGTCCGGCGTTCTCCAGTTCGGCGCGCAGCGCCTCGATCGCGTCGGACAGCCCGACCGGGCCGAGCTCCTTCATCGGACTCCTCTGGATGTCGGCTTCGTCGCTATTGTGCGCCCTGCGGAACAACGGCGCACCCGGTTGTGCGAAGCGGCCCCTTTCGGGTGCGCGCGTCTCCCGTGTGCGCCAACTCCCCATCGGTGGGCGGCCGGTGGCGCCGACGTAGCCTGGGGCTCCGGACGACACGCGAGGAGCCCCGTGAGCGGTTTCGAAGAGGTGGAGAGCGATGCGGCCCCGTGGCGGCTGCTGCTGGACTACATCCGTCCGCACCGCGGGGCGCTGGCGCTGGGCGCGCTGCTGTCCCTGGTCACCGGGGCGACCGCGCTGCTGCTGCCGCTGGTGGCCAAGGGCCTGATCGACGACCTGTCGCACGACCGGGCGATCACCGGGGCGCTGCTGGGCATGTCGGCGCTGGTGGTGACCAACGCGGCGCTGGGGGCGCTGGGTTCGTACGTGCTGCGGCGCACCGCGGAGTCCGTGGTCCTGGGGGCGCGGCGTTCGCTGTCGTCGTATCTGCTGCGGCTGCGGATCGCGGCCGTGGACCGCAGCGAGCCGGGCGATCTGATGGCCCGGATCACCTCCGACACGACGCTGCTGCGGGAGGTCACCGTCGACTCGCTGGTGGGCCTGGGCACGGGCGGGCTCACGCTGGTCGCGACGCTGGTGATGATGGGCCTGGTGGACGCCGTGCTGCTGGGGGTGACGCTGGCCGTGGTGGTGGGCGCGGGGACCGTGCTCGGGGTGATCGTGCCGCGCATCAACCGGGCGAGCCGGCGGGCGCAGGACGCGGTCGGTGTCATGGGGGCCGCGCTGGAGCGGGTGTTGGGGGCGCTGCGCACGGTGAAGGCGTCGGGGGCGGAGCACCGGGAGGAGGCCACTCTGCACGCGGCGGCCGAGGAGTCGTGGCGGCAGAGCGTGAGTGCGGCCAAGTGGTCGGCGGCCGCGGGCAATACGGCGGGGCTGGCGATGCAGTGCGCCTTCATCACGGTGCTCGCGGTGGGCGGGGCGCGGGTGGCGACGGACGCGATCGACATCGGCACCCTGGTGGCGTTCCTGCTCTACGTCTTCTATCTGATGTCGCCGATCCAGCAGGTCGTCGGCGCGATCACGCAGTACCAGACGGGTGCGGCCGCCCTGACCCGGATCCAGGAGGCGCTGCGGCTGCCGGCCGAACCGGCGGCGCGGCCCGCCCCGTTGCCGTCGGCGGAGGCCGAGCCGGCTTCGCTCTCCTTCACCGACGTGCGGTTCCGGTACGCCGAGGATCTGCCGTATGTGCACCACGGGGTGACGTTCTCGGTGCCGCCGCGGGGCATGACCGCGTTCGTCGGCCCGTCGGGCGCGGGCAAGACGACGGTGTTCTCGCTCATCGAGCGGTTCTACGACCCGGAGTCCGGCGTGATCGCCCTGGACGGACGCGACCTGACGGAGTGGGAGCTGCCCCGGCTGCGGTCCGCCATCGGGTATGTGGAGCAGGACGCGCCGGTGCTGTCGGGCTCGCTGCGCGACAATGTGCTCCTGGGCAACCCGGAGGCCGACGAGGACACCGTGCGGCGGGTGCTGAAGACGACCCGCCTGGACGGGCTGGCGGACCGGCTGCCCCGGGGCTTGGACACGCTGGTCGGGCATCGCGGGACCAAGCTGTCCGGGGGTGAGCGGCAGCGGGTGGCGATCGCCCGCGCCCTGTTGCGCCGCCCGCGTCTGCTCCTGCTGGACGAGGCGACCTCGCAGCTGGACGCGGTGAACGAGGCGGCGCTGCGCGTTCGACCACGGTGCTGGTCGTGGCGCACCGGCTGTCGACGGTGACGACCGCGGACCGGATCGTCGTCATGGACGCGGGCCGGGTCCGGGCGGTGGGCACGCATCGCGAACTGGTCGCCGCCGACCCGCTGTACGCGGAGCTGGCCGCGACGCAGTTCCTGGCGGAGGTGGACTGAGTTCGCTTCCGCACAGGGCGAAGGGTGATCGTCACGGAGTTCACACAGGCGGTTGAAAAGTAAAGCAAGGCTAACCTAAGCTCACACCTCGTGACTGCGACCCAACGGGGCGCACTCCCCACAGGTGTGCCCTCCCGTGCCCTTCGGCACACGTCCTTGTTCGTCCTCGGCCTCGGAGCACTGCTGCTCTGCACCGCGTCGAGCCTCGCGCTCGGCGCCCGCTCCGTACCCCTGTCCACAGTGGCCGACGCCCTGTTCGGCCACGCCCACGGCCGCGAGGCCCTCGTGGTGACCGGGCTGCGCCTGCCACGCACGGTCATCGGCCTGGCGGTCGGCGCAGCGCTCGGCGTCGCGGGTGCGATCGCCCAGGGCGTCACCCGCAACCCGCTCGCCTCCCCCACCACGCTCGGCGTCAACGCGGGCGCGGGGTTCGCGGTGGTCGTCGCGATCTACGCGCTGAAGCTCGACAGCCCCGGCGAGTACGTCTGGTTCGCCTTCGCCGGAGCGGCCGGTGCGGCACTGTTCGCCCTGGCCCTCGCCCGGCGCGCCGGGGACCTCGACCCGGTACGGCTGGGACTCGGCGGCACGGTCCTGCAACTCGTGCTGCTGTCCTGGACCTGGGCCGTGATGCTGCTCGACCAGCGCACCCTGGACGAGGCCCGCTTCTGGCTCGCCGGATCCCTCGCGGAACGCCCCCTGGACACGCTGTATCCGGTGCTGCCCGCCCTGCTGCTCGGCCTCGTCCTCGCCCTCGCCGTCTCCCCCGCCCTCAACACCCTTGCCCTGGGCGACGACGCGGCCCAGGCGCTCGGCGTGCCGGTGAACGGGATCCGGCTGGCGGGCGGCATCGCGGTGGTGCTGCTCGCCGGTTCCGCGGTGGCGGTCGCCGGGCCGGTCGCCTTCATCGGACTCGCCGCGCCCCATCTCGTACGGCCCCTGCTCGGCGGCGACCACCGCCTGCTGGTCCCGGGCTGTCTGATCGCGGGCCCGCTGCTGCTGCTCTCGGCCGATGTGCTCGGCCGGGTCGTGATCCGGCCGTCCGAGCTGGAGGTGGGCATCGTGACCGCCTTCCTGGGCGCCCCCCTGCTGGCCCTGCTGGCCCGGAAGGTGGCCCGATGACCGGCCTCACCCTCTCCGCCGCTACGACCGCCCCGTCCCGCAGCCGGTCGCGCCGCCGCGTCCTGCTGTTCGCGGCGACCGGTTCGGCCGCCCTCCTCGCCCTGCTCACCGTGTCCCTGACGACGGGTGAGATACCGATGTCGGCGACGACCGCGCTGCGCGCGCTGGTGGGCCTCGGGGACTCCGGGAACGTCCTGGTCGTCCAGCAGTTCCGGGCACCCCGCGCCGTGGCGGCGATCGTCGCCGGGGCGGGTCTCGGCGCGGCGGGCGGGGTGCTCCAGCGGCTGTTCCGCAACCCCCTGGCCTCTCCGGATGTCATGGGCGTGACAGGCGGGGCGTCGCTGGGCGCCGTCGCGCTGATCGCCGCCGGTGCCGCACAGACGCTCATCCCACTCGGCGCGCTGGGCGGCGGCCTGCTCGCCGCGCTGCTGCTCGGCGTGTTCGGCCAGGGGTCCGGCGCGAGCGTCACCCGGCTGGTCCTCACCGGACTCGCCGTTCAGGCCGGACTCGCCGCCGCCGTGAACCTGATGATCGTGCGCTTCCCGGCCGAACTCGCCGGCTCCGCCCTGCAGTGGACCACCGGTTCGGTCTACGGGCGGACGTGGACGGAGGTGTGGGGAGCGAGCGGCGCCATGGTGCTCGCGCTGGCCGTCGCGCTCGCCCTGCACCGGCGGCTGGCCGTGCTCGACCTCGGGGACGAGTCGGCGGGCGCCCTGGGCCTGCACACCGCCCGGGCCCGCCTCCATCTCCTCGTCATCGCCGTCGTGCTGGCCTCGCTGGCCGCCGCCCTCGCCGGCCCGGTCACCTTCGTGGCACTCGCCGTGCCGCACCTCGTACGGCTGCTCACCGGACCGCCCACCGCCGCCTCCGTGGCGCTCGCCGGCCTCACCGGGGCGGTGCTGCTGCTCGCCTCCGACCTGGTGGTGCAACACCTGCTGCCGGTGGAGGGCCTGCCCGTCGGAGCGGTCACCGCCACCCTCGGCGCGCCCTGGCTGCTGATGCTGATGCTGCGTCACACCTCGCCCGTGCGGCAGGGCCCCGCATGACCACTCCGCCTCCCGTACCCGCCCAGGAGCCGCCGCACATGAGCCCCGCCAACCGACTGACCGCCCAGGGACTCGATCTGCGCTACGGCGACCGGCTCGTCGTCGACGGGCTGGACCTCACCCTGCCGGGCGGCGCCGTCACCGCGATCGTCGGCCCCAACGCCTGCGGGAAGTCGACCCTGCTGCGCGGTCTGAGTCGACTGCTCACCCCGGCGGCGGGCGCGGTCACCCTCGACGGCGTCGACATCCACCGGATGCCCGCCCGGACGCTCGCCCGTCGTCTGGGCCTGCTGCCGCAACAGCCCGTCACCCCCGAGGCCATCACCGTCGAGGCGCTGGTCCGGCTCGGCCGCTACCCGCATCAGCGGCTGCTGAGCCCCTGGTCGGCCGACGACCAGCGCGCGGTGGAGGACGCCCTGCGGCGCACCGGCACCGCGGCGCTGCGCGACCAGCCCGTGGACCGGCTCTCCGGCGGCCAGCGCCAACGGGCCTGGATCGCCTTGGCGTTGGCCCAGGACACCGACCTGCTGCTGCTCGACGAGCCGACCACCTTCCTGGACCTGCGCCACCAGCTCGATGTGCTCGACCTGGTCGCCGCCCTGCACGCCGAGGCGGGCCGCACCGTCGTGATGGTGCTGCACGACCTCGGACAGGCCGCCCGCTACGCGGACCACATGGTGGTCCTCAAGGACGGCCGCCTCGCCGCCGCCGGCGCCCCCGCCGACGTCCTCGACGCGGAGCTGGTCAAGTCCGTGTTCGACGTGGACTGCCGGGTCGTCCCCGACCCGGAGACCGGCACCCCGCTGGTCGTTCCGCGAAGCAGCGCGGTACGGCACTCCGCCACCCGCGCCTGACCACCCACCCGTACCCCACGGGCCCGAACAGAAAGACCACCCCCCATGTTCAAGCGCTCTCCCCTGCGCGGATTCGGCCGGATCCTGGCCGTACCGCTCGCCGTCGTCCTCGGCACGACCGTGCTGGCCGGCTGCGGCGGCTCCGCCTCCGACGACTCCTCCGCCGCGCAGCCCGCCGCCGCGTCGGCCGGCTTCCCGCGCACCGTGCGGACCGCCATGGGCGACGTGAAGATCCCCGCACGGCCCCAGCGGGTCGTCGTCCTCGACACCGGCGAGCTCGACGACGTCACCCTGCTCGGCATCGACCCGGTCGGCGCGGTCGCCCCGCACTTCAAGACCGAGGGCGGTTTCCCGACGTACCTGAAGGGCGAGTTGAGCGGGACCGAGGACGTCGGGCCGCTCCTGGAGCCCAATCTGGAGAAGATCGCCTCGCTCAAGCCCGACCTGATCCTGTCCTCCAAGGTCCGGCACGAGAAGATCTACGACAAGCTCAGCGCGATCGCGCCCACGGTGTTCACCGAGACCACCGGCGGGGTCTGGAAGGACAACCTGAAGGTCCACGCGCAGGCCCTCGGGCTGGAGAGCGAGGCCGCGGCCAAGCTCAAGGAGTTCGAGGGGCAGGCGGCCGCGCTCGGGGCGGCCATCAAGAAGAAGAACGGCACCCTGCCCACGGTGTCCGTGGTCCGCTTCGTCGCCGGCCCGACCCGGCTGTACCAGTCCAACTCCTACAGCGGTGTCGTCCTGAACGACATCGGGCTCAAGCGGCCCGCCTCGCAGGTCTCCACCGATCCCAAGGTGACGATGAGGGACGTCAGCCCGGAGCAGATCGATCAGGCCGACGCGGATCTGATCTTCGTCACGACGGCCGATACGCCGGACAAGACCCAGCAGAAGCAGGTCACCACCAACCCGGTCTGGAAGGACCTGCCCGCCGTGAAGAGCGGCAAGGTGTTCAACGTGCCGGACGAGACGTGGATGTCCGGGATCGGGGTGCAGGCGGCTGAGCAGATGCTCAAGGACGTGGCCGAGGCCATGGGTGTTGCTCCGGTGAAGTAGCTGTCGTCTTGCGTCTGCGGGTCCGTTGGGGCTTGTCGCGCAGTTCCCCGCGCCCCTTTCGGGGCGCGGGCCCGCTCTCCTCTCCACCGCTAGCGGAAGGTGACCCCCCACCCATGCGGCTCTATCTGCTTGCCCTGAACCCCACCGACTCCGTCACCGAAGGCTTTCTGCCCGCCGCCCTGCGGCTCGGGCTGGAGGTCACCCTGCTCACCGATCGGGCCGACGCCCATCGGGACATCCAGGCCGGCGTCGAGGTGCTGGAGTGCGACGTCCGGGACTTCCGGGCCGTCGTCGGTGTGATCTCGGCGCATCACCGGCCCGACGCCGTCTTCACCAACAGCGATCACCTCCAGACCCAGGCCGCGCTGGCCGCCGCCTACTTCGGGCTGCCCCGCAAGGACTGGCGGGCGGCTCTGCGGTGCAAGGACAAGGCCGAGATGCGCCGCCGGCTCGCCGCCTCCGGCGCGGACACCGTCTGGTCCGCCGAACTCACCGAACCCGCGCCGCTGGACGCCCCCTACCCCTGTGTCCTCAAGCCGCGCGAGGGCGTGGCCAGCGAGGACGTCGTCCTCGTCGACGGGCCCGAGGAACTGGTGACCCGGTCCAAGGAGATCCTGGACCGGCGCCCCGGAGCCGCCCTCGTCGTCGAGGAGTACCTGCCCGGCGAGCTGTACACCCTGGAGACCCTCGGCGACGGCCGCCTCCGGCACGTCCTGGGCGGCTTCCACACCGAGCTGTCGCCGCCCCCGTACTTCATCGAGGAGCGTCTCACCTTCGTCCCCGCGCACCCGGAGCCGGTCGTCGCCCAGGTGCTGGCCCAGCTCGACGCGCTCGGCGTCGGATTCGGCGCCTGTCACACGGAGTTCGTGGTGCACAAGGGGCGCGCCAGGATCATCGAGGTCAACTACCGGGCCATCGGAGACCAGTGCGACCTGCTGCTCGCCCGTCTGCTGGACCTCCCGCTCTTCGAGCACATCCTCCGCGTCCACCTGGGTGAGCCGCTCCCGGCGGAGCTGGCCGCCCGCCGCGGCGGCGCGGCACGCCTGGACTATCCGTGCGCCGACCGGGCCGGGACGCTCACCCGCGCCCCCGAGGCCGCGGAACTCACCGTCGACGGCGTGCATCTGACGTACCGTCCGCTGCGTTCCCCGGGCGAGCGGCACGGGCTGTACCGCACCAACCGCGACTATCTGGGCGTCCTGCGCGCCACCGGCACCGATCAGGCGACGGTCGACCGGGTGTCCGCCGCGTACCTGGCCGGGCTGCGCTGGGAGATCCGGCCGTGACGACCGCCACCACCGACACCTGCGAGGCGGAGCTGGTGCTGCGGGTGCTGAGCGCCCTGCTGCGCGAGGACGTGGCCGGGCTGCGCAGCCGCAGCGAACGCGTCGACCTGCCGGACGGCCCCTGGCTGCGCCTGCCCCCGCTGCTCCTGCCCGTCCGGCCGGAAGGCTTCCAGTGCGAGCACGCCGCACGGCTCCCGCTGCTGCGCCGGACCGACGGCGTCGAGCTGACGTCGTACACGGCGATCCTCGGCGCCCTGCGGGACCTCGCGGAGCCCGAGGACCGGGGCGGCTTCGACGCGTTCGCCGAGGAGTGCCGGCAGACGCTGGCGACGATGCGGCTGCACGCCGGGACACGGACCGACGTCCTGGGCGGCCTGGCGGACCGGTACGGCCCCGACCCGGCGCACTGGACCGGCCTCGGCGCCGCCCTGGCCTTCGACGCGCTCGCGGCACGCCGCGACCACCCCGTCTACCCGACGGCGCGCGGCCGCTCGGGGCTCACCGAGGACCAACTGCGTTCCTACGCCCCCGAGTTCCATCCCCGCTTCACGCTGCGCTGGCTGGCGCTGCCCCGGGAGGAGGTCACCGTCACCGGGCCGCTTCCGGACTTCTGGCCGACGCCCGCCGCGCTGGGCCTGCCCGGCCTGGAGCACAGCCACCTCGCCCTCCCCGTCCACCCGCTGACCGGCGAGGGAGTGCTCGTCGACGACGCCCGTGCGGACGTCGTCCCGACCCTCTCCATGCGCACCGTGGCCGTGGTCGACGAGCCCGCTCTGCATCTGAAACTCCCGCTGCCCACCTCGACGTTGGGCCTGCGCAACAAGCGGTCCATCAAGCCGGGCACGCTCGTCGACGGCGCGGCCGGACAGCGGCTGATCGAGGCCGTCGTCGCCCGTGAGCCCCGCTTCCGGGACACCGTCCTGCTCGCGGACGAGACGACGTACGCCCACGCCGGCGACGAACGGCTCGCGGTGCTCTGCCGCCGCTACCCGGCCGGCCTCGACGACAGCGTCGTGGTGCCGCTCGCCGCGCTCCTCGCCGAGGCGCCGGGCGGACGCACCGTGCTGGACCATCTCGCCGACCGCTTCCACGGCGGGGACCCGCTCGCCCTCCTGGACGCCTTCCTGACCCCGCTCCTCGACTGGCAGACCACCCTGTTCGGGTACGGCGTCGCGCTGGAGTCGCATCAGCAGAACGTGTCGCTGGTGCTGAGCCCCGGCGGCCGGACGCGGCTGCTGTTCAAGGACAACGACGGGCCGCGCGTCAACCCCGAGCGACTCTCCGCCGTGCTGCCCGGAGCGCCCTGGGGCTTCGACGACACGCGGACGTTCACCGACGGCGACGGGCCGGTCGCCGACGTGTTCGCCACCATCACCGTCCATCTGTGCGCCGGCGCCTTCGCGTTCGGTCTGCCCCGGCCCCTTCGCCGGGCGGCACTGGACCTCGTGCGGGACCGGCTGACCGAGGCCGTCGAGCGGCTGGGCGGCGAGGCGGGGGCCGTCCTGCGGGCCCGGGTGCTCGACGCACCGCGCCTGCCGGTGAAGGCGATGGTCACCGCCGGGACCCTGCTGTCGAAGGAGCGCTCGGGCGCCGCCGACGTCAACAAGCACTACACCACCGGACCGAACTATCTGCGGAGCCGCTCATGAGCGCCGGGGCGCTGCCCGTGCCACGTCCGGCCCTGGGCCGGTCCCAGGTCCACGCCGTGGCGGGCTGCTACTTCGTGGCCTCCTTCGCGGCGCTGGGGCTACCGCCCTATCTCACCGAGATCCTGCCGGAGCTGGGGGACCGCGGCGCCCGCTGGGCGGGGGTGCTGTACGTCGTGCCGACCGTGTTCGGCGCACTGGGCGCCCCGTTGTGGGGGCGGCTCGCCGACCGCTTCGGACGCAAACGGCTGCTGCTGCGCGCCCAGTTGGGCCTCACCCTGTCCTTCCTGCTGGCGGGCTGGGCGGACTCGCTGGCCACCTTCACGCTGGCCCTGGTGCTGCAGGGTGTCCTGGGCGGCACGTTCGCCGCGTCCAACGGCTATCTGGGCGCCGCCCTGGAGGGTCCGGCGCTGTCGCGGGCGCTCACCCTGATGCAGGGCAGCGCGCGGGCGGCGCTCGTCGCGGCGCCGATCGTGGTCGGCACGCTGTCGGGCGTGCTCTCGCCGCACCGCCAGTACGCCCTGCTCGCCGTGCTCCCGCTCACGGCGGCCCTGCTGCTGGCCGCCCTGCCGGAGCCGCCGCGCCGGGCCCAGGACGCCGGAGCACCGGCGGCGCGGCTCGCGGCCACCCCGCCGGCCGTTCCCCTCCGGGCCCTGTACGCCCTGGAGTTCGCCTTCGTGTTCTCCACCGTCATCTCCTTCCCCTATCTGATCGCCCTCGTCGACGACCGGTTGCCGGGAACCTCGCCGACGCTGTCCGGCGTGCTGTTCGCGCTGCCACACCTGTGCTATCTGGTGTCGGCGCTCGCCGTGCACTCCGCCTTCCACGACCGGCCGCGCACGGGGCTCGTGCTGGGCTTCGTCTGTATCGCCCTCGGCCTGGCCGGGCACGGCGTGGCCGCCTCCCTGCCCGTGCTGATCGGGATGCGGCTGCTGCTCGGCGCCGGACTCACGCTCGGCCTGGTGTGCCTGTCGGTGCTGGCCGCCGACTGCGCCCGGGGCCGGGAGCCCGGCGGGCTGTTCGGCTCGCTGGAGTTCTTCTCCAAGGCCGGCGCGGTCGCCGCCGGCCTGGCCGCGGCCGCGGGCAGCGCCCGCTTCGGGCCGGCCGCCCCCGTGCTGACCGGCGGCGCGGCCGCCGCCGTCGCCGCCCTCACGACCCTTCTGACCTCACCGCGCACCCGCTGGAGCCGCTGATGCCGTCGCTGACCTCCGAGTCCGGGAGCACCGCCACCCGGGCCGGCCTGCCCACCGCCGCCGACGCGGTGGCCCACACCCTGCTGAACTGTCTGCTGCGCGAGGTGTCCGGGCCCGAGCACCAGACCGTCGTCGCCGACCGCCATCTGCTGCTGCGCCTGCCGCGCCGCGGGGTCCTGCTCCGCGTCGCCCTGCGCCGCACGTCGCTCCTGGGGGCCCACCGCTTCACCGGCCCGGTGAGCGAGCGACGCGAGGACGGCTGGTCCGCGCTGGACTGGCGGCGCCTCGCCGAGTACGTCCACGACGAGCTGACCCTGCGGACCGGCGTACGCAACGAGGAGTTCCTGGAGCAGGTGGCCTCCAGCCACGACGCCGTGGCCGCCGCGCTTGGTGCCGTGGAGCGGGACGCCGGGCCCCGGGACGCCTATCTCGCCTCCGAGCGGTCGCTGCTGTTCGGTCACCGCTTCCATCCCACGCCCAAGGCCCGCACCGGCGACCCGCGCGACTGGGCCCGGTACGCGCCGGAGACGGGGGCGTCGTTCCCGCTGCGGCATCTCGCGGTCCGTCCGCGTCTGATCGCCGAGGAGTGCGCGGACCCGTGGGCGACAGCCGCGCTGGACGGGCTGCGCCCGGACGTCCCCGCCGGGTTCCGCCTGCTGCCCGTCCACCCCTGGCAGTACGCGGCGCTGCGCGAGCACCCGCTGCTGCGCGCGGCCCTGGAGCGCGGCGAGATCGTCGACCTCGGCCCGGGCGGACACCCCTTCGCGGCCACGGCGTCGGTGCGCACGCTCTACGACGGGCAGACCTTCCTGAAGTTCTCCCTGAACGTGCGCATCACCAACTGCGTGCGCAAGAACGCCAGTTACGAGCTGACCGGCGCGGTCGCGCTGACCCGGGCGCTGTCCGGGGCCCTCGCCGACCTGGCCGCGCGCTTCCCCGGTGCCGCGGTCCTGCGCGAGCCCGCCTATCGGACGCTCGCCCTGCCCGGCCCCGACGGCACCGCGGACCGGTCCCTGCTGGAGGGCTTCGGCGTCATCGTCCGCGAGGGCCTGCCGCGGCGCCTCGCGCCCGGGACCACTCCCCTGCTGGCCGCCGCGGTCGCCGACGAGTTCCCCTCCGGCCCCGCCCACCTCACCCGCCTGCTCCCCGGCACGGACCGGGACACGCTCCTCGACTGGTGGTCGGCCTACCTGGCCCTGCTCGTGCCCCCGGTGCTGGCCGCCTACTTCGACCACGGCGTGGTCCTGGAGCCGCATCTGCAGAACGTGCTGATCTGCGTGGACGACGGCGGCCGGCCCGCCCAGGTGCTCTTCCGCGACCTGGAGGGCACCAAGCTCCTGCCGGAGCGCCACACCCGTACGCTGGCGGCGCTGCCGCCGGAGGTGTCCGGCCCGATGACCTACGACGCACAGCGCGGCTGGGACCGGGTCGTGTACTGCCTGCTCGTCAACCACGTCGCCGAACTGCTCGCCGTCCTCGCCGATCTGCGCCCGGGCCTGGAGGCCGCCCTGTGGGCCCGGGTGCGGGACGAGGTGTCCTCGTACGCCGACCGGCACGGCTGTCCGCCCCGCCTCGCGGCCCTGCTCGCCGGGGTCCCGCTGCCGGCCAAGGCGAATCTGCTCACCCGCTGGGAACGCAGGGCGGACCGGGACGCGGACTACGTCCGCCTGCCCTCCCCGCTCGCCGCGGGCATCCTGCGCGACACGACGGAGAGCGCCCGATGAACCCGGTCCACGCACTCGCCCGCTCCCTGCCGAGCACCGAACTCCCCGCCTACGTCTACGACATGGCCGACCTGCGGGCGCACGCCGCCGCCGTGCGGGCCGCCCTGCCGGAGCGGGTCGAGCTGTACTACGCGGCCAAGGCCAACCCGGAGCCGGAGATCCTGGCCGCGCTCGGCCCCTACGTCGATGGCTACGAGGTCGCCTCGGGAGGCGAACTCGCCCATGTGGCACGGCTGATGCCGGGCCGACCGCTGGCGTTCGGGGGACCCGGCAAGACCCCGGACGAGCTGGCGGCGGCGCTGGAGCTGGGGGTCGAGCGCTTCCACGTCGAGAGCGCGCACGAGGCACGGATGCTGGCCGCTTCGGCGGGCCCACGGCGGCGGATCAAGGTGCTGCCGAGGGTCAACCTCCCGCTGCCCGAGCAGCTGTTGACGGGCAGCCACTTGACGATGGGCGGGCGTCCGACGCCGTTCGGCATGGATCCCTCCCAGGCCGAGCCGCTGATCCGGGCGCTCGCCGACGGGGCGTACCCGGCTCTCGAACTCCACGGGGTCCACGCCCACCTGGCGAGCGGACTCCAGGCGGCCGACCAACTGGCCGTCGCGGAGCGGATCGTGGAGTGGGCCACGGCTCTCGGCGTGCCGCTCGCGGAGGTCACGGTGGGCGGCGGCATGGCCGTCGACTACGGGCACCCCGAGGAGCGCTTCGACTGGGCCGCGTACGGCAAGGGGCTGGCCCGCCTCACCGAGGGGCACCCGGGGCTGACCCTGCGCATCGAGCCGGGGCGGGCGCTGACGGCGTACTGCGGCTGGTACGTCACGGAGGTGCTGGACGTGAAGCGCGGGCACGGTGAGGAGTTCGCCGTCGTCCGGGGCGGCACCCACCATCTGCGGACACCGGCGGCCAAGGGGCACGACCAGCCCTGCGAGGTGCTTCCCGTGGAGTCCTGGCCGCATCCGTGGCCGAGGCCGGTCACGGAGGGTGACCGGGTCACGCTGGCCGGCCAGCTGTGCACCCCGAAGGACGTATTGGCGCGCCGGGTGCCCGCGCGCGGGCTGCGGGCCGGGGACCGGGTGGCGTTCCGGCTGGCCGGGGCGTACGCGTGGAACATCTCCCATCACGCGTTCCTGATGCACCCGCGACCGGGCTTCCACTTCCTCGACGGCGAGTGAAAGCTGCCTCGACGGCGGCTGACGGTTTCCTCCACGGCGGCTGATCGTTTCCTCCACGGCGACGGACAGCGCGAGGGGCCGCCCGATCGGTGCGGGCGGCCCCTGACGGAGGGTGCGGCATCAGCCCTGGACGGCGGGGAGCAGGCCGGTGACGGGGGCGACGAGGTCGGTGACCTGGTGCAGCTCGTTGAGCTTGTTCAGCTCGCTCACCTTGTTCAGCTCGGCCAGCTGGCGGGAGACCTTCGGCATGCCGGCCTGCTGCTCGGCGGGGATGTCGCTCGTGGCGAGCGAGTCGAGCGTGGTCATCGGGTTGAGCTGTCCCGCGTCCTGTGCGTCGGTCGCGCTCGCCATCGGTGCGGCGAGGCCGGTGACCCCGGCGGCGAGACAGGCGGCGGCGAGGAGGCGTCGAGTGGAGATCATGCCTGGCGCAACGCCGCGGGAGGGTCCCTGGACACGGCTGATGGCCCGCGCTCACCCGACAGGCGGATCCGTCCGGCTGCGCTTGCCGACCGGGGCGGTGCGGGGGAGCCTCTAAGTGAGGGTCTCGCGGCTCCCCTCTCCGCGCGGTCCGCGGCCCTCTCGGGAGGTCAGCATGGGAACCGCCACAAGCTTCGACACCGAAACCCTGCGCCGCGCTCTGGAGGGAAACACCGGCAACAATCTTCTGTCGCTCTACACGGATGACGCGGAGCTCCGCATCATCGACCACAACACCCAGCCGAGCCATCCGAAGGTGCTGCACGGCCGGACCGAGATCGCCCAGATGCTGGACGACGTCTACAGCCGCGACATGACGCACAAGATGGAACGGTGCGTCATCCAGGGCGACAACGCCGCCTACAGCGAGTCCTGCGAGTACGCGGACGGCGTGCGGGTCCTCTCCGAGTCGATGATCACACTACGTGACGGCAAGATCGCCGAACAGATCATGATCCAGGCATGGGACGAGTAGGAGCACCGGCCCCCCACGGCCCGGACCGGCCCCCGGCCGCACCGGGCCGTGCGCCTGCGGTTATGGTGTTCCCGGGCCGTGACTGGCGCTGAGGTGGAGCACCACCGGGGAGCGGTTCCGACGACATGACATGCCGTGCGCCTGGGCGAGACCGACCGATCAGCCCAGGAGTGGATCATGTCGCAAGCCAGGATCATGGACGGCACCGCGCTCGCCCGCCGCATCGTCGAGGAGACCGCGAAGAAGGCGGCCGATCTGACCGCACGCACCGGTACGACACCCTGTCTGGCGACGGTGCTGGTGGGTGAGGACCCCGCCTCCGTCACCTACGTCCGGATGAAGCAGAACCGCTGCCGCAAGGCCGGCATCGGCTCACGGCACGTGGAGCTGCCCGCCGCCACCACGACCGAGGAGCTGGTCGACACGCTGCGCGCGCTGTCCGCCGACCCGACCGTGCACGGCATCCTGCTCCAGCACCCGATGGGCGCGCACATCGACGAGCGGGCCGCGTTCGAGGCGATCGCCCCGGAGAAGGACGTCGACGGCGTCACGTTCGCGTCGTTCGCGACGATGAGCTTCGGCCTGCCGGGCTTCGTCTCCTGTACACCGGGCGGCATCATGCGGCTGCTCGACGAATACGGCGTGGACCCGGCCGGCAAGCGCGCGGTGGTCGTGGGCCGCAGCGCCATCCTGGGCAAGCCGGCCGGCATGCTGCTGCTCGCCCGGGACGCCACGGTGACGTACTGCCACTCGCGTACGAGCGATCTGTCGGCGGCGGTGCGGGAGGCGGACATCGTGGTCGCCGCGGTCGGCCGGCCCCGGCTGATCAAGGGGCAGGACATCAAGCCGGGCGCGGTCGTGATCGACGCCGGCTACAACGCGGGCAACGTCGGTGATGTCGACTTCGACTCGGCGGTCGAGCGGGCCTCCCTCATCACACCGGTGCCGGGCGGCGTCGGCCCGATGACCATCGCCACGCTGCTGGAACAGACCGTGACCGCCGCCGCCCGCCAGCTGGGCGTCTAGAAACCGGCTCACGCGACGGTCCATTTCTGGTTGGCCTGGGCGTTGCACGTCCACAGCACCATCGGGGTGCCACCCGGAACCCGGTGCCGCGCGACCATAATGTGCGCTGTGCGAGTCGCGATCATGACGGCCGGATCCCGGGGCGATGTGGCCCCCTTCACCGGGCTGGGCCATGGCCTGGTCAGCGCGGGCCACGAGGTCACCCTGGTGACCCACGGCCGCTTCGAACCCCTGGTGGCCGGCTCGGGCGTGGCCTTCCATCCCCTGCCGGTCGATCCACGAGCGGAGCTGGAAGGCCCGCGCGGTCGCGCACTGCACCGCAGCGGGTCCGGCGCGGGCAAGATGGTGCGGGTGGTCGCGATGGCCCGGGAGCTGGTCGGGCGGATGACCGACGACCTGGTGACCGCCGCCCGCGCCAGCGACCTGCTGCTGCTGTCCGCCTCCCTGGCGCCCCTCGGCCACGCCGTCGCCGCGGGACTGGACCTGCCGAGCCTCGAACTGCACCTTCAACCCATCGCTCCCACCAGGGAGTTCGCCCCGCCGATGCTCGGCGGCGGCTCCTACGGCGCCCTCGCCAACCGGCTCGCGGGGCGGAGCGTGCAGTGGGCGGTGGAGCGGGTCTTCGCACCCGCCGTGCCGGAAGTGCGGGCCCGGGTCGGGCGGGGGCGAGGGCGGCCCCGGGGCGGGGAGGCGCCGGTGCTCAACGGTTTCAGCCCCTTGGTCGTCCCCCGCCCCCGCGACTGGCCCGCGGGACTGCGGATCACCGGCTACTGGTGGCCGTACGACGGCCCCGCCCAACTACCCGCCGAGCTGCGGGACTTCCTGGACGCCGGGCCGCCGCCGGTGTTCGTGGGGCTGGGCAGCGCGACCGTGCCCGAGCCGGAGCGGCTGAGCGGGGAGATCGTCCGGGCACTACGCAAGGTCGGGCTGCGCGGGGTGATCCAGCGCGGCTGGGCCGGGCTCGCGGCGGACGGCGACGATCTGCTGACCGTGGACGAGATTCCGCACGCGCTGCTCTTCCCTCGGATGGCGGCCGTGGTCCACCACTGCGGGGCGGGCACCACGGCGGCGGGGCTGCGGGCCGGGGTTCCGGCGGTGCCGGTGCCGATCCAGTTCGACGAGGGCTTCTGGGCGGGCCGCCTGGTCTCCCTGGGCGTGGCCCCCTGCACGCTCCCGCTGCGCCGACTGACGGCCGACACCCTGGCTGAGGCCCTCGTACGCGCCACCGGCGAGCCGGAGTTCGGTAGGCGCGCACGGGAACTCGGGGCGCGGGTGCGGGCGGAGGACGGGGTGGCACCAGTGGTACGGGCGGTGGCGGACGTGGCCCACGGACGCGGCTGAACGAACGCCGGCCGGCCCCCGACACCCCGCGTCGACCGCCCCGCCCCCCTCAATCAGCCTCCCGCCACCCCCCTCTCAGCCCCTCAGCCTCCCCGCCTCCACCCCTCCGGTCGCAGGATTCCCAGGAGTTGGCGGACGAGTTCGTCCACCGCCTCGTCGAGGGTCGCGTCGACCCATCCGGCGCTCCAGTCGTGCAGCAGTCCGTTCACGCTGCCGATGAACGCCGTCGCCGCCAGCCGGTAGTCGCGCGGGGCGGCCTCGCCTCGGGCGGCGGCCGCGTCGGCCTCGGCGCAGATCAGGTCGACCCAGCGGGCGCGGCGGGCCAGGCGCTGCTCCTCCAGGCGGGCGCTGACGCCGATGATCTCCACGAAGGTGATGCGGATGCGCCGCGGGTCCGCGGTGACGTTCCCGGCGTAGGCGCGGAAGATCGCGGTGACGCGCTCGGCGAGCGGAAGGTGCCGGGCGGCGGCGAAGGCGTTCAGGACGGCCTCCTCAGCCCAGTCGTTGACCTGGAGGTGGAGCGCGGCCAGGACGTCCTCAAGGGTGCGGAACTCCTCGTAGAACTGACGCGTCGACAGGCCCGCCGCCTCGCTGAGCGCCGCGACCGTCGTGGAGCGGTAGCCGGGGTCGTCGCCGAACAACCGGAGTGCCGCGTCCAGGAATCTCCGGCGCCGTTCGGCCTGTCGCTCCTCGGCGGACTTCCCGGCGTAACGGCCGGTCGGCCCCCTGAGCCTGCCCGCCACGCGCCCTCCCTCGTCCCACTCGTCGCCCCCTGGCTCGATTTTGTCGTGTCCGCAGTCTTGTGGCGAAGGCCACCCCTTCCTTACTTTCCAGTAAGTAACTCTGAACGCGGCCGTGTTCAGATTTCGACACCCGCACCCGCCACCACTCCCAGAGGAGGGAGCATCATGGCTGCCTTCAGACGCCGGCACCTCTGCTCCGTTGCCGCCGCCCTCGTCCTGACCGCCGTCGTCCCCGCGGCGACCACCGCCACCGCCGCCCCCGACGCCACCGCCCTGCGCGAGGTGCTGTTCGTCGGCAACAACTGGGACGGCACCGCGGACGTCATCAAGTCGACCGGGGACTTCGCGAAGATCGGCCGTATCAACGTGATCCCGGACAAGGACGCGCGGATGGCGGAGATCAACGCCGACCCGATCAAGTGGATCTACTTCACGGCGATCCGCAACGGCGTCGGCGAGGGCCACGACCAGTTCGCCGACGACATGTACTCCACCCCCGACGGCTCGTCCGTGGTGGTCTCCCGGCCGAGCTTCGCCGACGTGGTCTCCCTCGACCTCGCCACCGGGAAGATCAACTGGCGCTTCCCCGTGGCGGGTTACCGCTCCGACCACATGGCCGTCTCACCGGACGGGACCAAGGTCGCCGTCTCCGCGTCGACCGCGAACACCGTGCACGTCCTGGACATCACCACCGGCAAGCAGCTCGGCAAGTTCAGCACCGGCGACAAGCCGCACGAGAACATCTTCACCAGGGACGGCAAGTACATCTACAACATGGCGATCGGTGACGTGAACACCGCTCTGGACGCCCCCTGGCTCGACTGGACCAAGGGCGACCGGCACATCACCGTCGTCGACGCGTCCACCTTCCAGCAGGTCAGGACCATCGACATGCGTCCCAAGCTGGACGCCATCGGCCTCAAGGACTACTCGGACGCGGTGCGCCCGGCCGTCTTCTCGCCGGACGAGTCCAAGCTGTACTTCCAGGTGTCGTTCTTCAACGGCTTCTTCGAGTACGACCTCGCCACCGACACGATCATCCGCACCAAGACGCTGCCGAAGAATCCGGCGACCAACGACGACCGCACCACCATGGTCAACGACTCGCGCCACCACGGCCTGTCGATGAAGCCGGACGGCAGCAAGCTGTGCGTCGCCGGCACCATGGACGACTACGCGACGATCGTCGACCGCGCCACGCTCCAGGAGGGCCCGCTGGTCACCGCCTCCAAGCCGTACTGGGCCACGGTCAGCGGCGACGGCAAGGACTGTGTGATCTCCGAGAGCGGTGCCGACCAGGTCACGGCCATCGACTTCGCCACCGGCAAGAAGGTCGTCTCGGTCCCGGTGGGCGACCATCCCCAGCGCGTCCGGCTCGGGCACGTCGCGACGGACTGGACGTCACCCGCCCAGTGACGCACGGGCGGTGGACCGGTGGCGCGAGAGCAGCCACCGCCACCGCCCACGTTCCGTGACGAGCGTGGCGGCGGCCAGCAGGGACACCGCGACCGCCGCCAACGCGGGCCAGGCCACCCACGAGGAGACCACGGCCGCGACGAGCTGGAGCAGCACGAGCAGGATCGTCACCGCCCCCGGGACCGCCACGATCACCTGGGCCTTGTCCCCGGGGGTGGAGAAGACGGTCGGCAACCCGATCAGGACGACCACCGACAGCACGGCGAGCACCCATGAGTGCCCGGCGAGCGCCCAGGGCGTGGCCACCCACGCGACGAGTTCCGTGCTGAAGCGCAGGACGGATGCGCGGCGGTCGTCGGGTCGTTCCACGGTCGTCTCCCCCAGGCTGTCGGTCACCGGCGGCCGATCCTACGGCGCGCCCCTCAGAACCGTCCCGCCGTCCAGGACGCCAGTTCGGCGCGGGCCGCGGCGAGCAGGGCCGCCGAGGGAGCCGTCGCCCCGTTCGTCACCAGCGCGTAGTGCGTGACGCCGGTGTCCGTGTCGGTGAGCAGCAGCCTGCGGCTGCCCGTGCCGCCGGGTTCGGGGGCGACGCCGATCGGGGTGGCGGCGGTGTACGACGGCGGCGCGTACGCCGTGCCGAGGTCGGAGACCACCGTCGTCCCCGAGCCGGCGAAGGACGCGGGGAGATGGAGCTCGGTGGGTGCCGTGGCGGCGCCCGAGCGCCAGACGAGCAGCCCGTACTGGCCGGAGCCGACCAGCTGCGCCACGTTGGGCAGGGAGCCGGGCACCGGGTTCCAGGTCAGGGTCGTGGAACCGTCGCGGGAGCGGTCCTCGTAGGTGAAGGCGAGCGTCGTCCCGGACGTGCCGCTCGGGTAGAGGCGGTCCAGGAGCCGGGCGTCCTGACGGAGTGTCACCGTGCCGGAGTCGTCGAGGCGTACGGCGGACAGGTCCTCGTCGTTCCAGGCGTCGCCGGAGGTGAGGACCTTGCCGGGGTTGCCGTTCATCTTCTCGTGGTGACGGCCGTTGTAGAGGTCCCACTGCCACTGCGTGCCCGAGAGAACGGGCCCGCTGCCCGCCGCCTGCGACCACCAGTTCGCGCCCTTCACGCGGGAGTCGAGGGCCTGGTACATCGCCTTCAGGACGGTGGGCGCCTTGCCGGCGACCGTGCCCGCCAGCGGGTGCCCGAACTCGCTGACCAGAGCCGCCGTCCCGGCCGCCGCGGCCCGGTCGCGCACGGCGCCGAAGTCGCCGACGTACTGGCCGTCCCCCGCGTTGCCCCACATCAGGATCCCGGAGATGGCCTTCTGGTCGTAGAAGTGGGTGTTGAGGGCGTAGCGGGAGCCGAGGGTGCCCGCGTCGAGGAGTCCGCCCTCCTGCTTCTGGCTGGAGATGTTGGAGTTCCAGAAGAGGTTCGGCTCGACCAGCGCGGGCTTGTCCTGCCAGCCGGCCGCGTCCATCCTGGCGCGGAACCTCGCATAGAACGGCCAGAGCAGATCGCGCTCCCATGTCCTGCTGTTCTGACCGGAGTCGTAGGTCCCGGCGTACGGCTCGTTGAAGGGGTCGATGCCGACCACCCCCGCGAACTCCTCGGCGCTCAGGTGCTGTCGGAGGTACGTCATGGTCGTCTGGGCCGTGGCCAGGAAGGCGTCCTGGAGGCCGTGGGCGTTGTGCCAGAAGTCGTGCTGGGCGGCGGTGACCGCGCCGTTCTGGGTGATGTTCTGGCCCCAGAACAGGCAGATGCCGCAGGACTCGTCGGGGTAACCGCCCAGATCCACGGCCCACTGGGGGGCGCCGTCGCCGGTGTACCAGCTGTCGGCGTCGAACAGGTACCGGGAGTAGAGGTCCTGGTGGAAGTCGGGGAAGACGCGGATGCCGGCGTCGAGGAAGGCGCGCATCTGGTCGGTGGCGGCGGCCAGATAGGCGGTGTCGACCTGGCCGCGGGCCGGTTCGGCGTGGGCCCAGGAGAGCAGGAAGCGGACGGCGTTGCCGCCGCCGAGGGCGCGCAGGGCCTTCGCCGACTTCGCGGCGTCGGCGACCGAGGCGAAGGGCAGGCCGCCGTTCTCCTCCATTTTGGTCTCGCCGGAGACGTTGTAGCCGCGCAGCACGACCTCGCGGCCGGTGGCGTCGACGAAGCGGCCGTTCGACACGGTGAGCGCCGTGCCGTCGAACCAGAGGGAGTCGGGGAGGGGGGCGGCGGTGGCGGACGGGGAGCCCGCCACCGCCAGGAATCCGCTGAGGACGACCAGCGCGGCGAGCAGACGTGCCCGAATATTCGGCATGTCCCCTACAGTCCGGGGATGTCCGGACAACGTCAATACCTTCTGACCCCAGAGTAAGTTGACCATCAGTCAGCACACGGTCCTCAGTGGTCCACCCGCCCGGTCACGTTCAGCGCGCGCCGCAGCACTCGCCGCCCCCTCGGAGCGGTCATAGAGTGACCTACGTCGAGTGACATCCCGGAGCCGCGTATGCGTGACATCCTCCCGGTGCTGAGCGGCTGGTACGCGGCCGGAGTGCCCTTCGGGCTCGCGACCGTCGTCGGGGTCAGCCGGAGTGCGCCGCGCGATCCGGGGGCGGCCATGGCGGTCGGGCCGGACGACGAGGTCGTGGGCAGTGTGTCCGGGGGGTGCGTGGAGGGCGCGGTGTTCGAGCTGGCCCAGGAGGTCGTGGCGAGCGGCCGGGCCCGGCTGGAGACCTTCGGCTACAGCGACGAGGACGCCTTCGCGGTGGGCCTGACCTGCGGCGGGGAGATCACGCTCCTGGTGCGCCCGGTCACTCCCGAGCTGGACCCCTCCTTCGGCGCCGTCGCCGGGTCGGTCGCCGCGGGGGAACCGGTGACCGTGGCCACGGTGACCGACGGACCCGCCCCGCGCGGCGCCGCGCTCGCCGTCTGGCCGGACCGCGTCTCGGGCACGCTGGGCGCCGACGGCCTGGACGCCGCCGTCACCGCCGACGCGCGCGGCGAACTCGCCCTCGGTGTGACGGGCGTACGGCACTACGGTCCGCGCGGCCAGCGGCGTGAGGACGCGGTGTCGGTGTTCCTGCACTCCTTCGCGCCGCCCCCGCGGATGCTGGTGTTCGGGGCGATCGACTACGCGGCCGCCGTGGCCCGCGTCGGTGACTTCCTGGGCTACCGGGTGACGGTGTGCGACGCCCGCCCGGTGTTCGCGACACCGAAGCGCTTCCCGCCGGGCGTGGAGGTGGTCGTGGACTGGCCGCACCGCTATCTGCGCGGCACGGACACCGATGCGCGCACGGTGATCTGCGTGCTGACCCATGACCCGAAGTTCGACGTGCCGCTGCTGGAGGAGGCGCTGCGCCGGCCGGCCGCGTACATCGGGGCGATGGGCAGCCGGCGCACCCACGACGACCGGCTGAAGCGGCTCGTGGAGGCCGGGCTGACGGACCGTGAGCTGTCCCGGCTGCGCTCGCCGGTGGGCCTCGACCTGGGGGCCCGTACGCCCGAGGAGGTGGCCGTGTCCGTGGCCGCCGAGATCGTCGCGCTGCGCTGGGGCGGCAGCGGGGCGCCGCTGACCCGGACCGCCGGGGCCATCCATCCGCGGTGAGCCCGGGGAGGCGCGAGGGCGCCGGAGACGGCCGTGTTGTCAGCGTGGGGGCAGTCGGTGCAGGACGACGTCCGTGAGACGGCCGTCCGCCGCGGTGGCGGTCAGGTAGGTGCAGTGCGGCTGGCGCCGCCGGTCCGTCGGTGATCCGGGGTTGAGCAGCCGCAGCCCGGACGGGGCGGTGGTGTCCCAGGGAATGTGGCTGTGGCCGAAGACCAGCACGTCGAGGTCGGGGAAGCGGGCGGCGCAGCGGGCCTCGCGGCCCTGGGCGGGTCCGGTCTCGTGGACGACGCCGAAGCGCAGTCCGCCCAGCTCGGCGTAGGCCACCTCGGGCAGGCGGGCGCGCAGCGCGGGTCCGTCGTTGTTGCCGTACACGGCGACCAGCCGCCGGCTGCGACTCTCCAGCAGGTCGAGGGTGGCGGTGTCGACCCAGTCCCCGGCGTGGAACACCACATCCGCGTCCGGCAGCTCGGCCAGCAGGGGCGCGGGCAGCTCCCTGGCGCGCCGGGGCAGATGGGTGTCGGACATCAGCAGCAGGCGCACGCCGCCACCCTACGCGGCCCCCTGTGCCGTCCCCGGGAGACGCCACGCGCCGTGGGGCCGAGGTGAAGGGCTCGCGCGGCGGCGTTAGCATCGCTGAAGCGCACGCGCCGCCCGCCGCCGCACGGCATGCGACCAGAGGGGGCCAGGAGCCCGATGCCGGTCAAGGTCAGCGTCATCGTCCCGGTGTTCAACCCGGGTCCCTACATCGACGACTGCGTGGCCTCCCTGCTTCGGCAGTCGCTGCCCCCGGACGAGTACGAGGTGATCTTCGTCGACGACGGGTCCACCGACGACACCCCGGGCCGCCTCGACGAGCTCGCCGCGCGGGACGCGCGGGTCACGGTGGTGCACCAGGAGAACTCCGGCTGGTCGGGCAAGCCCCGCAACGTCGGCATCGACGCGGCCCGCGGCGAGTACGTGATGTTCGTCGACAACGACGACCACCTCGGCGACGAGGCCCTGGAACGCATGTACGCCTACGGGGTGGCCCAGGACGCCGACGTGGTCGTGGGCAAGATGGCCGGGCGGGGGCGGGGCGTGCCCGTGGAGCTGTTCCGGGTCGACCGGCCGCGCGCGAACGTGGAGAACGCGCCGCTGATCGACAGCCTCACCCCGCACAAGATGTTCCGCAAGGCGTTCCTCGACCGCACCGGCCTGCGCTTCCCCGAGGGCCGGCGCCGCCTGGAGGACCACGTCTTCGTCACCGAGGCCTATCTGCGCGCCTCGAACGTGGCCGTGCTGAGCAGCTACGTCTGCTACTACCACGTGCGCCGCGAGGACGCCGGCAACGCGGGCTTCAGGCGCTTCGACCCGGTGGGCTACTTCAAGAATCTGCGCGAGGCCCTCGACGTCGTCGAGCGGTACACATCACCCGGTCCGCTGCGGGACCGGCTCCACCGGCGCTGGCTGCGCGTGGAGATGGTGGAGCGGCTGCGCGGCCGGCGGTTCCTGGCGCTGCCCGACGACTACCGGCGCCAGCTGTTCCACGAGATCCACGGGGTCGTCGGGGAGCGGTTCGGGCCCGGTGTGGCGGCGGGGCTCCAGCCCGCGCAGCGCGTCGTCGCCGAGCTGGCCGCCGCGGGCCGCTACGACGATGTCGTCGCGTTCGCCGACTGGGAGTCCGGGGTCGCGCTGACGGTGGAGCCGGAGGGCCTGGAGTGGCGGGACGGGGTGCTGCGGGTCGTCTTCGCGGCCGAGTACGCGCGCGGCGGTGAACCGCTGACGTTCCCGGCCGCCCCCGGCAGCTCGCCCGGGTGGCCCCCGAAGGACCTGGACGAGGCGTTGCGGTGGCTGGCCGCGGACACGGTGGGCCGGTTCGGCCGGTCGGGCGCGGACCTGCTGCTGCGCGAACGCGCCAGTTCCGCCCAGTACTTCCAGCCCGTGGACGTCGTCCACGAGACCGTGCCGGCGGGCGACGGGCGGAACGTGCGGCTGGTGGTGCGGGCGACGGCCACGATCGACCCGGCGCGCACGGTCGGCGGCGGCCCGCTGTCCGAGGGGCAGTGGGACGCGTATGTGCGGGTGGGGCTCGGCGGCTGGTCCCGGGACACCCGGGTGGGCCCGGTGCCCCGGCAGCGCCGTCCCGCGCCGTACGCGGGGGTCGTCGCGGGGCGCGTGGTGCTGCCGTACTGGACGGACCGGCACGCGAGCCTCGCCCTGGACGTGGGCCGCGCGGGCGGGCGGCTCGGGCTCGGCCGGATCGCCGCCGGGGACGTCACGGTCGACGGCGACCGGATCCGCGTACCGCTGCCCCTGTACGTGCCCGCCCAGGCCGGGGTGCTGCTGCGGCTGTCCGCCGCCCATGACGTGCCCGCGGTGCTCTCCCCCGCCCCCACCGGGACGGGCGCGGTGCTGGAGGCCGTGCTGCCCACCGCCGCCCTGGTCGGCCGGACCTGGCGGACCTCGCTCTGTCTGGCCCCCGACGCGCCCGAGCCGCGTTTCCACCCGCTGTCCTTCGCGCTGCGCGTCGGCGCCCCGGGCGTGCGCGTGGTGGAGGCGCCCGGCCCGGGTGTCGTACGGCGGTTGGTGCGGGTGGCGCGGCGGGCGCGGCGCCGGGCCGGGCGGGCCGTGGCGCGGTTCCGGGGGGCCCTGGCGCGGAGGGAGTGACAGCGTGCGGGCACTGGGGATCGACGGCGCCTGGGTGCTGGAGCCCCGGGTCTTCCGGGACGGCCGGGGCAGCTTCCACGAGTGGTTCCGGGCGCCGGAGTTCCGGGACGGCACCGGCCGTGCCCTGGCCCTCGCGCAGGCCAACTGCTCGGTGTCCCGGCGGGGGGTGCTGCGCGGGGTGCACTACGCCGACGTACCGCCCGGGCAGGCCAAGTACGTGACGTGTGTGCGGGGTGCCGTGCTGGACGTGGCGGTCGATCTGCGGGTGGGCTCGCCGGGCTTCGGGCGGTGGGAGGCGGTACGGCTGGACGACGTGGCGCGGCGCGCGCTGTTCCTCGCCGAAGGGCTCGGGCACGCCTTCCTGGCGCTGACCGACGACGCCACCGTGGTCTACCTGTGCTCGGCCGGGTACGCGCCCGAGCGGGAGCACGGGGTGCATCCGCTCGATCCGGAGCTGGGCATCCGCTGGCCCGAGGACGTGCCCCCGGTGCTGTCGGACCGGGACGCCGGGGCACCGACGCTCGCCCGGGCCAGGGAGGCGGGGCTGCTGCCGTCGTACGACGTGTGCCGGGCCCGCTACCGGGAGCTCAGCGCCCCTCGGGGCTGACCCGGCGCAGTGCGGCGCGCAGCGGCTCCCAGCCACGGGACCGGGCGAGGCCCAGGTCCCGGGCGTGCCGGAGCGGGCGCCAGAAGCCCGCGCCGAGCAGGGTCCGCGGGTCGACGGCGTGGACGCGGTCGAGCACGGCCTCGGGCACCTTCTGCGGGTCGGGCACGTCGTACTCGGCGACGATCGCGTCGTAGCGGTCGCGCAGGACCGTGTTGCGCGGGTCGGCGCCGAAGACCACGAGCTGGCCGGTGGGCCGGGTGTCGACGAGGACGGTGACCAGGTCGGGGCGGTGGACGGCGAGGATCTCGGCGACCTTGTAGACGTCGCCGGCCCAGGCGGTGGTGTGCCGGTCGCGGGCCGCCTCGTCGGCGTTGCGGGGCAGCACGTCGTCGAGGACGATCACGCTCGCCCAGTCGGAGTGGCGCTCGACGTTCATGAAGTCGCGCAGCGCGTACTCGAAGAGGTGCAGGCCGTCGATGAAGGACAGGTCGAGGGTGGTGCGCCGCCAGTGGCCCAGGGGGTGGCGGCCCCGGCGCAGATTGCGCAGCGGGTGGCGGCCGCCCTTGAGGTGGGCCAGGGGGTCGGGGCGGGCGAAGAAGTCGTCGCTGGTCGCGCGGACGAGGTGGACGTCGCAGCGGAGCTCCGCGGTGACCTTGAAGGCGGGGTCGACGGCGATGCTGGGGACGCGGGAGAGTCGCAGGCTGCGGCCGTCGTTGACGCCGATCTCCAGGTAGTTGCGGTTGTGGGTGACGCGGTGCAGCTCGCGCAGGAACTCATGGCGTTTCACGCGGGGACTCCTCGCGGACGGTGCGGATGAGGGGCAGGGCCTCGTGCAGGGCGGTGCGCCAGTCGCGCGGCGGGGCCAGCCCGGCCTCCCGCCAGCGGCCGTGCGCCAGAACGCTGTAGGCGGGGCGGGGCGCGGGGCGCGCGAACGCCTCGCTGCCCGTGGGCCGGACCCGGGCGGGATCGGCGCCGACGGCCCGGAAGATCTCGCGGGCCAGTCCGTACCAGGTGGTCTCCCCGGCGGACGTGGCGTGGAAGACGCCGTGCAGCCGGGGTCCGAGGCGCGGTCCGAGGTCGGCGAGGCGTACGGCCACGTCCGCGCTCCAGGTGGGCTGTCCGCGCTGGTCGTCGACGACGTCGACGCTGTCCCGGCGGGCCTCCAGGTCGAGCAGGGTGCGCACGAAGCTGCGGCCGTGGGCGCCGTAGAGCCAGGCGGTGCGCACGACGGCGGAGGTGTCGGGGAGGATGGTGAGGACGGCCCGCTCGCCGGCGAGCTTGGTGCGGCCGTACGCGGTGCGCGGGTCCGGGGGGTGGTCCTCGGGGTAGGGCGTGGTGCGGCCGGTGCCCGCGAAGACGTAGTCGGTGGAGACGTGGAGGAGGCGGGCGCCGTGCGTGGCGCAGGCGCGGGCGAGCAGGGCGGGTCCGTCGCCGTTGACGCGCAGGGCGCGGGGTTCGTCGGACTCCGCGTCGTCGACGGCCGTGTAGGCGGCGCAGTTGACGACGAGGTCGGGGCGGTGGGCGGCGAAGGCGCGTGCGACGGCGTCCGGGCGGGTGATGTCCAGGCCGGCGTGGTCGAGGCCGGTCACGTCCGCGCCGCGCCGGGCCAGTTCGAGGACGGTGTCGCGGCCGAGCATGCCGCCCGCGCCCGTGACGAGCCATCTCATGTCATGCGCGCCCCCGCTTCAGGGGCTCCCACCAGTCGCGGTGGTCGCGGTACCAGGCGACGGTCTCGGCGAGGCCGGTCGTGAAGTCGTGGCGGGGGCGGTAGCCGAGTTCGGTGCGGGCCTTGGTCCAGTCGACGCAGTAGCGCAGGTCGTGGCCCTTGCGGTCCTCGACGTACGTCACCCGGTCCCAGCCGGCGCCGCACGCGTCCAGGAGCAGGCCGGTGAGGTCCTTGTTGCTGAGTTCGGTGCCGCCGCCGATGTTGTAGACCTCGCCGGGGCGGCCCCGGGTGCGCGCGAGGTCGACGCCCTGGCAGTGGTCGTCGACGTGCAGCCAGTCGCGGACGTTGCGCCCGTCGCCGTAGAGCGGGACCGTCCGGCCGTCGAGGAGGTTGGTGACGAACAGGGGGACGACCTTCTCGGGGAACTGGCGCGGGCCGTAGTTGTTGGAACAGCGGGTGACGCGGACGTCCAGGCCGTGGGTGCGGTGGTACGCGAGGGCCATGAGGTCGGCGGACGCCTTGGAGGCGGAGTACGGGGAGTTGGGGTGCAGCGGCTCGTCCTCGGTCCAGGCGCCGGCCTCGATGGAACCGTAGACCTCGTCGGTGGAGACCTGCACGAAGGGTCCGGTGCCGTGGCGCAGGGCCGCGTCCAGCAGGGTCTGGGTGCCGAGGACGTTGGTGCGCACGAACGCGCCGGCGCCCTCGATCGAGCGGTCCACGTGGGACTCGGCGGCGAAGTGGACGACCTGGTCGGCGCGGGCCATCAGCCGGTCGACGAGGGCCGCGTCGCAGATGTCGCCGTGCGTGAACTCCAGGCGGGGGTGGCCGATGGGCAGGTTGGCGCGGGTGCCGGCGTAGGTGAGCTTGTCCAGGACGGTGATGTCCGTCGTTCCCTCGGCCAGGAGCCGGCGGACGTAGGCCGAGCCGATGAAGCCGGCGGCTCCGGTGACGAGGAGGTTCATGTGTGGATCCGCACCTTGCTGTGGTCGCCGAGGACGAGGCGGTGGGCGCTCGGCACGCCCGGCGCCGGGGTGACCTCGACGTGGCGGCCGATGAGGGACTCCTCGATGCGGCCCACTCCGTCGATGGAGGAGTCGCGCAGCACGATGGAGAACTCCAGTTCGCTGTCGGCGATCCGGCAGTTCTCCGCGATGGAGGTGAAGGGGCCGACGTAGGAGTCGCGGACCTCGGTGCCCGCGCCGATGACGACGGGCCCGACGATGCGCGAGTTGACCACCCGGGCGCCCTCCTCGACGACCACCCGGCCGATGGTCTCGGAGGCGTCGTCGACCTCGCCGTCGATGCGCCGCTCCACGGTCTCCAGGACGGTCCGGTTCACTTCGAGCATGTCGACGACGTTCCCGGTGTCCTTCCAGTAGCCCTTGACGATGGTGGAGCGGACGTCGGCGCCGGTGTCCAGGAGGTGCTGGATCGCGTCGGTGATCTCCAGCTCGCCGCGCCGGGAGGGGCCGATCGCGCGGACGGCGGCGTGGACGGCGGGCGTGAACAGGTAGACCCCGACGAGGGCCAGGTCGCTTCTGGGCTGCCGGGGTTTCTCCTCCAGTCCGACGACCCGGCCCGCGGCGTCGAGTTCGGCCACGCCGAAGGCGCGCGGGTCGGAGACGCGGGTGAGCAGGATCTGGGCGGCGGGGCGGGTCCTGCGGAACTCGTCGACGAGGTCGGTGATGCCGCCGACGATGAAGTTGTCGCCCAGGTACATCACGAAGTCGTCGTCGCCGAGGTAGTCGCGGGCGATCAGCACCGCGTGGGCGAGGCCGAGGGGGCGTTCCTGGGGGAGGTAGGTGACGTCGAGACCGAAGGCCGAGCCGTCGCCGACGGCGGCGCGTATCTCGTCGGCGGTGTCCCCGACGATCACTCCGACCTGGGTGATGCCGGCTTCGGCGAGGGACTCCAGGCCGTAGAAGAGGACGGGTTTGTTCGCCACCGGCACGAGTTGTTTGGCCGAGGTGTGTGTGATCGGCCTCAGCCGGGTGCCGGCTCCGCCGGACAGCACGAGAGCCTTCACGACTTCACCCTAGCCCCGGTCGCCCGAAGGAGGCACTTTCTCTTCTGTGGGATATTGTTCATTTCTGTTTGATCGTAGCAGGGGTGTCTTCGTCATCCCCCGGATTTCTCAGTCATCACCCCTGACGATGTTCCCCTCCGTGCCCCGGCGGTTCCCGGAGTCGGAGTCGGGAGCGACGGCCGGTATCCAGGTGCGCAGGGCGTTCCCGGTGTGGCGCAGGCGGCGGGCGCGTGCCCAGCCGGTCTCGGGCCGTCGGACGGTGGCAGTGGCCTTCTCCTCGATGTGCGAGGTCACGACGTTCATCGCCTTTCTGCGGTGCCGGTGGGCACCGTTCGACTGAGCGCCCCGAGTACCCGTGCGGCGCGAGGCGATGCGTGGGGCGCGCCGGGCGTCAGCCGCCCAGGTCCAGTTCGCTCCACACCTGCTTGCCGCCGCTGACCGGCACGCTCCCCCACGCGTCCGACACCGCCTCGACGAGGAGGATGCCGCGGCCTCCGGTGGCGTCCCAGCTGATGCTCCTCGGCTTGACGGGGGTGCGGGGCGAGGCGTCGGTGACGGCGACGCGCAGCCGGTGGTTGATGCGGGTGAGGTCGAGGCGGACCCGTCCGTCGGTGTGGACGAGGGCGTTGGTGACGAGTTCGGAGACGACGAGCAGGGCCGAGTCCGTGGCGTCCGGCGGGACGCCCCAGGAGCGCAGCGTGCGCCGGGTGAAGCGGCGCGCGTGCCCGGCGGCCTCGGGCACCCGCCACACCGTCCAGCCCTCGCGCAGCGGCCGGACGGCCATGCCGTCGTAGCGCATCAGCAGCAGCGCCACGTCGTCGCCGCGGTGGGCGTTGCCGAGCAGGGCGTCGGCGACCAGGCCCAGATGGGCGGGGTCGGAGACGGACAGCTGGTGGGCGAGCCGGTCCATGCCGGTGTCGATGTCGGAGTCGGCGGACTCCACCAGCCCGTCGGTGGTCAGCGCGATCACCGTGCCGGGCTGCAGCCGCAGCGGGGCCATCGGGAACTCGGCCTGGCCGACCACCCCCAGCGGCGGCCCGCCCTCGGTCTCGGCGATGTCGGTGGAGCCGTCCGGGTGACGCAGCACGGGCGGCGGATGTCCGGCGCGCACGCACCAGGCGGTGCCCGCCTCCATGTCGACGTCGACGTAGCAGCAGGTGGCGAAGAGGTCGATCTCCAGCTCGGACAGCAGCCGGTTGGCGTGCGAGACGACCACGTCCGGCGGATGGCCCTCGGCGGCGTAGGCGCGCAGCGCGGTGCGCATCTGGCCCATCAGGGTGGCGGCGGCCGCGCTGTGGCCCTGGACGTCGCCGATGACGAGGGCGACGTGGTTGTCGGGCAGCGGGATCACGTCGTACCAGTCGCCGCCCACCTCCAGGCCGGCCGTGGCGGGCAGATAGCGGGCCACGGCGACGGCGCCGGGCAGTTTGGGCAGCCGGCGCGGCAGCAGCTGGCGTTGCAGCATGCCGACGAGTTCGTGCTCGGCGTCGAAGGCGTGGGCGCGCATCAGGGCCTGCCCGGCCAGGCCGGCGGAGGCGGTGAGCAGGGCGCGCTCGTCGGGCCCGAAGTCGTGCGGGGTGTCCCAGCCGATGAGGCAGGCGCCGGCCATACGGCCCGCGGCGGACAGCGGGAGCACGGCCAGACCGCCCGGGCCCACCTCGGCGAGGGCGGGCTCCAGGGCGGTGCCGGCCGGCCAGATCCGGGCGCGGCCCTCGCGCAGCGCGGCGGCGAGCGTCGGCATGGCCCGCACGGGCGCGTCGGGCCACTCGGTACGCCACTCCACCTGCCACAGCTCGGGCCAGGACTCGGGCTCCGGCGGGTCGAGGACGGTGACGACGAGCCGGTCGCCCTCCAGCTCGGCGAGGGCGATCCGATCGGCGCGCAGGGGCCGTCGCAGGGCGGCGACGACGGCCTGGCTGACGTCCTTGACGGTGCCGGCGGTGGCGAGCGCGGCGGCCAGCCGCTGGACGCGGGCGACATCGGTGATCTCCGGACGCAGGGTGGAGACGTCGGCGACGGTGCCCACCAGGCGCGCCGGGTGGCCCTCGCCGCCGGGGAGCAGCCGGCCGCGCAGCCGGAGCCACCGCGGCGGGCCGTCGGGCCGCAGGACGCGGAACTCCAGCTCGCGCTCGCCGATGGTCATGTGGTCGGCCTCCACGACCGACATCAGCGCGGGCAGGTCCTCGGGCACGGTGAGCCCCAGCAGGGTCTCGACGCGGCCGTCGAACTGGTCGCGGGTGAGGCCGAACAGGTCCAGGATCTCGTCGCCGACCTCCACGCGCCCGGTGTCCATGGCGAGGCCGAAGGCGTTGCCGTGCGGCTCGCGGCTCTCCTCCGCGGCCTTCGCGGCGGCCGGCGAGGCGGCGGCCTCGGCGACCAGTTCCAGGCAGGCGCGCTCGTCGGGGTCGAAGCCGTCGTGGCTCTCGCTGACGGCGAGCAGACAGCCCGGCGCGTCGTCGGGCGTGGGCAGGGCGGCGAGGTGGACGTCCCGCGAGGGCACGCGGCGCGCGTCGGCGCAGTCGGCCAGCTCCTCGGGGCCGAGCCACAGCGGCCGCCTCGTGCGATGGGCGTCGGCGGCCGGGGAGCGGCCGTCGAGGGCGTAGGTCTCGCGCAGGCCGTAGACCGTGCGGGGCACTCCGGCGGACTCGGCCAGGCACAGCACGGTGCCGTCGTCGCTGAGCGTGTACACGGCGGCGAGGGACGCGCCCGCGAAGACGAGCGCCTGTTCCAGCACGCGCCTCACCCGTTCGGGTGAAGGCGGACCGCTCGTGATCGCTTTGAGGGCGTCCTCGGCACGCAGCGTTCTCATTCTGCGTCCGGCGGCACCCTGACTGACCACGTCCGTAATTACAGCGCTTATGCGACGAGCGCGCAGCCCCTGTGACCGTTTGGCGGAGGGCGCGTGCGCCGCGCGCTCGAAAGGCGCCGAACATGACTTGACGCATGCGTTCCGCACGTCCGTCTCGTGACAGGCGTGACTGTCGGCGGCCCCGGCGGCCCTGGAAATCTCTGGTGCGGGCCACGGAGATCTCTGGTGCCGGCCACGGAGGGGGGACGCATGGACAAGCGGTACGAGGCGTACGCGCTGGCGGACGCGCACTTCTACGACACGCCCGACCTGCTGACGGCCGGCGCAGCGGAGAGCAGCGCGCTGTACGCGACGGCGCGCCGCCCGGTACCGGCCGGCTGGACGGCGGCGCGCACCGGCGACTGGCTGACGCTGACCCCGGTCGGCCCGGACGGTGAGCCCGAGCCCGGTCCGGCGCAGGGCTGGAAGATCCACGCCTCGGCCACCCGGGTGAACGCGGACCGGATCGCGGAGATCGTCTGGGACTACTGCGTGCCGCGCCGCATCCCGTTCAAGTTCGTGCCGGGCCCGCATCTGCTGCACCTGCGCAACACCAAGTACGCGCCCCGCGACGGCAGCGGCAAGTTCGTCACCGTCTACCCGGCGGACGAGGAGCGGCTGCACACGGTGCTGCGCGAGCTGGGCGCCCTGCTGGAGGGCTTCGAGGGCCCGTACATCCTCACCGACCTGCGCTGGTCCGACGGCCCGCTCTACGTCCGCTACGGCGCCTTCGCGCGCAGGTACGTCGTCGACGAGCGCGGCTCGCTGGTGCCGGCGGTGCGGGACGGCTCGGGCACGCTGGTGCCGGACCGGCGGGCGCCGTCCTTCCAGGTGCCGGAGTGGGTGACCCTGCCGGAGTTCCTGCGGCCCCATCTGGTGGCCCGCGACGCGACGACGGTCGGCGAGCTGCCGTACCGCATCGAGAAGGCGCTGCACTTCTCCAACGGCGGCGGCGTCTACGCGGGCACTGACGTGCGGGACGGCAGCCGGGTGGTGCTCAAGGAGGGCCGGCCGCACGCCGGGCTGGCCTCGGACGGGGCGGACGCGATCGCCCGGCTGGAGCGCGAGAAGCGGGCGCTGGAAGCGGTGGCGGGCACGGGCGTGGTGCCCGGGGTACGGGACTGGTTCACCCTCGGTGACCACCGGTTCCTGGTCATGGACTTCCTGGAGGGCCGCCCCCTCAACTCCTACTTCGCCGAGCGGCACCCCCTGCTCGTGCCGGACCCCGACCCCGACGCGGTGGCCGCGTACACGGCGTGGGCGGTGCGCATCCACGGGGCGGTCGAGCGGGCGGTGGAGAAGGTGCACGAGCGCGGGATCGTCTTCAACGACCTGCATGTCTTCAACATCATGGTCGCGCCCGACGAGGAGTCGGTGTTCCTGCTCGACTTCGAGGCGGCCGCGCCGGTCGGGGAGAACGGCCGCCAGGTGGTGGCACACCCCGGCTTCTTCGCCCCGCCGGACCGCAGGGGCCTCGACGTCGACCGCTACGCCCTGGCCTGTCTGCGGCTCGCCCTGTTCCTTCCGGTCACCACGCTGTTCGTGGTCGACCGGGGCAAGGCGGCGCATCTGGCGCAGGTGATCCACCGTCAGTTCCCGGACGTGCCCTGGGAGTTCCTGCGGGAGGCGGTCGCGGAGATCACCCGTGACCCGGTGGTGCGCCCGTCCGCGCCGGCCTCCCTGGTGGAGCCCGGTGACTGGCCCCACAGCCGGGACTCCCTGGTGAAGGCGATCCTCGCCTCGGCCACCCCGGAGCGCGACGACCGGCTCTTCCCCGGGGACATCGCCCAGTTCTCCGACGGCGGCGGCCTGGGCCTCGCGCACGGCGCGGCGGGCGTGCTGTACGCGCTGCGCGCGGCCGGCGCCCCGCGCTACGACGAGGGCGAGCGCTGGCTGCTGGAGCACAGCGACCCGGCCCCGCCGGGCACCCCGCTCGGCCTGTACGACGGTCTGGCGGGCGTCGCCCTGGTCCTGGACCTGCTCGGCCACCGGCAGCGGGCCCTCGACGTGCTCGCCGGCATCCTGGGCGAACGCTGGCAGAACCTCTCCTCAGACCTGCACGGCGGGCTGGCCGGACTGGGCCTCGCCCTGGGCCACCTCGCGGACACCACGGGCGAGCCGGAGCTGCGCGCCCGGGCCGCCGAGGCCGCCGACCTCCTCGTACGACGGCTGCGCGAGCCGCTGCCCGCCAAACGGCCGCGCGCCGGGCTGCTGCGCGGGGCGAGCGGACCGGCACTGTTCCTGCTGCGGCAGTACGAGCGGACCGGCGAGCGGGAGCTGCTGGACGCGGCGGCCGTGGCCCTGCGCCGGGACCTGGACGGCTGCGTGGTCCGGGACGGCGGGGCGCTGGAGGTCGACGAGGGCTGGCGGACAATGCCGTACCTCGGCGACGGCAGCGCGGGGGTGGGCATGGTGCTCGACGAGTACCTCGCGCATGCCGACGCCGACGACTTCGAACAGGCGCGGGCCGGTGTGCTGACGGCCGCCACCTGCCGGTTCTACGCCCAGCCCGGACTCTTCCAGGGGCGCGCGGGCATGATCCTGCATCTCGCCCGGACGACCACGCCGGGCGCGACCCGCTCCCGGCTCGACGCGCAGATCGACGCACTGGGCTGGTTCGCGATGCCGTACCAGGGCCACCTGGCCTTCCCCGGGCACCAGATGATGCGCCTGTCCATGGACCTCGCCACCGGAACGGCCGGCTGTCTGCTCGCGCTGGCCGCGGCCCTCGACGAGGGCGGCGCCGCGCACCTGCCGTTCCTGCCGCCGCCCCCGCGGCGGCCCTGAAGACGCGGCTCCGCGCTGACGGAGTCGTGACCCAACCCCGTCCCCACGGGACGTCTCTCGAAAGGAGTTCATCATGGCACTGCTCGACCTGCAGACGATGGAAACCGACGAGCACACCGAGACCGGAGGCGCCAGCACCGTCAGCCTCCTGTCCTGCGTCAGCGCGGCCAGCGTCCTGCTCTGTCTCTGACGGACACCGCGTGCCCAACGCCCCGGGCGGCCCGCTCCCACGGGCCGCCCGGGGTTTCCGTCTCCCGGAGGAAACGCAGGATGCGACGACCACGCCGCGACGGCGATCCCGCCGCCCGCGGGACCCGGGCGCTGCTCGGCGCCGCGACCCGGCACAGCGGGGGGCGCTGCGTCGCCCTGGGTCTGCTGAGCGTGTCCGCGACCGGCGCCGGACTGCTGCTGCCCGCCGCGCTGGGGCGGACCCTGGACCTGTTGCTCACGCGCGAGCCCGCCACCCGCTGGGTGCTGTACTGCGCCGGGCTCGTGCTGCTGCTCACCCTGCTCGACGCGGGCGGGACGGTCCTCACCGGCACCGTCGACGCCCGCACCACGGCTTTCCTGCGCCGCCGGGTGACCGGCCATGTCCTCGCCGTCGGCCCCCGGGCGGCCGTGCCCTCCGGCCCCGGCGATCTCGTCGCGCGGCTCGTCGGCAACGCGGCCCAGGCGGGTACCGCGCCCGCCGCACGCGCCGCGCTGCTCGCGGCGGCGGCGGGACCCCTGGGCGCGGTGGTGGCGCTGGGCCTGCTGGACCCGTGGCTGGCGGCCGTGTTCCTGCTCGGCGCGCCGCTGCTCACCCTGCTGCTGCGGGCCCTCGCCCGGGACACGGCGGAGTGCGCGGCGGAGTACCAGCGGGCGCAGGGGCGGATCGCGGCGGCGCTGGCGGAGGCGGTCGGCGGCGCCCGGACGATCCGCGCGGCCGGCACCCAGGAGAAGGACGCGGCGCGGATCCTGCGCCCGCTGCCCGCGCTGTCCCGGGCCGGACACCGGATGTGGCGGGTGCAGGGCCGGGCGGCCGCCCAGGCCGTCGCCGTCGCCCCGCTGCTGCACCTGGGGGTGGTCGCGGTGGCCGGGCTGCTGCTGACCCGGCACCGGCTGTCCCCCGGCGACGTCCTGGCCGCGTCGCGCTACGCGGTGCTGGCCGGCGGCGTCGGCCTCCTGGTCGGCCGTCTCTCCGGCCTGGCCCGTTCCCACGCGGCGGCCGGCCGTCTGGCCGAGACGATGTCCCGGCCGCCCCTGACGTACGGCGACCGCCGTCTGCCACCGGACACCCCGGGGCACCGCTCGCCCGAGGGAGCCACCCACCCGGCCCCGCCCGACCGCGCCCCCGACGGACCCCGGATCCGCACCGACGACCACCACCTTCCGCCCGGCACCCCCGGTCGTCTGGAGCTGCGGGGCGTGTCCGCGCGGCGGGGTGAGCGGATGGTGCTGGACGGTGTCGATCTCGTCGTGCCCGGTGGCACCAGCCTCGCGGTCGTGGGGCGTTCCGGAGCGGGCAAGTCGCTGCTCGCCGCGCTCGCGGGCCGGCTGGCCGACCCGGACGCGGGGGACGTCCTGCTGGACGGCGTGCCGCTGCGCGAGCTGACCCGCGCCGAACTGCGCGCGGCGGTCGCCTACGCCTTCGACCGTCCGGCGCTCCTCGGTACCACGATCGAGGACACCATCGCCCTGGGGCAGGTCTCCCCCGCCCGGGTCCGGGAGGCCGCCCGCACCGCGCGCGCGGACTCCTTCATCCGCCGCCTCCCCCACGGCTACGCCACCCCCGTCGCCGACGCCCCGCACTCGGGCGGCGAGGCCCAACGCCTCGGCCTGGCCCGCGCCTTCGCCCACGGCGGCCGTCTGCTCGTCCTCGACGACGCGCTCTCCAGCCTCGACACGGTGACCGAACACCAGATCACGGACGCGGTGTTCGGCCCCGGCGGCACCGGAACCCGTCTGGTGGTGGCGCACCGCGCGAGCACGGCGGCCCGGGCGGACGCGGTGGTGTGGCTGGACGAGGGACGGGTGCGGGCGTTCGGACCGCACGAGACGCTGTGGCGACTGGCCGGGTATCGCGAGGTGTTCGGGAGCGGCCATGGGTGAGGATCCCCGTCTGGCCCGGCAGGGCCTCCGTTTCCTGGGCGCCCACCGGCGGGTGCTGCTGCGGCTCGTGGGCTGGTCGGTGCTGGAGAGCGGACAGACGTTCCTCCTCGGCTACGCGCCGGCACGGGCCATGGACGACGGCTTCCTGGCCGGCCGGGCCGGACTCGGGACGGCCTGGCTCGCGGCGGCGGCCGCGGCCGTCCTCGTGGGCGCGTACGGCACCGGACGGGTCTACGGCGCGGTCGCGGCCCTGGTGGAGCCGCTCCGGGACCGACTGGTCACCCGGGTCGTACGGCAGGGCGTGCGGGACGCGGACGCCGGTGCCCTGTCGCGGCTGACCCAGCAGGTGGAGATCGCACGGGACACCTTCGCGGGGCTGGTGATGGTCTCGCGCTCGTTCGTGTTCACGGTGATCGGCGCCCTGGCCGGGCTGCTCTCCCTCTCCCCGGCGCTGCTGCTGGTCGTGGGGCCACCGCTGGTGGCCGGGGTGATCCTGTTCGCCGCGACCCTGCGGCCGCTCGCCCGGCGGCAGGAGGCGCTGCTCGCCGCCGACGAGGCCCTCGCCGGCCGGCTGGGCCAGGTCTGCCCCGCGCTGCGAGACATCACGGCGGCCGGCGCGGAGGAGCGCGTCGCGGCGGACACCGGCACGCTCGTCGACGCCGAGCTGCGGGCGGCCCGTTCCCTCGCCCGCTGGTCGGTGACCCGGGTGGCGTGTCTGGCCCTCGGCGGCCATCTGCCGCTCGCCCTGCTCCTGGCCACCGCCCCCTGGCTGCTCGACCACGCGGTCACCCCCGGCGCCCTCCTCGGCGCCCTGACGTATGTGACCCAGTCGCTCCTCCCCGCCCTGCGCGACCTGATCCACGGCCTGGGCACGAGTGGTTCCCGCCTGACGGTGGTCCTGCGCCGCCTGACCGGCCCCACCACCCCGCCCGCCGTCCTTCCCGGGGCCGGGCCCGTTCCGTCCCCCGCACCGGAGCCCGGTACGACGCCTCCCCCCGCCCTCTCCCTCACCGCCGTGACCTTCGCCTACGGCCCCGCCTCCGCCCCGGTGCTCGACGGGCTCACCCTCGATCTGCCGGCCGGCGGTCACCTGGCCGTCGTCGGTCCCAGCGGGATCGGGAAGTCGACGCTGACGGCCCTGGTGGCGGGGCTGCTCGTGCCCGGGCGGGGGGAGATCCGCATCGAGGGGTCGACGGGGCCCAGGGCCGCCGCGCGGCGCGTTCTCATCCCGCAGGAGGCCTACGTCTTCACGGGCACGCTCGCCGACAACCTCACCCATCTGCGCCCGGACCGGGTGCCCGAGGGTGAGCTGCGTGCCGCGGCCGAGGCGGTCGGGCTGGCCCCGCTGCTCGACGCCCTGGGCGGTCCGGACGCCCCGATCGACCCGGCGACGCTGTCCGCGGGCGAACGCCAGCTGATCGCGCTCACCCGGGCCTACCTGTCGTACGCGCCGCTCGCCCTGCTCGACGAGGCGACCTGCCATCTGGACCCGGGTGCCGAGGAGCGGGCGGAACGGGCCTTCGCCCGGCGACCGGGCGGCACGCTGGTCGTCGTCGCCCACCGGATCAGCTCCGCCCTGCGCGCCCAGCGCGTCCTGGTCATGGACGGCCCGCGCACGGCGTACGGCACCCATGAGGAGCTGCTGGACCGCTCCGCGCTCTACCGCGACCTGGTGGGCCGGTGGGAGCCCGCACGGTCCGCGCGGCCCGCGTCACAGCCAGCCCAGTCCCTGTGAGATGCGGATCGCGTCGACGCGATTGCGGGCCCCGGTCTTGCGGGTGATGGACGCCATGTAGTTGCGCACGGTCCCGTGGGACAGATGCAGGCTTCCGGCGATCTCCGCGACGGAGGCCCCCTCGGCGGCCAGGGACAGCACGCTCAGCTCGCGCCGGGTGAGCGGCATCTCGGCGGCCTGGAGGAAGCCGTAGCCCAGCGAGTCGGTGACGAAACGTTCCCCCTGAAAGACCTTCCGGATGCCGCGCACCAGTTGCTCGGGCGATCCCTCCTTGTCGACATAGCCGAGCGCCCCCACCTCCAGCGCCCGTTTCAGCAAACCCGGTCTGTTCGCACCGGCGAGCACCAGCAGCCGAGGCACCCCCGGCCCCGCGCCGGCCGGGCACAGCTCGCCCAGCGGCGGAATGCCGTACGAGTCCGCGCACTCCAGGTCCGCCACGCACACATCGGGCCGCAGGGTCCGGGCGCGGCCGGGCGCGCTGCGCCACGGCGCGTCGTACACCCGCAGGTCGGGTTCGTGCGCCAGCCACTCGGCCAGCACCGATCGCACCAGACATGCGTCGTGCACCAGAAGTACCCGGATCACTGCCGCCCCTTCAGCTCGCCGTACGCCGGTCCTGTCGATGTTGCGCGCCTGCTCATTCTTGGCGCCGGGAGCGCTTCTGGGCGCTAGGAAACCGGCCATCGGGATGCGCGGGGGCGCACACGCGGCGCCCGCGCACCTCCCCACGCTTCCACTCAGGGGGCATGTACACCGTGGGGGCGGGGTACACAGCGCTGCCGCGCGGGCCGGCCTCTCGCCGTGCGCACCGGGCCGACTGGGGGCAGATTGATCCCTGGGACCTGGGCGGCCGGGCGAGGAGGTGGTCGGCGTGTCCGACGAGGAGACCTCGCGGCAGGCGCCGGCCGCGGCGCGGACCCCGGTCGGCCGGCCGCTGCTGTCGCTGGCCCTGACCTCGATGATGGACGCCGTGGGCGCGCACTCGGGCGCGGTGTATCTGCTCTCGGCCGACGAGCCGGTGCTGGAGATGTCGGTGATGGCGGGGCTGCCCCGGGAGTTCGCGGCGCCCTGGGAGCGCGTGGGGATGAGCGCGCCGCTCCCGGTGGCCGACGCGGTGCGCGAGCGGCGGCTGGTGTGGGTCGGCGGCGAGGAGGACATGGCCCGCCACTATCCGAGGATCGCCGTGGTCCTGCCGTACGCGTTCGCGCTGGCCGCGCTGCCCGTGGCGACCGGGACCCGGACCTACGGCGCGGTCTTCGTGACCTGGCCCGGTTCGCATCCGCCGGATCTGTCGGAGCGGGAGCGGCGGGAGCTGACGACGGCCTGCGACCGGCTCGCGCTGCGACTGGAGCGGGGGGCGGCGCAGAACCGCGCCCTGCCGCCCGAGACGGATCTGCCCGGGGCGAGCCCGGTGGGCGGCGCGGCCGACACCCTGGGCACGGTCGAGGCGGCCCGCATGGTGGCCCGGCTGCCGTACGGGCTGTGCTCGCTCGACCTGCACGGGCGGGTGGGCTTCGTCAACGCGGCGGCGACCGAGCTGCTCGGGGTGTCGGCCGGCCGGCTGCTGGGGACCCCGCTGTGGGCGTCGGTGCCCTGGCTGAACGACCCGGTCTACGAGGAGCGTTACCGGGCCGCGCTGATCAGCCAGCACGCCACCTCGTTCGTGGCGCTGCGGCCGCCCGCAGAGTGGCTGTCGTTCCGGCTGTACCCGAGCACGACCGGATTGAGCGTGCGCATCGGCCGGGCGCACGCGGTGACGAAGATGCGTCGCACGGGTGCGGCACCGGCCACGGAACCGCACCCGCTGGTGACGATCTCGCAGGCGCTCAGTCTGGCCGGGGCGCTCACCGAGACCGTGGGCGTGCAGGACGTGGTGCGGCTGGTCGCCGACGACATCGCCCCGACGGTGGGCAGCAAGGCCCTGGTGCTGCTCGGCACCCAGGCGGGCCGGCTGCATGTGCTCGGACACCACGGGTATCCGGACGCTTCCGTGGTCGAGCGGTTCGACGGGATGTCGCTGAGCGCGCGGACGCCCGGCACCCAGGCCCTGACCAGGGGGGTGCCCGCGTTCTTCGAGTCGCGGGAGCAGCTGGAGCGCCTGTATCCCCAGCGCCGGGCCACCCCCGACGGCTTCGCGGCCTGGGCGTACCTGCCGCTGATCGCCTCCGGCCGCCCGGTGGGCGCGTGTGTGCTGGCGTACGCCGAACCGCACACCTTCTCCACCCACGAGCGGGCCGTGCTGACGAGCATGGCCGGGCTGGTGGCGCAGGCCCTGGACCGGGCGCTGCTCTACGACGCCAAGCACCGGCTCGCGCATGGCCTCCAGCAGGCGCTCCTGCCGCCCTCGCTGCCGCCGCTGCCCGGCATCGAGGCGACCGCCCGCTATCTGCCGGCCACCCGGGGCATGGACATCGGCGGCGACTTCTACGACCTGGTGCCCTCGCACCCGCTGGCGGCGGCGGTGATCGGGGACGTGCAGGGGCACAACGTGACGGCGGCGGGGCTGATGGGCCAGATCCGCACCGCCGTACGGGCGTACACGACGGTCGGTCAGGAGCCGGCGGAGGTCATGCGCAGCACCAACCGGCTGCTCATCGACCTGGGTGCCGATCTGTTCGCCAGCTGTCTGTATCTGCGGCTCGACCCCGGCCGGGGTCGCGCGGTGATGGCCCGCGCCGGGCATCCGCCGCCGCTGCTGCGCCGGCCGGACGGGCGGGTGCGGGTGCTCGATCTCGCGGGCGGCCCGCTGCTCGGCATCGACGCGGCGGCCGCCTACCCGACGACGGAGGTCGACCTCACGCCCGGCTGTCTGCTCGCCCTGTACACGGACGGGCTGGTCGAGACTCCGGGCGTGGACATCGAGGACGCGGTGGCCGAACTGGGGCACCGGCTCACGACGGCCGGGGAGCGTCCCCTGGAGGAGGTGGCGGACCGGCTCGTGGGGCCGTACGCGGCGGCGGAGGACGAGGAGCGGATCGACGACGTGGCGCTGCTGTTGCTGCGGGCGGCGCCCTGACGGGGTGTCGGGGGAACGCGCGACGGTCCGGCTCTCCCGCCGGAGAGCCGGACCGTGTCGTCACCGGCCCGCAGCCGCCGATGAGTTCCGCGCGTCAGCGGGTGCTGGTCAGCCCCGAGTCGTTGGCGTGCTGTCCGTTGGGGTCGGCCGCGCCCGACTGGTCGCCGGCGCCGGCCGCCTCGCCACCGGCGTTGTCGCCGCCGACGGCGTCACCGCCCGCCTGGTCGCCCGCGCCGGCCTGGTCGCCGCCGACCGCGTCGCCACCCGCCTGGTCACCGGCCCCGGCCTGGTCGCCCGCGCCCGCCTGTCCGCCGCCGGCTCCGGCACCGCCGTCGCCGAGGGTCGCGCCGACCGCCGTGAGAGCGGTGGTGACCGGCTGGAAGAAGGTCTCGCCGCCGGCGGTGCAGTCGCCGCTGCCGCCCGAGGTGAGGCCGACGGCGCCGCCGTCCTGGGTGAACAGGGAGCCGCCGCTGTCGCCGGGCTCGGCGCACACGTCGGTCTGGATCAGCCCGGTGACCGTGCCCTCGGGGTAGTTCACCGTGGCGTCGAGGCCGAGGACCTGTCCGTCGTGGAGACCGGTGGTGCTGCCCATCCGGAAGACCTGCTGGCCGACGGTCGCCTCGGTGGCCTGGAGGATCTGCACGGTCTTGCCGTTGCCGACGTTGACGTCGCTGGGCGCCTGCGTGTTGGGGTCGTCGTACTTCACCAGGGCGAAGTCGCCGTCACCGGGGAAGGTGGCCTGGTCGACGGTGGCGATGGGCGCGCCGTTCTGGGAGTCCGACCACTGCTTGGCGGCGACGCCGCAGTGACCGGCCGTCAGGAAGGCCGGGGAGCCGTCGCCGGCGGTGACGTTGAAGCCGAGGGAGCAGCGGGCCCCGCCGCCGAAGATGGCGTCGCCGCCGGAGACGAAGGTCTTGAAGGTGCCGGCCGACTTCTTGATGGTCGCCATGCCCGAGCCGAGGCTGTCGACGGTGGACTCCAGCCGGTCCCACTTGCCGCCGGTGACCGTGCTGTCGGCGGTGACGAGGATCTTGTTCGTCCTGGGGTCGACGGCCCACGCGGTGCCGGGGATGGTGGCCTTGGCCTTCAGGGTCTTGGCCGCGGCCTGGAGTTCGGCCGGGCTGTTCTCGACCTGACGGACCTTGGCGCCGGCCTTCTCCGCCTCGACGACGACGTTGTTCTTGTCGCCGCCCACATTGACGACGTTGACCACGAGCTGCCCGCTGCCGCTGTCGTAGTACGAACCGGCGTAGGCGTCGCCGAGCAGTTGCTCCAGCCGCGCGGCGAGGTCCGAGGCGTCCGCGGCCTTCAGGGTCTTCGGCGCGGCGGCCTGTGAGGAGCCGCTGTCCTGCGAGGCGTTGGCGTTGGGCAGCAGGAGCGCGGCGGCTCCGAGTGCCGCGACACCGCCCGCCGCTATCGCGGCCTTGCGCTTCGGCATGCGCTTGTGACTCAACCTTCTCGACCTCCTGGGGGAACGGGGTCTGCTGCCGTGGCCGGCAGCTCCGTACAGCGGCGCCTGGTTGGCCATGGGTACGGGAGGGACAGGCGGTGCGTTCAATTCCGTTTGTCGGTGGGCGCCTTGTGCCACCGTTCCGGCCACGCTCCGCGTCCCGGGGCGGCCGACGGGGAACAATCGCCCATATGACGATGACGACCGCGGAAGCCGACAAGATCCTTTCCGACAACTTCGCCCCGTGGGTGCTCGCGCTGGGCCTGACCGTCGAGGCGCTGGGCGAGGACCGCGCGATCCTGCGTCTGCCCTGGTCACGGGAGTTGGCCCGGGAGGGCGGGGCGCTGTCGGGGCAGGCGCTGATGGCAGCGGCGGACACCGCCACCGTGCTCGCCGTGTCGGCGGCGCGGGGCGCCTATGTACCGATGACGACCGTGCAGCAGTCGACGTCGTTCCAGCGGGCGGTGGCCGATTCCGATGTCCTGATCGAGGCGGTGCTCACCAAGGTGGGCCGGCGGATGGCGTTCGCGGACATCGTGATGACGGCGGAGCGGAGCGGCGAGCTGGCGGCCCGGGCGAGCACGGTCTACGCCCTGCTGGGCTGAAACGTTCGGTAGCCGATCCCTTACGGTCCGTTCCGGTCAGAGAGCGGAATCCCTGCTTCAGAGAATCTGCACATCGATTGCTCAACCGGGTCACCTGGCGGGGCAGTTCTGCACAACTCCACGGCGCCGCCCACGCCTTTGGGGCGGGAGTGCCGGATTCGCCGCGTGGGCTCCTCCCGCTCATCCGAGCAGAAGGAGCCCACGCTGTGAAGAAGTCGCCGGAAAGACGTGCGCGCACCCTCACCGTTTGGTGGCTCACCAGCGCAAGTTGCCTGGTGAGGGGCTTGGTTGAGTGGAAGCGGCGGCCATGGACCTGCTTTGATCCATCGCACCGCGGGGGCCGCCAGGCACCTGCGCCCCCCTTGTGAAAGTCCCATAGGAAGGGAAGTTCCATCATGAACTCCACCCCCCAGGTCGAGACCGTCGAGATCTCTGACGCCGACCTCGACAACGTCTCCGGCGGCCTCTCCCTGAACGCCCTCGGCACCGTCACCGGCCTGGTGGACGGCGTCGCCCCGGTCACCGGCCTGGTCGACACGGTCGTCGGCACCGTCGAGGGTGTCACCGGCCTGAACGTGGCCCCGGTCACCAACCTGGTCGCCGGTCTCTGATCGCAGCCGCGTCGCCTTGAGTCCCGGAGCCTCACCCGGCTCCGGGACTCTCGGACGTCCGCTCCCGGAAGTCCGCTGCCGGACATCCGCTCCGGGGCGTCCGCTCCCGCACATCCACTCCGGGGCGTCCGCCCGCCCGTCGTCCCACCCGCCCGGTGAGGGAAGTTCCATGCAGTTCCGCCAGCAGGCCCTCGCCAAGCTCCAGTCGCCCGAGGAACTCGATCTGCCGGTGCGCCTCGCCCGCCCGCAGGGCTGGCTGGTGCTGTCGGTGACCGTGGCCGCGATGGCGGCCGCGTCCGTGTGGGCGGTCACCGGCTCGGTGGCCTCCAGGGTGAGCGCGCCCGCCGTCCTCACCCACGGCGAGGGCAGCTACATCCTGCAGAGCCCCGCCGCGGGCCAGGTCACCGCGGTCCTCGCGAAGGAGGGCCAGCGGCTGCCCGCCGACTCCCCCGTGCTGAAGGTGCGGACGGCCGCGGGCGAGACGACCGTGCGTACGGTCGCCGCGGGCCGGATCACCGCGCTCGCCGCCACCATCGGGCAGATCATCTCCACCGGCGCGAACGTCGCCGCCGTCGAGAAGGTCGCCGGTGCCGACGACCCTCTCTACGCGACCGTGTACGTCCCCGCGGAGAACGCCTCCGCCATCCCCGACGACGCCCCCGTCGACCTGACCGTGCAGACCGTGCCGTCGCAGCGGTACGGCGTGCTGCGCGGCCATGTGAAGTCGGTGGACCGCACCGCCCAGTCGGCGCAGGCGATCGCCGCGTTCCTCGGCGACAGCCAGCTCGGCGAGCAGTTCACGCGCAAGGGCCGCCCGGTGGCCGTCCTCGTGAAGCTCGACGAGTCCTCGACGACCAGGAGCGGTTACCGCTGGTCGAGCGCCGACGGACCGCCGTACGGGCTCACCTCCATGACCATGGCCACCGGTTCGATCCGGCTGGCCGATCAGCGTCCCGTCGATTGGCTGCTGCCGTGACCACCGCCCAGGAGACCCGCGGCCGCCGCCGCGCGGCCCCGCCCCGGCGCACGGTCCCCCGGGGCCGGGGAAAGACCGTGCGCACCCCGACCGTGCTCCAGATGGAGGCCGTCGAGTGCGGCGCCGCCTCCCTCGCCATGGTGCTCGGCCACTACGGCCGCCATGTCCCGCTGGAGGAACTGCGCATCGCGTGCGGCGTCTCGCGGGACGGCTCGCGCGCCAGCAACCTGCTCAAGGCGGCGCGGGGTTACGGGCTGACGGCCAAGGGCATGCAGATGGACCTCGCCGCCCTCGCCGAGGTGACGGCGCCGGCCGTCCTCTTCTGGGAGTTCAACCACTACGTCGTCTACGACGGCATGGGCCGCCGCTTCGGCCGCCGCGGGGTGTTCATCAACGACCCTGGCAAGGGGCGCCGGTTCGTGCCGATGGAGGACTTCGACGGCAGCTTCACCGGTGTCGTGCTGATGATGGAGCCGGGTGAGGGCTTCGAGCGGGGCGGACGCCGGCCGGGGATCCTCGGCGCGATGCCGGCCCGGCTGCGCGGCACGGCGGGCACCCTGCCCGCGGCCGTGCTGGCGAGCCTGCTGCTGGTGCTGGTGGGTGCGGCGCTGCCCGCGCTCAGCCGCACCTACATCGACATGTTCCTGATCGGCGGTCAGACCTCGCTCCTGGACGTGCTGTTCACGTCCATGGCCGCCTGCGTGCTGCTCACGCTCGCGCTGACCTGGCTGCAGCAGGCCAATCTGCACCACGGGCGGATCATCTCCTCGACCCTGTCCAGCGCCCGCTTCCTGCGGCATCTGCTGCGGCTGCCGGTGACCTTCTTCGCCCAGCGCAGCCCGGCCGACCTCGTACAGCGGTTGCAGTCCAACGACGCCGTGGCCGAGACCCTCGCCCGCGACCTCGCGTCGGCGGGCGTGGACGCGGTGGTGGTCGTCCTCTACGCCGTCCTCCTCTATACGTACGACCCTCAGCTGACCTTCGTCGGCATCGGCGTGGCGCTGCTGAACATCGTCGCCATGCGGATCGTCGTACGGCTGCGGGCGACCCGGACGGCGAAGCTGCGCGCGGACACGGCGCGGCTCACCAACACCGCTTACACCGGGCTGCAGTTGATCGAGACGATGAAGGCGACCGGCGGTGAGGACGGCTACTTCCGCAAGTGGGCCGGGCAGCACGCCACCACACTGGAGGAGCAGCAGCGGCTCGGGGTGCCGAGCGCCTGGCTGGGCGTGGTCGCGCCGACCCTCGCCTCGCTCAACAGCGCGCTGATCCTGTGGATCGGCGGCATGCGGGCGATCGAGGGCCATGTCTCCGTGGGGCTGCTGGTCGCCTTCCAGGCCCTGGTCGCCCGCTTCACCGCCCCGCTCACCCGCCTCAACGGCGTCGCGGGCCGCATCCAGGACTTCGCGGCGGACGTGGCCCGACTGAAGGACGTGGAGAACTTCCGGGCGGACCCGATCTACACCCGCCGCGGCGGCGCCGACGCCGAGGCGACCCGGCGGCTGCACGGTCATGTGGAGCTGGAGAACATCACGTTCGGCTACAGCCCGCTGGACAAGCCGCTGCTGTCCGGCTTCGACCTGACGGTCGGGCCCGGGCAGCAGGTGGCCCTGGTGGGCGGCTCGGGCAGCGGCAAGTCCACGGTGTCCCGGCTGATCTCGGGTCTCTACACACCGTGGGAGGGCGTGATCCGCGTCGACGGACAGCGCCTGGAGGACATTCCGCGCGGCGCGTTGGCCGCCTCCGTCTCCTTCGTCGACCAGGAGGTGTTCCTCTTCGAGGGCACCGTGCGCGACAACGTGGCGCTGTGGGACCCGTCGATCCCGGACGACGCGGTGATCGAGGCGCTGCGCGACGCCGCCCTGCTCGACGTGGTGACGCGCCGGCCGGGCGGCATCCACAGCCGGGTCGAGCAGGACGGCCGCAACTTCTCCGGCGGTCAGCGCCAACGCCTGGAGATCGCCCGGGCGTTGGTGCGCCGGCCGAGCATCCTCGTGCTCGACGAGGTGACCAGCGCCCTGGACGCGGAGACCGAGCAGCTGGTGATGGACAACCTGCGGCGGCGCGGCTGCGCGTGCGTGGTGATCGCGCACCGGCTGAGCACCGTGCGCGACAGCGACGAGATCGTCGTCCTGCGGCACGGCACGGTCGTGGAGCGCGGGCGGCACGCGGAGCTGGTGGCGCGCGGCGGCGCGTACGCGGCACTGGTCAGGGAGCGGTGAGATGACGGCCGTACAGGATGGCGACCTGGTGCTCGCCGCGCTGGGCGCGATGGGCACCCGCGTCGACTGCGCGGGCCTCAACCGCGTCGACCTGGAAGGGCCGCAGGTGCTGTGGCTGGTCGCGGCGGGCGCGCTCGACCTGTTCGCGGTGGACGCCGAACAGCGGGGCCAGTGGCATCACCTGGGCCGCCTGGAGGCGGGCTCGCTGCTGCTCGGACCGGTCACCGGACCCCAGCACACCTTGGTCGCCCGCCCGTTGCGGGACTGTGTGCTGCACCGTGTCGGCCTGCGGGAGCTGTACCAGCCCGCGCAGACCCAGACCTGGACGTACGACGAGTGGGGCAACCCCCAGTACGTGCCGCCGACGTCGAGCCCACTGGAGTACGCCCTCGCGCTGGGCGTCGGCCGGGGCCTGTCGGTCCTCTTCCAGGCGCCGCTGGCGACCGAGCGGCCCGCGGAGGATGGGGGTGCCCCCGTGCGAGCGCATTCGAGCATGGGGGACGACGACGACGTCTTCTGGATGCAGGTGCCGCCGGGCAGCGTGCAGTACGGCTCGCTGTACGGCGCGGAGGCGGCCGCCGATCTGCTGATGGACCCCGCGGTGTGGCAGAGCATGGTCGACCAGCAGTACCGGCTGCTCACCACGCTCGACCGCTGGATCGAGCAGCTGGAGCGCACCCACGAGACGCGTACCGCCGCCGGGATCAAGGCCGGTGAGGCGGTGCGCGCCCAGGCCGACCGGACACTGCTGGCGTCGATCGGCAGATCGTCGGCCCAGCGGGCCACCGCGGCCGACGCGGACGCCACGTACGCGGTGTGCCGGCTCGTGGCGCGGGCGGCCGGGATCACGCTCGCCGGACCCGCGCAGCTGGGCGCGGACAGCGACCGGCTCGACCCGGTCGAGCGGATCGCGCTCGCCTCCCGGGTGCGGGCCCGGGCCGTCCGCCTGGACGGCCGCTGGTGGCGGGACGACGTGGGACCGCTGGTCGGCCACCGTGCCCTGTCGGGTGCGCCGGTCGCGTTGCTGTGGCGGCGCGGCGGGTATGTCGCCGTGCACCCCGGGACGGGCCGTGAGACGCCGGTCGAGAAGGCCAACGCGGAGGAGTTCGAGCCGCGCGCGGTGATGTTCTACCGGCCGCTGCCGGACCGGGGTCTCGGCCCGCTGGGTCTGCTGCGGTTCGTGATGCGCGGCACGGGCGGCGATCTGGCGAACCTGCTGCTGAGCGGGCTGGTCACGGTGGCGATCGGGGCGCTGGTGCCCATCGCCACCGGCAAGGTGCTCGGCGAGTACGTGCCCCGGGCCCAGCAGGGGCTGATCGTGCAGACCTGTCTGGCCGTGATGGTCAGCAGCCTGGTCGCGGCGGCCTTCATGCTCTTGCAGAACCTGACCATCCTGCGGCTGGAGGGCCGGATCGAGGCGACCCTCCAGCCGGCCGTGTGGGACCGGCTGCTCCGGCTGCCGACCGCGTTCTTCGCCCGGCGCTCCACCGGTGAACTGGCCGGCGCGGCCATGGGCGTCAGCGCGATCCGCCGCCTGATGGCGGGACTCGGGCCGTCGGTGGCGCAGTCGCTCACGATCGGCGCGATGAATCTCGGGCTGCTGCTGTGGTACAGCGTGTCCATGGCCCTGGCGGCGATCGGCATGCTCGTGGTCATCGCCGGGGTGTTCCTGGCACTCGGACTGTGGCAGGTGCGCTGGCAGCGTCGGCTCGTCGTCCTGTCCAACAAGCTGAACAACCAGGCCTTCCAGACCCTGCGCGGGCTGCCGAAGCTGCGGGTCGCGGCCGCCGAGAACTACGCGTACGCCGCCTGGGCCTCGGAGTTCGCCCGCAGCCGTGAGCTCCAGCACCGGCTGGGCCGGATCAAGAACCTCAACTCGGTGCTGGGCGCGGTGTATCTGCCGTTGTGCTCGCTGCTGATGTTCATGCTGCTGGCGGGTCCGGCGCGCGGTGCGCTGTCGGCGGCGGACTTCCTCACCTTCAACACGTCGGTGACGATGCTGCTGACGTCGGTGACCTCCCTGACCGGCGCCTTCGTGTCGGCGGTGGCCGCGCTGCCACTGTACGAGGAGATCAAGCCGGTGCTGGAGGCGACCCCGGAGGTGCGCACGGCGAGCACCCGCCCGGGACCGCTGTCGGGCGCGGTGGAGGCCCGCCGGCTGTCGTTCCGCTACTCCGACGACGGCCCGCTCGTCCTGGACGACGTGTCCTTCGAGGCACGTCCGGGTGAGTTCGTCGCGATCGTCGGCCCGAGCGGGTGCGGGAAGTCGACGCTGCTGCGCCTGCTGATCGGCTTCGACCGACCGGTCTCGGGCAGCGTCCTGTACGACGGCCAGGACCTCGCCGCCCTCGACCAGTCGGCGGTGCGCCGGCAGTGCGGGGTGGTGCTCCAGCACGCCCAGCCGTTCACCGGCTCCCTGATGGACGTGATCTGCGGCACCGGGGCGTACACGCCGGAGGAGGTGATGGCGGCGGCCGAGATGGCGGGGCTCGCGGAGGACATCAAGCGGATGCCGATGGGCCTGCACACCATCGTCTCCGGCAGCGGATCGGTCTCCGGCGGCCAGCGTCAGCGCCTGATGATCGCCCAGGCGCTGATCCGCCGCCCCCGCATCCTCTTCTTCGACGAGGCGACCAGCGCCCTGGACAACGAGACCCAGCGCACGGTCATCGACTCCACCCGCAAGCTCAACGCCACCCGTATCGTCATCGCCCACCGGCTGTCCACGGTGATGGACGCCGACCGGGTCGTGGTCATGGAACACGGCAAGATCGTCCAACAGGGCCCACCGGCCACGCTCCTCGCGGACACCGGGGGGCGACTGCATGAGCTGGTGCGGCGTCAGATGGCGTGAGGATCGGACCGGGCTTCGGCGACGGCGCCGACGACCACGGGGACGTTCGCGAACTGGGTGGCAGGCGACTCGTCCGGAACCGCGGTGACGAAGTCGGCGACGACGCACGTGATGTTTCCCGGACCGCCGGCGTGCAGCGCGACGTCCACGAGGGCCCGGGCGGTCTCCTGCACCGGCGACTGCCGCGTCAGGTAGTAGTGCATCGTCTCGGGCGACACCACGTCGCTCAGCCCGTCGGTGCACAGAAGGTAACGGTCGCCCGGCAGGACCTCGCGCTCGGAGAGGGCCGGCTCGACCTCCTCGGTCGCATCCAGGGCCGCGGTGGTGTCCCGGGTTATCAGGAACAGCTCTCCGTTGCGGAGGAAGTAGCCGCGCGAGTCACCGAGGTGGACGAGCCCCAGCCGCGCCCCGTTCCACAGCAGGGCCGTGAGCGTGGTCCGCATGCCGCGCAGGTCCGGATCTTCCTCGGCCATCGCCGTCAGCCGAGCCCGGACACGCCGCACGCCGTCGTGAAGCGAGTGGACGACGTCGTCGCGTGCCTCGTCGTCGAGCGTGACGAGGGTGGCGATGGCCTCCGAGCCGGCCACCTCACCCGCGGGCGCGTGCCCCGCACCGTCGGCGACTGCCAGCAGCCGGGGACCGGCGTAGCCGGAGTCCTCGTTCGTCATGGCGACCGCGCCCAGGTGGGAAAAGGCCCCGAAGCGCATCATCAGTCTGCCTGACACCCTGCCCTGCGGGTCGGGAGCGGTGGGCGGCTGTGCGGGCGGTGCGGGTACGACGCGCACGGCTCGTCCGCGCAGTCCGTCGAGGGCCGCCCGCAGTTCACTGGCGCTCCGGTACCGGTCGGCGGGGTCGGCGGCAAGGGCTTTGAGGACAACGGCGTCGAACGCGGGCGACACCTGCGGCCGCCGGGTCGAGGGCCGCGCGGACGCCCCGGGCCACCGGGTTCCGGTGAGGAGCTGGTAGAGCAGTCGACTCGCTTCCAGCAGGTCGTCATGTCCTTCGGGCGCGCGGCCGAGGTCGACGACCTTGATGTGGCCCTCCTCGGTGAAGACGACCCTCCTCATGTCGAGCAGCCAGCCGAACACGCCCCGCTTGTGGGCGTGTTCGAGGATCCCGAGCAGTTCGACCATGACGCCGACGACCCACTCGGGATCGTTGTGCCCGGCCCGCACGATGCTGCCCAGGGTGGTGCCCAGGGCGGCCTCGATGACCAGATAGGGGCAGGCGACGCCGTCGCGGGTGACGGTGCCGATGTCGTGCAGCGCGGCCACGAAGGGGTGTCTCAACCCCGCGCGCGCCCTGGCATCTTGGCGAAACGCGGCCGCCTGACGTCCGTCGGCCGCCGCCCCGGGATGCATCGTCGTGATCAGCACGGGCCGGTCGAGTTCGGTGTCGTGGGCCTCGTAGGTCTGGGTCATGGCGCCGTCGGCGAACAGCCGCCCCAGCTCGTACCGCTCGACCGACGGCGGACCGGGCGGCGTCGGCGCGTACGCCCTGTTACGGAAGAGCGGCAGCCGTCCGGCGGAGTTGCGGACCCGTTTCTGCGGCAGCGGGAACGCCCGGGACCGGCAGGCCGCGGCCAGCTGGTCGAACACCGCGTCCAGGCGCAGCAGTTCGGGGCCGTCCGGGACCCCTTGAGTCAGCAGGCCGATCAGTTCACCGGTGAACGCGGTGTGGCGGGCGCCGGGCGGGGCGACGGCCTGGGCGGACTCGTCGGCCGACGCGATGAGGTAAGTCCCCTCGATCACCGCCCCGTTGGCCACGGCGGCCTGGGCCTGCCCCATCATCCCCAGGGCACGTCCGCTGTAGCAGCAGTCGAGGACGACGATGCTCCGGTCGACCCGCAGTCTCCGGAGTTCCTGGCTCAGCCAGTAGTACGGCAGGGAGGTGTCCGGACGTCCGACGAGGGACCCGGGCAGCCCGAGCCACAGGTCGCCCCGGTCGGGGTCGATGAGTCCGTGGCCGGCGTAGTAGACGATCAGGGTGTCGAGCCTGCGGTCGCCCATCTCCCGCAGGGGTGCGAACGCCGCGGTGGCGTTCGCCGGTTCGAGCACCACCCGGCACTGCCCGGCGGGCAGCCCCCACACCGACGGGTCGCGCAACTGGGCGGCGAGGTCGACGACATTGCCCCGGACTCCGGGCAGAGGTTCCAGATGCTCGTACCGGCTCACTCCGATGAGCACGGCGGCGGATCTGTCCGGCGAGGCGGGTGTCTCCATGAACCGGCTACCGCTCGAGTTCCGCCAGCAGACGGGCGGCGGTCTCGGGGTCCTGGCCGGACAGGGTGATCTTGACGCCGTTTCGCTCGAACGTGATCTCCGGCGGGGTCGGTCGGGTGGCGCGCCAGGAGAGCCAGGCGAGGGCGAGGTTGGAGATCTGGAAGCCGCTGTCGAGCACGAGTTGGGCGGTGTCCAGCCCCGCTCCCATGAATCCGCCGGTGGCCGCGCCGCCGCTCGCCTCCACGCGGGCGTTGCGCCCCACGTAAGGATGGTCGCGCAGCCACAGGTACAGCGACCGCAGTTCGGCCTCCGAGCCGCCGACGGCACTGGTGATGACAATGTCCATGGCCGGTCCCCCCGTTGAGCACCCTGTGCCTCACACATTGTCACAGCCGAGTACGCCGTGCAGCCGTTCTGCCCGCCCTGGGCGTCGAGGCCGGGGATACGCGGCGAGGGCCTACGACACCAGCGCTTCCAGGCGATCGAGGACGCGCTCCAGGGCCGGTACGCGTTGGGTGCGGTCGGTGACCACGGTGCGGTTCGCGTAGGTGAGGCGGTAGAGGAAGAGGTCCCGGGCGCCCTCGTCGACCATGCGGGTCGGCAGGGCGGCGGGGAGAGCGGCGAGGTCCGTGCGCAGGGCGGCCAGGTCGGCGGCGGGGAGCTGACCCGTGTGGGCGGTCTGCCGTGCGCCGGTGACGGTGTAGCGGCCGTCGGTGTCCAGTCGCAGCCGGTCGTCGCGTCCGGCGAATCCGCCGGTGATCGCGAAGTCGAGGAGGAGGTGAGCGGGGGTGGCCTCCGAGGCGGAGGGTGCCGTGGGCGTCGTAGAGACCGTCGCGGGTGGCGTGGGCGCTTTCGTGTCCGCCCGGCCCGCGTCCTCCGTGCCGCAGCCCGCGACCAGGGCCGCCGTCAGTACGGCCGCCGCGCTCGTCGCTGCCCACCGGTCACGCATCTCCCACCAGCCCCTTCGACGACACCGCGAATCCGAAGCCTCAACGGGAAGTCAACCATCCCCGTCGCGGAATCGCCGAGCACCCCTGAGATGACCCCAGGGGCCGGACGGGCGGCCCCACTCCGCCCGTTCCGGCCCCTGGGCAACGAGATCGTCGCGGTCCCGCGTCACAGGCTCGCACTCCCCAGTCACGAGCCTCTCGCGGCGTCCACGGCTCCGCGCGATCTCGGCCTAGAACGCGAAGAGGCTGCTGCTGGCAGCGTTCTTCACGCACTCGTTGGCGAACGTGCGCTCGTACGAGACCCGCTTCCCCTCCCAGACCCCGTCCACGGTGACGACCACGGGCGCGTACTGCTTGGTGCACACCGCGTGGTCCGGCACCGCAAGGGCGTCGAAGTCCCCGTCGGCGGCGCGCAGTTCTGCGCAGGCGCGGGCCGGGGCGGGATGGGTTCCGGTGGGAGTCGGAGCGCAGCTCAGGGTGACGGCGCGGGACGGGTTCACCGTCGCCGCGCTCTCGCCGTGGCCCATGGTGAGCACCAGGGCCGAGGGCGCGTAGAGCGAGGCGGGGGCGGCGAACGCGGATCCGGTGAGGGGTGCGCAGACGGCGGTGGCCGTCAGCGTGAGCGTCGCTGCCCAGCGCGCGGTGTTCCGCATTGTGTGCTTCCTTCCGCTGAAAATGAGGGTGTCGCCGACCCGGTTCCGATGGCCCGGACTCGGCGACCGCGAGTCTGCCGAGTCCGCGACGGAAACTCACATCGACCCCATGGGTTTCAGTAACCTTGCGTGTTGAAGCAGTGGCGTGAAGTCACGGACGTCGAACGCCACAACGCCGAAACCAGGCCTCTGACGCGCTCCCGGATCGGCCACATGGCCGATTTTCCTACGTTCGTTAATAGTCCGGAAACATTCCGCTTCTGCTCTCGGCTGACTCCTCCGCGACCCCTTGTGTTCATGGACCTGCGGAGTAATCGTCATTACATGATTACGAACGAGCAACGCGAGAAACTGCGCGGCTGGTTCGCCGGCCGCCTGCCCGACGATCTCTTCGAGGAGCTGACCGACCTCACGGTCGACCGCGAGGAGATCACCGTGATCGGCCGCATCCCCGCACCCCGGCTCGCCGAGGAGGCCCCGGCCGCCGAGCGCAGGGCGGCCGTCGAGGCCCGGATCCAGGAGTTCCGGGAGCGCACCCGGGAGGCCCGGATGGCCGTGGCGCGCGAGGCCGAGCACCGGTTCCGGCGGAAGGTGTCCTGGGGTGTGGTGTGCGACGGGGAGCGGGCGCTCTTCACGCATGTCGCCGCGCCGGTGATGACCCGGCTGCGTCAGCCCGAGCGCCAGGTCCTCGACACGCTGATCGCCGGGGGCGTGGCCCGCAGCCGCAGCGACGCCCTCGCCTGGTGCGTCCGGCTGGTCCAGCGCCACACCGACGACTGGCTCACCGAACTGCGCGAGTCCCTGGAGCACGTCCAACGGGTGCGCGAACAGGGGCCCGACGCGGAGCCGCATCACGACGACGAGTGAGAGGTGTTCGGCACCACCGCCCGGGCGTCCAAGGGGCGTTGTCAGACCCTTCGGTTAGCGTGCGGGCATGACCAATTACGTACTCGTGGCGGGAGCCTGGCTCGGCGCCTGGGCGTGGGACGAGGTGGCCGCCGATCTGCGCGCGGCCGGCCTCGGTGTCCATCCCCTGACGCTGACCGGCCTCGCCGAGAAGCAGGGTGTTCCGGCCGGCCAGCAGACGCACGTCCAGGACATCGTCGACGAGGTCGAACGCCTCGATCTGCGGGACGTCGTGCTCGTCGGGCACAGCTACTCCGGTGTGCCGGTCGGGCAGGCGGCCGAGCGGATCGGCGACCGGCTGCGCCGCGTGGTGCTGGTGGACGCCAACGTGGCGGTGGACGGCGAGTCGGCGCTGTCGGGCTGGCCCAGCGGTCCGGTGCGGCGGGCGATCGAGGAGACCGGCTTCTGGCCGCCGCTGGCCAATGAGGACCTCTCGGGCCAGGGGCTCACCGAGGAGCAGATCGCGCGTCTCGTCGGCGGCGCGACGCCCCACCCGGGCGCGTCCGCGATCGAACCCGCGATCATGTCCCGTCCCCTGAGCGAGCTCCCGGGCACGTACATCAAGTGCCTCCTCGACGGCCCGGAGCCGTGGGGCGCCGCGGTCGACCTGCTCAAGAGCGAGCGCTGGGAGCTGGTCGAGATGAACACCGGTCACTGGCCGATGTTCTCGCAGCCGCGCGAACTGGCCGAGATCCTGCGGAAGTCGGCCCGTCTCTCCTGATCCTTCCGGGGCGTACCCACCGGTAGGGTCGGCCCGCGCAGGCTCGACGGCGAGAGGCGGGAGCGACGGATGGCCAAGCACTGGGCGGACTTCCAGTACGAGATCTATCTCAACGGCATGGCGGGCGCGGTCCCACGGCTGCCCACGGACCTGACCCGGCTGGAGGAGCTGACCGAGCGGCGGCTCGGGCCGGGTCCGGTGGGCTATGTCGCGGGCAGCGCGGGCGACGGCAGCACGGCGCGGGCCAACCGGGCGGCGCTGGAGCGCCGCCGGATCGTTCCGCGCGTGCTGCGCGACGTCCACGAGCGGGATCTGTCGGTCGAGGTCCTCGGCCGGACGCTGCCCGCCCCGCTGGCGCTGGCGCCGGTCGGCGTGCTGTCGATCATGCATCCGGAGGCGGAGACGGCGGCCGCGCGGGCCGCCGCGGCCCAGGGGGTGCCGTTCGTGCTGTCCTCCGCGTCGAGCACTCCCATCGAGCAGGTCGCCGAGGCGATGGGGGACGCCGAGCGCTGGTTCCAGCTGTACTGGTCCAAGGACCGCGAGGTGACCCGCAGCTTCCTGGGCCGGGCGAGGGCGAGCGGCTTCACGGTGCTCGTCGTCACCCTGGACACTCCCCTGCTGGCCTGGCGGCCGCGCGACCTCGACCAGGCGTATCTGCCGTTCCTGCACGGCGTGGGCACCGCCAACTACTTCACCGACCCGGCCTTCCAGGCGGGCCTGGCCAAGCCCGTCCACGAGGACCCGGACGCGGCGGTGCTGCGTTTCGTCGGGCTGTTCGCCGACCCCGCCAAGACCTGGCCGGATCTGGCGTTCCTGCGCGAGCACTGGGACGGGCCGATCGTGCTGAAGGGCGTGCTGCACCCGGACGACGCGCGGCTGGCCGCCGACGCCGGGATGGACGGCGTGGTGGTGTCCAACCACGGCGGCCGGCAGGTGGCCGGCGCGGTCGCGGCCGCCGACGCGCTGCCACGGGTCGCCCGGGCGGTCGGCGACCGGCTGACCGTGCTGTTCGACAGTGGCGTGCGCACCGGCGACGACGTGTTCAAGGCGCTCGCCCTCGGCGCCCGGGCGGTCCTGCTGGGCCGCCCCTACGTCTACGGGCTCGGCCTGGACGGACAGCCCGGCGTCGAGCACGTCATCCGCTGTCTGCTCGCCGAGTTCGACCTCACCCTCGCCCTGTCGGGCCACGCCGGCCCGACGACGGTCGGACCGGAGGACCTCGTCGAGGAGCCGGCCCCACCGAGGTGAGCCCTCAGGCCCTCAGGGCCGTCAGGCCGTCCGTTCGGACAGTTCGACGGGCCGGGCCGTCGGGCCGCCGGTGCCGCTGATCGACAGCGAACCGGAGCCGGGGGTGGCCGAGTCGGTCAGCCAGCGCTGGCTGCCGGAGCCGTCGCGGACCTTGACGGCGAGGTCGGCGCCCGGGTCGCGGCCGATCGGGGTGAGCGCGAGGGACCCGTCCCAGCGGGGCAGCAACTCGCCCTGGACGGTGAGGTCGTAGCGGACGTCGGCGGCCCGCTGGTCGTTCTCCTCGGTGCACGCCCCGAGGATGACGACCCCGGCGTCGGCGCGCGAGTCGACGCACAGATGGGGGTCGGCGACACTGCGCAGCTGCCCGTCGTCCTCGTACGTCCACTGCTGGGTCCAGTCCGAGGCGCACACCGCCAGTTCGAGCCCGGCGCCCTGGGCCGGCTTGCCGGTGACGTCGAGGCACAGGCCGGTGGCGGCGTTGCGCAGTCTGCTCTGCCGGGCCGGCGCGGACCCGCCGGCCCGGCCCGGCGCGGTGGAGCCCGCGGTGGGCGCCTGGGCCTCGGTGCCGGGCACGGTGCCGCCGCCCGCAGCGCTGGTGGAGGCGGCCGGGTCGGCTCCCCCGTCGTCCGACCACATGCCGGCGGCGAGCAGGGTGGTGAGCAGTCCGGCCGAGGCGAGTCCGACTCCGGTGAGGAGCGTGCGCGACGAACGGCCGCCGCCCGGGAGCAGGCGCGCGGGGGCGGGGATACGGTCCAGCAGGCGCCGCCGGGTGCCGCGCGGGCGTCCGCCGCGGTGCCGGTGGGAGCCGCGCAGCCGCGCGGTCTGCTGCCTGGCCCGGCCGGGGCGGGACTCCAGGTAGCGCAGGGCGCCCCAGCTGAGCACGGCCTCGGCGAGCAGGGCGCCCAGGCGGCCCTCGAAATGGCCGAGTTGTTCCGCCGCCGCCCGGCAGTACCGGCAGACGTCGAGGTGCTGGCGCACATCGGGCAGCAGGTCGCCGCCGCGGCGCAGGGGGACGTCGAGGAGCCGGTTGTAGAAGCGGCAGTCCTTGCTCGGCGCCAGTTCGCGGTGGGCGCGGACCAGGCCCTCGCGCAGCTTGTCGCGGGCCTGCTCCAGGGCGGCGGCCGCGGCGTCGATGTCCACGCCGAGCAGCGCGGCGGCGGTGGTGAGCGGCTCGGCCTCGACCTCGACGTGCCACAGCACGCAGCGGTCCACGGAGGTGAGCCCCTGGAAGGCGCGCTCGGCGAGGACGCGGTTGTCCGGGGTCATGGACTTGGCCGCGCGCATCCCGCGCGCCCCGGCCGGCTTGAGCAGCACCGGCAGGACGCCGGATATGCGTTCCGTGCCGGACCACAGGCGGGCGGTGTCCCGCACGGTCACCAGCAGCCGGGGGCGCAGGGCGGTGCCGGGCTCGCCCAGCTTCAGCCGGTCGAAGACCTGGTGGAAGGCGGCCCCCGTGACCATGGCCGCGACGCTGCCGGAGGAGGCGAGGCAGATCACCGCGTAGTCGTGCACCGGCTTCCAGTGCCGGGCGATGAGCAGGGCGGTGGCCTGGGCGACCTCGTCGTCCGGGCCGACGCGCAGTCCGGCGGCGAGGGCCTCGTCGGACTCGGCGTGATCCGTGCCCGTCGGTGGATACGGCGGACGGGGCGGGTGGGGGGTGGGCACTGAGCGGATTCCTTTGGTACGTACCTGTGCGGCGCGGAGGGGAGGCCCGGCCGTCACCCCCCGCACGGAAGGCTCACCCTGGCACAACTGAGTCGTGCACAACAAGGCACCCGCACCAGATCGGCCTTATTGAAAGAAAGTCGACAGGGCGGCCCAACTCGGACCGCCCGCAGAGGCGTTCACATCCGCATGCGCCCCGTGTGAATCCCGCGCACACACCGGGACGCCACGCACGCTCCCGTCACCGGGGGCGGCCGTAGTGGACTGTGCACCGGCCTTACCTCGGAGGCCCCGCGCGGGACGGCGGCTCTCCCGCGCGAAACGGCCGCCGGCCTTGATCCTCCCGCCCTCGGCCGGCGGCCCGGAGGGGGCCCGTGCGGCCGCCGGATGCCGTCCGGCGGACCGGCTGCCAAGGGGTCAGATCTGCCAGGAGCGCAGCCGGTCCGCCGCCCCGTACACGTCCGTCTTGCCGTCGATCAGATCCCGGGCCAGGTCCACGAGCGCGCCGTAGGGCGGGTCGATGCCGGCCCCACTGACGAACATGTAGGCCACGGCGGTGGCGCAGGCGAAGCGCGCGTTGGCCGACGGCAGGGGCTTGAGCAGGGCGAGGGTGTGCAGCAGCGCGGCGGCCCGCCAGGCCGGGTCGGAGTCCACCCCGAGGCGGGGCGGGTCGACCCGGTGCCGGGCGACGGCGGCGACCAGCGCGGAGAAGTCGTTGATGGTCGGCTGGTCCGGGAGCACCTCTTCATGGCGCTGGAGCAGCCAGGGCACGTCGATGTGGATGACAGGCGTCATCGGTCAGGCGACCCGCCCCTCGCTCTTCACGGGTGGTTCGTCGTCGGGGAAGGCGGCCGCGAACTCGTCCGCGTGGGTGGCGAAGAACCTGCGGAAGGCCTCCGCTCCCTCCTGCAGCGCGCGATGGCGGGCGATGTCGGCGGCGGCCGCCTCTCGTACGAGCGCCTTCATCGACGTGCCGCGTTCCTTGGCGATCTGCCGGAGGTCCTCTAGCTCACGATCGCTGAACTCCACATTCAGAGCTGGCATGCCCCTCACGGTACCGCTCGGGTACTCATGGGTAAATATGCCGAGGTCATCGCAGAGGTCGGGCGGTACCTCAGGGTGAGGTCGGCGGGCGATAGGTGAGGGGGACGGGGACCTCCTGGCGCCATTGCAGGCACAGGCTGCGGTTGAGGTCCCGCTCGGCGTCGGAGTTCTCGGGCTGCGGCAGGCGCAGGCAGTCGTACAGGGCGAATCGGTGCAGATCGAAGGCGACCTCGACGGCACCGGCGTAGGCCTCCGCCGAGCGGACGGCGGCCGAGTAGGCGAGCCCCGCGAGCGCCAGCGGGGCGAGGGCGAGAGCCGGCCAGGGGCCGTCGTCGGCGAGCAGCGTGAGGGTGGCGACGGCGGCGGCCAGGCACGCGGTGCACAGACGCGCGGTGGCGTCGAGGGCGTTCCTGCGGTCGTCGACGACGGCCCGGGTGCGGGAATCCAGGAGTGGGTAGAGGCGCGGCCAGGCCACGACGGCGTCGAAGCCGTACCGGCTGCCCGCCGAGTCCTCCATCGCGGCGAGGACGTTGCCGAGGGCGGTGGGGCGCAGTTCGTGCGGGGGCGGGGGGTAGCGGCGGCGCAAGCGGGCGCTGAGGCGTCCAGCGCGCTGGACGGTGGCGTGGTCCGGGTCGTCGGTCGAGGCGAGGAGGGCGTCGAGGCGCCCGCGCTCGCGGCCCCTGCGGCTGCCCTGCCAGGCGCGCCCCACGCGGGCGATCGGCTCGGGGACGGCTCCTTCGAGCAGCCGGACGGTCGCCGTCTGGAGTGGCGCGATCAGTACGGCGACGAGGGCGATGCCCAGCAGCCCCAGCACGGCCTGGCCCACGCCGATCGTCGCGGCCTCCCGCCACGCCGCGCTGAAGTCGGGATGTCCGGTGGCCGCTCCGGAGAGCAGCATCAGCCAGAGGTACAGCGAGAGGACGGCGACGGGCAGGAAGCCGGTCAGCAGGAAACGGCCCGTCAGGAACGCCGTCACCGGTTGCGTCACGGATCCCACGTCAGGTCACCGGCCGTAGCTCGCCGTGGCCCTGCTGGGGGCAGTGGGGCGCGTCGCGCGTGTCGAGGTGTGTGCGCCAGGCGCGGTGGGCGCAGCCCGGGGTCGGGCAGGCGAAACGCAGGGGGACGTACTGGGCGGACTCGCCGGGGAGGCGGGACTGCTCGGCGTCGCCGAGGGATTCTCCGCCCGCTGTCCGGAGCCCCAAGGCCTCCGTGAGATGCGCGCGGGACGTCGTGCCGATCGGGGCGCCGCCCAGGGCCACGGCCCAGCGGTCGGTCTCGGGATGGCGGACGAGGACCGCGTCGAGCAGCTCGGCCAGGTCGGCGGCGCTCGCGTCGGCCGGGAGATCGAGCAGGTCGGACACGGCTGTCGCCTCGTGGGCCCCCGCCGGTTCGAGCAGTTCGGCGAAGCCGTCCGGTGTCAGCTGGGCGAGTTGCGACCCGTCGGGGTGCTGCTGGTGGCAGTGGTGCGTCACGTCGTCCCCCGTGCACGTCGTTCCGCCGTCCGTTCGGCGGCATCCCATCGTGCGGCACCGGCGTCTGTAGGGTGAAGGGCGCACGGCGGGGCGCGACGGTGGCGCGCGACGCCGGTTTGAGCGCCCTTGTCCGTGTCCCGGCCCCGGGCGCATCCTGCTCGGCACCATGACGCGTGACGGGGGTGTGCGTGACGGACGCGGACGCGGGGCTGGGGGACGACGAACGACGAGCGGGACTGCTGCGGTCGGTGGAGAGCCGGGTACGGCGGTGGGAGGAGTACGGCGACCGGGAGGCCCTGTTCTCCCGGGAGGCACGGCGCGAGGCGCGGGAACTCGTGGCGGCCGCCGGTGAGGCGATCGACCGGGACCAGGACGTGCGACGGGTCGTCGGCCTCTTCCACTGGTACCGGAGCGAGGCGCACGGCTTCGGGCGGGGCGGGCGTGATCGGGGGGCCGCCCTGGAGTTGTTGACCAGCGTTTGGCTTGCCGCTCCCCACGGTCTGACGCCGGAGGTGAGGGACCGGCTGCGGGCCGCGTACCGGCCTCGGGGAGGGCCGGTGCTGTGGCAGGAGGAGGCCGCGCGTCTGCTGTACCGCCACGAGCGGACCGGGGACCTCGACGCCCTGCGGGACGCGGTCATGAGGCTGGCCCACGCGTGCGAGGCGCTGCCGCAACGCCACCCCCGCCGAGCCGAGTTCCTGTCCTACACCGCTGACACGTTCGAGCAACTGGACGAGCTGACGGGCGAGATCGGGAGGGACGCGATCGTACGACGGCGTCGCGCCGTGGTGGCGGCGGTACCGGAAGACGACAGCAAACGCCGTGCGCTCGCCCTCGGTGCCTTGGCTCGCACGCTGTACCTCTCGGCCCGGGCCACGGCCGACCTCGCGCGGACCGATCAAGCCGTCGCGGTCGTCCGGTCGGCGGTGTCCCTCTCCCCGGCGGACGAGCCGCCTCGGCCGGCCGCGCTGAGCATCCTCGGCGCCGCCCTGCTGCTGCGGCACCGATTGCGGGGCGATCCGGAGGCGCTGGCCGAATCGGTTCACATCTTCCGGACCGTGGTCGCCCTGCAGCCGTCTGAGGGACTGTCGGACGCCTCCGATCTGCGTAATCTCCTCGCGGCCCTGGACCATCTGGAGTCCGACGAGGCCACCCTGCGTGAGCGCGCCGATGTGTTGCGACGCATCATCGAGGTCGGCGATCGGCCGGGCGACCGCATCCGGAATCTCACCGACCGCGCCAACCTGCTCGCCGAGCTGTACCTGAGCACCGGAACCGCCAGGGACCAGGAGGAAGCACTGTGGGCGGCCGAGGAGGCCGCGGCGGAAGTCAGCGTGGACACGGATGTGGGATACCAGTGGCGAGTGCTCCTGCGGCGCCTGTATTCCGAGGCGGACGACCCCTCCCGTGTTCCCCCGCATCTGCTGGAGCGGTGCATCGCCCTGTGCCGGTCCGTCGTGCAAGAGCTGCGTCCCGATCATCCCAGGCGGCTCGATTGGCTGATCGCCCTCGTCAACGGTCTCATCTGTCAGTACCAGGAGACGCGTTCGGTCACGGCACTGGCCGAGGCCACACGCACGGCCCGCACCCTGCCGTCGCTCGCCCGGCAGCAGAGGGAGGTGCGGCCGATGTGGCTGTTCGTCGAGGCCGCAGCCACGGTGATCCGGTACACGGACGACCGCGCACTGGTGTCGGAGGCGCTTGCCGTCGCCCGGGAGGCTGCTGCCCTCACCCCGGACGACGATCCCGGCCTGCTGGAGCATCAGGCCGACCGTGCGGGGCTCGCCCTCCTCGCACATGTGCGCTACGGCGAAACGGAGGCTCTCACCGACGTCTTGGCCGACCTACGGCGTCTCACGTCGATCCCGCGTCCGGACGACAGGCACTACACGCTGTGTCTGGCACGGCTGGCCGAGGTGCTGCGCGTCCTGGCCGAACCGTCCGACGATCCCGACGCTCTCCGGGAGGCGGCCGACGTGCTCCGGGCCGGGTTGGCTCTGCCGTCCGTGAGCACACCCGAGGTGCTGCGGGGGAACCTCCTTGTGCTCCTGAACCTCTGGTACGAGCGGACCGGGCGGCCGGAACTCCTGCAGGAGGCGATCGAAGCCGGCAAGGCCGCGCTCGACGCCAGTACGGAGCCGGGGGCCGAGATCAGCATGGTCCTGTCGTCGATGGCTCTGGCCCTGCACCACACCTTCGTGCGAACCCGTGACCGAAGAGCGCTGGACGAGGCCCTGGACTACGCGCGGCGGGCGGTGGCGGCGGAAGCGGAACACGATTGGCACCGAAGCCGGGTCCTGACGAACCTGTCGCTCGTCCTGACCTCCCGGTTCCAGGCGACGGGCGACCACGAGGCGCTCGGCGAGGCCGTCGCGGCGGCCCGCTCGTCGGTGCGGCAAGGGGCGGATCACACCGACGCCAACGCGTGGTCCAACCTCTGCAGCGCCCTCACCCTGCTGTACCAGGCGACGGGCGACCCAGCGGCACAGGAGGAAGCCGAGGCCGCCGGTCTTCGGGCCGCCGAGGCGGACTCGCCGGACCCCGCGGTCTGGAACAACGTGGCCATCGTGGTCCACGGCCGCTTCCGTGCCACAGGCGACGTCGACTGCGTACGGCAGGAGGTACGCCACCTGCGCCGAGCGGTGGACGCGACCGCCCCCGGCCATGTCGACCGGCCCTTCTACCTCACCAACCTCAGCAACGCCCTGCGGCTGCTGTACGAGGTCACCGGGGACCTGGAGCCGCTGGAGGAGAGCGTGGCGACGGCCCGCCGGGTGCTGGCGGAGTTCCCCGACCCCGGCGACTGGCGCTCCGACCACCTCTCGGCGTTCACGCGCGCCGCGTTCCGCTTCCACCACCGCACCCAGGACCCCGACGCGCTGCGGCTCGCGATGGCGGCCGGGCGGCAAGCCCTGACGCTGACCTCCGCGGACGACGTACGTCGGCCCATGGTCCTCACCGAGGTGGGGTTGGCGTTGCAGGAAGCATGGAAGATCACCGGAGACCCCGGGCTCGGCGAGGAGGCGGTAGGACTGCTGCGCGAGGCCGCGGCCCTGCCCGGCATGTCCTTCATGCGACGGGGAGTTCTCTACAACCTGGCCCAGATCAACGTGGCCCGGTACGAGGCGTCGGGCGACAGCGCGACCCTCGACGAGGCCGAGCGCCTCGCGGCCGACGCGTTCGAGCAGATCAGCGACGACGGATCGGACCCCTGCCAACTGCACATGCTGCGGGGACGGGTGCTGTGGCACCGCGCGAGGCGCGACGGTGACACCGCGGTGGAGGAGGAATCACTGTCCTCCTTCCGCGCGGCGGCGGACACGCGGTCCGCCGAACCACGGATGCGCCTCGCCGCGGCCTGGCACTGGGGGCAACACGCCACGATGGCCGGCCGGACCCGGGAGGCGTGGGAGGCGTACGAGTGTGCCATGCGCCTGCTGGTCGACCTGGTCCCCAGGTCGCTGGAGCGGGAGGACAGGGAGCACCGGCTCGGGCAGTTCACGGGGCTGGCCTCCCACGCCGCCGCGGCGGCGCTCGACGCCGACCGGCCGGAGCGGGCGGTGGAGTTCCTCGAACAGACCCGGGGCGTGCTGATGGCAGAGGCCGTGGACGCCCGCGGTGACCTCGTCCGGCTGCGGCAGCACCACCCTGATCTCGCCGGCCGCATCGACGATCTGCGCGACCGGGCCCGCACCCTGGACGGCCTCAGCGCGGCTCCCGCACCCTTCACGCGCGTCGGGGCGGCGGAAGCGGACGGCCACGAACGGAGCCTCCGGCGGCAGATCTCCGGGGAGCGCCTCGCCCTGGGCGCCGCGTGGGACGAACTGCTCCAGGAGATCCGCCGTCTGGACGACTTCCGAGGCTTCCTGCTGCCGCCCACCTGGACGGAGTTGCACGAACAGGCTGTCGAAGGACCGGTGGTCTACGTCAACGCGACCGAGGGCCGGTGCGACGCCCTGGCCGTGACGCGGTCGGGCCTGTCCGTGATCCCACTGCCCGGGCTGACGTGGCCCGAGATCGAGCGCCAGGCCAACCGGTTGCACGAGGCCACCGTCGCCACCACGCTCATGGCACGTCTCCGGGCGCGGCGGACACTGCACGAGATCCTCGGCTGGCTGTGGGACACGGTGGCGGGCCCGGTGCTCGACTCGCTGGAAGCGGGCGGGCATCTCTGCGCCGATGGCGAGATGCCACGGCTGTGGTGGTGTCCGACGGGACCGATGGTCTACTTCCCGCTGCACGCCGCCGGACACCACGCCCCCTCCGCGGGCCACCGGCCGGCGACGGTCCTCGACCGGGTCGTCTCCTCCTACACCCCCACGCTCCGGGCCCTGGCCCACGCCCGTCTCACGCACCGCGACGTCCGGGCGACCGCCGCCCACCGCACGCTGGTCGTCTCCATGCCCGAAACCCCCAAGGCGAGCCCGCTGCCCGGCGTACGGCACGAGGTCGAACGCCTCCTGCGGCTCGTCCCGGACGCCACCCTGCTCCAAGACCCCCCGCCGGACCGGGAATCGGTGCTGGCCGCCCTGCCCGAGCACACCATCGCCCACTTCGCCTGCCATGCCGTCAGCGACTGGAGCAATCCCCGCGACAGCCGCCTCCTCCTCGCCGACCACGAGTCCGCGCCGCTCACCCTGGGCGCAATCTCGCAGCTCCGGCTGCGCGGCGACCTCGCCTGCCTCTCCGCGTGCAGCACCTCGGACACGGCTCCCGACCGTGTCGACGAGGTGCTGCAGCTGACCTCCTCCTTCCTGCTCGCCGGGTACGCCCACGTCGTGGGGACCCTCTGGCCGGTGCGGGACACGGCGGCGGCCTCGCTCACCGACGCGCTCTACACGGAGCTGACGGACGACGGCCGGCACCCTCCGCGGACCTCCCGCGCGGCCCACGCCCTGCACCACGCCGTGACCGCGCAGCGCGACGCGCAGCCGGACGACCCCTGGCTGTGGGCCACGCACGTCCACGTCGGGATCTGATCCGGCCGCGCGCTCCCGCTCAGCCCTGGTCCGCCGCGAAGGACGCCATCCGGGTCAGGGCCGCGTTCCAGTTGATCGCGGTCTCATTGGTCGACCAGGACTGGATGTCGTCGATGTAGCAGAACTGGCCGACGCATCCCTTCAGTTTGCTCTGTGCGTAGGGGTCCTGGATGCTCGAGTTCGCCCCGCCCGCGAGGGTGCCGGCCGGCGGGTTAGGCAGCTTCGGGTCGAGTTCGTGGGCGTACCAACGGCTGTGCTCGTTGTGGGAGTTCACCTCGCCGTAGCCGGTGACGTAGGAGATGTTCAGCGCGTTGCGGCCGAGTATGTAGTCCATGCTCTGCAGCGCGCCGTCCCGGTACTTCGCGGCGCCGGTGAGGTCGTACGCCGTGGCGATGACGACGGCGTTGTTGAGCACCTGGTGGCTGGAGCCCCAGTCGTAGCTGTTGCCGGTGGGGGCGTACGGCATGCCGTACGGATGGGCCGTCAGGGTGGCCAGGTAGGTGTCGGCGCCCTTGACGACCGAGCGGCGCACCTGGTCGCGGCCGGGCAGCCGGCTGGGGACGAGGGCGAGGTCGAGCCGGCCCGCGGCGGCCGTGCGGGACCAGTCGAAGCCGTTCGGCACGAAGATGTCGGCGGTGTGGACCGGGGAGTTCAGGACGTGGTCGGCGAACTGCTTCTCCCCCGTGGTGAGATACAGCTCGGCGGCGGCCCAGTAGAACTCGTCGGTCGCGTTGGTGTCGTCGTAGGCGCCGCCACCGGTGCCGTCGTTGGGGTCCGCGTACACGGCCGGGTGGGCGAGCGCGGCGGTCCACGCCTTGCGGGCCGCGGTCAGCGCCCTGGCGGCGAACGCCTTGTCGTAGGGCCGGTAGAGCCTGGCCGCCTGCGCCGCGGTGGCGGCCAGGTTGAGGGTCGCCGTGGTGGTCGGCGGGTGCAGCTCGCGCTTCTGCGGGTCCTCGCTCGGCAGCAGCGGCAGCCCGGTCCACTGCTCGTCGTGGACCTTGTGGTGAGCCATGCCGGCCAGCGGCTGCCCGTCCGGCACCTGCATCCGCAGCAGGAACTCCAGCTCCCAGCGGGCCTCGTCGAGGATGTCCGGAACCTTGTTGCCGCTCTCGGGCAGGGCGAGGGTGTTGTCGCCGAGCGCGGCCGGGTGTCCGGTGCGGGCCAGCAGCGAGCGTTCGTAGGTGCTGAGCACCTCCCAGGTGGCGATGCCGCCGTTGACGACGTACTTGCCGTGGTCACCGGCGTCGTACCAGCCGCCCGTGACGTCGAGCGTGTAGTCGCACACGCCGGGCTGGCAGGGGACGTTCGCGTCGCCCTGGTTCGGGGCGGTGTTCACATGGCCGGCCGCCCTGCCGTAGCCGGGGCGCAGGTCGTCACGGATCGCGATGCCGCTGCGCTGCGTGTAGTAGTACTTCACGGCGTCCCGGCGCAGCCGCTGGTAGGCGGCCCGGTCGAGGTCGAAGGGGTGGCTGGTCTCGCCGTCGGCGACCAGGGTGAAGCCGGTGCCGTGGCCGCGGTAGGCGCCGAAGTCGATGGAGTGGACGTTCTGCCCGGAGGAGGCGTCGACGCCGCGCGGGACGGTCCAGCCGTGGGCGACGGTGGTCCCCTGGGCGTTCCTCAGCTGCCAGGGCAGCCGGGTGGTGGCGTCGGTGACGAGGGTGGCGTTCTTCGGCCCGGCGGGCAGATAGGCGACCTGGTTGACGCGGACGCGCGGCCCGGTGTCGGGTTCGTAGACCACGGGCGGCACCCCGCCGAGCAGGGACACGTCGTCGACGCAGAAGCGCCAGGGATCGGCGCTGCCGCCGACCTGGAAGGCGACCTGGGCCTGGGCCGAGTCGACGGGCGCGGTGAAGGTGTAGCTGTAGGTGCCCGCGGACTCGCTCAGGACCGGGCTCGCCTCGGACCAGGTGTCGTACGGCGAGACCGCCAGTCCCACGATCGCGCGCACCACGTGGCCCTCGGGCACGCCGGAGGCCTTGAAGGAGAAGCGGTAGGTCTCCCCCTTCACCAGGGTGATGTCGTTCTGGCCGATCGCGGAGTCCCAGCGGTTGGCCGTGCCGCCCGGCACGTCCGCGCACAGCCGGCCCGCGTCGAGGCCGGCGGTGACATTGCTGGTCCACCAGGGATCGGCGGTGGTGTCGAAGGTGCCGTTGCGGACCTGCTCGACCTCTTCCGCGCCGGCCTGCTGGGCGGGCAGCGCGGTGAGCGCCGTGCCCAGCAGGGCCGCGAGGGTGAGCAGGCTGGTTCTGCGTCGTTGCACGTCTGGGCTCCTCGGGAGGGGTGCGGGTACGCGCCCAGAAGAAATGGGAGCGCTCCCAAAGACGGACGCAGGCCATGCTTGTGGGAGTCGGGACATGCCGTCAACGGTCCGGACAGCACTCTCCGCCGTCCGGACCGTCGATCGTCCTAAACCTCCAACTTGCTGATGCGGACGGCCCCTTGGGGCTCGCCGGGGGCGCCGCTGGTCAGGGTCAGGCGGAGCCGGGAGCCGCGTACGGCGTCGAAGGTGAGCACCGTGGGCGCGTCCGAGGCGCTCGCCCACGTCAGGGCCGCCCCGGTGACCGGCGCATACCGCTTCCCGTCCCACACCTCGGCCTCGACGGCCGCGGGCAGGCCGTGCGCGGCGTCGACGGTGAAGGAGATCTCGGCGCGGTCGTAGGTGCGGGTCCTTCCGTGGTCCACCGACACCCAGTCCTCGGCCCGCGCCCCGCTGAAGGCGGGCAGCAGCGCGGTGGCCGACTTGACGAAGGCGTTGGACCAGCCGGTGGCCGGGTCGCCGTCCAGCATGGCGGCGGGCAGGGTGTCGGGGCGCCCGGAGTAACTGGCGTCCGCGCGGGGGTAGGTGACGGGCAGGGGCAGGTCGGGCGCGACCTCGGCCGGCGGGGTGAGGGCCGCCGAGCGGGCGGGGGTGGTGTGCACGGTGGCGGTGCCCCGGCGCAGCCCGTCCGCGCTCGCGGTCACCTTCAGCGCGCCCTCCTCGGTGCCGGCGCGCACGATCGCGAGGGCCTTGCCGTGGAAGGCGGTCCGGGTGCTCGCCCGGTAGCGCTCGGCGCTCTCCTGCCGGCCGTTGTCGACTCCGGCCAGCGAACCGCCGCGCACGTCGAAGGAGATGAGGTGCTCGGCGTCGGGCACGACCGTGCCGCGCGCGTCGACCACCTCGGCGGTGACGAAGACCAGCGAACGGCCGTCGGCGGGAAGGGAGGTGCGGTCCGGGGTGAGGCGTACGGCGTGCGGGGCGCCGGCGGTGCGCAGCACGTCGGTGGCGACCACCTTGCCGTTCCTGCGGGCCACGGCCTTCAGCTCGCCCGGGGCGTAGGCGACCCGCCAGGTCAGGTGCAGCTTGCCCGCGCTGCCGTTGGGGCTGGTGTAGCTGCCGGGGTAGGGGCCTTCGGTGAAGGTCTTGTCGTCGCCGGTGGCCTCGGTGGTCTCCAGATAGGCGCGGCCGTCGACGGTCCTCTTCGTGTCGAAGCGCCGTACGCCCTGGGACGCTCCGTTGAGGAACAGCTCGACGGTGTCGACATTGGCGTAGGCCCACACCTCGACGGTGTCGCCCGGCGCGTGGTTCCAGGTCATCGGCACGAGGTGGACCATGGGTTCGTCGGTCCACTGGCTGCGGAAGAGGTGGTACATGTCCTTCGGGAATCCGGCCGTGTCGACCGCGCCGAAGAAGGACGCCTTGACCGGGAACACGTCGTACGGGGTGGGTTCGCCGATGTAGTCGATGCCGGACCACAGGAACTGCCCGGCGAACCACTTCCGGTCGCGGTCCTTCTTGTGCCCGTACTCGCCGCTCATCGTCCAGGAGGCGAGGTTGTTGTCGTACGACGAGGTCGCGCGCCGGCCCGGGGTGTGGTTCTCGCCGGTGTTGAGGTGCTCGGGTTCCTGGTAGGCGCCCCGGGTCGAGGTCTCGGAGGACGATTCCGACTCGAAGAGGAAGAGGTGCGGGTAGGCGGCGTGCAGCTGGTCCACGGACCGGGCGGTGTTGTAGTTCAGGCCGAGTCCGTCGAGCTTGGCCAGCATCAGGTCGGCCGCCGAGCCCTTCGCGGGCGGGCGGCGGTACTTGTCGGAGCCGATGACGAGGGGGCGGGTGTCGTCGGCGGCCCTGATCGCGGCGATGATCCGGTCGGCCATGGCCAGGCCGGCGGTGGAGGTGGAGTCGGGTATCTCGTTGCCGATGGACCACAGCACCACGGCCGGGGAGTTGCGGGCGGCGAGGACCATCTCGGTGGCGTCCCGCTCGCACCACTCGTCGAAGAAGCGCCCGTAGTCGTAGCGGGTCTTTCCGGTCCTCCAGCAGTCGAACGCCTCCACCATCATCACGATGCCGAGTTCCTCGCAGACTCGGATGATCTCCGGCGAGGGCGGGTTGTGGGAGGTGCGGAAGGCGTTCACCCCCATCGACTTCATGATCGTCATCTGCCGGCGGATCGCGTCGGCGCTGACGGCCGCGCCGAGCGCGCCCAGGTCGTGGTGGAGGTCGACACCCTTGATCTTGGTGTGGACGCCGTTGAGGTGGAAGCCCTCGTCGGGGTCGAAGCGGAAGGTGCGGATGCCGAAGGGGGTGCGGCAGGTGTCGGTGCGCCGACCGGCGACGCGCAGCTCGGTCTCCAGGGTGTAGCGGTGCGGCGCCGCGAAGTCCCACAACAGCGGTTCGTCGACGGTGAGTTCATGGGTCTCGGTGGCCTGGTCGGCGACGGCGACCGTGGTGGTCGCCCGGGCGACGGTACGGCCGTTCGGGGCGAGGACGCGGGAGACGACCTCGACGTCGGTGGCGGTGCCGGTGGCGTTCACGACGGTGATGGCGACGCGGACGACGGCCCGCTCGGCGGTGACCTCGGGCGTGGTGACGTAGGTGCCCCAGCGGGCCACGTGCACCGGCTCGGTGATCACCAGGCGGGCCTCGCGGTAGATGCCGCTGCCGGAGTACCAGCGGCTGCTGGGCAGCTGGTTCCGGACCTCCACCGCGAGCACGTTCTCGGTGGTGCCGTCGGTGTGGACCAGGCCGGTGAGGTCGAGGGCGAAGCCCGTGTAGCCGTAGGGGTGGCGGCCGGCCTCGGTGCCGTTGCAGTAGACGGAGGAGTCCATGTAGACGCCGTCGAACTCCACCGCGATCCGCTTCCCGGCGAGGTCCGGCGGCAGGGTGAAGGTCAGGCGGTACCAGCCGAGGCCGCCCGGCAGGAAGCCGGTGCCGCTGGTGGTGCCGTACCGCGTGGTGGGGGTCTGCTCGATGCTCCAGTCGTGCGGGACGGCCACCTGGCGCCAGGTGGAGTCGTCGTACGCGGGCGACGCGGCGTCGGCGTAGGCGCCGGTCGGGTCGGTGATCCCGCCCGGGTCGACCAGGGCGAAGCGCCAGCCGTCACGGAGCGGGACGGTCCGGCGGCCGGTCCCGGTGGCCGTTCCGGGGACGGACCGGGCGGCGTGCGCCGCGGGGCTGTGCAACAACGTCCCGGCGGCCGGTGCGGCCGCGGACGCGCGTAATACCGATCTGCGAGTGACCGACATTGGCGGCTCTCCCTCATCAGGGCCCAAAAGTACTCACAACTGATCGCCAGCAAACAGAATCTGACGACGGGCCACTCGGGTCCGTCAAGGCCCCCGGTGATCACCGGGCGTCCCGGGAGCCACCATGGCCGGGTTCGCGCCGCTGCGGCCGGATCTCGCCCTTGACCGCCGGCGAGGGGGTTGCCGTCCGCGTGACAGCGGGACGCACTACGCTGGAACTCAAAGTGGCTGGCCTGTTCACTGTGAGTGTCCGTGATGGAGAGGCGAGGATGAGCCCGGTCTATCCGTTCGACGACGCCGCGACGGCACGGGCTGTCGTCGACGACGACGGCACCCTCGTCGAGTGGAACGCCGGTGCCCGCGCGCTCCTGGGCTGGGACGCGACCGAGGTCCTCGGCCGTCCCGCCGCCCGTCTCCTGGCGGGCGGCTCACCGCCGGTGCCCGCCGAGCCGCGCTGGGACGGCACGCTCGCCCTGCGCCACCGCGCGGGCCGCACCGTCAGGGTCTGGCTGCTCGCCCACCACCGGCCGCCCCGCGACGGCGGCCCCGGCACATGGCTCGTGGTCACCCCGCTCACCGACGGCCGGCACCACTCCCCCGACGACCCGCTCGCCTCGGCCGCCCTGATCCAGTCGCCCTGCGCGGTCGCCGTCTACGACGAGCGGCTGCGGCTGCGCCGGCTCAACGACGCCATGGCCGCCCTCATCGGACTGCCCGAGGAGCGGATCCTCGGCCTGAGGCTCTCCGAGATCGGCGGCAAGCCGCAGAGCGAGGAGCTGGAGCAGGGTCTGCTGCGGGTCCTCACCAACGGCTCCGCCGAGGACGTGCAGACCTATATGCGCACCGGCGGCGAGAAGCACGCGCACGCGTGGCTGGCCCGGATGGCGCCGGTCAGGGACGCGACGGGCCGGGTGCGCGGGGTGTGCCTGGCCGCGCACGACTTCACCGACAACTACCTCGCCCGCGAGCGGCTGCAACTGGTCAACGAGGCGAGCGTGCGCATCGGCACCACCCTCGACGTCACGCGCACGGCCCAGGAGCTGGCCGACGTGTGCGTGCCGGCGCTCGCCGACTTCGTCAGCGTCGACCTGATCGACCCCTGCGACGGCGAGCTCCCGACCCGCCTCACCGCCCCGGTGAGCCTGCGCCGGGCCGCGCACCGGTCGGTCACCCCCGGCAGCCCGGAGGCCGTGGTCGAGCCCGGCCACACCCAGCGGTACCCGGCCGGATCGCCCCAGGCCGACTCGCTGACGGCGGGACACACCATCGTCGGTTCGATCTCCAGCGGAGAGCTGGACCACTGGCTCGCCAGCGACCCGCTGCGCAGCGCGCGCGTGCGCGAGTACGGCATGCACTCCACGATGTCCGTGCCGATCCAGGCCCGGGGCATCACGCTCGGCGTCGCCGTCCTCACCCGGTTCCGGCGGCCGGACCCCTTCACCGCGGACGACGTGCTGCTCGCCGAGGAGATCACCGCGCGGGCCGCGGTCTGCGTCGACAACGCGCGCCGGTTCTCCCGCGAGCGGGAGACCGCCCTCGCCCTCCAGCGCAGTCTGCTCCCGCGCAGCCTGCCGCACACCGCCGCCATCGACGCCGCCTCCCGTTATCTGCCGGCCGCGCGGGCCGGGGTGGGCGGCGACTGGTTCGACGTGATCCCGCTGTCGGGGATGCGGGTCGCCCTGGTCGTGGGGGACGTCGTCGGGCAGGGCATCCAGGCGTCGGCCACGATGGGCCGGCTGCGCACCGCCGTGCGCACGCTCGCCGACATCGACCTCGCGCCCGACGAGCTGCTCACCCACCTCGACGACCTGGTCGTCCGGCTGTCCGAGGAGGCCGGCGGCGACGGCAGCCCCGGCGAGGTCGGCGCGAGCTGTCTGTACGCGGTGTACGACCCGGTGTCGCGGCGCTGCACCCTGGCCCGCGCCGGACACCCGCCGCCGGTGCTCCAGCCGCCCGGCGGTCCGCCGCGGCGCGTGGAGCTGCCCGCCGGTCCCGCGCTGGGCGTGGGCGGCCTGCCCTTCGAGTCGGCCGAGCTGCACCTCTCCGAGGGCACCGTGCTGGCCTTCTACACCGACGGGCTGGTCGGGACCACCCACGGGGACATGGCGGCCGGCCAGCAGAAGCTCTGCGCGGTCCTGGCGACGCACGCCGACTCGCTGGACGAGACCTGTGACCGGGTGCTGCACACCCTGCTGCCGCCGGGCGGCACGGCCGACGACGTCGCGCTGCTGCTGGCGCGCACCCGGGGCCTGCCCGCCTCCCAGGTCGCGACCTGGGACATCCCGGCCGATCCGGCGTTGGTCGCGCCCATCCGCAAGCAGGTGGTGGCGCAGCTGGACACCTGGGAGCTGAGCGAGGCGTCCTTCACGACCGAGCTGGTGGTGAGCGAACTCGTCACCAACGCCATTCGGTACGGCGCGCACCCCATCCGGCTGCGGCTGATCCACGACGAGGCGACCCTGATCTGCGAGGTGTCCGACACCAGCCACACCGCGCCCCATCTGCGCCGGGCCAAGACCTGGGACGAGGGCGGCCGTGGGCTGCTGCTGGTCGCCCAGCTCACCCAGCGCTGGGGCAGCCGGCACACCGCCGACGGCAAGACGATCTGGGCGGAACTGGCGCTGTTCGAGGAGGAGTGAGCGGCGCGGCGGGCGGGCACCCGTCACCGTGGAACCGCAGCGACGCACCGATCGAAGGGTGACCCGCGATGGCGCACGCACGCCCCGCGCTCCTGCTCGTCAGCGCACTCATGGCCCTGGGCGGCGCCACCGGCTGCGGCGGCGGTGACGGCGGCACGGCGAACACGCCGGGCGTACCGTCGCCGGATGCCGCCTCATCGACGGCCGCGCCGTCGTCCGGGGCCGGTGAGTCGACGGCCGGTGAGTCGGCGGCAGGTGAGCCGGTGGCCGGTGCGTCGACGGCTCACGGGCGGTCCCCCGCCGCCGCCCCGCGCGGCGGCACCCGCTGCCACACCTCCGAACTCCGGGCCACGGTGGGCCGCGACGACCCGGGCGCCGGGCAGGAGAACTTCCCGATCGTGCTGACCAACGTCTCCTCCCGCACCTGCGTGGTCTACGGCTATCCCGGCGCCGCCTTCCTCGACGCCGCCGGACATCAGCTGGGCCCCGACCCGGTGCGCGAACCGGGCAGGGAGCCGACGCGGGTGACGCTGGCGCCGGGCCGCACCGCGTGGGCGGGGCTGACCTTCTCCAACCCTGGGGTGAGCGGAGCCCGGGCGGCGACCCCGGCGACACTGCTGGTGACCCCGCCGGACGAGCGGGACCCGCTGCGGGTGCCGTGGACGGGCGGGCAGGTGCCGGTGTCGGGCAACGCGTCGACGGTGTGGCTGTCGGTGTTCGGGGCGGGGTCGGGTCCCTGAGACGGGCGGCGCCGGACCCGTTCTCCCTCTCTTACTCTCATCTGTTTGGATGGGCCGGCCCCGCATGATCGTTCTTCCGAGGATCCGCCCTGAACGCCCCGCTCGCCGAAACCCTGTCCATATCTCTGCTCACCGTCTCCCTCGTATGGGCCGTCCTGCGCCCCCAGGGTCGTCCGGAGGCGCTCGTCGCGGTTCCGGCCGCCGCCCTGGCCGTGGCGACCGGGGCGATCTCCCCGCATCACGCGCTGGAGGAGACCCAACGTCTGGGGCCGGTGGTCGGGTTCCTGGCCGCCGTGCTGGTACTGGCTCACTTCTGCGCGGTGGAAGGGCTGTTCACGGCCTGCGGCGCGTGGATGGCCCGCCGGGCCGCGGGCCGCCCCCGACGGCTGCTGAGCTCGGTGTTCGTGCTCGCGTCGGTGATCACGGCCGTGCTCAGCCTCGACGCCACGGTGGTGCTGCTGACCCCGGTCGTCCTCGCCACGGCCGCCCGGATGCGAGTGTCGGCCACGCCGCACCTCTACGCCTGCGCCCATCTGTCGAACACGGCGTCGCTGCTGCTTCCGGTCTCCAATCTGACCAATCTCCTCGCCTTCACGGCGAGCGGGCTGAGCTTCACCCGGTTCGCCGCGCTGATGGCGCTGCCCTGGCTGGTCGCGATCGCCGCCGAGTACATGGTGCTGCGGCGCTTCTTCGCCGCCGACCTGCCCGCGGCCGCGCCCGCCCCGGACAACGGCCCGGCGCCCGAGGTGCCGCTGTTCGCCCTGGTCACCGTGGGCTGCACGCTGGCCGGGTTCGTGGTGGCCTCCGCGGCCGGGGTGGAGCCGGCCTGGGTGGCGTGCGCGGGCGCGCTGGTGATGGCCGTCCGGGCTCTGGTGCGCCGTAAGGCGACTCCGTCGGCGGTGGTGCGGGCGGCGGCGCCGGGCTTCCTGGCGTTCGTGCTCGCGCTCGCGGTCGTGGTGCGGGCCGTCGTCGACAACGGGCTGGCCGGTGCGCTGCGGCAGGTCCTCCCCGACGGCTCGGGGCTGCTCGCGCTGCTCGGCGTCGCGGCGCTCGCCGCGGTCCTGGCCAACCTGATCAACAATCTGCCGGCCGTACTGGTCCTGGTGCCGCTCGCCGCCCCGCTCGGCGCGGGGGCGGTGCTCGCCGTGCTGCTCGGGGTGAACATCGGCCCCAACCTGACCTACGCCGGCTCGCTCGCGACGCTGCTGTGGCGCCGGGTGGTGCACGAGCACCGGGAGCGGGTGGGCGTCGCCGAGTTCACCCGGCTGGGGCTGCTCGCCGTACCGGCGACGCTGGTCACGGCGGTGGTGGCGTTGTGGGGGTCGCTTCAGGTGCTGGGGGGCTGATCCGCTCCCCGGCGCGTTCAGCGACGGCCGTCGCCGGTTCCGGAGCCGTACCCGCCCCAGCCCCAGCCGCCCCAGGCGTACCCGCCTCCGTATCCACCGTCGTGGCCGTCGCCGTGATCGCCCCAGGAGCAGGCGTACGGATTGTCGTACGAGCACGAGGGCGTGGTCGGCGCCGTCGGGGTGGGCGTGGTCCGGGTGGGCCTGGGGGCCGGTGCCGGGGTCTTCGCCGACTTCGGGGTGGGCGCCGGGGTGGGGGTGGCGTCGGCGCCCCAGTTGACGATCTGCATCTGCGGCTCGGGACGGGAGGTGTCGATCACCCAGTGCTGGGCGGTGGTGTCGGCGCGGTTCTTGGTGACGAGGCCGCCGGAGCCGTCGGTGGCAGCGGGGGCGAGGGCCAGGTTCTGGTCCCAGCGCGGCACCAGGACGCCCTGGAGGGTGAAGTCGTAGCGGACGTTCTTCGCGCCGGACCCGGTGGCTGCCGCGCAGGGGGCGAGGCGCACGGAGTAGCCCAGGCTGGAGTCGAGGCACAGGTCGGGGGCGGCGCCATTGCGCAGCAGTCCGTCCGCCTCGTACGACCACTGCTGTGCGGCGGCGTCCGAGCAGGCGGTGAGCCGGGCCTCCGCGCCCTTGACGGCCTTGGTGCCGGTGAGGCCGACGCACAGGCCGGAGGCGACGTTGTGCAGCCGGCCGCGCAGCGGTGCCTCGCCCCGGCCGTCGGCGCCGATCCAGGAGGGGCCGGAGGTCGCCGTGTCGGTGCCGGGAGCGGGCCGCTCGGAGGCGTCGCCGACGACCGCCGTACCGGATCCGCCGTCGGAGCCGAGCGCGGACCACAGGACGAGGGGCAGCACGATCAGCCCGCTGACGGTGGCGACGGCGATGGCGAGATTGCGGCGCCGGGCACGACGGACGGCCTTCAGCGCGGAGCGGCGGGAGGTGCCGGGCGGCGGGGCGGTGGTGCTGCCCTTGGGGGTGCGGGGCCAGCCGGAGAGACGGCGGGACGTGAGGCCGCCGAGTGACGCGAGGGCACTACTGGGTGCGGGTGCGGGAGTGCCGGTTGTTGTTCCCGAACTGCTGGCTTCTGCGAGAGTGCCAGCTGCCGCGGGCGCGCTGGGCGATACGGTGGTCCCGCGTCGCGCGAAGACTCCCGGCGATGCCGTGGCGCGGCGGCGGGTGGTGGCATGGGCCGACCCGGGGATGCCTCGCGTGCGGGCGCCCGTTGGCGAGGAGCCTCGCTGTGACTCGGCCCCCGTGAGGGATGCCGTGGCCGTGCCCCCGGTCTCGTCCGCTGCCGTGGTGGACTGGTCCCGCTCGTCGGAATGCGCGGCTGCGGCGGTGCGGGTCTCGGCATAGGCGTGGGCGGCCCAGCCGAGCACGCCCTCGGCCAGAGCGGGGCCAAGTCCCGAGGAAAAGCAGCGCAGTTGATCGGCGGTGTGGGCGCAATGGCGGCACTGGCTCAGATGGCCGCGCAGGTCGGGGTCCATGTCGGGGCCGCCGCGGCGGCAGGTGACGTCGAGGAGCCGGTGGTAGCGGTGGCAGTCGTCGTCCACGGCGAGTTCGCGGTGGACCTGGAGGCACTCCTCGCGCAACCGCTCGTGGGCCCGGCGCAGTTCGACGCGGGCGCCTTCCTCGTCCAGTCCGAGGAGCGCGGCCGGGGCGGTCGGCGGCTCCCCTTCGACCTCGGTGTGCCACAGCAGGCAGCGAGCGGACTGGGGCAGCCGCTGGAACGCCCGCGACAGCAGCCGTCGGTTAAGGGGCGGCAGCAGTCGGGCGGCGAGGCGCTCGCCGTCGCCGGCCGCCGAGCGCAGCTCGGCGTGGAGCAGTTCGCGCCGGCCGTCGGCGTCCCACTCGGCGGCTATGCGGCGCACGGTCACCAGAAGATGGGGGCGCCAGGCGGCCGTGGGGCCGTTCTGCCGCAGGGATTCCCCGAACAGGCGGGTGAAGGCGGCCGTGGTGAGCATGCCGGCCGCGCGTTCCGAATCGGTGCACAGCCGGGCGTAGGCGAAGGCGGCCACCCAGTGCCGGTCGAGCAGTTCGCCGACGGGATGCGGCGCGGGCGAGGCACCGGTCCAGTTCTTCAGCTCGGCGCTCAGCTGTTCGTCCGTCGCATCGAGTCGGCGCGCCGAAGTCGGGGAATTCGACATGCCTGCGTCTTTCACGGCTGGATTCCTCCCGGGGGCACTGACAGAAAGTCCATACCAAGGGGTATGTGACCCCGGCACCCAAGGCCGGAGGGTCACCGGTACAGAGTTCGGCATCTCGAACGTCCGCCAGGAACAGCTCTTTTGAAGCGTGGGGGGTGGGGACGGGAGCGGCCTCGCGCACACAGCGGGAAAACTTATGGCCTGCGTGCCGACACGCCACACCTTTGCACACGCGGAGCAGCGGGAACAAGGGATCTCACGGTTTTGTGCTTTGCCTGCGCGGCAGCGAATTTGACCGGGCGTCAATCCCGGTGGCGCTCAGGGGCAATCACGTTATTCGTGTCCCTTTCGGGAGGGAAATTTCCGTCGTCCGGATTCCGTTGCGGTACGCGCCGGGCGGGCGGCCGTAACGGGCGCGGAACGCCCGGGTGAAGTGGAAGGGACTGGCGAATCCCGAGGCGGCGGCGATCCGTTCCACGGGCAGGTCGGTGCCCTCCAGCAGCCGGGCGGCATGGCGCAGCCGCGCCTCGCGCAGGGCCCGCATGGGCGACTGGCCGAGCTGCCCGCTGAACAGGTGCGCGAATCGGGAGGGCGAGAGGGCGACGGCCGCGGACAGGGAGCGGACGGTGTGCGGGGCACCGGGATCGGCGGCGATCAGCGCCTGCGCGCGGGCGATCCGCTCGTCGACGCCGGGTGCCGGGGCCGCCGGGCGCGCGCTGGAGGCGGCGAGCAGCAGGGCCTCCTCCAGTGCGCACAGGGCGAGTTCACGGGCGGCGGTGTCGTGGGCGACGGCGATCGGCTCCGCGGTGTCGTCGTCCGTGGGCGCGGGTTCGGCGCCGGGACGGCGGGCGTCGCCGAGCATCCGCCGGAAGGCGCCCTCGATCCGGTCGTGCAGCGCGGGCGGGACGGGGCCGACGAAGGACACGCCGTCGCCGGTGTCGTAGGGGCGCAGCCAGGGGATCCAGGAGGGACGGGCCGCGCAGTGCGCCCACCAGAACCGCCAGCCGGCGCCCGGCTCGGCCGCGTACCGCTGTGCGACGCCCGGGGCGAGCACGACGAGGTCGCCCGCGCCCGCCCGCACCTCGCGGCTCCCCTGACACAGCCGGCCCCGTCCGCCGGTGGTCCAGGTGAACAGCCAGCTGTCCGATCCCCCGGGCCGGTCGACGGCGTACCCCGCGCTCCGGTCGAACCGCCCGACCACCACCAGCCCGGGCGGCGGCGACGGATCTCCGGGCGCGGCAGTCCCGGGCAGGTCGTCAGCACGCACGGGCATCCTCCCGAGGGGCGCACCGGCCTAGCGTCTGCCGGGCGGGCCCGGGCACGGCGGGCCGAGGAACAGCCCACCGAGGAGGGCACGCATGACGGTCACGGGCATTCTGCGGCGGTTCCGCGAGGACGGGTACGCCGTCGTGCGCGGGATGTTCACGTACGAGGAAGTGGAGGCGTTGCGCGAGGAGTTCGCGGCGCTGCACGCGGGCGGGCCGGTGCCGGGGCACTTCGAGCCGCGGCCGGGGAGCGATCCGCTGCACCGGTTCCCCCGGGTGATGCAGCCGCACGAGATCAGCGCTCTCGCGCGGGAGGTCCTGCTCGACGAGCGACTGCGGGAGGTGCTGGAGGGGCTGCTCGGCGAGGAGGCGCTGGCGGCGCAGAGCATGTTCTACTTCAAGCCGCCGGGGGCCCGGGGGCAGGCCCTCCATCAGGACAACTTCTATCTGCGGGTGGAACCGGGCACATGTGTGGCCGCCTGGCTGGCCTGTGACGAGATCGACCGGGGCAACGGGGGGCTCGAAGTGGTGCCGGGGACCCATGAGTTGGACCTCTTCTGTCCGGAAGTCGCCGATGCGGAGGTGTCGTTCGCGCGGGAGTACGTTCCCCCGCCGCCGGGGCTCGCGGCCGTGCCGGTCGACATGGCACCGGGGGACGTGCTGTTCTTCAACGGCAGTCTGGTCCATGGGTCCGGGCCGAACACCAGCGGGAAGCGGTTCCGGCGATCGTTCATCGGTCACTACGTGGGTCGGTCGGCGGAGCGGATCGGGGCGTACTACCCGACGCTGTCCATGACCGGGGAGCGGGTCCGGTTGCCGGAGAGCGAAGGTGCGGGGCCCTGCGGGACCGAGTTCGCCCCGAGTGGGGCGCATTGACGCCGTGGCGCCGCCCGCCCCTGCTTCAGTGACCGGCGATCGGGTGGGGGACGTAGGGCCGCTCCAGCTCCTCCAACTCCTTGTCGCTCAAGGCGAGTTCCACGGCCGCGACCGCGTCCTCGATGTGGTGCGGCTTGGCGGCGCCCACGATCGGGGACGCCACCGTGTTCTGGTGCAGGAGCCAGGCCAGGGCCACCTGGGCCCGCGGGACACCGCGGTCGTCGGCGATGCGTGTCAGGGCGTCCACGATCGCCCGGTCGCCCTCCAGGTAGAGGCTGTCGCCGAAGGTGTCGTTGCTGCTGCGCTCGGTCACCGTGCCCCAGTCGCGAGTGAGGCGACCCCGGGCCAGGGGGCTCCAGGGCAGCACGCCCACGCCCTGGTCGGCGCAGAGGGGCAGCATCTCGCGCTCTTCCTCCCGGTAGAGGAGGTTGTAGTGGTTCTGCATGGAGACGAACCTGGTCCAGCCGTGCCGTTCGGCGGTGTACTGGGCCTTGGAGAACTGCCAGGCGTACATCGAACTCGCCCCGATGTAGCGGGCCTTGCCCACCTTCACCACATCGTGCAGGGCCTCCATCGTCTCCTCGATCGGAGTGTGCGGGTCCCAGCGGTGGATCTGGTAGAGGTCCACGTAGTCGGTCCCCAGGCGGCTGAGGCTGTGGTCGATCTCGGACAGGATCGCCTTGCGGGACAGGCCACCGCCGTTGGGGCCCGGCCGCATCCGGCCGTGCACCTTCGTGGCGAGCACGATCTCGTCGCGGCGCGCGAAGTCCCGCAGCGCCTTGCCGACGATCTCCTCGCTGGTGCCGTCGGAGTAGACGTTCGCGGTGTCGAAGAAGTTGATCCCGGCGTCCAGCGCCTGCCGGATCAGCGGGCGGGATGCCTCCTCGTCGAGGGTCCACTCGTGCACGCCGCGGTCGGGAAGTCCGTAGGTCATGCAGCCCAGGCAGATCCGGGACACGTCCAGGCCGGTCGAACCGAGCTTCACGTACTCCATCGTCGCTGCTCCTGCCGTCGAAGGGCGCTACCAGAAGGAGCGTACGGCGGCCACCCGCGCCTCACAGCAGGTCGAGCGCCCGCTCCCAGCCGAATTCCGGCCACCCGCCGCGCTCCCCCGGCTGCCCGCCGTAGGGGTCGCCGAAGCGGACACCCATGCCCCGCAGGCGCGTCAGGCTGGCCTGGTAGGCGGGGTGGGCGGCCAGGGCGGCGGACACGCAGGGCAGCACGGCGATGGGGACACCCAGGCCGTGCGCCTCGCAGAGGGTGCCGAGGGCGAGGGTGTCGGAGATGCCCGCCGCCCATTTGTTGAGGGTGTTGAAGGTGGCGGGGGCCACGACGACCGCGTCCGGCGGCGGGAAGGGGCGCGGATCGCCGGGGCGCCGCCAGGCGGAGCGGATGGGGCGGCCGGTCCTGGCCTCGACGGCGGCGGTGTCGAAGAAGCCGTTCATGGCGACCGGGGTGGCTATGACGCCGACCTCCCAGTCGCGCTCCTGGGCCGCGGCGATGAGCGTGTCGACGCCGGCGGCGATCCCGGCTGCGCAGACGACGACGTAGAGAAAGGGTTTCCGGTCCGGTTCGGTCACACGGGAACCCTAGTCACCCGATGATCTAGCGCACCGGGAAGGTCCGGCCTCTCTCGGACTCGGGGCGGGGGCCGAGGATGCGGCGCTCGTGTTCCTCGATGGGCACGTCGTTGATGCTCGCCTCGCGCCGGGTCATCAGGCCGTGCTCGTCGAACTCCCACAGCTCGTTGCCGTAACTGCGCCACCACTGGCCGTCGGCGTCACGGCACTCGTACTGGAAGCGGACGGCGATGCGGTCGTCGTCGAAGGCCCACAGGTCCTTGCGCAGGGCGTACTCCCGCTCGCGCGCCCACTTGGCGGTGAGGAGTTCGACGATGGCGGCGCGGCCGGTGACGAAGGTGTCGCGGTTGCGCCACACCGAGTCCTCAGCGTAGGCGAGCGCCACCTTGTGCGGGTCGCGGGTGTTCCAGGCGTCCTCGGCGGCCTGGACCTTGCGCAGGGCGGTCTCGCGGGTGAACGGGGGCAGTGGCGGCCGGTCGGTCATGTCATCCTCCGTGCGACACAAGGGAGAACGTACGTTCTCCGGTGTGCTGCTACCGTAGGAGAACGTTCGTTCTCACGTCAAGGAGGAGTCGCCCATGGACAGCGCGACCGCCCGTGAGCAGGCGCTGGACGCCGCAGAGACGTTGTTCTACGGCCGGGGCATCCAGTCCGTCGGCATGGACGACATCCGCGGCGCCTCCGGGGTCTCGCTCAAGCGGCTCTACCAACTCTTCCCGGCCAAGGAGCAGTTGGTCGAGGCCTATCTGGAGCGGCGCGATGTGCGCTGGCGGGAGCGGCTCGCCGAGGCCGTGGAGCGGCACGCCGATCCGGAACGGCGGATCCTGGCCGTGTTCGACCGACTGGAGGAGTGGTTCGGCGAGGCCGACTTCCGCGGCTGCGCGTGGATCAACTCCTACGGCGAGCTGGGGGCCACGTCCGACCGGGTCGTGGCCCAGGTCCGGGCACACAAGACGGCCTTCCGCGAATATCTCGCCACGCTCGTGGCCGACGCCGGTCTGCCCGACGCGCTGACCGGGCAGCTGTTCCTGCTCGCGGAGGGCGCCATGGTGACGGCCGGCATCACACGCGACACCGAACCGGCCGCGGAGGCACGCGAGGCGGCGCGGACCCTCCTCCGGACCCGATAACACCGCGCGCGCCGGGCAGCCGAGGCGTCGCCGAAGCCGCCGGGCAGCCGGGGCGACCGGGGCGTCGCCAAAGACCCGCCCGCCCAGCCGAGGTGACCGGACCACTCGCCAAAGCCCCGCCCCGGCAGCCGAGGTGACCGGGCAGCCCCCGAAGTCCCCCGGACGGCCTGGGATCCGGCGCGCCGACCTGACGCGCAGGGCCTGGTGATGACCCCAGGGGCCGGACGGGCGGCCCCACTTCGCCCGTTCCGGCCCCTGGGCAACGAGACACTCAGTCCGTCACGCTGATCGCGGCGACCGGGCAGGCGCGGGCCGCTTCCCGGGTCATCGGGTCGGCCGCGGCGTCCTCGCGGCCCGGCCGGAGGGTGCTGAAGCCGTCGTCGTCCTGGGTGAAGACGCCCGGGGCGGCCAGGGCGCACTGTCCGGCGCCGATGCAGATGTCCCGGTCGATGTCGATGCGCATGGACGGTGCCTCTCACCAGGTCACGGGGAGGGCTGCCATCCCCTGGATCGTGTCGCCGGGCTTGCAGGGGATCTCGTGGGCGGGCACGGCCAGCCGTAGGCCGGGCAGCCGGTCGAACAGGGTGCCGAGGGCGATCTCCAGCTCGGCGCGGGCGAGGTTCTGCCCGAGGCACTGGTGGATGCCGAAGCCGAACGCGACGTGGTGACGGGCGGGCCGGAGCCAGTCCAGGCGGTCGGGGTCGGGGTAGGCGCTCTCGTCGCGGTTGATGACGGAGGTCGCGAAGACCACGCCCTCGCCGGCCCGGATGGTCACGCCGTCCGCCTCGATGTCCCGCGTGGCGACCCGCATCAGGCCGTCCGCGATGGACAGCAGGCGCAGCAGCTCCTCGACGGCCGTGGGCAGCAGGGCCGGGTCGGCGCGCAGTTCGGCCAGCCGCTCGGGGTGCTGGAGGAGGGTGAAGGTGCCGAGGGAGATCATGTTGGCGGTCGTCTCGTGTCCCGCGACCAGCAGGACGAGGGCCAGCGCGACCGCCTCCTCCCGGTCCACCGCGCCCTCGCGGAGCTGCTCGTGGACCAGGGCGTCGAGCACGCCGGGGCCCCGCGGCTCACGGCTCTTGCGGTCGATCAGCTCACCCAGGTAGGCGTCGAGCCGGGCGCGGGCGTCGCGCGCTCCCTCCGGATCGCGGCCGCGCAGGAGCCGTCGCGACTGCTCTTCGAAGAAGCCGTGGTCGGTGTACGGCACGCCGAGCAGGGCGCAGATCACCATCGACGGCACCGGCAGCGCGAAGGTGCCGACGAGGTCGGCCGGGGGCCCCTGGGCGAGCAGCGCGTCGATCCGTCCGTCGACGACGCGCTGGATGGACGGGCGCAGTTCGGTGGCGCGTTTCAGGGTGAAGGCGGAGGCCAGGATCCGCCGCTGGTCGCGGTGGGCGGGGTCGTCGACGCCGACCAGGGCGGTGGTGCGGTCGCGCAGGGCGGCGATGCGGGGCGCGGTGGCCGGATAGCCGGGGCGGGTGCGGTCGGACGACAGCCGGGGGTCGGCAAGGAGGGCGCGGGCGAGGGCGTGCCCGGTGACCAGCCAGGCGTCCCGGCCGTCGTAGAGGGTGACGCGGGTGAGGGGCCGGCCGGCGCGCAGGGGGTCGTAGCCCGTCGGCGGGTGGAAGGGGCAGGTGCGGTCCTGGGGGTACGCCACGGGTGCCGTGGTGTCCGTCATGGCAGACCTCGCAGACGTTGGGGGGTGTCGTACCGGCCCTCATTAGATGCCCTGTACACCTATGAATGGGGCGCCCAGTTCGGCCAGATCGCCCGAATGGGGCATTCTGGCCGGAACTCTCCGCTCCGGCCGAAGGGGCCGGGCCCGTCCGGCGGCGGCGAAATCCGCTTGCCACGGGCCTGCGGCGACCCGCAGGATCCGGCCATGACTTCCTACGACGCCCCGCTGCCCGTGCTGTCCGCCACCGCCCGTCCGGCGGAGCGGCAGCAGCAGCCCGGCGGCCCCCGGAGGCCCGATCCCGTCCGCCGGTGACGGCCGCGCTCGTCGCGGGCCTGGTCGCGGGCTACGGCATCGCCGTGCCCGTCGGCGCGGTCGCGACCTATCTCGTCTCCCTCACCGCCCGGACCTCCCTGCGCACCGGCGTCTGCGCCGCACTCGGCGTGGCCACCGCCGACGGCCTCTACGCCCTCGCGGCCACCCTCGGCGGCTCCGCGCTCGCCGCGGCACTGCGCCCGGCGCTGGAGCCGCTGCGCTGGACCTCGGCGCTGGCGCTGCTCGCGCTGGCGGCCCGGTGCGCGATCACGGCCGTACGGGCCCACCGGGCACATCAGCGCGTCACCACCCGATCGACCCCTCCCCCGCCCAGCCCGCCCCGGGCCTATCTCGGTCTGCTCGGGATCACCCTCCTCAACCCGACCACCGTGATCTACTTCGCCGCCCTCGTGCTCGGCTCCGACGGCTCGGACGCCGTCCGCCCGCCGGAGCAGGGCGTGTTCGTGCTGGCCGCGTTCGCCGCCTCGGCGAGCTGGCAGGTGCTGCTCGCCGGAGGCGGCGCCCTGCTGGGGCGGGCCCTGACCGGGGAGAAGGGGCGGCTGGTGACGGCGCTGGTGTCGAGCGGGGTGATCGCGGCGCTGGCGGTGCGGATCGTGCTGTAGGGACGGGCGTGGTGGGTGTCCGACCGGGAACCCGGCGATGGATGAATCCTGAAGCACTTGGTGTTGAAGCCGCTGCCGGTCGGTCCGGAGAACCGACGGCACCGAAGGCGACGACGAAGACGACGAAAGGGACGGATGCCATGCCGCTCGACGGCGAGTACGAGCCCAGCCCGACCCAGTGGGTGCGGGACCAGGTGGAGCTGTACGAGAGTTCCGGCGGGACGAAGGGGACGACGCTGCGGGACACCGGACTCCCCGTCATCCTGCTGACGACGCGCGGCGCCCGCAGCGGGAAGATCCGCAAGACGCCGCTGATGCGCGTCGAGCACGAGGGACGGTACGCGGTGGTCGCCTCCCAGGGCGGGGCCCCGACCCACCCGGTCTGGTACCACAACATCAAGGCGGAACCGCTGGTCGAGCTCCAGGACGGCCCCGTCAAGCAGGACATGACGGCCCGTGAGGTCACCGGCGCGGAGAAGGCCGAGTGGTGGGAGCGGGCCGTCGCCGCCTATCCGCCGTACGCCGACTACCAGAAGAAGACCGACCGGGAGATCCCCGTCTTCGTCCTGGAGCCGAACGCTTCGTAGAAAAAGCTTCGTACCAAAAGCTTCGTAGAAAAATGCGTGTCCCGAACGCATGAACCCCGGTGCGTCGGGCACACGAGGGTCAGGCCCCGCCGCGCTCCCCCGTCGCGGCGGGGCTCTCCCGTTCCTGGCCCGTGGGCCGGTCCGTGACGTCGAGGAAGATCTCGCCGGCCTGCGGGACGGCCTCGGCGACGGCGTCCTTGATGCGGTCGGCCACCTCCTCGACGCGCTCGCTGTCCAGACCGGGCACGAGGTCGACGCGGGCCGCCACCAGCGCCGAGTCCAGCCCCGTCTTCATGGTGTACAGCGCCTCCACGCTGTCGATCTCCGGCTGGGCCTCCAGCAGCGACCGGATCCGGTCGCTCGCCTCGGGGTCGGCGGCCTCTCCGATGAGCTGGTCACGGGCCTCGCGGCCCAGGCCGTAGGCGACGCAGACGAGGAGCGCGCCGATCGCCAGCGACGCCGCCGCCTCCCACACCACCTGTCCGGTGACCATGTGCAGGGCCATGCCGGCGGCCGCGAGGCTCACGCCGAGCACCGCCGTACCGTCCTCGGCGACGACCGTGCGCAGCGCCGGGTCGCGCAGACGCGCGATGCCGCCCTGCCCGCGCACCTGGTGCAGGGCCCGCAGCAGCGAGACGCCCTCGGCGACGAAGGCGACGCCGAGCACGATCAGGCCGGCGACATAGCCGCTGAACTTCTCCTCGGCGCCGCCGTGCAAGGCCTCGAAGCCCTGGAAGAAGGAGAAACAGCCGCCCATGACGAAGATCCCGACGGCGGCGAGCAGCGACCAGAAGAAGCGTTCCTTGCCGTAGCCGAAGGGGTGGCGGCGGTCGGCTGGGCGGCGGCTGCGGCGCAGGGCGGCGAGCAGGAAGACCTCGTTGAGGCTGTCGGCCACGGAGTGCGCGGCCTCTGACAGCAGGGCGGGCGAGCCCGCGAGCAGGCCTCCGACCGCCTTGGCGGCCGCGATCAGCAGATTGGCCGCGAGGGCGACCAGCACGGTGACACGCGTCCGCCGATCGGCCCGGTGCCCCTCGGCCCCGCGCCGCCCGCTCCCAGATGTCCCGCCCACTCACGTCGACTGCCCCGGACCGGCACGCTCACACCGTGCCGTCGGCGGGAAACGGGGAACGCGGGGACAAGGGAACCCGGAAAAGCGGCGCGGGGAGGGGCTCCGGGAACACGGCGGGCGCCGTGGCGCGGGAACACGGGAAGCAAGGCAGGCAGGCACGGGCACCACTACCGGGAGGACCCATGAGCGGCGGGGACGGCGGCAACGCGGCGTACGGGCACAAGAGCTTCCAGCGGTCGAAGAGCCACTTCACCGACCGGATCACGGCGGACGGCCGGGACGGCTGGCCGGTGGAGGCCGGCCGCTATCGGCTGGTCGTCAGCCGCGCCTGCCCCTGGGCGAGCCGGGCGGTGGTGTCCCGGCGGCTGCTCGGCCTGGAGGACGCGCTCTCGATGGCCGTCGCCGACCCCGTCCAGGACGACCGCAGCTGGCGCTTCACCCTGGACCCCGACGGACGTGATCCCGTCCTCGGGATACGGCTGCTGAGCGAGGCGTACGACCGGCGGGAGCCGGGACATCCCGGCGGGGTCAGCGTGCCGGCCGTGGTGGACGTGCCCAGCGGGCGGCTCGTCACCAACGACTACCAGCGGATCACCCTCGACCTGGCGACGGAGTGGCGCGAGCTGCACCGGCCCGGGGCGCCGGACCTCTACCCGGAGCCGCTGCGGGAGGAGATCGACGCGGTGATGGCCGAGGTCTACGAGGACGTCAACAACGGGGTGTACCGGGCCGGGTTCGCCAGCGGACAGGCGGAGTACGAGGCGGCGTGCGGGGCGCTGTTCCGGCGGCTGGAACTGCTCGCCTCCCGGCTCGGCGGGCGGCGCTATCTGGTCGGCGACACCATCACCGAGGCGGACATCCGGCTGTTCACCACGCTGGTCCGCTTCGACGCGGTCTACCACGGCCACTTCAAGTGCAACCGCTGGAAGCTGACGGAGAACCCGGTGCTGTGGGCGTACGCCCGCGATCTCTTCCAGACGCCCGGTTTCGGCGACACCGTCGACTTCGACCACATCAAGCGGCACTACTACCGGGTCCACACCGGGATCAATCCGACGGGGATCGTGCCGCTCGGCCCGGACCTGTCCGGCTGGCTCACCCCGCACCACCGGGAGGAACTCGGCGGTCGGCCGTTCGGGGACGGGACACCGCCCGGGCCGGTGCGCGCGGGCGAGGAGGTGCCGGCGCGGGGGCGGCCCCGAGAGGAAATTCCCGCCCGGGTCCCGTCGTCCGGCGGCGCGAAGTCCGCGCCTGGCCGATGATCGTACGTACACACAAGGAGGCGCAGGTGGCGAAGAAGGCCAAGAAGCGGAAGCTCCCCCTCGTCTACCAGCCCGTCGGCTTCATGTTCGGCTGGGCGGGCGGGGCGCTGGCGGCGTACGCCTTCCGCAGGACGTGGCAGGTGCTGCGGCACGAGGACGACGCCCCCGATCCGCTGGACCGCGAGCGCGGCTGGGGCGAGGTCCTGCTGGCCGCGGCGATCCAGGGCGCGATCTTCGCGGTGGTGCGCACCGCCGCGGACCGCACGGGGGCGAAGGCCATCGAGCGGTCGACGGGGGTGTGGCCGGCCAAGGATCCGAAGGAGAAGGAGAGCCGGGAGTAGGGGCCCGCGGGGCGGGTCAGTCGGTCACGAGCCAGGCGCCGCCTCGCATGACCTCCCGGCCGTCGAGTTCGTTCGCCTCGCGCCATGCCTGGATCCGGCGGGGGTGGACGCGGAAGTACAGGTAGGGCGTGGCCAGTTCGCGCGGGTCGAAGCCGGTCTGCGCGGCGAAGATCTCGGCGTCCTCCTCGGGGAGGTCGTGGGGCGCCACGGCCTCGGCGGTGCCCTCGACCAGGACGACGTCCCGGGTCGGCCCGATCCCGATGCGGGCCCGGCCCGTCGTACGGAGGTTGCGGCCCGTGGGGCTGTCGGCCGGGGTGGCGAAGAGCAGGGTGGCGCCGTCCCAGACGAAGGAGAGCGGGACGAGGTAGGGGGCCGAACCGTCCTCGGCGGCCGTCGCGACCCAGGCGTCGACGTCGTGCTCCAGCCGGTGGAGGGTGTCGAGCTTGCGCTGCTTCGCGGTGCGGGCGGGTTCTGTGGTCATGGCACCAGTGTGGCCGGGGCGGCGGGAGCGCGCTGCCGTTCGGCGTTGTCCGGGAGTGACAACTCCGGCCCCCGTGACTGTGCGAAGGTGATGAGACCCGCGTGTTACCGGCCGGTATCGTCACGGCCGTGCCGAAGAGAGCCGCAGGGGTGGAGCAGGGGGCGCGCGGCCCGTTCGAGGAGTTGCCGGCGGGGCTGCACGCCCATCTCAGACCGTACTTCGCCGACATCACCGAGGAGGTCGTCGAGGCGATCCGCACGGAGATCCCGGAGTACGCGCGTCCCGCCGACGACACGTACATGCAGGGGGTGCACCGGGGTGTGGACCACGCGCTGCGCGGGTTCCTGGAGCGGATGGCCAATCCGGACCGGGACTGGGAGCCGGTGCAGGCGACGTACGAGCGCATCGGGCGCGGTGAGGCCGAGGAGGGGCGCAGCCTCGACGCCTTCCAGTCGGCGCTGCGGCTCGGCGCGCGGGTGACGTGGCGGCGGGTGAACGCGCTGGTCGACGCCGACCTGCTGCCGCGGAAGGTGCTGGCGGCGTTCGGCGAGGCGCTGTTCGTGCACCTGGACGAGATGGCGGCCGCGACGACCGCGGGCTACACCGAGGCGCGGCTGCACGCGGCCGGGGAGCTGCGCCAGCGGCGGTCGCGACTGATCGACCTGCTCACGGCGGATCCACCGGCGTCGGCGGAGGCGATCGCGGACCTGGCACACAGCGCGCGCTGGCCGGTGCCGAGGGAACTGGCGGTGGTGGCGATCGACGCCGGGCCGACGGGGACGGCGGGAGCGTGGAGCGAGGGGCCGGGGGCAGGGGCGGGCGGCGGCGCGTGGAGGGGGGCGAGGACGGGCGGTGCTCGGAGGGCGGTGGGGGGCGCCGGCACGTGGAGCACGGTGGGGGCCCTGGGCGGGGCCGGTGCCTCGGGCGCGGTCGGGCCGATCGTGCCGCCGGAGTTCCTGGCACGGTTCGACGGGCAGCCCGCGGTGCTGGTGGTGTCGGACCCGGAGGGGCCCGGACGGGCGCGGGCGGTGGCCGGGACGGTGCAGGGGCTGCGGGCGGCGATGGGACCGACCGTGGGACTCCGGGAGGGCGCGCGGTCGCTGCGCTGGGCGACGGAGGCGCTGGATCTGATGCGCCGGGGCGTCCTGCCGGGCACCGGTCTGGTGCGCTGCCAGGACCATCTGTCCACGCTGCTGCTCCTGCGCGACGAGGCGCTCGTCGACGCCCTCGCCGACCGTCGGCTGCGCCCGCTGCGACAGGTCCGCCCGCCCCAGCGCGAGCGCCTCGCGGAGACGCTGCTGACCTGGCTGAGCTCGACCCGCAACGCGAACGAGGTCGCCGACCGGCTCGCCGTCCATCCGCAGACGGTCCGCTACCGCGTGCGCCAGCTGGACGAGCTGTTCGGCGCCCAGCTTCACGACCCGACGGCCCAGTTCGAGATCCAGCTGGCCCTGCGGGCGCTGCGCCTGCGTCGAGGACCGGGGAGCGCCTGACTTCTTGGACACCTGTCCGTCATGGACAGCTGTCCAGCTATAGTGGACACCTGTCCAAGAAGTGAGGGTGAGGGAATCGATGGAGATCGTCGCGAACGTGCTGGTGGGACTGGTCGCCGCGCTGCACGTGTACATCCTGGTCATGGAGATGTTCCTGTGGCAGAAGAAGCCCGGGATGTCGTTCCACGGGTTCGACCGGGAGATGGCCCGGGCCACCGCGCCCATGGCCGCCAACCAGGGGCTCTACAACGGTTTTCTGGCGGCCGGGCTGATCTGGGGACTCGTCGCCGGGGATCCGACCGGGTTCCGGGCCCAGGTGTTCTTCCTCGCCTGCGTGATCGTCGCCGGCGTGTACGGCGCGATCACCGCCAACGTCCGCATCCTCGCCGCCCAGGCCCTGCCCGGCGCCATCGCCCTGGCCGCCGTCCTGATCGCCCAGTGACCCGCGCCGCGCCCGAGGATCCCCGCGCCGCCCGCACCCGGGCCCGGCTGCGCGCCGCACTCCTCGACGAGTGCGCCGAGCGCCCGCTGGAGGAGATCGGCGTGGCCGCGCTGGTGCGCCGGGCGGGCGTGGGCCGGGCCACCTTCTACGTGCACTACGCCGACCTGGAGGCGCTCGCGGTCGACGCCTGCGCCGATGTCGTACGCGACGCCGTGGAGGCGCTGCACGCCTGGCAGGGCCGGCCCGACCCGGTGCGGGCGCCGGCCGCGCTGGCCGAGTTCTTCGCCTCGCTCACCCCGCACGCCGGGCTGTACCGCGCGCTGCTCGCCCCGGGCGGCGGCGGGCCCCTCGGCCTGGTGCTGCACCGGGATCTGCGGGAGTACAGCCTGCGCGAGCGCACGCGCGCGGGGGCGGCGGACGCTCCGCTGGTCGCCTCGGCGGTGGCCGCCACGTTCGCCGGGGTGCTGGCGGACTGGCTGCACGGGCAGTTGGAGGCCACCCCGGCGGAGATCGCGGACCAGGTCTGGCAGTTGCTGGTCGCGCTGCACGCCAGCCGCTGACCCGACGACCGGGCCGTCGTCACAGACAGCCCACGCCCTCCTTCAGCGCCGGCCACGCCTCGACGCCGTCGGGGGTGCGGACGTACGCCGTGGCGCGGTCGCCGGTCAGCCACAACTGCCGGTCCTCGCGCCGGTATCCGGTGTCCCGGGCGTCGGACGGGAGGCGGGCGTGGCCGTCGTACGGCGCCGTCAGCATGCCCGGTTCGAGGACGCCCTCGGGATCGCGAACGTAGGTGCGGCCGCCCGGGTCCCGGCCCAGGGACAGGAAGCGGGCGCTCTGCCAGCCGCAGTGCTCGGGTCCGGCCGAGGTCTGGATCTCGGCGACGGGCAGCCGTCTTCCCCCGCGGTCGGTCCAGATCTCGTACCCCTGCTCGTCGGTGAAGGCCGCCGGGAACTCGGAGGGGTCGCAGGAGGCGTTGGTCTCCGGGCCCCAACCGGGCCGGCCGCGCTGGTCCTTGGCCACCACGACCGCCACCTTGGTCCGGCCCCCGACGTCGAAGGAGTACAGCACGCGGTCCCCGTCGCGGCGCTCCTCGCGGTAGCCGCCGCGGGGCACCTCGGGGACGAACAGGTCGAAGTAGAGTGCCAGCCCCTCCTCCGGCGTGTCGCCGCCGTCCCGCTCGCTCCAGCCGTCGGGCCCGCCGCCCTCGTAGATCTCGCCGTCGCACTCCAGGGCGCGGCCCGCCGCACCGGAGACCTCGCGCAGGGCCTGCGGTGTGTGGCCGTCCACGCTGCGGGTGGGGATGTCCAGCGGTCCCGGGTACGGCGAGGCGGGTGGGGTGCCCTCGACCACGACGTCCGGTCCGCCGCCCGTCCCGCACCCCACCGCCGCCACGGCCACCAGCACCGTTCCCGTCACGAGCCCTCTGCGCATGCCCGCCCCCTGTTCCCACGACCGTCCTTGCGCTCCTCGGACGCCGGAGGGTCGGGAAACGTTCGATCGGACGCGGCGGTCAGAAGGTGAGCACCGGCTTGATCGCCTTGCCCGCCCGCATGTCCCGCACCGCCTGGTCGAGGTCGGCGAAGGGGTAGGCGGAGATCAGCCGGTGCAGCGGCAGCCGCCCCTGCTTCACCAGGGCCACCAGGGCGGGGATGAAGCTCCGCGTCTCGGCGTCACCGAGGGTCAGGCCGACGATCCGCTTGCCGGACAGCAATCCGTTGACGTCCAGGGCGACTTCGGTGCCGAAGGGCGGTGCCCCCACGACGACCAGGGTGCCGCGGGCGGCGAGCGCGTCGACGCCGGCGCGCAGGACGCCGACGTTGCCCGTGGTCTCGACGACGCCGTCCGCGCCCCGATCCCCGCAGACCGTCCGGATCGCCTCGGCCAGGCTCTCCTCGGTCGGGTCGACGGTGTGCGTGGCACCCAACTCCCGTGCCAGTTCGAGGCGTTCGGCGACCCGGTCGACGGCGACGATCGTGGTGGCCGGCGTGAGGGCAGCCGCCATCACGGCGGACAGGCCGACGGCTCCGGCGCCGAGTACGACGACGGTGCCGCCGGTGCGCGGCTTCAGTACGTTCCACACGGCGCCGACTCCGGTCTGCACCCCGCAGCCCAGCGGGGCGATCGAGGCGAGCGGCACATCCGGGTCGACCTTGACCAGGCTGCGCTCGTCCACCAACGCCCGCTCCGCGAACGACGACTGGCCGAAGAAGTGGCCGCCCAGCGCCCCGCCGTCCCGGCTGATCGTGGCGGTGCCGTCGGCGCGGCGGCCGCCGATGAGGTTGAGCGGCAGCCAGGTGGCGCAGTAGGCGGGGTGGCCGCCCGCGCAATCGTGGCAGTCGCCGCAGGAGGTGAAGGAGAGGATGACGTGGTCGCCGGGGGCGATCCCGGTGACGGCGGTGCCGACGGCCTCCACGACACCCGCGCCCTCGTGGCCGAGGACTCCGGGCAGCGGGAAGGGCAGCGCCCCGCTGGCCACGCTCAGATCGGTGTGGCACAGCCCGGCGGCGACCATGCGGACCACGGCCTCGTGCGGGCCGGGATCGTCGAGGACGACGTCGGAGAAGGCGAAGGGCGCGCCGCCGGACTCGACGACGGCGGCGCGGGTGGTGAGGGGCATGGCGGGAACTCCAGTCGTGTGCGGGCGGGCTCAACGGGCGTACGCGGTCGGCGCGTTCGGCCGCGCTCGGCGTCCGGCTCGCGGGCGGGCTCGGGAGGCCGACTCCGCAAGCGGGCTCGCTGGTCGGCTCGGCGGACGGGCTCAGCGGACGGCTCGCGGGCCGGCTCGGCAGACGCGCTCAGCCGACGCGCTCAGCCGACGATCTCGTCCGGCGATCTCCGCCCACGATCTCCTCGGGCGATCTCAATCAAGCGAGACGACGACCGACTTGACCTTGGTGTAGGAGGCGAGGGCCTCGGGGCCGTACTCGCGGCCGAAGCCGGAGGCCTTGACGCCGCCGAAGGGGACGGCCGGGTCGAGCATCGCCCAGTCGTTGATCCAGACGATGCCGGCCTGGAGCCGGTCGGCGACCCGGTGGGCGCGGGCCAGGCTGCCGGTCTGGACACCCGAGGCCAGCCCGTAGGGCGTGGAGTTGGCGAGGGCGACGGCCTCGTCCTCGCTGTCGAAGGGCTGCACGGTGAGGACCGGGCCGAAGATCTCCTCCTGGACGACCCGGGAGTCGTTCGGAAGGTCGGCGATCACGGTGGGCCGGTAGTAGTAGCCGCCGTTCAGGTCGAGGCGCTCGCCGCCGCAGACGATGCGGGCGCCCTCCTTGCGGGCGAGGTCGACGTACTCCTCGACCTTGCGCAGATGCCGCTCCCCCGCCATCGGCCCGACGACCGTCCCGGCCTCCCGGGGGTCGCCGACGGGCACGCCGGGGACGGCCTCGGCGAGGATGTTCAGCAGGGTCGGGTACACCGAGCGGGCCACCAGCAGACGGGGGCCGCCCATGCAGAACTGGCCGGTGTTGAAGACGAAACCCTTGATGACCGCGCCGACGGCCTTCTCCAGGTCGGCGTCCTCAAAGACGATATGGGCGGCGTTGCCGCCGAGTTCCATGGTGACGGGCTTGAGCGCCTCCCCCGCGACGCTCGCCGCGTGCCGGCCGATCGCCGTGGAGCCGGTGAAGGCGACCTTGTCGATGCCCGGGTGGCGCAGCAGGGCCTCGCCGGCGACCGGGCCGGCGCCAGTGACGACGTTGACGACCCCGTCGGGGACGCCGGCGCGCTGGAGCAGTCCGGCCATGTACAGGGCGCTGAGCGGGGTCTCGTCGGCGGGTTTGTGGACGACCGTGTTGCCGGCGGCGAGGGCGGGGGCGATCTTCGAACCGGCCAGGATCAGCGGGAAGTTGAAGGGCGTGATGGCGGCGACGACACCGATCGGGCCGCGCTTGGTGTAGGCGAGGGCGTTCAGGGGGGTGTCGCGGGTGGCGCCGTCGAGGGTGAAGGCGAGGGAGGCGTAGTACTCGTAGTCGTTGGCCGCGTTGGTGACGTCGACGGCGTGGGCGAGGGTGATCGGCTTGCCGACGTCGAGGCTCTCCAGGCGGGCGAGTTCGTCGGCGTTCTCCCGGATCAGCTCGGCGACGCGGTACAGGATCCGGCCGCGTTCCCGGCCGCTCAGCCCGGACCACCGGCCGCTGTCGAAGGCCTCGCGGGCGGCTCGCACGGCCGCGTCGACATCGGCGGCGCCCGCCTCGGCGACGGTGGTGATCACCGTGCCCCGGGAGGGGTCGACGACCTCGGTGCGGGCCCCGTCGGCGGCCTCGCGCCACTGGCCCCCGATGAACAGCCGTCCGGGGTCGGTCTCGAAGGTGGTCATCGCCGCTCCTCAGCGTCGTCCCGACGTTGTCGCCAAGATTTCAACAAACAGGATTCCTGTTGATTGGCAGTTTGATTACGGACAGGTTTCCTGTCAATGCTCTACGCTCGATCCATGGCCGGCACCCCGATAACCAAGGCATCCCCGTCCCTGCTCTACATGGTCAAGCAGGTGGAGCTCGTGGTGCGCTCCCACCTGGACGAACTGGTCAAGCCGTCCGGCATCACGGCGCTGCAGTACACCGCCCTGACCGTGCTGGAACGGCACGACGGGCTGTCGGCCGCCCAACTGGCCCGGGACTCCTTCGTCACCGCGCAGTCCATCGCCGACCTCGTGCGGTCCCTGGAGAGCCGCGGCCTCGTGCGCCGGGAGCGCAACCCGAGGAACCGGCGGGAGCTCCTGATCCTGCTGACGGACGCCGGGCGGGAGCTGCTCGCGCGGCACGCGGGGCCGGTGCGCGACCTGGAGGAGCGGATGGTGCGCGACCTCACGGCGCATCAGACCGACCAGTTCCGGCTGGCTCTGACGAAGGCGTGGCACGCCCTGTCGTAGGACTTCACTCACGACACGAGAAAACCCCGGCGCGTTTCGAGGACATATGTCAATCGAACATGCTGCAATTCACTCGTTCGGGGGTAACTTGCTGGGGCGGGGGCCCAGTTGGAGCGGCCGGGAGGCGAGATCGTGGTGCAGCAGGAACCCGCCGCGGACTCCCCGTATCTGCGCGTCCGGCAGGAGCGGGGGTTCACGGTGCTGGAGTTCCGGGGCGAGATCGACATCGCCGCGGCGGTGGAGATCGTCCCGCGCCTGGACGCGGCGACGGGGGGATCCGCGCCGCGTGTGGTGATCGATCTGACCGGCGTCGAGTTCTTCGACTGCTCCGGGCTGCGGCTGCTGTACCGGGCCCGGCTGCGGGTGCTGGACCGCGAGGGGGCACTGCGCCTGGTGTGCTCCCATCCGCTGACCCTGCGCGTGCTGCGCGCCACCGGGCTGTCCCGGCTGCTGCCGCCCGCACCCAACCTGGAGGCGGCCCTGAGCCGGCCCGAGGCCACATCGGGCTCGTTATGACCGAACCTGCTCCAGGGTCCTCGCACCGGTCGTGACCAGGACGTACGGTCATCCGCCGGCGCCGAGGAAACGGGCGACCGCCGCGCGCTAGGCGTCGGGGCGATCGACGCCGGCGGCCGACCGGGCCGCCGTTCCGCGTCCACGGTGTCACAGGTTGTCAACAAGACTGCCTACGCGGCGCGTTGGGGGGAATCCCGTCAGCAGGAAGGAGGACCGTCGGTATGACGACTTCCATCAAGCGGATGTCCGGCCGCATGCCCGGCTGGGCCAAGGCGGTCACCGCGGCGGTGCTGGTGCTCGTGCTGCTGTTCGCCGGGATCCGGCTGCTCGCCCTCGCGGGACTGCGGGACCTGTTCGGCACCGAGACCCACGACCGCTCCGGCCCCGCCCTGCTGGAGTCCATCCAGGACATGAGCCGCTACCAGGCGGCGTCCGGCAACTTCCAGGTCGTCGTGGACCTGGAGAAGGACGCCAAGTACCTCCCCGACGCGATCCGCGGCTCCCGCACCCTGTACGTGGGGGCGGGCACCGTGGACGCCTACGTCGATCTCGGCAGCCTCGGCGAGAAGGACGTGACGGTCAATGACGACCGCACGTCGGCCACCCTGCGGCTGCCGCACGCGCGACTGGCCAAACCGGCCCTCGACCCCGACCGCTCCTACGCCGTCTCCAAGCAGCGCGGTCTCCTCGACCGGCTCGGCGACCTGTTCTCGGGCAACCCCAACAGCGAGCAGGCCGTGCAGCAGCTCGCCGTCCGGCACATCGGGGAGGCCGCGAAGGACAGCGGTCTCACCGCTCGCGCCGAGACGAACACCAAAGCCATGCTCCAGGGGCTGCTGCGCTCCCTGGGCTTCAAGGAGGTGCGTGTGACGTACGGCGCCTGATCAGGTCAGCGGCACGCCCGGCAGGGCCAGCGCGCCCAGCAGGGCCGCGCCGACCAGCAGCCAGGCGACGTAGTCCCCGACATGCCCGGACTGCAGGCGCCGCAGGGGCAGCGCCCGGTGCGGGACGGCGAGCAGCCGGGGCCTGGTGAACGCGAGCGCGACCAGGCCCACGGCCAGCGCGGTCGAGGCCAGCCCCAGCAGGGCGCCGGCCCACGTCCAGTGCACCGAGACGGGCGCACCGCCCGATCCGGCCTCGTTCACGGAACGCGCGACCACGTGGGCGAGGCCGGGTGCCACACCGACCGCGACGGCGGCCGCGAGCAGCACGGCGGGGACGACCGTCATGGTGTCGGGCACCCGGGTCAGCCGCCGCTCGGTCTCGGGCCGCTCCCCCGCCCCCGTCGTCTCGTACTCCTCGTGCTCCTGCGGGCGCGGGCCGAGTCCGAGGAACACCCGGCCGGCGACCCGCAGCACGGCCCCGGCGGTCACCGCCGACACGACGACGTAGAGCGCCGTCAGCGGCCCGCCCACGGCCTCCTCGGTGATCGCCTTGCCCAGCGTGGTGCCGAACGGCGGCAGCCCGGCCAGCCCCAGGGCGCCCGCGACGAACATGACGGCCACACCGCGCAGCCGGCGCGCCTTGCCGTAGAGGGCGTGCTCGTCGACGCTGCCGAAGCGGTCGAGGAGGATGCCGGCGCAGGCGAACAGGGCGGCCTTCACACCGGCGTGGCCGATGACATACAGCGCGATCCCGTCGTCGGCCTCGGGCTTCAGGACGCCGATGCCGACGAGGAACAGTCCGGTGTGGGCGACCGTCGAGTAGGCGAGCAGCCGCTTGATGTGCCGCTGGTACCAGCACATGACCGCGCCCACGGCCGCCGTGAGCACGCCCAGGACGACGAGCACCCGCTCGACGTCGCCGGCCGGGATGCCGCCCGGCCCGGCGAAGACCGTGCCGTACACCCGCCAGACGCCGTACACGCCGAGCTCGACCATCACCCCGGAGAGCAGCATGCACACGGGGGTGGGGGCGACGGCGTGGGCGTCGGGCAGCCAGAAGTGGAAGGGCACGGCGGCCGCCTTGACGAGCAGCCCGGTCATCACGAGGACGAAGGCGGCGAGCGTGAGCGCGTCGGGCCCGCCGTGCGCGTCCAGGCCGCGCCCGATGTACGCCATGGACAGTTCGCCGGTACGGCCGTACAGCAGCGCGATGCCCATCAGCATGGCGTACGCGCCCAGGGAGTTGACGACGGCGAACGTCAACGCGCCCTGGACCGCCCGGGGTTCGTCGATGCGATAGCCGGTCAGCGCGTACGCCACCACGCTCATCAGCTCGAAGAACACGAACGCGTTGAACAGGTCCCCGGCGATCGCGAAGCCGCTCATGCCGGCCTGGAAGACCAGCATGAGCGCCGGGAAGGAACCGGCGTGGCGGCGCGGGGGTTCGTCGAAGTAGTGCCAGGAGTACGCCAGTGCCGCCAGCGTGAGCAGGGAGGCGAGGGCGGCCAGGCCCAGGCCGGGGCCGTCGCCGATCACGACGATGCCGACGCTCTCCCCGTTCACGGGCCGCCAGCCGCCGACCCACTCGGTCATGGGCGGCGAGGAGTTCAGCAGCAGGATCAGGGCGAGGGCGGCGGAGGCGGCGGAGACCGCGCAGCCGATGGACTCGGCGGCGACCCGCGGCAGCCGGCGGCCCCCGGCGACCAGCAGGCCGGCCCCGAGCAGCGGAAGGGCGACGAGCAGCGGCAGCAGGTGATGCATCAGCCGCGCAGCTCGGAGAGGTCGTCGGGGTCGACGGTGCCGTGCCGCTTGGAGATCTGCACGACCAGGGCGAGGAGCAGGGCGGTGACGGTGGCGCCGACCACGACGTCGGTGAGGGCGAGCGCCTGCACCACGGGGTCGACGACCGGCCGTGAGCCGGGTTTCACGTCGGAGAAGACGGGTGCGGTGGCACCGTCGCGGTAGCCGACGGCCAGCAGCAGGACGTAGGTGGCGGACTGGCAGACGGCGAGGCAGCCGACGGCGTGGATCAGATTGCGGCTGGTGGCCAGGCCGTAGCAGCCGGCCAGGAAGACCCAGACGGCGATCACATAGGGCAGGACGTGCATCACGGGCGGCTCACCTCGGGGACTCCTTCTCGATCTCGACGGCCTGGTCCAGGAAGCGGGCGAGCAGGACGACACAGGCGCAGGCGACCTCCATGCCGATGGCCGCGTTCAGCAGCGGGACGGTGCCGCCGGAGGACAGCGTGTTGAACGTGCCGTACGGCAGCAGGGTGTTGGCGAGGAAGGCGGTGCCGGCGAGGACGGCGGCGAGTCCGGTGACGACGTAGGCGCAGGCGGACAGGGCGTCGCCGACCTCGTAGCGCCCCAAGGGCCGGATCCGTTCCAGCGCCCGGTAGTCGGCGCCCAGGTAGAGCAGGTGCAGGGCGGTCGCCGCGACGACTCCGCCCTGGAAGCCGCCGCCGGGGCTGAGCTGGCCGTGGGCGATGATGTAGAGGCCGGTGAGCAGGGCGACGGGCAGCACGATCAGGGCGTAGCGGCGCACGGGCGGGGCCACCCGGGCGGGTTCGGGGACGGCCCGGTGTTCGTCGCGGGCCTGGCGCAGCAGGACCACGCAGCCGAGGACCGCGGCGAAGAGGATGGCCATCTCGCCGAGGGTGTCGTAGGCGCGCAGGTCGAAGTTGACGGACGCGATGGTGTTGGCGGTGCGCCGGTGGAGGGCGGCGCGCACGGCCCGGTCGCCGTAGGGGTGGCGGTCGCCGCCGAAGTCGGGCAGGCGCAGACAGGCGGCGACGAGCAGGACGGCGAGCGCGGCGCCGGCCGTGCCGACCAGCCAGAGCCGGACGCGCGGGTTCATCGGGCCCCGTCCTTGCGGCGGGCGCGGCGGCGGACCTTGCGGACCGTGAGCATCAGCAGCAGCGGGGTCAGCGCCGAGCCGACGGCGAGCTGGGACAGGCCGACGTCGGGGGCCTGCAGTGCGGTGAACGAGACGGCGAGGGCGACACCGAGGACGGCCAGGACCAGGGCCTGGCGGACCGGGTCGCGGGTGGCGACGGCGGCGGTCGCGCAGGCGGCGACCAGCAGCAGGGCGACGACGAGGACGGTGTCAGCCACGGCGCACCCCGCTGATGCCGCCCGCGAGCGCCCGGGAGGCGACGAGGTTGCCGCCGATCAGCAGCGCCCCGACGACCAGCAGTTTCGCCATCGCCCGGCTGGGGCCGACGGCCACGCACAGGGCCAGGACGACGGCCGCGCCGACGGCGGCGGCCGCCCAGGTGGCGGCCCAGGCGCGCGGCTGGTCCCGGGCGAGTTCGTCGCCGAGCAGCCGGGCGAAGACAAGGGTGCCGACCGGACCCAGCAGGGCGAGGACCAGCGCGAGATCGACGTAGGACGGGCGGTCGTAGCCCTGGGAGAGCAGGAGCAGGACCGGGCAGGCCAGGGCGGTGGACAGGTTCTGGGCGACGACGCGGCGGCGCAGCGGGCCGGTCGCGACCCCCCACAGGGTCGCGCCCAGGCCCCCGGCCAGGACGACGGCCGCGGCGAGGAGCCAGCCGTTCACCGGTCGGTCACCGCCCGTCGCGCGGCGCGGGCCGCGAGCGCGCCGACGGCGGCACAACCCGCGCCGACGGCGAGTTCCAGGGTGTCCACGGTGCTGATGTAGAAGAGCCAGAGGACGCCCAGCGCGGCCCACCAGGCGAGGAGTTCGCCCAGGGCGCGCAGGCTGTCGCGTCGGTCCACGAGCCACCTCCTCGGTTCCGCCCGCCGCCTCCGGCATCCAAGCACCGGCCTCGCCGACCGGGGCGACGGCACGCGCGGGCACTGCCAGGAGTGCCCCGACAGCAGCAACGGAAACGGGTCCGGCGGCGCGGTGGGGGCATTGGGCGTGCGGTTCGCGGGTAATCGCCTTACGACGCAGGGAAGTTGAACGCTGGAGGATGCTGGAGGCCCGTATGGCCCGCTCCGGGTTACGTCCACTGACCGCCTTACGCCTGCGCACCACCAAGCCGGAAAGCACGGCCGACAAGCCGGCCACCGCTTCCGACAAGCCCGCCGCCACGACCGGGAAGCGCGCTGCCGGGACCGGCAAGGGCCGCGCCACGACCGACAAGCCCGCCGCCGCGAGCGGCAAACGCCGTACGGCGTTCTGGAAGCGCGGTGCCGCCACCGACAAGGGCCCCGCCCCGACCGACACGCCCGCCGCCACGACCGGCAAGCGCCGTGCCGCGATCTGGAAGCGCCGTGCCGCGACCGGCGAACCCGCCGTCAGGACCGGTAAGCGCCCCGCCGCCAACGGCGGACCCGCCTCCGCGTCCAGCCGTCGCCGTCCTCGCCTGCGGCCCTTCTCCTGGCTGCTGCGGATGTTCGCGACGGCCGTCGCCTTCGCCCTGATGGTGGCGTTCGCCGTGGTGCTCGCCCGGCTGACGCTGGAGCCGTCGCCCGCCTCCGAGACGCTGGTGCACACCAATATGCGGCCCGGTCACTCGCTGCGCGCCTACCTGGACCAGCCGGAGCTGCGCGACGCGGTGAAGCAGATCGGCGGGAACCTGCTGCTGGGCGTGCCGTTCGGGGTGCTGCTGCCGGTCGTCGCGCCGGGAACCCGGGGCGTGTGGCGGGTGCTGCTGCTGACCGCGGTGGTGATGCTGCTGGTGGAGTTCGCGCAGGGCGCGCTGGTGACCGGGCGCGCCTTCGACATCGACGACGTCATCCTCAACACGGCGGGCGCGCTCGTCGGTTATCTGCTGCTCGGCAGGCGTCTGGGCCGGGCGGTGCACGCCCGGGGCTGACCTCGGGATCCGGTCGGGCGGACGTCTGCCCGGACGTCACAGCCGGCGCGGTTTCCAGGTGTAGCGGTCGCCGCCGACCCACCGCACGACGTCGGGGTCGTCCAGGTCGTGGATCGTGATGCCGAACGCGGCGGCGGTCTCGAGGACGTCCGTGATCGCCGTCGCCTCGCCGACCACTTCACCATCGATTTCCACGATACGGAAAGGCGGCTTGCCCGGCTGCACCCCGAGCACCATGACCCGTGGGTGGGAGATATGGGGGCTCGCGATTTCGGTCATGTCATAGAGCGTAGAGCGGAACCCGCCGTTACGGATGGTCGGCGTTTCCCGTGGTGCGGGGGCCCGGCGCGTGGGGAACCCTGGTGCCAGGAGGTGGCGATGGATCCCGTCGAGGCCCTTGACCGGATCGCCTTCCTGCTGGAGCGGTCCCTGGCGCCGACGTACCGGGTGCGGGCCTTCCGTACGGCGGCCCGGGTGCTCCAGGAGCTGCCCGAGGGCGAGGTGGCCGAGCGGGCGGCCGCGGGGACCCTGGAGTCGCTGCGGGGCGTGGGACCGAAGACCGCCCAGGTGGTGCGCGAGGCGCTGGCCGGACAGGAGCCGGCCTATCTGCGCAAGCTGGAGGGCGAGGTGGGGGCGCCGCTCACGGAGGGCGGCGCACGGCTGCGGGCGCTGCTGCGCGGCGACTGCCATGTGCACTCCGACTGGTCCGACGGCGGCAGCCCGATCGACGAGATGGGCCGGGCGGCGGCCGCGCTGGGCCATCAGTGGGCCGTGCTCACGGACCACTCGCCCCGGCTGACGGTGGCGCGCGGACTGTCCCCGGAGCGGCTGCGCCGCCAGCTGGAGGTGGTGGCCGAGCTCAACGCGACCTGGGCGCCCTTCCGCCTGCTGACCGGCATCGAGTGCGACATCCTGGAGGACGGCTCCCTCGACCAGGAGCCGGAGCTGCTGGAGCGGCTCGACCTGGTCGTGGTGTCGGTGCACTCCAAGCTGCGCATGGACGCCCGCTCGATGACCCGCCGCATGGTGGCCGCCGTGCGCGATCCGCACGCGGACGTCCTCGGGCACTGCACGGGGCGGCTGGTGACGGGGCGGGGGCGGCCGGAGTCGGAGTTCGACGCGGAGGCGGTGTTCGCCGCGTGCGCCGAGTCGGGGACGGCCGTGGAGATCAACAGCCGGCCCGAACGGCTCGACCCGCCGCGCCGGCTGCTGCGCCGGGCGGTGGACGCGGGGGTGCTCTTCTCGATCGACACGGACGCGCACGCGCCCGGTCAGCTGGACTGGCAGATCCTGGGCTGCGCACGGGCGGAGGAGTGCGGGGTGCCCGAGGAGCGGGTGGTGACCACGTGGACGGCCGAGGAGCTGCTCGCCTGGACCCGGGAGGGCCGCGTGCCGGAGCCGGCCGCGCGGACGTGACACGACTGACGCGTCCAGGGTGACGCGGATCACCCCGTGTCGTCGCGGGCCCGGGAACACCCCGTGGTGGTTCGCCGTTGAACAACTCGTGGGTGTGGATGGGACAGTGTCCCCGGGCCTCACCTTTTGCCCACAGGGACGATCGTTCGGCTGAAGCCCTGTGGAGCCTTTCGCCGAGAGGCGACCGCCATCCGCGCCCACACCTCGACTGCCCCGACCGGTCTCCCCCCGTCCGGTCGGGGCTTCTTGTCGTCGGCTTCCGGATCGCCGGATCAGGCCGCCACGCCCGCCGCGAAGTCCCCCAGATCCGCGGTGAGTCGCGTCGCGTGTGTGGCGAACAGGCCGTGTCCGGCGTTCTCGTACACCGTGAGGACGGCGCCGGGGACGAGCGCGGCGGTGCGGCGGCCGGTCAGCTCCAGCGGCGCCGAGTCGTCATGGGTGCCGTGGATCACCAGGACCGGCAGGTCCAGCTTGGCCAGTTCGGGAGCGACGTCGAGGCCGGCGACCAGCTCGCCGAGCGCGATGCCGGCCCGGGCGGTGGCTCCGTGGCAGGCGCGGACCATGGACTGGACGTAGGCGTCGGAGAGTTCGTTGCCGGGCCGGTCGAGCGCGAAGAACGCGTGGGCGCCGTCGGCGAAGAAGGCGGCCCGGTCGCGCCGGAAGTCGTCGACGACCGCCCGCGTCACCTCCGGGGCGAGGCCCTCGGGGTTGTTCTCCGAGCGCACCAGTCCGGGCGCCACCCCGGCGACGAGCGCGAGCCGGGCCACCCGCTCGTCGCCGTGCCGGGTCAGACAGCGCACGGCCTCTGCGGTGCCGACGGAGTGCGCGACGAGGGTGACGTCCCGCAGGTCCAGGTGGTCGAGCAGACCCTGGACGTCGTCGGCGAGGCTGTCCAGGTCGAAGCCGCCCCATGCGTCGTCGGAGCGGCCGTGCCCGCGCCGGTCGAAGCCGACGCAGCGGTAGCCACGCTCCGCCAGCGGGACCGTCTGGAACTCCCACATCCCGGTGCCGAAGTAGGCGCTGTTCACAAAGACGATCACGGGTCCGTCGGCCGGTCCGTGGTCGACGTAGTGCAGGCGGGTGTCGTCGACGGGGCTCGCGAAGTACGGCATGGGAGTCCTCCTGATGGACCGGGGATCCGGTGGGCGGGTACGTCTCTCATCCTTCCGGCGGCGGTCGCGGAGCGCGATTACCTCAGAGGTCAGGGTCCGGTCCCCGGCCGGGCGTGCCGCCGCCCGGAACCGGGGTACTCGACCGGTTCCCCACGGCCTACGGCGGGAGATGATCAAGGTGAGCGGCAAGGTGGTCGTCACGGGCGCCACCGGCAACGTCGGGACCAGTGTCGTGCGGCTGCTGGCGGAGGATCCCGAGGTCGAGTCGGTGGTCGGACTGGCACGGCGGGCACCCGAGTGGTCGCCGGCGAAGACGGAATGGGCGGAGGTGGATCTGTCCGTCGAAGCCGCGGACATCTCCGGGCATCTGACGGACGCGGACGCGGTGGTGCATCTGGCCTGGGCGTTCCAGCCGACGCACGATCCGGCGGTTACCTGGCGGACCAATGTGCTGGGCGGTATGCGGCTGTTCGAGGCGGTCGCGGCGGCGAACGTGCCGGTGCTCGTGCACGCGTCGTCCGTGGGCGCGTACTCGCCGGGGCCGAAGGACGAGGCGGTCGACGAGTCGTGGCCGACACATGGCTGGCCGGACGCCGCGTACTGCCGGGAGAAGGCCTACCTGGAGCGGGCGCTGGACGGCTTCGAGCGGCAGCACCCAGCGGTGCGGGTCGTGCGGATGCGGCCGGCTTTCCTGTTCAAGCGGGAGTCGGCGAGCGAGCAGCGGCGGATCTTCGGCGGGCGGTTCCTGCCCGGCCCGGCGGTGCGGCCCGAACTGCTGCCGTTCCTGCCGGACATCCCCGGGCTGCGGGTGCAGGCGCTGCACACGGACGACGCGGCGGAGGCGTACCGGCTGGCGGTGCACTCCGAGGTGAGCGGGGCGTTCAATCTGGCGGCCGACCCGCCGGTGGACGCCGGTCTGCTCGGCGAGATGCTCGACGCCCGCCCCGTGCGGCTGCCCCGGACGGCGGCCCGCTCGGCCATCGCCGCCGCGTGGGGTCTGCGTCTGCTGCCGGCCTCCCCGCATCTCTTCGACGCGGTCCTGCGGCTGCCCCTGATGGACTGCACCCGGGCACACACGGAACTGGGCTGGCGGCCGCGGCACACGGCGACGGAGGTACTGGAGGAGTTCCTGCAGGGCCTGCGCGCCGGCGCGGGCGCCCCGACGGAACCTATGCGGGGCAGGAAGGTGGGGTGAGGCGGGAAGGTGGGCTGACGCTGACGCGGACGGAAATACGGGCGCCGCGCACAGTCGGGACGCCGGTCGCCCGCGCCCCCCGGCGCCCTCCCGGAACGGCGGTCGTCGCACCGTCGGCGGTACTCGCTCGCGCGCCCCGACGCCCAGCCGGAACGCCGTCGCCGCGACCCCCGGCTCCCTGCCGGAACGGCGGTCGGGCCGGTCGTCGCGCCCCCAAGTCGCGGCGGCCGGCGTCAGTGAGCCGAAGGGCCGCCGCGGACGCCGCGGGCTGTCGGGCTCAGGCGCTGGGCTCCTCGGGGGCTGGGTGCTCGGGGTTCACCGTCGCCGCGTGTGGGGCGCCGCGGCGGCCCGTGCCCGCCTCGTCGGTGTCGGGCACGTCGTCCTCCGGGCCGTCCGGGTGGTCCTCCTGGTCGATCTCCCAGGGGTCCTCTTCCTGCCCGGCCTGCTGGTCCGGCATGTCCCGCGGCACCGGATCGCCGCCCTGACCCTGACCCGCTCCCTCGCGATGATCTGCCACGACCCGCTCCCTCCGTGGCGTGGTGACTGCCGTACAGGCAGACGCGAGTACCTCGGCGGGGCGTCGCGAAACGCCGCTCAGTGGGGCGCCCGGTCCTCCAGCGCCGACTGCCACGCCGGTGCCGGCCCGGCGGGCGCGGGCTCGGGGCGGCGGCCGCCGTGGGCGAAGAAGTCGGCCAGCGGGAGGATCGCGGCGCCCACGGTCACCGCGTCCGGCCCGAGCCGGCCGAGGTCGACGGTGACCTTCTCGGCGGGGTGGCGCAGGGCGTACGACATCGCGTGCCGGCGTACGGCGGGCAGGAACCGGGTGCCGAGCTGGAGGCCGGCCCAGCCGCCGATGAGGATGCGTTCGGGCTGGAAGAGGTTGATCAGGTCGGAGAGCCCGGCGCCGAGGTACTCGGCGGTCTCCTCCAGCACGGCGAGGGCGACCGGGTCGGGGGCGCCGCCCTCGGCCGGGTAGGCGGCGGCGAGCATCGCGGTCAGCGCGGTCTCCTCGTCGGTGTCCTCCGGCGGCCGGCCGCCCTCCTCGCGCCAGCGGTCGAGGAGCGCCTCCGCTCCCGCGTAGGCCTCCAGACAGCCGAGGGCCCCGCAGCGGCAGCGGCGGCCCCGGACGCGGACGGTGAGGTGGCCCCATTCCACGGCCCGGCCGTGCTCCACGTCGGGGGTGACCAGGCAGGCGCCGACGCCGGAGCCGAAGAGGACGACCACGGCGTTGTCGGCGCCGCGTCCGCCGCCGAACCACATCTCGGCCTGGCCGAGCGTCTTGGCGCCGTTGTCGATGAAGTAGGGCACGCTGTCGGGCAGCGGGGAGCCCTCGCGCAGCAGCGCCTCCAGGGGCACGGCGTCCCAGCCGATGGTCTGGCCGTGGACGACGGCTCCGCGCTCGGGCGTGCGCTCGACGATGCCGGGGACGCCGATGCCGACGCCGAGCAGCCGTTCGGGGGCGAGGCCAGCGGTGGCCAGCACCTCGGCGACGCCGTCGCGGATGTGGCCGACGATGCCCTCGACCTCGTAGCGGCGCTGGGCCAGCGGCCGTTCGGCGCGGGCCAGTTCGGTGAGGGTCAGGTCGAACAGCTCGACGCGGACGCGCGTCTCGCCGACATCCACGCCGATCATGTGGCCGCTGCTGGGTGCGACGCGCAGCAGGGTGCGGGGGCGGCCGCCGTCGGAGTCGACGCTGCCTGCCTCCTCCACCAGCCCGTCGGCGACCAGGTCGGCGACGACGTTGCTGACCGAGCCGGAGCTCAGGCCGGTGGCCGGGCCGAGTTCGAAGCGGCTGAGCGGGCCGTCGAAGTAGAGGCGTTGCAGTACGACCGTGCGGTTGGCCCGCCTGAGATCGCGCACCGTGCGCCCGTTCCGCCCCGCCATATGGCTTCCTCCGTACCCAGTCCGACCTGCAACATACCTCTGCGGGCACGGCTCGCGCGACATTCCTCCAACCCTTAGTTCACGATGTGAGCTAAGAGAGGCCGACTCCAGGGGCCAAGAGAGACCGGCTCCAGGGTCCAGGGTACGGAACGCCGGCCTACGCGCCGGGGATCCGGTCGGCCGGGGCGGCACGGGCGGTCCCCGCGCCCTCGGGGGCGCCGAAGCGGGCCAGTGTGTGCCACACCATCTTGAGGTCCTGGAGCTCATGACGGCCGGTGCGAGCGGCGTTCCCGAGGATGCGCGGGTCCACCTGACCGTCCTCGGCGATACGGGCGCCCAGGTCGGCGAACTCCCGCCCCCGGTAGTCGGCGTGGCGATACAGGCCGGCCACGTCGATGCGGTAGCCGGGGTGCCACTCGACGGGGCAGGGCAGGGCGCGGGCGGCGGCCTCCACGGCGGTGCCGCGGTAGCAGGCGTCCAGGACGAGGGCCTCCACGTCCCGGGCGAGGTCGACGCCGCCGTGCACCTGGGCCTCGATGTAGTCGTTGAGGGGGTCCTGCTCGTCCGCCTCGGCCAGGGCGATCAGGGACAGGCGGGCCGCGGTGCCGAAGTCGCCGGGCTCGGCCGCGCTGTCGGGATAGCAGAAGGTGGCGCGGGCCAGGACGGCGCCGGTGAGCCGGAAGTGCGAGGAGCCGAACCTCGGGGCGGCGCCCACGACTTGGCGGCGGAAGTTCAGCGCACCGTACACGGGCCGCTCGACGGGGTCGGCGTCGTCGTAGGCCCCGCCGAAGATACGGCTCTCCCAGCGCCAGCGGTCGCCGCCGGGGTGGGCGGTGAGGCCGCCGTTGCTGGTGCCGGTGACGAACTGCGAGTGGTAGACGCCGTCGCGGGCCAGGGCGTCGAGGATCGCCAGGCCGCCGGCCGCGCGGTCGGGGTGGAAGTTCAGGGTGATGCGCAGATCCGGGTCGAGGGCCGGTCCGGTGGCCCGCTGCCCGACGTACTCCACGGCCGCCCGCACCCGGCGTGACGACGTCTCCTGGAAATCCACTGGCCCCACCCATCCCCGTGTTCCTACGCTGAAACCGAAACCTAGACCCCCTAGGTTTCGGAACGATGATCTTTCACTGGAGGCTATCCTCATGCGCCCGCTCACCGAGCAGGAGATCCGCGGCTCCTTCGTCAACTGCTCCCAGGGGGAGGCCAAGCGGCTGGCGGTCCCGCGCGATCTCGGCGAACGCCTCTGGGACGACCTCGACTTCCTCGGCTGGCGGGATCCCGGGGCACCCGACCGCAGCTACCTCGTGACCGAGCGGGACGGGCGGTTCGTCGGCGTCACTCTGCGTTTTCCGGCCTCCCAGCGGGGCTTCCCGCACCGCAGCATGTGCTCGCTGTGCCTGACGACGCACCCCGGGGGCGGGGTCTCGCTGATGACCGCCCGCAAGGCGGGGGCGGCGGGCCGCGAGGGCAACTCGGTGGGCCTCTACATGTGCACGGACCTCGCGTGCTCGCTGTACGTCCGGGGCCGGAAGGTGCCGGAATCGGGGGGGGCGCTTCGAGGAGACCCTCACCCTGGAGGAGCAGATCGCCCGCACGACGGGCAACCTGTCCGCGTTCCTCGACAAGCTGTACGCGTGAGGCGGGACGGCCTCTACCGGGCCCCGGGGCCGGTCCAGTGGGGGTCGCGGCCCAGGAAGGCCAGCAGGGTCTCCGCGCTGTCCTGGTCCTCGGTCGTCTCCCTGGCGGGCGCGAAGACCTGGTAGGCGTCGCGCAGGTGGTCCACCAGCTGGTCGGCGGCGGGGCGGAGCGCCTCGGCCAGCTCGGGCGTGAGCGGACGGTCCTGGCCGGTGGCGACGGCGATGTCCCAGGCGTGCACGGCCGCGTCGAGCGCCGCCGCTCCGGCGGCGATCGGCAGGGGCAGCGATCCGAGGGGGGTGGAGACCTGCTCGGCGCCGGCGGGGAAGGCGGCGTACACGTCCGCCACCGCCCGCAGCACCTTCTCCAGCTCGACCACGGGGTCCCCGTCGAGGGCGTCGACCGGCTTGAACGGGTCGACGTCCGGCCGGCCGCCGGTCGGCACCAGGCCGTACGCCTGCTGGTCGATGCGCGCGTGGTTGAGGACCTGGCGGACCGTCCACCCGTCGCACGGCGTCGGTGCGCCCCACTCGCTCTCGCGGACCCCGGCGACCACCTCCCGCAGGTACGCGTGCGCGTGCGTGAGGACGTCGATGTCCCGTGTGTTCCCCATGGTGCGTTTCCTCCCCGTCGTCTTCCGACCGTTCCGCATTTCCAGCCGTTGGAAAGAATCTACGGACCCTTGCGGACAGGTATGGTCCGCAAAGGAACGTTCGAGGTCGCCGGGGACGGGGAACAGGCCAAGGGATGCGAGTTGTACGTGAGGCGGCCGTGCCGCTGGCGCGGGTCGTGCGGTGGCACCGGGAGCCCGTGGTCGTCCAGGCGCTGCGGTCCACTGTCGCGGCGACGGTGGCGTATGTCGTCGCCCTGCACCTGTCCCCCGAGCCGGCCCCGCTGACCGCGCCACTGACCGCGCTGCTGGTCGTCCAGGTCACGCTGTACGCCACGCTCACCAACAGCTATCGCCGGGTCAACTCCGTGGTGGCCGGTGTGCTGGTCGCCATCGCCTTCAGCCAGCTGGTGGGACTGACCTGGTGGAGCCTCGCCCTGGTGATCATGGCCTCGCTGGCCGTGGGGCACCTGGTGCGCGTCGACGAGTACGTGCCCGAGGTGGCCATCAGCGCCATGCTGGTGCTCGGCGTCACCACCGTCGGCGACACGGCCTGGGCCCGGATCGTGGAAACGTTGATCGGCGCGGTCGTGGGACTCGCCTGCAACCTGCTGCTCGCGCCACCCGTATGGGTGGACGAGGCCGGCGAGTCCATCGAGGGGCTGGCCCGGCGGGTGCGGCAGCTGATGCTGCACGTCGGCGAGCAGGCCGCCGGCCGCACCCGGTACGAGGAGGCCGCCGCCAAGCTGCACGAGGCCCGCCGGCTAGACCACGAGATCGTGGAGGTCGACGCGGCGCTGCGCCAGGCGGAGGACAGCCTGCGGCTCAATCCACGCGTGCGTGAGGGTCTGCTGCACCGGGTGGTGCTGCGCACCGGTCTGGACACGCTGGAGATCTGCACGGTCGTCCTGCGCGTGCTGGCCCGCTCGCTCACCGACCTCGCCAAGGAACGCGACCCCGAGCCGCTCTTCCCGGCCGAGACCGGGGCCACCGTCGACCAGCTGCTGACCGAGGTGGCCGACGCGGTGGTCAGTTTCGCGGTCCTGGTCACCACGCACGTCAGCAGCAACGCCGACGCGGCGGAGGCCCGGCTCACCACCGAGCTGCGGCAGGCGGCCACCACCCGCGACAAGCTGGCCCAGCTGCTGCTGGAGCAGCTCCAGCACGACACCCGCCAGTGGCAGCTGCACGGCGCCGTACTGACCGAGGTCAACCGCATCCTCGACGAGCTCGACACCGAGCACCGCTCGCGCCGGCTCCTGGAGGAGCTGGACCGGGTCAGCGCCGAGCAGCGCGAGCGCAGGCCGTGGCTGACGCGGCTGCAGGGGATGCTTTCCGGCCGCCTCGGCCGGAACCGCGGGGCGTCCACCGGTCGTTCTCTCTGACGACGCCGGTCCGTGCGGCCCGGCGTCGACCGGGCCTCCCCGACGGGGGCCCTGCACCACGAGGAGGGGATCGCGGGGATGACCGACAGCGCCGTTCGGATCGACGGGAACACACTGCGGCTGCCGGGCGGGGTGGCGGTGCGCTTCGTGCGCACGCTCCGGCTGCCGGAGACGGGCACGCATGCGCTGCCGCCGGGCCTGGGCGAGTTCCCGGTCCGCCGGATCTCCGACTACGCCGACACCGCGCCCGCCGAGTGGCTCGCGCGCGGGGGCGTGATGCTGCCGGTGTATCTGCGCGAGGCCATGTGGCTGAGCTTCGCGGGGACGACCGAGCCGGCCGCGCTCCAGGTCGGCGTGGGCAAGGTGTGCGCGGTCTCCGGCAAGCGGTGGAGCGGCCGGCTGTCCCGGCACCCGCAGAACTACGTGGTGCTGCCCCGCCAGCCCTGGCTGGACGGCATCAACTCCGGCAAGGGCACGGTCCGCCAGTTCGTGGCCGTGCCGCTGGGGCTGGGGGCGACCGTGGAGGGGCAGGTCACCGGCGAGGAGGTCTGGGGCGGTGTCCAGCTCCAGTCGTTCCCGCTCAGCGAGCGCCGGCTGGCCGAGTGGCGTGAGCAGGAGCGGCACCGGGCCAGGCCGGCCTTCGGCGGCGGGTACGGCGCGCCGCCGCCCGTGGCCGGTGCGGTCCCGGCCCCCCTGGCCGCCGCCGCGCCGGGGGCCGCCCCGGCCGCGCCCCGGGCCGCCGCCGCGATGGGCCTGGGGGTGGGCGGCTCGATGCGGCAGGAGGTCTACCGGGACGAGCGGCCCCTGAAGGACTGGGCGAAGGAGCCGGCGGGCCGGGTGTTCGTACACCTGGTGACGCCCCCGGAGTGGCGCCGCATCACCGGCGAGGCCCCACCGCCCTCGCCGGTGGACCGCGCCGCGTACACCCGCGCGGGACTGCCCTGGTTCGACTACTACGACGAGGACGCACGGGATCTCGCCCCCACGGACACGCTGGGCGCGGTGAAGCCGGTCGGCGAGTGGCTCGGCGACGACCTCGACCCGTGGGAGCCACCCGCACCGGGCCAGATCACCCCCCCCTGAAGGACGCTCCGGGCAAGCCGGTGGAGGACGGCGACTGGTAGGCCGCTGAAGGCGGTCCCCGCGCAGGCCAGTGGAGGGCGGCGGCCGACAGACTGCTTGGCGTTCCGGGCCCCCCGAAGGCCAGCCCGCGCGGACGGTGACCGGTAGGCGCCGTATGCCTTCCGGGCCACTCCGCGCCGGCCAGGGACGGATGGCATCCGATAGGCCGCTTTTGCGTTCCGGGGCCCGAACGGGTCAAGGTGGCTGTCGCGGATGGGACGAGCGGCGAGCCGAGGGACGGACATGGGCAGCGGGGCGGCACGGGCACACCGGGGCTGGAGCAGGCGTCGCTTCGTCGGCGCGCTCGGTGCCGCGGTGGCCACGGGCGTCTCCGTCGCCGGATGCGGTGACGGGAACGGGAGCGGGAGCGAGGGCCGACGCGGGGAGGGCGGCTCGGCGTCCGGCAGCCCCTCGGTGCCGGGCTCTGCGGGCGCGGCCCCCACGTCTCCCGCGCCGCAGCCGTCCTCCGCGTCGCCGGAGTCCTCCCCTCGCCCTCTCTACCTGGGCACCTACACCTCCGCCAAGGGCGGCGGCCGGGGCATCGGCATCGCCGCCTACGACCCGACCTCCGGCCGGATCACCCGCACCGGCACGCTCACCGGCGTCCCCGACCCGTCGTACCTCGCGGCGCACCCCGACGGCCGCACCCTGTACGCGGTCAACGAGCGCAGCCGGGGCACGGTGACCGCCGTCCGGCTCGCCGACCGCGAGATCCTCGGCACCCGGGCCACCGGAGGCGCGCACCCCTGCCATCTCTCGGTGCACCCCGGGGGACGGTGGCTGCTGAGCGCCGACTACGGCTCCGGCAGTGTGGCCGTGCACCCGATCGACGCCTCGGGGGCGCTGGGTGAGCACACCGACGTGGTGACGCACCGCAGGCCCGCGCCCGGCCCCGGTCAACAGGGCCCGCACGCCCACCAGTTCGTCACCGCTCCCGACGGCGGTCATGTCCTCGCCGTGGACCTGGGTACGGACACCGTCTACAGCTACCGCCTGGACGAGCGGACCGGCACCCTGCGTGAGGTCGCGCAGGCGCACGCCCGGCCGGGCGCGGGGCCGCGCCATCTGGTCTTCCATCCGGGCGGCCGGTTCGCCTATCTGGCCAACGAGTCCGACGACACGGTCACGGTCTGCGCCTACGATCCCTCGACGGGCCGGCTGGCCATCGGCGCCCCGCAGTCCACGGGTTCGCGCCCGGGTGTCACCAACTACCCGGCGCAGCTGGTGGTCTCACCGGACGGGGGACACGCCTATCTCGCCAACCGGGGCGCGAACACGCTCGCGCGGTACGCGGTGGAGGCGGACGGCGCGCGGCTGCGCCTGCTGGGGACGGTCCCGGTGGCCGGCGACTTCCCGCGCCAGATCGCCCTCGCGCCGGGCGGCCGGCTGCTGTTCGCGGCGAACCAGCGGTCGAGCACGGTCAGCGTCTTCCACGTCACGGCGGAGGACGGTGAACTGCGGCTGGCGGACGAACCGTTCGCCTCACCCGTCGCGGTCTGCGCGCTGCCACTGTAGGACGCGCGGGCTTCGGCTCGCGCTACCGCTATAGGGCGCGCGGGCTTCGGCTCGCCCCTCGCCTCACCCCTCGCCGTCCGTGCGCTGCCAGTGCAGGACGCGCGGGCAGGCGGCGCGGCTCGCCTGGGTGAGCAGGGCGTGCACGCGTTCGGTGAGTTGGGCGACGTCGTCGGCGGGCGTGTGGAAGGGCAGGCGTACGTCGCCGTGGGCGCGGGCCCGTTCGACGCGCAGGGTCAGTCCGTGCCGGTCGACGGCGAGGGGCTGGACGCGGACGGCGCCGTGCAGGCTGTCGGGGGTGACGAGCCGGGTGAGGCGCTCGACGGCGTCGGGGTGGGCGTCGGCGAGATGGGTCAGCAGCTGGGCCTCGGCCCCGGAGAGCGGGTCGGGCGCGGCGGCGGCGAACTCGTCGAGGTCGACGACGACGGCACCGGAGCGCTGCTTCAGCACCATGCGGGTGGCGTGGAAGGCGAGCCGGTCGTCCTCAGGGGTGAACCACCCGGCCAGCCACAGGCGTGCGCGGATCCGGTCCCGGACGGGGACGGGCGCCACATCGGCGAACTCCAGCACGGCGGCGGGCTCGCCGCGCGGGGCGCAGAGCGCGGCGGTGAGCAGCGCGCCGTCCTCGGGCACGCGCAGCAGGACGCGGCCGTCCTCGGCGACGGCGTGCGCGCCGACGAACTCCTCGCGGGCGCCGTCCGCGGTCACCGTGCAGGACCACGCGGTGGCGAGTACGGTCCGCGCCCGCTGTGCCGCGCACGGGGCCGCCGTCCACTCCTGCCTGTCACCCATCCCAGACCTCCTTAGGTAAGCCTTGCCTAACCTATCGGACATCGGGGCGCACGCCAACCACGCCCGCCGCCACGTCAGGCGATGACGCCCAGCAGGGCCCGCGCACACAGCTCCCGCACCTGCTCCCTGGTCAGATCGGCCCCGCGCAGCCACTCCAGGCACACCGCCGTGGTGAACGCCAGCCAACCGCGCACCGCCAGCCGCACATCGGCCCGCTCCTCGAAGACGGGCCCGAACTCGGGGTCCGCCGCGAGCGCGGCGAGGATCTGGCGTTCCTGGGCGGCCAGCGCCCGCTGATACACCCGGCGCACGGCCTGGTCACCGGCCGCGTCCGCGCGATGGAAGGCCCGGTAGCCGTGGGCATGCGCCTGGACGTACTCCAGGTAGGTGTCGAGTCCGGCCGTGAGCTGTTCGCGTACAGGGATGCCGGGCACCGCCGCCGTCATGCGCAGCATCCGCCCGCTCTCCCGCTCCACGACCGCCGCGAAGAAGTCCCGCTTGGTCGGGAAGTAGTGGTAGAGCAGCCCGCGCGAGACGCCGGCGATCTCGGCCACCTGCTCGATCCACACCTCGTCGTAGGGACTCTCCGAGAACAGCCGCGCCCCGACCGACAGGAGCTGCTCCCGGCGCTCCTCCGTGCTGAGCCGACGGCGGGTGCGTTCACCCTGGTTCGCAGCCATACCCGCACCTTACTTGACGCCGGTTCAACAGCGGCACCAGACTGGTGCGGCCTATTGAACTCACATATAACAAGCTCGAACCGCCGCTCGATCAAAGGAGATCGCGTCATGGTGGCATCGCCGTCGAAGGGGTTCCGCAGCGCCGAACTGGGCTGGCCCGAACTGCGTCGCATCCCGCACCCGCCGTACCGCCTGCCCCTGCTGGGGGACGTCGTCGGCGCGAACCGGAAGACCCCGATCCAGGGCTCGATGCGCTACGCCCGCCAGCTGGGACCGATCTTCCGGCGGCGGGCGTTCGGTAAGGAGTTCGTGTTCGTGTGGGGCGCCGGACTGGCCGCCGACCTCGCCGACGAGACCCGGTTCGCCAAGCACGTGGGACTGGGCATAGCCAATCTGCGGCCGGTCGTCGGGGACGCGCTGTTCACGGCGTACAACCACGAGCCCAGCTGGCAGCTCGCGCATGACGTGCTGGCCCCCGGCTTCAGCCGGGAGGCCATGGCCGCGTACCACCCGATGATGCTGGACGCGGCGCGCCGGCTCACCGACCACTGGGACGACGCGGTGGCGGCGGGACGGTCGGTGGACGTGCCCGGGGACATGACCAAGCTGACGCTGGAGACCATAGCCCGCACCGGGTTCGGGCACGACTTCGGATCCTTCGAGCGGTCCCGGCCGCATCCCTTCGTCACCGCGATGGTCGGCACGCTGACCTACGCCCAACGGCTCAACACCGTGCCCGCGCCCGCGCTGCCCCTGCTGCGCGACGCGCGCCGGCGGAACGACGCCGACATCGCCTACCTCAACCGCACCGTCGACGAGTTGGTGCGCGCCCGGCGCGCGGAGGGCGGCGGGAACGGCGATCTGCTCGACCGGATGCTGGAGACGGCCCATCCGGAGACGGGTGAGCGGCTGTCCGCGCGGAACGTGCGCCGCCAGGTCATCACCTTCCTGGTCGCGGGCCACGAGACCACCTCGGGCGCGCTCTCCTTCGCACTGCACTACCTCTCCCGCCACCCGGACGTCGCCGCCCGCGCCCGCGCCGAGGTGGACCGGGTGTGGGGCGGAGCGGAGGTCCCGGGATACGACCAGGTGGCCCGGCTGCGCCTGGTCCGCCGAGTCCTGGACGAGTCGCTGCGGCTGTGGCCGACGGCGCCCGCCTTCGCCCGCGAGGCCAGGGAGGACACCGTGCTCGGCGGGGAGCACCCGATGCGGCGGGGCGCCTGGGCGCTGGTGCTGACGGCGATGCTGCACCGCGATCCGGACGTGTGGGGCCAGGACGCGGAGCGCTTCGACCCCGACCGGTTCGACGCGGCGGCCGTGCGTACCCGGCCGCCGCACACTTTCAAGCCGTTCGGGACCGGGGCGCGGGCCTGTATCGGGCGGCAGTTCGCGCTGCACGAGGCGACGCTGGTGCTCGGGCTGCTGCTGCGCCGCTACGAGCTGCGGCCGGACCCCGCCTACCGGCTGCGGGTGACCGAGCGGCTCACCCTGATGCCGGAGGGACTGCGGCTGCACCTGGACCGGCGCACCCCCGCTCCGGCGGCCCGCCGATCCGCCGAGGAAGAGGAGACGGCCGGGTCAGAGCCCCGCTGTCCAGTGCACCGGGCGGGCGACTGAGCCGGGCAGCCGCGTGCCGGCACTCCCCCGGGCCGCGTTGACCTGGGGCTGGGTCAGGAAGAACGCGCCGGTCAGGTCGGCGTCGGTGAGGTCGGTGTCGCGCAGGTCCACCCCGATCAGATCCGCGCCGCGCAGATCGGCGCCGGTGAGATCGGCGGCGATCAGCAGGGCGCCCCGCAGATTCGCGCCGCGCAGATCGGCGCCCCTGAGGCGGGCGCCCATCAGATCCGCGCCCCGGCGCTCCTTCTTCCGGCCCTTGCCCGGGATGCCGGCGCGGGCCAGTTCACTGCTCTTGAGCAGCAGGACGTTCACGTCTTGGCGGTGGGCCGCGACATCGAGGTCGGCCAGCGCGTCCGGGGTCTGCCGGGTCAGCTCCTCGGTCCTGTCCAGCGCGCGGCGCAGCTCGGCGTGGAGCGGCCGGGCGGCGGGCAGGGTGAGGGCCTCGGTGAGATACCAGAGCAGTTCGTGCAGCTGGCGCACGACCGGGAAGACGTCGAACATGCGGCGCGCCTCGGCCGCGGGTGCCGTACGCCAGTCCCGGCCGCCGAAGGTGACCTGGGAGACCTTCTGGCCGGCGCCGAAGCAGTCGTAGACGGTGCAGCCGGTGAAGCCCCGCTGCCGCAGCCGCGCGTGGATGCCGCAGCGGTGGTCGTCCCCGAGGTTGGGGCAGGGCGTCCCGGCGCCCTTGTCGAGTGCGAAGTCCGCGGAGCGGGCGAAGGGGAGGGCCACACAGCAGAGCCCGAAGCAGCTCCCGCAGTCACCGCGCAGGTCGTCCCGGCCGGCCATCTGATCTTGCATACGGTTCAGCATACGGAATGCCCGGCCGACGACCTCACCGCTGAGTTTCCCGCGCTGTGGGGGTCCTCTCATCCAACGGAAAACAAAGGGCGCTATCACTGAGGACAAGCCGACCGGCAGCAGTGACAGCCACGCGTCGAGGAGAGGCCATGTGCAGCCACCAGCCAGCGTGCCCACCCGCGGACAGCCCGGACCACCGCGACGCCGCCGTCGTGTCGGCCCATCCCGAGCAGGGCTGGAGCCTGCTGTGCAACGGGACCATCGTCTTCGACGACACCGGTGAACTGCTGCCCGACGGGCGGGCCGTGGGCCGGCTCGCCGTCCCCGCCTGACTCAGGGACCGGCGAGGTCCGGCACCGGAAGAGCGGCCAGGCGCTCCTCGTCGGCCAGGATGTGCAGGGCGACGATCCGGCCGTCGACCACGGTGACGCCCATGACGGACAGCAGCCGGCCCTCGGCGACGTTGAGGACACCGACCTCCCCGCCGACCAGCGCCGGCCGCCCGTACGGGGCGAACTGCCGGAAGAGCAGGGCCTGTTCGGCGACCGCACGGGCGCCGTGCACCACCTTCGACGCGGCCGCGCCCCGCACCAGCGCCCCGGAGTCGGCGCGCAGCACCACATCCGGGTCGAGCACGGCGAGCAGCGCGTCGAAGTCACCGGCGCGGGCGGCCGCCATGAACGCGTCGACCACCTCGCGCTGCCGGGCCACATCGGGTTCGGCCGACGGCGTGGCTCCCCGCACCCGGCGCCGGGCCCGGCTGGCGAGCTGCCGGGTGGCGGCCGGGGTGCGCTCCACGATCGGCGCGATGTCGTCGAACGGCACGGCGAACATGTCGTGCAGCACGAACGCCAGCCGCTCGGCGGGCTCCAGGGTCTCCAGCACGATCAGCAGGGCGAGCCCCACCGAGTCGGCCTGGAGGACCTCCGCCTCCGGGTCGATCCGGGACAGGGGGCTGATCACCGGATCGGGCACATGCGGGTCAAGGCCGTCGTCCATGGGCTGCTCGCGGCGGGCGGCGCGCGAGCGGAGCAGGTCCAGGCAGACCCGGCCGATCACCGTGGTCAGCCAGCCCCCCAGATTGCGTACGTCACCGGTGTCGGCCCGGCTGAGCTTGAGCCAGGTCTCCTGGACGGCGTCCTCGGCCTCGGCGAGCGAGCCGAGCATCCGGTAGGCGACGGCCTTCAGGCGCCCGCGGTGCTCCTCGAAGCGGTCCGCCAGCAGGTCGGTGTCCTCCACGTGGTCCCCCCTCAGCGCGGAAACAGTTCGAACGCGACCGCGGGCCGACCGCCGAAGCGCTCCCCGGCGGACTGCGCCACTCCGGTCAGGAATCCCCTGACATACTGCTCGGGCTCCTCGTCGGTCAACGCCTCGATATAGGTGCGGTGTTCGAGCAGCGACCGCACCGCGCGCTCCAGACCGGGCGTCGCGTCCACCGCGTGGGTGGGGGTCGCGGATCCCGCTACGGCGACCCAGCGCACGCCGTTCCACGGCTCCAGGCCCTGTGCGACGAGCTCGGGGAAGATCCAGCGGTTGCCCGCGTCGGCGGCCGCGTCGAGGGTGGCCCGGCCGACCGCCACATGGTCCGGGGTGTTCCAGGCGACGCCGCCCCAGGTGTCCCGGTGGTTGAGCGTGATCACCAGTTCGGGGCGGTGCCGACGGATCGCGGCGGCTATGTCGCGGCGCAGGGCCGTGCCGTACTCGATGACGCCGTCACGGTGGTCGAGGAACTCCACGCTCGACACGCCCACGACGGCCGCGCTCGCCCGCTGCTCCTGCTCCCGCAAGGGGCCGCAGCGGGCGGGGTCCAGGGTGTCGATGCCGGCCTCGCCGCGGGTCGCCAGCACGTAGGCGGTCTCGCGGCCGGCGTCGGTCCAGGCGGCGATCGCGGCGGAGCAGCCGTACTCGAGGTCGTCGGGGTGGGCGACGACGGCTAGCGCTCGGTGCCAATCCTCAGGCAGGGGGGCGAGTTGAGTGATCGTCGGCTCGGTCATGTGCGCACCTTAGCTCCAGCTCGGGGGCCGTTGTGATCTGCGGGCCGGTGGGGGCTTGTCGCGCAGTTCCTCGCGCCCCTTTCGGGGCGCGTCTCCTTCGGGGGGCTCTAAGCCTCGTCGCGTGTCAACGCCAAGAGTCTGTCCAGCACGCGCTGTCCTCCAGCCCTCACCCCGTCGTGTTCGTACTCGTTCGTCACCCAAGTGCGCAGGCCGCGGATCGTTCGGGCCGTTCGCAGGGAGTGGTCCGTGTCCACGTACATGTCGTCGTGGTAGATCGCGGCCGCTACCGGGACCTCGTTGGCCGCCAGGCGCGCCGGGTCGTACAGGGGGGTCCAGTCGGTGCGGGCGGCGAGGAGGTCGGCGGTCTCGCGCAAGGGGCGCAGCGCGGGGTCGCAGTCGAACATCCAGGGGTGGATCGTCTCGCCGGTGAACAGCAGGGGCGCGTCGCCCGCGAGGGTCTTGGCCGCGTCGAACTGCGGGAACTCGGGGCGGACGCGTTCGGCGGCCCAGGCGGTGGGGCCGGCGTCCTGGGCGTAGGTCGCCTCGTGGACGAGGGCGTACAGGGGGTGGCCGGCGTACGACAGCAGGCTCTGCGTCTCCTCCTGGAAGGCGTCGGACAGCTCCGGGCCGCGTGGGGTGGTCACGAACGCCTCTTCGAGGAGGAAGTGCAGCCGGTGGCTGCCCTCGCTGCCGCCGAGCAGGATGCCCAGGGACTGGAAGGCCTCGGCCGTGAGCCGGTAGCCGTTCGGGAGGGTGACGTCCCGGGTGAGCAGATGGTCGGCGATGCGGCGGGCGCGCTCGACGTCCTGCGGGTAGCGGGCGTAGTGCGCGGCGACCTTGCGCTCGATGCGCGGGTAGGCGGCGCGGTAGACGTCGTCGGCGTGGGCGTCGAGGGAGGGCAGGCCGCCGGTGATCACGGCGGCGGTGAGCGCCTCGGGGGCGGTGGAGAGGTAGGTGACCGTGCAGAAGCCGCCGAAGCTCTGGCCGAGGACGGTCCAGGGGGCGCCGCCGGTGACCTCGCGGCGGATCAGCTCGCAGTCGCGGACGATCGCGTCGGCGCGGAAGTGCGCGAGGTAGTCGGCCTGGGCGGCGGGGCCGCCGCGCAGCGGCAGGGTCTGGCGGTTGGCGGGGGTGGAGTGGCCGGTGCCGCGCTGGTCGAGGAGGAGGACGCGGTACTCCTTCAGGGCGCGGCCCAGCCAGGCCTGCCGGCCGACGAAGCGGTTGGCGCCGAAGCCGGGGCCGCCCTGGAGGTAGAGCAGCCACGGCAGATCCAGGTGGGCCTTGTCGCTCGCGACGACCTCACGGGCGTACAGCACGATCGTCTCCCCGGCCGGGTCGGCGTGGTCGAGGGGCACGGTGAAGTGGCGGTCGGTGAGGACGACGCCTGGCTGACGGTAGGTCGCGGTCAACGGGGCTCCCGGGACGTGGGTGTGCGGGCCGTCCCAGTTCAGCACAGAGGGGGGCGGCCATCACTCCGGGGAATCATGAACCGTTACTGAACGGCCGCTCAGCGCGCCGACAGGCTGGAGCGTCGGACGACCAGTTCCGGCTGGAGCACCACCCGTCGGTGCTCGTGCGGGCGCCCGTCCTCGCTCTCCTCGGTCTCCTCCAGGAGGAGTTCCGCGGCGAGGGCGCCCAGGGTGACGGCGGGCTGGCGGACCGAGGTGAGCGGGACGGCCGCGGCGGCGGCGAACTCGATGTCGTCGTAGCCGACGATGGCGAGGTCGTCGGGGACGCTCACGCCGGCCGCGTACATCGCCTGGAGGACACCGAGGGCGAGCAGGTCGTTGGCGCAGAAGACGGCGGTGGGGCGGTCGGCGAGGCCGAGCAGCCGGGCGCCGGCGTCGCGGCCGGCGGCCACGTCGAGGCGTTCGGTGGGCAGCTCGCGCAGACGCTCGGGGCCGAGGCCCGCCTCGGTGAGCGCGTTCAGGGCGCCGGTGCGGCGGTCGCGGACCTGGTTGAAGCCGGGCGGGCCGCTGACGTAGGCGATGGAGCGGTGTCCGGCGTCGATGAGGTGGCGGACGGCGAGCGCGCCGCCCGCGACGTCGTCGACGGAGACCGAGCACTCGGTGGTGCCCTCGGCGACCCGGTCGACGAGCACGAAGGGGATGCCGTGGCGGCGGAAGGAGTCGATGTTGCGGCCGGTGGCGTCGGCCGGGGTGAGCAGCACGCCCCGCACGCGCTGCTCGGCGAAGAGGGAGAGGTATTCGGCCTCCTCGCCGACGCTCTCCGCGCTGTTGCAGACCATGACGCCGAGCCCGGCCTCCCGGGCGGCCCGTTCGGCACCACGGGCCACGTCCACGAAGAAGGGGTTGCCCATGTCGAGGACGAGCAGGCCCATGATCCGGCTGCGCCCCGCGCGCAGCTGGCGCGCGGACTCGCTGCGGACGTAGCCGAGCCGGTCGATCGCGGACAGGACACGGGCCCGTGTCTCGGTCGCCACGGTGTCCGGGCGGTTGATCACGTTGGACACCGTGCCGACGGAGACTCCGGCGGCGCGGGCGACGTCCTTGATACCCACCGACTGGGCCATCGGGCTTCAGACCTCCAGGTGAACGGGGTACGGCGGGGAGAGCTTCACATTACCGTCACGCCGCCGTATCGCTGACCGGGTCACGCGGGCAGCGCGAAGTCGGCGACGTGGAGAGGCGACGGCGTGGTTCCGGTGGACTTCTCCTGGTACATGAACGACAGGGTGTGGTCGGCCCTGACCCGGAGTTCGTCGATCACGACCTCGCCGAAGGCGTTCAGTCCGCCGCCGTCGAACAGCAGCGTCCAGTCGCTGTATCCGGACGCCTTCGAGGCGCCGGCGATCCGGCCGAAGGGGAAGATCGCGTAGGCGTTGTCGTACGCGTCCAGGATCAGCTTGGTGCGCTGGCTGGAACCGAGCGGGACGGGGATCTCCGTCTTCTGCCAGGTGCCCGAGGCGTTCTTGCGGAGATGGAAGGCGCGGCCGTTGGCGGTGCGGTCGCCGACGTAGTTCGTGGTGCACTGGCCGAAGCGGCCGGGGACGTAGCTGATGATCGCGTGGGGCAGTCCGGCGGAGTCGGTGAACTGGCTCTCCTGGTTCATCAGGGAGTGGTCGGGGTCGAGGGAGTCGACGACCAGGCCCGCGTCGGTGACGTTCACCGTGTCGGAGGTGCCGGTGGTGGCGACGAGGGTGCCCGCGTCGTTGCGCCAGGTGCGGCCCCGGTCGGTGGAGTAGACGTAGCCGGTGTCGTGGTTGGTGATGCCGCCGCTGTTGCACATGACGGCGCCGTTCTGCTCGCGCCAGGTGAAGAAGGAGTGCAGCCGGCCGTTGACGTCGTAGTCGATGCCGTGCAGGTACATGTTGCGGGCGGTGCTGGTGCCGTGCGAGCTGGTGTAGGTGCCGGTCGAGCCGGACCACTCCCCGAGCGCCTTCCAGGCCGAACCGTCGTACTCGGCGAGGGCGTTGCGGCCGTTGCCGGAGATGCCGACGCGGTAGCTGAGCTGGAGCCTGCCCTCGGGGGTGGAGATGAACTGGGGATAGGTGAACTGCGAGGTGAGGGCGAGGCCGTCGAGCGTGGTCCGCACGGCGCCGAAGACCGACGACGTCCAGGGGGTGGTGGCCGGGTTGTCGAGGAGGCCGGCGACGGACTTGACGTAGAAGTAGCCGTCGCTGTGCGAGTCCATGTTGAGGTGCAGGCGCCCGTCGACCTGGGAGACGCCCATGGAGATGACGTTGTGGGAGTCGCTGGTCTTGAGGACGTGGGAGAGGGTGACGGTCGACCAGGTGGTGCCGCCGAGGACGCGGCGGGCGACGACCGCGTTGCCGGTGGCGGTGTACCAGGTCGCGTACTGGTGGCCCTGGTACGTCAACAGGCCGTTCTTCTGGAACGAGTTGTTGTTGACGAGGCCGTCGTAGGAGACGAAGAAGACGGCGCTCGCGTCGAGCAGGGTCGTGCCCCGGGCGGTGACCGAGGGGCCGGGGTCGGCTGCGCGGGCGGTGCCCGCGGCGGGCAGGGGGGTCGCCGCGGCGCCGGCGAGGGCGCCGGTCAGCAGGGTGCGTCGTCTCATCTCGGGGGGCTCCGTCGTCATGCCAGGTGGAACACTTCGGTGAGGGGTTTCATGGCCTCGTCGGGCCGGGCGCTGTCCAAGGACTCGAAGAACGGGCCCATCTCCGCCTGCCAGCGGGCGTTGACGTCGGTGGCTTCCATGCCGGCGAGCGCGGCCTCGAAGTCCTCGGTCTCCAGATAGCCGACGAGCAGGCCGTCGTCTCTCAGGAAGAGGGAGTAGTTGTGCCAGCCGGTGGCCGAGAGCGCTTCGAGCATCTCCGGCCACACGGCGGCGTGGCGTTCGCGGTACTCGGCGATGCGGTCCTGTCGGACCTTGAGCAGGAAGCAGACGCGCTGCATGAAGGACCGCCCCGGGGCTAGAAGGTGAACCGGTCGATGTTCTTGGCGTCGAAGACGGTGGGCTTGCCCAGGTTGATCACGCCGTCCTTGCCGATGGTGTACGTGGTGTCGCCGGCCTTGAAGGTCTCGCCCTCCTTGCCGGTGATCTGGCCGGAGACGAGGGCGACGGCGGTGCGGGCGGCGAGGTCGCCGAGCTTCGCCGGGTCCCACAGCTCGAAGCCGTCGACGGTGCCGTTCTTGACGTACTTGCGCATGTCGTTGGGGGTGCCGAGGCCGGTCAGCTTGACCTTGCCCTTGTACTTGGAGCCCGAGAGGTACTGGGCTGCGGCCTTGATGCCGACGGTGGTCGGGGAGATGATCCCCTTCAGGTTCGGGTACTGCTGGAGCAGGCCCTGGGTCTGCTGGAAGGACTGCTGGGCGTCGTCGTTGCCGTAGGCGATCTTGACCAGCTTGACGTCCTTGTACTTCGGGTCGGCCAGCTCCTTCTTCATGTAGTCGATCCACACGTTCTGGTTGGTCGCGGTCTGCGCGGCCGACAGGATCGCGATCTCGCCCTTGTAGCCGATCTGCTCCGCGAGCAGCTGCACCTCGGTGCGGCCGAGGTCCTCGGCGGACGCCTGCGAGACGAAGGCGTTGCGGCACTCGGGCTTGGTGTCGGAGTCGTAGGTGACGACCTTCATGCCGTTGCTCATGGCCTGCTTGAGCGCGGTGCACAGGGCGCCCGGGTCCTGCGCGGAGACGGCCATCGCGTCGACCTGCTGCTGGGTGAGCGTGTTGACGTAGCTCACCTGCCCGGAGGTGTCGGTGGCGCTGGACGGGCCGACCTCCTTGTAGCGGGAGCCCAGTTCCTTCAGGGCCGTCTCGCCGCCCTTGTCGGCGGAGGTGAAGTAGGGGTTGTTGACCTGCTTGGGCAGGAAGCCGACGGTCAGCCCCTTCTTGGTGGCCGCGTTCGGGTCGGCCTTTCCGGCGGAGGAGGCCGAGCCGGCGCCCTCGTTCTTCACGTCCTCCTTGGTGGTGCCGCCGCAGGCGGTCGCGGCGAGGGCGAGCGAGGAGACGGCGGCGAGGGCCACGCAGGCACGGCGGAGGGATGACTTGGACATGGCGGGGTCCTTCTGGAGGGAGGGTGAGGGGAGAGCGTTCAGGGGCTGTATCGATGTGCGGCTCCGCCGCGTGGGCGCGACCAGCCACAACGGACCGGCAGTCGAGATACGGCCTATCCGGCGGACCGTGCCGCCCTGGCGACGGAGATCTGGCGTGCCACCCGGGGAGCGAGCACGGAGACGACCAGCAGGACGCCGGTGACGACGGTCTGCTTCTGGGCGGAGATGTCCTGGAGGCTCATCACGTTCTGGAGCACACCGAGCAGGAAGACTCCCGCGATCGCGCCGCCGAGCGTGCCCTTGCCGCCGTCGAAGTCGATGCCGCCGAGCAGCACCGCCGCGATGACGGAGAGTTCCAGGCCGGTGGCGTTGTCGTAGCGGGCGCTGGCGTAGTGCAGGGCCCAGAAGACGCCGGTCAGGGAGGCCATCAGGCCCGTGGTGACGAACAGCAGCAGCTTGGCCCGCTTGACGCGGATGCCGGCGAAGCGCGCGGCCTCCTCGGCGGCGCCGATGGCGAACAGCGACCGCCCGAACGGGGTGGCGTGCAGCACCACCACGGCGATGACGAGCAGCACCACGAAGGGCAGGAAGGCCCGCGGCAGGAAGCTGTCCCCGACGCGGCCGGCCGCGAAGTCCAGGTACTGAGAGGGGAAGTCGGTCACCGCGTCGGAGCCGAGCACGATCTGCGCGATGCCCCGGTAGGCGGCGAGGGTGCCGATGGTGACGGCGAGGGAGGGCAGCCCGAGGCGGGTCACGAGCAGGCCGTTGACCAGCCCGCACACCACGCCCAGCAGGAGGCAGATCGGGATGATCGTCTCGATGGTCATGCCCTCGTTCCACAGCTTGCCCATCACCGCGCCGGACAGCCCCGCGGTGGAGGCGACCGAGAGGTCGATCTCGCCGGAGACGACCAGCAGGGTCATCGGCAGGGCGATGAGCGCGATGGGCAGGGTGTTGCCGATCAGGAACGACAGGTTGAGGGCGTTGCCGAAGCCGTCCACGGTGGAGAAGGACAGCAGGAGCAGGACGATCAGGACGGCTCCGACGACGGTGTCCCAGCGGATCGCCCGGTTCAGGGACTCAGGCACTGGCCTTCCCCTTCTCTACGGCCGGCGTCACGGAGGCCGACTTCTTCTTCAGGGCGACCGCCACCCGCAGGGCCACGACCCGGTCGACGGCGATCGCGAGCAGGAGCAGGACGCCGTTGATGGCGAGCACCCAGACCGAGCTGACACCGAGCGCGGGCAGGACGCTGTTGATGGAGGTGAGGAGCAGGGCGCCGAGCGCGGCTCCGTAGACGCTGCCGGAGCCGCCGGTGAAGACGACGCCGCCGACGACGACCGCGCTGACGACGGTGAGTTCGTAGCCGTTGCCGGTGCCGGAGTCGACGTTGCCGAATCGGGCCAGGTACATCGCCCCGGCGAGGCCGGCGAGAGCGCCGCAGAAGGTGTACGCGGCGAGGATCCGCTTGCGCACCGGGATGCCGGCGAGCCGGGCGGCCTCCGGGTTGGAGCCGAGGGCGTACAGCTCCCGGCCGCTGCCGAAGTGCTTGAGGAAGGAGGCGGTGGCGACCAGCACGGCGAGCGCGATCAGCGCGAGATACGGCACCGCGGAGACGCCGCCGGACCCGAAGTCGACGAATCCGCCGGGCAGGTCGGCCGCGGTGATCTGCCGGGAGCCGACCCAGATGGAGTCGATGCCACGGATGATGTAGAGCGTGCCGAGGGTGACGACGAGGGCGGGCACCTGGCCGAGGCTGACGAGCAGTCCGTTGAGGAGCCCGCAGCCGACGCCGAGCAGGACCGCCAGGACGATCGCGATCGCCGGGTTGCCGCCGCCGTGCAGATAGGTACCGGCGGCGAAGGCGCTGATGCCGAGGGTTGAGCCGACCGACAGGTCGACGTTGCGGGTGATGACGACCAGGGACTGGCCGGTGGCGACCAGCACCAGGATGGTCGCGTTCAGCAGCAGGTCCTTGATGCCCTGCTCGGAGAGGAACTCGCTGTTGCCGGCCTGGGTGATGGCGATCATCACCAGGAAGACGACCAGGATGGCGAGTTCGCGCATCTTGAAGACGCGGTCGACCAGACGGGTGCCGCTGGACCGGGGCGCCTCGGCGAGGGAGGCCTGTTCAGGAGTGGTCACCGTCATGCGGCGGCCCTCCCGGTGGCTGCGGCCATCACGGTCTCCTCGGTGGCTTCGGAGCGGGGGATCTCGGCGGTGAGCCGGCCCTCGTGCATCACGAGCACGCGGTCGGCCATGCCGAGGATCTCGGGCAGGTCGGAGGAGATCATCAGGACGGCGACGCCGTCGGCGGCCAGCTCGCCGAGCAGCCGGTGCACCTCGGCCTTGGTGCCGACGTCGATGCCGCGGGTGGGCTCATCGACGATCAGCACCCGGGGGCCGGTGGCCAGCCACTTGGCGAGGACGACCTTCTGCTGGTTGCCGCCGGAGAGCGTGGAGACGGCGTCGGCGATCCGGGCGTACTTCACCTGGAGCTTGACCGCCCAGTCGAGGGAGCGGCTGCGCTCGGCTCCCCGGTCCATCAGGCCGGCCCGCACGGTCGTACGAAGTCCGGTGAGGCCGATATTGCGCTCGATGGACATGTCCATCACCAGACCCTGGGCGCGCCGGTCCTCGGGAACCAGGGCCAGCCCGGCGGCCATCGCGGTGGAAGGCGCGCCGTTGATGAGCCGGCGCCCCTCCACCTCTACCTCGCCGGCGTCCCAGCGGTCGATGCCGAAGACGGCCCGGGCGACCTCGGTACGGCCGGCGCCGACGAGTCCGGCGAGACCCACGATCTCGCCGCGCCGCACCTCGAAGGAGACATCGGTGAAGACGCCCTCGCGGGTGAGGCGGCGGACGCTGAGCGCGACCTCGCCCGGGTCGACGTCCTGCTTGGGGTAGAGCTCGTCGAGGTCGCGGCCGACCATGCGGCGGACCAGGTCGTCCTCGGTCATGCCCGTGATCGGCTCGGTGGCGATCCAGGCGCCGTCGCGCAGGGTGGTGACCCGCTGGCAGATCTCGAAGATCTCCTCCAGGCGGTGGGAGATGAAGAGGACGGCCGCGCCCTGCTCGCGCAGGGTGCGCACCACGCCGAAGAGGCGGGCGACCTCGCTGCCGGTGAGGGCGGCGGTGGGCTCGTCCATGATCAGGACGCGGGCGTCGAAGGAGAGCGCCTTGGCGATCTCGACGATCTGCTGGTCGGCGATGGACAGTCCGCTCGCCGGGCGGTCGGGATCGAGATCGACGCCCAGGCGGGTCATCAGGGCGGCGGTCGCCGCGCGGGTGGCCTGGTGGTCGATGCGGCCGAGGGCGCGCCGGGGCTGGCGGCCCATGAAGATGTTCTCGGCGATCGACAGGTCGGGGAAGAGCGTCGGCTCCTGGTAGATCACGGCGATGCCGGCGTCGCGGGCGTCTCCGGGGCCGTGGAAGACGACGGGCCCACCGTCGAGCAGCACCCGGCCGACGTCCGGTCGGTGCACCCCGGCGAGGGTCTTGATGAGCGTCGACTTGCCCGCGCCGTTCTCCCCGGCGAGGGCGTGCACCTCGCCGGGGAACAGCTCCAGGGAGACGCCCCGCAGGGCGCGTACGGCGCCGAAGGACTTGGTGACGTCCCTCAGCGCCAGCACCGGGGCCGGTCCCGTGTCGGACGGGTGGGTCATGGGTGGCTCCTCGACGACGTCCGCGAACGGGCCGAAGCGGGCCGGCACGGCGTCGTGAAAGGTTTCAACTGGATGGCCGGGACGTTAGGCATGGCGGGGATGTCACGTCAATGGGTCCGTCTCGAAAAGTTTTCGATAGTCGAAGGTTGCGTGAGAGTTAGGGAGAGAAGACCTGACCGCAGGGCTTGACACTCCCCCGGTGGGCTCATAGCTTCCCGTTCTGAATCGTTTCATCCGGGAGCTGTCCCGGACCGATGTCACAGGAGCCCGAAGTGACCGACCTCGCCGCGGTGAAGGCCGCGTTGAAGACCCAGGCCGTCGAGACACCGTCGTGGGCGTACGGGAACTCGGGGACCCGCTTCAAGGTGTTCGCCCAGGAGGGCGTCCCGCGCACCCCGCAGGAGAAACTCGACGACGCGGCACAGGTGCACGCTTTCACGGGGGTGGCGCCGACCGTGGCCCTGCACATCCCGTGGGACAAGGTGGAGGACTACTCCGCACTCGCGAAACATGCCGAGGACCGCGGGGTGCGGCTCGGCGCGATCAACTCCAACACCTTCCAGGACGACGCCTACAGGCTGGGCAGCATCTGCCATCCCGACGCGGCGGTGCGGCGCAAGGCCGTCGATCATCTGCTGGAGTGCGTCGACATCATGGACGCGACCGGCTCCGCCGACCTGAAGCTGTGGTTCGCGGACGGTACGAACTATCCCGGGCAGGACGATGTTCGGGCGCGGCAGGACCGGCTGGCCGAGGGGCTGGCGGAGGTGTACGAACGGCTCGGGGACGGGCAGCGGATGCTGCTGGAGTACAAGTTCTTCGAGCCCGCCTTCTACACGACCGATGTGCCGGACTGGGGGACCGCGTACGCCCACTGTCTGAAGCTCGGGGAGAAGGCGCAGGTCGTGGTCGACACGGGCCACCACGCTCCGGGGACCAACATCGAGTTCATCGTCGCGACGCTGCTGCGGGAGGGGAAGCTCGGCGGGTTCGACTTCAACTCACGGTTCTACGCGGACGACGATCTGATGGTGGGGGCGGCTGATCCCTTCCAGCTGTTCCGGATCATGTACGAGGTCGTGCGTGGGGGTGGGTTCACCTCCGAGGTGGCGTTCATGCTCGATCAGTGCCACAACATTGAGGCGAAGATTCCGGCGATCATCCGGTCCGTGATGAATGTGCAGGAAGCCACGGCCAAGGCTCTCCTTGTTGATCGGGTGGCGTTGAGTGAGGCGCAGGCTGCCGGGGATGTGCTGGGCGCGAATGCCGTGGTGATGGATGCGTACAACACCGATGTGCGGCCGTTGCTTCGGGAGGTGCGTGAGGAGATGGGGTTGGATCCCGAGCCCCTTGTCGCGTATGCGCGGTCCGGGTGGGGCGAGCGGATCGTTGCTGAGCGGGTTGGTGGGGAGCAGGCCGGTTGGGGCGCGTGAGCGTCTGCCTGGATCTGTTTCGTTGCGGGGTGCGGGCCGGTTGTGGCTGGTCGCGCAGTTCCCCGCGCCCCTAGGGACATGCACTCACCCTCTGTTGAGAAGGAACTGGACGTCATGGCTGTACATCCCGAGGCTGCTGCCCTCCTCTCCCGGTCTCACCGCCTCGGTGCCGACCCCCGTAACACCAACTACGCCGGCGGGAACGCGTCCGCCAAGGGCACCGGCACCGATCCCGTGACCGGCGGAGACGTCGAGTTGATGTGGGTCAAGGGGTCCGGGGGTGACCTGGGGACCCTCACCGAGGCCGGGCTCGCCGTGCTGCGGCTCGATCGGCTGCGCGGGCTCGTCGACGTGTACCCCGGTGTCGAGCGTGAGGACGAGATGGTCGCCGCGTTCGACTACTGCCTGCACGGGAAGGGTGGGGCGGCGCCCTCGATCGACACCGCCATGCACGGGCTCGTCGACGCCGCGCACGTCGACCATCTGCACCCCGACTCCGGGATCGCGCTCGCCTGCGCGGCCGACGGGGAGAAGCTGACCGCCGAGTGTTTCGGGGACGACGTGGTGTGGGTGCCCTGGCGGCGGCCCGGGTTCCAGCTCGGGCTGGACATCGCCGCCGTCAAGGCGGCCAACCCCCGGGCCATCGGGTGTGTCCTCGGCGGGCACGGGATCACCGCCTGGGGCGACACCGCCGAGGAGTGCGAACGCAACTCGCTGCACATCATCCGGACCGCCGAGGCCTTCCTTGAGGAGAAGGGGAAGGCCGAGCCGTTCGGGACCGTCCTCGACGGGTACGAGGCCCTGCCGGACGACGAGCGGCGGGAGCGGGCCGCCGCGCTGGCGCCGTACATCCGGGCCCTCGCGTCCCAGGACCGGCCGCAGGTCGGGCACTTCGACGACTCCGAGCCCGTGCTGGAGTTCCTCGCCCGGGCCGAGCACCCGCGGCTCGCCGCGCTCGGCACCTCCTGCCCCGACCACTTCCTGCGCACCAAGGTCCGCCCGCTCGTGCTGGACCTGCCGCCGTCCGTGCCGGTGGCGGAGGCCGTAGCACGGCTGAAGGAGCTGCATGCCGAGTACCGCGAGGAGTACGCGGCCTACTACCGGCGGCACGCGCTGCCCGACTCCCCCGCGATGCGCGGTGCCGACCCGGCGATCGTGCTGGTCCCCGGGGTGGGCATGTTCTCGTTCGGCAAGGACAAGCAGACCGCCCGGGTCGCGGGCGAGTTCTATCTCAACGCGATCAATGTGATGCGCGGTGCCGAGGCGGTGTCCACGTACGCGCCGATCGAGGAGTCCGAGAAGTTCCGCATCGAGTACTGGGCACTTGAGGAGGCCAAGCTTCAGCGCATGCCGGAGCCGAAGCCGCTGGCGACCCGGGTCGCCCTGGTGACGGGCGCGGGCAGCGGGATCGGCAAGGCCATCGCGCGCCGGCTCGTCGCCGAGGGCGCCTGTGTCGTCGTCGCCGACCTCGACGCCGAGAACGCGGCCGCCGTGGCCGAGGAGTTGGGCGGGCCCGACAAGGCCGTCGCCGTCACCGTCGACGTGACGTCCGAGGAGCAGATCGCCGACGCCTTCAAGGCCGCCGTGCTCGCCTTCGGCGGGGTCGACCTCGTCGTCAACAACGCCGGGATCTCCATCTCCAAGCCGCTGCTGGAGACGTCGGCCAGGGACTGGGACCTTCAGCACGACATCATGGCGCGTGGTTCCTTCCTCGTCTCGCGGGAGGCGGCCCGGGTGATGATCGCGCAGGCGCTGGGCGGTGACATCGTCTACATCGCCTCCAAGAACGCCGTCTTCGCCGGCCCCAACAACATCGCCTACTCCGCCACCAAGGCGGACCAGGCCCACCAGGTGCGGCTGCTGGCCGCCGAGTTGGGCGAGCACGGGATCCGTGTCAACGGGATCAACCCGGACGGTGTCGTGCGCGGCTCCGGGATCTTCGCCGGGGGCTGGGGCGCCCAGCGGGCCGCGACCTACGGCGTCGAGGAGGAGAAGCTGGGCGAGTTCTACGCCCAGCGGACCATCCTCAAGCGGGAGGTCCTTCCCGAGCACGTGGCCAACGCGGTGTTCGCGCTGACCGGCGGGGACCTCACCCACACGACCGGGCTGCACATCCCCGTCGACGCCGGCGTCGCGGCCGCCTTCCTGCGGTGAGCGCGCTCGTGAAGTCGTACGCCGCCGTCGATCTGGGCGCCTCCAGCGGCCGGGTGATGGTCGGGCGGGTCGGCCCGGACTCGGTGGAGCTGACCGAGGCGCACCGGTTCGTGAACCGGCCGGTGCGGCTGCCGGAGGGGCTGCGCTGGGACATCCTGCGGCTGTACGCGGGGGTGCTGGACGGGCTTCGGGAGGCGGGGCGCGTCGACTCCGTCGGCATCGACAGCTGGGCCGTGGACTACGGCCTGCTGGACGCCGACGGGGCGCTGCTCGGCAACCCGGTGCACTACCGGGACGCCCGCACCGAGGGCGTGGCGGAGAAGGTGTGGGCGACGGTGCCGGCCGCCGAGATGTACGCGGCGACCGGGCTCCAGCACGCGCCCTTCAACACGCTGTACCAGCTGACGGCCGATCAGCTGATCGGCGCGCGGCGCCTGTTGATGATCCCGGACCTGATCTCGTACTGGCTGACCGGGGAACAGGGCACCGAGCTCACCAATGCCTCCACGACCCAGCTGATCGATCCCCGGACGCGCGGATGGTCGTACGGCATCGCCGAACGGCTCGGGATCGACCTGGGGTTGTTCGCGCCGCTGCGGCAACCGGGCGATCCCGCAGGTCTGTTGCGGCCGGAGGTGCTGGACGAGACAGGGCTGACCGGTCCCGTTGCGGTGACGGCCGTCGGGTCGCACGACACGGCGTCGGCGGTCGCCGCCGTCCCGGCCGCCGGCGAGCGATTCGCGTACATCTGCACCGGCACCTGGTCGCTGGCCGGCCTGGAGCTGGACGCTCCCGTGCTCACCGAGGAGAGCCGGGCCGCGAACTTCACCAATGAGCTGGGGCTGGACGGCACGGTCCGCTATCTGCGCAACATCATGGGCCTGTGGCTGCTCCAGGAGTGCGTACGGGCCTGGGGCGACCCCGATCTGGGAACGCTGCTGCGGGAGGCCGCGGGCGCGCCGGCGCTGCGGTCGGTGGTCGACGCGGGGGACGCCGCGTTCCTCGCCCCCGGCCACATGCCCGAGCGGATCGCGCAGGCGTGCCGGACCTCGGGGCAGCCGGTGCCGGAGAGCCGGGGCGAGATCACCCGCTGCATCCTCGACTCGCTGGCGCTGGCGCACCGGCGGGCGATCGAGGACGCCCAGCGGCTGGCCGGACATCCCGTGGACGTCGTGCACATCGTGGGCGGCGGCACCCGGAACGCGCTGCTGTGCCAGCTCACGGCCGACGCCTGCGGGCTGCCGGTGACGGTGGGCCCGACCGAGGCGGCCGCGCTGGGCAACGTCCTGGTGCAGGCCCGGGCCCATGGCATCGTCGGCGATCTCGCCGACACCCGCCGGCTGCTGGCCCGCACGCAGCCGCTGACCCGCTACGAACCGCAGGGCGGCACCGAGCGGTGGCGCGCGGCCGAGGCGCGGCTCGCCGCACGGTGAGACGGGTCTCCCCCACGCCCCGCCCGCGCCGCTAGGCTGCTTTCATCCGATGATCGATCCCGAGGAGCCGCGATGCGTGTCGCTCTGTTCCTGACCTGTGTCAACGACACGCTCTATCCGGACACCGGCCGTGCCGTGGTGAAACTGCTGACCAGACTGGGTGTGGACGTCGACTTCCCGATGGCCCAGACCTGCTGCGGACAGGCGCACTACAACACTGGCTACCGCCATGAGGCCGAGCCGCTGGCGCGTCACTTCTCCGATGTATTCGGCGCGTACGAGGCGATCGTCACGCCGTCCGGTTCGTGCGGGGCGATGGTGCGGGAGCTGTATCCGCGGATGGGTGAGCGGGCCCGGGCCGAGGGGCGCGGGGACTCTCTCGCGGCGACGCTGGCGCCGGTGGTGCCGAAGACGTACGAACTGACGGAGTTCCTGGTGGACGTGTTGGGGGTGACGGACGTGGGCGCCTACTACCCGCACAAGGTGACCTACCACCCCACCTGTCACGGGCTGCGCGGGCTGGGTCTCGGCGACCGGCCCCGGCGGCTGCTCCGGGCGGTGAAGGGGCTGGAGCTGGTCGAGCTGCCGGGAGCGGAGGAGTGCTGCGGCTTCGGCGGCACGTTCGCGCTGAAGAACGCCGATGTGTCGGCGGCGATGGGCGCGGACAAGGTGCGCAACGCGGAGTCGACGGGCGCGCAGACGCTGTGCGCGGCCGACAACTCCTGTCTGATGCACATCGGGGGGACCATGGCCCGGCTGCGCAGCGGGATGCGCCCGGTGCACATCGCGGAGATCCTGGCGAGCACGGAGGAGGAACCGGCCGCATGAGCGGGACGTATCTCGGGATGCCGGCGTTTCCCACGGCCGCGCACGAGGCGGTGCGCGACGAGACCCTGCGCGGCAATCTGCGGCACGCCACGCACACCATCCGCGCCAAGCGGGCGAAGGCCGTCGCGGAGGTGTCCGACTGGGCGGAGCTGCGCGAGGCCGGCAAGCGGATCAAGGACCACACGCTGCGCCATCTCGACCGCTACCTCGTGCAGTTGGAGGAGTCGGTCACGGCGGCGGGCGGCACCGTCCACTGGGCGGCGGACGCCGACGAGGCCAACCGGATCGTGGCCGAACTGGTCAGGGCGACCGGCGAGTCGGAGGTCGTCAAGGTCAAGTCGATGGCGACACAGGAGATCGGGCTCAACGAGGCCCTGGAGGCGGAGGGCATCCGCGCCTACGAGACCGATCTCGCCGAGCTGATCGTGCAGTTGGGCAAGGACCGGCCCTCCCACATCCTGGTCCCCGCCATCCATCGCAACCGGGGCGAGATCCGGGACATCTTCGCGAGCGAGATGGGCGCGTGGGGCCGCCCGGCGCCCGAGGGGCTCACCGACACGCCCGCCGAACTCGCCGAGGCCGCCCGGCTGCACCTGCGGGAGAAGTTCCTGCGGGCCAAGGTCGGTGTCTCCGGCGCCAACTTCATGGTCGCCGAGACCGGCACGCTGGTCGTGGTGGAGTCCGAGGGCAACGGGCGGATGTGCCTGACCCTGCCGGAGACCCTGATCTCGGTCGTCGGCATCGAGAAGATCGTGCCGACCTGGCAGGACCTGGAGGTGTTCCTCCAGACCCTCCCCCGCTCCTCGACGGCCGAGCGCATGAACCCGTACACGAGCATGTGGACGGGGACGACCGACGGCGACGGGCCGCAGACCTTCCATCTGGTGCTGCTCGACAACGGCCGTTCCGACACGCTCGCCGACGAGGTCGGCCGCCAGGCCCTGCGCTGCATCCGCTGCTCGGCGTGCCTCAACGTGTGCCCGGTCTACGAGCGGGCGGGCGGCCATGCGTACGGCTCCGTCTACCCCGGCCCGATCGGCGCCATCCTCAGCCCCCAACTGCGCGGCACCGCCAGCGAGATCGACGCCTCGCTGCCGTACGCCTCGTCGCTGTGCGGGGCGTGCTACGAGGTCTGCCCGGTGGCGATCGACATCCCCGAGGTGCTGGTGCATCTGCGGGAGCGGGTCGCGCAGGGCGGGCCGGTGACGCGGGACGGCAACAAGGTCGTGCTGAAGCCCGCGAGGGGTCACGCGGCCGAACGGGCGGCGATGCGGGCGGCCCGCTGGGCGTTCGCGCGTCCCGGGGCGCTGCGCACGGGTCAGCGGCTGGCCTCGCGCACCCGCCGGTTCCATCCCCGCTCGCTGCCCGGCCCCGGCCGGGCGTGGAGCGGCACCCGGGAGCTGCCGGCCCTGCCGGCGGAGCCCTTCCGGGACTGGTGGCAGCGTACGAACGGCGGCAAGGACGGTGTGCGGTGAGCAGCAGGGAACGGATCCTCGGCCGGGTGCGACGCGCCCTGGCCGACGCGCCGGGCGCGGACAGGCCGGTCGAGCGCGCCTATCTGCGGCAGCACGGGGAGCGGAGCGTCGAGGAGACGATCGACCTGCTGGCGGAGAATCTGGCGGACTACCGGGCGGTCGTGCACCGTACGACGGCGGACGAACTGCCGTCCCTGATCGGGCGGTTGCTGGCCGAGCGGGATGCGGAGACGGTGCTCGTGCCGTCGGGGCTGCCCCCGCAGTGGCTGCCGGCCGGCGGGCCCACCCGGATCGACGACCGTGCCGAGAGCACCCCGGGCGAACTCGACCGGGTGCACAGCGTGGTGACGGGCTGCGCGCTCGCGATCGCGGAGACCGGCACCCTCGTGCTCGACGGCTCGCCCGACCAGGGCCGGCGCCGGATCACGCTCGTCCCGGACCATCACATCTGTGTCGTCCGGGTGCCCGATCAGGTGGTGTCCTCGGTGCCGCAGGCCCTCGAACGCCTCGACCCGACGCGGCCGTTGACGTGGATCTCGGGGCCGTCGGCCACGAGTGACATCGAGCTGGACCGGGTGGAGGGCGTGCACGGGCCGCGCACGCTGGAGGTCGTGCTGGTCGGCTGAGCGGAGGGACGGGGAGCCCCGGGCCGAGGGGACCTTCAGCCGGTCGCCGGCTCCCCGTCGTACTCCCGTCGCGCCCGCTCGACCCTGCCCAGGTTGTCTGTGGCCCAGGTGGCCAGGTGCGCGAAGAGGGGGGCGAGGCTGAGGCCGAGCTCGCTGATCTCGTACTCGACGCGGGGCGGGACCTCGGGGTGGTAGGTGCGCACCACGAGGCCGTCGCGCTCCAGCTGGCGCAGCCGCTGGGTGAGGACCTTGGGCGTGATGTTCGGGATTCCGCGCTCCAGTTCGACGAAGCGCTGGCGGCCGTGGGCGTGCAGGGTCCACAGGATCGGGGTGGTCCAGCGGCTGAACACGATGTCCACCACGGGCGCGATGGGGCAGGCCAGCTCGGGGTCGGTGGCGGCGGGTGCCGTCGGCTTGGCGTGGGTGGTCATGGCCGTGGGTCCCTCCGAGGGAAGTCACTTTCCTCTAGGTACCTACTATACGCCCGATGTTAGCGTCGGTGACGGCGGCGGGAAACCGCCCCGGCCCACTCCTGATGGGCCGTCAATCGATGCTGTACACAAGGGAGTTACTCATGATCGTGGTGACGGGGGCGACCGGGAACGTGGGCCGGGAGCTGGTGCGGATCCTGGCGGCGGCGGGCGAGCGGGTGACCGCGACGTCCCGGGGCATCTCGGACGCCCAGGTGCCGGACGGGGTACGGACCGTACGCTCCGACCTCACGGATCCGGAGAGCCTGCGGCCGGTGTTCGACGGCGCCGACGCGCTGTTCCTGCACGACGGAGGGGCGGGCGCGCTGCCGGGGCCGCGCGATGTGCTCGACGTGGCGAAGGCGGGCGGGGTCGGCCGGGTGGTGCTGCTGTCCTCGCTGGGGGTGGTGACCCGTCCGGAGTCGCCGTCGCACGGGGGCCTGATGCGGGCCGTCGAGGACGCGGTGCGGGAGTCGGGCCTGGACTGGACGATCCTGCGGCCGGGCGGCTTCCACTCGAACGCCTTCGCCTGGGCGGAGCAGGTGCGCGGCGGTCGCACGGTCGCCGCGCCCTTCGCCGACGTGGCGCTGCCCGGCGTCGACCCGGCCGACATCGCCGAGGTCGCGGCCGTCGCCCTGCGGGAGGAGGGACACACGGGGGCGGTCTACGAGCTGACCGGGCCGGTCGGCCGTACGCCCCGGCAGCGGGCGGCCGCGATCGCGGAGGCACTCGGGGAGCCGGTCCGGTTCGTGGAGCAGACCCGGGAGGAGGCACGGGCGCAGATGCTGGCGTTCATGCCGGAACCGGTCGTCGAGACCACGCTGGCCGTGCTGGGTGAGCCGACGCCCGCCGAGCGGCGCGTCAGCCCCGATGTGGAGCGCGTCCTCGGCCGGGCCCCGCGCGACTTCGCGGAGTGGGCCCGGCGCAACGCGGCGGCGTTCCGCTGACGGCGGGGGCGCCGAGACGCCGGCCATGGTCCGATACCGCGTGACAGACTCGGTGAACAAGCGCTTAGATAGGTGTCCGGCCGTCGTGCGGCGGCCGGCCGCCGTCGTGTCCTCACCACCGGGAGGCCCCGTTGTTCACATCCGTCGACGACGTCTCCGCCCGCCTCGCCGAGACCGGCTATCTCGCCTCCCCGGCGGTCGCGACGACCGTCTTCCTCGCCGACCGGCTCGGCAAGCCGCTCCTGGTCGAGGGCCCCGCCGGGGTCGGCAAGACCGAACTGGCCAAGGCCGTGGCCCAGGTGGCGGACGCCCGGCTGGTACGGCTCCAGTGCTACGAGGGCGTCGACGAGTCCCGCGCGCTGTACGAGTGGAACCACGCCAAGCAGCTGCTGCGCATCAGCGCGGGCCGCGACGAGAGCTGGGACGAGACGCGCACGGACATCTTCAGCGAGGAGTTCCTGCTGCCGCGCCCCCTGCTGACCGCCATCCGGGGCGAAGACCCCAAGGTCCTGCTCATCGACGAGACCGACAAGGCGGACGTCGAGATGGAGGGGCTGCTCCTGGAGATCCTCAGCGACTTCCAGGTCACCGTTCCGGAGCTGGGCACCATCGCCGCGACCCGCCGCCCCTTCGTCGTCCTCACCTCCAACGCCGGCCGCGAGCTGTCGGAGGCGCTGCGCCGCCGCTGTCTCTTCCTCCACATCGACTTCCCGGACGAGGAGCTGGAGCGCCGGATCGTCCGGCTGAAGGTGCCCGGCATCGACGCGGCGCTGGCCGCGTCCGTGGTGCGGGTGGTGGGCGCGCTGCGCGCGATGGACCTCCGCAAGCTGCCGTCGGTCGCCGAGACCCTCGACTGGGCGCGCACCCTGCTCGCGCTCGGCGCCGACACGCTCGACGAGGCCGTGGTGCGCGACACCCTGGGCGTGATCCTCAAGCACCAGGACGACGTCCTCAAGGCGGCCGCCAAGCTCGACCTGGACGCGCTGTGACGGATGCGGCCGGCGCGGCGGACACCACCGCGCGGCTCACCGGACTGGTCGCCGCCCTGCGCGCCCACGGCGTGCGCGTCGGCACCGGCGAGACCGTGGACGCGGCCCAGGCGGTCGAGGCCCTGGGGTTCGCGGACCGCGCGCTGCTGCGCGAGGGGCTGGCCGCGACCCTGCTGCACACGGCCGGTCAACGGCAGGTGTTCGACGCGGTCTTCGACCTGTATTTCCCGCGTGCCGTCGGCGCGCCCCAGGGCGGTTCCAGCGACCGGGACGACCTGCGCGACCGCCTCGCGGAAGCCCTCGCGGCCAACGACCGTGCGCTGATGGGGCAGTTGGCGATCGAGGCCGTCGACGCCATGGGAGGCTACGGGAGTTCACCGGGCGGGGACGGCTGGTCGTCGTACCAGACCCTCGAACGACTGCGGCCGCAGACGCTGCTGGCACGGGTGCGCGACGACGTCCGTGCGCGCGCCGGAGGAGGTACCGGGTTCGCGGACCGGCTGCTGGAGGACGAGATACGGCGGCGCATCGACGCCTTCCGGGCGCTGGTCGCGATCGAGGCGCGCCGGCGGGTGGCCGAGCGGCGCGACCGGGACGAGATCGCGCGGCGGGCGGTGGCGCCGACCGCCGACCGGGTCGACTTCCTGTACGCCGGGCAGGACCGGCTGGCCGAACTGCGGCGCACCGTCCAGCCGTTGGCCCGCAAGCTGGCCACGCGGCTGGCCGCGCGCCGCCGCCGGGCCGCGCGCGGCAGCGTCGATCTGCGCCGCACCCTGCGCGGCTCCCTCTCCACGGGCGGGGTGCCGATGCGCCCGGTGCTGCGCCGGCGCCGGCCCGGCCGGCCCGAACTGGTGCTGCTGTGCGATGTGTCGGGCTCGGTGTCCGGGTTCTCCGACTTCACGATGCTGCTGGTGCAGGCGCTGCACGACCAGTTCAGCAAGGTGCGGGTGTTCGCGTTCGTCAACCGGATCGACGAGGTGACCCGTCTCCTCGACCACGGCGTGGCCGACCCGGCGGGTCTGGGCGCCCGTATCCGGGCGGAGGCGGCCATCACCGGCTATCACGGCAGCAGTGACTACGGCGTCTCCCTGGGCGAGTTCGCGGAGCGGTACGCCACGACGCTGGGCCCGCGGACCACGGTGTTCGTGCTCGGCGACGCCCGGACGAACATGAGCGACCCGAACCTGGCCGCCGTACGGGAGATCGCCCGGCGGGCGCGGCGCGTCCACTGGCTGAACCCGGAGCCTCGGGCGCTGTGGGGCACGGGCGACTCGGCGGCACCCGACTACGCCGAGCTGGTCGCGATGCACGAGTGCCGCAACGCGCGCCAACTCGGCGTTCTCGTCGGGAGATTGCTCCCCGTGTGACCGTGACCGGGGCTCCGGCGCCTACGGCTGCGCCGGAAGCGGCCGTCGGTCAGTCCGTCGCCCTCCCGTACTCCTTGGCCGTCTGCCCCTCGAAGTCGTACGCGATGCACTGTTCGTCGCCCACGACCCACGCGTCGTGTCCGGGCGAGCACACGAACACATCGCCGGGGCCCACTTCCTGCTCGCCGCCGTCGTCCATGCGGATGTGCATCCGGCCCTGGACGATGTAGCCGTTGTGGTTCATCTGACAGCTGGACGTGCCCGCGATCGAGGCGAGGGACTCGGACCACTTCCAGCCCGGTTCGAAGGTCGCCACGGCGAAGTCGCAGCCCGTCAGGTGGACCACTTCCAGGTGGCCCCGGGGGAAATCACGTCGCTCGTCCGGCTTGTCGAGCGTCTTTACCTCCAGCATGACGCTCCTCCTTCCCGGCTGTGCCGCACGGTCCGCCTTTACCTCCTCATCGTCCGCCCGGCCACTCGGAGCCGCCATTCGGGCGAAGGGCTCACGCCCCGCACAGGCGCGCGAAGCGCTCGGCGTCGACGTTCCCGCCGGACAGGATCAGACCGACCCGGCGCGGAAGCGGGCCGAGGCGCCCGAAGAGCAGGGCGGCGAGCGGGGTGGCGCCGCTCGGCTCCAGCACGATCTTCAGGCGCTCGAAGGCGAAGCGCATCGCGTCCCGGATCTCGTCGTCGCTCACCAGGACGACCTCGTCGACGAGCCGCCGGTTGACCTCGAAGGTCAGCTCGCCGGGCGTGTCCAGCGCCTGGCCGTCGGCGATGGTGCGCGGCACGGGGACGGAGATCCGCCGCCCGGCCTCCAGGGACCGCCTGGTGTCGTCGCCGGCCTCCGGCTCGACGCCGACGACCCGGATGCCGGGCCGCAGTCCCTTGGCCGCGGTGGCGCTGCCGGCGATCAGCCCGCCGCCGCCGACGGGCACGACCAGGGCGTCCAGCTCGCCCGCGTCCTGGAGGAGTTCGAGGGCGGCCGTGCCCTGCCCGGCCATGACGTGGGGGTGTTCGTAGGGCGGGATCAGGGCCAGGCCCCGTTCGGCCGCGAGGGCCTTGCCGATGGCCACGCGGTCGCCGCTGTAGCGGTCGTAGGTGACGATCTCGGCGCCGTATCCGGCGGTCGCCTCCCGCTTGGAGCGCGGGGCGTCCTCGGGCATGACGATCACGGCGGTGGTGCCGAGTTCCCGGGCGGCCAGGGCGACGGCCTGGGCGTGGTTGCCGGAGGAGTAGGCGGCGATGCCCCGGGCGAGCTGGTCGGGCGTGAGCCGGGAGGCCGCGTTGTAGGCGCCGCGGAACTTGAAGGCGCCCACGCGCTGGAAGTTCTCGCACTTCAGGAGGACTTCGGCGCCGACGCGGGCGTCGAGGGTGCGGGACCGCAGGACGGGGGTGCGGTGGGCGACGCCCTGGAGCCGCTCGGCGGCGTCCCGGACGTCGCCCAGGGTGATCGGCGGGGGTGCGGTCGTCACGACGGTGCTCCTTCGGGGTCGGTGGCCCTGGCCTGCGCGAGGTAGGTGTAGGCGGTGGCGCGGGAGATGCCGAGGCGGGCCGCGACCTGCTCGACGGACCGCCGTACGGCGAACACGCCGTGCTCGTCCAGGCCGCGGAACAGCGCGACGCGGCGCTCCCGGTCGAGCGCGGCCCAGGTCCGGTCGTGCCGGTCGAGATGCCGGCCGACGAGGGCGTCGACGACGGAGTCGATGTCGTCGCCGAAGGTCGTCACGGGGGTCTCGGCGGCCCGTGCGGCGGTGCCGGCCAGCGCGCCGAGCAGCGCGTGGACCTGGTCGACCGCGGTGACGTCGACATTGACGCACAGGGCGCCGAACACCGCGCCGGTGGAGTCGCGCAGCACCATGGTCGACGCCTTGATCAGCTTGCCGCCGTCGGTGCGGGTGACGTAGTTCAGCTCGTCGGCGGCCTGGTCGCCGCGGGCGAGGAGGCGCATGCCGATCTCGCTCATCGCGCCGCCGACCGCCCGTCCGGTGACCTGTCCGGCGACGGCGACGACGGACGCCTCGGGCCGGCGGTAGTCGTGCAGCACCGCCTCGCACAGCGGCCCGAAGGTCGCCGCGACGCCGTCGACGACGGGTCGCAGCGCCCCGAGAATCGCGTCCCGCTCGGCCTCCAGGGCCTTGTCGTCCGCCATACGCCCCTCGACTGGACTCTTCGTCTGATGACTGGACTCTATGTCCAGCAGTGGGTGGACGGCAAGATCCCGAACCGGACGGCGCGGCCCGCGCTCTCTTAGCATGTCGCCGACAACTGAAGGAGGACCCGTGAACGTGGACCTGAGCGGTCGGGCCCATCTGCGTCAGCAGTGGGCGGCCCGCGTCTCGCTGGGCGCCGCCGCCCTGGCGGTGCTGCTGCCGCTCGGCTACGGCGGGACGGCGGGCGTCCTGCTCGTCGTCGCCGGGCTGGGCGGCGTGGCGGTGACGGCGGGCGCCGCGTGGTGGGCCCTGTCGCACCGCGGCCCCGCCCGGGTCGCGGCGGCCGCGGTGGCCCTGGCCACGCCCGCCGCCGTCGTCTACCTCTTCGTGACCGTCTTCCTCTGGTCCCTCGTCGCGTCCGTGCTGCTGTGGGCCCTGGCCGTCTGGACCGGACGGTACGCCCTGCACAGCGCCGGCCGCCGCCTGCGCGGACCGAAGGAACACCGGACGCCGCCGCCCGCCCGGCCCTTCCTGATCATGAATCCGCGCTCCGGTGACGGGAAGGTCGACCGGTTCGGGCTCGTGGGCAGGGCCGAGGCGCTCGGCGCGCGCGTGCACCTGCTCGACCCGGACCGCCCGCAGGACGTCGTCGCCCTCGCCCACACCGCCGTGCGCGAGGGCGCCGATCTGCTGGGCGTGGCCGGCGGCGACGGCACCCAGGCCCTGGTCGCCTCGGTGGCCGCCGAGTACGGCATCCCCTTCCTCGTCATCAGCGCCGGCACCCGCAACCACTTCGCGATGGACCTCGGCCTGGACCGCGACGACCCGGCCGCGTGCCTCGACGCGCTCACCGACGGTGTGGAACTCCACGTGGACCTGGGCTTCGCGGGCGGCCACCCGTTCGTCAACAACGCGTCGTTCGGCGCGTACGCGGAGGTCATCCGCAGCCCCGCCTACCGCGGCGACAAGATCGGCACGGCTCTGGAGCTGCTCCCCGATCTGCTCACCCGCCGCAGCGGGCCGCACCTGACCGCGCACGCCTCGGGAAGGGTGCTCGCCGATCCGCACGCGGTGCTGGTGAGCAACAACGCCTACCGTACGGACGACCCGCTGGGCCTCGGCCGCCGCGAGCGGCTCGACTCCGGCCTGCTCGGGGTGCTCGGCCTGCGGGTCGACAGCGCCGCCGAGGCCGCCGGTCTGCTGCTGCATCCGGAGCCGGAGCGGCTCGCGCTGCTGACCGCCCGCGAGGTGGTCGTGCACAGCGACCGCGCGGAGCTGGAGGTCGGCATCGACGGAGAGGCCGTACGGCTGCCCGCTCCCGTCCGCTGCCACATCGCGGCCGGAGCGCTGCGCGTCCGGGTCCCCCGCGACCGGCCCGGCGTGCCGGAGGCGTCCCCGCGGCTGGACTTTCGCCGGCTGCGCAAGCTGGCCGCGTCGGTCGGCCGCAGCGCGGTCCCCGCGAGCCGCTGACGACACCCCGCACAGGCTTTGGCCAAAACCCGAGGTCCACTCTTGGATGAAGCGTCAACTTCCCTTCCCTCGGCGGAAGTTGTCCTAGGGTGGTCGCTCCAATGATCAACAGCACTTCATGGGAGCCAACCATGCCGGACTCCAACGCCGCGGCGGCCCGCGCCCGGATCGACACCTCCAAGCCCCACTCCGCCCGATTCTGGAACTACTTCGTCGGCGGCAAGGACAACTACGAGGTGGACCGCGAGATCGGGGACCACATCAAGGAGATCTTCCCCGGCCTCGTGGACGTGGCCGTCACCAGCCGGCACTTCTTAGGGCGAGCGGTGCGCCATCTGGCCGGCGAGGCGGGCATCCGCCAGTTCCTGGACATCGGCACCGGGCTGCCGACCGCCGACAACACCCACCAGGTGGCCCAGCGCACGGCACCGGACGCCCGGATCGTGTACGTCGACAACGACCCGGTCGTCCTGGCCCACGCCAACGCCCTGCTCACCAGCACCCGCGAGGGCCGGACCGCGTATCTGGACGCCGACCTCTACGACCCCGAGGGCATCCTCAAGGCCGCAGCCGGGACCCTGGACCTCTCCCGCCCGGTCGCCCTGATGATCCTCAACACCCTCGGCCATGTCGCCGACCACTCGCAGGCCCGGGACCTGGTGCGGCGGCTGCTGGCGGGCCTGCCGTCGGGCAGCCACCTGGTGATCAGCGACAGCACCGCGACCAGCGAGGGCATGATCGCCGCGTCGGAGGCCTACAACGCCAGTGGCGCGGTGCCGTACTACGTGCGCAGCATCGGGGAGATCGCCGGGTTCTTCGACGGGCTCGACCTGCTGGACCCGGGCATCGTGCAGGTGACCGAGTGGCGGCCCGACGACCCGGCCGGTCCCGCGGTAGCCGTCGACGCGTACTGCGGGGTGGGACGCAAGCCGTAGCACCGGCGGGCGGGGTTTCGGTCAATCTGACTGAGCAAACCCCTGGTGACAGGCCGAAAGCCCTTGCCGGAACGGTGATCGAGTCAGCGAGATCCTGTCACCAAGCTGTGAAACTCCCGAGGGAATCTGGTGTTCGGACCGAACGACCCACGCCATTTCCATCGGGGGATCACACACATGAGCACCGTACGCAGAACCGCCGTCGTCCTCGCCGCCGCGTCCGCGCTGGCGGCGGCCCTGACCGCCTGCGGGCCGACCGGGGACGACGCCGCGGGCGGATCGGGCACGACCACGCCCACCGCGAGTCCGTCCACGACCACGTCCTCGGCACCGGCCAAGCCGGCCGCACCGCCCAAGCCGGCGAAGTCGTCCGAGCCGTCGAAGTCGTCGAAGTCGTCCAAGCCGGCGAAGCCCTCCGGCGGCAGCGGTGGCGGCACCCCGGACGACTACGACGTCTTCCCGTGCAGCACGTACGACGTGACGTTCACGGCGAACCTGGCGGAGCCCACCACCAGCAGCTACCTGCTGAAGATCACCAACAAGAGCGGCAAGGCGTGCCGGGTGCTGGGCCACCCGATCGTCACCTTCGGCGACCTGGACGGACAGGCCACGCAGCGCGGCCCCGCCCCCGGTATCGAGGACGCGCTGCGGCTGGAGCCGGGCGCGTCGGCCTACGCCGGCCTGATGGGCGGCGCCCACGACGGCAAGGGGAAGACGGTCGGCTCCATCGCGATGACCATGGACACGGAGTCCGACCTGGAGCAGAAACCGCTCAAGGCGTCGACGCCCGGCCTGTACGTCTCGCCGGACAAGAACTCCGTGACCGCGTGGGTGAACAACGCGGAGGACGCGCTGAGCCTGTAAGGACACAAGGGGGACGCACGGGGCGAACTCCCTACGCCAGTCGTCGTACGGGAGCACCCCCGAGGAACGCGGTGATGTCCTCCACCGCTTCCGTGTAGAAGGTGCGGTAGTTGCGCTCGGTGACATAGCCGAGGTGGGGGGTGGCGAGCACGTTCGGCAGGGTGCGCAGCGGGTCGTCGGCGGGCAGGGGCTCGGTCTCGAAGACGTCGAGGCCGGCCCCCGCGATCCAGCCCTCGTTCAGCGCGCGCAGCAGCGCCGACCGGTCGACGACGGCGGCGCGGGAGGTGTTGACCAGGTAGGCGTGCGGGCGCATCGCCCGCAGTTCCGGCTCGCCGAGCAGCCCGCGGGTGCGGTCGGACAGGACGAGGTGGACGGACACGAAGTCGCTGCGGCGCAGCAAGTCCGCCTTGCCGTCCGCGAGTCGGGCTCCGGCTTCGGCCGCCCGCTCGGCGGTGAGGTTCTGGCTCCAGGCGAGGACCTCCATGCCGAAGGCGGTGGCGACGCGGGCGACCCGGGTGCCGATCTTGCCGAGCCCGAGCAGGCCCAGGGTCCGGCCGTGCAGGTCCTGGCCGACGGTCGACTGCCACGGGCCGCCCTCGCGCAGGGCCCGGTTCTCGGCGGGGAGGTGCCGGGCGAGGCCGAGGAGGAGCGCCCAGGTCAGTTCGACCGGCGGGGTGGGACTGCTCGCCGTGCCGCAGACGGTCACGCCCTGGGCCGACGCGGCGGCGAGGTCGATGGAGGCGTTGCGCATGCCGGTGGTCACCAGCAGACGCAGCCGGGGCAGCCGGCGCAGGAGGTCCGCGCCGAAGGGCGTGCGCTCCCGCATGGCCACCACGATCTCGCAGTCGGCGAGTTCGGCGGTGAGCTTGTCTTCGTCGGTGATGTTCTCGCGGAGTGTCCGCACCTCGACCTGGCCGGCCAGGGGGCTCCAGTCCGCCAGGGTCAGGGCGGCGCCCTGATAGTCGTCCAGCACTGCACAACGGAGAAGGGTCATGCGGGCATTCTGCCGTCCCGCCGAAAACCGCCGGCACGCTGGGCCGATCACCACCCATCCCGACATTTGAGATAGTCGCGTCCACCATATGAACGCCCTCTTGGGATGGGCGCCGCGTTCTGCCACGATCCCCACCAGCCAGGTAGGAAAACTAGGGATCAGGGGGTGGCCATGGGAGCGCTGAGCTGCGCGGACCGGGTGCTGCCCGTGCTGACCTCGCGTCGCCACATCGACTTCGGCCGTACGTCCACGGCCATCTGTCGACCGGCCCGAGACCTCAGCACGCCACTCCCCACACCTCCTTGATCATTCTCCTGCCCTGAGAGGACGACCCCGTGTCTGCCGCAAGACCGCTCACCACCCTGCGCACCCTCGCCGCCATAGCGGCACTCCCCCTGCTGCTCACCGCCTGCGGCTACGGCTCCAGTTCCACCGATGACGGCAAGCAGACCCCGGCGGCCGCGGCGGGCGCCAAGAAGCTCTCGGCCGACGAGGTGAAGATCGGCTACTTCCCCAACCTCACCCACGCCACCGCCCTGGTGGGCGTCCAGGAGGGCCTGTTCCAGAAGGAGCTCGGCGGCACCACGATCAAGGCCTCGACCTTCAACGCCGGCCCCTCCGAGATCGAGGCGCTGAACGCCGGGTCCATCGACATCGGCTGGATCGGCCCCTCCCCCTCCATCAACGGCTACACCAAGTCCGACGGCAAGAACCTGCGCATCGTGGGCGGTTCGGCGTCCGGCGGTGTGAAGCTCGTCGTGAACCCGGACAAGATCAAGTCCCTGAAGGACGTCAAGGGCAAGAAGATCGCCACTCCTCAGCTCGGCAACACCCAGGACGTGGCGTTCCTCAACTGGATCGCGGAGCAGGGCTGGAAGGTCGACGCCGAGAGCGGCAAGGGCGATGTCTCCGTCGTCCGCACCGACAACAAGATCACCCCGGACGCCTACAAGTCCGGCTCCATCGACGGCGCCTGGGTGCCGGAGCCGACCGCGTCCAAGCTGGTGGCCGAGGGCGGAAAGGTACTGCTCGACGAGTCGACGCTGTGGCCCGACAAGAAGTTCGTGATCACGAACATCATCGTGTCGCAGAAGTTCCTCAAGGAGCACCCGGACGTCGTCGAGGCCGTCCTGCGCGGTTCGGTGAAGACCAATGAGTGGATCAACGCCAACCCGGACCGAGCGAAGGCGTCCGCCAACGCGGCGCTGAAGGAGCTGTCCGGCAAGGAACTGCCCGCCAAGGTCCTCGACCCGGCCTGGAAGTCCGTCACCTTCCTCGACGACCCGCTGGCCTCCACCCTCAACACCGAGGCGGAGCACGCGGTCACGGCCGGTCTGCTGAAGAAGCCCGACCTGAAGGGCATCTACGACCTGACGCTCCTCAACAAGGTCCTCAAGGCCGAGGGCAAGACCGCGGTCGACGACGCGGGCCTCGGAGCGCAGTAACCGAACACCGGACCCGATGGGCTCCCAGGAGGCGCCGAGGCGACGCCATCACCCTCCTGGGAGCCTTCCGGCCGTGCCGAGAAGACGATGGATCCCCCCGTCCGCTGATGACATGCCCGGGCCGGACGGTCAGGGATTCGTCCAGGCCTCGGGGTCCTCCGCGAGGCTCAGGACCTCGTCGGGCAACTTGGCCGCGGCCACGTGCGCCAGGGTGACCTCGCCGAGGATCTTGCGGACGTTGGCCCGTACCGCGATCCACAGCGGCAGCAGAGACTCCGCGGGGCCCCCGTAGGAGAGCTCGGGCGGGCGCACCCCGCGCACCGACACCAGGGGGCCGTCCGCCACGCGGATGACGTCCGCGATGGCGATCGAGTCCGCCGGGCGGGCGAGCCGGTAGCCGCCCTTGCCGCCCCGCTGGCTGACCACGAGACCGCCCCGGCGCAGATCGCCGAGGATGCCCTCCAGGAACTTGTGCGGGATGCCCTGCGCGGACGCGATCGCCTCGGCCTTGAGCGAGGCGTCGTCCCCCGCCGCGGCCAGCTCCAGGGCCGCCCGCACCGCATAGTCCGCCCGCGCCGAGATCCGCATGCCCCGATTATCCATCACCGCCGTGTCCCCCCGTCACCGCTCAAGCCGTCAGGCGGGGAGGGTGAACGGCGGGTGCGCGCCGTTGAGGAAGTAGTCCCCGACCTCGCGCAGCCGGACGGCCACGGGCTCGCGCAGGGTGTGCGTCCGGGCGTTGCGCCAGAAGCGGTCGAAGCCGTGCCGGGAGGAGGCGGCGTCGGAGCCGATGACGTCCAGGGCACGGGTGGTGATCTCCTGCGCCGCCCGGACGGCGGCGGACTCCGCCACGCTCGCCAGGACCGTGATCTCCGCGCACTCCTCGTCGTCGATGTCCTCGCCCTGTACGAGCCCGCGCGCCAGGGCGTCGACCGCCTGCTCGGCGAGGGCGGACGCGGCCCGCGCGACGACGGCGAGCTCGCCGTACGCGGTCAGCGCGTACGGATCCTGCGGCGGGCTGTCCGGCCAGGGCTGGGGCGAGAAGGGCTGCCAGGCGGACCGCATGCCCCTTCCGTACTCGCGCACCTCTGCCAGCAGGCCCTCGGCCACGCCGAGACAGAACTGGACGGAGACCAGACGGGCGGTCGGCGCGGACAGAGAGGCGAAGGGCGACAGCACGCCCTCGTCCGGCGAGAGGGAGCCGAGCACATCGTCCGCCGCGACCGGCACGAAGTCGAACTCCACGCCGCCGCCGGTCGCCAGCCGCTGGCCGAAGGTGTCCCCGCTGCCGGCGCTCACGACACCCGGGTGGGTGGGGTCGACGAGGACGGCCAGCGGCTCACCGGTGCCGTACCGGGCGGCTCGGACCACCAGCCGGTCGGCGATGCCGACGCCGGTGGCGGACCTCTGATAGCCGTTCAGCAGATAGCCGTCCGCCGTCGGCGTCAGGATGAGCGGCGGCTCGTGCGAGGCGATACCGCCTCCCCAGTACCACTGCCCCCGCGTCGACTCCCGCTCGATCCGGGCCGCACACGCGGGGCCGCCGAAGAAGCGGGCGCTGTGGGACAGGACGTAGTGGTGGCCGAGCAGATGGCCGATGGCCCCGTCGGCGGCGGCGACGGTCCGGACGACCGCGTAGGCGGTGCGCCAGTCCGCACCCCCGCCCCCCAGCTCGACCGGGGCCAGCAACGTCAGCAGCCCCGACTCGCGCAGCCGCGCGACCTCGTCGAACGGTGCCTTGCCGGCCTGTTCGCGCTCGACCACGTCCGTCGACAGGTCGTCCGCCGTGTCACGGGCCACGTGCAGCCAGTCGGTCTGCCCGGCTCCCGCGTCGGTGATCCCGTCGGCCGTCACCGTCATGCCCGGGCCCGCTTCACGCGACCGCGGCTGTCGGCGCACCTCAGTGCTGTTGTCATGGCGTCTTCCTTCAGGGGGACCCAGGCCGACGCGGTGTCCGGCGAGGCGGCGCCGGAGTGCGGCGGCGCGCAGTGAGGCGTCGGCTTCATCATCCTCACTCTCCTCTTCGACCACCGTCAACACTTCCCTAGTAATTCGATAGGAAAACTAGGGATAGCGGGGCCGCTCCGGCTGATTCGCGTCCCCCGATGGCGAGTTCGAGCCCGCCGATCACCAGCTCATCGCGGGCTCCCCGCGCCGGCGAAGGGCACCTGGGTGGAGGAGGCGGCCTGCTGTGCGTACGGGTGCCGCCACAGGCCACGCGCCTGAAGCCGCGGCAGGACGCCCTCGCCGAACCAGTACGCCTCCTCCAGGTGCGGATAGCCGGAGAGCACGAACTCGTCGATGCCGAGGGCGTGGTACTCCTCGATCCGCTCGGCGACCTCGTCGTGGCTGCCGACCAGGGCGGTGCCGGCGCCGCCGCGCACGAGGCCGATACCGGCCCACAGATTGGGGTGGATCTCCAGACGGTCACGGCTGCCGCCGCCGTGCAGGGCGAGCATGCGCTGCTGGCCCTCGGACTCGCTGCGGGCCAGGCCCGCCTGGATGGCCCTGACCGCCTCCGGGTCGAAGCCGTCCAGCAGCCGGTTCGCCTCGGCCCAGGCCTGCTCGGAGGTGTCACGGGTGATGACGTGCAGGCGGATGCCGAAACGGACGCGACGGCCCTCCTTCTCGGCCAGCGCCCGCACCCACGCGATCTTCTCGGCGACCGCGGCCGGCGGCTCGCCCCACGTCAGATAGACGTCGACATGCTTGGCGGCGACCTCTCCCGCGATCGGCGAGGAGCCCCCGAAGTACACCTCGGGGACCGGGTCGGGCACCCGCGCGAGCCGCGCGTCCTCGACCTGGAGGTGTTCGCCGCGCAGATCGACGGTCCTGCCCTCCCACAACCCTCGTACGATCTCCAGGAATTCGCCGGTACGGCGGTAGCGGGCGTCCTTGTCGAGGAAGTCTCCGTAGGCCCGCTGCTCGTGGCTCTCGCCGCCGGTGACGACGTTGAGCAGGAGCCGTCCGCCGGTCTGCCGCTGGAAGGTGGCGGCCATCTGCGCGGCGAGCGTCGGTGAGACGAAGCCGGGCCGGAAGGCGACCAGGAACTTCAGGCGCTCGGTGTTCTGACTGACCATCGCGGTGGTCAGCCACGCGTCCTCGCACCAGGCTCCCGTCGGTGTGAGCGCGCCGACGAAGCCCAGGTCCTCGGCGGCGCGGGCGATCTGGCTGAGGTAGGCGACCGTGGGCGGCCGGTCGCGCCCCGACGCGGTGGCGGGGGTGCCGTGGCCGCCGCCGACGACGTGGCGGCTGTCGCCGTTGGTCGGCAGGAACCAGTGGAAGGTGAGGGACACGAGAGGCTCCGATCAAGGGTGTTCGTCGGCGTTCGTCTGCGGTCGTCTGCGGTCGTCTGCGGTCGTCGGCAGGGATCAGAGGAGGCCGTCGCGGGTGCTCGGGTGCCGTCGAGGACAGGGCGGCCGATGTGCCGGCCCTTCCGGCGGATCGATCGGCTTCACGACGCCGCCCGTCCGTCCCGGACGTCGTCCGGGTGCGCGAGGCCGAGGTGGTCGCGCAGGGTGGTGCCCTCGTAGTCGGTGCGGAACACGCCCTGCTCCTGGAGCAGTGGCACGACCTTGTCGGCGAAGGGGTCAAGGCCGCCGGGGGTGATGTGCGGGACGAGGATGAAGCCGTCGCTGGCGTCGGCCTGGACGTAGTCGTTGATGGTGCGGGCGACGGTCTCCGGGGAGCCGACGAAGGTCTGCCGGTTGCCGGTGTTGATGACCAGGTCGCGGATGGACCAGCCGTTCGCGGCGGCCAGCTCCCGCCACTCGCGCGCGGTGGCCAGCGGGTCCCGGTACATGCGCACCTGCGCGCGGCCCTTGGAGATGTGGTCGTCGCTGACGTCCGGGTCGATGTCGGGCAGTGGCCCTTCCGGGTCGTACGCCGACAGGTCCCGGTTCCAGACGAATTCCAGGTGCTTGAGGGCGGTGGCGCCGCTGACCTGCTGCCGGCGCACCTCCTTGGCCAGGTCCTCCGCCTCGGCGTCGGTGTCGCCGAGCACGAAGGTGGCGGCGGGCAGGATCAGCAGATCGCGGTGGGAGCGGCCGTACTTGGCGAGGCGGTTCTTGACGTCCGTGTAGAAGGCCTGGCCCTCCTTGAGGGAGGCGTACCGGCTGAAGATGGCGTCGGCGCCGGCGGCCGCGAACTCGCGGCCCTCGTCGGAGTCGCCGGCCTGGAAGATGACGGGACGTCCCTGTGGTGAGCGGGGGACGTTGAACTGGCCGTGGATGTCGAAGTGCTGACCGGTGTGGACGAAGGAGCCGGCCTTCGCGTCGCGCAGGAAGGTGCCGGTGGCCTGGTCGGCGAGGATCTCGTCGCCGTGCCAGGAGTCGAACAGCTCGTTGGCGGTGGCCAGGAACTCCTTGGCACGCGAGTAGCGCTCCTCCTGCGGCAGGAAACCGCCGCGGCGGAAGTTCTCGCCGGTGAAGGCGTCCCAGGAGGTGACCACGTTCCAGGCGGAACGCCCCCCGGAGAGGTGGTCGAGGCTGGCGAACTGGCGGGCGACCTCGTAGGGCTCGTTGAAGGTGGAGTTGATGGTGCCGGTGAGGCCGAGATGTTCGGTGACGGCGGCGAGCGCGGCCAGGATCGTGAAGGTGTCGGGGCGGCCGACTACATCCAAGTCGTAGATCCTCCCGCCCTGTTCGCGGAGCCTGAGGCCCTCGGCGAGGAAGAGGAAGTCGAACTTGGCGCGTTCGGCGGTCTGCGCGAAGTGGACGAAGGAGCTGAACTCGATATGGCTGCCGGCCTCCGGGGCGCTCCACACGGTGGTGTTGTTGACGCCCGGGAAGTGCGCGGCCAGATGGATCTGCTTCAGCGGCTTGCTCATGTCGGTGCGGTCCTTCCGGCTCAGGCGGTTGCGGCGGCTGCGTAGCGGTTGGCGGGGCGGGTCAGGCCCAGCAGGCCGCGCAGGGTGTCGGCCTCGTAGGCGGTACGGAAGGCGCCCCGGCGCTGGAGTTCGGGGACCAGGCCCCGGGTGATGGCGGGCAGGTCGTGCCCGGCCACGGCGGGCCGCAGCCGGAATCCGGTCAGCCCCGCCCCCGCGAACTCCTGGAGCAGATCGGCGAGTTGGGCGGGTGTACCGGCGAAGACGCGTGCGTCGCTGGTGTACGGCTCTGCCGCGAGGGCGTCCAGGCGGGCGCGGCGGTCCTCCGCCGCCGCCCGGTCCTCGTCGAGGAAGACCACCAGGTCGCCGAAGACATGGAGCCGTTCACCGGCACGCCCGGCCGCCTCCTGCTCGGCACGGATCTCGGCGACGATCGCGCGGGCCTGGTCGGCGTCGTGCGGGGTGACGTAGCCGACGTCGGCCTGGCGGGCCACCAGGCGGTAGGGGACGGTCTGGTGAGCGAGGGAGGTGACGAGGGGCTGCCCCTGCGGCGGTCGCGGGGTGATGGAGGGGCCCTTGACGCTGAAGAACCGGCCCTCGAAGTCGATATAGTGCAGCTTGTCCCGGTCGATGAAGCGGCCGGTGGCCACGTCCCGGATCTCGGCGTCGTCCTCCCAGCTGTCCCAGAGCCGGCGCACGACCTCCACGTAGTCGGCGGCCTCGTCGAAGAGTTCGGTGAGCCGTTCCTGTCCGGCCGGGCTCTGGAGTTCCTCCAGGTCGATGGGCGGGAAGGTACGGCGGCCGAAGTGGTCGGCCTCATGCGGGCGGGCGGTGATCTGCACCCGCAGCCCGGCGCGGCCGGTGCTGACGTAGTCGAGGGTGGCGATCGCCTTGGAGATGTGGAACGGCTCGGTGTGGGTGGCGATCACGGTCGGCACCAGGCCGATGTGCCGAGTGAGGGGCGCGATACGGGAGGCGATCAGTACGGCGTCGAGGCGGCCCCGTACCTCGTCGGTACGGCCGTCCGGCTCGCCGTACCGCGAGGACTGCAGGCCGAGTCCGTCCTCGAAGGTGACGAAGTCGAGCAGCCCGCGCTCGGCCTCGGCGACGAGGTCCGCCCAGTAAGCGGCGGTGAACAGGTCACGGGGACGGGCGACTTGCTCGCGCCAGGAGGCGGGGTGCCAGCCGGTGCCGTCGAGGGCGACGGCAAGGTGGAGGTGAGCAGGGGGAGTTGAGGACACGAGGATGCCTTCCTGGAGGTCCGTACGGGATCGCCGGCCCGCGGGGGTCGGGTGTCCGGCGCGGGGACTCCGCCGTGGGGCGGCGGCGGAGTCCCCCGCGCACGATGGTCAGGAGTTGTCGAGCGGCAGTCCGGGCGGGTTGATCTGGGACGTGGGCAGAGCGTCGTTGGAGAGGTTCCAGGCGGCCAGCCACTTGGCGTACTGGCCGTTCTTGATCAGGTAGTTGATCGCGTCGGCGAGCGGCTTCGCGAGGCCGCTGCCCTTCTTCGCGGTGGCCGCGATCAGCCCCTGGAGGCTCGCGCCGGCGCCGGAGTACTGGCCCGCGATCCTGGTCGCGTTGGGCGTGCTCGCGGTCTGCGTGACGTGGTAGGAGAGGTTGGGGCTGGGGCCCAGGTAGGCATCGATCTTGCCGCTGTTCAGGGCCAGGTAGAGGCTGTTGTTGTCCTGGAAGTACTTGATGGTGAGCTTCTTGCCCTCGCTCTCCAGCTTCTTCTTCCACTCCAGCAGGATCCGCTCCTGGTTGGTGCCCGCGCCGACGGAGACGGTCTTGCCCGCGAGAGCCTTGTAGTCCCCGTCGAAGGTCCACGGGGAGGACTTCAGCGTCTCGAAGGCGAGGTCGTCCTTGCGGTAGGAGGCGAACTCGTACTTCTGCTTGCGCTCCTCGGTGTCGGTGATGTTGGAGAAGCCGACGTTCACCTTGCCGCTGTCGATGCCGACGAAGAGGTTCTCCCAGGTGAATCGCTTGACCTCGGGTTGCAGGCCGAGGACGGCCGAGACGAGCCGGGCCAGGTCGACCTCGGAGCCGGTGAGGGTCTTCTGGTCGCTGCCCACGAAGCCGAGCGGCGGAGCGCCGGAGGGCAGGGTGCCGGAGCCGATCACCAGCTTGCCGCTCTTCTTGATCGCGTCGGGCAGTTCGGCGCTGATGGAGTCCACCTCGGAGACCGTGAGGGTGGTCTCCTTGGCGGCGCCGTTGGACAGCCGGCCGACGGTGACCGTGCCGGCGGTGTCGCTCGCCGCGGTGGCCGCGTCGCTGTCGCCACCGCAGGCGGCGAGCCCGGTGGCCAGGGAGGCGACGGCGGTCGCCGCGGTGATGCCGCGTATCAGGCTGCGTCGGGTGAAGTGGGCAGACATGGCTGTTCCTTGTCGCTGGAGGTGGTGAGGACGATGTGGGGGGAGGTCGAGGGGTGCGGCGGGTCAGAGGACCTTGCTGAGGAAGTCCCTGGTGCGCTCGTGCCGGGGCCGGTCGAGGACCTCGGAGGGCGGGCCCTGCTCGATGATCCTGCCGCCGTCGATGAAGACGACCCGGTCGGCGATCTCGCGGGCGAAGCCGATCTCGTGGGTGACGATGACGAGGGTGGTGCCGCTGGTCGCCAGGTCCTTGATGACGGCGAGGACCTCGCCGACGAGTTCGGGGTCGAGGGCCGAGGTGGGTTCGTCGAAGAGGATGACGCCGGGGCGCAGGGCGAGCGCGCGGGCGATGGCCACGCGCTGCTGCTGGCCACCGGAGAGCTGGCGCGGGTAGGCGCCGGTCTTGTCGGCGAGACCGACCCGGCCGAGGAGTTCCCGCGCGAGTGCCTGGGCCTCGGGCTTGCCGAGCCGGCCGGTGGCGACCGGGGCGGCGGCCACGTTGTCCAGGACCGTCAGGTGCGGGAACAGGTTGAAGTTCTGGAAGACGAACCCGATCCGGCCGCGCTGGGTGAGGATGGCCCGCTCGCTGAGCTCCTTCAGCCGGTCGCCCTGCCGCTTCACCCCGATCAGCTCGCCGTTGATGCTGACGTAGCCGATCTCGGGCTTCTCCAGGTGGTTGATGACCCGCAGCAGGGTGGACTTGCCGGAACCGGAGGGGCCGAGGATCACGGTGACCTCGCCGGGGCGGACGGTCAGGTCGACGCCGTTCAGCACGCGGTGGGTGCCGTACCACTTGTGCACGTCGTGGACCTCGACGGTGGCGGCCTCGACGTCCGCCAGGGCGTCGAGCGTCTTGGCGGTCATACGGCGGCCTCCCGGCGGATACGGGCCCGCAGGTCGGTGAGACCGGTGCGGAGCTTTTGCAGCGGCGTCGGCGGCAGGGTGCGAGTGGCCCCGCGGGCGTAGTACCGCTCGACGTAGAACTGGACGACGGAGACGACGCTGGTCAGGATCAGGTACCAGACGGTGACGACCAGCAGCAGCGGCACGATGTCGCCGGGGTACGTGGAGCCCATGGACTGCGCGGTGCCGAACAGGTCGAGCAGGGACACGTAGAAGACCAGCGAGGTGCCCTTGATCAGGCCGATGAGCTGGTTGACGTAGTTCGGGATGATGGAGCGCAGCGCCTGCGGGAAGACGATCCTGCGGAACTGGTAGCCCTTCGGCAGACCGAGGGCGGAGGCCGCCTCGTGCTGGCCCTGGTCGACGGAGAGGATGCCGCCGCGGACCACCTCGGCCGCGTAGGCGGCCTCGTTGAGACTCAGGCCGACGACGGCGACGGCGATGTCGGTGGCGAGCCGGGACTCGTCGAAGCTGAAGAAGGCCGGGCCGAAGGGGACACCGATGCTCAGCGTCTTGTACAGGGCGCTGAAGTTGTAGAGGAAGATCAGCACCACGATGAGCGGGATGGAGCGGAACGCCCACACGTAGGTCCAGCTGACCGCGCGCAGCACCGGGCTCTTCGACAGCCGGGCCAGGGCGAGCAGGATGCCGCCGGCCAGACCCAGCACGGCGCTGTAGGCGGTGACTTCGAGGGTGATGAGGAGTCCGTCGAGGATGTTCGGCCGCAGGAACCAGTAGCCGAAGCGGTCCCACTGGTAGAAGGGGTTGGAGACCAGTCCGTGCGCGAACTGGGCGACCAGCACGAGGACGACCGCGGTGGCGATCCAACGTCCCGGCCGTCGGAGCGGCAGTACGCGCTGGGCGGTGAGGGCTTTCGGCGGTTCGTCGGCGGGCCGTGCCTCGGGGAGGGTCACGGTGGCGCCAGGGGGTTCACTCATGGTGGGCTCCGGCTGGGTGGGAACACCCCGGCAGCGCGACGGCGCGCGGGAGCGCGAACGACGGCGAGGTACCCGGGGCGAGGAGGACAACGGCACACCGCGCGGGCGGTGTTCGTCAGGGGGTGCGGGGACTGCGGGGAGGTGTCAGCCCCGACAGCGGGCGCGGCCCGGTGCGGTACACAGTGCGCTGTTCACGCGGAGCAGATCGACGGCACGATCGGCGACGAGGGGGTTCGCGTACGGCCGTACGCAGCCCGGAGAGCGGCGTGCTGCCGTTCTGGGAGCTGCGTACATGGAGTCACCGTCACTGTTCCGGCCCTGTGGGCCTCGCGCTTACCGAAGCGTCTTCGGTCCGGTCGTCACCTGGGGCACCCCACCGCGATGCGAGGGTTGCCGGTCAGCCAGCCAGGGCTTGTCGCCGACACTCATGACCGTTCTGGGCCGTAGTTAAGTCAATGGCCCGAACACATGTCAACGCCGGTCCACCAGGTGGAACGGTCAAGGGGTCGAGTGTGCCGCCCAGTCCAGGATCTGGACGGCCGCTCCGGCCGCCTCCAGGCCCTGGCAGCGGGCGTGGTGACGGCGGTGGATGCCGTCGAGGTCGAGGTGGGTGCCGAAGGCCGGGTGGGCGGCCAGGCGGCGGGCGTAGGCCCACAGGGCGGGGTGGCCGGCGATGCCCTGGACGGCGGAGGCGTCCAAATGGTAACGGTGCACGGTGTCGAGCTGGACGAGGGTGACCCACAACTCGACGTCGGCCGCAGTGATGTGATCGCCCATCAGATAGGTGCGTCCGTCGAGCCCGCGGTCCAGGGCGCCCAGCGTCTCCAGCAGCGTCGTCAGCGCCAGGCCGCGTTCCGTCGGCTCGCCGCCGGCCGATCCGGCGCGCTGCGCCGCCTGTTCGACGCCCCCCGCGCACATCCGCTCGACCTCCGCGATCTCCGGCTCCGCGCCGCACGGGTAGAGCGGGAGACGGTCACCGCCGAACCGGCGGTCGAGGTCGCGCATGATGTCGGGGGCGTGGGTGCTGACGATCCGTCCGGACCAGTCGTCGCTGAGCACCGGTCCGACGGCCGGACCGGCGTACCGGTGGGCGCTGGCCTCGTACAGCGGCCGCAGCGCCGAGTGGCCGCCCTCGGGGCGGTCGGGGACGGGCGGCAGGAAGGTGACGGGACAGATGGTGTCCAGGCCGAGCAGGCCATGGGTGATGGCGATGCGCAGGCCGTCGGGACAGGCGGTCGACAGATGCAGGCGGTAGCGGCCCGGAACGGCGTAGTGGCCGCTGCGCGCGTCCCGGCCGATCCGGCCCCGGAAGGCGGGTGCGGGTCGGTCGGAGGCGTGGGCGGCCAGCGGTGTGACGGTCATGACTCTCCCCGGGAGCGGGCGCGGACGTACGCGCGGCGGAAGCGACGTCTTTCGAGGGAGCACGGCTCAGCCGTGGGCGCCGGGCGGGTGCGAGCCCTGCTCGCGGGGCGCCGCCGGCACGGGACGGGCGCGGCTCAGCCCTGGGACCTGATCGCGCTGCAGACGCGCAGCAGATCGATGTGACGGCGGGAGGTCAGAAGAGGCGAACGGATCACGCGGACGGTGACCGACTCCAGGCGCCTCATGTTTCCCTACCTGTTCACTAGGATTCCCACAGTGAGTGTCGATCCACCCGGCATCGACGTCAAGAGGGCCGTCCCGCATCGCGGACGCCCACCGGCCCCGCCGGCGTCGTGGGCCTTCCTCTCGTGACGTGCGCGGGCGCGCGGGCGGACTCCCGCCGCTTCAGGTTGGGGAAGCGGCGGGAGTCGCGCGCGGACCGGGCCCGGGGAGCCGGTCGGGCCGGCAAGGCGGGTCAGTCATGGAACTGGTTCGCGGGGACCGGCAGCCCGTAGTGCTCACGGAGCGTCGTGCCCTCGTACTCCTCTCGGAAGAGACCCTTGCCGCGCAGGATCGGCAGCACGTGCTCGATGAAGGCCGCCAGGCCCGACGGCAGCGCGGGCGCCATGATGTTGAAGCCGTCCGCCGCACCGCCCTCGAACCAGGTGATGATCACGTCCGCGACCTGCTCGGGCGTGCCGACGAACTCGAAGTGGCCGCGGCCGCCCCCGAGCCGGGAGATGATCTGGCGGACCGTGAGCCGCTCGCGCACCGCGAGCTCGATGATCAGGTCGGAACGACTCTGTGAGCCCTCCAGCTTCGGCCGGGCGAGGATGAAGTCCGGTAGGGGCTCGTCGAGTTCGAAGACGGAGGGTTCGGTTTCGAACACGGCGGCCAGCTGGCGCAGTCCGTACTCCGGGACGCGCAGCTCGTCGAACTGCCGCGCGAGCGCCCGTGCTTCCTCCTCCGTCGACCCGATGTACGGGACGATGCCCGGCAGGACGATGACGCCGTCCGGGTCGCGGCCCGCCGCCCTGGTGCGCGTCTTGATGTCGGCGTAGAAGCCGGCCGCGCGCTCGTACGTCGTGTGGGCGGTGAAGATCGCCTCGGCGTGGCGGGCCGCGAAGTCCTTGCCGTCCTCCGAGGAGCCGGCCTGGACGAGCAGCGGGTAACCCTGCGGCGGTCGCTCGACATTGAGCGGGCCGGCCACCTTGAAGTGGCGGCCCCGGTGGTCGAGCCGGTGCAGGCGCGCGGGGTCGGCGTAGCGTCCCGTGGCCCTGTCCGCGACGACGGCCTCGGACTCCCAGCTGTCCCACAGCGCCTTGGCCACCTTCAGGAACTCGTCCGCCCGGGCGTAGCGCTCGGCGTGGCCGGGGCGGTCGTCGAGGCCGAAGTTGGCGGCCTCGTCGGCGCCGGCCGAGGTGACGATGTTCCAGCCGGCGCGGCCGCCGCTGACGTGGTCGACGGAGGCGAGCCGGCGGGCGAGGTTGTACGGCTCGTTGTAGGTCGAGGACACGGTCGCGATGAGGCCGATCCTGCTGGTCGCCTGGGACAGGGCGGTGAGCAGCGTCAGTGGTTCGAGCTGGCCCGGGGGCCGGAACTCGCCGGTGCCGATGAGGGCCGGGCCGTCCGCCAGGAACAGCGAGTCGAACCTGGCGCTCTCGGCGAGCTGTGCCAGCTCGATCCAGTGCCGCAGGTCGAAGTCGGCGCGGGGGTTGCTGTGCGGGAGCCGCCATGCCGCCTCGTGGTGGCCCGCCTCCATGAGGAAGGCGTTGAGATGGAGTTGACGTCGTGGAGCGCTCATGAGGTGACCTTCAGCTTGGAGCTGTCGTAGCCGGCCGGAAGAAGGTTGTCGGTGATCGACTTGACGTCGACCGTCTTGGTGATCTGGCCTGCCTCCAGGAAGGCGTCGGCGAGCTTCTGCTCGGCCGCGATGTCCGACGTCTCCACCGGTGTCACGCGGGTCTCGAACGCCTTGACGGAGGCCTTGGCGTCGTCGAGCGGGATGCCCTCCTCCTTGGCGAGGGCCTCGGCGTACTTGTCCTCGTGCTTGATCGCCCAGGCGAACTCGCTGGCCAGCCGCTTCAGGACGTCCGTGAGCGCCGCCCGCTTGGTCGTGTCGTCGAGCGACTTCTCGCTGGCGACGTAGTAGCTGCTGGTCTGGTCGATCGGCGGCAGGCCCTTCGCCAGGATGCGCGCGCCGTTCTTGACCGCGATCGCGGACTGGGGATTCCAGATCGACCAGGCGTCCACCTTGCCGGTGTTGAACGCGGTGGCGCCGGCCGCCGGGTCCAGGAACACCAGCTTCACGTCCTTGGGGGTGAGGCCGACGCTCTTGAGTGCGTTGAGGGCCAGGCCGTGGGCCGAACTGCCCTGCGGGACGGCGATCTTCTTGCCCTTGAGGTCCTTGAGCGACGTCAGCGACGATCCCTTGGGAACGATGATGTTCTCGTTGGACTGGGTGGGCGTGAGCGAGCGGTTGACCGCGACGACCTTGAAGCCGTACTCCTTCGCGGCGCCGGTGATCGGCGGCACGTCGCCGACGCTGCCGAGGTCGATGTCGCCCGAGGCGGCGGCCTGCACGAGCGGCGGGCCGTAGGTGAAGCGGGCGAACTTCACCTTGTAGGGCGCGCTGTCGAACGCGCCGGTGATCCGCGCCAGTTCCTGGCTGCCGTCACCGCCGTTGTCGCCGATGGTGAAGGTGTACTTGCTCCACTCGGGGTGCTGGGCCTCGCTCGCGTCGACGGCTTTGCTCAGCGGCGGGGTGGAGTCCGAGGAGGATCCGCAGGCGGCGAGCGTACCCGCCAGGGTGAGCGAACCGACGGCGCCGATGAGTCTGGTCGTTCTCTTTCGCATGGGTTGTCGTGTCTTTCTGTGCTGGGTGAGGGTGTTCGGGAAGGTCAGTGCTGTCCGGCGAGGCCGAGGTCGCCCAGGAGGCGGGCGCGGAGCTCCTCGCGGGCCGCGCTCGACTCGCGGTCCGCGGCGGAGAGGCCGACCTCGTGCGAGGCGCCGATGCGGCCGTTGCTCATGACGACGACGCGGTCCGCCAGGGCGATCGCCTCGTCGACGTCATGGGTGACCAGCAGCATGGCCGCGTGGTGCTTGCTGCGCAGCGCGCGGACGAGGTCGTGCATGCGCAGCCGGGTGATGGCGTCCAGAGCGGCGAACGGCTCGTCCAGCAGGACGAGTTCGGGCTCCGACACCAGTGCACGGGCGAGCGACACCCGCTGGGCCTCGCCGCCGGAGAGCTCCTTGGGCCATGCCTTCTCACGGCCCGGGAGACCGACCTCGGCGAGCACCTCGCGGGCCCGCTCGTCCGCGTCGGGGCCGTGCAGGCCGAGCGTGACGTTGCGCAGGACCCGCTGCCAGGGCAGCAGGCGGTCGGCCTGGAAGACGATCGCCCGCCGTGCCGGAACCTCCACGCGCCCGCCGTCGGGCCGGTCGAGCCCTGCCAGCAGCCGCAGCAGGGTGCTCTTGCCGCAGCCGGAGGGGCCGAGCAGGATCACCAACTCCTCGTCGGCGATGGTGAGATCGAGGTGGTCGAGCACGACCCGGTCACCGAACCGGCGGACCACCTGCTCGACGACGGCTCCGGTTCGCCGGCGGGGCTCCGACGCGATGGTGCCGCTCATGACGCCTCATATCCGGGTCGCCACCGCAGCAGCACCCGTTCCAGAGCCCGGACGAACTGGTCGGCGAGCAGACCGAGGAGCGAGTAGATCACCAATCCCACGAAGACCTGGTTGGTCTGGAGGTAGGTCTGCCCCTGAGTGATGAGGAAGCCGAGTCCCTTGTCGGCGTTGACCGTTTCGGCGGCGACGAGGCCGAGGACGCTGTACGCCAGGGAGAACCGCAGGCCGACCAGGAACCCGGGCAGGGCTCCGGGCACCAGCACGCGCGTCACCAGGCGCCAGTTCCCGGCGCCCGTCGTGCGCGCCATCTCGATCAGCCGCTGGTCGACACCGCGGATCGCCGCGAACAGGTTGAGATACATCGGGACGCCGGCGCCGAAGGAGATCAGCAGCACCTTGGTGAGTTCGTCGATGCCGAACCACACGATCATCAGCGGCAGTACGGCGAGGAGGGGGATCGTGTTGAGCACCTGGACGACGCCGTTGAACAGGTACTCGCCGCTGCGCAGCAGCCCGCCCAGCACACCGGTGACGATGCCCACGGTCAGACCGATCGCGAGACCGATGCCGGCCCGCTGCAGCGAGATCGCCAAGTCCGGGCCGAGCACGCCCTGTCGCCACAGATCGGCGGCGGACTTCGCGATCGACGTCGGCGCGGGGGCGTAGGTCTTCGACACCGCTCCGGCCCGGGCGAGGATCTCCCAGGCGAGGAGGATCGCGACCGGGGTGGTGTAGATGCCCAGCGGCCAGCGCAGGCGGTCGCGGAGTGCGCTGAGCGGCGTCCGGCGGCGGGCGTCGCGCGGCAGGAAGACCTCGCGTTCCCGCACGCCCGTCGGCGTGGCGTGCGGGCCGCCGGTGACGGCGGGAGCCTTCAGGCTGAGCTCGGTCATGCCGCCACCGCCGACGCGCTGCTGTAGTGCGAGGCGTCGCCGACCAGTTGCACGCTGCGGCGGCCGTCGACACCGGTCGGCACCTCTCCCGCGACCGTGACCCGGTTGAGGCGGCGCGGGTGGTCGTCGTAGTTGTCCACCGCGTAGTGCTGGGTGATCCGGTTGTCGAAGATCAGCAGCTGGTTCGGGGACCAGGTCCAGGTGAGGAGGTTCTCCGGACGGGTCACGTACGACTGCAGGATGCGCAGCAGGTCCGCCGAGTCCGCGCTCGGCAGGCCGACGATCCGTTTGGCGAATCCGCCGATGAACAGGCCGCGTTCACCGGTCAGTGGATGCACCCGCACCACCGGGTGCTCGGTCTCGTAGGGCGTGGAGACGAAGACGCGGTCGTACTCCTGTCGTTCGGCCGTGGCGGCCGCGGGGCGCGCGTAGTCGTACTGGTTGGTGTGCACGACGCGCAGCGTGTCCGCGAGGGCGCGCAGCGGTGCGGGCAGGTCGCGGTAGGCCGCACCGGCGTCGGCGATGAGGGTCTGGCCGCCGTAGGGCGTGGTCACGATGGACCGGAGCGTGGTGAGCTGCGGCGGGTTGACCACGAAGGTGACGTCGGTGTGCCACTCGTTGGCCTTGGACGTCGCGCTGTCGACGGCGAGGACGTGCGTGGTGCCGTCGGTGGCCGGCACGTTCGGGTGGGCGGTGGTGAGGTCGCCGAACCACCTGGCCACGCGCTCCTGACCGGCGTTGTCGAGGTCGACGTCGGTGAAGACGATCGCCTTGTGTTCGTTGAGGGCGTCACGCAGCGCCGTGACCGTCGGGACGTCGGGGGGCGCCGTGAGGTCGACGCCCTCGACGACCGCGCCGATGCGGGCGGTGAGTTTACGGATGGATGGGGACATGAGGGGATCCCTCCCGGGCGGATGGGCACACCAAGGGGTGCTGGGGGACGGCGAGTTGGGTGAAAGGGTGTGGAGCCGCGCGGCACGGATCGACCGCACGGAGCAGCGGCGTTCTCAGCAGCGGCGACGGCGTACGCGAAGGGGCTCCCGGCTCATACGAGTTCCCGGCTCATACGGGAAGCAGATGAGAGGGAGAAGGAGAGGGGAGCCCTCAGAAGAAGGAAACGACGATCCCTTGCCGCGTCAGCGACAACACGACGCGCTGGAGGCGTGCGCCAGATCGATGTGGCGCCGCCGAGTGAGGTCCACGCGCGGGTTCATAGGACGGGAGTTCAGCAGAGGTCCACCGTGTCGGTCAATGCCTTCCCGGACGGGTCTTGCATTGCGGACACGGAGAGGGTGAGCGCAGTACGCGTTCGGGGCTTACGACCTGATGACACCCACCCTGCCGCTGCACGACCTGACGGTGCTCCGGGCGACGCCCTTGGGGGCGGCGCTGTCAGCCCAGCCTGTCGAGTGCGATGAGGATGTCGGCCGGTTCGGCGCGAGTGGTGTAGTCGGAGTCGACGAAGGCCCAGCGGATCACGCCGTCCCGGTCGATGACGTAGGTCGCGGGGATCGGCAGGGTGCGGGCGTGGCCGGCGTTGGAGCGGTGGAGGTCGATACCGAGGCCCTCGTAGACGGCGGCGAGGTCGTCCGGCAGGTCGAAGGCGAGGCCGAACCGCTGGGCGGTTTCGCAGCCGATGTCGCTGAGCACGTCGAAGGCCAGCTCGTTCTTCTCCGCGTGCGACAAGGACTCGTCGGGGGTCTGCGGCGAGACGGCTACCAGACGGGCACCGCGGGCGGTGATGGCGTCGTGGTGCTGCTGGAGGGATCGCAGGGCGATGTTGCAGTAGGGGCACCAGGCGCCGCGGTAGAACGTCAGCACGACCGGCCCGTCGGCGAGCAGTTCGTCCAGGGCGACGGTCTCCCCGGTGGCCGATGGCAGGCTGAAGGACGGGGCCTTGGCGCCGACGGTCAGAGCCTCGTCCGCCTGGCCCGAGGCGGCCAGCTCGCGGGCCGCGCGCTGCATGACGGCGCGGACGTCCGCGGGGATCTGCTGCCGGCGGCTGTCGAAGAAGGCGCGCAGTTCGGCGTTGACGCTCACGGGTCTCCTCACGAGGGATCATCTTGGAATGGTCGTTTCAAGATAGCGAGGGCGGTGCACTCCACGTCAATGGGCGAGGCGATATCTTGGAACCATCAGTTCAAGATGACGGAATGAGACCGCATGCCGGACGTCAAGCACTTCGACCCCGACGCGACCCTGGACACCGTGGTACGGCTGTTCTGGCGGCAGGGCGTGGCCACCACCGGGATCCAGGACGTCGTGAACGCCACCGGGCTCAGCCGCTCCAGCCTGTACGCGACCTACGGCGGCAAGCAGGAGCTGTACCGCGCCGCCCTCGAACGCTACGTCCAGAACCGCTCCCGGCCGCCCCTCAGCCGCCTCGAAGAGGACGACCGCGGACTACCGGCCGTCACCGACTTCTTCACCGCCCTGATCGAGACCCGCTGCACCGGCGAGTACGCCCGGTGGGGCTGCATGGTCTCCAACGCGCACGCCGGCACCGAGAACAGCGACCCCGAGGTGCGCGCCCTCCTGGACCGCCAGCACCAGCGGCTGCGCGACGCCCTGCACACCGCGCTCCTCTCGGCCCGACGCCGGCGGCAACTCGCCGAAGAAGTCGACCCCGGAGCCGCGGCCGACATCCTGGCGCTCCTCGCGCACGGTGTGAACCTGCGCTCCCGCGCCGGGGCGGATGCCCAGCAACTCCGGGCGACCGTCGCGGCGGCGGTCACCGCCGTGACCCGCAGGCGGTGACCTCCTCGCATCGCCGCACCCTCGCCTAGCGGATGACCGAATCTGACAGAACCCCGTCATTGCGGACATGACCGGGGCGGCGGAAGGATCGGGGCATGCCCGAACCGCGCACCGTCGTCATCGCCGCCTTCCCCGGAGTCGAGTTGCTGGAGGTGACCGGCCCGGCGGAGGTCTTCTCCGTCGCCTCCCGCCTGGTGGAAGGCGACGCACCCGGATACCGCGTCGAGATCGCCGCCGCCCAGGCCGGCCCGCTGCCCACCGCCGCCGGGATCAGCCTGATCGCGGCGCGGTCGCTGGCCGAGGTGGGACCGGCCATCGACACCCTCCTCGTGGCCGGCGCCCTGGATCACGCCGACGGACGCCACCAGGCCGTCGTCGACCAGGACGTCGTCACATGGTTGGCCACGGCGGCCCCGGCCGCACGCCGCGTCGGCGGTGTGTGCGCCGGCGTCCACCTGCTCGCCGAGGCCGGGCTCCTCACCGGCCTGCCCGCCACCACCCACTGGCTCACCGCCGACCAACTGGCCGCCCAGCACCCGGACATCGCGGTCGACCCGGAGCCGATCTTCATCCGGGCCGGGCAGATCTGGACCTGCGCGGGCGTGACCGCGGCCATGGACCTCGCCCTCGCCATGGTGGCCGAGGACCACGGACCGACGGTCGCCCTCGACGCCGCCCGCGCCATGGTGATGTACGTCAAACGCCCTGGCGGCCAGACGCAGTTCAGCGTGCCGCTCTCGCTCCAGGCGAGCGCCGACGACCGCATCGATGAACTCCGCCGCTGGATCGACGACAACCTCGCCGAGCGGATCCCGGTCGAGGCCATGGCCGCCCGCCTGAACCTGAGCGTGCGCCACTTCGCCCGGGTCTTCCGCGACTGCACCGGCCGCACACCGGCCGACTACCTGGAGGCGGTCCGGGTGGAGGCGGCCCGCCGTCTCCTGGAGGAGTCCTCGCGCAGCCTGCCCGACATCGCCGCCGCCAGCGGACTCGGGTCGGTCGAGACCCTGCACCGGGCCTTCCGCCGCCGCCTGGGCGCGACCCCGGCCGAATACCGGCGCCGGTTCCGCCCCCACGCCACCGCCCGATGAGCCCCCATCACTCCCTCCCCCGAGGAGCACGCCGTTGCCCCGCACCAAGATCATCCCCATCCCCGTCCTGGGGCGGCACGCCGTCAATGCCTACCTACTGCTCGGCCGTCACCCGGTCATCGTCGACGCCGGAACCCCCGGCAGCGGCCGGCGCATCACCGAACAGGTCGCCGCCCACGGTGTCGACCCGCAGGACATCCGCCTCATCGTCGTCACCCACGGCCACATCGACCACTACGGCTCCGCCGCCGAACTGCGCCGCCTCACCGACGCGCCGATCGCCGCCCACGCCGCCGACCTCGGCCCCTACCGCAGCGGCCGGGTACGCGAACCGTATCTGCCCACCGGGCCGATGGGACGGCTGATGGCCCGAAACCCGAAGCTCCACGAACAGGCCGAACCCTTCGAGCCCGACCTCCTGGTCCACGGCGAGACGGGGCTCGCGGACTTCGGCGTCAACGGCCGGATCATCCCCACTCCCGGCCACACCGCCGGCTCCGTCTCCGTCCTCACCGACGACGGGGAACTGGTGGCCGGCGACCTGATCGCCAACTCCTTCATGGGCCTGCTCAAGGGCCGCCCCGCCAACCCGCCGTTCCACGACGACCCGCTCGCCAACCTCGCCAGCCTCCGCGCGATGCTCGCCCTCAAGCCCGCCCGGCTCCACGTCGGCCACGGCACGACCGTCGACCCGGCCCGCGCCGAACGGTGGGCTACGGCGGAACAGCGCAAGCTCGAACGCCGAGCAGCCCGCGGCCGCATGCGCCCGTCGGCGGAGCGTGCCGAGTAGCCAAGAGGGCACACAATCGAACGCGCCAAGCAGGGCACCCTTGCCAAGGAAGTCGACATCTCTCTCCCGCGCGGATCCCAACGCGCCCAGACAAGAACGCCCGACCGGAGCGATAGATCCCATGTCTGCTCACATCATTGTGTGCGGCACCTCTTGACCCTCTGGTTCGCCGCAGGCAATCTCTTCCTGGTTCTGGCTAGTTGCACGCTCGGTCGCACCCTGCAGGTCGCCTGGACGCACCCCGCCGCATTCATCCAATCAATCGATCGGCGCCATCGGCGGGACCGTACACACGCGAGCTGCACGGCGTCTGACAGAACTGAACGCAAAGCAACACCACACCAAGGAGGCTTCGTGAATGTCGCGACGACACGGCTGCTTCGCCACCGGAAGAACGCTTCCCCCGCCCCGGAAAGACGGCCGGGCACCCACCGCGGCCGCCTCCTGCCGGCCCGGCGCCTGATCGCCGGAGTGACGGTCTTAGCCCTGGCGCTGCTGGGACTGCTGGCGGGCGGCGCGGCCACTCCGGTGCAGGCCGCCACGACGGCGTCGGCCACCAGCCAGTTCCACGGAGTGAACTGGGCGGACCCCAACGACAACTTCATCACCGGCCCGAACATCCCCGTCGGCCTGTCCACGTCGGACGACTACGCCACCACGTACACGAAGTCCACGGCCATCCTCAAAGGCTTCCAGGGACTGGGGGCCAACACCGTCCGCATGGGATTCAACGCGGCGACCACCTCGGGAACCTGGTGGGGCAGCTACACCGCGGCGCTGGACGCCGCCACCGCGCTGGGCATGAAGGTCATCGTCGCGCCGTGGCTACAGAACGGAAAGGTCAGTGACACCGCGTCGTTCTACGCGATGTGGGACACGATGATCAACAAGTACGGTGCGAAGAGCAACTTCTACTTCGACATCATGAACGAGCCGTACGGCTACAACGCCACCGACCTCACCGACTTCGAGGCCGGCTGGCTGGCGCACTACCCCAGCCTCCCCCGTGACCACGTGATCGTCCCCGGCCTGTGGTCCGACCAGAACCTGTGCGCCGTCGGCGCCGACTCCCGGCTGTCCGGCACCCTGCTGTCCCTCCACATCTACAGCATGTTCGGGATCTCCCACACCACCGAGGCCGACTGGGTCAAGGAGTTCACCGACAACCTGTGCGGCTATGCCGATCGCACCGTATTGACCGAGTTCGGCGTCCCGATGAACACCGGCGTCGACTACAACGGCCCCAAGGACGGCACCAACAACATCTCCTACCTCTACGCCATCAGCGACACCGTACGCAGCCTCGGCATCGGTTCCGTCCTGTGGACAGGCGTCAAGGAGACCAACCAGACGCAGGGCCCCGGTCCCTGTGACAACGCCTCCTGCGCCATCACCTCGCTGAACGGCAGCGGCACCAACCTGTCCCTGACCCTCAACAACCGGTCCGGACTCGACCGCCTCCAGTGGGGCTGGGGCACCGGCACCAACCCCGGAGGCGGCAGCGGCGGCGTACTGCGCGGCGTCGGCTCCAACCGCTGCCTGGACGTGCCCGGCGCGAGCACCACCAACGGCGTGCAGACCGCGATCTGGGACTGCGGCGGCGGCACCAACCAGCAGTGGACCCCCACCTCCGCCAAGGAGTTGCGGGTCTACGGAAACAAGTGCCTCGACGCCTACGGCTTCGGAACCTCCCCGGGTACCAAGGTCGTCATCTGGGACTGCACCGGCGGCACCAACCAGCAGTGGAATCTCAACAGCGACGGCACCATCACCGCCGTCCAGTCCGGTCTGTGCCTGGACGTGACCGGAGGCTCCACCGCGAACGGTGCCCTCGTCGAGCTGTGGACCTGCAACGGCGGCAGCAACCAGAAATGGAGCCGCCGGTAACACGGAAGGAGCGGCGCCGGGGGCCCGGTGGTGCCGGAGCCCCCGGCACGGACGCTCAAGTCCTTTGCACCGACCGTCGGTTCACGCTCCGGAGTCGTAGCAATGCGGAGGGGAAAGCGCAACGGCGACCGGATACCCTGCGCGAGACAGCAGCCTGTCAGGGAGGCGAAGCGTGACCGATACCAGCAACACCCGACCCGCCGACAGCGACGCGCCGGCTCCGCGGCAGAGCCGACTGCATCGCCTGATGCGCTACCTTCCCTTGATCGCCCCCGTCCTGCTGTGGACCGTGCCCTGCTGGGTGCTCCTGTACACCGGCCAGCACTGGCCGCTGCCCGTCACGCCGGTCGGCACCGTGCTGTTCGTCCTCGGCCTCGTCGGTATGCCGCTCGCGATGGTGCGCGGCCACGGCCGGCGCCAGCAGGACGGTGCGGCGATCATCGGTGACACCCTGCTGGGCACGAGCTGGGTGCTGTTCACCTGGTCCGTTCTGCTCGGCGTCTTCTTGCGGCTCGCCCTGACCGTGGCCGGTGTCGGCGAGAGTCAGGACCGGGCCCGCATCGTCACATGGGCCGTCCTCGGCGTGACCGCCGTGCTGCTCGCCTGGGGGTACGCGGAGGCCCGCCGCGTCCCACGGGTGCGGAGACTCGACGTGCGACTTCCGCGGCTGGGCGCGGGGTTGGACGGCCTCCGCGTCGTCCTCGTCACCGACACCCACTACGGCCCGCTCGACCGCGCCGGCTGGTCGGCACGGGTGTGCGAGACGGTGAACACCCTGGAGGCCGACCTGGTCTGCCACACCGGCGACATCGCGGACGGCACCGCCGAACGCCGCCGCGCCCAGGCCACCCCCCTCGCCACCGTGCGGGCCACCCATGGCCGCGTCTACGTCACCGGCAACCACGAGTACTACAGCGAGGCCCAGGGCTGGGTCGACCTGATGGACGAGCTGGGCTGGGAGCCGCTGCGCAACCGCCATCTGCTGCTCGAACGCGGAGGCGACACCCTCGTGGTCGCCGGCGTGGACGACGTCACCGCCGAGTCCTCCGGCCTGGCCGGCCACGGCTCCGATCTCGCCGGCGCCCTGGACGGCGCCGACCCCGAGCTGCCCGTCCTGCTCCTGGCCCACCAGCCCAAGTTCATCGACCGGGCGGCAGCCGCCGGCATCGACCTCCAGCTCTCGGGCCACACCCACGGCGGCCAGATCTGGCCCTTCCACCACCTCGTCGGCATCGACCAGCCCGCCCTCGCCGGCCTCAGCCGCCACGGCGCCCGCACCCTCCTCTACACCAGCCGCGGCACCGGCTTCTGGGGCCCGCCGTTCCGCGTCTTCGCCCCCAGCGAGATCACCCTGCTCGTGCTGCGCTCCCCGGACCTGCCCGCCTCGTCGTAGGCCGACTCACCTTCCACCGCGGATACGTTCCCGCAGGTCAGCGGACCCTTCCCCGCGGCTTCAGCGGCGTCGCCGGCAAGGCGGGAGCAGGGAGCGGCTCCCCGTCGTAGCCCTTCACCTCGCCGAAGCGGGTGCCGGTCATCCAGTCCTGGCGGGCCTGGACGATCTCCTCCTGTGTCCGCCCGATCCAGTTCCAGAACATGATCAGCTCCTCCTCGAACGGCTCGCCGCCCAGGAGCATCAGGCCCGCGTCCGACTCGGCGCGCAGGGGGAGTTCGGTGCGGCCGCAGCCGAGGTAGAGCATCGAGCCGGGCAGCACCGGCACGCCGTCCACATGTGCCTCGCCGGACATGGACAGCACCGCGTACTCGAAGTCCGGCTCCAGCGGCAGGCGTACGTCCGCGCCGCGCGCCAGCGTCAGGTCGGCGCCGACGATCGGGGTGTACGCCGTTCCCGGCGAGGTCGCTCCGTCGAGGGAGCCCAGGATGAGCGTCGCCCGTACCCCGGGCGCGGTGACGACCGGCAGGTCGGCGTGGTGCTCGAAGTGCGGGTCGGTGTGCCGGTGGCTGTCGGGCAGGGCGACCCACAGCTGGGCGCCGTGCAGGAGGCGGGCGTGGGGCCGCGGGCTCTCCTCGGAGTGGCTGATCGCCCGGCCGGAGGTCATCAGGCCCAGCTCGCGCGGGCGGATCGTCTGAAGGCTGCCGGTGGAGTCGCGGTGGAGCACCTCGCCCTCGTGCAGCCAGCTCACCGTCTGCAGGCCCATGTGCGGGTGCGGCGGCACCTGCATGCCGGGCTCGTCGGCGATGTCGTCGGGGCCGTAGTGGTCGACGAAGCACCAGGCGCCCACCATGCGGCGGCCCAGGTTGGGCAGCAGCCTGCGGACCTCGGTGGACTCGCCGAGCTGCACCCGGCGCGGGCTGAGAAGTTCGCGCACCGGTTCCGCCACGACGAAACCCCGGCCGCCGCACACGGCGGGAACCGCCTCGCGATCAAGATTGCTCATGCCGACAAACCTAGTCCCGCCGGGGCCGTTACGTCAGTCCGTCCCACGCCGATCAAATAGTAGCCATGGACATAGTAGCCATGTACTCTATTCCTCATGAGCAAGGCTTCCCCGGGCCCCACGCCCGGCTTCCTGGTGTGGCGGCTCGCCAACAAGTGGCGTGTCGCGGTGGACCGAGCGGTGGCCCCGCTCGGACTCACCCACGCGCAGTACTCCCTGGTCGCGTCACTGCACGGCATGCAGCGCACCGGCGAACGGCCCAGCCAGCGCCGGCTCGCCGACCACACCGGCCTGGAGGCGCTGTACGTCTCCAAGCTGGCGCGCACCCTGGAGTCGGCCGGCCTGATCGAACGCACCCGCGACCCCCGTGACCCGCGTGCCGTGCAACTCGCCCTCACCGAGCGGGGCCAGGACGTCACCCGGCAGGCCATCACCGTGGTCCACGACCTGCTGGAGCGGCTGCTGCGACCGCTCGGCGGGCTCGACGACCCACGGACGCGGGCGTTCACCGAAGAGCTGACCGCCCTGCTCGACGCACCCCTCGATCCAGCCGCAGACGACGACCCACGCGACGAACACCCACGCAACGACGACAGCACTCAGGGGACGACATGACCACCACCGCACCCATCGCCGACGCCCGCGCCCTCGCTCTCGCCCACTACGCCGCTCGCGGCGTCCTGGAGCACGTCCTGGCCCGGTACGGCGCCACCTTCCAGGAGCAGGTCACCCTGCGGGCCGCCATCACCGCGGACGCCCCGCAGACGCCGGACGAGCTCGTCGCCCAGGTGCGCGGCTCGCTCAAGGCCGCCGAGGCGGAGGTCCGCGCCACCGTCGACGACCTGCTGGCCCAGGAGCTGCTCGTCGCCGACGGACCGCACCTTCGCCCCACGGACGCCGGACGCGAGCTGCTCGCCACCATCGCCGCCGAGACCGCTCCGCTCAGCGCCCGGGTCTGGGGCGGCATCCCCGCCGAGGACCTGGCCGCGGCGGGCCGTGTCCTCGCCCTGGTCACCGAGCGCGCCAACGCCGAACTCGCCGCGCTGACCTCCTGACCCCGAGCGGCAGACCCCCGGGGAAACTGTTGGTGGAATATTCAACCAACAGTCGGGGTTGACGGCGCCGAAGGAGGTCACGAGTGGACACGACATACAACGCCCCCAGCACCACGTACTACGACCACGGCACGCCGGCGGAGCGCTGGGAGCGGGCGCGGATGTTCTTCGACGCCAAGGACTACGCCGCCGCGGCCCGCGTCCTGCACGCGCTGGTCGCGGAGGTTCCGGAGCAGACCGGACCGCGGCTGCTGCTGGCCCGCGCCTACTACCACTCGGCCCAGCTGGTCCGCGCCGAGGCCGAGTTGCGGGTCATCGTCGAACGCGACCCGGTGGAGCACTACGCCCGGCTGATGCTGGGCCGCACCCTCCAGCGCCAGGGACGGGCCGACGAGGCGGCGTCGCATCTGCGCATCGCCTCGGCCCTGGCGGGCGAGTTCGAACAGATCTGACCCGGCGAGACCCACGCGGGCCCGGCCTCCACGACGAGGAGGCCGGGCCCGACGGGTGCGCGGGGTCAGCCGGAGACGCGCCGGCCCTTGCGGTGGGCGATCTCGCCGAGGACCACGTCCACGACGAGGAAGCCCGCCAGCGGAAGGCCGAGCAGCGGCAGGAAGTAGCCGAGGACCGCGATCGCCGCCATCAGCGGCACCAGGACGTACGGCGGAACCCGCTGCCACGCCCCGCGCGGGACGGGCCGGCCGAAGGCGGAACCCCGGCCGCGCTGCCACCACATGCGGTAGCCCCACACGATCAGCAGGATCAGGGCGAGCGCGAGCAGCATCAGGGCGATCTGGTTGGCCAGGCCCAACAGGGTTCCGGTGTGCAGGTCGATGCCCCAGCGGGTGAGCTTGGCGAGGACGGGGAAGTCCGCGAACCGCAGGACGTCGGTGACCTTGCCGGTGGCCGGGTCGACGGCGACGGCGTCCTGCTTCTCGGGCCAGCTGCGCCCCACCTGCTTGACCACGTACGCCGTTCCGGTGTCGGCGGGCGGCACGATCTCCACGGGGTCGCCGAGCCCTTCGGCGCGCGCGGCCGCGAGGACCTCGTCGAGGCCGGCGCCCCGCGTGGCGCCGCCGGCCGGGGCGCCCCCGCCGTGCTCGGCGTGCGGGTCCCCGGAAGCGCCGGAGCCGCCCGGGCCGCCCGATTCGCCGGACAGGGACGCCGAGACGGACGGGGTGGACTGCCGCAGTGAGGCCCGCAGGTCGTCGATGTTCGCCCCGGCGTACGTCGACCAGGTCAGTCCGGTCGCGGACAGGAAGAGGAAGCCGCCGGCCGCCCACGCGCCGAGGGTGCCGTGCAGGCCGAGCGTGCGCCGCCGCCCGCCGGTGCCGCGCACCGTGCGCAGCGCCCGCCGGCGGGAGAACCACAGCACCAGCCCGCCTCCGGCGATCACCCACAGCCAGCTCGCGGCGAACTCGCTGTAGAGGCGGCCGGTCTCGCCCAGGTGCAGGTTGCGGTGGAGCCCGGAGATCCAGGTGCGCAGCGGCAGCGCACCGGTCGACCCGTACTGCTCCAGCGCGCCGCGCACCTCCCCGGTGTACGGGTCGACGAACACGGCGAGCTTGTGCTCGGGGTCGACCCCCTCGACGCCGGAGAGCAGTACCCGGGTGCTGGCGTCGGCCTCCGGGGAGGGCCGCACGGCCGCGACGGAGCCCTCGGGGTGTGCCTTGCGGGCCGCGGCCACCTGCTGGGAGATCGGCAGCTCGGTGCCGCCCGCCGGCACGGTCATCTCATGGGCGTACACCCACTTCTCGACCTGGAACGAGCCGGCGTACAGCAGTCCGGTGACGGCGGCGACCAGCAGGAAGGGGGCCACGAGCAGGCCGGCGTAGAAGTGCAGCCGCAGCACCAGGGGCCGCAGCGGGGCCCACATGCGGCGGGACGGGGAGGGGGCCGGCGCGGCCGCGGGTGGCGGGGCCTCGTCGGTGGGCATCGAGGAGACGGTGGTCATCGGGGGTTCTCCAGAGTGGGGACCGGGACGCACCAGTGGTCGGACCGGATCCCCGCCGAGTTCCCGCCCCCTCAAGTGACCTGCGCCACACGTTCATCGCTCGCCCCGCCCCTCCCCGTGGCATGCTGGCTCGATGTCATCACCACGCAGTCGTACGTCCCTTGCCGACCGCGTCGAGGAACTCCTCGCCCCCGGCGGCCCCCTGCCCATCGTCGCCGCGGGCGACCCCGTGCTGCGCGCCGGAACCGAGCGCTACGACGGCCAGTTGGGCCCCGCGCTCCTCGCTCGCTTCGTCGAGGCCCTGCGGATCACCATGCACGCGGCCCCGGGCGTCGGGCTGGCCGCCCCCCAAGTGGGGGTCCCGCTGCGGATCGCGGTGATGGAGGATCCGGCGACGGTGCCGGAGGAGGTACGGGTGGCCCGGGGGCGGGTGCCGCAGCCGTTCCGTGTGCTGGTGAACCCCTCGTACGCACCCGTGGGCACGGCCCGTGCCGCGTTCTTCGAGGGCTGCCTGAGCGTGCCGGGTTGGCAGGCCGTGGTGGCGCGGCACGCGCGCGTACGGCTGACCGGTGCGGACGAGCACGGACGGCCGGTGGACGAGGAGTTCGACGGGTGGCCGGCCCGGATCGTCCAGCACGAGACGGACCACCTGGACGGACTGCTCTACCTCGACCGGGCCGAGCTGCGCTCGCTCTCCTCCGGCCAGGCGATGGCCGAGCGCTGGGCCCAGCCGACGCCCGAACAGGCCGCGGCGGCCCTGGGATTCGACCTGCCGGACCCGCTCCGGCCCTGACGCACCGTCGCTACGGGCCGCCCGCCAGCACGATGCTGGTCACCTCGTGCACGCGCCCGGCGTTCACCCGGTCCCCCACGCTCACCCGCCAGGTTCCCGGGGACGGCAGGGTCAGGCGGGTGCCGTAGCGGCCGTCGCCGTGGTTGCGCAGGGTTCTGGGCGGGACGGTCCGGCCCGTCTCGACGTCCTGCGCTCCGACGGACAGCGGCAGCCGGTCGTCGTCGGCCGTCACCTCCACCGGGCACTCGCCGGCATCGGCGACCTCGGGCACGTCGACGGTCAACTCCCGCCGTCCGTCGAGGAACGCGCGCGGATCGCGCGCGGTGAGCAGGGCCTCCAGCTGGGTGAGCAGGGCCCGTTCGTTCTGCAGCGCCCCGTGCTTCTGGGCGAAGAAGCGCACGGTCGAGTCGTCCGTCGACTGGGCCGGGAAGCAGGAGAAGCGGGGGACCGTTCCGTCGCCGAAGTGGTCGGTGCCGTCGAGTTCGCGCCGGCCGTCGAGGCCGTCGGCCGTGAGCCGCGCGGACTGGCGGGTGGGCTGGCGGTAGCCGCCGAAGACGTGCAGCGCGTAGCCGTCGCCGTCGGCGCGGTCCAACTCCTCGTGGAGGCGCAGCGCGTCGGCGGCCAGGCCGGTGTCGACGCCGGAGACGCGGGCGCCGTCCAGGGCCGAGCGCCCACCGTCCGCGTCGGCCAGGCAGCGCCAGGTCGGCAGCAGTTGGTGCAGCGACGGCAGGGAGCGCGCGAGCCGGGTGAACGGCTCGGACAGCCGGCCCAGCCCCGGGGCCACTCCCCCGTGCAGTGTGGTGAGCGCGTTCACCGAACCCCGGTACGGCGTGCCGATGGTGACCAGGGTGCGGGTGTGCGCGCGACCGCCGAGGACGTCCAGGTAGTAGCGGGCCACCAGGCCGCCCATCGAGTGGGCCACGAACACCGCGCGCGCCGCCGGATCTCCGCAGCGCTCCCGCCAGGCGGTGAGCGCCGGTTCCACCCGGGCGGCGAGCCGGCGGGCGTTCAGCCGGACCGAGAGCCGCCAGTCGTACGGGAACGGCAGGAGGTTGCCGGCCCGCTCGGACAGGCCCAACCGCCGTTCCAGGAAGGCCAGCAGGGTGCCGTACCCGTCGATCGCGGAGACGCCCGGAAGGATGTGCAGGCCCTCGATCAGGCCGGTGGCCTCGACGCCGTCGCCGGGGTCGGCGTCCCCGATGTCCCGGGGCAGGGTCAGCGCCCGTACCCCGTCCAGCCCGGACAGCGCGTGCCGGCCGGCCACCGCGAGCGTGTGGTTCCAGACCTGGCGCCCGTCCTTGGCCAGGACGCTGCCCATGATGCCGGGCAGCACCACGACCAGGTCCGTCACCGGAAGTGTCGGCACCGATTCCCCCCGTAGCCCGATCCGCCGTAATATGCGCCTGGTTGACGGCAGGTCACATGCTAGGACCTGACCGGGACGCCAGGGGGCACGGCGACGGGGAGCACCACAGTGCGGTGGCGCGCATGACGGACGACGGCAGTTTCGTCCTGGTCGGAGTCGGTGAGTACCAGGACCAGAGCTGGCCCCGGCTGCGCCATGTGCCCGCGAGCGTCGACCGGCTGCTCCGGCTGTTCCGGTCCCTGGGGTACGGCCATGAGCTGCCCGACCTGGCCGACGGCGGCGATCTGCTCACCCTCACCCGGCGGCTGCGGGCCTGGCACGCCGGCGGCTCCCGGCTGGTCCTGTACTGGACGGGGCACGGCTGTGTCGACGCCGGCGAGCACTTCCTGATCACCGCCGACTCCCCGGGCACCCGGCTGGACGACCTGAGCGCGCTCACCACCAAGGCCCTGGCGCGGTTCCTGGCGCACCGGGACTTCGACGAAGTGCTGATCCTCCTCGACTGCTGTGCCAGCGGCGTCGCCGCCTCCCGGGTCGCCGCCGAGCTGTGCGCGGTACTGGACCACAGCAGCACCCCGGGGCCGGAGCGGCGGTTCGCGGTGATCGCCTCGGCGCGCGGCTACGACAGCGCCGAGGACGGGGTGTTCGCGGAGGCCCTGGAACACGTGGTGCGGCACGGCCCCGAGGACCGGCGCTGGACCGAGCACGACGCGACCATCCGGTCCGACGAGCTGGCCGACGCCATGGCACGCGTCATGGCGGACCGCGACGCCGCGCCGGTCTTCGTCGCCCGGGGCGCGCCCGTCCCGGCGCTGCGCAACCCGCTGCATCCGTCGGCCACCGTGCCGGACGAGGACGTGGAGACGAAGCGGCTGCGGCGGCTGCGGGCGGCGGACGTGGACCGGCATCTGGTGCTCTCGGCCCGGGGCATCGAGGTCGGCGAGACGGGCTGGTACTTCTGCGGCCGCGAGCGGCTGCTGGGGCGCGTCCTCGACTGGCTGGAGCACGCCGAACGCGGGCTGTTCGCGGTCACCGGCTCACCCGGCACCGGCAAGTCCGCGCTCCTCGGCCGGATCGCCACGCTCTCCGTGCCCGCGCTGCGGCGGATCGCCGAGGACGAGGGCGCGCTCCACGACACGCCCAACTCGGCGCTGCCCCCGCTGGGTTCGGTCGACCTCGCGCTGTCCTGCCGCAACAAGAACCTCGACGACTGTCTGCGGGCCGTCGCCGACGCCCTGGACCTGCCCGCGCGCGGCGACGGCTGGCTGACGGCGGCGCAGGTGGTACGGCAGGTCGGCGAGCTGGGCCGACGGGTGACGGTGGTCCTCGACGGGCTGGACGAGGCGAAGGCGGCCGAGGCGGTGCCGATCGCCGCCGACCTGCTGCGCCCGCTCGCCGAGCTGCCGGGTGTACGGGTGCTGGTCGGTACCCGCCCGCACCGGGCCGGTGGCGCGACGGTCACCGCCGCCACCGGCCCGCTGCTGCGGGCGCTCGCCCCCGACGAGACCGCGGTCCTCGACGACGAGCCCGAGACCCGCGCCGACCTCACCGCGTACGCGCTGCGGCGGCTGCTGGGCGCCGAGCACTCCCCGCTGCGCGGCCGGGACGCGCTCGCCCGGGACTGGGCGCGGCGGATCGCCGACGCGAGCGGCGGGATCTTCCTGTACGCCCGGGTCGCCACCCGTGCCGTGCTGGGTGCGGCGGCGCGGTCCGGGGGCCCGGCGGGGCCGGCCGACGTGCAGCGGCTGCTGGCCGGCAACCTCACGGCCGTACTCGACGAGGAGTTCGCGCGCTCCCCCGACCCGGAGCGGCTGCGGGACCTGCTGCGCCCGCTGGCCTGGGCCGAGGGGGCCGGGCTGCCCCGCCGGGACCTGTGGCCGGTGCTGGCGGGGGCCTTGTCGGGCCGTGCGGTCGAGTACGGGGACGAGGACGTCGCCTGGGTGCTGGAGCACGCCGGATTCCATGTCGTGGAGTCGGGCGAGTCGGGCCAGACCGTGTACCGGCTCTACCACCAGGCGCTGATCGACCATTTCCGGGGCACCTCGCCGTGGGACGCGCACACCCGGATCACCCGGGCGCTGCTGGCCACGCTGCCCGGACCCGGGCCCGCCGCCTGGCGGTCCGCCCACCCCTATCTGCGCCGGCATCTCGCGGCGCACGCGCTGGCGGCGGGGCAGCTGCCCGAGGTGATGCGGGATCTCGGCTTCCTCGTGAGCGCCGACCCGACGCGCACCGCCGCCGCCGTACGGTCCCTGCCCGGCCGGTTCACCCTGCCGGTGGCCCGGCTGTATCTGCGGGCGGCGCACCGGCTGCCCGCGCAGTCGCCGCCGGAGCGGCTGAGCACGCTGCTGATGACGGCGATGTTCGAGGAGCCCGGCCTCATCGACCGGTTCCGGGCGCACACCGCCGTCCCGGCGGTGCTGAAGGCCGCCTCGACCGCGCCGAACGACTTCAGCGTGGTGCTGCACGGGCATTCGGGCCCGGTGCTCGCTCTCCAGGCCGTCGACATGGGTGACGGACGGGAGTCGGTCGCCTCGGCGGGCGGTGACGGGACGGTCCGGCTGTGGGACCCGGACACCAGCGAGACGCGGATGGTGCTGAGCGGCCCGCGCGAGACCGTGACCGCGCTGACCCGGCTGACGGACACCGAGGGGCGCCGGCTGCTGGTGGCGGCGGCCGGTCGCGAGCTGCATGTGTGGGACCTGGCCACCGGTGCCCGGGTCACCGTGCTGGGCGGCCACTCGGACACGGTGCTGTGCCTGACCGCCGTCGAGGGCGGCGGGCCGCCGCTGCTGGTCTCGGCGGGCGAGGACCGTTCGATACGGCTGTGGCGCACCGACGACTGGAGCGCGACCGTGCTGAGGGGCCATGTGGGACGGGTGACGGCGCTGGCCCCGGTACGGCTGCCCGACGGACGCCGCTTCCTGCTGTCCACGGGCGCCGACTGCGCGGTGCGCCGCTGGGACGTGGACGCGCCGGACGGGCCCGAGGCCGCGGGGGTGCTGCGCGGGCACACGGGGACGGTCTACGCGCTGGCCTTCCTCGGGTCGTCGGACGAGGGGACGTTCGCCGCGTCCGGTGGGGAGGACGGCACGGTGCGGGTGTGGGACGTGGCGCGGCTCGCCCTTCGGGAGGTGATCCCGGGGAAGGTGCGCGGGGTGCGGGCGCTGTCGCCGTTCACCGGGCGGGACGGTCGGCCGCTGCTCGCGGTGGCGGGCCGGGGGTCGCGGATCACCGTCGTCGATCCGTACGCCGGGTCGCCGCGACGGGTGCTGACCAACCGGATGTCCGCGCTGCCGGAGGAGTTCGACTCCAGGGCGGGTACGGGAACCCATCTGGTGCCGGTGGACTGGGAGGGGCTGCAAGGGCGGACGCAGGGGCACCGCATGGTCTCGGGCGGGTCGTACGCCGTCGTCCCGCTGCGCGGCGGCCGGGGCGGGGACCTGTTCGTCTCCGCCGGGTGGGACGGGGCGGTACGGCTGTGGGCGTCCGACAGCGGCGGTCCCGTCGACCAGCCGGACTACGACGACCGCCGGGCCCGCCGTGTCGCGGCCTTCCCGCAGCCCCTCGACGGGCTGCCGTGGACCCTGGCCGTGGCGGGCACCAGGGGTGGCGCGTGGCTGACGGACGCCCAGGGCCGGGTGCGGGAACAGCTGTGGCCGGCCGGGCAGCGGCTCGACCACCTGGCCCCGCTGGTGCTGCCCGACGGGCGGGCGCTGGTCGTCCTGGTGGAGCACCGCGGCCGTCGGCTGCGGCTCGTCGACGCCGAGACCCGCGAGGAGATCACCGAAGGGGAGTCGGTGGCGGCGCTCAAGCGGCTCGAAGGGCGCGTGGAAGCCCTGCGGACCGCCCACGCGCCCGGCTGGTCGACCGCCCTGGTGGCGAGCTACCGCGACGCCCCGCCCGGCGCCGTGCTGTGGCTGCCGGGCGACCGGGTGGAGGTCCTCGACGGTCCGGCGGCGGCACCCGCCTTTCGCGCGGTGCCCTGCGTTCGCCCGCGGGGCCGGACGCTGGTCGCCGGGGTCACGGACGGCGGGACCGTGCTGCTGCACCGCCCGCCGGGCGGCACGGCCGTGCACCTGGGCGACACGGCCTATGTGCCCGTGCTCGACCTGTACCCGGTGGCGGTGGGCGCGGCCTCCGGGCACTGGCAGCTCGTGGTGCCCGTGCTGGAGCCGGAGTACATCGGGTACGCCCTGGAGCTGTGGGACCTGCGGGGCGGCGAGCACAAGGGCTATCTGGGCGAACTGGCGCACGACGGCACGGAGTTGACCCAGCTGGCCGCGCTGCCCCGCCCCGGCCAGGATCTCGTCGTCGCCGTCTGCGGGGATCACACCCTGCGCGTCTGGGACCCCGGCCACCCCGATCGCGACCCCCTCGTCGTGCCGCTGCCGGGGGCGGTGACCGCTCTGACCACCGCCGGACCCGACCTCGTCCATGTCCTGATCGACGAGCACTGGTTCACCCTGAGGCCGACCGGCCTGTGAGCAACGACCCTGGCCCGAGGGGTCAGTTGTCCCGGTACGCCTCCAGGAGCCGCAGCCAGACCTCGCTGATCGTCGGGAAGGACGGGACGGCGTGCCACAGACGGCTGATCGGGACGCGGCCGGCGACCGCGACCGTCGCCGAGTGGATGAGCTCACCGACACCGGGCCCGACGAAGGTGACCCCGCGCAGGATCTCCTCTTCGAGGTCCACGACCATGCGGGCGCGGCCGCGGTAGCCGTCGGCGTACAGGCCCGCGCCGGACGCGGAGGACATCTCCACGTCCACGGCACGCACCCGGTACCCGGCCTGCTCCGCCTCGGCGAGGGACAGACCCACGGCGGCCGCCTCCGGGTCGGTGAAGACGACCTGGGGGACGGCGTGGTGGTCGGCGGTGGCGGTGCGCGCGCCCCAGGGGTCCGACTCCAGGAGCGGTACGCCCGAGGCGCGGGCGGCGATGGCGGCGCCCGCGATGCGGGCCTGGTACTTGCCCTGGTGGGTGAGGAGGGCGCGGTGGTTGACGTCGCCGACCGCGTACAGCCAGTCGCTGCCGGTCACCCGGAGGCTGTCGTCGACCGGCAGCCAGCCGCCGGGCTCCAGGCCGACCGTCTCCAGGCCGATGTCGCCGGTGCGCGGGGAGCGGCCCGTGGCGAAGAGGATCTCGTCGGCCTCGATGCGGTCGCCGTGGTCGGTGACCACCACGACCGTGCCGTTCTCCCGGGTGACCGACTCGACCGAGGTACCGGTGCGCACGTCCGCGCCGGCCTCGGTGAGGGCCTCGGCGACCAGTTCCCCGGCGAAGGGCTCCATGCGGTTCAGCAGGCCCTTGCCGCGGACGAGGACGGTGACCCGCGCGCCGAGGGCCTGCCAGGCGGTGGCCATCTCGGTGGCGACGACTCCCCCGCCGACGACGACGAGCCGGCCGGGCACGTGCTGCGCGCTCGTCGCGTCGCGGCTGGTCCACGGCTTGACGTCGGCCAGTCCGGGCAGGTCGGGCAGTACGGCGTCACTGCCGGTGCACACGGCGACGGCGTGCCGGGCGGTGAGCACCGTGTCGCCCACGGCGACCGTACGGGGGCCGGTGAGGCGGCCGTGACCTCGGTAGAGGTCGGCGCCGATGCTCTCCAGCCACTGGGCGGCGCCCTCGTCCTTCCAGTCGGAGGTGTAGTAGTTGCGGTGGGCGAGCACCGCGGCGGCGTCGAGGGGACCCTGCACCGACTGGCGCAGGCCGGGGACGCGGCGGGCGTCCGCGCGGGCGATCACCGGGCGCAGCAGCGCCTTGCTGGGGATGCAGGCCCAGTAGGAGCACTCGCCGCCGACCAGTTCGCTCTCCACGACCGCGGTGGACAGTCCGGCCGCGCGCGTGCGGTCGGCCACGTTCTCCCCCACGGGTCCCGCCCCGAGCACCACGACGTCGTACGCGATGGTTTCCGTTTCCGTCATGGGGTCAGTCTGGTGGGTGGTGTGTCGGGAGGCCACACGGGTAGGGAGGCGGAATACGCCGCACGCGGGCCGTGTTGTGCGGACGGCTTCGTCCCATGCCGGGAAGCGCCTGGCTGGAAGCACCGGGAAGAGGGAATCACGCATGAGCAGCACCGTGGAGCTGACCAAGGAGAACTTCGACCAGACGGTCACGGACAACGAGTTCGTCCTGATCGACTTCTGGGCGTCCTGGTGCGGGCCGTGCCGTATGTTCGCCCCGGTGTACGAGAAGGCCGCCGAGGCCAACCCCGATCTGGTCTTCGGCAAGGTGGACACCGAGGCGCAGCCGGAGCTGGCCGCGGCCTTCGGCATCCAGTCCATCCCGACGCTGATGATCGTCCGCGACCAGGTGGCGATCTTCGCACAGCCGGGCGCGCTGCCCGAGGCCGCGCTGGCGGATGTCATCGGGCAGGCGCGCAAGCTCGACATGGACGAGGTACGCCAGAAGATCGCGGCGCAGCAGTCCGGGGCCGAGTCCGCGTAAGGGCGAGCGCTAGAAGGGGTAGGTCGCCACGTCCGCGCGCACTGTCGTCCAGCGGACGTCGGTGAAGGCCTCCAGGTTGGCCTCGCCGCCGAAGCGGGCGCCGGTGCCGGAGGCGGCGACCCCGCCGAAGGGCGCCACGGCCTCGTCGTTCACCGTCTGGTCGTTGATGTGCACGATGCCGGTGGGGATGCGTTCGGCGAGGTCGAGGCCCCGCGCGGTGTCGCGGGTGACGATGCCCAGGGAGAGCCCGTAGGCGCTCTCGGCGGCGAGCGTGGCGGCCTCGTCGGGGGTGGCGAAGGCACGGACGGGCGCCACGGGGCCGAACACCTCCTGCGCGTAGGCCGGGCTGTGGTCGTCGACGCCCGCGAGGACCGTCGGCCGGTAGAAGAGCCGCTCGTGCGTGCCGCCCGCCGCGAGCTTGGCGCCGACGGCCGTGCTGGACTCCACCAGCCCGTGCACCTTGGCGAGTTGGCCGTCGTCGATGAGCGGGCCGAGGTGCACCTGGTCGCGGTGCGGGTCACCGACGGCGAGCGAGTCGGCCTTGGCGGCGAGCCGTTCGACGTACTCCTCGTAGAGGGAGCGGTGGACGAGGTGGCGGCCGGTGGTCATGCAGATCTGGCCCTGGTGGAAGAAGGATCCCCAGGCGGCCGTGGAGATGACGGCGTCGAGGTCGGCGTCCTCCAGCACGATCAGGGCGGAGTTGCCGCCCAGTTCGAGGTGGGCGCGCTTGAGGTGGCGTCCGGCGGCCTCGCCGACGGCCCGGCCGGCCGCGGTGGAGCCGGTGAAGGAGATGACGGGGACGCGCGGGTCGGCGACCAGGGCGGCGCCGGTGTCGGGGCCGCCCGGCAGGACGTGGAACAGGCCCTCGGGCAGCCCGGCCTCGGCGAGGACGGCGGCGAGGGAGAGCCCGCCGCAGACCGCCGTGCGCGGGTCGGGCTTCAGCACGACCGCGTTGCCCAGGGCGAGGGCCGGGGCGACCGAGCGGATGGACAGGATCAGCGGGGCGTTGAACGGGGAGATCACCCCGACGACGCCCACGGGCACCCGTCGCGTGTACGACAGCCGGGGCGCCTCGCTGGGCAGGACCTGCCCGGCCGGGCGGGAGGCGAGGGCCGCGGCCTCGTAGCACTCCTGGGCGGCGACATGCAGTTCGAAGTCGGCCTTGCCGGGTATGGAGCCGGACTCGCGCACGAGCCATTCCCGCAGTTCACCGGCGTGCGCGGCGAAGAGGTCGCCGGCCTTGCGCAGAACGGCGGCCCGGACGAAGTGGGGGGCGCGGGCCCACTCCCGCTGTGCGGCGCGGGCGGCCTCGGCGGCGGGGGCGACATCGTCGGCGGTGGCCAGGGTGACCGTGCCGAGGGTGTCGCCGGTGGCGGGCTCGGTGACGGCGTATTCGGCTCCCGACAGGGGTCGGGACTGCCAGGTCCTGCGGTCGAGCAACGGCATGACGGCTCTCCGTTCGGTGACCCGCGGGGCTCACGTGGGGAGGGGGAGCCCCGTGTAGTTGGCGGCCAGTTCGGCGGCGGCGTGGCGGGACGCGGTGATGCGGCGCAGCCGGGCGAGCTGCATCCGGTGGTCGAACGCGTCCCCATCTGGTTGAGCGTGCAACATCCTAGTCATGTCGTCCGAGAAACGGGTGGCCTGCCACACACGGTTCAGGGACAGCTCGGAGTAGCGGTCGAGCAGCCGGGTGGAACCCTCGGCGCGGAGCCCGGCGAAGGCGCGGGCGAGCAGACGGACGTCGGAGACGGCCAGGTTGAGCCCTTTGGCGCCGGTGGGCGGGACGATGTGGGCCGCGTCCCCGGCGAGCAGGAGTCGCCCGTACCGCAGCGGTTCGTGGACGTAACTGCGCATCGGGGTCACGGACTTGGCGGTGATGGGCCCGCGGCGCAGGGTCCAGTCGCCGTCGACGGCGAACCGGACGGCGAGTTCGTCCCAGACGCGCTCGTCGGACCAGTCGTCGGGGCTGGTGCCGACCGGGACTTGGAGGTAGAGCCGGGAGACCCGCGAGGAGCGCATGCTGTGCAGGGCGAAGCCGCGCGCGTGCCGGGCGTAGATCAACTCCTCGCAGGACGGCGGAACTTCGGCGAGCACACCGAGCCAGGCGTACGGGTAGTCATGCGCGTACGACCGGCCGACGCCGGCCGGGAAGGCGTCACGGGAGATGCCGTGGAAGCCGTCGCAGCCGACCACCCAGTCGCACGTCAGGGTCTCCTCCCGGCCTTGGTACCGGAAGCGCACGACGGGTGACTCACTCTCCGGCTTCTCGACGGCGAGGGCCTCCGCCTCGAACAACAGCGGTGGCCCGGCGGCGAGTTGGAGGGCGATGAGATCCTTCACGATCTCGGTCTGGGCGTAGATGGTGACCGTGCGGCCGCCGGTGAGGGCGGGGAAGTCGACGCGGTGGCGTTCGCGCTCGAAGCGCAGCTCGATGCCCCGGTGGACCAGCCCCTCGGCGTCCAGGCGCTCGGCGGCGCCCGCCTCACGCAGGGCGTCGACGGTGCCCTGCTCCAGCATCCCGGCGCGCTGGCGCTGTTCGACGTAGGCCCGGGTGCGGCTCTCCAGCACGACGCAGTCCATGCCCGCGCGGTGCAGCGCGCGGGCGAGGAACAGTCCGGCGGGGCCGCCGCCGATGATGCCGACCGTCGTGCGCATGGGGACCCCCTCGGGCGGTCAGCTGGAGTCGCGGTGCACCACCGCGGCCGCCAGCAGGGCGCGGGACTCGGGCACGGCGCCCGGGGCGCGCACCGCGCGGTCGACCAGTTCGGCCAGTTCACGGCCGGACGGCAGTTCTATGTGGACCGTGCTGAGCCTCGGCCGCACCAGCCGGCCGAGCAGCAGGTCGTCGGCTCCGACGACCGCGGCCTCCTCGGGTATCCGGACGCCCGCGTCCCGCAGGGCGCTCATCACCAGCATGGCGTACTCGTCGTTGAACGCGAACACGGCGTCCAGGCCCAGCTCGGGCCAGCGGGCGGCGAGGGCGGCGGCGGACTCCTCGGTGTAGGCGAGGTCGAGCCGGGTGACGGTGGCGTCGGTGCCGGTGAGGGCGGCGCGGGCGCCTTCGAGGCGCGGCAGGGAGAAGATGTTCATGCCGCGCTCCTGGGGCACCACCACGCCGATGCGGCGGCGGCCGCGGGCGTACAGATGGCGGGCGGCCTCCCGGCCGACGCCCTCGTGGTCGAGGAAGAGCGTGTGGGCGCCCTCGACGCGCTCGGGGCCGAGCATCACCACGGCCCGGGCGCCGGAGCGCTTGAGGACGGCGACGCCCTCGGGGCCGATACCGGGACCGGGCACCAGGACGGCGACGGGTCTGAGTTCGGCCCAGGCGCGGGCGGCCTCGTCGCCGTGCAGTCCGCTGGCGCCGTATTGGACGACGGTGTAGTCGAGGCGGCTGAGGGCCTGCTGGAAGTCGTGCACGAACTGGCTGTAGAGCGGGCCGGCGGGGACCGACGGGGCGGGCATCAGGACCATCCGGCTGTGCCCGGCGCGCAGGCTGCGGGCGGCGGCGTGCGGGACGTATCCCAGTTCACGGGCGGCCTGGTGGACCCGGCGGCGGGTGGGTTCGCTGATCCGTACGGCGCCGGTGTTGTTCAGGACGTAGGAGACGGTCGCGCGGGACACCCCGGCTAAGCGGGCGACATCGGCGCTGGTGGGCACGGAGCGGGCGGCCGGCGGCGGCGTCGGCGCGGGCGGTTTCGGTATCTGCACCATGACGACGGCATCTTGGCAGAAGCGGCGACCGGATTCCCGCCGGAGAACCCGAAACGCGCCCGCGGTGGCGCGAACACGATCATCACGCGGTGCTCGACCGAGCGCCGCGCTCAGCCCCGCGTCCGCGCCCCCGTGACCCGCCGCACCAGGTCCAGCCAGCCGCTCTCCAGCCGCTCCAGGGGCATCCCGCACTGGCGGGTGAGGTGATGGACCAGGGCGGGGTCGAGAGCGCCCAGCAGCGTCTGGGCGAGCAGCTCGCAGTCGGCGTCCGGCAGGATCTGCCGCAGCAGCAGGGTGACGTGGAGCTGCAGCGCCCGGAGCGAGGGGTGGGAGAAGCGGCGGGCGGGGTCCGGCTGGGCGGCGAGTTCCAGGTCGAGCCGCTCGGCCGAGCGGCGGAGCACGGCCACGCCGAACGCCTCCAGCCGTTCGAGCGGGGGCGCACCGGGGCCCAACGGCGGCGGACCGCCGAGGAAGTCGGCCTGGAGCGTGCGCGCGGAGTGGTCGAGCAGCGCCATCAGCAGTCCGGTGCGGTCGCCGAAGCGCCGGAAGACGGTCCCCTTGCCGACCCCGGCCGCGCAGGCCACCGCCTCCATGGTCACGCCGGCGACGCCGTGCTCCGCGATCAGCCGCGCGGCGGCGTCCAGCAGCCGGGCGCGGTTGCGGGCGGCGTCGGCACGCAGGCATGGCTCGTCGGGGCCGGCGCCCACCTCCAGCAAGGGTTGTGCGTCGACGGGCTCCTGGGGCTTCGGGAAGGGCGGCAGGGGGCTGGACATGAAGCCAGCGTAAAGCATCGGGAACAAAACTGGACCGCGGTCCGGTTAGGGTGCTAGAAAGCTAAACGGACCCCGGTCCGGATCGTAACAGCGATGTTTCAGCCCCTTGGAGTTCCCATGTCTGTCCGCATCCTCGCGCTCGTCGGCAGCCTCCGCGCCGGTTCGCACAACCGCCAGCTCGCCGAGGCGGCCGTCAAGCTCGCTCCCGAGGGCGCCGAGGTCGTGCTCTTCGAGGGCCTGGCCGAGATCCCCTTCTACAACGAGGACATCGACGTCGAGGGCAGCGTCCCGGCGGCCGCCGCCAAGCTGCGTGAGGCCGCCCAGGCCTCCGACGCCTTCCTGCTCTTCTCCCCCGAGTACAACGGCACCATCCCGGCCGTGCTGAAGAACGCCATCGACTGGCTGTCCCGCCCGTACGGCGCCGGCGCCTTCGGCGGCAAGCCCGTCGCCGTGGTCGGCACCGCCTTCGGCCAGTACGGCGGAGTATGGGCGCAGGACGAGGCCCGCAAGGCCGTGGGCATCGCCGGCGGCAAGGTGATCGAGGACCTCAAGCTCTCGATCCCGGGCTCCGTGACCCGCTTCGCCGAGACCCACCCGGTCGACGACGCCGAGGTCGCCGCCCAGCTGACCGAGGTCATCGCCCGACTGCACGGCCACGCGGACGAGGCCGTCGCCGCCTGAGTGTCGTAGCCCAGGAGTGACAAGGGGGCCGGAGCACCGCGCTCCGGCCCCCTTCGCCCTGCCCCGGGCCGACCCTGTCCGCGCTCGGCTCAGGCCAGCTCCGCCAGTCGCTCGACGGCGGGTGCCACGAAGCCCTCGATCCAGGCGGCGGTCTCGCCCAGGCGCGGGGCGAGGATCACCGTGTCGATACCGAGCCCCGCGTAGCCGGCGATGTCCCGCAGGAAGCCGTCGAGATCGCCCCGGTCGGCCGTGTCGCCGGTGTAGGTGATCGTCCTGAGGATCGTGTCGTAGGCACGGCCCTCGCTGTCGCAGTGCCCGCGCAGCACCTCCAGCTTGTGTCGCACCTCCTCGGGCGAGGAGGCGAACAGGTTGCACGCGTCGCCGTAGCGGGCCACCAGCCGCAGCGTCTTCTTCTCTCCCCCGCCGCCGATCAGGATCTCCGGGTGCGGCGCGCTCACCGGGGCCGGGACGCACAGTGTCTCCGCCAGCCGGTAGTGCTTGCCCTCGAACGGGCCGTTCTCCCCCGGGTCCCACATCCGCAGACAGATCCGCAGCGTCTCCTCCAGCCGCTCGAACCGCTCGGCGAGCGGCGGGAACGGCACGCCCAGCCCCGCGTGCTCGCGGTCGTACCAGGCCGCGCCGACGCCCAGCCAGGCCCGGCCGCCGGACAGCACGTCGAGCGTGGTGGCGATCTTGGCGAGCAGGCCCGGATGCCGGTACGTCACTCCCGTCACCAGGGCGCCCAGGCGGACCGTGGAGGTGTGGGCGGCGAGGTGGGCGAGGGTCGTATAGGCCTCCAGCATGGGTTCCTCGGCGCCGCCGTTGAACTCCATCTGGAAGTAGTGGTCCATGACCGACAGCCGGCTCACCCCGGCCGCCTCCGCGGCGGCTCCGGCCGCGGCGAGTTCGGCCCCCAGGGCGGCTGCGCCCGCGGAGGTGCCGAACTGGTTGATGTGCACGCCCACCCGCATGCCCGTCTCCGTTCACCCGGTCCTCGACTACGCCGCCGACGCTAGGTGCTGGAGCGCTCTCGAAGTCAAGGGGCCGGTTCGTGGACGCGGGCGCCGGATCGTAGACGTCCGGCGCCGGTTCGTGGAGGCCGGCGCCGGGGCCCGCCCGACCCGGTGTGAGGCGCGCTGGGCCGGGGCGGGACGGCACCCGCGGCATAGAATCGTGGACCGATATCGGTTGCGTCACGGCCGGAGGTACGGCGGCTCGGAGGTGGGCGGCGTGCGGGAGTTCCAACGGGGCGCCGTGCGGCTGCACATCCTGCACCACGCCGCCGAGGGCGAGATCCACGGCGCCTGGATGACCGGGGAACTGGCCCACCACGGCTACCGCATCAGCCCCGGCACCCTGTACCCGACGCTGCACCGGCTGGAGGCCGACGGACTGCTCGTCTCCGAGCAGCGGGTCGTCGAGGGACGCACCCGGCGGGTCTACCGGGCGACCGAGGCCGGGAAGCAGGCCCTGGCGGACGACCGCAGGGCCCTGGCGGAACTGGCCCGCGAGCTGCTCGGCGACGAAGGCGCCGGAACCCGCGCCTGAGGATCAGGGCACCGGCCAGCCCACCAGCGCCGCCACGACCCCGAGCGCCCCCGCCCCCAGCAGGGCGCTCACGACACCCCTGCGGGCGAGCAGCAGCCACAGCGCGGCGGCGGCCAGGACCGCGTACTGCCAACCCTCCGACAGGGCCAGCGCCAGCGGGATCGCCGAGCCGGCGATCGCGCCGATCACGGCGGGGCCCGCGCCGCCGAAGAACGCCTGCACCCGCGCGTTCGTACGGATCGCGTCGAAGCGCGGCGAGCCCGCGATCACCATCAGGAACGACGGTGTGAAGGCCGCCACCGCGGCCAGCAGCCCCCCGCCGACCCCGGCGGCGGCGTACCCGACCACGGCGACGGTCTGCACCACCGGCCCCGGGGTGATCTGGCCCAGCGCGACCGCGTTCAGGAACTGGGCGTCGGTCATCCAGTGATAGTGGTCCACGGCGTCGCCCCGCATCAACGGAATGATCACGAAACCGCCGCCGTACGACAGCGCCCCGACCTTGAACGCCACCCAGGTCAGCGCCCCCAGCCCGCCGACCGCCGGGGCGGCCACCGCCAGCGGCCAGGCGGCCGGCCGGCCGGCACCCGCCCCGGCGCGCCGCGCGTGGACGGCGACCTCCAGCAGCCCCGAGGCCACCAGCACCAGGACCAGCCAGGGCCCCGTCAGCACCGCCGCCGCGGCACCCGCGAGCGCGTATCCGATCCAGCGGGCCCGGGTCGAGGCACGGCCCCGGGCCCGCTTCCAGCTCGCCGGCACCAGTGCGGACGCGGCCTGTACGGCCACCGCGGCGACCGCCGCCCCGGCCCCGGCCGCCGCTCCGCGCACCCACAGCGGCGGGTCCCCGGCCAGGAACAGCGCGGCCAGCGCCAGGATCAGCACCAGCCCCGGCACGATGAAGCACACGCCGCCGACCACCGCGCCCAGCGCGCCGCGCAGCCGCCACGCGCTGAAGATCGCCAGCTGGGTGGAGGCCGGGCCGGGCAGCAGGTTCACCGCGGCGATCCCGTGCTCGAACTCCGCCTCCGAGATCCATCCCCGGCGCGTCACGCACAGCTGCCGGAGCAGCGCGATGTGGGTGGGCGGGCCGCCGAAGCCGATGCAGCCGATCCGCCCCCACTCGCGGGCGATGGTCGCCAGACCCACCCGCGGCACGACGTCCCGCTCCCCGCCCGTCGCCCCGGCCGCCGTCCCGTCCGTCATCTCCCGGCTCCTCGCCCGCCGCAACGCCATCCGTTACGGACCTCGATATCGGACGACGATATACGGCGGGGGCACGGGGTCCGGGGTGCCGGTGAACGGAGGCCTCAGGCGGTGCACGGCCCTGGGGGTCACCCCGCCCAGTCCACCAGTCGTTCCCGGGTCTCGGGCCGCCGCAGATGCGCGAGGGACTGCTTCTCCAGCCGGCGCACGCGTTCACGGGTCAGACCGACCTGCTCGGCGACCTGCTGAAGCGTGCGGGGATGGCCGTCGTGGAGGCCGTAGCGCAGGCTGAGGATCATCGCCTCGCGGGGCCCCAGCGCACCGACCGCCTCCCTCAACTCCTGTGCCAGCGCACGGAATTCGGCGATCTCGGGGGCCCGCAGCACCTCGGTGTCGGGGATGAGGTCGCCGACCACGGTCTCCCCGGTGTCGTCCACCGGCGTGTCCAGGCTCACCGCCTCCCGTCCGACCCGGCGCAGCCAGACGATCCGCTCCTCGGTCAGGACGCTCTCCGCCGCGATCTCCCCGACGGTCGGCTCACGGCCGTGGGTCAGCCGCAGCCGCCGTTCGACCTTGGCGAGCCGGTGCAGTTCCTCCACGACCTGTTGCGGCAGCCGTACCGTACGGGCCTGCCGGGCCAGCCCGCGCTCGATGGCCTGGCGGATCCACCAGGTGGCGTACGTGGAGAACTTGAACCCCTTGGTGTGGTCGAACTTCTCCACCGCGCGGATCAGACCGAGGTTGCCCTCCTGGATGACGTCGAGGAGCGGCAGCCCGCGACGCGCGTGCCGTCGGGCCATCGCGACGACGAGCCGGAGATTGGCGCGGATCATGTGGTCCTTCGCCGCCTGTCCGTCGCGGGCCGTCTCCTCCAGCTCCCGGCGCCGGCGCGGCGACAGCGCGGGCTCGCCCGTGTCGGCCTGCTCCAGCTCGCGCAAGGCATCCACCCCGGCCTCGATACGGCGGCCGAGCCACACCTCCTCCTCCGCACTGAGCAGCGGGGTCGCGGCGATGGCGGCGAGATAGCGGCCCAGGAGGTCCGGTTCGTCGTCCGGCTCGGACATCCGTCCGCGCACCCGGGCCGCGTGCACGGCGGCACGCCGCCCCTCGCGCGGGTCCGCGGCAGAGGGCGTGGCGGGTGTGGCGGCTGGGGGCATGACGGTCGGCCTCCCTCCCTGGTGTGCCGTCCGAGTACCCGCGCCGCACCGCGTTGTGCGCCGGCGCGCGGCCGCGGCCCTCGACCGGCGGACGGCCCGGCGCGGGAGTGGGCCCGGCGCGCGCTGGGCACTCGGCCGGACGCCGGGCGGGTGTACGGACCGCGGAGGTGAGGGACATGGAACACGGCGGGAATGTCATCGACGAGCTGATCACGGATCACCGCGAGGTCGAGCAGCTCTTCGGCCGCATCGAGGCGCTGCCGTCCGGTGACGCGAACCGGAAGGTGTACGCCGACCGGGCGACGATGGAGCTGGTCAAGCACTCCGTGGCCGAGGAGGAGTACCTCTACCCGGCCGTACGGGAACACATCGCGGGCGGCGACGCCCTGGCCGACAAGGAGATCGAGGACCACTCCAGGGCCGAGCGGATCATGAAGGACCTGGAGGGCCGCCCCGCGGACGATCCCGCGTTCGACGGGCTGATGGAGCGGCTCATGACCGAGATCCGCTCCCATCTGGCCGAGGAGGAAGGCAGCCTCTTCCCCCGGCTGCGGACGGCGTGCTCCGACGAGACGCTCGACGCGCTGGGCGACAAGGTGCGTCAGGCGAAGAAGACCGCCCCGACGCGCCCGCATCCGTCGACCCCGAGCGAGCCGCCCGCCAACAAACTGCTGGCACCGGGGGTCGGCCTGATCGACCGCCTGCGCGATGCCCTGTCGGGACGCGGCAGGAAGAGCTGACCCCGCGAGAGTGACCGGCAAGAAGAGCTGACCGCGGCCTGCGAGACCCCGGTGCTCAGGGGGCTCTCAGGCCACCAGCTCCTGCCCGGGGGCGAGGCGGTCACGCAGGTGAGCGGAGTGGAGGTCGGCGACGGGGGCGAGGAGGTCGGGGTGGCGCAGCAGTGCCGCCGCCGTCCGCTCGCCCTCGTCGGGCGCGGTCAGGCGCCGGAACTCCACCGACACGCCGGTCGTGTGGCCGCCCTCGCCCAGCGCGGTCACCGCGAGGCGGGCCAGCGCCGCGTCGGCGAGCAGGCATGCCGCCCAGCTGGCGACGACCTCGTCGACCCAGGTCCGCCAGGCGGTGTCGTCCGGGTCCTCGTCCGTGGTGTCCGTCCCGCCGCCGGCGACCAGGTCCAGCCGTCCCGAGCCGCCGGGGCCGGCGAGGCCGACCAGGGCGGCGTCCATGGGGGTGGGGTAGCGCAGCCACGCCGCGACGGTGACGGCCTGCCGCGCCTGCACCTCGCACAGGGCCGAGGCGAGCGCGCCGCCGCAGGGCGGGTAGGCGCGGGTGAGCCACTGGGTGGTCGCGGCGATGAGCGGAGAGAGATCTGCGAGCACTGCTGGGCCGTCCCGGTATCGAGCGGTGGGCGGGATCCCTGCACAGTAGCCCGTCCACCCCCGGGCCGAACAGGCGTGCCCGCCCGACTTGCCCAGGATCACACGGTCAGGCCCGGGCCTCCGGCTCGGTGGGACCGCCCGCCCGTACGCCCCAGTGGCGGCGCGGGTGACGCACGTGGCGGTGCCGGTGAGTGGTGCCGCTCGCCATCAGGGCCAGGCCCAGGCAGAAGATGAGCGCCAGCGCGAGTCCGGAGCAGAAGATCGCCAGACCGTTCATGGTGGCGATGTCGTGGCCGAGGACGGACACGGTGTATTCGGGACCGCCCGAGAGGTTGTCGGCGATCACCAGGGCGGTGAACGCGCCCGTGCACGCGATAAGGAGCAGTCCGAGGAACAGCATCCGAGTCATCTCCTCCGGAAACGTCTGCGGATGCGCCGGGTACCCGCGAGCGCCCGGAGCTACCGTGGCGTGCCTACCCTGAAAGGGTGGCTCGGTCCAACGACGAGGTCGCCGCGCTCTTCGCCGAGTACGCGGACCTGATCTCGATCACCGGAGGAGACGCGTTCAGGGCGCGTGTCTACGAGAAGGCCGCGCGGTCGATCGGCGGCTATCACGCCGACGTGTCCACCCTGGACCTCAAGGGTCTCCAGGAGATCCCCAACGTCGGCAGGTCGACCGCCGAGAAGATCGTCGAGTACTTCCGCACCGGCGACATCGCGGCCGTGGAGAAGCTGCGGGCGAAGATTCCCGCCGGGGTGCGGCGGCTGACCGCGATCCCCACCCTGGGCCCGCGCAAGGCTCTGGTGCTCTACGAGGAGCTGGGCATCTCCTCGGCGGAGGAGCTGGCGGAGGCCATCCACGAGGAACGGCTGCGCGATCTGAGGGGCTTCGGCCCGAAGACCGAGGAGAACCTCCTGCACGGCATCGAGCTGCTGCGTTCCTCCGGCGAGCGGGTCCTCCTCGACGTCGCCCTGGACCTGGCCGAGGACATCGTCGCCGGGCTGGCCGCCGTCCCGGGCTGCCGCCGGTGCGCGTACGCCGGTTCGCTGCGCCGGTTCCGCGAGACCGTCGGCGACATCGACGTCCTCGCGGCGGCCGGGACGTCGGCGCGGCTGATGCGGGCGTTCACCGAGCTGCCGTACGTCCTGGAGATCATCGGACAGGGTGCGAAGAAGACGTCGATCCGCACCACCAAGGGGCTCCAGGTCGATCTGCGTGTGGTGCCGCCGGACTCCTGGGGCGCGGCCATGCAGTACTTCACCGGCGCCAAGGCGCACAACATCCGCACCCGCGAGATGGCCGTCCACCAGAAGCTCAAGCTCTCCGAGTACGGGCTGTTCGACGTCGAGAGCGGAGCGAAGATCGTCTCCGAGACGGAGGAGGACGTCTACGAACGGCTCGGCCTGCCGTGGATCCCGCCCACCCTGCGCGAGGACCGTGGCGAGATCGAGGCCGGGCTGAACGGCGAGCTGCCCGAGCTGGTCCGGGAGCAGGACATCCGCGGCGACCTGCACACCCACACCGATCTCACCGACGGTCTGGCCCCGCTGGAGGAGATGGTCGCCGCGGCCGCCGAACGCGGCTACGCCTACTACGCGATCACCGACCACGGCCCCAACCTGTACATGCAGCGCATGACCGACGAGCGGATGCTGGCCCAGCGCGAGCGGGTCCGGGAACTCGACGGCGCCCACGGCGGGCGGGGCGGCATGCGGCTGCTGCACGGCGCGGAGCTGAACATCGACCCGGACGGGGAGGTGGACTGGCCGCCGGAGTTCCTGGCCGGCTTCGACCTGTGCGTCGCCTCGGTGCACTCCCACTTCAACCAGAGCCGGCGGGAGCTGACCCGGCGGCTGGTGCGGGCCTGCGAGAACTCGCACGTCAACGTCATCGGCCACCCCACCGCCCGGATCATCGGCCGACGGCCCGCGATCGACGCCGACCTCGACGAGGTCTTCGCCGCGTGCGCCCGCACCGGTACGGCGCTGGAGATCAACGCCGCCCCGGACCGCCTCGACCTGCGCGACGAGGACATCCTGCGGGCCCGGCGGTACGGGGTGAAGTTCGCCGTCGACAGCGACGCCCACGCCACGCCCCATCTGGCGAACATGCGCTACGGCGTGGGGACGGCCCAGCGCGGCTGGCTGACGAGGGACGACGTGATCAACACCTGGCCGCTGACCCGCCTGCGACGCTTCCTGCGCAAGGGGCGGCGCTGAACCTCGCCGGGAGACAGCGATGAAACGCGTCGGGAGACGGCGATGACGAGACTGATCGAGGACGGGCCCTGCCGGTTCCGTATCGAACGGCAGGGGGCCATGCGGGTGCCCGGCGTGGTGTTCGCCACCCGGAACCTGCTGCGCGACGCCGAGCAGTCCCTGGCCCAGGTGATGAACGTGGCCACCCTGCCCGGCATCGTCGGCGCCTCGTACGCCATGCCGGACATCCACTGGGGCTACGGCTTCCCCATCGGCGGGGTGGCGGCGACCGCCGTCGACGAGGGCGGCGTGGTCTCGCCCGGCGGCGTGGGCTTCGACATCTCCTGCGGGGTGCGGCTGCTGGCCGCCGACTGCGACGACCGGGCCTTCCGGCGGGCGCTGCCCGGTGTGATGGCCGGACTGGACCGGGCGGTGCCGCGCGGCGCGGGCCCCGGCGGGGTGTGGCGGCTGACCGGGCCGGGCCAGCTCGAACGGCTCCTGGAGGGCGGCTCCCGGTACGCGGTGGAGCAGGGGCGCGGCGAGGAGCGCGACCTGGTGCGGTGCGAGGACGGCGGGGCGGTCGCCGACGCCGACGTGGCCCAGGTGAGCGCGCGGGCCCGCGAGCGCGGGCTGGGCCAGGTGGGCAGTCTGGGCTCGGCCAATCACTTCCTGGAGGTGCAGCGGGTCGCCGAGGTGTACGACCGGGCCGCCGCGGACGCCTTCGGCATCGCCGAGAACCAGGTGTGCGTGATGATCCACTGCGGCTCGCGCGGGCTCGGCCACCAGATCTGCACCGACCACGTCCGGGCGATGGACCGGGCGATGACCCGCTACGGCATCTCCGTCCCCGACCGCCAGCTGGCCTGCGCCCCGGTGGACTCCCCCGAGGGGCGCGACTATCTCGGGGCGATGGCGGCCGCCGCCAACTACGGCCGCGCGAACCGCCAGTTGCTGACCGACGCGACCCGTGCCGTGTTCCGCCGGGTCGCGGGGATCCGGCTGTCGCTGGTGTACGACGTCTCGCACAACCTGGCCAAGCTGGAGACCCACTCACTGGACCGCGTACGCCGACGGCTGTGCGTGCACCGCAAGGGCGCCACCCGGGCCTTTCCGCCCGGGCATCCCGAGCTGCCGGACGATCTGCGCGAGGCGGGGCAGCCGGTGCTGATCCCGGGCACGATGGGCACCGCCTCGTACGTCCTGGCGGGGGTGGCGGACGGCGGCGCGTTCGCCTCCACCTGCCACGGCGCGGGCCGCACGATGAGCCGCCACGAGGCGGCCCGCACGGTCACCGGGGAGGAGCTGCGCGCGCGTCTGGAGCGGTCGGGGATCGCGGTGCGCCCGAAGTCGTGGCGCGGTCTGGCGGAGGAGACCCCGGAGGCGTACAAGGACGTGGACGCGGTGGTGGCCGCGAGCGAGGGGGCGGGCCTGTGCCGGACCGTGGCCCGGCTGGTGCCGCTGGGGGTGGTCAAGGGCTGAGCGGTGTCCCGGCTTGTCCCGGCTCACACGTCGATCGTGACCGAGCAGGACCAGCCGTAGGAGTCCGGGCCGATGCGCAGCCCGTGCCAGGTGACGCCCTTCGGTACGGCGCCGACGATCTGCACGTCGGCCAGTTCCGCGACCGCCAGCCGTATGTCCAGGGCGCCGTCCTCCGGCTCCACCTCGACGTCCACCGGCACCCGGCCCTGGACCTCCAGCCGCACGATGACCTCGTCGAGCAGTTCGGCCAGCAGATCGTCGTCGTCGGTCTCGGGCAGCCGTACGCGCTCCACCGCGCGCGGATGGGCCCCCGAGACGTCGGCGAAGCAGTCCACGAGACCCATCACGGTCTCCACCAAGCACTCTTCCCGGCTCGCGCCCCACGCCTCGATGCGCAGGTCGGCGGTGTGCGGCACCGTCCGGTGCCCGTTCACGCCCTGCCGCCGCGCCGCCAGCTCGTCGCCCGTTTCTCCGACCATGTCCACCACCTTCCCGCTCGTCCGCCGCGCACGCGAGCCGACATGGTCGGATCCGAGGCCGAGACGGCTCGCCGGCGGCGGCACGCGCGGGGCCGCCGACAGGTCGAGCCGGGTCTCGTCGGGCGTGGGCAGGCGGTCAGGCCCAGGCCGTCACCGGCACGAAGGAGCTGTCCTGGCGGAAGAGCGCCGTTCCGTCCGAGACCTCCACGCGCAGCTGGTAGTCGTAGTGGCGCAGGTAGTAGCCGGGGTAGTTGTACGACTCGAAGCGCACCGCGCCGGTCGTCGCGCCGGCGCGGGCGATGAAGGTGGCGTCCTTGGCGAAGGTGGACGTGCCGTCGTTCGGGTCGAAGCGGCCCCGGAAGCCGTAGTGGCGCAGGTAGTTTCCGGCGGCGTCGCGGAAGGAGTAGCCGGCGGGGTCGGCGAGGCCCTCGACGACCGTGAAGGTGGACGCCTGCTTCTCGGCGCCGGTGCCGGCGGAGGTCACCACGGGCAGGTTGAGCAGTGAGGACTGCTCCTGCCAGTACCGGGTGGGGTAGTTGGCGGACCGCAGGGAGCGGGTGGCGTTCCTGGGGATGCACGGGCCGCCCGGGACCGTCTCCTTGATGACGGTGAAGTGCCGGGCGGTGCCCGAGACGGCGGGCAGGGCCTTGGGCGCGCTCCAGGTGGCGAAGGTGTCGTAGCTGTCGCTGTAGTAGTAGGTGCGGTCGCCGTAGCCGTCGAAGAAGATGCGCCAGCCGCCGTTGTCCAGCTGGACCAGGGCCGGGCCCTCGCGGTAGCTGCCCCAGCCGGCCCAGTCGCCGGTCCTCGAGATCGTGTAGGGGCCGGTGAGGGCGCTCGCGGTCGCGTACTCGATGTACTTGGTCGTCTCGTTCTTCGTGAAGGCGTGGTAGGTCGAGCCGATCCGCACGATGAACGTGTCGATGTGGTTGCTGCCGATGCCGGACAGGGCGACGGGTGAACTCCAGGCGGTGAGCGCGGAGTTGGTGGCCCTCAGCAGATAGGGGGTGAAGATCCACTCGTCGCTGGTGAGGGAGCAGGACACGATGACGTTGACGCTGCCGTCGCTGTCGACGAACCACTCCGGCGCCCAGGCCCGGGAGAGGTTCGCGATGGGGACCGTGTAGTCGTACAGGAAGGTCCAGTCGACGCGGTCGGCGCTGCGGGCGAAGCCGATGGTGGTGCTGACGTCCTGCCAGGTGTGGGTGGTGTAGGTGAGGTAGTAGTAGCCGTCCGTGTGCTTGAAGATGCTGGCGTCGCGGATGCGATGGGCGGGCGGGGTGTAGGCGGAGGCCTGGAGCAGGCGGAAGTCCGTGGCGTCGTCGGACTGGTAGACGTTGACCGTGCCGTCGTCGCTGTCGAGGAAGGGCACGATGGTGTAGCGGGTGGCGGATCGGGCGGCGGGTGCCGCGGCGAGGGCGGTGCCCAGTGCGCCGGGGGCCTCACCGAGTACGAGCGCCGTGGCGGGGACCACGGCGAGCGCGCGGAGCAGGGTGCGGCGGGACGGGGTGGGGGACGGGGTCATGCGGCTCTCCCTACGGCTCAAGGTTCGACATGCCGAACAAGGTTCGGAAAGTCGATCAGAAGGTAGGGGCGGGGCCGGGGCGCGTCAACGGTTTGCGCAGCAACCCGTGGGGCCCCTGTGGCGACCGGGGCAACTCCCGCCGCCCGCACAGGCATTCCGTCCGCGCTCCGCCAGAGGTTACTGTGCAGTAGACAACGACGTCCGGGAGGCCCCGTATGACGCTCGACCGTGCCGCCGGCCTGGCGGAGACCGCCCGCGCCCTCGCCGCCGGGGAGGTCTCGTCCCGCGAGCTCGTCGAGCGCACGCTGGCACGGATCGAGGCGAGCCAGGACACCCTCAACGCCTTCCGGATCGTACGGGCCGAGGCGGCGCTCGCCGAAGCCGAGGCGGCGGACCGGGAGTTGGCCGCCGGGGCGCACCGGCCGCTGCTCGGGGTGCCGGTCGCCGTCAAGGACGACATGGACGTGGCGGGCGAGCCGACCGCCTTCGGCTGTCCGGGCCCGCATCCGCCCGTCGCCGAGGACGGCGAGGCCGTACGACGGCTGCGCGCGGCCGGCGCGGTGATCGTCGGCAAGACCAACACCTGCGAGTTCGGGCAGTGGCCGTTCACCGAGGGGCCCGCCTTCGGCGCGACCCGCAACCCCTGGCACCCGGAACACACCCCGGGCGGCTCCTCCGGCGGGTCGGCGGCCGCGGTGGCGGCCGGACTGGTCCCGGCCGCCCTCGGCTCGGACGGCGCCGGCTCGGTGCGCATCCCGGCGTCCTGGACCCATCTCATCGGCGTCAAACCGCAGCGCGGCCGCATCTCCACCTGGCCGCGCGGCGAGTCCTTCCAGGGCATCACCGTCAACGGCACCCTCGCCCGGACGGTCGCCGACGCGGCCCTGCTCCTCGACGCGGCGAGCGGCAACCACGCCCGCGACCCGCACCGGCCGGCCGCCATCGACGCCGTCGCCGCCACGCGCCGCGACCCCGGCCGGCTGCGTGTCGCGCTCTCGCTGAAGCCGCCCTTCACCGCGCTGCCCGCCCGGCTGCACCCGGACGTCCGCTCCCGCGTCGTCGAACTCGCCGAGCGACTCGCCGCGTCGGGGCACACCGTCGAGGAGGCCGACCCGCCCTACGGGCAGATCGGGCTGACCTTCGTCCCCCGGGCCACGGCCGGCATCGCCGAGCGCGTCGCCGACGCCCCCTTCCCGGCACTGCTCGACCGGCGCACCCGGGACGCCGCACGGCTGGGCCGGCTGCTCGGCGGGGCACCGCTGCGGGCGGCGCGGCGCGCGGAGGCGGTGCTGCACCGTCGTATCGGCGGCTTCTTCTCGGCGTACGACGTGATCCTCGCGCCGACGACGGCCGCACCGCCGCCGCGCGTCGGCGCACTGCTCGGGCTCGGCGGGTTCGCCACCGACCGGGCGATGATCGCGGCCTGCCCGTACGCCTGGCCGTGGAACGTCCTGGGCTGGCCCGGCGTCAACGTGCCCGCGGGCTTCACCGCGCAAGGGCTGCCGGTCGGCGCGCAGTTGCTCGGCCCGGCCGGCGGCGAGCCGCTGCTGCTCTCGCTCGCCGCGCAGCTGGAGGCCGAGCTGCGGTGGTACGAGAGGTGGCCCGACCCGGCGGCCGTGCGCTCCCCTGCCGTGTAGGCGGATCGCGCCCGTACCCTGTGACCATGGACGACGCGTCGATGATCGGGCTCATGGGGCGGGTCACCGGGACGATCGGGCCGGGGCTCGTCGGCGAGGTGATCGTCCGCGTGCGGGGCGGCGCCGAGCACTTCCTCGCCTACGCGGCGGCGGGCTCGGACCGTATCGCGCCCGGGACCGTGGTGATGGTGGTGGAGTATCTGCCGCCGCGAACGGTCTATGTCACGGCCGCGTACGACAGTTGAGCATGCGCCACCGCAGGTGATAGCCCTTCGCGTCAAGATTGCAACAAGGACGCGCCGGTGGCTTCACCGCAGGGGTCGAACAGGCGCACACTCCCTTCGTTCGGTGCCGAGAGGGCACCATGCAAAGGGGGCGCATGCCGATGGTCGTCGGCGTCGTCGCGGGGGTGGCGGTTCTCGCCGTCCTCGTGCTGATCGGTCTGTTCAAGATGATGTGGCGGGTGGCCGAGCCCAACGAGGCCCTGGTCATCTCCGGTTCCAAGCACCGGATGGAGGGCCTTGAGGAAGGCATGGGCTTCCGCATCGTCACGGGGCGCGGCACACTCGTGCTGCCCGGGGTGCAGGTGGTGCGCAAACTGTCGCTCGATCTCAACGAGACCGAGCTGCACGTGGACTGCGTGACCCACCAGGGCATTCCGCTGAAGGTGCGGGGCGTGGTCATCTTCAAGGTGGGCGACGACTTCGTGTCGATCGCGAACGCGGCCCGCCGTTTCCTGGACCAGCAGAAACTGATGTCGGAGCGGGTGCACAACGTCTTCGCGGGCCATCTGCGGTCCATCGTGGGCGGTTTGACGGTCGAGGACATGATCCGCGACCGGGAGAAGCTGACCGGGCAGACCCGGGCGGCGTGCGGTACGGAGATGGAGAAGCTGGGTCTGATCGTGGACTCGCTCCAGATCCACGAGATCGAGGACCCGACCGGGTACATCCAGAATCTGGCGATGCCGCACGCGGCGGCCGTCCAGCGGGACGCGCGCATCGCGCAGGCGGAGGCCAACCGGCTCGCCACGGAGGCCGAGCAGGCGTCCTTCGCCCGGATGGCGGAGGCCACCCGGGACAGCGAGATCCTCCAGGCCGGCTACCAGGCCGAGCGGGACAAGGCGGCCGCGAAGGCCCGGCAGGCGGGCCCGCTCGCCGAGGCCGGGGCGCGTCAGGAGGTCGTGGTCCAGGAGACACGGGTCGCCGAACTGGAGGCGCACCGGCGCGAGCAGCAGCTCCAGGCCGACGTCCGCAAGCCGGCCGACGCCAAGGCGTACGAGAAGCGCACGCTGGCCGAGGCCGAACGCGACGCGCGGATCTCGGCGGCGCAGGCCAAGGCGAAGGAGACCGAGCTCGCGGCCGCCGCCGAGGCGACCCGGGTGAAGGCGGCCGCCGGTGCCGAGGCCGAGGCGACCAGGGCGCGCGGCACCGCCTCGGCGGCCGCGACCAAGGCCACCGGTGAGGCCGAGGCGGCCGCCGAGCAGGCCAAGGGGCTCGCGCAGGCCGAGGCGGCCAGGGCGCGGGGACTCGCCGAGGCGGAGGCCATCAAGGCACGCGCGGCCGCCCTCGCCGAGAACCAGGAGGCGGTCGTCGCCCAGCAACTCGCCGAGAAGTGGCCGGAGATCGTCCAGGCCGGCGCGTCCGCCTTCGGCAACGTCGACAACATGGTGCTGCTCAACGGCGCCGACGGCATGGCCGAGTTGTTCGCGAAGGCACTCACCATGGGCGGGACCGGACTGGGCCTGGCACGTCAACTGCTGGCGTCCATGAACCAGAACGGTCAGACGCCGAACGGGGCCGCCCCGCTCAACGGCCAGGTGGCGCCGCCGCCCTCGGGGAAGGTCCCGGTGGACGAGGCGTGACCCGGCGGGTGTGACCACGGGGGTACCCCTTAGGGTGCCCCCGTGACCGCGTTTACCGATGAGAACGTCCCGGGGCGTTTCGGCCCCACCGCCACCACCGAGGCCGAGCCCCGCGAGGTCGGCCGGGTGCGCACCGAGTACTCGCCCGCGCACGACGGCGACCCGGATCCCGGGGAGATCGTGTGGACCTGGGTGCCCTTCGAGGAGAACGACGGACGCGGCAAGGACCGCCCGGTGCTGGTCGTCGCCCGTGAGGCCGCCGGCACCTTCCTGGCGGTACAGCTCTCCAGCAAGCGGCACGACGCCGACCGCGAGTGGGTGGCGATCGGCAGCGGACCGTGGGACCGCTCGGGCCGGGACTCCTGGGTGGACGTGGACCGGATCCTGCGGCTGCACGAGGACGGCATGCGCCGGGAGGCCTGCGCCCTGGACCGGGGCCGCTTCAACCTGGTCAGGCAGCGCCTTCGCGAACGCTACGGCTGGAGCTGAGGCTCCGCGAACGCCCGTACGAACGCCGCCCGCACCACCGCTCCCGGGGTGCGGTCCAGCACCCCGAACACCACCTGCTCGAAGGTGCCCGCGAAGCGCCCGCCGGGGCCGAGCAGCGCCCGGAACGCCCCCGCGACGTGCGCGGGGTCGTTGCGGAAGACACCGCATCCCCACGCGCCGAGCACCAGCCGCCGGTAGCCGTGCGCGGCGGCCGTCTCCAGGACCCGCTCCGCCCGTACGGCGAGGGCGGCGGGCAGCTCGGACGCCCGCTCCGGCTGGGTGCGCAGCACCACGCCCGCGTTGGGCGCGGCGGCGGTGAGGAAACCGGCCGTGAACGGCGTGTCGAGGAGCCGTCCCCGGTCGTCCCGGAAGACGGGCACGGCCGGTGAGTGGATGACACGGTCCGTGTAGAACGGGTCGCGGTGGGCGCGGTGGTGGTCGTAGAACTCCCGGGCCCGCAGCAGGCAGGTGTACAGGGCGGAGGCCCGGCACAGGGCCTCTTCCTGGGCCTGCGCGCCGTTGAGGTAGCCGCCGCCCGGATTGCGCGCGGAGGCGAAGTTCAGCACGGCGACCGGCGCGGCCGCGAGGCGCCGGGCGGCCTCCAGGCTGCTCTCGCCGGTGACCTCGACAGTCGTGGTGAGCGACGGGAGCGCGGGGACGGTCACCGGACCGGGCCCCGCCATGCGGGTGCCCGCCCGTGCGGCGTCGATCGCCGCCGCGAGGGACACCTCGGACCCGTCGGCCGCGCGGTAGTACCCCGCCTCGACGATCTTCTCGGTCTCCTGTGCGATGCCCCGCAGCCGCGCGCTCATGCCGTCACCCCCGTGAACGGCATGAGCGCGCCGCGCGCGCCCTCCCCCGTCGTGCTCATGAACGCATCGTGAGCGATGCTGGACGTGCGGTGCAACAGAGTTTCCCGGGGCTCGAAACGAGCAGGAGACGGAAGTGACGGGCCCGGAACATACCGTTGTGCACCCTTGTGCGAATCGACGCGAGGGTCTTGGGTGGGACGAGTGCGCCGCACCCGGGCCCACCCGGCGTCAGGGCGACGGCACACCGGAGACCAGGAGGATTCCGCTATGTCCGATGCGGTGGGCGACTGTACCGAGCCCCGCACCGCCCTGACCGAAGCCGAGGTGGAGGCCCTGGTCAGGGGCATCTGCTTCAAGACCGGCCCGCCCCGCGCCCTCGGGGTCGAAGTCGAATGGCTGGTCCACGAGCTGCGTGATCCGCGGCTCCCCGTGACACCCGAACGGCTCGAAGCGGCCTACGCCGCACTGCGGAACGTGCCCCTGAGGTCGGCGCTCACCGTCGAACCCGGCGGCCAGCTGGAGCTCAGCTCGCCGCCCGCCGCCTCCCTCACCGAGTGCGTCGGCATCGTCTCCGCCGATCTGACCGCCGTCCGCGCCACACTGCGCGAGCAGGGCCTCGCCCTGACCGGCATCGGCACCGATCCCTGGCACCCTCCCCGTCGGTTCCTGCACGAACGCCGGTACGACGCCATGGAGGCCTGCCTCGACCGCGAGGGCCCCGCCGGCCGGGCCATGATGTGCACCTCGGCCTCCGTCCAGGTGTGCCTGGACGCCGGGTACGCCGAGCCCGGTCCGCTGGGACACGGGCGGCGCTGGTGGCTGGCGCACACACTGGGCGCGGTCCTGGTGGCCGCCTTCGCCCATTCGCCCCTGCTCGGTGGCGAGCCCACCGGCTGGCGCTCCACCCGGCAGCTGCTGTGGACGGAGATAGGCGCCGGGCGCGCCGGTGCCCCCGCCCTGGAGGGCGACCCGGCCGCCGCCTGGGCGCGGCACGTGCTGGACTCACCGGTGATGTGCGTGCGCCGGGAGGCCGGTCCCTGGGACGTTCCCGAGGGGCTCGCCTTCCGGGAGTGGGTCCGGGCCGGCACGGTCACCCGGGCCGACCTCGACTACCACATCACGACGCTGTTCCCGCCGGTGCGGCCGCGCGGCCATCTGGAGCTGCGCATGATCGACGCGCAGCCCGGAGAGGACGGCTGGCTCGTCCCGCTCGCGGTGACGGCGGCCCTGTTCGACGACCCCGAGACCGCCGAGATCGCCTATCGCACCGTGAAGCCGCTGGCCGAGCGGGCCCTGCCCCTGCCGGCGCCGCACAACCCGCTGTGGATCGACGCGGCCCGCGACGGGCTGACGGACCCGGAGCTGCACGAGGCCGCCGTCGTGTGCTTCACCGCGGCCCTGGAGGCCCTGCCCCGGCTGGGCGCCGAACCGCGGGTCATGGACGCCGTCGCGGCCTACCTCGACCGTTACGTCCTGCGGGGCCGCTGCCCCGCCGACGACCTGCTCGACGGCCTGCGCGGCGGCGCGCAGGCCCGGTCCCGGCCGCGCCCGGCCGGAGGCGCCACCCTCACGCACGGGAAGGACATCCCCTCATGACCGCCCCCGCCTTCGACGCCGAGACCCTGCGCGAGCGCGCGCTGACCACCCTGATCACCGCGCGGGAGCGCACCACGCTGCTGACCAGCTGCGTCGAGGACCCCGACCTGACCGCACAGCACTCCCCGCTGATGTCCCCGCTGGTGTGGGACCTGGCGCACATCGGCAACCAGGAGGAGCTGTGGCTGCTGCGCGCGGTCGCCGGGCGGGAGGCGATACGCCCCGAGATCGACAGCCTCTACGACGCCTTCGAGCACCCGCGCGCCGAGCGGCCCTCCCTGCCGCTGCTGGCGCCCGCCGAGGCCCGCACGTACGCGGGCGAGGTGCGCGGCCGGGTCCTGGACGTGCTGGCGTCGGCCGACTTCCACGGCACCCGGCTCACCGAGGCCGGCTTCGCCTTCGGGATGATCGCCCAGCACGAACAGCAGCACGACGAGACGATGCTGATCACCCATCAGCTGCGCAAGGGCCCGCAGGCCCTGACCGCGCCGGACCCCGACCCGGCCCCGCTGTTCACGGGACCGGCCGAAGTCCTCGTCCCCGCCGGCCCGTTCAGCATGGGCACCTCGACCGAGCCCTGGGCGCTGGACAACGAACGCCCCGCGCACCAGGTCGACGTCCCCGCGTTCCACATCGACACCACGCCGGTGACGAACGCCGCGTACCAGGCGTTCATCGCGGACGGCGGCTACGACGACGAGCGCTGGTGGACGCCCGAGGGCTGGCAGCACATCCGGCGCCACTCGATCACCGCGCCGCTGTTCTGGCACCGTGACGCCGGGCAGTGGCTGCGCCGCCGCTTCGGGGTCACCGAAGTGGTGCCGCCCGACGAACCGGTGCTGCACGTGTGCTGGTACGAGGCCGACGCCTACGCCCGCTGGGCTGGGCGCCGGCTGCCCACCGAGGCGGAGTGGGAGAAGGCGGCCCGCTTCGACCCGGCGACCGGCGGCTCCATGCGCTACCCGTGGGGCGACGCCGATCCGGCGCCCGAACACGCCAACCTGGGCCAGCGCCATCTGCGCCCGGCGCCGGCCGGCAGCTATCCCGCCGGCGCGTCGCCGCTGGGCGTACGGCAGTTGATCGGCGATGTGTGGGAGTGGACGGCGAGCGACTTCCGGCCGTACCCGGGGTTCCGGGCGTTCCCGTACAAGGAGTACTCGGAGGTGTTCTTCGGGCCCGAGTACAAGGTGCTGCGCGGCGGTTCGTTCGCCGTGGACCCGGTGGCCTGCCGGGGCACCTTCCGCAACTGGGACTATCCGATCCGGCGGCAGATCTTCTCGGGCTTCCGCACCGCCCGCTCCGGGGCGGTCTGATGTGCCGCCATATCGCCTGCGTGGGTGAGGAGGAGCGGCTCGGCGAGCTCCTCGTCGCTCCCCCGCACGCCCTGTACCGGCAGTCCTGGGCGCCCCGCCACCAGCGGTACGGGACGGTCAACGCCGACGGTTTCGGCGTGGGCTGGTACGCGCCCGGCGACCCGGTGCCGGCCCGCTACCGGCGCGCCGGGCCGATCTGGGCCGATCTGTCCTTCGCCGATCTGGCCCGGGTGGTGCGCACCCGGGCCCTGCTGGCCGCCGTACGGGACGCCACCCTGTCCGGGGCCGACGCCGAGGCCGCGGCGGCGCCGTTCGCCGCCGGGCGGTGGCTGTTCAGCCACAACGGCGCGGTCCCGGGCTGGCCCGGCTCCCTCGCCGCGCTCGCCCCCACCCTCCCGGCGGCCGAACTGCTGTCGATGGAGGCCCGCAACGACTCCGCGTTCGTGTGGGCGCTGGTGCTGGCCCGGCTGCGGACCGGGGACGAGATGGGGCAGGCGCTGGCCGACACCGTGCGGGAGGTCGCCGCGGCGGCCCCCGGCGCACGGCTCAACCTGCTGCTCACCGACGGCGACACGATCGCCGCGACCGCCTGGGGCGACACGCTCTGGTATCTGGCCGAGCCGGGCCGGCGCGCGGTCGTGGCCTCCGAGCCCTACGACGACGATCCGCGCTGGCGGGAGGTCCCCGACCGCGCGCTGCTCACCGCGAGCCGCACGGACGTGCTGCTCACGCCGCTGAAGGACCCGGCCGACGACGCGGCATCAGCATCCTGCAAGGAGCCCTGTACGTGAGTCCGTTCCAGATCACCCGCACCCTGCCCGAGGACGCCACGGACGCCGCGCTGCGCGCCGACGTGCTGCACGGCCTGACCGCCACGCCCAAGACACTGCCGCCGAAGTGGTTCTACGACGCCCGCGGCAGCGAACTGTTCGAGCAGATCACCGAGTTGCCGGAGTACTACCCCACGCGGGCCGAGCGGGAGATCCTGCTTGCCCGGGCCACCGAGATCGCGGCCGTCTCCGGGGCCCGCACCCTGGTCGAGCTGGGCTCGGGCTCCTCCGAGAAGACCCGCCATGTCATCGACGCGCTGGCCGCGCTGCACACCTATGTGCCGGTCGACGTCAGCGAGAGCGCCCTCACCCAGGCCGGGCACGCGCTGATCGCCGAGCGGCCCGGCCTCGGCGTGCACGCCCTGATCGCCGACTTCACCCGGCCGCTGCGGCTGCCGGACACACCGGGGCCCCGGCTGGTGGCGTTCCTCGGCGGCACGATCGGCAATCTGCTCCCCGCCGAACGGGCGGCGTTCCTCGCCTCGGTGCGCGGGCTGCTCGCGCCGGGCGACGCGCTGCTGCTCGGCACCGACCTCGTCAAGGACGAGGATGTGCTGGTCCGGGCGTACGACGACGCGGCCGGGGTGACGGCCGCGTTCAACAAGAACGTCCTGAGCGTCATGAACCGCGAGCTGGGCGCCGACTTCGATCCGGACGCCTTCGCCCATGTCGCGCTGTGGGACGCGGAGAACGAGTGGATCGAGATGCGGCTGCGCTCCCTCGACGCGCAGACCGTGAAGGTGCCGGCCCTGGACCTCGCCGTGGACTTCGCGGCGGGGGAGGAGATGCGCACCGAGGTGTCGGCGAAGTTCCGGAAGGAGGGAATTCGCGGCGAACTGGCCGCCGCGGGGCTGGTGTTGACCCACTGGTGGACGGACATCGAAGGCCGGTTCGCGCTGTCCCTGAGCACGGTGCAGTAAGCGGCGAGCCCTGAGCGCCGGGCACCGGGCGGCCGGCGTCACGACACCCGTAGCGCCTCCGTGATCCGATCGGAGGCGCGGCGGGCCTCGGTCGCCGGGTCGGACCCGGTGAGCACCTTCGTCATGTACGCCTTGATGGGGTTGTCCGCCTCGACGTTCGCCCACTCCGGCGTGCTGGGGGTCGCGCGGCCGCGCGCGGCGCCCGCCGCCATGGCCGCGGCCCCCTCCTCGCCCGCGACGGCCGACGCCAGTCCGGCCTTGTTCGGCACGTAGTTCATGGTGCGGGCCAGCTCGGTGTTCCACTGCGCGCCGGTGAGCGCGGCGACCACGGCGATGGCGCCGTCGCGGTCGTCGGTGTCGCGCGGGATGACGAGGTCGGACCCGCCGGTGAAGACGGCGCCCGGCTTGCCGGCGGTCCGGCCCGGCACCGGGAAGAAGCCCAGCTTGCCCTCCAGCTGCGGGTTCTGCTGCACGACGGCCTGGGCGAGGCCGGGCACGGCGACGATCTGCGCGACCTTGCCGTGCGCGAACACGCCTGCCTGGGGCGGGTGTTCCTCGTCCGCGGCGACCGGCCCGTCGCCGAGCGCCTGGAGCCGACGGTAGAAGTCCATGCCGCGCAGGGCGGCCGCGCTGTCCAGGGTGCCCGCCCAGCGGCCGCCCTGGTCGGTGGCGAGTTCACCGCCCTCGTCCCAGACGAAGCCCGCCAGCGTGTACCAGTCCTGGCCGGCGAGATAGATGCCCTGGGTGTCGCCCCGGTCGACCTTCTCGGTGGCGTCCAGCCACTCCTCGCGGGTGCGGGGCGGGGCGGTGACCCCGGCCCGGGCGAAGAGGTCCTTGCGGTAGATGACCACCCGGTTGGCCGCGTACCAGGGAATTCCGTACTGGTGGTAGCGCAGCTGCCCCGGTTCGGCGAGGCCCGGCAGCCAGTCGCGGCCGCCCCAGTCCCGCGCCGACTCCAGGGTGAGGTCGAGCAGCCGGCCGCCGTCGACGTAGCGCGGGACCTGGGTGTTGCCGACCTCGATGACGTCGGGCCGTCCCGTGTCGTCGTCGGTGGTGAGCGCCTTCTCGACCTTCTCGCCGATGCCGGTCCACTCCTGGATCCGGATGTCGAGGTCGAGGCCGCTGTGGTCGCGCTCGAAGTCCTCGGTGAAGCGGTCCAGGAACTCCTGCGAGGCGCTGCCCTTCATCAACCACACGGTGACGGTGTGCCGTTGGGCGTCGTGCGGGAGGAGGCCGCAGCCGGCGAGAAGGGAGGCGGACACGCATACGAGGGCCAGGAGTCGACGTCTCACGAGGGGTCCTTGTGCTGTCGGGCGGACAGGGGAGGGAGACCCGACGTGGGGGACCGAGCACCTGGCTCGAACGGGTGTGCAGGATTTTGGTATGGACCAATGCGGAGGTCAAGGGTTACCCGCGGTCCCCTCGCGACGCCTCGCGCGACGCCGCCGCTTGGGGCACGGTGGAGTGACGCGTGACACACAGGGATCCCCCGTCACCGTGGAGAGGAGCACCCCATGTCGAACCACACCTACCGGGTCACGGAGATCGTCGGCACCTCGCCGGACGGTGTCGACAAAGCCATCCGCAACGGCATCAGCCGCGCCTCGCAGACCCTGCGCAACCTGGACTGGTTCGAGGTGACCCAGGTGCGCGGCCAGATCGAGAACGGCGAGATCGCGCACTGGCAGGTGGGCCTGAAGGCCGGCTTCCGCCTGGAGGAGACGGACTGAGCCGCGCCGCCGGCCGCTCAGGTACGGCCCTCACCCTCCTGGGCCTGCCGCAGCTCGCCCGACGGCGCTGTCCAGTTCGCCCGTACGACGGTGAATCCGGCGCGCTGTGCGTCGTCGCACACCAGCGGGTCGTCGTCGACGAGGACACGGACCTCACGCGAACGGGCCAGCCGGCGCAGAATCTCCAGCTTGGTGTGGCGGGCGGGCCGCCGGTCGTCGTTGCGCCGCATGTACACCCGGCCGTCCGGAAGTCCGTGCGCGGCGAGCCACTCCAGGGTGTCCCGCCGATAGCGCTCGGGCCGTCCGGTGAGGTAGACGACCTCGCACTCCCGCGCGCTGTCCACCGCCAGGGCGACCCCGTCCGGGATCGGCGGGTCCTGCGGCGCCGCCGCGAAGAAGGCGTTCCAGTCGCGGGGCCGGGCCTCAAGGAACCGCTGCCGGTGCGCGGTGTCGGCGAGCGTGTTGTCCAGATCGAACACGGCGAGCGGCCGCTGGGCACTGTCGGTCACACCGCACAGCCTAAGCGCGCCGCCCACCGCGGCAACCTTTCCCGGCCCGGCGACGACAGCCTCATGTCCTCGGGAACGACGTCGACCGGAAGACGGGAGCGAGCAGCATGCGCAACACGGGAATGTGGTCGGGAGCGGTCGCGCCGAAAGCGGAGCATCTCCGTCTTCTGCCGCGGGGTCCTGTGGCCGTGCCATGCTGACCGACAGATCGCGTCATCGCGCCTACGCGTGACGCGCCATCGCAAGGAGCCTCCATGGCCTTCGACTTCAACGTGGACGTACGCCTCACGGACGTCAACGACCCCGACAGCGTCCAGTTCATCAACATGACGATCGAGTCGGCCCCGTCCGGGGTCGAGCAGCTCCGTGGTGAGTGGCGCGGCGCCTCGGTGTTCGTGCCCTCCGAGTCCGGTGAGTTCGACTGGGACGGCCGGCCCGGCCATCTTGTCGCCTTCGTCTTCGACGGCCCCTCGGCCGACGCGCGCGTCGTCGTCGGCCTGAACGACTTCGTCGCACCCGGCGGCGGCCTGCCCGGCCGGGGCACGACGGGCGGCGGCACGGTCCTCGACCCGAACGACCCGCAGTTCCTCGGCGACATCACCTGGGAGATCACCTGAGGATCCCGGAAAGCGCCGGGGACCCCCGCCGACCTGATCGCCTGAGGCCTGTCCCGGGAATCCCGGGAGTTCCCCGCTGTTGAACCCTGTGTGCACCCACTGATCGCCCGGACCCGCTTCTCCGTCCTCGACCGCTCCCGCACCCGCGAGGGCCATCCGCCCGGCGCCGCGCTGCGCGACACCGTGCGGTTCGCGCAGGAGGCGGAGGCGCTCGGCTATCACCGGTTCTGGGTGTCGGAGCACCACGGTGTGCCGGGGGTCGCCGGTTCCGCGCCGACCGTGCTGGCGGCCGCCGTCGCGGGCGCCACCCGCACCATCCGGGTGGGCACCGGCGGGGTCATGCTGCCCAACCACCGCCCGCTGGTGGTGGCCGAGCAGTTCGGGGTGCTGGAGTCCCTCTTCCCGGGCCGGATCGACATGGGCCTCGGGCGCTCGGTCGGCTTCACCGACGGCGTGCGCAGGGCGCTCGGGCACGACAGGGGCGACGCCGAGGACTTCGCGGCCCAGATCGAGGAGCTGCTGGGCTGGTTCCGGGGCACGTCCCCCACCGGCGTGCACGCCCGCCCCGCGGAGGGCCTGACCGTGCCGCCGTTCGTGCTGGCGATGGGCGAGGGCGCGGAGATCGCGGCCCGCGCCGGACTGCCCCTGGTCATCGGCGACCTGCGGAGCCGGGAGAAGATGCGGCGCGGCATCGATCACTACCGCGCCCGCTTCCGCCCCTCTCACTGGGCGTCGGAGCCGTATGTCGTCGTCTCCGGCTCGATCGCGGTGGCCGGGACCCCCGAGGCGGCCCGGCGGATCCTGGTCCCCGAGGCGTGGTCGATGGCGTACTCGCGCACGCACGGCACCTTCCCGCCGCTGCCGCCGGCCGAGGACGTGGAACGGCGCCCGATGACCGGCAAGGAGCGCGGCTTCTACGAGTCCGGCCTGACCGGTCACATCGCCGGCACCGAGGAGCAGGTCGCCCACGAGCTGGAGAACCTGCTGAAGGAGACGGGAGCGCAGGAGGTCCTCGTCACGACCAGCACCTACGACCGCGGGGCACTGCTGGACTCCTACCGGCGGCTGGCCGGCATCGTGCACCGGGCGAGGGCCACCGGGTGACCTCCACCCCCGCTGGTCCGCCCGCTCGGGACCATGCGGATGTTCGGGTAGTTTTGTCCTTTCGTCGTCGATGATCCGTACGGAGTCTCCCGCCATGGCCAGCCCCCACGATCCGTACGTCCGTGTGCGCGGCGCCCGTGAGCACAATCTCAAGGGCGTGGACGTCGACATCCCCCGGGACGTGGTGGCGGTGTTCACGGGGGTGTCCGGCTCGGGGAAGTCGTCGCTGGCGTTCGGGACGATCTACGCCGAGGCGCAGCGGCGCTACTTCGAGTCGGTGGCGCCGTACGCGCGCCGGCTGATCCATCAGGTGGGCGCGCCCAAGGTCGGTGAGATCACCGGGCTGCCTCCCGCGGTCTCGCTCCAGCAGCGGCGTGCCGCGCCCACCTCCCGCTCGTCGGTCGGTACGGTCACCAACCTGTCCAACTCGCTGCGCATGCTGTTCTCCCGCGCCGGCGCGTATCCCCCGGGCGCCGCGCGTCTCGACTCGGACGCCTTCTCCCCCAACACGGCCGCGGGCGCCTGTCCTCGGTGCCATGGGCTGGGCGAGGTGCACCGTACGACCGAGGAGTCGCTCGTCCCCGATCCGTCGCTGTCGATCCGCGAGGGCGCGATCGCCGCCTGGCCCGGCGCGTGGCAGGGCAAGAATCTGCGGGACATCCTCGACACCCTCGGCCACGACGTGGACCGGCCGTGGGCCGAACTGCCCGCCGAGGAGCGGGAGTGGATCCTGTTCACCGACGAGCAGCCGGTGGTCACGGTGCATCCGGTGCGGGACGCCGACCGTATCCAACGCCCGTACCAGGGCACGTACATGAGCGCCCACCGCTATGTGATGAAGACGTTCTCGGACTCCAAGAGCCCGACCCTGCGGGCGAAGGCCGAACGCTTCCTCACCAGCGCGCCCTGCCCGGCGTGCGGCGGCAGCCGGCTGCGCCCGGAGGCGCTGGCGGTGACCTTCGCGGGCCGTACGATCGCCGAGCTGGCCGCCCTGCCGCTGACGGAGCTCGACGGGGCACTCGCCGGGGCGCCCGACGGCGGCGGGTCCGAGGCGGCCCGGGTCCTCACCGGCGACCTCAGGGCCCGTATCGCACCGGTCGTGGAGCTCGGCCTCGGCTATCTGAGCCTGGACCGCGCGACACCGACGCTCTCGGCGGGCGAGCTGCAACGGCTGCGGCTGGCCACCCAGTTGCGCTCCGGGCTGTTCGGTGTCGTCTACGTCCTGGACGAACCGTCGGCCGGACTGCACCCGGCGGACACCGAGGCGCTGCTGACGGTGCTGGAGCGGCTGAGGACGGCGGGCAACTCGGTGTTCGTGGTGGAGCACCACCTGGACGTGATGCGCGGCGCGGACTGGCTGGTCGACGTGGGTCCACGGGCGGGCGAGCACGGCGGGGAGGTCCTGTACAGCGGGCCCGTCGCCCAGCTGGCGTCGGTCGCGGAGTCGGCCACCGCCCGCTTCCTGTTCGACCGCTCCCCCGCCCCGCTACGGCCACCGCGCGCGCCGCGGGGGCAGGTGAGGGTCGGCCCGGTCACGCGGCACAATCTGCGCGGGGTCACCGCCGAGTTCCCGCTCGGGGTGTTCACCGCGGTGACCGGGGTGTCCGGGTCGGGGAAGTCCACGCTCATCGGCGAGATCACCGGGGAACTCCCGGGCGTGGAACGCCTCGTGGCGGTCGACCAGAAGCCGATCGGCCGCACCCCGCGCTCCAACCTGGCGACCTACACGGGCCTGTTCGACGTGGTGCGGAAGGTCTTCGCGGCCACCGACGCGGCACGCGAGCGGGGTTACGGCGTCGGGCGCTTCTCCTTCAACGTGGCCGGGGGACGCTGCGAGACCTGCCAGGGCGAGGGGTTCGTCAGCGTCGAGCTGCTGTTCCTGCCGAGCACCTACGCGCCCTGCCCGGACTGCGCCGGGGCGCGCTACAACCCCGAGACGCTTCAGGTGACGTACCGGGGGCGGTCGATCGCGCAGGTGCTGGACCTGACGGTCGAGGCCGCGGCGGGCGTCTTCGCGGACAACCCCGCCGTCGCCCGGAGCCTCACCGCCCTCCTCGACGTCGGCCTCGGCTATCTGCGGCTGGGCCAGCCGGCCACCGAGCTGTCGGGAGGGGAGGCCCAACGCATCAAGCTGGCGGGCGAGTTGCAGCGCGGTCGGCGCGGGCACACCCTCTATCTCCTCGACGAGCCCACGACCGGCCTGCATCCGGCCGACGTCGAGGTCCTGACGCGCCAGCTGCACGGCCTCGTCGACGCCGGACACACGGTGATCGTCGTCGAGCACGACATGACGGTGGTCGCGGGCGCGGACTGGGTGATCGACCTGGGGCCGGGCGGCGGCGACGAGGGCGGCCGGATCGTCGCCGCGGGCCCGCCCGCGCGGGTCGCGGCCGCGGCGGGCAGCGCCACGGCCCCCTATCTGGCCCGCGCGCTGCGCCCCCGCTGATCCCGCCACGTCCGGTAGTGGTCCACGAGGGTCTCCTCGATCGGGCGGTAGGTCAGGCCCAACTCCTCCACGCTCCGATGGTTGTCCACCCGGAAGCGGATGCCGAGGTGCTTGCGGATGTAGTCCTGGCTCAGCCCGAAGGCCGGGCCGAGGAGGCGGACCGGCCAGTGCGGCAGCGCTGTCCGGGGCAGTCGCAGGTTCCTCGGGTGGTGCTTGAGCAGGATGCGGGCCATCTCGTGGAAGGACGTCATCTCCGGCGCGGCGACGATGTACCGCCCCCGGGCGTCCGGGTGCTCACCGGCCGCGAGGTGCGCCTCGGCGACGTCCCTCACGTCGGCGGTCGTGAAGCTGAAGTCGGGGGCGCCATAGCAGAAGTAGCCCTTGAACAGCTCGTCGAGCAGGAACAGGCTGCCCGAGTCGGAGGCGGGGGTGAGCGAGGGCCCGAGGATCAGGCCGGGGTTCACCGACACCATCCGCCAGCGGTCCTGCGTCGCCTCCGCCTCCCAGGCCGCCTGCTCGGCCACGGTCTTGGCGTAGTGGTACGGGTTGTTCTCCACCGTGCTGGTGGTGTTGACGTACCGCTCCGACAGCACCTGGTCGTCCATGGCGAGGACATCGGCGTAGTCACCGAAGATCGCGCCGACCGTGGAGGTGAAGACGAGGCGCTCGACCGTGCCGGTGCGCTCGACGGCCGCGAGGACGTTGCGGGTGCCGTTCAGGGCGGGCTCGACGACGTCCCGCCGGCTGTCCTTGATCTTCTCCGGCATCAGGAAGGGCGAGGCCACGTGGAAGACGACCGAACAGCCCTTCATGGGCTCGTCGAAGGCGCCCTCCGTGAGCAGATCCGCCTCGAAGAGCTCCAGCCGGCCGGGGTGAGCCTCGGCCATCGCCCTCAGCGGCGCCACCTTCGGGCGGTCGGCCGTGCGGCGGACGGTGGTGCGCACATGGTGGCCGCGCTCCAGCAGGAGCCGCACCAGATGGGCGGCGACGAAACCGCTGCCGCCCGTCACCAGCACCGTGCTCACACGCGCTCCCCTCGGGTGGGTCCGAGGCGTCATGATTCCACGGCGACACCCGGAACGGCCCCGGCTCACAGGGAATGGAGGCCGCCGGTGACGCCCGCGTGGGTGCCCATCGCGCTGCGTTCCGCGCTCGCGGCGAGGGTCTTGCGGTCGAGGTAGCGGCCGGGCGGCACCTCCGGGCGTACCTCCACCTCGGCGATCAGCCCCCGGGTGGTCGCCACCCGCCACAGCGAGCTGAGCAGGGAGTCGTCGCCGACGAACGCGGGGGCGGTGCTGGCCGCGCCCCGGGCCGTGCGGTAGCGCACGCGGACCGGCTGGACGGGGACGCCCGCGTCGAGGGCGGCCTGGAACGCGGCCCGCCGGAAGTGGCCCTGGGCGCGCCCGCACCAGGTGCTGCCCTCCGGGAACACGGTCACGGCCTGCCCGGAACGCAGCGCCTCCGCGATCCGCGCCACCGTGCCGGGCAGGGCACGCAGTCGGTCCCGGTCGATGAACAGCGCCCCGCCACGCGCGGCGAGCGGACCCGCGACGGGCCACGCGCGGATCTCCTTCTTGGCGAGCATGCGGGCGGGCCGTACGGCGGCCAGCAGCGGGATGTCGAGCCAGGAGATGTGGTTGGCGACCAGCAGCAGTCCCCCGGTCGGCGCGGCGGCCCCGGTGACGCGGACCCGCACGCCCGCGGCCCGCACGACGGTACGGCTCCACCCGCGCACCCACCCGGCGGGCACGCGCCCGCCGAGCGGGACCAGGGCGATCCCGGCGAGCAGCAGCAGGACCACGGCGGTGAGCCGGGCCACGGCCAGGGGCGCGGCCGTCACCCGGCCCGGTGCCGGCACGCACGCCCGCGGGGTGCAGGGCGCACCGGGCAGCCAGACGCTCACCGGGCGGCGGGGACGAGGGAGAGGAAGTGACGCAGATAGCGCGGGTTGACCCGGCGCATCGACAGCAGCACGTACAGGTCGGCGACGCCGAAGTCGGGGTCGTGGGCGGGCTCGCCGCAGACCCAGGCGCCGAGCCGGAGGTAGCCGCGCAGCAGAGCGGGCAGCTCGGTGCGCTCGGCCGGCGGCCGGCCGGGCACCCAGGGCAGCAGCGGGCGCACCCGGAACTCCTCGGGGGCGAGATGCCTGTCCCGGACCCGGTCCCAGGCGCCGGAGGCGAGGGCGCCGCCGTCGGCGAGCGGGATGGAGCAGCAGCCGGCCAGCCATTCGTGGCCGCGGTCGACCATGTACCGGGCGATACCGGCCCAGATCAGCCCGATGACGGCGCCGTCGCGGTGGTCGGGGTGCACACAGGACCGGCCGACCTCGACCAGGCCGGGGCGGACGGCGTCCAGCGCGCCCAGGTCGAACTCGCCCTCCGAGTACAGCCGTCCGGCGACGGCGGCCCGCTCCGGCGGCAGCAGTCGGTAGGTGCCGACGACCTGCCCGGTCCCGGTGTCCCGGACGAGCAGATGATCGCAGTAGGCGTCGAAGGGGTCGACGTCGAGGCCGGGCTGCGGGGTGGCCAGGAGGGCGCCCATCTCCCCGGCGAACACGTCGTGCCGCAGCCGCTGGGCGGCCCGTACGTCGTCCTCGTCGCGGGCCAGGGAGACGGTGTAGCGGCTGGGGGCGACATCGAGCGGGGGACGGTCGAGGGTGGTAACACCGGTCATGGCTCTCTCCAGGTCACGGGCCGGTTCGGGGACGGCGCCCGGTGGGCCGGTGGGGTCCGGCCCGTCGCCCCTGTTCTTCCGCCGCGGGCTGGCGCGGACGTGACCGGTTCCGGGATCGCGGATGTGCGGAGGTTGAACGGCTCGGGCCGGGTGTCGGAGGCGTCCGACTCGGTCGACGGGCCGGTGTCGGACAGATGACGGGCGGGAGGCAACCCGCCGCTCCCGGACACCGTCTTCTCCTCGGGAGCCGATCACCGGGGACGGGGGATGTGCGTGGCGGAGCTGTCGGCGGAGGCGCTGGACGCGGTGCCGTGGGAGCGGCTGGAGTCGGTGGACCCGGAGGTACCGCCCAAGGAGATACGCCGGGTGCTGCGCCGTCTCTTCCGCAAGGGCCCCGAGTCGACCGAGGACGACTGCTGGCCTCTGTGGTCCGGCCTCGCCCTGCAGTCGCGCGGTGTCTCCTCCGTCGCCACGGCCGCCCTGCCGTTCGTCGTCGCGCTCGCGGCCGACCACGGGACGGGCGCGCGCACCACGCTCGTCGAACTCCTGGGCTTCCTGCGTTGGACCGCCGCGAAGGCCCAGCCGCACCTGGTCGACGAGGGCTGGACCGACGCGTGGCACCGGGAGCACGCCACGATCCAGGCCCTGCTCACCGATCCCGACCCGGCGGTACGCCGAGAGGCGATCCCCCTCGCGGACGGACCCGAGGCGCTCCTCGCACGGTGGCACGACGAACGTGACCTGTCGGTACGACTGCCGGTCCTGTTCAAACTGGCCCTCGACGACGCCGGCGACGACACCCGTGCCGTCCTGGCAATGGCGCTGCGGGACGACGACCCCGTCGTGAGGTGCGCGGCCGTGCACGCCTGGACCGGCCTGGACCCCGAGGTCGCGGTCCGGGAGCTGGATCGACTGGTGGAGATCCTCGCCGACCCCGCCGTACGGTCGCGCTGGGCGTCCGTCTGGTACATGCCGGACGTGGAGCACCCGTACGACCGCGAGAGCGTCGCGTATCGGACGGCGGAACTGTTCGAGGACGCACCCGGCCCGGCGACGACGTTCCTGGCCCGGCTGGCCGCGGCGGCGGACCCCGCCGAGGACACCGATCTGCTGTGCGCCGTACTGGACCGGGCCTGGCGCTTGCTGACCCTCCGCCGGTCCGTCGCGACCGCGGTACTCCCGCTGGCCGGCGGCCTCGTGGAACACCCCGACCCGTCCGTGCGGTATCGCGCCGTCCATCTCCTCGCCGTGCTCGGCCCGGAGGCCGCCGGCTACGCGGACCGGCTCGCCGGGCTGCTCGACGACACGGGCGAGGACGAGCTCCTGGAGGGCAGCATCGGCGAACACGCCCGCTGGGCGCTGACGCGGATGGACGACCCGCGGGCGCTGCCCGGCCTGGTCGAGGAGCTCTGCGCGCTGTGGCGCGAGCGGCACCAGGGCCGCGGCTACGTCGTCAGCGATCCGCGCTGCCCGGATCTCGCGGACGTCCTGGGCCCGCTCGCGGCGCACGCGGACGCCTTGCTGCCGCCGATCCGGGAGGAAATGCGCCGCGAGCTGGCCGACCCCGAGGGGTCCAGTTCGCTGCTGGGCGACCTCCTGGCGACGCTGAAGGCCTGGGGACCGGCCGCGCTGCCCGCCCTTCCGGAGGTCACGGCCTGCGTGGCCGACCGCTTCCGCTGGCACGAGGCCGCCGAGGCTCTGGCGGCGATGGGACCGGCCGCCGTCTCCGCCGCGCCGGCCGTGCGCGAGCGGATGGCTCTCGAACCCCAGGGGAACCACCCGTGGTCGCACTGGGTGCTCTGGCGCATCGGCGGCGTCGACACGGCCGAGGCGCTGCGGGCCGTCGCAGCCGAACTGCCGGTCGCGGCGGGCGACCCGCCCTACGGCCAGGTCGGCCTGCTCGCCGACTTCGGGGCGGAGGCGGCACCGTACGCCGACCGGGTGCGCCACCTGCTGGAGAGGGGCGAGCAGTGGCTCCGGGTGCGGGCGGCGGTCGCGCTGTGGTCGATCACGGGCGACCCCGAGCCCGCCCGGCCCCTGCTGGAGAGGCAGCTGCTCGCCTTCACCTCCGGGAACGACGAGTACTACGGCCTGTTCGACGACGCGTTGCGCACGCTGACCCGCTTCGACGCCCTCTCCCCCACCGTCCGGACCGCCCTGCACACCCTCCGCGCCGACGACCGCCGCATCTCGGCGTACGGTGACTACCGGGCGATCCTCCAGGACGAGGAGTTCCGCACGCTGATCGACGAGGCGCTGGCCACATAGCCGTGGTGGGGCCGCACCGCCGCCGCGACGGCTACCGCTTCCCCACCTTCCGCGCAGCCCGCAACCATTCCTTGTTCATGCTCGTGATGGAGACGAGCGGAATCCCCTTCGGGCAAGCCGTCGCACACTCACCGGTCAATGTGCACCCCCCGAACCCCTCTTCGTCCATCTGCGCCACCATGTCCAGCACCCGCGTCTCCCGCTCGGGCGCCCCTTGCGGCAGCACATTGAGGTGATTGACCTTGGCGGAAGTGAACAGCATCGCGGCCCCGTTGGGGCAGGCGGCCACACACGCCCCGCACCCGATGCACTCCGCGTGCTCGAAGGCGAAGTCGGCGTCCGGCTTCGGCACCGGCGTCGCGTGCGCCTCCGGCGCCGCCCCGGTGGGCGCGGTGATGTAACCCCCGGCCTGGATGATCCGGTCGAAGGCCGACCGGTCGACGACGAGATCCTTGATCACTGGGAAGGCGGAGGCCCGCCAGGGCTCGATGTCGATCGTGTCGCCGTCCTTGAAGGACCGCATGTGCAACTGACAGGTCGTCGTACGCTCCGGTCCATGCGCTTCGCCGTTGATCACCAGCGAACACGCACCGCAGATGCCCTCCCGGCAGTCGTGGTCGAAGGCGACCGGATCCTCGCCCCGGAGGATCAACTCCTCGTTGAGGGTGTCGAGCATCTCCAGGAACGACATGTCGGAGGAGATGCCGTCCACCTCGTAGGTGGACATCGCGCCGTCGGCGTCGGCGTTCTTCTGCCGCCAGACGCGCAGGGTGAGCTTCATGCGTAGCTCCGCTGGGTGGGGTGGACGTACTCGAAGACCAGGTCTTCCTTGTGCAGGGTCGGAGCCGTGCCGGTACCGGTGAACTCCCAGGCGGCCGCGTAGGAGAACGCGTCGTCCTTGCGGGCTGCCTCACCGTCGGGCGTCTGCGACTCCTCGCGGAAGTGGCCGCCGCAGGACTCTTCGCGGTGGAGCGCGTCGAGGCACATCAGCTCGGCGAGCTCCAGGTAGTCGACGACGCGATTGGCCTTCTCCAGCGACTGGTTGAACTCCTGACCGGTGCCGGGGACCTTGATGCGCCGCCAGAACTCGTCGCGGATCTGGGGGATGCGCTCCAGGGCCTTGCGCAGTCCGGCGTCGGTGCGGGCCATGCCGCAGAACTCCCACATGAGTTCGCCGACTTCGCGGTGGAAGGAGTCGGGGGTGCGGTCGCCGTCGACGGACAGCAGCAGGTTGAGGCGGTCCTCGGTCTCCGCCAACACCTCCTGGACGACGGGGTGTTCGACGCCGATCTCGTCCTGGTGCGGGTTGCGGGCGAGGTAGTCGTTGATGGTGGCCGGCAGGACGAAGTAGCCGTCGGCCAGGCCCTGCATGAGGGCGGAGGCGCCGAGGCGGTTCGCGCCGTGGTCGGAGAAGTTGGCCTCGCCGATGGCGAACAGGCCCGGGACGGTGGTCTGGAGGTCGTAGTCGACCCACAGTCCGCCCATCGTGTAGTGCACGGCGGGATAGATCCGCATCGGGACCTGGTACGGATCCTCGTCGGTGATCCGCTGGTACATGTCGAAGAGGTTGCCGTACTTGGCCTCGACGGCCTTGCGTCCCATGCGCTGGATGGCGTCGGCGAAGTCGAGGTAGACGCCCTGCCCGCCGGGGCCGACGCCGCGTCCCTCGTCGCAGACGTTCTTCGCGGCGCGGGAGGCGATGTCACGGGGGACGAGGTTGCCGAAGGAGGGGTAGATGCGCTCCAGGTAGTAGTCGCGCTCGTCCTCGGGGATCTTGTTCGGCGGGCGGTTGTCGCCCTTTGCCTTCGGCACCCAGATCCGGCCGTCGTTGCGCAGCGACTCGCTCATCAGGGTCAGCTTGGACTGGTGGTCGCCGGTGCGCGGGATGCAGGTGGGGTGGATCTGGGTGAAGCAGGGGTTGGCGAAGTAGGCGCCGCGCCGGTGGGCCCGCCAGATCGCGGTGGCGTTGGAGTTCATGGCGTTGGTCGACAGGTAGAAGACGTTGCCGTAGCCGCCGCTGGCGAGGACGACGGCGTCCGCGAAGTACGTGTCGATCTTCCCGGTGATGAGATCCCGGGCGACGATCCCGCGCGCCCGCCCGTCGACGACGATCAGGTCGAGCATTTCCGTGCGCGGGTGCATCTCGACGTTCCCGGCGGCGATCTGCCGGCTGAGGGCCTGGTAGGCGCCGAGGAGGAGCTGCTGGCCCGTCTGGCCGCGCGCGTAGAAGGTGCGGGAGACCTGGACGCCGCCGAAGGAGCGGGTGTCGAGCAGTCCGCCGTACTCGCGGGCGAACGGCACGCCCTGCGCGACGCACTGGTCGATGATCTCGACGGAGATCTGCGCGAGCCGGTGGACGTTGGACTCGCGGGCCCGGAAGTCGCCTCCCTTGACGGTGTCGTAGAAGAGGCGGTGGACGGAGTCGCCGTCGTTGCGGTAGTTCTTCGCGGCGTTGATGCCTCCTTGCGCGGCGATGGAGTGGGCGCGGCGCGGGGAGTCCTGGTAGCAGAACTGGACGACGTGGTAGCCCTGTTCGGCGAGGGTGGCACCCGCCGAACCGCCCGCCAGCCCCGTGCCCACCACGATCACGGTGTGCTTGCGCCGGTTGGCCGGGTTGACCAGCTTGGCCTCGAAACGGCGCTTGTCCCAGCGTTCGTCGATGGGCCCGGAGGGCGCCTTGCCATCCGTCAGCGCCGAACCGGTCGTGTAGTCGACGTAGGTCATGTTCAGCTCACCACTCCGGTCATCACGCCCACGGGTACGGCGATGAAGCCGGCCGTGAGCAGCAGTGCGAGGACGTTGGCGACGGTCTTCAGGGCGCGGTCGCGGGTGCGGCTGCCGACGCCGAGGGTCTGCGCGGCGCTCCAGAAGCCGTGCCGGATGTGCAGGCCGAGGGCGAGCATCGCGACGATGTAGATGACGTCGCCGTACCAGGTGGAGAAGGTGTCCACGACGTTCTGGTACGGGTGCCCCTCCTGGAAGCCGCCGGAGTGCACGGTCCCGGTGGTCAGGTCGAGGATGTGCCAGACGATGAACAGGCCGAGGATGATCCCGCCCCAGCGCATGGTGCGTGTCGCGTAGCTCGCCCGGGGCCTGGTGTGGACGTACTTGCTCGGGCGCGCCTTGATGTCGCGGCGGCTGAGCTGGTAGGCGGAGACCGCGTGGGCGACGACCGCGACGATCAGCACGACGCGGATCAGCCACAGCGTCCACGTGTAGTGCATGAACGGTTCGCCGACCGTGCGCAGCCAGTGTGCGTAGTGGTTGAACTCCGTGGGGCCGAAGAAGATCTTCAGGTTGCCGATCACATGGGCGACCAGATACAGCAGCATGATCACGCCGCTGACCGCCATCACCGTCTTCTTGCCGACGGAGGAGTCCCAGACGGTACGCGCCATGGACGGCCGTCGGTCCGTCCGCGTTGCCAGAGCCATGGGTCATGACGCTAGGGCCGAACGGCCCGATCGGTCCAAGACATGGTCCGGCTTGATTCGATAGCCTCCGGCTATCGTACGAGGATGCAGTTCCAGCAGCTCCAGTACTTCGTGGCGGTCGCCGAGACCCGGCACTTCACCCGGGCCGCCGAGCTGGTCCACGTGGCCCAGCCGTCGCTGTCCCAGCAGATCAGGGCGTTGGAGCGGGAGCTCGGGGCCGATCTGTTCCTGCGGGCGCGCGGCAACATCGCGCTGACCGACGCGGGTGAGGCGCTGCTGCCGCTGGCGCGCCGGATCCTGGCGGACGCGGAGACCGCGCGCTACGAGGTGCGGGAGCTGGTGGAGCTGCGGGGCGGCCGGGTCAGACTGGGCGCCACACCGAGCCTGTGCACGGGCCTGCTGCCGGACGTGCTGCGCGCCTTCCACGACCGCTATCCCGGGGTGCGGCTGCTGATCGAGGAGGGCGGCTCGCACGACCTGGTCCGTCAGCTCGCGCGCGGCGCGCTCGATCTGGCCCTGGTGGTGCTGCCGCTGCCGTCGCCGGCGCCCGCGCTGACCACGGTGGAGCTGCTGCGGGAGGACCTCGTGGTCGTGTCGTCGCCGGAGGCGACCCGGCCGGGGGGCGGACGGCGGACCGTGCGGATCGCCGATCTGGAGGGCGAGCGCCTGGTGATGTTCCGGCACGGGTACGACCTGCGGGAACTCACCGTCGCGGCGTGTCGCTCCGCCGGGTTCGAGCCGGGTTTCGCCGTGGAGGGCGGTGAGATGGACGCGGTGTTGGGGTTTGTGCGGGCGGGGCTGGGAGTGGCCGTCGTACCGCGCATGGTGGCCGCTCGCTCCGGGCGGGGGCTCCGGGTGACTCCGCTCGCTCGGCCGGGCCTGCATCGGACCATCGCGTTGGCGCATCGCAGCGATGTGGCTCCGCCTCGGGCCGCTCGGGAGTTGCAGCGGATGTTGCTTGAGCGGTGAGGGAACCTGCGCTGCCTCGACCGTCGTTGCGCGGAAGCGCCGTCGGGCCGCGCGGGTGCATCGTGGCTTGTCGCGCGGTTCCCCGCGCCCCTTTCGGGGCGCGGGGACTCACGCCGTTGGTCAGCCAGTGGCGTCCACCAGCGCCAGCTCGTGCAGGCGCTCCGGTGGGCCCGGGCGGGCGTAGTACCAGCCCTGGGCCGTGTCGCAGCCCAGTATCCGCAGCTGTTCGGCCTGGGCCCCCGTCTCCACTCCCTCGACCGTCACCGCGAGGTTCAGGCTGTGGGCGAGGGAGACGATCCCCTCCACGATCTTGAGGTCGACCGGGTCCGCGGGGAACTGCTGCATGCCCTGGGTGAAGGAGCGGTCCAGCTTCAGGACGCTCACCGGGAGGCGGCGCAGGTTGGCGAGGTTGGAATAGCCGGTGCCGAAGTCGTCCAGCGCGATGTCCACGCCCATCTCCGCCAGCCGGCGCAGCGGCTTGAGCAGGTCGTCGTCCGCGCCGATCAGCGCCGACTCGGTGACCTCCAGGCACAGCGCCTGCGGCTGGACACCCGCGCGTTCGAGGATGTCCACCGTGTCCTGGACCAGCCCGGGGTGGGTGAGCTGGCAGGGGGAGAGATTCACGTTGATGCGCAACGGGCCCGCGTCGGCGGTGCGTTCCTGCCAGTCCTTGGCCTGGCGGACCGACTGCTCCAGGACCCAGCGGCCCAACGGCACGATCAGGCCGGTGTGTTCGGCGAGGGGGATGAAGCGGTCCGGGCCGAGCACGCCGTGCTGCGGGTGCAGCCAGCGGACCAGCGCCTCCGCACCCCGCACGCTCCCGTCACCGAGGTGCACCAGCGGCTGGTACTCGATGAAGAACTCGCCCCGGTCCAGGGCCGCGGGCAGCGCCGTGGTCAGACCGTGGCGGGTGATCGCGCGGGCGTCGGCCTCCGGGTCGGCCAGCTCGAAGCGGTTGCCGCCCGCCGACTTGGCCCGGTACATGGTGATGTCGGCGCTGCGCAGCACCTCCGCCGCGCTGCGCTCCCCCGCCGCCCCCTCGACGATGCCGATACTGCCCCGCACGGTCAGCTCGCGTCCGTCGATACGGACCGGGGCGACCAGGGCGTTCATGATGCGGGCGGCCAGCTCGTCCACCTCGCGGGGAGCGTCGGAGCCGGTGGTCAGCGCCACGAACTCGTCACCGCCGAGCCGCGCGACCATCTCGCCCGGCGCCGTCGCGCAGGACTGCAGCCGGTCGGCGATCTCGACGAGCAGCCGGTCGCCGGCCGCGTGCCCGAGGCTGTCGTTGATCGTCTTGAAACCGTCCAGGTCGAGGTAGCACAGTCCGAAGCGGTGCCCCTCGCCGGAGCCGAGCACCTTCTCCAGCCGCTCGAAGAACAGCGTGCGGTTGGGCAGGCCGGTGAGGGCGTCGTGCGTGGCCTCGTAGCGCAGCCGGAGGTTGAGCAGGCGGCGCTCGGTGGTGTCCTCCATCAGCGCGAGCTGGTACTGCGGGGTGCCGTCGGCGTCGCGCAGCAGGGACACCGTCAGATTGGTCCACAGGACCGTTCCGTCGGGGCGGTAGAACGCCTTCTCCACGTGGTAGTGCTCGCGGGCGCCGCTCACCAGCTCGTCGTAGAGCTTCCAGATCTGCGGGGCGTCGTCGGCGTGCGTCCAGTCCTTGACGTTCCGGCCGCGCAGCGTCTGCTCGGCGCCGCCGAACATGCGCAGCAGCGCCCCGTTGACCTGGAGGACGTTGCCGTCGAGGTCGGCGATGCCGATTCCTATGGCCGCGCCCTCGAAGACCGCGCGGAAGCGGGCCTCGCTCGCGTGCAGCGCCTGGGCGACGACGCCCTGCGCCCGCAACGCCGCCTGGGCGATGGCCTCCTGCTCGGCCAGCGTGCGCTCGCGCAGCGCCTGCGCGAAGCCGGCCGCCATGGCGTGCTGCAGCCGGGAGGAGCGGGTGCGCAGGTCCTCCTGCGGTCCGTCCTCGCCGCAGTAGAGCACCAGATAGGCGTCCACGCAGTCGAGGGTGCGGCTGAGCGCGTCGGGGTCGGTGCAGTGCGCGCCGACGAGGGCTGCACCCACCGCCTTGCCCTCGTCGGCGTCGAAGGCGCGGGCCCGCAGCGCCTCGCGCAGCCGCCGCGCGAGGGGCAGCAGCAGTTCCTCGAACTCCGGCCGGGTCAGCGACGTCGAGGTGGCCGGGAACACCGCCCGGCTCCAGATCGTCGCGAACCTGCGCAGTCTGTCCTCCGGCCCGTCCGGTTCCGCGATCACGCGGCGATCCCCACGCCGGCGAAACCGGAGAAGGCATACGGATCCTCGTCCTCCGGTGCCGTCTCCGGACGCCAGTGCGGCATCGGCACCAGTCCCGGTTCCACCATGTCGTACCCCTCGAAGAACCGCGCGATCTCGTCGCGCGAGCGCATGATCAGCGGGTTGCGAATGTCCTTGTATACGTCCACCGCGCCCTCGGCCCGCTCGGGCGGCAGCGGGATTCCCTCGTACGAGGCATGGGTGAGGATCAGCAGGCTGCCGGGCGCGCAGGCGTCGCGCAGCTGTGCGACCGCGCCGTACGGGTCGTCCTCGTCGTCCACGAAGTGCAGTATGGCAACGAGCAGCAGGGCCACCGGGCGGTTCGGGTCGATCAGCCGCCGCACCTGGGGGCTCGTCAGGATGTCCTGCGGCTTGCGCAGATCGGCGGCGACAACGTCCGCGCCGTCGTTTCCCGCCAGCACGGCCTGGCTGTGCGCCACCGCGACCGGGTCGTGGTCGACGTAGACGACATGGGCCCCGGGGCCGGCCGCTTGGGCGACCTCGTGGACGTTGCCGAAGGTGGGGATGCCGGAGCCGATGTCCAGGAACTGCGTGATGCCCTGGGCGGCCGCGTAGCGCACCGCTCGGCGCATGAACGCCCGGTTCGCCTGGCTGATCTTGGGAAGTCCCGGCACGAACTCCATCGCCCTGCGCGCCGCTTCCCGGTCCACCTCGAAGTTGTGCGAACCGCCCAGGAAGTAGTCGTAGATGCGCGAGACACTGGGCACCGAGATGTCGATGCTCCGTGGGGCCCAGGCGGGACGCTCCATCTATCTCTCCAAGGCGTAGGCGATCCGGTGTTCGAGCTGAGGCTACTGATCGCTCGCCAAAGGAGCGAGTGGAAACGGAAATTGACCGTCCGTTCCCGGTCACGACCAGCGGCACGTGCCGAATCGACTTGCCCGTGAGGCCTACGAAAAGTACCCGTTGCGCTCCGGACGGTCTCGGACCGGAGTGAAGCGTGGCGGAAGCCTACGCATACGGAAGGTGAAGGAACAGCACAGCGGTCCGCCCCCTCCGTGCGGCGCGGAGGGGGCGGACCGGGGGGTCGGGCGCGGTGAAGCAGTTGCGGGGATCAGCCCTGGGGAGGTGATCGTCACTGCTTGGGCGCACCGACCGGCTTGCCGTCGGGGGCCACGGCGTACCACGTGCCGCCGACTCCCTGACCGTTGATGTCCCCCGGCGCCTTGTCACCGGAGAAGGTGTAGATGGGCCAGCAGTTGACCGTCTGCTGCTTCACACCGTCGGGCCGGGTGAAGCTCATCAGGCCCTTCTTCACCACGCCCTGGGTGTCGTTGGCGTTGACGGGCGCGACGGCCGGCCACTTCTCCAGGCAGGCGCCCTTGCACGCGGACACCGGCTTGGGCCAGGCCTGGTCCTTCATGAAGCGGTAGACCGTCATGCCGTTGCGGTCCACGACGATGTCGCCGAGGTTGGGGTCCTTGCGGACGGACAGTCCGGCCAGATCGTTGGCCGACTTGGCCTTCTTGCCGTCGGGGGCCAGCGCGAACCACTTGTTGTTGACGCCCTGCCCGCTGGTGTCACCGGGGTTGGCGTCCTTGGCGTAGTAGTAGGCCGGCCAGCCGCCGATGGTCAGCTGCTTGGTGCCGTCGGAGCGGGTGACCTCGCCGAGCAGCGACTTGTCGATGCCGTCGCCGGCCGTGACGCCGTCCGCGGGCACCGGCGGCCAGGCCTTGGCGCAGTCGCCGTCACAGTTCGACTTGGGCGGCTCGGCGGTGTCCGCGTCGAAGCGGTAGAGGGTCTTGCCGCCGCCGTCGGTCAGGATCTTGCCCAGCTCCGTGTTCACGGAGACGGCCAGCTCGCCCGCATCGCCGGCGGACTCGGCACCGGCTCCGGCGCCCGTTCCGGTGCCCGGGCTGGCACTCGTGCCGGCGCCCACGCCGTAGCCGGCGCCCACGCCGACCCCGCCGTTGGCGGCCGGAGCCGTGGCTCCCACGTTCTGGCTCACGGCCGAACTGCCACCGCTTTCCTGACCGCACGCCGTCGTCAGCGCCAGCACGGCCGCGGCGCCCGCCACGAGTGAGGCGTTCCGCCAGGAGGTGTTCATCGTCAACTCCCCGATCATCACAAGGTGTTGCAGCGCCCTGCTGCGCCGCCGCACGGCATTGGGTACGCATCGGGGCGGGGGTTGTGTTCAATCGCGGCGGGAAAAACTTTCCGCCGGCCGTGTTCGCTCGTACGGGCGTGCGCCGGTCCGGACGTGGGAGCGCCTCCGTTTCAAACCGGCGAGGGCGAACTTCCCCCCTTCGGGCCAATCCGCGCGCACTGGGGTCCGCGGCCGGTCCCGAAGACCTCATGATCTTCGTCGTGCATGCACCCGAACCGACCCGACTCGTCGTCGCCGCACGGGCGTTGGCGGCGCTGGGCGCTACCTGGATCCTCGTGGGCGCACCGGCCGGGACGGCGGTCGCCGACGCCTGCGCGTACGCCTCGACGGGCCCCGGCGGCACCGAGGTGTGGGCGGTCGCGGGGAGCCATATGTGGCCCACCCCGCCCCCGTGCCCGGCCCCGACCCCCACGCCCCCGCCGCCCCCGAAACCGACCCCGGAGCCGTCGAAGCCGCCGAAGCCGACGCCCGAGCCGACCCCCACCCCGACCCCGCCCCCACCCCCCGTGACCCCTCCGCCGGCGCCGAAGCCCCCGCCGAAGCCCGCCCCCGAGCCCCCTCCCCCACCGGCACCGGCCCCCGCACCGCGCGTGATCCCCAGGCCGGCCCCGAGCCCGTCCCCGAAACCGACCCCCACCCCCAGGCCGACCCCGGCCCCGCGCCCGTCCGCGACCCCGGTGACGTACCCGGCGTACCACACCCCGCCGCGCCCCCGGACCGTGCACCGCACGGTGTCGCCCCTCACCTATGTCCTGCTCATCACGGTCCCCGCGATCGCGGCCGTCGCCGCGCTGCGTCCGCGCTAGCGCGCACCAAGGAGGCATCCCTTGCCGGAATGGCTTGTTCTCACCCTCGCGATGCTCGCCGCCTGCGCGGTGGTGGTCGTCATCACGCTCGTGCGGCACAAGACCGCCGCCGACGACGAGGACCCGTCCGAGACCCCGGACGTCATCGAGTACATGACGATGTGGATCGGAGTGGTGTACGCGATCGTGCTGGGCCTGGCCATCGCGGGCGTCTGGGAGGCCCGCAGCGCCGCCGAGGACCACGTCCAGGCGGAGGCGCAGGCGCTGCACGAGATCACGGAGCGGGTGCGGGTGTATCCGGCCGACGCCCGTGACCGCATTCGGGAGGATGTCAACGCCTATGTCGGACACGTCGTCGACGTCGAGTGGAAGAAGATGGCCGACACCGGGGAGGTGACCCGGCGCGGCGACGAACTCCTGGCGCGGGTCCGCTCGGACGTCACCGACTACCAGCCCCGGACCGACTTCGAGGCCCAGGCCTACCAGCCGCTGGTCGACCAGGTCGCGGCGGCCGATCAGGCGCGTACCGCGCGGGCGGACGCGACGGATCCGACCATGCCGGGCGTGGTGTGGTTCGGACTGATCACGGGCGCCGTGATCACCATCGGCATGGTGTTCGCCCTCCAGATCCGGCGCACCACCCGCGAGCTGATCCTCGCCGGGCTGTTCTCCGCACTCATCGCCTTCCTGCTCTTCCTCATCTGGGACTTCGACGCGCCCTACAGCCGGGGCATCACCGCGTCGCCCGAGCCCTTCACCCTGCTCTTCCCGCACGCCAAGGGCTGACGGTCCCTCACCGCACGCCGCAGGGCCGGGGGACGGGCCGCCACGCCGCCGACGTCCCCCGGTCGTGGGAATCGTGTCCCCTGTGCGGCCCACACGTGTGCCCCATTCGCGCGACTGCGATCGCGGGGGCGCACACCTGTTCCTAGCGTTTCGGTCATCGAGGTGCATTTCCGGCGACAGCGGAAAAGGTCCGCGGCCGCTCCTCGGGGACCGGAGGATCCACCATGCGCGCGATACGCGTCGCTTCGGCCGCACTGCTGGGGCTCAGCGCCCTGACCTTCTCCGCACCGGCCGCCGTCGCGGGCGACGGCACCTGGAGCGACATCACGCCGTTCGGCTTCAGCGTCCTGCCCTCCACCGTCGCGGCGGGCGGCCAGGTCACCCTCCAGGTCGACCGGGACGGCGGCTGCCGGGGCTCCGTGACCGTGTCCTCGGGCGTCTTCGACACCGTACGCATCCCCTCGGGCCGTTCGGCGGCGACGGCGACGGTCGACTGGGACGCGCGGCCGGGCGCGGTCTACCAGGTGACGTTCACCTGTGACGGCGTGAGCGGCTCCACCGGGCTGACCATCGCCGGCGGCCGCCCGGTCCCCACCCCGGTCCCGCTGCGGCCCGACCGGGGTGTGCACGCCGGTGAGGGCGGCAGCGTCGCCGGGTTCGACCTCAAGGAGATCGGGCTGGGCGCGGCCCTCATCGCGGGGTCGGTGGGCGCGGCGTACTACTTCTCGCGCCGCCGCGGCGGCGAGGACGGCGCCTGACCCGCCGCTCGCCACAAGGCCTTCGGCCCGGACCCCCGAGGGGGGCCGGGCCGAAGGCCTTCTCTCAGCCGCGCGGCGACCGCGCCGGCGCGTCAGATGCGGCGCTCGGCGCGCCGGCGCATCCAGAACACGCCGCCGCCGATCAGCGCCGCCGCGACGAGCCCGCCGCCGATGGCCATGTCCGTCGGCGTGGCCCCGCTGGAGCTGCTGCCGCCCAGACCGCCGCGGACACCGCCGATGACGGTGAAGGCGGCCGGGCGGGTCAGTGTGCCGGTGCCGGTGCACGTCACCGTGATGTCGTACGGGCCGGGGCTGGCGTTGCTGTTGATCGTGGCGGTGCCCCGCGAGCTCTGGTTGGCCCCGTTGATCGGGGTCAGCGTGGTCGCCGGGAAGGCGGCGGACGTCGCGGTGCCGCCCTGGGGGCAGTTGTCGACGGTGATCGTCAGTTGGCCGCCGCGGGCGATGACGCTGGGCAGCGCGACGATGTTGGTCGGGCTGACGACGTGGCCCGGGCCGCCGGGCATGCCGTCGCGCGCGACGGCGGCGGGCGCGGCGAGCCCGAGGACGGCGACCGCGGCGGCCGAGGCCGCCAGGGCACGAGTGGTACGCATAGGATCCTCCGCGGAAGGCGCCCCGGGACCCGTCCCCGGTCGATCGGCGAGAAAGCGCCTCCCGGAACAGACCCTCAGATGCCGTGCGGGCGCCCGCATTTCGGCAATGGTCCGTCCTGGTGAGCGAACACGCCCGGGCACCGGCACACCGGGGGATATCGCCGCAGGTCACGGACCGTCAGAAATTTTCCGGCGCACGGCAACTCGGATGGCGCACCGCGTATCCCGGGGGCCACCCGTTCGCCGCCGCCCCGTCGCCTCTTCGGTCCGCTGCGCTTAGCGTGCTCGTATGCGCGATGGGGACGCGGCGACGGCCGTGTCCGAAAGGGGATGGCGAATGTCCGGTTACGAGCTGCCCGGAATGGCGGAAGAGGAGGAGCGGCCGAAGAAGCGCGCCCCTTGGGGCGTGATAGCGCTTGTTCTGCTCACCGGTCTCGCGCTCATCCGGAACGGTTCGGGGGAATTCGACGTCGGCCCGCCGCAGCCCGCCTCGGCGGCCGCCCCGGACAGCCGCACCGCCCCGGGCGTCTTCGGCCGCGCCCCGGACCCGCTGCCGTACGGCGTGCCCGACCGGGTCCGCATCCCCGCGATCCAGGTCGACGCGCCGATCATGCCGGTCGGCCTGGACGCGGACGGCTGGGTCGCGGCGCCGCCGCCGGAGGACCCCCGGCTGGCCGGCTGGTTCACCGGAGCCGTCTCGCCCGGCGAGAAGGGGACCGCGGTCGTCGTCGGCCATGTCGACAACAAACAGGGCCCCGCCGTGTTCTACGGACTCGGAGCCCTGAAGAAGGGAAATCGCGTCGAGGTGGCGCGCAAGGACGGAAAGACGGCGGTCTTCGAGATCTACGGCATCGAGGTGTTCGAGAAGAACAATTTCCCCGGCGACCGCGTGTACGCCTCCAAGGGGGCGCCGGAACTGCGCATCATCACCTGCGGCGGCGGTTTCTCCAAGGCGAACGGATACGACGGGAATGTGGTCGCCTTCGCGCGCCTCGTCGAGGTCCGCTGAACAACCGATGTGCCCGCGCCCCTTTTCGGGGCGCGGGCATCGCGTTCAGACGATGTGCCGGCGCGGAACGGTGATGTGATAGCCGGAATCCAGCAGTTGCGGAAGATAGCGGCGCAGCGCCTTCACGCTCTGGGAGCGGTCGCCCCCGGCGTCGTGCGAGAGCACCACGACGCCGGGGGCGGCGCCGCCCTCGACCCGGTCGACGATGGTGCGGGTGCCGGGGGTGGTCCAGTCGAGGGTGTCGACCGTCCACGCCAGCGGCTCCATGCCCATCTCGGCGCCCAGTTGGAAGGCCGCGCGGTTCCAGGCGCCGTAGGGGGCGCGGAACCACTGGGGCCGCTCGCCGTAGCTGTCCTCGATGACGTCGGAGGTGCGCTGCATCTGGGAGCGGATCTGGGCGCGGGTGAGCCGGGTGAGCAGCGGGTGGGACCAGGTGTGGTTGCCGACGATGTGGCCCTCGTCCGCCATCCGCTCCAGCAGGTGCTCGTTGCCGCCGACCATCTCGCCGCACACGAAGAACATCGCGCGCACGTCGTACTCGGCGAGTGTGTCGAGGATGCCCGGGGTGTAGCGGGAGTCGGGTCCGTCGTCGAAGGTCAGCACCATGGTGCGGCCGCGGCCGGTGATCCGCAGCAGCGGTTCGTGGCGGACGGGGACCCGGTCGGGCGCGGTGTGCGGCGGGCCGTAGCCGGTCAGGGGCTGGAGGCGGTAGGCGGAGGGCTTCAGCGGGAGGCGGTGCGCCGGGGCGGCGCCCGCGGCCGGGGCGGCCGGGTGGGGGGCGGGCGCGTCGCCCGTGCCCCACGCGAACAGACCGGCGGTGCCGGCCGCCCCCACGGCGGCGGCGCCGGCGAGCAACGCCCGGCGCCGGGTGAGCAACTGATCCTTCTTCATGAGTCATCAGTCGCCCGGCGGGGACCCGACGCACCACCACGGCACCGGTGCGGCGGCACGATTCCACCCGCCCGGCCCAGCGCCCGCGGGAGTCAGCGGCGGCGCACCAGGGGGAACGGCAGCGTCTCACGGATCGTCAGACCCGTGAGGAACATGACGAGCCGGTCGACGCCGATGCCGAGCCCTCCGGTGGGCGGCATCGCGTAGGCGAGCGCGTCGAGGAAGTCCTCGTCGAGCTCCATCGCCTCGGGGTCTCCCCCGGCGGCGAGCAGCGACTGGGCGGTGAGGCGGCAGCGCTGCTCGACCGGGTCGGTCAGCTCGGAGTAGGCGGTGCCGAGCTCGGTGCCGAAGGCGACGAGGTCCCAGCGTTCGGCGAGGCGCGGGTCGGTGCGGTGCTGCCGGGTGAGCGGGGAGACGTCCGTCGGGAAGTCCTTGTAGAAGGTGGGCAGCAGGGTCCTGGCCTCCACGAGCCGTTCGTACATCTCCAGGACGACGTCGCCGGGTCCGTCGTCGGGGGTGTACGGCACTCCGGCGCGGTCGCACAGCTTGTGCAGCCGGGCGAGGTCGGTGCCGGGGCCGATCTCCTCCCCCAGGGCCTCGGAGATCGCGTCGTGCACGGTCTTCACCGGCCAGCGGCCCGAGAGGTCGTGCTCCTCGCCGCCCTTGCGGGCCACGGGTGCGCCGAAGGCGGCGGTGGCGGCGCCCTGGATCAGCTCGCGGGTGAGGTCGAGCATCACGTCGTAGTCGGCGTACGCCTGGTAGGCCTCCAGCATCGTGAACTCGGGGTTGTGCTTGTAGGAGACGCCCTCGTTGCGGAAGGTGCGGCCCATCTCGAAGACCTTCTCCAGGCCGCCGACGCACAGCCGTTTCAGGTACAGCTCGGGGGCGATGCGCAGATACAGGTCGAGGTCGTAGGCGTTGATGTGGGTGGTGAAGGGGCGGGCGTTGGCGCCGCCGTGGATCTGCTGGAGCATCGGGGTCTCGACCTCCAGATAGCCGCGCTCCAGCAGGCCCTGGCGCAGGGCCTGCACGGCGGTGGAGCGGGCCCGTACGACATCGCGGGCGGCCGGGCTGGTGACGAGGTCCAGATAGCGCATGCGGACCTTGGCCTCGGGGTCGGTCAGTCCGCGTCGTTTGTCGGGCAGCGGGTGCAGGCACTTGCCGGTGAGCCGCCAGGCGGTGACGAAGACGGTCGGCTCGCCCCGGTCGCTGGTGGCCGCCGTGCCGGTGGCGGCGATGTGGTCGCCGATGTCGATGTCGGTGGTGAAGCGGTCCAGGTCCGCGCCGGTCCGGTCGCGGGTGAGGGCGAGCTGGTGGTCGCCGGACCAGTCGCGCAGGGTGACGAAGACGAGGCCGCCGAAGTCGCGGACCCGCATGACCCGGCCGGACACGGTGACGGCGCCGACGCCCGGGCGCACGTCGGCCAGGGCGTGGGTGGGCGCGGGGACGCCCACCGGGTAGGGGTCGGTGCCCCCGGCGCGCAGCCGGTCCAGTTTGCGGTGCCGGACGCGGACCTGCTCGGGCAGGCCCGCGTCCGGACCGGTCGCCCCGGCCTCGTCCCCTCCGTCGAGGTCGAGCGCCGCCAGGGACGGCAGTCCTTCGGTGGTCGCGGGCCGGGGCCCGGCTCGGGGACGCCGCTTGCCCCAGAGCTTGCGCAGCGACGGTACGGCGACGAAGCCCTCGGCGATGCCGGAGGCCAGGCCGACGCGGGCGAGGGCGGCCGCGTCGCCGTAGCAGAGGAAGCGGGGGAACCACTCGGGGTGGTACTTGGCGTTGGAGCGGTACAGGGCCTCCAGCTGCCACCACCGGGAGAAGAACAGCAGCAGGCGGCGCCACAGCCGCAGCACCGGGCCGGCGCCGATACGGGCGCCCTCCTCGAAGGCCGAGCGGAAGACGGCGAAGTTCAGCGAGATCCGGCGCACGCCCGACTTCGGCGCGACGGCGCACAGTTCGGCGACCATGAACTCCATGACCCCGTTGGGGGCGGAGCGGTCGCGGCGCATGAGGTCCAGGGAGATGCCGTCGTCGCCCCAGGGGACGAAGGAGAGCAGGGCGAGGAGCCTGCCGTCCGCGTCCAGGGCCTCGACGAGCAGGCAGTCCCCGTCGGCCGGGTCGCCCAGGCGGTCCAGGGCCATGGAGAAGCCGCGCTCGGTCTCGGTGTCGCGCCAGGCGTCGGCGCGGTCGACGATCTCCTCCATCTCCGCGTCGGTGAGGGCGGAGTGGCGGCGGACGCGGCAGGTGGCGCCGGTGCGGCGGACGCGGTTGACGGCCTGCCGGGTGACGCGCATGTCGCGGCCGGCGAGGTCGAAGGAGGCGATGTGCAGGATCGCCTCGTCGCCGAGCTGGAGGGCGCCGAGTCCGGCCCGGGCGAAGGCGGTGGCGCCGTCCTCGGAGGCACCCATCACGGCCGGCACCCAGGCGTACCGGCGGGCCACGTCCAGCCAGGCGGCGATGGCGTGCGGCCATGCCTCGCGGTCGCCGACCGGGTCGCCGCTGGCCAGGCAGACCCCGAACTCGACGCGGTAGGTGACGGCGGCCTTGCCGCTGGGCGAGAAGACGACGGCCTTGTCGCGCCGCGTGGCGAAGTAGCCGAGGGAGTCCTGTCCTCCGTAGGCCGTCAGCAGGGCGCGGATGCGGGACTCCTCGTCGCCGTGCAGGGCGGCTTCCATGCGCTGGGAGCGGAAGAGGGTGGCGGCGGCGTTGAGCAGGGCGAGGGCGCCGAAGAGGCCGAGGACGAAGAAGAGGGCGCGGGGCGGGCGGCCGTCGAAGGAGCGGGTGGAGACCAGGCCGCCGAGGACGCGGTTGGCGGCCCAGGGCAGGCGCTGGGCGGACGGCAGGGTGCCGGGGAACAGTTCCACCAGCCCCCAGCCGGCCAGGACGGCGACTGCGAGCCCGACGAGCAGGACGAGCAGCGCCCGACGGACCGCCCCGTGCCGGGACGCGGCGTAGAACTCCCGGCGGGCGACGACCAGCAGGGCCAGGGCGAGGGAGCACACCACCAGCGACGGGAGCGACTCCGCGTACAGCCCGAGGGCGACGCCGAGTACGTCGGTCAGCACCAGCAGCCCGAGATAGACGACCACCAGCCACCAGGCGATCTTCTTGCGGGCGGCGGTGGCGGCGGCGAGCAGGAAGAGGAAGACGGCGTAGGCGAGATTGGCGCTGACCGGCACGATCACCAGGTCCAGCACCCGTACGACGGGCCGCAGCAGCCGGCGCAGGGGCGGGATGAGGGCGAGGAGCACACAGAGCAGGCCGAGGGCGCCGAAGAAGGCGGCGAAGCCCTGGGGCACATGGGCCAGCAGACGACGGGTGCCCGGGCGTACGGGCCCGGCCTCCCTGGTCCGGCCGGTCTCGACGCTGACACTCATGACTCCGAGGGTAGGAAGCGCGGACCCACCTCGCCCGTCGAGGAGCGTGAGCGGACCGACGGCAGGGGCGCGGGGCCGTGGCGACCTGCGGCCCCGCCGCGTGGGCGCGACCAGCCACACGGACCCGCACCGCTCGCAGACCAGCCACAACGGACCCGCACCGCTCGGATACGCTCCCCCCGTGACGGAACAGCAAAGGTTCGAGCGCGGCACCGACGGCCCCAAGGTCATCCTCGTCGGCGTCGACGGCTCGGACACCTCGATGCGGGCCGCGGCGTACGCGGGCGGTCTGGCCCGCCGCCAGCACGCCCTCCTGGCCGTGGTCTACGTCCAGCCGGTGATGGCGGCGAGCGCGGCGATGGGCGCCCCGATCGCGGAGGCCACGGACGAGATCGCCGAGGACCTCGTCGCGCAGATCCGCGAGGCGACCGAGCGCGTGAAGGGGATATTCGACGTGCGCTGGGAGTTCCACACGTTCCGCGGCGACCCCTACGGCGGTCTGGTGAAGGCCGCGGAGGAACTCAAGGCCGACGCGGTGATCGTCGGCGCGTCCGAGCAGGCCGGTCACCGCATCGTGGGCTCGGTCGCGATCCGCCTGGTGAAGGCGGGCCGGTGGCCGGTGACGGTGGTGCCGTAGGACGGGGGCACGCCGGTCGAGGCGCCGCGGGACACGGATGCCGGCGGCCGCGTTCGTTGCCGGGGGCTACTCCCCCATGACCAGGCCGTCCTTGGCCGCGCCCCTGCTGAGCACCACGTCGCGGATCCGGTCGCGTGCGCCGCGCACGTCGGCGCCCTGCGCGAGCGCCTTGTTCAGGTCGACGATCCGGCCGGCGTCGACGTCGAACAGCTGCGGTACGAACTCGGCCTTCCTCACCTCCCAGCGGCCGCCGGGACGGGCGGGCGGGGCGAAGGTGAAGCGGGCGACCGTGGACTGGTTGCCGCGCGGGTCCGGCACTCCCTGGTGGTTGAACATCTCGCCGGCGATCTGGTCGCCCATGCCGTAGACGACCCAGGTGCCGTTGACCTTCTCGTACGCCTGCGGGACATGGGCGTGGGTGCCGAGGATCAGGTCGATGTCCGGGCGGCCCGCGGTGCGGGAGGCGGTGAGGGCCCGGGCGAGGGTGAGCTGCCGCTCGTCGGGCTCGTCCTGCCACTCGGTGCCCCAGTGCACGGAGACGACCACGACGTCGGCGCCGGCCTTGCGGGCGGCCTTGGCGTCGGCGACGACTCGTTTCTCGTCGAGCAGGTTGACCGTCCAGGGCGCCCCCGGGGGCTGGGGGTAGCCGTTGGTGTCGAAGGTGTAGGCGAGGTGGGCGACCTTCGCGGGGCCCGCGCGCAGCAGGGTGACCCCGTTGGCCTCGGCCTCCGTGCGGGCGGTGCCGGCGTGGCGCACGCCCGCGCCGTCGAGGGCGTCGAGGGTGCGGCGTACGCCGTCGGCCCCGTCGTCGAGGCTGTGGTTGGAGGCGGTGGAGCAGCCGTCGTAGCCGGTGGCGGCGAGGGCCTGGGCGATCTCGGGCGGGGACTTGAAGACGGGGTAGCCGGTGTAGTCGCCGTTCGCGCCGTAGACCGTCTCCATGTGGCACAGGGCGAGGTCGGCGCGGGAGACGACCGGCGCGATGTCCTCGAACATGGGGCGGAAGTCGTAGCCGGTGCCGCCGGCGTCGAAGCGGGCCCGGTCGATGATCGAGGTGTGCGGGAGGACGTCGCCGGAGGCCACGAGGGTGAAGCCGCGGGATCCGGCGTTGGGGGCCGGGTGTCCTGACCGGGCCGACTCCCGCTCGTGGGCCTGGCAGGCGGCCGCCGCGGCGAGCAGGGCGGTCAGGGCCAGGGCCACCTGGTGTCTGCGCGCGATCATCCGATCACCCCATTGCAAGCGGATTGTCGTATTTATGCACGCCCCACTAGTAGTCCATGCGCGGACGCGCACCACCCCGGCACTCCCTTCACCTCCCCCCGATGCGCGCGATCGGCGTAGTCCCGACCGTTCATCGAACCGTTCGTCGACGCGATCGACCGTCCGCCGCAGAGCCGTGTGCGCGCCCTGTCCCGACGCGGCGGCCTGCGGTGCCATACGCCCATGACCGCCGCCATCGCGTATCCGCACCGCACGACGACCGCCGAGGACGAGCTCGCCACGCTCCAGCGTGAGCACGGCCGGCCGCTCTTCGCGCTGCTCCTGCGGCTGTGCGACGGCGACCGGCAGCGCGCCGAGGACCTGGTGCAGGAGACCCTGGTGCGGGCCTGGCAGCACCCGGAGGCGCTGCGCGCCGACGACTTCGACTCGGTCCGGCCGTGGCTGATGACCGTCGCGCGGCGGCTCGCCATCGACGCGCGGCGGGCCCGGCAGGCCCGCCCGGCCGAGGTGGGGGACGCGGTCCTGGAGCACGCGCCGGTGTGCGCCGATCACGCCGAGCGGGCCGCCGCGGCCCTCGATGTGCGCGAGGCTGTGAAGACACTCACTCCGGAGCACCGTGAAGTCCTGGTGCTGGTGTATTTCCAGGGGGCGAGTGTGGCGGAAGCAGCCGAAACGCTGGGACTCCCACCCGGTACCGTGAAGTCCCGCGCGTATTACGCGCTGCGCGCCCTGCGCCGGGTGCTTCCGGGATACGCGGCCGACCTGCACTGAAACCAGCAGCCAAGTCAAACCTCCGTAAAGCGCCTTGCCGAAGACCTCGGTTGAGTAATCGGCTGTTCCCATCCGTGTTCCGGATGGGGGCCGGGCACCAGGGTCCCGGCAACGGGCGACAGGCACGCACCGGAGGAAGGCAGGCAAGGATGCTGCACAGAGGTCATCAGAACACGGACGGCGCCGACGGCGGCGAACTGACCGTCCCCATGGCCTGGTTGTACGCCGAGTACATCGCCGACGAACTGCTGCGGACCGGCGATCTCATGCCGCCGACGTCCTTCGAGTTCCGCGCCGGGCGCGACGCCCTGGCGCTGACCATCTTCCTGTCCGACACCGACGGCGAGCTGCCCGGCATCCGGGTCGTCACCCAGCTGGAGACCTGGCTGTCGCTGACCGCGTACGACCAGCCCTGGCAGGACTGGGTGTGCGAGCGGATGGACCACCTCACCGCGGTGGCGGCCGAGTCGGCGGAGCCCTCGCCCGACCTCGCCCTGGCGTGCGCGGCCTGGCGCTGGCTTCAGGAGACCGAGCTCCTCGCGCCCGATCTGAACGCGGTGCCGGGCGGCGGCGCGGTGCTCGGCGAGGACGAGGGGCCGAAGGTCTGGACGCCCGCCTGGCAGCTCGGACTGCCCCTCGGCCACCTCGCGATTCATCTTTTTTAGATTCGCACCAATCCATGGGCCCGGCCGCTCCGAATATCTCTGCGCGATTCTCCGTGTGACTTGAGTGATCCGGCGGTCTGGTCCGTACCGATGGGAGCAAGGAGTAACCCCACCCGCACCCAACGGCACGAGGATTCGGCATGAGGTCCCTGGAGAGGCATGCGGACGTCGGTGCGTACGCGCTCGGCGTGCTGGACGAAGCGGAGGCGTTCCGCTTCGAGGACCACCTCATGGAGTGTCCTCGGTGCGCGGCTCAGGTCACCGAGTTCGGGCCCACCACCCGGCAGTTGATGCTCTACCGGCGGGCCACCCCGCGGGCCGTGCACCCTTTTGCCGGACCGGGCCCCCGCTTCCTCGACAAGCTCATCGGCGAGGTGGCCACCCGCCACCGTGCCGCGCGCCGCCGGCTGCTGTACGCGGTGGCCGCGGCGGTGGTGATCGCGGTGGGCGGGCCGGCGATCGCCGTGTTCGCGGGCGGCGGCGAGCAGTCCGTGCGGATGGCGGCGACGGACGAGCGTTCCGGGGTGTGGGCGCAGATCACCACCGAGGACGCCGTCTGGGGCAGCGACGTCGAGCTGGAGATCAAGGACGGCGCGGGTCCGCGTGACTGCCGGCTGGTCGCGGTCGGCGAGGACGGCTCCGAGGAGACGGTCACCAGCTGGAAGACCCCCGACCACGACGCCCGCCCCAACACCATGCACGGCGGGGCGTCCCGCCACCTCGACGAGATCGCCCGCTACGAGGTGCGGACGGCGGACGGAAAGCCGCTGGTCACGCTCAAGTCGCGGTAGCCCGGGCCCGGACGGAGACTGGAGTCGAAGACGCGGAGCCCCTCTCCGTTCCGCGTCGCCCCTCAGAGCACGACCGAAGGGGCCGAACGGTGGACGATCAACTGCTGATCCTCCTGTCCGAGGAGGGAGCGGACCCCGAGCAGGTGGAGCGGCTGACCCGCTATCTGCGCGAGGAACTGCTCGAACTCGATGTCGCCGACGTGAGGTCCGTGTCCGCGGGCGAGGCACCGCCCGGCGCTCGGGCCGTGGACGTGACCCAGGTCGGCTCGCTGCTGGTGGACCTGAGCGGTTCCGTCACCGGCCTTTCCCAGGTGATCGGCGCGCTGCGCGGCTGGCTGAGCCGCCACCGGGGCACCACCCGCCCATCACTGCGGCTGCGCCTGGACGGTGACGAGGTGGAGATCTCGCACGCCACGGACGAACAGGTCACGCAGGCCTTCGACACCTTCATCAGCAAACACACCCGGGCGGCGAACCCGCCATGAGCGGCTCGCGCCACGCCCTGATCATCGCCAACGCCCGGTACGACGACACGGGGCTGAAGAAGCTGCGCTCCCCGGCCTCCGACGCCGAGGCGCTCGCCGGCGTCCTCGGCGATCCCGAGGTCGGGGACTTCGACGTCGAGGTGGTGCGGGACGAGCCGTCGTACGTGATCCGCCGTCACATCGAGCACTTCTTCTCCGAGGCCCGCCGCGACGACACGCTGGTGCTGCACTTCTCCTGCCACGGTCTGAAGAGCGAGTCGGGCGAGCTGTATCTCGCGGCCAGTGACACCGAGCCCCGGCTGCTCGACGCCACGGCGGTCCCCGCCCACTTCGTCCGCCGGTGCATGTCCCGCAGCCGGGCCGGCTGCACCGTGCTGTTCCTCGACTGCTGCTACGGCGGGGCCTTCTCCCGGGGTTCGTCCTCCGTACGCGCCGCGGGCGACGTGAACGTGCTCGACTCCTTCGCCACCGACAAGCCGGCCGGCGGCCGGGGCTGGGCCGTCATCACCGCGTCGACGTCCATGGAGTACGCCATGGAGGCCGGTGAGCTCAAGGAGGGCTCCAGCGCACCGCCGTCGGTGTTCACCCACGCGGTGGTGGAGGGGCTGGCGACCGGTGACGCCGATCTCGACGACGACGGCGAGGTCTCGCTGGACGACCTCTACGACTACGTCTACGACCACGTACGGGACCAGAATCCCAACCAGACGCCGAGCAAGACCGTCGAGATGCGGGGCGGCATGCATGTGGCGCACAGCCGGCGCCGCCGGCTCCGGATCGAGCCCGTCGCCATCCCGGCCGAGTTGCAGAGCGCTCTGCGCAGCAGGAACGCCTTCACCCGGCGGGGCGCCGTCGTCGCCCTCCGCGACCGGCTGCGGGACGCGCGGCTGCCTGTGGCGGAAGGTGCCCGGCAGGCCCTGGAGAAGATCGCGCAGGGCGATGTCCAGGAGGTCGCGGTCAAGGCGGAGGAGGCCCTGCGGGACGTCCGTCTGCGACCGTCCACGGAACGCCTCGACTTCGGGGAGGTGGCGCGGGGCTCCGCGATGCCGCACCGGCGCGTGATCCTGGACGGCATTCCGCTCGCCCGCTGCTGCGCCGCCCAGCCCACAGTGCCGTGGCTGCGGGTCGCGGACTCCGCCGAGGGGCTGGACGTCGGCGTCGACACGCATCGGGAGGGGCGTCTGACGGGCGACATCGTGCTGAAGGGGGTGGCCGACGAGGCGGTCGTCACCGTGACGGTGGCGGTACGGGCGGCGGTGCCGAGGGGGCCGGCGGCGGAGGGGACGCGGGAGGCCGGGGCACGGCGCGAGGCGGAGGCGGAACGGGAGGCCGAGGCGGACCGGGACATGGGGCTGGACCTGGAGTCCGCGGGCGAACCGGAGTCCGAGGAGACGGAGGCGCCCCCTCCGATGAGCAAGGCGCAGCGGGCGGCGGCGGCCCGGCGGGCGGCGGAGGCGGCGGCCGCGGCGGAGCGCGAACGCGAACGCGCGGCCACGGACGAGGAGCGGGCGGAGGGGAAGCCGTCCCCCACGACGAAGGCCGAACGGGCCGCCGCCGCGCGACGGGCGGCGGAGGAGCGGGCCGCCCAGGCGGAACGCGCCGCCGAAGCCGCCCGGCTGGCTCAGGAGGAACGCGAGGCCCGGGAGGCACGCCGGGCTCGGGAGGAACAGCGGATACGGGCCGAGGAGGAGCGGCGGACTCGCGAGGAACAACGAGCTCGGGAGGAACAGCGGCTACGGGAGGAACGCGAAGCCGAGAAGGAGCGGCGGGCTCGGGAGGAACAGCGGATACGGGCCGAGGAGGAGCGGCGCGCTCGGGAGGAACAGCGGCTACGGGCCGAGGAGGAACAGCGGGCTCGCGAGGAACAGCGGCTACGGGAGGAGCGGCAGGCCCGGGCGGAGGCAGAGCGACGGGCGAGGGCGGAGCAGCAGGCCCAGGAAGAACGGCGAGCCCGCGCCGAGGCGGAACAGCGGGCCCGAGCGGAGCAGCAGGCCCAACAAGAACGGCAGGCCCGCGCCGAGGCGGAACGGCAGGCCCGCGAGCGTGAGGCATGGCAGAGACGGCAGGGCGAGTGGCCCACGCCGCCGTCAGGGCCACCCCGGCGCCCCCCTCCCCGGCTGCGGCGCGCGGTCGTGATGGCCACCGGCGCGCTGATCCTGGCCGGCGTCTCCGTGATCGCGTTCGTGATGATGGCCGTGGATGTGCCGGAAGCCGTGAACGAGCGCCGCGACGAGGGGACCTCCGGTGAGATCGAGTGGGCCGTCCACGACCTCGGCATGCTCACCCCCCTCACCGTCTCCCTGGTCACCGCCGTGGCGGCGCTCCTGCTCGTGCTGCTCGCCCGCTACGACGTGAAGGCCCACCACGACGGCTACTCGGACGCGTCGAGGAGCGCCACGAGGAGCCTGACCGGCGTGGCGAAGTTCTTCGCCGCCCTGACCCTGGTGCTGGGCACGCTGGCCACCCTCGCCTACCTCATCGGCAGCAACTACTGGTGACCGTCGCCTACTTGAGCAGCCGCGACATCCTGCGGTCGGCGAGCGGTCGGCCGCCCGTCTGGCAGGTCGGGCAGTACTGGAGGGAGGAGTCGCTGAAGGAGACCTCGCGGATGGTGTCGCCGCACACCGGGCAGGGTTCGCCGGTGCGGCCGTGCACGCGCAGGCCGCTCTTCTTCTCCGCCTTCAGACGGCCCGCCGCCAGCCCCCGGGAGCGTTCGACCGCCTCCGTCAGGGTCGTGCGCAGGGCCTCGTACAGGACGTGGGTGTCCTGCGGGGTCAGGGACGCGGCGAGCTTGAAGGGGGACATGCGCGCTGCGTGCAGGATCTCGTCGCTGTAGGCGTTGCCGACGCCCGCGATGAGGCTCTGGTCGCGCAGGACGCCCTTGATCTGCCGGCGTTCCGTGGACAGCAGCGCGGCGAAGCGCTCCTCGTCGAAGTCGCCGGCCAGCGGGTCGGGGCCCAGCCGGGCCACGCCCGGGACCTGGCCGGGGTCGTGGACGACGTACACCGCGAGGCGTTTCTGTGTGCCGGCCTCGGTCAGGTCGAAGCCCTGGCCGGTCTCCAGGGCGACCCGCAGGGCGAGGGGGCCCTTGCCGGGACGCGGGACGCCGTCCGGGAGGCGGTCCTTCCACTGGAGCCAGCCCGCGCGGGCGAGATGGGTGACGAGGTGCGGGCCGCCGTCGGTGCGCAGGTCGAGGAACTTGCCGTACCGGTGCACCGCGGCGACCCGGTGGCCCTCGACGGCGGTGACGGGTGGGTCGTAGGTCTTCAGGACGCTGATCGCGACGGGCAGCACCCGGACGATCTCATGACCGACGAGGTTCTCGGTGAGGAAGTCCTTGAGCGCTTCGACCTCGGGGAGCTCCGGCATACGTCCAGGGTGCCACCCGCCCTCAGCCGTGGCCCGGTACGACGAACTCGCACCACACGCACTTCCCGCCGCCGCGCGCCTCCACGCCCCACACGTCGGTGAGGAGGTCGACGAGGAGCAGGCCCCGCCCGGACACGCCCGACTCCCCCGCCTCGCGGCGGCGGGGCAGCGCGCTGGAGGAGTCCTCCACCTCGACGCGCAGCCGGGAGTCGAGGGAGGTCAGCATCCGCAGGGTGACGATCGCGGAGCCCTCGGTGTGCATGAGCGCGTTGGTGATCAGTTCATCGGCGACCAGCTCGATCTCGTCGGCGCGGTCGCGGGCGCCCCACGCGCGCACGGCGGCGCGGATCATGTGGCGGGCGTGGGTGAGCGCCTCGGGATCGCCGGGTGCCACGTGCTGCTGGAGCCGGCCACCGGCCTGCCGTGTGTCGTGGCCGCGCCGACGCAGCAGGAGCAGCGCCACGTCGTCGTCGCCGCCGCGCTCCTCGGCCAGTTCGATGAGACGGTCGGCGAGGGCGCGGACGTCCGCGGGAGCGGCGGCGATCAGCGCGGTCAGCTCCCGCATGCCGTCGTCGAGGTCGGTGCCGGGCTGCTCGACCAGGCCGTCGGTGCACAGCAGCAGTGTGTGGCCGGGGTCGAGTTCCACCGTGCCGACGGGGTACTGGAGGGTGCCGAACTCGGCGGACAGGCCGAGCGGCAGCCCGCCGGGCACGTCGACGCGGCGGCAGGTGCCGTCGGTGGCGCGCACCAAGGGGTCGATGTGGCCGGCCCGGACGACCTGGACCACGCCGGTGGACAGGTCGGCCTCGGCGTAGAGGCAGGTGGCGAAGCGGTCGGTGTCCAGTTCGTTCAGGAAGACGGAGGCGCGGGCCATCACCGCGGCCGGGGTGTGGCCCTCGGCGGCGTAGGCGCGCAGCACGATCCGCAGTTGGCCCATGACGGCGGCGGCGTGCGTGTCGTGGCCCTGGACATCGCCGATGACCGCGCCGACGCGCCCGCCGGGCAGCGGGATCAGGTCGTACCAGTCGCCGCCGATGTCCCGGCCGAGGGACCCGCCGATGGTCGCGGCGCGATAGCGGACGGCGACGTCGGCGCCGGGCACGCTGGGGATGGTGCGCGGCAGCATCGCCTGTTGCAGTCCCTGGGCGATGTCCTTCTCCTGCTCGTAGAACATCGCCCGTTGCAGGCTCTGCGCGATGCTGCTGCCGAGTGCGACGAGGATGTCGCGCTCCTCGGGTCGGAAGCCGCTGCGGTCGCTGTAGAGCAGGCCCATCGCGCCGATCGGGCGGGCCTGCACGATGAGCGGCAGATAGGCGGCCGCGGTGATCTTCAGATCGGTGATGTGCGGCCAGAGGATCGGATAGCCGGCGGCGAACTCCTCGGGCGACTCGATGAACCGGGGGGTGAGCGTGCGGACGACCTCGCTCATCGGGTACGGCTCGTCGATCCGGGTGACCAGGGTGCCCGGGACGAAGCTGCCCTCGGGCCCCTCGGCGATCAGCCGGATGCGGCCGGCCTCGACCAGGCCCATGACGAGGCTGGTCGCGCCGAGGTGGGTGAGTCCCTGGGTGTCCTTGAGGACGTCGATGACGTCCTGCACGGTCCGGGCGTGCGCGAGGGCCGCCGTGGTGAGCTGCACGACGTTGGTCTGCGCGCGGCGGACGTCGTCGTGGACGGCCGCGTCGTCGCGGTCGGCGAGGTCGCTGAGCTCGGCGGTGGCGTCGCGGATGATGCCGATGATGCGGCGGGGGCGGCCGGTCTCGTCGCGCCGGATGTAGCCCTGGGTGTGGGTCCAGCGCAGGGCGCCGTCGCGCAGCCGGATACGGAAGTAGGCGCCGTAGTTCTCGCTGCCGTCCTTGATGGCCTGGGCGACCAGCGCGTCCAGGCGCAGGGCCTCGCTGCGCGGGACGCGCACTCCCAGCGACTCGGGGTGGCCGTCGTACTCGTCGGGGCGCAGGTCGAAGATCTCATGGGCCTGGGCGTCCATGTGGAACAGCCCGGAGTCCAGGTCCCAGTCGAAGCTGCCCATGTGGTTGAGCGCCAGGATCGGATCCGGGTGGGCGGGCCAGTCCTCCGGGAGGGACAGGGCGCTCGCTCCCCGATCAGCCATGGGGCCACCTTGCCAGCATTTGTCTGATTCTTCGAGTCAGCCGCCGAACACGCCGACGGGGCTGGCGAAGATGCTGTCGGTCGCGTCCGGGTCGCCGGGGTCGTCCGGTATCAGACCGCCCCCGTCGGGGAGGTCGGGGATCTCGGGGACGCGCTCGGGGCCGATCTCCTCGACGGCGTAGGGATCGGGATCGAGATCGGGATCGTACGGATCCGGCACCACCGCCTCCGGGACGGGCTCGGGCGCGGTGTCGCCGTAGGGTTCGGGACTCCCGGCCACCGACACCACGGGCAGGGTCGGCGCGTCGTACATCTCGCCCCCCGCCCGATCGTCACTGTCCGTGTCGCCCGCGCAGCCGACGACCAGTGCCGTCGAGAGCACGCAGGCCGCACCCAGGACTCCGAAGGACGTCCGCACCTGAATCACCCGCCTTGTTTCCGGCAATACGTCACTATTGTCTGCTTCACTCGCTTGGGTTACGCAAGCGGAACGGTGGAACACGCACCGTGACGAGGGGGAGAATGGCGGAGAGGAGCGCATGGCCGTGGACTGGTTCGCCGCACCCGAGTACTGGCTGAGCCGGCTGGTCTTCCAGCGGGCCCTGGCCGCCGTGTATCTCGTCGCGTTCCTGACGGCGGCCCTGCAGTTCCGCGCGCTCATGGGCGAGCGCGGCATGCTCCCCGTGCCGCGTTTCGTGGCCCGGGTGCCCTTCCGGGTCGCCCCGAGCCTCTTCCATCTCCACTACTCGGACCGCTTCTTCGCGGCCTGCGCCTGGGCGGGCTGCGCGGTGTCGGCGGCGCTGCTGGCCGGGCTGGACTCGGTGCTGCCGCTGTGGGGCGCGATGCTGCTGTGGCTGATCCCGTGGGCGCTCTACCTCTCGATCGTCAACGTCGGCCAGACCTGGTACTCGTTCGGCTGGGAGTCGCTGCTGCTGGAGGTCGGCTTCCTCGCGGTCCTCCTCGGCAACGACGAGGTGGCGCCGCCGGTCGTGGTGCTGTTCCTGCTGCGCTGGATCCTGTTCCGGGTGGAGTTCGGCGCGGGCCTGATCAAGCTGCGCGGCGACGCCTGCTGGCGCAAGCTGACCTGTCTGGACCACCACCACGAGACCCAGCCGATGCCGGGCCCGCTCAGCTGGTTCTTCCACCATCTGCCCAAGCCCCTGCACCGGGTCGAGGTGGCGGCGAACCACGTCACCCAACTCGCCGTGCCCGTCCTGCTGTTCACCCCCCAGCCGATCGCCACGGCCGCCGCCTCGCTGATGATCCTCACCCAGCTGTGGCTGGTGCTCTCGGGCAACTTCTCCTGGCTGAACTGGATCACCATCGTGCTGGCCCTGTCGGCGGTCGACTTCCAGGGCACCGCGCCGTCCGTCTCCGGGCCGCCGCTGTGGTACGAGATCGTGGTCCTCGCCGTCGCCGCGCTGCTCCTGGGCCTCAGCTATCACCCGGTCACCAACATGATCTCGCGCCGCCAGGTCATGAACCGCTCCTTCGACCCCCTCCATCTGGTCAACACCTACGGCGCGTTCGGCACCGTCAGCAGGGTCCGCTACGAGGTGGTGATCGAGGGCACCGACGACGACGTGCCGCGCGAGGACTCCGACTGGCGGGAGTACGAGTTCAAGGGCAAACCCGGCGATCCACGCCACTGGCCGCGGCAGTTCGCGCCCTACCATCTGCGGCTCGACTGGCTGATGTGGTTCGCGGCGCTGTCCCCCGCGTACGCCGGGTCGTGGTTCGGCGCGCTGGTGGAGCGGCTGCTGGAGAACGACCGCGACACCCTGAGGCTGCTGCGCCGCTCCCCCTTCCCGCCGGACGCCCCGCCCCGCTACGTCCGCGCCCGCCTCTTCCGCTACCGCTACACGACCTGGCGCGAGCTGCGGGAGACGGGCGCGTGCTGGGACCGGACGTACGTCCGGGAGTTCATGCCGCCGACGCGACTGGCGAGGGTGGCCCAGAGGTCGTAGCGGCGAGCATCCGCCGCAGGGGGCCACAGGGTGCTCCTACGGCCTTCGTCGAGCAGCCGTCCGATAGCTGTCAGGCACCTTCACTCGCCGGTAAGCTCACGGTTCCCGCCCATCCCGAGGAGCGCCCGTGACCAGTTGGGTCGGCCGCACCGCCGCCGAGATCGCCGCCGCCGTCCGCGAGAAGCAGGTCACCCCTCGTGAGGTGGTGGCCGAGCATCTCGCCCGGATCACACGGCTCGACGACCGGATCGGCGCCTTCCGGGTCGTCCGGACGGAGGCCGCGCTCGCCGAGGCCGACGAGGTGGGCTCCCGCCCCGACCTGGCCGAACTGCCCCTGGCGGGCGTGCCCGTGGCGGTCAAGGACAATCTCGCCGTGCGCGGCGAGTCCACCCGGGTCGGCTCCGCCGCGACCCCGGACACCCCCGCGCGCGAGGACCATGTGACCGTGGCCCGGCTGCGGGCCGCGGGAGCCGTGGTCGTGGGGCTGACGAACGTGCCCGAGCTGTGCATCTTCGGGACCACCGAGGGCGTCCACGGCACGTCGCGCAATCCGTGGGACACCACGCGCACGGCGGGCGGCTCGTCCGGCGGCAGCGCGGCCGCGGTCGCCGCGGGCATGGTGCCGATCGCCCTCGGCAACGACGGCATGGGCTCACTGCGCATCCCCGCGGCCAACTGCGGTCTGGTCACGATCAAACCCGGCTTCGGCGTGGTGCCGGCCGGTATCGGCGACGGCGACTGGTTCGGCATGTCGGAGAACGGCCCGCTCGCGACGACGGTGGAGGACGCGCGGCTGATGCTGTCGCTCCTCGCCGACGCCGAGGTCCCACGGCGGGAGGCGCCCACGGCCCGCTCGGTCGCCGTATCGCTGCGCAGCCCCGTCACCGGGGTCACCGTCAGCCGGCCCTACGCGGCCGCCGTCCGGGAGGCCGCCGGACTGCTCATCAAGGCCGGTCACCAGGTGCGCCGCGCCGATCCGCCGTATCCGCTGTCGCTGAACCTCGTCTCGCTCGCGCACTGGACGGCGGGGACGGCCGTGGACGCGCGGAACCTCGACGCGACGCTGCTGACCCGACGGACCCGGGTCCACGCGGCGATCGGACGCCGGTTCCTGGGGCGGGTGCGCAGCGGTGGGAGCCGCGAGGAACTGCGCCAACGCCTGGAGCCGTTCTTCGCCGAGTACGACGTCCTGCTCACGCCGGCGCTCGCCCGCCGGTCCCCCCGGGCGGCGCCCTGGCACGAGCGGGGCTGGCTGCGCAACCTCGCCGTCAACTCGGCCTACTCGCCGTTCACTCCGCCGTGGAACCTCACCGGCTGGCCCGCGATGTCGGTCCCGCTCGGCACGCTGCCGTCCGGGGCTCCCTGCGCGGTCCAGCTGGTGGGCCGACCCGGTTCGGAGGCGCGGCTGCTGGACCTGGCGGAACAGCTGGAGGACCTGCGTCCCTGGCGGCGGACGGCACCGCTCGACTGATCTGCCGCGGACCGGTGCCCAGGCCGAAGCCGCGGCCGGTCGGTGGCCGCGGCTTCTCGGTGGATCGATCCCGCCGGTCAGTCCACGCTGGGCAGGATGTGCGGTTCGGCGAGGTCGTCCTCGTAGCCGGCCAAGCGGATCGGGGCGGAGCGCGCCCACACATCGAGGCTGCCGAGCTGTCCCGGCCTACGGCCGGCTCGCTCCGGACGTTCCTTGGGGCGTTGTTCTCGATTCGTCTTCTCCGGTGTCACCGCGCACTCCTTATGTGTCGGGTCACCCCGCTGGTCGTGCTACAGATTAACCAAATGAGCAGAGCCCTGCTCGATAGCGCTGAAAATTTGGGGTAACCATGGCAAGTCACCCATGTGTCGTCCCAGGTGAATTGACCTGAATGCCCGGTAATTCACCCTTAGTAGCTCACTCCTTCGGCCTACGGAGGGCGAGCCCCACGGCGAGTCGGCCGGTCAGTTCAGACGCCGTTGGTGCGGGCGCAAGCTCACCCTGATCTGCTGGTGTGCCGCAACGGCTGTCTCGCGGGAGGACTGACGCATGGAGCTGCGCAGCGTCGAGGAGCTGATGGACCTGCTGTACGCCTGCCGGGGGGTGTGGGACGCCCCGGCGCGCGGCGGCCCCGCGGTGGACCTGCACGATCACGCGCTGCAGACCGCCGCCCTGCTGCGCCGAGGCCGCCCGGCCGACAAGGAGCTCCAGCTCACGGGGCTGATCCACCCCGTCGGCCGGCTGCTGTGCCCGACCGACGCCGCGGTCCGCGCCGAGCTCACCGCCGACGCCGTGCGCCCCCTGCTCGGCGAGCGGGTGGCCGGCCTGATGCGCCGCCACCCCTGGCAGGACACCTTGGCCGACGACGATCTGCAGCGTCTGCGCCAGGCCGACGAGGAGGCCCGGACCGCGGGCTTCGACGCCGGTGTCCTGGAGGACTGGCGGACGGTACTGGAGCTGGTCGCCGAACGACACGCACGCCTGGGCGCGGTCGACTGAGCCGTGCGAAGGGCCCCGGCCGTCGCACTCAGGGCAGGCCCTGCAGTCGCAGCCCGCGAAGAGCCCGGCCGTCGCCGCTCGGGGCAGACCCCGGCCATCGCCGCTGAGGACAGCCCCTGCGCGCGGTGCGATCATGGAGGTGGGACCGCCGGGCGGCACGTCTCGGCGCACAGGACGGGACGCTCCCGGCCGGTCGCCGCCGAGGAAGGTGGCGGACATGAGCCAGACGGAGCCTCCCCCGCGCCGCCCGCGCACCGTGGCGGAGCACCATGCCCTCTCCCGGATCGTTCTCTTCTACGCGCTCGCCCTGGCCGCGGTCCTCGCCGGGGTGGCCGCGCTGCTGTTCGGGATCGCCTGGTCGGACATCGCCGACAGCGCCCACCCCTTCTGACGGCCCGGGAGACGGCGGCGGGGACCTACCACTTGCCGGGCGCGTAGTCCTTCAAGAAGACCCCGTAGACGTCCTCGCCGGCCTCGCCGCGCACGATCGGGTCGTAGACGCGGGCCGCGCCGTCGACGAGGTCGAGGGGGGCGTGGAAACCCTCCTCGGCCAGTCGCAGCTTGTCGAAGTGGGGGCGCTCGTCGGTGATCCAGCCGGTGTCGACGGAGGTCATGAGGATGCCGTCGGTCTGGAACATCTCCTGGCCGCTGGTCCGCGTGACCATGTTCATGGCGGCCTTGGCGGCGTTGGTGTTGGGGTGGCCCGCACCCTTGTAGCCGCGGCCGAAGACGCCCTCCATCGCGGAGACGTTCACGACGTACGCCCGGCCGCTCGCCGCCTTCTTCGCGGCCTCGGCCATGCTCGGGCGGAGCTTGCTGATCAGGATGAACGGCGCCGTGTAGTTGCACAGCTGGGTCTCAAGGAGCTCCACCGGGGAGATCTGCTCGATGGTCTGCACCCAGGTGTTGGTGTCGACGACGTCGGGGACGAGGCCACCCGCGTCGATGGCGGTGCCGTCGAGGTGCTTGGCGACGCTGGCGTTGCCCGCGACGAGCGCGAGGTCGGCGACCTGCTGGGCGTCGATGCCGGAGATCCCGGCGGGCAGCGAGGCGAGGCCGTCGACGGCGCCGGAGCCGAAGGCGCCGATGACGTGGTGGGCGGGCAGCTCACCGGCGGGCAGCGGGGCGCTCTCGCCCTCGACCAGGGCGGCGTACGCGGACGGCAGACGCCGTACGGTCTGGGTCGCGTTGTTGACGAGGATGTCTAGGGGACCGGCCTCGGCGACCTGGTCGGCGAGGGCGACCGCCTGGGCCGGGTCGCGCAGGTCGATGCCGACGACCTCCAGGCGGTGCATCCAGTCCCCGGAGTCGTCCATGGCCTTGAAGCGGCGGATGGCGTCCTTGGGGAAGCGCGTGGTGATGGTCGTGTGGGCGCCGTCGCGCAGCAGCCGCAGCGCGATGTACATGCCGATCTTGGCGCGGCCGCCGGTGAGCAGGGCGCGCTTGCCGGTGAGGTCGGCGCGGGCGTCGCGCTTGGCGCGGTTCAGCGCGGCGCAGTCCGGACAGAGCTGGTGGTAGAAGTAGTCGACTTCCACGTACCGCGTCTTGCAGGTGTAGCAGGAGCGGGGGCGCTGGAGTATCCCCGCGATCTTGCCGGCCTCGGTGACGGACGACGGCAGGATGCCCTCGGTCTCGTCGTCGATGCGCTGCGCGGAGCCCGTGGCGGTGGCCTCGGTGACCGCCTTGTCGTGGGCGGTCTTGGCGGCCCGGCGCTCCTGGCGGCGGCGCTGCTTGACGGTGCGGTAGATGCCGGCGGTGGCCCGGCGCACGGCGATGGCGTCGGGGTGGTCGACCTCCAGCTTGTCGAGCTCGTCGAGCACGCTGAGGCAGACGGCCAGCCGCTCGGGGTCGATCCCGGGGCCGTACACGACCTCGTCCACGGCCTCTTCCGTGATCGCCGAGCCGTCCTCTGTCACCGTCATCGCGCTGCCGTTCCCTGCTGCCCCGTGCGGCGCTCCGACCGCGTCCGCTTTCGAACGGTGAATTCTACGGAGCGCCGGGCCGGTCCTCCAAAAATCGGGAGGGTCAAGCCTCGCAGGCGGTGATGAGCGTCTCCACCTCGTCGGTGAGGGCCCGGGCCAGGACGTCCAGGTCCGGTACCGCCTCCGCGTCGGCGACGAGGCCGTAGTGGACATGGCCGCGATACGTCGAGACGGCGATCGCCAGGGACTGGCCGCGGGCCAGCGGGGCGAACGGGAAGACCTGGGTGACCGGGTTGCCGCCGAGCTTCAGGCCGAAGCTGGGCAGCGGCACGCTGGTGACGAGGATGTCGAACCACAGGCGGGCGGCCTGGCTCACCAGAGGCCCGCCGAGGCGGTGGCCGAGGGCGGGGACGTGATCGGCGAGCAGGGCGACGGCGCCGGCGCCCCGGCCGGGCCCGGCGTCCTTGTTGCGGTCCATGGACGCGCGGACCGCGCCGAGGCGGCCGAGCGGGTCGGGGTCGCCGACGGGAAGCCGTATCAAGTAGCCGGAGAGCCGGTTGCCCTGGGGGTGCGCGGTGCGCGGGCGGCGCTTGGAGACGGGGATGAGGGCGCGCGGCGCGACGCCCTCGCTGCCGTCGCCGCGTTCGTCGAGCCAGCGGCGCAGGGCTCCGGCGACGACGGCGATCAGGACGTCGTTGACGGTCCCGCCGACGGTCTTGCGCACGCGGTGCACGTCGTCCAGGTCGAGGACGACGCCGGCGGTGCGGCGGGTGCCGGTGGGTTCGGCGGTGAGCGCCGGGACGGGGCGGGTGCCCAGGCTCGACACGGCGACCGAGGCACCGATGTCGAGGGCGCGCCCGACGTCGGACAGGGCGCCGCGCACCAGGCCGGGCAGTCTGCGCACGTCGGGCAGGCGTCCCCGGGCCGGCTCCGCGGCGCGGGGCCGGGGTGCGGGCAGATCCATCGGGTCGAGGACGGCGGCGGCGAGGCCGAGCGCGCGCAGCCCGTCGGCGAGGGCGTGGTGGAACTTGAACAGCACGGCGAAGGAGACGCCGTCCGCGCCGGGCAGCACATGCGCCTCCCACGGCGGGCGGCCGCGCTCCAGGGGGCGTTCCATGAGGCGGCCGGCCTCGGTCTGGAAGTCGGCGGTCGGGGCGTGCAGCCGCACGTGGTTCAGCGGGTCGAAGCGGGGGTCGGGTTCCCGGGCGGCGCCGCCGACGGCCAGCGGCCGGCGCAGGTCGAGCCGTGGGCCGAAGGGCTGCCAGACGTCGCGGATCCGCATGCGCAGTCCGGGTACGGCGGCGGCGCGGGCCGCGAGCAGATCGGCGGCGTGGGCGCCCGCGGTGGGCGAGGTCGCCGAGAAGATACCCAGGGCACCGAGGTGCATCGGGTGCTCGGGGGACTCGATGTTCCAGAACGCCAGGTCGAGGGGTGCCAGCAGATCTTCAGTCAAGGGGTTGCCTCGCGTCGACGACGGGTGAGGCAGCAGTCAATCCCCTGCGGGCGATTACGGTCAAGTACGATCAGGCTACGTACAGTTAACAGCGGATTAAGTCTGCGCCATTTTGGGCCATCTTGCCCCGTCGGTACCCCTTCGACACCTACGTCACGCGCTGGCCCTTCCCGAGCGCGATCACCCCGGACTCGGAGACGGTGTACAGCTCGGCGTCCCGCTCCGGGTTCACCCCGATGGTGGCTCCCGGCGGCACCTCGACGTTCTTGTCGAGCACCGCCCCGCGCACCACCGCGCCCCGGCCGATGTGCACATTGTCGTGCAGCACCGAGCCCTGCACGACGGCGCCCGGGTCGACCAGCACACCCGGCGACAGCACGGACCGGGAGACCTGTCCCCGGATCAGACAGCCGGCGCTGATGATCGACTCGCTGGCCATGCCGCCCGCGTTGAAGCGGGCCGGCGAGAGCTGGTTGGAGTGGGTGTAGATGGGCCAGCTGCGGTTGTACAGGTTGAAGGCGGGGCGCTCGGCGATCAGGTCCATGTGGGCCTCGTAGTACGCGTCGAGCGTGCCGACGTCACGCCAGTAGCCCTGGTCGCGGCTGGTCTCGCCGGGGACGTGGTTCTCGCTGAAGTCGTACAGGTGCGCCTCGCCGCGCGCGGTGAGCTGGGGCAGGATCGAGCCGCCCATGTCGTGCACGGAGTCCTCGTCCTCGGCGTCGCGCTGGAGGGCCTCGATGAGGGCCTTGGTGGTGAAGATGTAGTTGCCCATCGAGGCGAACACGCAGTCCGGGTCGTCCGCGAGGCCGGGCGGGTCGGCGGGCTTCTCCAGGAAGCGGTCGACGGTCCGTCCGTCGGAGCCGGGGGTGATCACACCGAAGGACGACGACTCGGCGCGCGGCACCCGGATCCCGGCCACCGTGACGCCGGCCCCGCTGTCGATGTGCTGGGCGAGCATCTGGCGCGGGTCCATGCGGTAGACGTGGTCGGCGCCGAAGACGGCCACGTACTCCGGCCGCTCGTCGTAGACCAGGTTCAGCGACTGGAGCAGGGCGTCGGCGCTGCCCAGGTACCAGCGCGGGCCGAGCCGCTGCTGGGCGGGGACCGGGGTGACGTAGTTGCCGAGCAGGCTCGACATCCGCCAGGTGGTGGTGATGTGCCGGTCCAGCGAGTGCGACTTGTACTGCGTCAGCACACAGATGCGCAGGATGTCGGCGTTGACGAGGTTGGACAGCACGAAGTCGACGAGCCGGTAGGTCCCGCCGAAGGTGACCGCGGGTTTCGCCCGGTCGGCGGTCAGGGGCATCAGCCGTTTGCCCTCTCCGCCCGCCAGTACGATCCCGAGCACCGAAGGTCCGCCACGACGCATGGGCCGCTCCCCTCACCTGGTAGAACCAGTCTTGCCCCACCCCGCCCGAAACAACCCTGTCCGACGATCTCGGGCCTTACGCCTGTGCGCGGACCTTCTCGTAGAGCCGGACGGTGCGGCGGGCGACCGTGTCCCAGCCGAACTCGGCCACCGCGCGTTCCCGCCCGGCCTCGCCCATGCGCCGGGCGGCCTCGGGGTTCGTGAGCAGCGCGTCCAGCGCCCGGGCGAGCCCGGCCTCGAAGGCGTCGTCCAGCGGGACGAGCAGCCCGGTGCGGCCGTCCTCGACCACCTCCGGTATCCCACCGACCCGGGACGCCACGACGGGGGTGCCGCAGGCCATCGCCTCCAGGTTGACGATGCCGAGCGGTTCGTACACCGAGGGGCAGACGAACACGGCCGCGTGGGTGAGCAGCTGGATCACCTCGGGCCGGGGCAGCATCCGCGGGATCCAGTGCACCCCGTCGCGCACCCGGCTCAGCTGCTCGAACAGCTCGCGGAACTCCCGGTCGATCTCCGGCGTGTCGGGCGCGCCCGCGCACAGCACGACCTGCGCCGCCGGGTCGATGTCCCGCACGGCGCGCAGCAGCTGGGGCACGCCCTTCTGGCGGGTGATCCGGCCGACGAACAGGACGTACGGACGGTCCGGGTCGAGGCCGATCCGGGTGAGGGCGTCGGTGCCGGGGTCGGGGCGGTACAGGGTGGTGTCGATGCCGTTGTGCACCACGTGGACCCTGGCCGGGTCCAGCGCCGGATAGCAGTCGAGGATGTCGGCGCGCATGGCGCCGGAGACGGCGATCACCGCGTCGGCGGACTCGATCGCGGTGCGCTCCGCCCAGCTCGACAGGGCGTATCCGCCGCCGAGTTGCTCGGCCTTCCAGGGGCGCAGCGGCTCCAGCGAGTGCGCGGTCATCACATGGGGGACGCCGTGCAGGAGCTTGGCGACATGGCCGGCCAGATTGGCGTACCAGGTGTGGGAGTGGACGAGTTCGCGGCCCTCCAGGGCGGCGGCCATCGCCAGGTCCACGGAGAAGGTGCGCAGCGCGTCGTTGCCCCCGTCGAGCGCGGCCCACGGGCGGTGGCGCAGCACCCCGGCGGCCTTCTCGCGCGGGGTGACCTCGCCCCAGCAGTGCACGTCGAGGTCGACCAGGGGTCTCAACTCCCGGGCGAGGAACTCGACATGGACGCCCGCTCCGCCGTACACGTCCGGGGGGTATTCCCGGGTCAGCAGTCCCACTCGCACCCGGAACCCCCCGTTCTTCGTGGCCGGTTCCCCCATGGTCACCCAGACGCGGCGCGTGGGGAAGAGCGCGGGGGCCGGGTGAAGCAGCAGTCGCCGCAGACACCGCCGCCCGGCACCCGGTAGTAGAGGCAGCAACTGCGGCGCCGGGCCCCGTCGAGGGTTCCCGCCAGGTACGGGTGCGTGAGCAGGCGCGCGGTCAGGTCACGGGCGGTGCGGGCGACGTCGGCGCGCCCGTGCGCCCGTGCCCACCGCTCCAGCTGCCGGGCGGCGCCGGCCAGCGCGGAGGCCGCGTTGCCCCGCAGCAGCCCTTCGGCGAGCCGGTGCTCGGCGCGCAGGGCCGCGGCGAGCGGTTCGAGGTGGCCGCGCAGGACGACATCGGCCAACTCGTCCGTCGGCGCCGGGCGTACGGCCGTCAGCCACAGGTCGTCCGGCGCGCTCGCGCCGGGGTCCCAGCGCAGCAGGCCGGCGTCCAGGTCGGGGAGCCGGCCGTGGAGCGCGGCGCAGCCCAGGGCGACGGACCACAGCCGGGCCGCGAGTGCCTGGTGGGCGACGGACGCGGCGACGCGCTGCTCGGGGGCGTGGATACCGAGGGCCACTTTCCGGACGCGGAAAGACAGCGGATCTCCGTAAACATCCGACGTCCGGTTCGCGTACGCGTCCGCGAGGGTCGGCAGCGGCCGGGGCGGCTCTCCGGCCGCGCGTAGGACGAAGAAGCCGCCGAGCGGGCGGAGGGCTGCGAGTCCGGGGGCGAGGTCCACGAGGTGCAGTAGTACCAAGGGCGCCCGTGGGCGGCATCTAGGGGGTGGCCGAGACCGACACCCGCCCTGGGGAGGAGGGGCGTTGCCACGTACTCCATCGGCAGTAGGACGCATTGAGTGCTCAGGTACGACGACGGGAATGGCGTGAGGGGGGATCGTGTTGGCTATGGAAGCCGACCGTTCGCCACGCCGGGCCCCGCGGCCCCGCCCCACGCAGAGGAGCACTTCATGAGCGCCCTCGCGTTGTCCGTGGTCCTGTCGCTCGTCTCCGCCGTCGCCTACGCGGCCGGGGCGATCGTGCAGGAGCAGGTCGCGGTCTCCTCCCCCGACGAGCAGTACGCGCCGATGCGCCGCCCGAGCTGGTGGGCGGCGATCGCGCTGAACGGCCTCGGCGGGCTGCTGCACGTCGTGGCCCTCGCCTACGGCCCCCTCAGCCTGGTGCAGCCGCTCGGCGCCCTGACGATCGTGTTCGCGCTGCCGATGGCGGCGCTCTTCGTGGGCCGCAAGGCCGGCAACACCGCCTGGCGCGGCGCCGTCATGGCGACGGTCGGTCTGGCCGGTCTGCTCTCCGTGGTCGGCTCCTCCGACGCGCAGTCGCTGAGCGGCGCCCAGCGGGCGAGCGTGGCACTGGTGACCGGCGGTGCGGTCGTGGCCCTGATGATCGCGGGCCGGGCGGCCCACCGGCATCCGGCGGTGCGCAGCGTGCTGCTGGCGACCGGGTCGGGCATCGCGTTCGGCATGTCGTCGGTGTTCACCAAGACCGTCACGGTCGACTGGACCGGCGGCCTGCGGGCGACGGAGTTGCCGACGTTCGGCGCGGTCGCCGTGTTCGCCGTCGCCGGTGTGCTGCTGTCGCAGGCGTCCTACCGGGGCGCTGGCCTCGCGGCCCCGCTGGCCACCCTGACCGTGGTCAACCCGGTGGTCGCGGCCGCCGTGGGCATCACGATGTTCGGCGAGACGTTCCGCTACGGCACCACGGGCACGGTGCTCGCGCTGGGCTGCGGTGTGGTGGCGGCGGGCGGGCTGATCCTGCTCACCACCGAGCGCATCGGCGGCCCGGAGCAGGTGCCGGCCACCGAGGCGCGGACGGCCGAGGACGCCCGGCCCGAGCCGGGGATTCCGGCGCCGGCCGAGCCGGTCGTGATCCCGGCGCCCGAGCTGCCTGTAGTGCCCGACACGGTGCCGGACCTCCTCGACGCGGTGCCGGAGCAGCCGCTGGCCGCGCTGAGCGAGGGCGTGTCGGCGCCCGCGGCCGACAACGAGCCCGCCGCCGGTCCGACGCCGTTGTACGGGCCCTTCTACAGCTGGCCGTACGCCTCGTACATCCCGATGCCGGTCCTCGACCGGCATCGGATACGGGTCAAATACTGACGCCGCCGGCCCGGAGGTAGGCCACCGGGTCGATGTCCGTGCCGAAACCGGGCCCCGTCCGCACCTCGAAGTGCAGATGCGGGCCCGTGCTGTTGCCCGTGGAGCCCGAACGGCCGATGCGCTGACCGGTGTTGACCGACTGCCCGGAGCGCACGGAGATCGCCGACAGGTGGGCGTACTGCGAGTAGTGGCCGTCGGCGTGCCGGATGACGACCTGGTAGCCGAAGGAGCCGCCCCAGCCCGCGTCGACGACCTCGCCCGCCCCGACCGCCCGCACCGACGTGCCGGTCGGCACGGGGAAGTCGACGCCGGTGTGATAGCCCTTCGACCAGGAGGAGCCGGTGGCGTGGTACGGCGTCCCGGTGGCCGCGGTGACGGGTGCCACGCGCGTGGCCCGGTCGGACGCCACATGGGTGGCCCGCTCGGCCGCCTTGTGGTGCTGGGGCTTGGCCGCGGTCCTGGGCTTCGGCTTCGCCTTCGGCGGGGCGCTGCGGGGCGGTGCGGCGGCCTCCTTGGCCCTGGCCCGGTCCGTCAGGCTCAGGCGCTGGCCGGGCAGGATCAGGTCGGGGTCGGCGCCGATGGTCGTCCGGTTGGCCGCGTAGAGCCGCTGCCAGCCGCCCTCGACGCGGCGTTCCGCCGCGATGCCGGAGAGCGTGTCGCCCCGGACCACCGTGTACATGTCGGTCTTCCCGGCCCGCGACTGGGGCGTGGTCTGCGGCTGGACGTCCGGCGCGGAACGCCGGGCGGACGAGGTCTTCGCGGGGCCGCTCCGTGTGCCGGCGGGGTGGATGTCCGGGGTGTCGCCGCCCCGGCTGAGCCCGGCCCGTACCGAGCAGACCGGCCAGGCGCCCGGCCCCTGGCCGTCGAGCACCTTCTCCGCCACGGCGATCTGCTGGTCCTTGGTGGCCAGATCCGCGCGTCCCGCGTACTTCAGGCCGCCGTACGCCTCCCAGGTGGACTGGGTGAACTGGAGCCCGCCGTAGTAGCCGTTGCCGGAGTTGATGTTCCAGTCGTCGGTCGACTCGCACGCGGCGACCTTGTTCCAGGTGTCCACGTCGGCCGCCTGGGCCGCGCCGGCTCCTATGAGGGGGATCGCCATGCCGGCGCCGCCCGCGGTCACGGTGAGCGAGGCTCGGTTGATCCTGTTCGGCTGATACCGGCGATGCCGGCCGCGTACGGCCATGTCTCAAGCCCCCTCGACGCGCGTCAGGAGGGGCAAAAGTACGCGCTGTGAACAGGCCAGGACAAGGCGGCAATCGGCCGCGTCCGTCCGGCAAGTGGCGCATAACCGACGTGCTTTGGCCGGATCTCCCGCGCCGACGGTGAGGCGAACTGCGCCTTCCGTGCGTACTCATGCCCGCCGGACCGGTGTGCGGTCCGCGTACCGGCACGTCAGCATGGTCGAAGGACCATACTGGCGAGCACGACCGGCACCACCTCTACGTGATTGACGAATCTTCGAGGAGCAGGCGGTATGAGCAGTTCAGCCCAGATCGGCGTCACGGGACTCGCGGTCATGGGCCGCAACCTCGCCCGGAACTTCGCGCGCAACGGCTACACCGTGGCCGTGCACAACCGGACCTCGGCCCGGACGCGCGCGCTGGTGGAGGAGTTCGGGCACGAGGGAGAGTTCGTCGCGGCCGAGACCGCCAAGGAGTTCGTGGCGGCGCTGGAGCGTCCCCGCCGACTTGTGATCATGGTGAAGGCCGGGGAGCCGACCGACGCGGTGATCCAGGAGTTCGCCCCGCTCCTGGAACCCGGCGACATGATCATCGACGGGGGCAACGCGCACTTCGCCGACACCCGGCGCCGCGAGCGTGAGCTGCGGGAACACGGCATCCACTTCGTCGGCACGGGGATCTCCGGCGGCGAGGAGGGCGCGCTGCACGGGCCGAGCATCATGCCGGGCGGGTCGACCGAGTCGTACGACTCGCTCGGTCCGATGCTGGAGAAGATCTCCGCGAAGGCGGCGGACGGGGCGCCCTGTGTGACGCACGTGGGCCCCGACGGCGCGGGCCACTTCGTGAAGATGGTGCACAACGGCATCGAGTACGCCGACATGCAGCTGATCGGTGAGGCGTACCAGCTGCTGCGGGACGTCGGCGGGTACTCCCCCGGGCAGATCGCGGAGATCTTCCGGACGTGGAACACCGGGCGGCTCGACTCGTACCTCATCGAGATCACGGCCGAGGTGCTGTCCCATGTGGACGCGGCGACCGGTAAGCCCTTCGTGGATGTCGTGGTGGACCAGGCGGAGCAGAAGGGCACGGGCCGCTGGACCGTCCAGATCGCCCTCGACCTGGGCGTTCCGGTGTCCGGGATCGCGGAGGCCGTCTTCGCGCGGTCGCTCTCGGGCCACGCGGCGCTGCGGGACGCGTCGCGGGGGCTGGCCGGGCCCACGGCGTCCCCGCTGAGCGAGGCGGAGGCGGGCGCGTTCGCCGACCGGGTCGAGCAGGCGCTGTACGCCTCGAAGATCGTCTCGTACACGCAGGGATTCCATGAGATCGCCGCGGGCAGCGAGGAGTACGGCTGGGACATCGACCTCGGGGCGGTGTCGTCGATCTGGCGGGGCGGGTGCATCATCCGCGCGGCGTTCCTGGACCGGATCCGTGCGGCGTACGACGCTCGGGCCGATCTGCCGAGCCTGCTGTCCGACGAGACGTTCGCGCGCGAGATCGCGGCGGCCCAGGACGACTGGCGCGAGGTGATCATCGCCGCGACGCGACAGGGAGTGCCCACGCCCGGGTTCTCGGCGGCGCTCGCCTACTACGACGGGTTGCGGGCGGAGCGGCTGCCGGCGGCGCTCACTCAGGGGCAGCGGGACTTCTTCGGGGCGCACACGTACCGGCGGGTGGACCGGGAGGGCTCGTTCCACACGCTGTGGGGTGGGGATCGGTCGGAGGTGTCCGCCTAGCCCCCCCGCCCCTTTTCGTCGGTGGGCCCCCGCTCGTCGGGGGCCCACCGTCGTTTCAGCTCAGCGGCGGGCCCGGTTCCGGGTTGGGGACCGGCTCCGGGCCCGGGGGGATCGGAGACGGGCTGGGGTCCGGGACCGGGGTGGGAGGCTGTGGGGGTGGTGCGGGTGTGGGGGTCGGGTCCGGGGGCGGTGGGGGCTCAGGGTTGGGGCCGGGCGTGGGTGGGGGCTGGACCGGGTCCGGGTAGGGGTTCGTCATGACGTCCTCCGCCAGTCGGTGAACCGTGGCTCTGGACTACTGCCCCGACTACCCCGCGGCCCGGCCCGCACTCACCCTTCGGCGTCACCCCCGACGGCCATGTGGCCTCAGAAGCGGCCGGGGTGGGCCGCCAGCCAGGCCTTCGCCGCGCGCAGCAGCTCGGGGTCGGCGGCCGGGGCCTCCTCGGGGTGGCGGGCGGCCCACTTCACGACGTACGGGCACAGCGGTGCGACCGGGACGCCCTCGCCGGCCGCGATCGTGTACAGCTCGCGGGCCAGGGAGCCGGCGATGCCCTTCCCCTCGTGGGCCGGTTCCACGATGGTGTGCACGGGGACGAGCGCCCGCTCGGGGGACTCCAGGACGAAGTACTCGATGTGGCCGACGACGTCCCCGTCGGCGCCGACGGCTTCGAGGCGTCCGTTCGCCCGGTCGTCGCGGATCTCGATGTCGCTCATGGGCACGCTCCTCGGGGGAAGGTCAGGCCGACACGGCCTGCGGGCTGCGCTCCTGGTCGGAGCCCGGCACCGGCTCCGAGGGGTCGGCCCCCAGGGCCACGATCCGGTTGTCGCGGTCCACGTGCACGACCCTCGGCACCAGGGACCGGGCCTCGGCGTCGGAGACCTGAGCGTAACTGATGATGATCACGAGATCGCCGGGGTGGACGAGGTGGGCCGCGGCACCGTTGATCCCGATCACGCCGGAGCCGCGCTCGCCCTCGATGACGTACGTCTCCAGGCGGGCGCCGTTGGTGATGTCGACGATGTGGACGAGCTCGCCGGGCAGCAGGTCGGCGGCGTCCAGCAGATCGGCGTCGATGGTCACCGATCCCACGTAGTGCAGGTCGGCCTGGGTGACCGTGGCGCGATGGATCTTGGACTTGAACATGGTGCGCAGCATGTTGGACTCCTGGAAGGTGGCTCCCTGCCGGCTTTGTGCAGGTCAAGGGCGGTCGTTACTGTACACCGGCACGCGTCGGAGCCGATGACTGTGAGGAACATCGCTTCACTCGGACGATAGGGTTCCCTGCCTGCGTTTCCGTGCGATCCAGGGCTGATGCTGATCAGACGCTGACTTGCTTGGCGATACGTCAGTTATGAGAGGTGGGCCCATCAACCCCATGCCCGGCTGACCCGGCGGCCCGGTCGCAGGCGGTGCGCAGTGGAGGTGGGTCCGCCGGGCACGACCGGTGGCGGTCTGATTTCCTACACGTGCGGTGCGCCGACGTGTTGCAACAGCCTTCGGACGTAGGTGGCACGGCCTCGAAGTAGCGCCGCTGGGCCACACGTCAGGGGGCGTTGCCGTTACCTCGGGGCATCCTGTGGGCACTCGCGGGGGCATCCGACGAGGAGGAGCCATGTCGTCACAGGACGTTTTGGTCGTGGTTCTTCTGGCGGATCCGGATACGCCGACGGAGATCGCGCAGCGCATGGCCCGGATGCTTCCTGATCGGCTCGCCGCCAGGTCGGACCAGGGACGACGGTTCGACGTCACGGTGGTCAGCGAGCCCTTCACCGCAGGGGTCGAGGACCCGCTCACCTTGATGCACCGGATCTTGGACCGCGGAAGTGACGGGAACTGGGACATCGTCGTGGCTCTCACCGACCTTCCGCTGCACTCGCAGGGGGTCAAGCTCGTGGTGGATCTGAGTCACGAACACGGCTTGGCGCTGCTGTCCCTTCCCACGCTCGGGGGCTTCCGGCTGCAGACAAGGGCCCGGCGGGCCGTGGAAGAAGCGGTGCTCAGCTTGGCGGGCCCGTGGACCACGGGGGTTGAGGAGTCGCCGGGAAGTCATCCGCTGCGGGGACCCTTCACCGGTCGTCTCGCGCCCATCCGTCCGGCCCGGGTCGGTGAGGAGGAGATCGCCGATCTGCGGTACGTCGTCAGTGGGCCGCGCGGTTACCTGAGGGTGCTCGGCGGTATGGTCCGCGCGAACCGGCCCTGGCGCTTGGTGCCCGGCCTGTCGAAGGCCCTGGCGGCCGCGCTCGCCACGGGGGCGGTCGCCACCGTGAACTCCACCGTCTGGAGCCTTGCCACCTCCCTGAGCACGCCACGCCTGGTGATCGCCATGGTCGGGTCGGTCGCGCTGATGATCGGGTGGCTGATCGTGGACGCGAGCCTGTGGCATCGAACGGACGAGGTGTCGCCGGAGGCGAGGAAGAAGGCGACTCTCTACAACGCCTCGACGGTCGTGACCGTGGGTATGGGGGTCGTGGTCTGCTACGCGGGCTTGGCGGTCATCAACCTGGTCTGGGCGCTCTTCATCCTCAACGACCGGCTGTTCGCCTCCATGACAAGAACCCCGCTGCACGCCACGGAGTACTGGACGCTGGCCTGGTTCGTCGCTTCGGTCGCCACGGTGGGCGGCGCGCTGGGATCGGGCCTGGAGAGCGACGAGGCGATCCGGGCGGCCGCCTACTCCAAGCGTGAACAGGAGCGTCGCAGCGCGCTGCAGGACGACCACGTCACTGACGGGTGACCTCAGTCAAAGGTGCGCATCGGCACGAGGCAGGCACCGGTGAAGAAGTACAACCGTCGTCCTGCACCCCGCCGGACATGGCAACGGCCACAAGCTCGGCGAGGCGGACACCCGTGACGTGGCCGCGAGCCTTCCGGGAGGCCATGCGATCGGGGCTCACGATCGAGGAGACCCGGCTGGAGCCCCTGCTCGCGCTGCGCGCGGCGGCTGGGGTGGCGATCGTCATCGCGTCGGCGCTGTGGCTTGTCTCCCCTGCGTATGCCGCGTCCGTCAAACAACGGACGTTCATTTTGCCCGTCTCAGGCCGGCGCCCGGCCGCACCCCGCAGTCAGATGAACCGTCGTGCGACGGTAAGGGCCCGGCGTCCCGAAGCCGGGATGCCGGGCCCTTACCGAGGCCGCGATCAGGCGGGGCGGATGTTCTCAGCCTGCGGGCCCTTCTGGCCCTGCGTGACATCGAACTCGACCTTCTGGCCCTCCTGCAGCTCACGGTAGCCCTGGCTGGCGATGTTGGAGTAGTGGGCGAAGACGTCGGGGCCGCCGCCCTCCTGCTCGATGAAGCCGAAGCCCTTCTCGCTGTTGAACCACTTCACTGTGCCCTTGGCCATGACTGTCTCCTTTGAGGGAAACCGGGCACGCACCCTGCGCGACCGGGAGGTGATCGCCCTGGTCCGGAGAGGCGCTGCACAGCAAGAACGCCCGTGAGGCGATCACGGGCGAACGGAGCTTCGGAACCACGACTGCTGATCACAACGCTATAACGCCAGGACGGAAGCCGCCAGCGAAAACGCGCCAGCATCCTGCCCGGAACGAAGGGAGACTGCCCAGGGGCCCTCTCAGCCCACTTGCTCCTGGGCGCCGAGGACACCCGAGTCTCGACTACTGCGAGTGACCAGTGCCGAGGCCCGCCGGGAGGCAGCGGACGCCGGAAAACACCGCTCCCTGTCCCCGGTCGCCGGCGTGATCCGATCGTGCCGAGGCACGCTGCGGCTGCCCCGCTCCGTCGGGAAAAGGAGATCGCACAGGCAATGGATCTCCCTGTCCCACTCTCCGGGTACCGTCAGGGTATGAGTCATCCGCACCCCGAGTTGAAAGCCGCCCCGCCCCTTCCCGAAGGAGGGTTGCGGGTCATCGCCCTGGGCGGCCTGGGTGAGATCGGCCGCAACATGACCGTCTTCGAGCACGCGGGCAAGTTGCTCATCGTCGACTGCGGCGTGCTGTTCCCCGAGGAGACCCAGCCCGGCGTGGACGTGATCCTGCCGGACTTCACCTCGATCCGGGACCGGCTGGACGACATCGTGGCCGTGGTACTCACCCACGGCCACGAGGACCACATCGGCGGCGTGCCGTACCTGCTGCGCGAGCGGTCCGACATTCCCCTTGTCGGCTCCAAGCTGACGCTGGCGTTCCTGGAGGCCAAGCTCAAGGAACACGGCATCCGGCCGCGCACAGTGCGGGTGCGGGAGGGCGACCGGCGCGGCTTCGGGCCCTTCGACTGCGAGTTCGTGGCGGTCAACCACTCCATCCCCGACAGCCTCGCGGTCGCGATCCGCACCCGGGCCGGGATGGTGCTGCACACCGGCGACTTCAAGATGGACCAGTTCCCTCTCGACGACCGCATCACCGATCTGCGCGCCTTCGCCCGCCTCGGCGAGGAGGGCGTGGACCTGTTTCTCACCGACTCCACCAACGCCGAAGTACCCGGCTTCACCACCTCCGAGCGAGAGCTGAACCCGGCGATCGAGCAGGTGATGCGCACCGCCCCGCGCCGGGTCATCGTCTCCAGCTTCGCCAGCCATGTGCACCGCATCCAGCAGGTCCTGGACGCCGCCCACCAGCACGGCCGCAAAGTCGCCTTCGTCGGCCGCTCCATGGTCCGCAACATGGGCATCGCCCGTGACCTGGGCTATCTGAAGGTCCCCTCCGGTCTGGTCGTGAGCACGAAGGAGCTGGAGAAGCTCCCGGACCACAAGATCACTCTGGTGTGCACCGGCTCCCAGGGCGAACCGATGGCCGCGCTGTCGCGGATGGCCAACCGCGACCACGTGATCCGCATCGGCAAGGGCGACACCGTCCTGCTCGCCAGTTCCCTGATCCCCGGCAACGAGAACGCCATCTACCGGGTGATCAACGGACTCACCCGGTGGGGCGCCCATGTGGTCCACAAGGGCAACGCCAAGGTGCACGTCTCCGGGCACGCCAGCGCCGGCGAACTCGTCTACTGCTACAACATCGTCAAACCCCGCAACGTCATGCCTGTGCACGGGGAATGGCGCCACCTGCGGGCCAACGCCGACCTCGCCATCCGTACCGGTGTCGACTCTGAACGGGTCGTGATCGCCGAGGACGGCGTCGTCGTCGACCTGGTCGACGGGCGCGCGTCCATCACCGGCAAGGTCCCCGCCGGCAACGTCTACGTGGACGGCATGGAAGTCGGCGGCGCCACCGAAGCGTCCCTCAAGGACCGACTCACCCTCGCCGCCGAAGGCGTGGTCACGGTGGTGGCGATCGTCGACGCGGACACCGGCGCCCTCGCCGAGGCCCCCGACTTCCTGGCCCGCGGCTTCGTCCACGACGACACCACCTTCGAGCCGGTCATCCCCGTCATCGAGAAGACCCTGGCCACCGCGGCCGAGGAAGGTGTCGGGGACGCGCGCCAACTCGAACAGCTCCTCGCCCGCGCCGTGGCGAACTGGGCGTTCCGCACCCACCGTCGCAAGCCGCTCATCATCCCCGTCATCATCGACGCCTGAGCCGCGGGCCGGCAGCACGGCCCGCGGTTTTGGTGACGGCTCCGCAAGCATCGAGGTCGGGCACGCCCGGACGGGGTGGCGAGGCCGCCGGGCTCAACGCGGCGGATCGCCTCGCCGTGGGCGGCCGGCAGGTCCGCGAGGGAGTCGGTGCTGCGGGCGACGGCCCTGTCGTCGCGCTCCACGGCCGCCTGCGCAAACTCGCGGCCGAAGCCGCGGGAGGCAGGGGGACATGGGGGCGGTACGCTCGGGGCAGGCCGGCACCTGCACATCGTGGCTGGGCACGAAGGCGACCGCTGCCGGAACGCCCGCCGTGTCCCTCGGACAAGGCAGCGCCCTCATCCCGGAATTCCAGTTCGACGGCGCCATCGACCCGAGCCAACCGCATCTGGGCCATTCCCCAGGCGAGTCCCCGGCTACGCCCCGCCCGCGACGCGCGCACGGGCATGCGCACGTCGCGGGCCACTGCACGGGACGCGCGGGTGAATAGCGCGAGTGCCGGTGAAGCGGTTAGAGCGCGGGACTCATCGACTCAGCCGCCGCTCTTGCGCCTGAACGACCGCTGGCTCGCACTCGGGCCGTGCGCCGAACGCACTTTCGACGCCTCGGACTTGGCGGCAACATCAGCGGTATCCGCCTGCGCCCCGCGCTTGCGTGCCAGGGCTTCGCGGAACTTGCGCTTGAGGTCGTAGTTGCCGTCGCTGTCCGGCTCCAGAGGGGACGTCTCGGGGGCAGCCGGCTCCGAACCTTCCGTAGATGCGGGCTCTGCGGTCATGGTGACCTCCTGGGTTCGGGGGGTGGGCAAGCACAGCTTGTCATGCCGGGCGCAGTGCGAGGCGCCGGCAACATCAAAGGCGTTGCCTTCGCAGGTGAGGCACACAGGCTGCCAGGGCAACGGCTCTCAGCCGTTGCGACGCACCTGGGCGGCCCTGCGGGCCTCGGCGAGCTTGCGGGCCTCGCCGACCTTTCGGGACTTGCCGCCGACGCTGCGGGAGACGCCCTTGCTGGTGCCGAGGCCGCGGAACGGAGCGTTGGTGTTCTTGGGTCGGGGGACGGCGGGCTCGCCGTCGAGCGGGATCCCGGAGGGAGCCTTGGCGCCGGTGATCCGGCTCAGCTCCGCCTCGCCAGAGCGCACCTTGGTGACGGTCGGCTCGATGCCGGCCTCGGCCATCATGCGGCTCGTCTCGCGGCGCTGGCCCGCCAGCACGAGCGTGACCACGCTGCCGGACTCACCGGCGCGGGCGGTGCGGCCCGCCCGGTGCACATAGTCCTTGGCATCGGTGGGAGGGTCGACGTTGACCACGAGATCGAGGTCGTCGACGTGCAGGCCACGGGCCGCGACATTGGTCGCCACCAGAACGGTGATCTGGCTGTTCTTGAACTGCGCCAGGGTCCGTGTGCGCTGTGGCTGGGACTTGCCGCTGTGCAGGGCCCCGGCGTGCACCCCGCTGGCCCGCAGATGCCGGGTGAGCTGGTCGACGGCGTGCTTGGTGTCGAGGAAGAGCAGTACGCGGCCGTCGCGGGCGGCGATTTCCGTGATGACGGCGTAGCGGTCAGGGCCGTGGACGACCAGAACGTGGTGCTCCATCGTCGTGACTGTGCCCGCGGCCGGGTCGACCGAGTGGACGATGGGGTCGTGGAGGTAGCGGTGGACCAGTTGATCGACGTCGCGATCGAGAGTGGCCGAGAAAAGCATCCGCTGACCGTCGGGGTGCACCTGGTCGAGCACGTCGGCAACCTGCGGCAGGAATCCCAAGTCGCACATCTGGTCGGCCTCGTCCAGCACGGTGATTCTCACCCGACCCAGGCGGCAGGCGTTGCGCTCGATCAGGTCGTGCAGGCGTCCGGGGGTGGCGACGACCACCTCGACTCCCTGGCGCAGCGCGGCGACCTGCCGGCCCATCGACGTTCCGCCGACGACCGTGGCGATCCTCAGCCGCAGTGCCTCGGCGTACGGCGCCAGCGCCTGGGTGACCTGTTGGGCCAGCTCCCGGGTGGGCACAAGGATCAGAGCGAGGGGCTGCTTCGGCTCAGCGCGCCGCCCGGCAGTACGTGTCAGCAGCGGCAGGCCGAAGGCGAGCGTCTTGCCTGATCCGGTGCGCCCGCGTCCCAGGATGTCGCGCCCCTCCAGGGCATCGGGCAGTGTGGCGGCCTGGATCGGAAAGGGTTCGCGCACCCCGAATTCACTCAGTGTCCGCAGCACCTCCGTCGGCAGTTCCAGACCGGCGAAGGTGACGGCCGGGGGCGACGCCGGGGTCGCTGCCTCAGGCTGGGCGGGACTGCCGTGCGCGATGCCGGAGTCATTGGGATGCTTCATAAACAGCCTTCCGCGAGGGGAACGTACCGAGGAAGGCCCGGCAGGTTTGAACAGCCCACGCACAAGCCGAACGGAACAGGCAGAATCGCCCACCGCGACGACCACGCAAACGCGTCAGACTAACACATGGCATAACCTCGCGCCGCTGATACCGATCGCCCCTGTGTACGGGTGCCGGCAGCGGGTCGGCATGGAACAACCGTTCCCCTTGAAGGACGGCCCCGCCCCACGGGCAAGCTGTCGAGCCACGCATTAAGCCTTCCGAGCACGGCGATGGGCGGCACGGAAGGCTTAATGCCCCGGCGCAGGTCAGCAAGCGGACACCGTCCGCCCCGATGCTGACCTTTTGCTGAGCCGGAGGCCGCGATCTGGGCCCTGACCTGCAGAAACACCTAAACGCGCGACCATGCCGATCGGGAACTTCCCGGGCAGCTTCGGCTCGTCGTACACGACCGTCATGAGCGACACGGTCAAGTCGTCGAGGCGCGGGGTGCCAGTGAGCAGCGTTTCTTCCGCTCGTTCACCGCCTCCAGCCTGAACGGTCCGTGGACGCCGCAGGCCGCCACCGAGTCCAACCCCTTCGCCGGCAAGGCCAACAGCGGCGCCACCTGGACCAACGACATCAGCCACGGCGACCTGGTCCGCACCAACCCCGACCAGACCAAGACCATCGACCCCTGCAACCTGCAACTCCTCTACCAGGGCAAGTCCCCCTCCGCGAGCGGTCCTTACGACCAACTGCCGTGGCGGCCGGGCGTCCTCACCCTGCAGCGCTGACCGGAACATCTCCCACAGGAAGGGGCCGGGCCGGCACCGCGTGCCGGTCCGGCCCCTTCGTCAGGTCAGTTCCGCAGGGACCAGCGCTGGTTCGCACCGCCCGAGCAGCTCCACACCTGGATCTTCGTGCCGTTCGCGGTCCCCTGACCGCTGGCGTCCAGGCAGAGCCCCGACTGTACGGCGGTGATGGTGCCGTCGGCGTTGACGTTCCATTGCTGGTCCGCCTGTCCGCCGCAGTCCCCGATCGCCGCGGGGGTGCCGTTGCCCGGGGACTGGCCGATGCCCAGGCACTTGGTGCCGTAGACGACCAGCTGCTTTGCCGTGGTGTAGGTCCACCGCTGGTTGGATCCGCCGTTGCAGTCCCACAGTTGGGCCTGCGTGCCGTTGGTCGTCGCGAGGTTGGGGATGTCGAGGCAGCGTCCGGACTGCTGGCCGACGATCTGCGGGCTGCCGGAGGGCGGCGGTGGCTGATTCGAGCCGAACTGTGTGAAGAACTGCCACACCGCCGCCGACGTCCAGGTGCGCCAGCCGTCTCCGGTCGAGCCGTCGATCGGTCCGGGGTCGTGCCCCGCTCCGTCGAACGCGGCCCAGACGACGGGGTATCCGGACTTGCATCCGGAGTAGGCGGTGATGATGTGCGTCAGGCTTCCGTTGGCCGGCTCGGGCGGGTTCTGCGGGGTGCAGCCGTTCGCCCGGACGAAGGTGTCGCGCAGCTCCCGTCCCAACGAGATGGGCAGCACGTTGTCCCTGAGGCCGTGCAGGCCCATGTAGGCGATGGGCTGGCTGCCGCCGTTGCACCCGCTGAGGTTCGCACCGGAGTAGACCGCGACCGCGCGGAAGACCGTCGCCCGGGAGCAGGCGAGGGCGTAGGACATCCCGCCGCCGTAGCTGAAGCCGCCGGCGAACAGCTGGGTGGTGTCGACGCACAGGCCCGATTCGAGCTGGCTGACCAGGGCGTCCACGAGCGCCAGGTCCCGGCCGCCGGAGTTGGCCCAGCCGTTGTCGATGCCCTGCGGGGCCACGAAGATCGTGCCGTTGTTCGCGCTGTCCGCCAGGCGCCTGAGGCCGTAGTAGGACCAGTTGTAGCCGTCCGTTCCGCCCGAGTCGACGTCGTTCGCCGTGCCGCCCCGCCAGTGGAAGCCGAAGATCAGCCGGTACGGGTGATTGCTGTCGTACCCGGCCGGGACCCGCAGGATGTAGCTGCGGTTCAGGCCGCCGGCCTGGATCGTGTGGGTGCCGCTCGTCAGCGTCGGGGCCTTTCCGCATCCGGCGGACGCCTGGAGGGCTGCTGCGGTGGCGGCGGTCCTGGCCGGTGCGGGCGCTTCAAGGCCTCTGCCGAACGATGTGCCCGCGGCCGACAGCACCAGGAGGAGCGCAGCCGCGATGGCGGTTAAGAGTGGTATGCGTTTCATGTACACCTTCTTCCGTGTTCACACGCCGGTGATGGTCCACGCGTTGTTGGTGCTGGAGTTGGGCGTCCACAGCACCGCGGTCGAGCCCACCGTGGTGCTGCCGGCGCCGTCGAGCGCGGTGCCGGTGCCACGGTTGACGATCTGGTAGCGGCCACCCCCGAGGTTGACCAGCGACCACTGCTGGTTGTTGCCGCCGTTCCACGCCGTCTGCCGGGCGGGAGCGCCGTTGGCGGAGTTGCCCCAGCTGTCGGCCGCCATGCCGTTGGTGCGGTTCATGAGGCGGTAGTAGCCGTTGCCGAGGTCGATCAGCTGCCACTGCAGATTGGTGCTGCCGTCGTAGTTCCACTGCTTGAGGTTGGAGCCGGAGGCGACGTTGCCGCCGCCGTCGAGCACCAGTCCGCTGGTCGCGTTGGCGATCTTCACCCAGGTCGTGGAGCCGCCCGGTGCGCCGAGGACGGGAATCTCGCCGGAGAAGGTGAGCTTGACCGTGTACGCCAGGGCGCTGAACGGCGGATTGGACGTGGGCATGGTCAGGTGCAGGCCGGAGGCGTCCTGCGTCGGGGCGGGCAGGTTGATGTACCGGCCGGCGGTGTTGTCGAGCAGTTGGGCGCCGGTCAGGCTGCTGAGGTTGATCTGGTTCGAGTTCAGTGTGGTGATGGTCAGGGTCGCGCCCTGCCATCCCAGCGCGGTGGCGTAGAGAACCATGTTGTCCTGGCTGCGGGTGAACCGGACGTCCTGTGGTTTGCCCGCCACCGGGCCGCTGAAGGAGCCCCCGCCCATCTTGGTGGGGCCCTCGCCGTAACTGGTCCAGGAGCGGGTGCCGTAGATCGCCTCTCCGAAGCGGCCGAGCCAGTCCCCCATCTCCAGCAGGATCGTCTGTTGTCCGGCGGGGATGGTGCCGTCGGCCATCGGGGCGATGTTCAGCAGCATGTTGCCGCCCTTGCTGACCCGGTCGATCAGCGAGTGCAGCAGTGCCTGCGTCGTGTAGTAGCCGATGCCGACCGTGTAGCACCAGCTGGAGGAGGAGATGCTGTCGTCGGTCAGCCAGTACGGGGTGAGCAGTCCCGCCGGACCGCCGCGCTCGAAGTCGAAGACCTCGCCCTTGTTGTCGAGCCCGTCCTTGTAGGTCGCGACCACGTCCTTGTTCCAGGCGACGGCCTGGTTGTAGTAGTGGGCGAGGAACTGCAGCCGGTACGACTCCTGCACCAGGTTCAGGTCGAAGTCCTGCCAGACCAGGTCCGGTTGGTAGCCGTCGATGACCTCGACGAGCTTGTCGTACCAGAGCTTGTTCTCCGCTGCCGAGCCCTGCTGGCCGTAGAGGATGCGCAAGGCCGGGTCCGACTGGGACGGCACCTGGTCGTAGAAGCCGTTGAAGTGGTAGGCGTGGTGCAGCGAGGCCATGAACTTCAGCCCCTGCCCGCGGATGGCCTGCGCGTGCAAGCCCACGAGGTCGAGTCGGGGGCCGTGCTGGACCGAGTTCCACGGGTTGGCGCGGCTGTTCCACATGGAGAAGCCGTCGTGGTGCTCGGCGACCGGTCCGGCGAACCTGGCGCCCGCGGCCTTGAACAGCCGCGCCCAGGCGTCCGGGTCGAACTTGCCGCCCTGGGAGGCGAGTTTCGGCGCGAACTGCACGAAGGTGCCGGCCTTGTCGCGGGCGCCGTCGATGAAGTTGTGGTACGGCCAGGCCGAGGGGTCGCCGTAGGTGGCCTTGTGATGGTTGTTCTCGGCCGAACCGCCGACGTACATGTTGCGCGGATACCACTCGTTGCCGAACGCGGGGACGCTGAACGCGCCCCAGTGGTAGTAGATGCCGAACTTGGCGTCCTTGAACCAGGCCGGGGCCGGCGGGTGCTGGTCCACGGAGGTCCAGCTCGCGGTGTAGCTCGAAGGACCATCGGTCGCGGCGGCCTCGGGCGCGAACCGCAGCAGGCCGGCGGCCGCCGACGCACCGGCCGCCGCCAGCAGTCGGCGCCGGCTGAGCGGCAGGGGGAAGGAAGTCATGCGGGGCCTTTCAGAGGGGTCGGGGAGGCTCGGGAAGTCCGCCCACCGGTCAGGGCTCAGTCGCGCGTCCACTTCTGGTTGCCGCTGCCGTTGCAGGTCCACAGCTGCAGCAGGGTGCCGTTGGCCGTTCCCGCGCCGGTGGCGTCCAGGCACAGGCCGGACTGGACCCCGGTGATGGTGCCGTCGGCGTGGAGCGTCCACTTCTGGTTGCCGCCGCCGGTGCAGTCCCAGATGTCCACCTTGGTGCCGGGGCTGGTGCCCTGGCCGGCCGCGTCCAGGCAGTCACTGCCGTAGACCCGCAGCTCACCGGCCGAGGTGTTCGTCCACTGCTGGTTGCTGCCGCCGTTGCAGTCCCACAGCGCCACCTGGGTGCCGGCGGTGTGCGACTGGTTCGGCACGTCCACGCACCGGCCGGAGGCGGCCCCGACGATCGCGCCGGTCGTCCCGCCGTCGCTGCCGCCGCTGCCGGGGGTGATGGACAGGTTGTCGAACTGAGCGGTCTCGCCCTGGCTGGTCCCGTAGCCGATCTGCCCGGTCGCCCAGGTGCTGTCGTTCGTGGAACCGACCGTGGCGCCGTCGACGACCGCGGTGATCGTGGTGCCGGAGAAGGTGAGGCCGAGGGTGTGCCACCGGTTGGTGCCCAGCGCGGCGGTCGTGCCACGGGCCAGGGTGGAGACGGTGCCGTTGGTGTTCGAGTTGAGGATCGACCAGGCCCCGGTGTCGCTCACCCGCAGACGGTAGGCGTTCTGCCCTCCGGTACGGTCGTAGTCGTGCCCGCCCGCGCGGCCGATCAGTTCGACGTATCCGGGCTGTTCGAGCAGCACGTCCGACGAGACCGTGTAGTTGCCCCAGCCCACGTCACCGAGCAGGGCGTGCGGATCGGTCAGCGTGTCCCAGGTGATCGGCTTCTGCGGGCTCATCTGGCGCACGCACTTTCCGCTACGGCCGCCGCCGCAGCCCACCGTCTCGAAGGCGCCCTGCCAGTCCATGAGGTATTTCGCCTCGGTACCGGCCGCGTTGGCGTCGAAGGAGTCGCTGTACGGCAGCTTCATCGCGCTCTTGGCCGGGCCGGTGGCGGTGCCCTTGCCCTGTCCGGTCGTGGTGGTCAGGGTGTACACGCGGCCGGGCTGCACGGTCAGGCTGAAGGTGCCGCCGGACGGGGCGATGTCGCTGGTGTGCACGAAGTGGTCGGCCGGGTTGTTGGACCTGACGTCGGTGGACCAGACGTGGACGGTCCCGGTGGACAGCCCGCCGGTGACGTTGAAGTCCAGCGTCTGGGCTCCGCCGGCGTCCATGGTCTCGATGACCGTGGAGTAGTCGGAGTTGTTCGTGGACTTCAGCGAGACATAGCTTCCGTTGTTGCGGTTGCCGCCGATGTAGCCGCTGGAGGAGTCGAGGTAGTGCCACCCCGGGGCGGTGAACTGGCTGGTGTGCGCCATCACCCAGGTGTTCTTGCCGACCGAGTAGGCGCCGGACCACGGCTGCGAGGCCAGGGCGAGACCCATCGTGGGGTACGGCAGGTTGGGGGTGAGGGCGGCGACCACCGGCCAGTTGAGGTAGGCGGTCATCCGTCCGTCGATGTATCCGCGGTTGATGCCGCGGGCCACGGCCTGCGCTCCCCCGTTGTAGTCGTCCGAGCCGTTCTCGCTCGCCCACAGGGGCTTGCCGGAGTTCAGGGCGGCCGCCGGCACCGTGCAGGTGGACTGGGAGGACCGGTAGCCGCAGGGATAGTGCGTGCCGATGGCGCTCACCGCGGAGGCGAACGACGGGTTGGAGTTGATGTCGTTGGCCACTCCCCAGTCCGAGTCGGCCGCGACGATCTTGACGTTGCCGTAGCCGTTGCTGTTGAGCGCGCCGCGCAGCTGCTGGTACCAGGAGACGTTGTAGCCGCGCTCGTTCCACCCGCCGAGGTAGTCGATGCTCAGCCCGTGCTGCTTGGCGCAACCCAGCCAGGAGACCAGGTAGTTGACCGTGTCGGTGGACCAGAAGTTCCCGTTGCCGATCCAGCCCGGGGCGCCCCAGGCGAGCCCGTACAGCTTGATGTCCGGGTTGCGTGCCTTGGCCTGCTCCATCAGCCACCATTCGTAGCCCCGGCCGCAGTTCAGGTCGGAGCGGGTGTGCTGGTGGCTCGGCTCGGCACCGGAGGTGGAGTTGGTGTCTCCGCCGATCTCGGCCTTGAGGATCTGGAGGGAGGCTCCGTAGCCGGGCCGGAAGAGGTAGTCGAGGATCTGGCCGCGTTGCGGGTCGGGGTAGTCGATCAGGAGTCTGCTGTTGCCGCCTCCGCCGCTGATCGCGCCGACGCCGTCGAAAGTCCGGCCGCCGGAGGCGCCGTTGATGCTGATGGAGGTGGCGGCCTGAGCCGGGGCGGCGGCCGTGCCCAGGAGGCCGCCGACGGCCAGGGCGAGGCCCGCGAGCACGGCCGTCGAGGCGCGCAGGCGCCGCAGCAGCCGTCCGAATGCCGACATGGTGGATTCCCTTCCGGCGAACGCCGGTGTGCCCGCGGCCGTCATCCCAGCGTCCATCGCTGGCCGGCCGCGCCGTTGCAGGTCTGCAGCTCGACGAGGGCCCCGTCAGCCGTGGCCCCTCCCTTGACGCCCAGGCACAGGCCGGACTGGACGCCGGTGACCGTGCCGTCGGCCTGCAGCGACCACTGCTGGTTCCGCTGGCCGTTGCACGCCCAGATCTCCACCTTCGTCCCCGGTGTCGTCTGGTTGTCGTACGCGTCCAGGCACTGCCGGTCGCTGCCGGAGTACACGGTGAGCTGGTCGGTCGTGGTGTGCGTCCAGGTCTGGTTGGCGCTGCCGTGGCAGGTCCAGATCACGACCTGGGTGCCCGCGGTCGTCGTCGAGTTCGGTACGTCCAGGCACTTGCCCGACCCGACGGCGTGCAGGGGGCCGGTCACGGTCGTGGAACCGCCGCCCGTGCCGCCCGCGACCCGGTACATCACCGTGCCGTGCGCCGGTACCGAGGCGCTGATGGTGCCGGTGGTGGTCGAGGTGGCGCCCGACCACAGGTCGGTGAGGGTGTAGCTGGACGCCCCGGTCTTCCCGATGGCGCCGGCGGTGGTGCTGATGGTCGCCGTGGAGCCCGTCTCGTTGAAGAGGACGACCGAGACGTCCCCGTTGGCCAGCGGCTTGGCCAGGACGTCCAGGCCGTTCGAGGAGGAGACCATGGTGCCCTGCTTGCCGAGCGGGTCCTGGTCGACCGCGATCACCCGGGAGTTGGTCAGCATGGACAGGGTGTCCGCACTGGCGTGGGGGATGTCGGTGCCCGCGATGAGCGGCGCGGCCATCTGCGCCCAGAGGCTGAACTCGGTGCGGTTCTCGGTGGCTGTCAGCGAGCCGTTGCCGATCTCCAGCATGTCGGGGTCGTTCCAGTGGCCGGGTCCGGCGTACGAGGCGAGGCCGACGTTGCTGTGGAAGATGGACAGCATGCTGGAGTAGGTGGGGCTGATGTCCCCGGTCGTACGCCAGCTGTTGCCGACGTCCGCGCCCCAGGTCCACACGTTCTCCTGGCCCCAGTTGCACAGGCTGAACAGGATCGGCCGGCCGGTGGCGGCCAGGGCGTCCCGCATCGCGGTGTACCGGGTGCGCGCCGGGGCGCCGGTGTTGTTGCAGTTGTCGTACTTCAGGTAGTCCACGCCCCACGCGGCGAAGGACTGTGCGTCCGTGGTCTCGTGCCCGAGGCTGCCGGGGTATCCCGCGCAGGTGGCGGTGCCCGCGTCCTCGTAGATCCCGAGCTTGAGGCCCAGCGAGTGCACGTAGTCGGCGGTGCCCTTGATGCCGTCGGGGAACTTGGCCGGGTCCGGCACCAGTCGGCCGGCGGAGTCGCGGTTGTGCGTCATCCAGCAGTCGTCGATGTTGACGTAGGAATAGCCCGCCGCCTGCATGCCGTTGGTGTGCATCGCCTGGGCGGTGGACTTGATCAGGGACTCGGAGACGTTGCAGCCGTAGGCGTTCCAGTCGTTGAAGCCCATCTGCGGGGTCAGGGCGAGTCCGTTGCCGAGCGCGGCGGCGGGTTGCGCCGCGCCGAGGGAGATGAGGGGGGCGGCCACCGCGAGCAGCAGGGCGGAGAAGGCGAGCGCCAGGGCTCTGCGCACGGCCGGCATCCGTAAGCGCACGGCTGTGACAGTGATCGTGGGCATAAGTCATCGACTCCTGGGCGGGGTTGGGGGGCTGACGGCTGAGTTCGACCGCGTGGCGGGACCCCGCGTCCGGCCATGGCCGCCGTGCCGGGCGCGGGTGTTCGTCAGGGGATCAGCGGGCGGCGGGCGTCGGTGGTCTCATCCGAGGTTCCACTGCTGGTTGGCGCCGCCGTGGCAGTCCCACAGCACGAGTTGTGTTCCGTCGGTGGTGGACGAGCCGGGGTCGTCGAGGCAGCGGCCGGAGACGGGGTTGCGGTAACCGCCGTTGTACGCCTGCCATTGCTGGTTGCTGCCGCCGTTGCAGTCCCAGATCACGATCTTGGTGCCGTTGGCGGTGCCGCGACCGGTGGCGTCGAGGCATTTGCCGAGCGCCCTCAGGGTGCCGTCGGACGGCGCGGTCCACTGCTGGGCGGCGGAGCCGTCGCACGTCGCGATGGCCGCGGCGGTGCCGTCGGCGCCGCTTCCCCCGCTCACGGCCAGGCACTTGCCGGCGATTCCGGAGCGCACCTGTCCGCCCGTCGAAACCGGCGGCTTGATCCAGCCCGCCGCGTCCGCCGCCTGCACCGCCGTGTTGAAGGCGTCGGCCATCTTGCGGAAGCCGTTGTCGTTGGGGTGCAGGGCGTCGGACAGGTCCGCGCCGGTCAGCGCGCTCATGTCCACCAGGCGTACGTGCTTTCCGGCGTTCTGCTGGGCCTGGACGATTCCGGGCAGCGTGGCGTTGAAAGCGGCTCGGTTGGCCTCCTCGGTGGCACTGGTGGAGACGATGACGGTGCCGACGAGTACGGTCGCGTCGGGCGCGTCGCGGGTGATCCGGTCGATGAGGGCGCGCATCCGGTCGGGTGCGGTCGGGATCTGGTAGTTGCCGTTCAGGTCGTTGGTGCCGATCTCCAGGGTGATCACGTTCGGGCGGTAACGGCCGAGCACGGAGTCCGCGATACCGTCGATCTGGTCGATCCGCCAGCCGGAGTGGCCCTCGTTGTCCGGGTCGGCCATGGTGCCGTTGCGGCCCGAGCCGACGAAGTCCACCGCGTGCCCCTCCGCCGTGAGCCGGCCCCGCAGAAAGTCCCGGTAGCTGTTCCCGGACGGGCTTCCGACGCCCCAGGTGATCGAGTCGCCCAAGGGCATCAGCCGCAGGGCGGCGGGCGCGGCGGCCGATGCGGCGACGGGCGTCGGCCCGTCGCCGGTCGCGGCCGGCGCGGGGGAGGCGGTGCAGACGCCGAGCGCGGCGGCCAGCGCCGCGGTCAGGAGTGCCGAGCACGTCTTCATGAGCGTTCCTCACGGGTGCGGGACAGGTGGGGGGAGGGAGCGAGCGCACGCGTCAGCCCGGGCACAACTGATCATGCACCTGCCAATCAGAAGAGGTCAGCCGAGGCGCCACTGCTGGTTGGATCCGCCGTTGCACGGCCAGAGTTCCGCCAGTGCGCCGTTGGCCGTGGAGGCGCCGGTGACGTCGAGGCACAGCCCGGACTGGGTGCCGGTGACCGTGCCGTCGGAGTTGACTCTCCATTGCTGATTGGCGCCGCCGTTGCAGGTCCAGGTCACCACCTTGGTCCCGGCGGACGTCTGGTTGTTGTACGCGTCCAGGCACATCTGGCTGCTGCCGCTGTATACGGTCAGCTGGTCGGCGGACGTGCGGGTCCAGGTCTGGTTGGCGCCGCCGCTGCAGTCCCAGATCTGCACCTGCGCACCGGGCGTGGTGGACGAGTTCGGCACGTCCAGGCACTTGCCCGCGCCCACCGCGTGCAGCGCGCCGGTGCCGGTTCCGCCGGAGGAACTGCTGTATCCGGCCGCGGTGATGTTGGCCTGCACCGCGTTCTCGGTGGCGTCCGACGGATAGCCCGAGGTCATCACGCCTTCGTAGAAGGTCCCTTGGGCGCCCTTGCTGTTGTCGCCGCCGATGCCCAGGATGATCGCTCCCTGCTTGCGCATCGGGTTGTAGCCCGCGACGTTGGGGCGCACGCCGTCGTAGAACGTGGACAGGCCGCCCGACTGCGCGTTGCCGCCGCGGATCGCCCAGTGGTTCGGGCCGCCCTTGACGATGGCGGTCGTGTAGCGGTAGTTGATGGTCGGGTCGTTCGCGTTGTAGTGCTGATTCACCCCGGAGAACAGGCCGTTCTCCAGGTCGGCCATGATCCACGGGCCGTTGCCGCTGCCGTAGCCCCAGACCTTGATGTTGCCGAAGTAGATGGCCTCCATGGTGCCGTTGCCGTCGTCGTTGTTGTCGGTCTCGGCGTTGCCGTAGTCGAAGCAACAGCCGCCGTTGTAGTGCGTGCCGTCGAAGATGGCGTACATGCCTTCGGGGTTGTCGCCGGTCGCGATGCCGTTGGTGTGGTCGTTGCGGTAGCCGGTGCCGGGTGCCACGAAGACGCCGTAGGCCTTGTGACCGGCCACCGTCGTGGGCGCGGCGGTCGCGTTCGCGAGATTGTCGGGGCCGCCCGCGGCACCGCCGCCGGGTGCCTGGGTGAGGTTGTTCCCGCGCCCCGACTGGTCGTAGATGATCGTGATCAGACAGGTCGTCCCCGAGCAGAACGCGTCCTGGGCGGCGGCGTCGGCGTACCCGCCCGCCTCCAGGACGCCGATGTTCCGGGTGGTGTTGTCCGAGGCGCGCCGGACCTGATAGAGCGGGCCGTTGTACGAGGCGTAGAGCGCGCGCGTGGTGCTGTGGGCCGCCACGCAGGGCGTATTGCCCGCCGCGTAGAGGTCGCAGGGCCCGGAGGTGGCGGCCCGGGCCGGGCCGGCCGTGGCGGTCGCGCCGGCCAGGGTTCCGGCGACGAGCGCGGCCGCGGCCCCCGCCCGGGCGAACGTCCCCCACCGGGAGCGGGCTGCCACGGGGACATGAGCCGGGGGTGGCGTGCGGTGCGGCCGGCGGAGGTGTCGTACCGCCGCGCGTAACCGGTCGATACCGCCGCGCCCGGACAGCGGGTGGCGCGCTGTGCGTGTGGTTCCCATCTGATCTCCCTACCGGCGAAGCGCTTGAACGCGTCGTCCTGTCGTGGGATTGAAGGGATGTTTCGGGGAGACGGTGCTCCTGGTTTCCCAGAGATGTCAAGGGTTGGGAGCGCAGGCCGCGAAGCTTGTCGCGGAACCGATTCGATAGCCGATTTCCGCTGTCGGCCCGACTGTGCGGGTATTTGTCGAAGCGCTTACGTCCCACCGATTCGCTTCTACGGAGGCTCAACGGTGCCCCGAGCGGCGCGCTGCGACGCTCGGGGTCCGTGTCCGTCCTACGCCACGGCCTCCCCGGCCGGGGCGATCTCCATCGCCTCCGCCGCCGGCTCCTCGAACTGCGTCCGGTGCAGCTCCGCGTAGCGACCGCCGGCGAGCAGCAGTTCCTCGTGCGTGCCCTCCTCGACGATCCGGCCCGCCTCCACGACGAGGATCCGGTCGGCGGCCCGCACCGTGGACAGGCGGTGGGCGATGACCACCGCGGTGCGGCCGGCCAGGGCCTCCGCGAGGGCCTCCTGGACCGCGGCCTCGGAGGTGTTGTCGAGGTGGGCGGTCGCCTCGTCGAGGATGACCACGCGCTGGCGGGCCAGCAGCAGCCGGGCGATGGTCATGCGCTGGCGTTCACCGCCGGAGAGGCGGTAGCCGCGCTCGCCGACGACGGTGTCGAGGCCGTCGGGCAGGGAGCGGACCAGGTCGGCGAGGCGCGCCCGGCGCAGGGCGTCCCACAGGTCGTCGTCGCCGGCGTCGGGGCGGGCGAGCAGCAGGTTGGCGCGGACGGTGTCGTGGAAGAGGTGGCCGTCCTGGGTGACCATGCCCAGGGTGGCGCGCAGCGAGCGGGCGGAGAGGTCACGGACGTCGACGCCGCCGATACGGACGGCGCCCGCGTCGGTGTCGTACAGACGCGGCAGGAGCTGGGCGATGGTCGACTTGCCGGCGCCGGAGGAGCCGACGAGCGCGACGGTCTGGCCGGGTTCGGCGCGGAAGGTGATGCCGTGCAGGACCTCCTCGCCGCCCCGGGTGTCGAGGGCGGCGACCTCCTCCAGGGAGGCGAGGGAGACCTTGTCGGCGGACGGGTAGGCGAAGCGGACGTCGTCGAACTCGACGGACACCGGGCCGTCGGGCAGGTCGACGGCGTCCGGTCGCTCCTCGATCAGCGGCTTGAGGTCGAGCACCTCGAAGACGCGCTCGAAGCTGACCAGGGCGCTCATCACCTCGACGCGGGCCCCGGCGAGGGCGGTGAGGGGTGCGTAGAGGCGGGTGAGGAGCAGGGCGAGGGCGACGACGGCGCCCGGGTCGAGGGTGCCGTGGAGCGCGAGGTGGCCGCCGAGGCCGTAGACGAGGGCGAGGGCGAGCGCGGAGACCAGGGTGAGCGAGGTGATGAAGACCGACTGGGCGGTGGCCGTGCGCACGCCGATGTCCCGGACCCGGGCGGCGCGCTCCGCGAACTCGGCGGACTCCTCCTCGGGACGGCCGAAGAGTTTGACGAGGGTGGCGCCGGGCGCGGAGAAGCGCTCGGTCATCCGGGTGCCCATCGCGGCGTTGAGGGTGGCCGCCTCGCGCTGCATACGGGCCATCCGGCTGCCCATGCGGCGCGCGGGCACCACGAACACCGGGAGCAGGGCCAGCGCGAGCAGGGTGACCTGCCAGGACAGGGTGAGCATTACGGCGAGGGTGAGCAACAGGGTGACGATATTGCTGACCACTCCGGACAGGGTGTTGCTGAAGGCGCGCTGGGCGCCGATGACGTCGTTGTTGAGACGGGAGACCAGCGCGCCCGTACGGGTACGCGTGAAGAACGCGACCGGCATGCGCTGCACATGATCGAACACGGCCGTCCGCAGATCGAGGATGAGTCCCTCGCCGAGCGTCGCCGACAGCCTCCTGGCGAGGATGCCGAGCGCCGCCTCCAGGACCGCGATGAGGGCGATGAGCAGGGCCAGTCCGACGACCGTCCCCTCCTCGCCGTGCGACACGATCGCGTTGACGACCCGCCCGGCGAGTACGGGCGTGGCGACGGCGAGCAGTGCCGTCAGCACCCCGAGCACCACGAAGACCGCGATCCGGCGGCGGTGCGGGCGGGCGAACGCGGCGATGCGGCGCAGTGTCGTCCGGTCGAAGGGGCGGCGGTCCTGCTGGGCGTTGAGGACGCTGTGCAGCTGCATCCAGGCGGTGGTCTCCATGCTCATGGGGTTCACCGTAGAACCTCAGGTTTTGTTGAGGTCAAGGCTCGGTCGGTGTCCGCGCGCAAGCCTCCGGTCCCGTTCCGGCCATCCGCCGTTGAGGTGGGCGGGGAAACCTCCCCCGATGTGACCGCCGTACAGCTTCCCCGCTCGCGCTTCTCGGTCCGGTGGCTCCGGCACGTGCTGTGCCTGCTGCCGCTCGCCCTGGTCGGTGTCGTCGCGGTGCGGCGCCGGGACGTCCTCGTCGAGGGGTTCGGGCAACTGCGCACGGCCGAGTGGCCGTGGCTGCTGGCCGCGGCCGGGGCGACCTGTCTGACCTGGGTCGCGGCCGCCGTCACCCGGCAGGGCGCGGTGCTCCAGCGGCTGCCCAGACGGCGGCTGCTCGCCACCCAGTTCGCGGCGGGCGCGGCCAACCATCTGCTGCCGACGGGGCTCGGCGCGAGCGCGGTCAATCTGCGCTTCATGACGGTGTGCGGGGTGCCGCTGGCCCGCTCGTCCGCGGCGCTGGCGCTGTATCTGCTGGCGGAGTGCGTGGCCCGGGTGGGGCTGCTGGCGGCGCTGGCGATCGCCTTCCCGGACGCGCTGCGGCTCGGGGCGCTGCTGCCGGAGAGTGCGCTGGGGCCGCTGCTGGCCGGGATCGGGGGGGTACTGGTCATGGCGGCGGGCGCGCTCGTCCTCGTACGGCGGCTGCGGACGGCCGTGCTGTCCTTCCTGCGGACCGCTCTCGACGAGGCCCGTTCGGTGCACTCCCGGCCGGCCCGGGCGCTGGCCCTGTGGGGCGGGTCGTTCGCCTTCCCCGCGCTCCAGGCGGCCGGGCTGGCGCTGGTGGGGCGGGCACTCGGGATGCCGGTGCCGCCCGCGCACATGGCGGTCGCGTATCTCGCGGCGACGGCGGCGGTCGCGCTGGTCCCCACGCCGGGCGGGATCGGCTCGGTGGAGGCGGCGCTGGTCGTGGCGCTGGTGGCGGCGGGCGGCCCGGTCGCGGTCGCAACGGCGGTGGTGCTGGCCTACCGGATCATCACGGTGTGGCTGCCGCTGGTGCCGGGGGCGGTGACGCTGGGGGCACTGGTGCGGTTCAAGGTGATCTGAGGAGCGCCCGCTGCGTCTGCGTAGTCGGCTCCTGCTGAGGAGCGCCCGCTACTTGGGAGTAGCCTCGTCGGCATCCGCCGCCCGTCAGGAGGTCGACGCCATGTCCGTCCGTACCGAGCGCCAAGGCCACGTCACCACGGTGATCCTCTCCCGCCCGGCGGCCCGCAACGCGGTTGACGGTCCGACGGCCGCCGAACTCGCCGCCGCGTTCCGGTCGTTCGAGGCCGACGCCGAGGCACGGGTGGCGGTGCTGTGGGGCGAGGGCGGCACGTTCTGCGCGGGAGCGGACCTCAAGGCGATCGGCACCGGGCGCGGCAACCGGGTCGCGGAGGACGGCGACGGGCCGATGGGCCCGACCCGTATGCGGCTGACCAAGCCGGTCATCGCGGCGGTGGCCGGACACGCCGTCGCCGGGGGCCTGGAGCTGGCCCTCTGGTGCGATCTGCGGGTCGCCGAGGAGGACGCGGTGTTCGGGGTGTTCTGCCGCCGCTGGGGCGTGCCCCTCGTCGACGGCGGTACGGTACGGCTGCCCCGGCTCATCGGTACGAGCCGCGCGCTGGACCTGATCCTGACCGGGCGGCCGGTGTCGGCCCGCGAGGCGTACGAGATGGGCCTGGCGAACCGGATCGTGCCCACGGGCACCGCCCGCGCCGAGGCGGAACGGCTCGCCGCGGAGATCGCCCGCTTCCCCCAGGCGTGTCTGCGCTCGGACCGGGCGTCGGTGCTGGAGCAGGAGGGGCTCGGCGAGACGGAGGCGCTGCTCGGTGAAGTCCGGCACGGTACGGGCGTGTTGGAGGAGAGCCTGGAGGGGGCGGCCCGGTTCGCGGCGGGCGCCGGACGGCACGGATCCTTCTGACCGACGGGTCCGCTCCACCGGGTCCACCGGGCGGGCCGGAGCCCCCGGTCAGTCGCCGTCCGTGACGCGTGGACGGCCGTCTCCGGCGAGGTGGGCCAGCACCGCGCGGGCGGCACGCGTGCCGTCCCGGACCGCCGCCGCCGCGTCGTCGGCCGGATGGGGCAGGCCGCCCGCCGCGAAGACGCCCGGGCGGGACGTGCGCAGCGCGTCGTCGACGTCCGGGCCCCGGGTGCCGGGATCGAGGGTGAGGCCGCCGCGCCAGGCGAGCTCGTTGTCGGGGACGAAGTCGCCGGTGAGGACGACCGTGTCGCAGGGCAGGACCGCCGTACGGCCGTCGCGGTGACGGACCCGGACGCCCGACAGCCTGCCGTGGCCGAGGAGTTCGGCGACCGAGGTGCCCGTGAGGAGGGGAATGCCGTGCCGCAGACGGGCGTTGGCGGCCCGGGCGGGGGTGGTGCGCGGGCGGGACCGGTCCGTGACCATCGCGACCACCGTGGCCCCGGAGGCCCGTACGGTGTCGGCCGCCGTGTACGAGACGCCCTCGGCGCCCACGATCACCGCACGCGTGCCGACGGGAAGGCCGAACAGGTGGACCGTCTGGAGGAGTTCGCCGGTGGTGTACACGCCGGCGGGGCGGGTGCCGGGGATCAGACGGGCGGCGCGGGGACGTTCACGGGCGCCGGTGGCCAGGACGATCGCGCGGGCGGTGACTGCCCCCGGGCCGTGCGCGCCGGTGGTGTGCAGGGCGAGCGGGCCCGCCCAGTCCAGGGCGGTCACGCCGGTGCGGACCGTCGCCCCGGCCCGCTCGGCCGCCGTGACGAGCAGACCCGCGTACGCCCGTCCGGTGAGCGGGTGCAGCCAGGTGCCGTAGCCGCCGTGGGCGCAGTAGCGCGGCACTCCCCCGGCGGTCTGCTCCCGGTCCAGGACCTCGACCCGGCCCGCGCCCGCGGCGGCGAGCCGGGCGGCGGCCGCGAGTCCGGCGGGCCCGGCCCCGACGACCAGCACGTCGACCTCGCGCACGCTCACGCGCCCTCCAGCAGTGCCCGTACCGCCGCGCCGCAGGAGAAGCCCTGGCAGCGGCCCGCCCGGGCGCGGGTGCGGCGGCGCAGGCCGTCGAGGGTGCGCGGCGGGATCGTACTGGCGAGGGCGTCGCGGATCTCGCCGCGCGAGACGCGCTCGCAGTGGCAGACGAGGACGCCGTACTCCGGGTCGGCGGCGATGTGTTCCGGATCCGGGCGGCGGGGCAGCGAGACGGGCGCGAGCTCCCGGGCCGGGCCGAGGTCGAGGCCGCTGTCGGCCAGCAGCTCCGTCACGTGCGCGGCGATCGCCAGGGACGCGGTCAGACCGGTGGAACGGATGCCGCCGACCGTGACGTACCGCTGCCCGGGGTGGGCGGTGACGCGGTAGTCGTCGTGCTCGGTGGCCGCGCGCAGGCCGGCGTAGACGGCGGTGACCTCCTCGTCGAGCAGGGCGGGCAGGATGCGGCGGCCCTGCTCGCGCAGGGCGGTGAGGCCGGCGACGGTGGTCTGGGTGGCCCGCTTGTCGTCCAGGTCCTCGGCGGTCGGTCCGAGCAGGACGTTGCCGTGGACCGTGGGGGCGACCAGGACGCCCTTGCCGAGGGCCGCCGGGACCGGCAGGAGGATGTGCCGGACGAGGGCGCGGGCGAAGGTGTCGAAGACGATGAGCTGGCCCCGGCGCGGGGTGACGGTGAAGTCCTTGTGGCCGAGCCGCCGGTCGAGGGTGTCGGCGTGCAGTCCCGCCGCGTTGACCAGCCAGCGGGTGTGCAGGGGGCCGCGCGAGGTGGTGAGGGCATGGCCGTCGTCGTGTCGACCCACCTGCTCCACACGGCAGTTGAGGTGCAGGTCCACGCCGTGCGAGACCGCCTGCGTGGCGTAGGCGAGCGGGGTGGTCCAGGGGCAGATGACGCTTTCGCCGGGGACGTAGAGGGCGCCCCGTGCGCCGGGGCCCAACTCCGGCTCGCGGTCGTAGAGTTCGGCGGGGCCGAGCAGCCGGGCCGCGTCGTACGCGTTGCGTTTGGCCTTCTCGGCGAGCGCGGGGAGAGCCGCCAGCTGGGTCTCGTCCCAGGCGACCAGCAGGGCGCCGACGGGTTCGAGCGGGATGCCCGACTCGGCGGCGTACGCGGTGAGCAGGGCGTGGCCCTCGCGGACCAGGCGGGCCTCCAGGGAGCCGGGGACGGCGTCGAAACCGGTGTGCAGGATCGCGGTGTTGGCCTTCGAGGTGCCCTGCCCGATGTCGTCCTGCGCCTCGACGAGGGCGACGCGCAGACGGGGGTGGCGGGCGAGCTCACGGGCGAGGGCGGTGCCGACGACACCGGCGCCGACGACGGTGACGTCGTACGGCACGGCGGACAGCGGCCCCCCGGTGGTCACGGGCATCGGAACACCCCGGACACACCGACGCCGCCCGCTCCGACCACCCCGCACACGCGTACCCGTACCAAGCCCGACGGCCACGAAACGCCAACCACCACCGCTCCGGACACGCCGCGCGCCTGCATCCCCGCCGCCCCCACCGCGCTCACTTGCCCGTCCCCCGTCCCTCCACCAACACCCCCACCGCCGCCCGGAACCGCGTCAGGCGTTCCTCGGCCTCGTCGGGTGTGACGCGTGGCTCGTACACGGCGGCCGGGGCGGCCTCCGGGAGGACCTCGGTGGTCGTCGCGGCCGGGTCCGCGCCGAGGCGGGCCAGGGCGGCCGCGCCCAGGGCCGTCGCGTCGGGCAGGGCGGACACCTCGACGGGGCGTTGCAGCAGGTCGGCCTGGGTCTGCATGAGGAGGGCCGAGCGGGTGAGGCCGCCGTCGACGCGCAGCCCCGTCAGTTCGGTGCCGAGGTCCGTCGCCACCGCGTCGGCGAGGGCGACGACCTGGGCGGCCAGGCCCTCGCACAGGGCGCGCACGAGGTGCCCGGGGGTGGTGTCGAGGCCGAGTCCGGTGAGCGAGCCGCGCACGTCGCCGCGCCACCAGGGGGCGGCGAGCCCGGCGAGGGCGGGGACGAAGGTGACACCGCCGCTGTCGGGCACGCGCGCGCCGACCGTGTCGAGGTCGGCGGCGCCCCGGATGACACCGAGGTCGGTGAGCCAGCGCACGGCGGAGGCGGCGGTGTACACCTGGCCGTCGAGGCAGTAGCTGGTGCGGTCGTCGAGCCGCCAGGCGACGCAGGAGACCAGCCCCGAGGTGCCGCGCGCGGGCGTGTCACCGGTGTGGGCGAGGAGGAACGCGCCGGTGCCGTAGGTGCACTTGGCGGTTCCGGGCGCGGTGACGCGCTGGGCGAGCAGCGCCGCCTGCTGGTCGACGGCCAGGCCGGTGAGCGGGATCTCCGGGCCGAACGCCCGTGTCGTGGCGATGGGTTGGGCGTTGCCGACGAGCTCGGGGAGCCGTTCGCCGGACAGTCCGAACAGGTCGAGGGCGCGCGGTGACCAGGTGGCGCGGTCGAGGTCGAGCAGCTGGGTGCGGCCGGCGGTGGCGACATCGGTGGCGTAGGCGCCGGTGAGCCGGTGGATCAGCCAGGCGTCGCTGGTGGTGACGACACCCTCGGTGGTGAGGTGGCGGCGGATCCAGGCCATCTTGGGCGCGGCGAAGTAGGGGTCGACGGGCAGCCCGGTGAGCCGGCGCAGCTCCTCGGCGTGCGGGGCGAGTTCGTCGCAGAGGCTCGCGGCACGGCGGTCCTGCCACACCAGGGCGTCGGTGAGCGGGCGACCGGTGGCGGGGTCCCAGGCGAGGACGGTCTCGCCCTGGTTGGCGAGGCCGAGGGCGACGACGGGTTCGCGTGCCTCGGCGAGCGCGCTGCGGCCGGCCTCGACCACCGAGTCGTAGAGCTCCGCGGGATCGACCTCGACGCGGCCGCCGGGCAGCGGGCGCGGCCGGACCTCGGCGAAGCCCGAGCCGAGGACTCCGCGTTCGGGGCAGATCACGAGGGCCTTGGTGCCGGACGTGCCCTGGTCGACGGCGAGCACCGGACCCGTCATCACGCCCCTCCCTCGGTGATCACAGGGCGCCAGCCTGCCGTCGTGGCCCGGGTCGCGTCAAGCGTCGCCGGACACTGGCGGGCACGCCGTTCCCGCAGAGCTGATCGTCGGTCAACTTGCTTGAAATCGACGCTACTTGTCGTTGATCTTCGAACATTGTGCCCCGCACAACGACCCCCTCTATAGTGACCGCCGACCGACGCGCGATCTCCTCACCAACCGCCCAGAGGAGGGCTGTTGTTACTCCACCCTGCCGTCCTGCCCTGCCCGCGTCCCCGGGCGGCCGGCTGATGGCCAGAGACGGAGCACGACCCACCTACGATCCAGCCGGGCCGGACGACGGCCTGCGGGCCGCGCTGCAAGAGGTGCGCACCGGCCGCTGGATGTCGATGCGCGCCCTGCTGGAGGGCACCACGGACTGGGGCCCGTGGACCCGGCGCACCCAAGTACTGGCCGCCGCGGCCGCGGGCACCGACGTGGTGCAGGCCTGGCTCGCCGAGGAGCCGGACAGTGTGCCAGCCACGGTGATGCGCTCCCGGGTCGCAGTGGAGCGGGCCCTGCGGGCGCACCGCGAGCGGCACCGCCGGACCCATGAACTGTGGATCGAGGCCTGGGACATGAGCCAGGGCGCCTCCCGGGCCGCCCCGGGGGATCCGGTGCCCTGGGTGTGTCTGCTGGCGCTGGCGCAGCTGGACCGGCAGCGGCTGTGGGACGAGCACCGGGCGCCGCCGCCCGAGCCGACGCTGCCGCCGGGCCCCTGGGGCCTGCTGGCCGAGGCCGACGCGCGCGACCCGTACAACCGCGAGGCCCACCACCGCATGCTGCAGTTCCTCTACGCGCACGCCTCCTCGCAGCGGCTCCCGGAGGCGACGGCGTTCGCGCAGCGGGCCACCCGGGCGGCGCCGCCCGCCTCGCCGCTGCATCTGCTGCCGCTGTATGTGCGGGTCGAGCGCTACCGGCGCGTCGGCGGCCGGGACGCGGCGCTCGATCTGCACTGGGTGGCCGAGGACGCGCACCGTGAGGCGGTGGACGCCCGCGCCGCCTGGTTCGACCTGGCCGAGCCCGCCGAGCGCTCCCCGCTCGACCTCAACCATCTCGCGCACGCGCTGTGGGGGGCGCTCCGGTTCGCCGACGCCTCACGGGTGTTCGAGGCGATCGGCCCGTACTACACGCCACTGCCGTGGTCCTTCCGCGCCACCCGGCCCGACGAACCCGCCCTGGCCGTCGAGGTGTTCATGCAGGCCCGCGCGAGGAGCCGGTCTGCGGCCGGGATCTGATTCCCCCTCACCTACCCCCAACTCCCTTCCCCCACGGAGGTCATCCCATGTCCCCCGAGCCATCCGCTCCCCTCACCGTTCCCGGGCCCGACGAGGAGCAGCGGCTGCGCGAACTCGGCTACCGTCCGGTGCTGGCCCGCCGCATGGGCGGCTTCGGCAACTTCGCGATCAGCTTCTCCGTCATCTCGATCCTGTCCGGCTGTATGACCCTGTACGGCTTCGGCATGGGCGCCGGCGGTCCCGCGGTGATGCTGTGGGGCTGGGCCGGTGTCGGTGTCTTCGTGCTGTGCGTGGGGCTGGCGCTGGCGGAGGTCACCAGCGCCTATCCGACGTCCGGCGCGCTGTACTACATGGCCGACCGGCTGGGCGGGCGCCGCTGGGGCTGGTACACGGGCTGGCTGAATCTGCTCGGTCTGCTCGGCGCGATCGCCGGCATCGACTACGGGGCGGCGCTGTTCGCGGGCGCGTTCGCCAATCTCCAGTGGGGCTTCGAGCCGACGCCCGAGAAGACGATGCTGATCTTCGTGGCGATCCTGCTGCTGCACGCCGTGCTCAATCTGTTCGGCGTCCGGCTGGTCAGCGTCCTGAACTCGATCTCCGTGTGGTGGCATCTGGCCGGTGTGGGGGTCATCGTCGGCGCGTTGTGGATCGTGCCCGACCACCACCAGTCGCCGTCCTTCGTCTTCACCAAGTTCGTGAACGAGACGGGCTGGGACAACCCGGTCTATGTGGCCGCGATCGGCCTGCTGCTCGCCCAGTACACGTTCTCCGGCTACGACGCCTCGGCGCATCTGTCCGAGGAGACCGCGCACGCCTCGGTGACGGCGGCGCGCGGCATCGTGCGCTCCATCTGGGTGTCGTGGCTCGCGGGCTTCGTGCTGCTGGCGGGCCTGACCTTCGCCATCCAGGACTACGCCGCGACCCGGGCGACCGACACCGGGGTGCCGCCCGCGCAGATCCTGCTGGACGGGCTCGGCACGGACGGGGCGAGCGCCCTGCTGGTCGCGGTGATCGTCGCCCAGCTGTTCTGCGGCAACGCCGAGGTGGCGGCGGCCAGCCGGATGGTGTTCGCGTTCAGCCGGGACCGGGCGCTGCCCGGCTCGCACCTGTGGCGCAAGGTGAGCGGGCGCACCCAGACGCCGGTGGCCGCGGTGTGGCTGGCGGTCGTGGTCGCCGGTCTGCTGGCCCTGCCGTCGCTCTACTCGGCGACCGCGTACGGCGCGGTGACCGCCATCAACGTCATCGGCATCACGCCCGCGTACGCCATCCCGGTGCTGCTGCGGCTGCGGGCCGGCGACCGGTTCCGGCCGGGGCCGTGGAGCCTGGGGAAGTGGAGCAGGCCCGTCGGCTGGATCGCGGTGGTGTGGGTGGCCGGGGTGACGGTGCTGTTCTGCCTGCCGCAGTCGTCGCCGGTGACGGTGGACACGATGAACTACGCCTCCGTCGCGCTGGCCGTCGTACTCGTGCTGGCCACCGTGTGGTGGTTCGTCGCCCGCCGTTCGTACGGAACGCCCACCACGGCGGCCTACGGTTCGGACCGCGACCAGGCCGAACTGGCCGAGGGCATCGTCTGACCGGCCCACCGGGTGCGAACTGGCGTTCCGGATACGGCAGGATGAGCGGTCGCATGGTGCTCGAAGCCATGCGACCGCAACTTCCGGAACCCAGCAGGTGGACAACGTGACGACACTTCACATCCGGCCGTCGGCGGCCCCTCGTGCCGCGGATCGTCTCCCCGGAGGTGACCGATGATGACCCGCTCGCTCACCCTGGACGACCTGATCCTCGCCGGCGTCGCCGTGGCCGCCGGTTTCCTGGTGGCGTTCATGTCGCGCACGCTGCTGCGCTGGCTCGCCAAGCACGCCAAGCGCACCAAGTGGAGCGGCGACGACGTCATCGTGGACGCGCTGCGCACGGTTGTGCCGTGGGGCGCGATCGCGGGCGGGGCGGCCGCCGCGGGCGCGGTGCTGCCGCTCACCCACACCTGGCAGCGGACCGTCAACCAGTCCCTGACGGTGCTGCTCATCTTCGTGGTGACGGTGTCGGCGGCCCGGGTGGTCGCCGAGACCGTCCGCTCCCTGACCCAGTCGCGCTCGGGGGTCGCCGGATCGGCCACGATCTTCGTCAACATCACCCGGATCCTGGTCCTCGCGATCGGCTTCCTGGTGGTGCTGCAGACCCTCGGCATCTCCATAGCGCCGCTGCTGACCGCCCTGGGCGTCGGTGGTCTGGCGGTGGCGCTGGCGCTTCAGGACACCCTCGCCAACCTCTTCGCGGGCATCCACATCCTCGCCTCCAGGACCGTGCAGCCCGGCGACTACATCCGGCTGAGCAGCGGCGAGGAGGGCTACGTCGAGGACATCAACTGGCGTCAGACCACGGTCCGGGCGCTGTCCAACAACCTCATCGTCATCCCCAACGGTCAGCTCGCCAAGGCGAACATGACCAACTTCATGCGCCCCGAGCAGCAGTTGACGATCCTCGTACAGGTGGGGGTCGCCTACGACAGCGATCTGGAGCACGTGGAGAAGGTGACCACGGACGTCGTCGCCGAGGTGATGAGCGAGATCACCGGGGCGGTGCCCGACCATGAACCGGCGGTGCGCTTCCACACGTTCGGCGACTCGCGCATCAACTTCACGGTGATCCTCGGCGTGGGCGAGTTCAGCGACCAGTACCGGATCAAGCACGAGTTCATCAAGCGGCTGCACCGGCGGTTCCGCGCGGAGGGCATCCGGATCCCGGCCCCGGCGCGCAATGTGACGCTCCAGCAGGGGTCCGTGGCCATCCCGCAGCAGCGCGGCGGCAGCGGCGTCGAGCCGGGCGACCTGCCCGTCACCCGGCTCGACTGAGGCCTACAGCGTCGCCGAGGCGTCGTGGTACCGCGCGGCCGCGCGGTTGTGCGGCTGGGCGAGCGCCTGCTTGACCGGGGTGACGGTCCAGTCCGGGTGGCCGGGCATCCGCGGCGTCGTGGTGCCGTAGAGCCATTCGCGCAGGAAGCCGGAGACGTCCTGGCCGGAGACCGCGCAGGCCAGGGAGATGTAGTCCTCGGTGGACGCCGAGGAGTTCCGGTGGCGGTCGAGGAAGCCGCGCTCGATCGCCTGGAAGGCGTCCTCGCCCACGAGCTGCCGCAGCGCGTACAGGACGAGGACGCCGCCCAGGTAGCGCTGGCTCTCGAAGAGGTTGACGGCGTTCGGCGCGGCGACCGGGCCCCAGTCGTGCCGCCACTGGTCGCCGCGCGCGTAGGTGTCCTTCATACGGGCTTCGAGGCTGGTCAGGCCCAGGGAGTCCGCCCAGCCGCGCTCGTAGCGGTACAGCAGCCCGTAGAAGTCGGCGTGGCCCTCGTTCAGCCAGAGGTCGGCCCAGGTGGCGGGGCTGACGCTGTTGCCGAAGTAGGAGTGGACCAGCTCGTGCATCATGTGCGAGCCGATCTTCTTCTCCTCCTGGAGGAGGTAGTTCGGCTTGTAGAGCGTCAGGGTCTGGGTCTCCAGGCCCGTGAAGTCGAAGGCGTGCGGGTCGTCGGAGTTGCAGGGCAGCAGGCCGTACGTCTCGAAGGGGAACGCGCCGAGCCGCGCCTCGACCCACTCCACCAGGCCGGGGGTGAGCGCCAGCGCCGGTTCCAGCGCGGCGGCCCGGGCGACGGGGACGACATCGCGCAGCGGCAGCCCGTGCGGGCCCTGGCGCTCCTTGATCACATAGTCGCCGACCGTGATCTGCACGAGTTCGGTGGCCATGGGCGAGCGGGAGCGGTAGGTGTACGCGGTCCGGTCGCCGGAGAGGTCCTCGGTGCGGACCAGCGAGCCGCTGGCGACGGCCCGCAGGGCCCGGGGGACCGTGATGCGGAAGGTGAAGTCCGCCTTGTCGGAGGGGTGGTCGTTGCACGGGAACACGGTGTGCGCGGAGTCCGGCTGGCAGGCCACCGCGAAGCCGTCCGGGGTGGGGACCCAGCCGGTGTGCGGCAGGGCGCGCCGGGGATCGGCCGTGTAGGTGACGCAGACGGTGGTGCAGGAGTGGGCGGGCAGGGTCCGCGCGGGAGTGATCCGCAGCTTCTCCTCCGCCTGCTCGAAGACGGCCGGTCGGCCGCCCACGCTGACGGCGTGCACGTCCAGGCCGAGGGCGTCCAGGGAGAGCCGGCTCAGCGCCTGGGTGGCGCGGATCTCCAGGGTCGCCTTGGCGTCGACGAGGGTCGTCGTGGCGTCGTAGGAGAAGTCGAGGCAGTAGGCGGTGACGTGGTAGCCGTCGTTGCCGAGGGTGGGGAAGACGGGGTCGGCGAGGGTCTCGGCGCCGGGCTGCCCGCCGTTGCCCGTTCCCCCGTTCGCCGTGCCGTTACCGTCCGTAGCGGTGTCCGCGTGGGCGGTGGTGCCCGCGGCGAGCGCCGCGGCCGTGCCGATGAGGGCGGCCACCGGGGCCGTCACTCGGGTGCGATATCTCATGGTCCGCTTTCGCCAGGGCGGCCGGGTGGTCGGTCCGGCCGCGCGATCGGAAGACGATCTACCTCCATGACGGCGGGAGAGGCCGCTGAGGTTGCACCCCCGGAGAAGCCGCTCGGCTTGCACCCCCACCCCTGTCGAGCGGACCCCGATCACGAGATATCTTGATGTCGAGCAATGTTGCAGACGTGGAGCGGAGCACCCGGTGACTGACTCGACCATCATCTATACGCACACTGACGAGGCCCCGGCCCTGGCGACGTATTCCTTCCTGCCGGTGGTCCAGGCGTACGCCTCGCAGGCGGGTGTCGCCGTGGAGACGCGGGACATCTCGCTGGCCGGGCGCATCATCGCGGTGTTCCCGGAGTACCTGACCGAGGACCAGCGCATCCCGGACGCCCTGCACGAGCTGGGCGAGCTGGCGAAGACGCCCGAGGCCAACATCATCAAGCTGCCGAACATCTCGGCGTCGATCCCGCAGCTCAAGGCCGCGATCGCCGAGCTGCAGGCGCAGGGCTACTCGCTGCCCAACTACCCGGACGACCCGAAGACCGACGAGGAGCGGGACATCCAGGCCCGCTACGACAAGGTCAAGGGCTCCGCGGTGAACCCGGTCCTGCGCGAGGGCAACTCCGACCGCCGCGCCCCCGCCTCGGTCAAGAACTACGCCAAGACCCACCCGCACCGCATGGGCGCCTGGTCCGCGGACTCCAAGACCAACGTCGCGACCATGGGGCAGAACGACTTCCGCTCCACCGAGAAGTCCGTCGTGATCTCCGAGGCCGGCGCGGTGAAGATCGAGCTGGTCGCCGAGGACGGCACCACCACGGTCCTGCGCGAGTCCGTACCGGTCCTCGAGGGCGAGGTCGTCGACGCGTCCGTGCTGCACGTGGCCGCGCTGCGCGAGTTCCTCACCGCGCAGATCGCCGAGGCCAAGGCGCAGGGCGTGCTGTTCTCCGTGCACCTGAAGGCCACGATGATGAAGGTCTCCGACCCGATCATCTTCGGTCACGTGGTGCGCGCGTTCTTCCCGAAGACGTTCGCGAAGTACGGCGAGGTCCTCGCCGGTGCCGGTCTGTCCCCGAACGACGGTCTGGGCGGCATCTTCAAGGGCCTGGAGACGCTCCCGCACTTCGGCGAGGAGATCAAGGCCTCCTTCGACGCCGAGCTCGCCGAGGGCCCGGCCCTGGCGATGGTCGACTCCGACAAGGGCATCACCAACCTGCACGTGCCGTCCGACGTCATCGTCGACGCCTCGATGCCGGCCATGATCCGCACCTCCGGCCACATGTGGGGCCCGGACGGCCAGGAGGCCGACACCCTCGCGGTGCTCCCGGACTCCTCGTACGCCGGTGTCTACCAGGCCGTGATCGAGGACTGCCGTGCCAACGGCGCCTACGACCCGTCGACCATGGGCTCCGTGCCGAACGTCGGCCTCATGGCGCAGAAGGCCGAGGAGTACGGCTCGCACGACAAGACCTTCGAGATCAAGGCGGCCGGTACGGTCCGTCTGGTCGACCAGGCCGGCAACGTCCTCATCGAGCAGCCGGTCGCCGAGGGCGACATCTTCCGCGCCTGCCAGACCAAGGACGCGCCGATCAAGGACTGGGTGAAGCTGGCCGTCGCCCGCGCCCGTGCCACCGGCAACCCGGCCGTGTTCTGGCTGGACGAGACCCGCGCGCACGACGCCAACCTGATCGCCAAGGTCAACGCGTACCTGGCGGAGCACGACACCGAGGGCCTGGACATCCGCATCCTCGCCCCGGTCGAGGCCACCAAGCTCTCGGTCGAGCGCATCCGCCGCGGCGAGGACACCATCTCCGTCACCGGCAACGTGCTCCGCGACTACCTGACCGACCTCTTCCCGATCCTGGAGCTGGGCACCAGCGCCAAGATGCTGTCGGTCGTCCCGCTGATGGCGGGCGGCGGTCTGTTCGAGACCGGCGCCGGCGGTTCCGCGCCGAAGCACGTCCAGCAGCTGGTCAAGGAGAACTACCTGCGCTGGGACTCCCTCGGTGAGTTCTTCGCGCTGGTCCCGTCCCTGGAGCAGTACGCGACGGCCACGAACAACGCCAAGGCCAAGGTCCTCGCCGACACCCTGGACCGCGCCACGGCGACCTTCCTCAACGAGGACAAGTCCCCGACCCGTCGCGTCGGCGGCATCGACAACCGCGGCAGCCACTTCTACCTGTCCCTGTACTGGGCGCAGGAGCTGGCGGCCCAGACCGAGGACGCCGACCTGGCGAAGGCCTTCGCGCCGCTCGCCGAGACGCTCGCCGCCAACGAGCAGAAGATCGTCGACGAGCTGAACGCCGTCCAGGGCAAGCCGGCCGACATCGGCGGCTACTACCAGCCCGACCCGGCGAAGGCGGCCGCGGTCATGCGCCCGTCGGCGACCTGGAACGAGGCCCTGGCCTCGCTGAGCTGACACCGGTGACCTGAGGGTCCCCCACCGCATGAACGCCCCGCCCGGGCCGACCGCCCGGGCGGGGCTTCGTCGTGTCGGGGCGAGGCCCGGCGGCGGGGCGGGGGGCTCGGTCGGGGCGGCGGTGTGCCGGGGGCCCGGTCGGGGCGGCGGCGTGGTCGGGGCGGCGGCGTGGTCGGGGCGGCGGTGTGCCGGGGGCCCGGTCGGGGCGGCGGCGTGCGGGGGCGAAGCCCGGGCGGTGGCGTGCGGGGGCCCGGGTGGTGGCGTGCGGGGGCCCGGTTGGGGCGGCGGTGTGCCGGGGGTCCGGTCGGGGCGGCGGCCCTGCAGGGGCGAAGCCCGGGCGGCGGCGTGCGGGGGCTCGGTCGGGGCGGTGGCGTGCGGGGGCTCGCGGGCGGGGCGGCGGCACGTCGGCGGCGCGGGCGGGGCGGCGGTGAGGTGTGGCACCTTGATCACACGTCGACCGTCGGCCCGTCAGGAGTTGTCCCATGTCGTCCTTCGCGTTGCTGCCCGGTGCGGCAGACTCGCCGGTGATCCTGCATGTGCCGCACTCGGCGCGGGAGATACCGGCCTCCGTGCGGGCGGACATCGGGCTGGACGACGCCGCTCTGGAGCGGGAGCTGGACCACATCACCGACGCGCACACGGAGGAGATCGCCGAGCGGGCGGCCCTGCTGGCCGGTGCGACGCCCTGGCGGTTCGTCAACCGGCTGTCGCGGCTGGTCGTCGATCCGGAGCGGTTCCCCGACGAGCGGGAGGAGATGCGGGCGGTCGGGATGGGCGCCGTGTACACCCGGACCACCCACCGGGAGGTGCTGCGCGGCGACGACATCGATCCCGAGCCGCTGATCGAGCGGTACTTCCGGCCGTACGCCCGCGCCATGACGGACGCGGTGGCCGACCGGCTGGCGGCGACCGGGCGGGCCGTGATCGTCGACGTGCACTCCTACCCGGCCGAGGCGCTGCCCTACGAGCTGCACGGCGTGGGTCCCCGGCCGCCGGTGTGCCTGGGCACCGACCCCTTCCACACGCCGCCGGAGCTGCTCGCGGCGGCGCGGGAGGCGTTCGCGGAGGTCGGGGAGACGGGACTGGACAGCCCCTTCGCCGGGACGTACGTACCGCTGGAGTTCTACGGGCGCGATCCCCGGGTCGCCGCGCTGATGGTGGAGATCCGCCGGGACACGTACATGACGGAGCCGGGCGGTCCGGCCGGGCCGGGGCTCACCCGGCTCGCGACGGCCCTGGCCCGGCTGGTGGACCGCGTACCGCGCTGAGCACGGTGCGGCTCAGGCGCGCAGCCACTCCGTGACGACGACGTCCCCGCCGGTGCGCAGGCGCAGCGCGAACGGGCCGGCGGGCGGCGGGTCGCCCATGAAGCGGCCCATGTCGTCGGCCGTGAGCCGGGCGCCGGCCTGCGGTCCGCTGAGGACCTCGATGGAAGCCTCCTGCGGCGGCAGCAGCTGGCCCAGCAGGCCGTGCGCGGTGACCTCCACGTCGACGGTCAGGCCCCCGGTGTGGAAGGTGAGCATCCGCGGCGGGTCCGTCACTCCCCTGACCGGGATGGCGTCGGTCAGCGAGTCGAAGGTCAGCTCGGCGATCCGGGCGTCCAGGTCGTGCAGCGCGAACGCCTCGACGGCCACCCGGCGCAGCTCGGGCGGCACCGGATCCAGGATGGCCGCGGCCTGGCGGAGTTCGTCCTCCAGCCGGGCGTCCTCGAACGCGTCCCCGTGGCCGGCCCCGCGCCCGTCGCCCTGCTCGTCCCCGTAGCCGTCGCTGTACTCGTCCCCGTACTCGTCCCCGTCGAAGGCGCCGTGGCCCTCGTCGAAGACGCCGTCGTCCCTGATGTCGTTCACAAGGCTCCCCGTGCGATGAGTCGGGCCCTCAGGCGTCGCAGGCAGCGCTGGCGCATCGGCCCGATGCTGCCCACCGCGATGCCGAGGGCGGCGGACACCTCCTGATAGCTGGGCGGCGGCGAGGCGATGAGCACGCGCAGCAACTGCCGGCAGCGCTCGCCCAGCGCCTCGAACTCCTGCCAGAGGAAGCGGACGCGCTCGCTCTGCGCGGCCGCCTCCTCCGAGTCCAGCACGGACTGCTCCGGCGTACGGTCCTCGCTGACGCGGTCGAGCAGCTGGGGATCGTCGGTCGGGGTCAGCCGCCGCAGGCTCTTGATCACCTTCAGGCACTCGTTGCGCGCGGTGCTCGCGAGCCAGGATCCGGCCTTGTCGGGTTCGCGGATGCGCCCGAGGTGCTGGGCGAAGCGGAACCAGGCCGTCTGGTAGACCTCGTGGCCGTCGGCGTCGGAGAGCCGGTGGGCGCGCACCACCGACCACACCAGCGGGCTCAGCCCTTCCACCAGCGCCTTCCAGGCCGCCGCGTCGCCGTCGGCGGCGGACAGGACGAGCGCGCCGACATCACTTCGGTCCACGGCCCCACCCCTCGTGTACGGCCTGTCATCGTACGCCGTGGAGGGGGCGGCTTCGGACGTCATGCGCCGGGAGCGAGCTGTACGACCGGCACCGGACGCCATGTGGGAGGCCGCAGCGCCGGAACGTGCGCCCCGCGCACCTCCGCGAACCCGGTGTTCTCCGCGAGCAGTTGACGCGCCGCCGCGCGCGGGTCGCTCTCCTTGTGCGCCGTCATGTGGGCGGCGACCAGTCCGGCGACGACGGGCGTCGCGAAGGACGTGCCGCTCCAGGAGGCGAAGCCCTCGAACATCACCTGGTCCGGCTTGCCGGACGCGCCGCTCAACGCGCCCGCGTGGCGCGGCGACTGGCAGGTGCAGACATAGCCGAAGCCGTAGCGGCAGGCGTCGTAGGTGGAGTGCTGGTACACGTACGGCACGGGCGCGTCGAAGCCGGTGAGGGCGCCGGTGAGGCGCTCACCGGGGGCGTAGACCCGCACCCAGCCGCCGTGGTTGCTGAAGCAGGCGCCGAACTCGCCGTCGCCGCGCAGGGCGCCGACCGAGAGCACCACGTCGGCGTACTCCGGCAGGGAGGCGTAGGCGGCGGGCCAGAAGGGCGTGGCGCTGGCGTTGTTGCCGGCGGCGGCGACCAGCAGGGTGCGCTGCTCGCGCAGGGCCCGCAGGAAGCCGTCGAGGCCGAGCAGTCCGTCGACGCGGCCGTTGGAGGTGCCGGCGGAGAGGCTGAGGATGTCCGGCCAGCCGCCCTCCTCGACGGCGTCGAAGAGCTTCTCGCCGAGCTCCGACTCCAGGATCGCGCCCGCGTCGTTGAGGGTGTTGCGCACGGTGACGTCGGTGTTGGGGGCGACGGCGGCGACGAGTCCGGCGATGAACGTGCCGTGTCCGACGTACTGCTGGAGCACGCCGTGCTCGTCGGTCTCCCTGATCTGGGCGTCGCCGTCGGTGTGGGCGAGCAGCGGGTAGGAGCGGTAGTCGTGCATCAGGCCGGTGTCGACGACGAGGACGCCCACGGCGCTGTCGCCGTCGTAACCGGCCTCCGCGGCGGCCGGGTTGGGCGGCTGGGTGATCGGCGCGGGCACGGGCTCGTCGCCGGGGCAGGCGTTGACGGCGATCGACACCACGTGGTTGCGGCTGACCAGCCGGCGTCCGGCGCGTCCCTCGGCCTCGCGCAGGGAGCGCAGGGCGCCCGCGACGGCGCGGTCGGCGTGCCGGTCTCCGTGGCCGGGGTCGCCGACCTGGATGCGGGTGATGCCGGAGCGGTTGGTCCGCGGGCTCGCGCGGCGCACATGGTCGGCGACCAGACCGGTGGTCTCGGTGAAGTGGGTGCGCACGGTGTCCTCGACGAGGGCGGCCTCCTCGCCGTCACGGGCGAGCACCACACCCTTCTCGTAGATGAACTCGGCGGAGTCGTCCGGCCCCATCGCCAGGGGGACGTCCGGCAGGGCGCGCTGGATCTGCTCGAACTGCTCGTGGAATCGCTGAGGTGCCATGGCGTGTCCTCCCCCTGGGCGGTGTTCGTCAGTCAGAGCCGCGGGACCTTCCTTTGATACAGGTGGTGCGACGGCAGGTGCGGGTGGTGCGGTTCCCGGCGCGCGCCCCCCAACTCCCGGCGCCGGAAGGTCACATGATGGGTGTCGGTTCGGGCTCCAACCGGTGTGGCGCGCTCCGCCTGCCACTACCATCCGTGGGGTGACAGCGGGAAACGACCCGGTTCTCGGACTGCTGCCGATGGTGTTCGCCGCTCCGAACGAAGCGCTGGCGCGCGCGGAGGGACTGCTCGACACCGATCCGTCGCCGTCGCACGCCTCGGTCGCCCATCAGGTGATCGGCATCTGGCAGCGGGACTGGGGCGACATGCGTCTCGCCCTGGAGCATCTGCGCCGCGCCCGCGATCTGGCGGCCCGCTCGGAGTCGGCCGAGCGGGAGGCGGACGTGCTGGCCACGCTCGGCGTGGCGCTGGTGCACGCGGGCCGCACCCGGCAGGGCCTGGCCGCGTTCGAGCAGGGTGTGCGGCGCGGCACGGGTCATACACGCGCGCGCGTGCTGTACCGCAGGGCCTACTCCTGGTGGGTGCTGGGCCATCACCGCGAGGCCCTCGACGACGTGCGCCGGGCCATCCCCGTGCTGCGGCAGGCGGGCGACACCATCTGGACGGCGCGCGCCCTCACCCTGCGCGCCACGGTCCATCTGGCGCTCGGGGCCGCCGACCGGGCCGACGCCGACTTCACGGCCGCGGAGGCGCTGTGGGACACCACGGGCCAGGAGCACGACAAGGCCGACGCGGTGGAGAGCCGCGGCCTGGCCGCGTTCCGCTCCGGGGACATCCCGGTGGCGCTGCGGCTGCTGGACGAGGCCGAGGAGCGGTACGCGAAGCTGGGCACGCCCACGTTCATGTTGAGCATCCGGCGCTGCGAGGTGCTGATGGCGGCGGGGCTGGCGCCGGAGGCGCTCGCGGAGGCGGACGCGGCGATCGGGGTGCTGGACGGCATCGGCGGACAGTCGACCCGCAAGGCGGAGCTGCTGCTGGGCGCGGCCAGGGCGGCCCGGCTGGCGGGCGATCCGGGGACGGCGATCGCCCGTGCCGCGGTGGCCGCGCGGCTGTTCGCGGGGCAGCGGCGCACCTGGTGGGAGACGCACGCCCGGCTGGTGCTGACCGAGGCGCGGGTGGCGGCCGGGCGGGGGTCGGGGCGGCTGGTCGCGGACGCGGCGCGGCTCGCCGAGCGGCTGGACTCCTTCGGCGCTCCGGCCGCGCCCGAGGCCTGGCTGCTCGCGGGCCGGATCGCGCTGGGCCTGGACTGGACGGCGGACGCGGAGCGGTATCTGGCGGTGGCCGCGCGCAGCCGCCGCAGCGGGCCGCCGCTGGCGCGGATCACGGGTTGGGCGGCGCAGGCGCTGCGGGCGCGCGCGGCCGGGTCCGGGCGGGGTGTGTTGGAGGCGTGCCGGCGCGGCCTGGACGTGCTGGACGACCACCGGATGACGCTCGGCGCGTCGGAGCTGCGCGCCCGGGCCACCGCGCAGGGCGCGGAGCTCGCGGCGCTGGCCCAGCAGGCGAGCCTCGCCGGGGGCGGGCCGCGGCGGCTGCTGGAGTGGAGCGAGCGCTGGCGGGCGACGGTGCTGTCGGCGCCACCCACCCGGCCGCCGGCGGATCCGGCGCTGCTGAGCGGGCTGACGTCGTTCCGGGTGATCGCGGCGCGCGCGGAGGAGGCCCGGATGGACGGCCGTCCGGTGCCGGCGCTGGAGCGCGAACAGCGGCGCCTGGAGCGGGAGATCCGCTCGCGCACGCTGCACATGCGCGGGGACGCGCCCGGGGACGGCGACCGGTTCGACGCGGGCCGGCTGCTGCGGCGGCTCGGGGACGGGCGGCTGGTGGAGCTGGCGGTCCTGGACGGCCGGGTGCAGGTGCTGCTGTGCGGGGGCGGGCGGGTGCGGCGGTTCGCCGGCGGGCTCATCGCCGACGCCGAGCGCGAGGCCGAGCACATCCAGGCCGGGCTGCGGCGGCTGGCCCACCCGGGCGCGGAGGGGCGGCTGCCGATGGTGGAGGCGGCGGGCGCCCGGCTGGAGCGGCTGCTGCTGGGCGAGGCCGTGGACCGGCTCGGCACGGGCCCGGTGGTGATCGTGCCGCCCGCGCGGCTGCACCGGGTGCCGTGGGCGGTGCTGCCGTCGCTGCGCGAGCGGGTGGTCAGTGTGTCGCCGTCGGCGAGCAGCTGGCTGCGGGCCCGGGAGACCGAGCCGCCGCCGGGCGGCCGGCGTGTCCTCGTGCGGGGGCCGGGGCTGGCGACGGGCGGGGCGGAGGTGCCGGAGGTCGCGGGCCGGTACGGACGGGCGACGGTGCTGGAGGACGCGGACGCGCGCGTGCCGCGGGTTCTGGAGGAGCTGGACGGGGCCGCGCTGGCGCACATCGCCGCGCACGGCGCCTTCCGGGCCGACAGTCCGCTGTTCTCGTCGCTGCGGATGGTCGACGGGCCGCTCATCGTGCACGACTTCGAGCGGCTCGCCCGCAGCCCGTACCGCATCATCTTCTCCAGCTGTGACACGGCCCGCCTCGCCTCGGTCGGCGCGGACGAACTCCTCGGCCTGGTGACGGCGTTGCTGCCGCTGGGTACGGCGGGCGTGGTGGCGAGCAGCGCGCCCGTGAACGACGAGGCGGTGGTTCCGCTGATGCTGGCCCTGCACCAGGGACTCGGCGACGGGCTGTCGCTGGCGGAGGCGCTGCGGGGTGCGCGGGCCGCCGTACCGGGCGACGCGGTGCACCAGGCGACGGGCTGGGCGTTCACGGCGTTCGGCGCGGCGTAGTCGGCGCCGCCGCTACGCCGAACGCGTCTCGGGGAGTTCGACCAGCCAGGGCAGGGCTCCCCGGTCGCTCGCCCCGAGGCGGGCGTAGGCGCCGTAGAGGTGGTTGCCGACGGTCCGGACGGAGAGCGTCAGGCGTTCGGCGATCTCGCGGTTGCTCAGGCCGGCGGCGGCGAGGGTGACGATCTGCCGCTGGCGGGCGGTGAGTTCGCCGAGGACCAGGCCGGAGAGGGCGGGGGTGCGGGCGCCCTGGCAGCGGCGGGCGAGGGCCACGGCGCGCGTGCGGGCGGTACGGGCCGCGCGGGGGTCGCGGTGGGCCCGTACGGCCTGCGCGTGGGCCTCCGCCGCGAACAGCAGGAACCCCCGCTCCTCCCACTCCTCGGCCACGTCGTCGAGGGCGGGTCCGTCGGCGAGGATCAGGGCACGCGCGTGACGGGCGAAGAGGTCGTCGGCGCAGAGCAGGGGCTCGACCTTCTCCGGGGCTCCGAGGCGTACGGCGTCGTAGGCGGCCGGGGTGCCGAGCCGCGCGTTCCCCTCCTCCCCGCCGTCGAGGGTCGCGAGGGCCGTGTCCAGGTCGCCCCTGGCCGCCGCCAGCCAGGTCGTCACGGCGGGCGTGGGCGGGTGCGGGAGCGGGGTCTCCTGGGCGGTGGTCGCATCTCCCGACTGGGCGGCGGCCAGGGCGAGTTCGGTGCCGCACGCCGGATCCCCCGGGGTGGTGGTCAGCCCCTCTCGCGCCCAGGCCGCCGCCTCCCGCAGTTCTCCCCGCAGCCGTGAGAACCGCGCGCGGACGGCCGCGTAACCGGCCGGGACCGGAGCGCCCTCGGCGACCAGCCACTCCCCCACGGGCGTCGGCACGGCCCGCACGTCGGCCCGCGCCATGCGCTCGGCCAGGGCGGCCCGTTCGGCCTCCAGGGCCGGGCCGTACGGCCGCCGGGTCGCGGTCAGGCGCCGGGCGCGCAGACGGCCCGCCGCCGCGCGCAGCACCGGGCCGTGCAGGGGGTGGGCGAGGCGCACGGCCGTGTCGTCGTCCACGTCGATCAGGCCGTCGGCCTCCAGCCGCTCCAGGACGCGCAGAGGGAGAGCGTCGGCGGGCAGGGCGAGCGGCTCGGCGAAGGCCAGGCGGTCGAGGGTCTCCCGCTCGTCGGGGTCGGTGCGGGCGAGGACGGCGGCGGTGCGGACGCGGACGGTGGGTGTCACCGGGACCGGGCCCCGCCAGGTCCACTCATCGGTGTCCGTGACGCGGGTGAGCAGCCCCTGGTCGCGCAGCGCCCCGCACAGGTCCCGCAGAAGACGGAGGTCGCCGCGGCACAGGCGGTGCAGACGATGGACGGTGAGCGCCTCCAGGGGGCCGTCCGCGACGGTCGTGAGCAGGTGGGTGACGTCCTCGCGGGGCAGGGGTTCCAGCGCGAGACGGGGCAGCAGCTCGCCCGCCCACAGGCGGGAGACCGCGCCGGGAGCGGGTGCGTCGTCGGCCGCCGTCACCAGCAGGCGGGTGCGCCCCTGGACGGCCAGGTGGTGGACGAGGGCGGCGGAGGCGTCGTCGAGCAGATGCGCGTCGTCGACCCACAACAGCCGTACTCCGGAGAGGAGTCGCACGGCGCGGTGCAGGGTGACCCGCTCGGGGAGGAGATGGGCGAACGCGGCGAAGGCGATGCCGGAGGTCTCGGCGGTCGCGGCCACGCGCGCGCAGTCCGTGCCGCGGACGGCCTCCGCCGCGAGGCGGGTGCGGCCGCAGCCCGCCGGTCCGGTGACCACGATGCCGGGCCGCCCGGCCGTCAACGCGCGCCGGACGAGGTCCCGTTCCTCCTCACGGCCGGTGAACGGCCAGGGCGGCTCCAGGGTCTTGGCGTCCCGCGCGAAAGTCGTCACATGGAGAAGAGCGGGCATACTCAGGTCTGATACAGGGCGACTTGAGTAGCCCCCGACTCAGGCGCCCGGCGGCGGCGGACGGCGATCCTTGGCCCATGACCGCCCGTTACTGCTCGCTGCCGCAGCAGCCCGTCCCCGCGTTCGCGCCGGGGCTGGCCGCCGAGCGGCTCGGCGCGCTGATGAGCGGGCGCCGCATGTGGGTCAACGGGACGGTTCTGCACTACTACTTCTTCGACGGCGACAGCGACGGCTCGGTGCTCGCCGTGCCGGGGTCGGGCGGCACCCGCTGGGTGTCCTGGGCCGGCGGCGAGGAGCAGCGGGACGCGGTGCGCGAGTGTTTCCACGCCTGGCAGGATCTCGGTGTCGGGCTGACGTTCACCGAGGTCGGCGACCGCTCGGAGGCGGAGCTGCGCATCGGTTTCCAGCGGGGTGACGGGGCCTGGTCGGCGATCGGCCGGGACGCGCTGCTCGCCGGGCTGAACGAGCGGACGATGAACTTCGGCTGGGACCTGACCCCGCCGGCGGAGCGGGCGACGGCGCTGCACCAGATCGGGCACGCGCTCGGGATGCAGCACGAGCACCAGAGCCCGCTGGCCGGGATCCACTGGGACGACGAGGCCGTGTACGCCGATCTGGCGGGCCCGCCGAACTTCTGGAGCCGCGACCGCACGTACTTCAACATCCTGCGCGAGCTGGATCCGGCCGAGGTCAACGGGACGGTGTGGGATCCGCAGTCGGTGATGGAGTACCCCTTCGACGCGGGGCTGATCCTGGAGCCGGAGCAGTACCGCGGGGGTGTGCATCCGCCGGGCGGGCTCTCGCCGCTGGACAAGGAGTTCGTGCTGCGCTGGTATCCGCCGCTCGCCGCGCCGCGGCCTGCGGCGCTGGTGCCGTTCCGCTCGGTGCCGCTGTCGCTGGGGCCGGGCGAACAGGCCGACTTCACCGTCGAGCCGCCGGAGACCCGTGAGTACACGATCGGCACGTTCGGGGACGGCGACAGCGTCGTCGTGGTCTTCGAGGAGCGGGACGACGAGCCCCGTTTCCTCGCCGGCCGGGACGACGGGGGCACCCCGTGCAACGCCACGATCAGGGCCCGCCTCGTCAAGGGCCGCCGCTACGTCGTCCGCGTCCGCCTGTACTCCGGCTGGGGTTCGGGCGAGACCGCGGTCATGTGCTGGTGACCGGGAGGGGCCGCGGCGGGTACGGCAGCCACAGTCCGGCGCCGGGGGACGGGCCGGAGCGACGTCGCCTTCGGGGGAGGGAGACGTCGCTCCGGCTCTGCCGCACGGGGCCTACCGAGCAAGCCGGTTGACGCCCAGTCAGGCGCTGCGGCCGGCCTTCAGCGCGGCGGCGATCTCCACGGCGCGGCGGGCCTGGTAGCGAGCCGCCTGGAGGACCACATCACCCGGGGCGCCCTCGCCGGCCACGTGGGACGTGCCGTAGGGGTTGCCCGACTGGAACTGGATGGGGTCGGTGTAGCCGGGGGGCACGATGATGCCGCCCCAGTGGTAGAACGTGTTCGCCAGCGCCAGGACGGTCGATTCCTGGCCGCCGTGCGCGGTGTTGGACGCGGTGAAGGCCGAGTACACCTTGCCCGCCAAGAGGCCCTGGAACCACAGGGGACCGGTGGTCTCGATGAAGGCCCGCAGCTGGCTGGCCGGGTTGCCGAAACGGGTCGGCGTGCCGAACAGCACGACATCGGCCCACGTCAGGTCGTCGTGGCTCGCCAGTTCGACATCGGCGGTGTCCTGAAGGTGCTGGGCCCACTCCGCCCGGGAGTTCACCGCCTCCGGCGGGGCCGTCTCCGCGACCTTGCGCAGGCGCACCTGGGCGCCCGCCTTCTCCGCGCCCTCCACCGCCGCCTGTGCCAAGGCGTGCACATTGCCCGTGGAGCTGTAGTAAATGATCGATACGTTCACGGATTCCGACATCGGTTGCCTTCCTTCATCACCGGGATAGTGTTCCGTTCATCAGGTACGACGACGCAGCCCCGCGCGATGTGAGGTGACGTGCTCCACGTCACAGTTCCGCCCGCTGTCCCGTCGTACCGAACGGGGGCAGAGCGACCGAGGGAGTCGGCGACCACCATGACCAACCCATCCGGGGCCGAGCACAGCCGGCCCGACCCGGACCTGAGCGCGATCATGAGCGAGCGGCACCAGCTGATCAGTCTCACGTACCGCCTCCTGGGCTCACTGACCGAGGCCGAGGACGTGGTGCAGGAGACGTACACCCGCTGGTACGCCCTGTCCGCGGAGCAGCGGGAGGCCATCGAGTCGCCCGGTGGCTGGCTGACGACCGTCGCCAGCCGTATCTGCCTCGACCTGCTCGGTTCGGCGCGGGCGCGCCGGGAGCGCTACGTCGGGGAGTGGGTCCCCGAGCCGCTGCCCGCCGACACGGAGTGGATCAGCGGGCGCTGGGGGGTCGGCGGTACGACGGCCGACCCGGCCGACCGGGTCACCCTCGACGAGTCGATCAACATGGCGTTCCTGGTCGTGCTCGATCTGATGACCCCGGCCGAGCGCGTGGCGTTCATCCTGCACGACGTCTTCCGCTACTCGTTCGCCGAGGTGGCCGAGATCGTCGGCCGGACGCCGACGGCCTGCCGGCAGCTGGCCTCGTCGGCCCGGCGCCGTATCCGTGCCTCGCAGTCCGCCGCGGCCCCGGCGGCGCGGCGCGCCGCCACCGTCCGGGCCTTCAAGCAGGCGTGGGAGGCCAAGGACATCGACGCCCTCATCGGGCTGCTGGCCCCCGGCGCCACCGCGACGGGCGACGGCGGCGGACTCGTGCCGGCGGCCCTGCACCCGGTCGAGGGCGCCGAGGAAGTCGCGCGGTTCTTCGCCGGCCGGATGGACGCGGTGTCCGATGTGACGCTCCTGGAGAGCACGGTCAACGGTCAGCCCGGCCTGGTCGCGCAGGTGGACGGCGTCTCCGTGTCGGTGCTGGCGTTCGACGTGGAGGGCGACCGCGTCAAGCGGATCTGGGCGGTGCTCAACCCCGACAAGCTGCGGCCCTGGCGGGCGTGACCCGCGTACGTCGAGGACGGGGCCGGCCGACGCCGATCGAGGTCGGCCGGCCCCGCCTCACTTCCGGGCCATCAGCAGATACTCGTGCGAGCGGTTCGTCCGCATCGGGTCGCCCTCGTCCTTGACCGGCCAGTCGTACAGGTGGACGCGCTCGTCGCCCAGCGTCAGATGGCGGCCGAGCACCCGCGCGGCGTCCCAGGCCAGCGGGACGAACCGGTCCGCGATGCGCCGGTTCTGGACGGCGACGACCGCGTGGGCGCCCGGTCGCATCACCCGCGCGACGGCCGCGAAGACCTCGTCCAGCGCCGCCAGATAGACGTCGTAGTCGCGCAGCGCGTACAGCTGGCCCGGGTCGGGTGCTTCGAGGTCCAGGTTCGTGCCGAAGTACGGCAGGTCGCACAGGACCAGGTCCACGCTGTCGGGGTCGAGCGGGGGCGTGCGGGCGTCACCGCACAGCATGCGCTGCTCGGGATGGCGTGCGAGGCGTTGCTGTGCCTCCCGCGCGCGGGACGGGTTGATCTCCAGACCGACCCCGAGCCGCCCCTCGGCCGCGCAGGCCACCAGGGTGGTGCCCCACCCGGCGAAGGGGTCGAACACCAGGTCGCCGGGCTTGGTCAATTCCACGATCAACGGGCGCAGTTGACTGACGAGCCCGCCCTGCGCCGCGACCTCCTCCCCGGCGAACTCCGGGTCTTCCTCGCCGAGCACACGCCAACTGGAGATCCCCATGGGGGTCACGCAACCTTTCTGGTGGAGCCGGAATCGGACACGGCCGGTTCGGCCTCGGGCGGCACCGGATGCACCGCGGCAGGCGGCAGCGCGCGCTCCAGGCGCAGCACGCCCAGCGCGGAGCCCGTCGCGCCCGTCGCCAGGAGCAGCCACATCCCGGTGGCCGACACCGACAGCAGGGCGGTGAGCACCGTCGGCGCGAGCGCGATGGGCACCGCCCACGACAGCTGGTAGACCGCGAGATGGCGGCCGCGTGTCTCCTCCGGCGCGGCCTGGGCCACGAGCGCGGAGGCGGTGGCTCCGTGCAGCAGCTCGCCCACGGTGAACAGGGCGGTCGCGGCGAACACACCGGCGATCAGCGCCGCCCCGGTCGACAGGCCGCCGAGCACCGCGAAGGTGACGAAGGACAGCGCGAAGACACCCGCGCCGAGCGCCACGGCACGCGTCCTACGGTATTTGACCAGCAGACGGGTGACCGGGATCTGGAGCACCGCGATGCCGACCGTGTTGACCGCGTACACGATGCCCACCAGCGAGACGGGCGCGTCCAGTTCACGGGTGACGTACACCGGCAGGGCCACGGAGAGCACCATGTACACGAACGCCGTCGGGATGTTCAGGAGCGTCAGGCCGAGGAAGGGACGGTTGCGCGCCACCATCCGGTAGCCGCCCTTGCGGGAGACCCGGCCGCCCGGCGGCGGCGCGGACGCGCCGGGGCGGATGGTGCCGAGCAGCGATGCCGCGATCAGATAGCCGGCGGCCGCGCCGAGTACGACGACGTAGAAACCGGAGTCGCCGAGGGCGAGGGCCGCGCCCGCGAGGAGACCGCCGACGCCCATTCCGGCGTTGCGCAGGCTGCGTTGCAGGGCGAGCAGCTTGTCCCGGTCGGCACCCGACACGATCTCCGCCACGAAGGACTGGATGGCCGGCGGATACGAAGTGTCGCCGAGGGCGACCGGCAGCACCACCGCGAACATGGCCACGCCGTTGTCGACGAACGGGTAGACGCAGAACGCGGCCGCGCGCAGCACATATCCGCCCACCAGCACGGAGCGGGCGCTGAAGCGGTCGATGAGGACGCCGGCGACCGGGTTGCTGACCAGGCCGATCACGGAGGCGGTCGTCACGATGGCGCCGACCTGGGTGAGCGGCAGCCCGGTGACATGGTGGAAGTAGAGCAGCGACAGCGGCACGTACATGCCGCTGCCGGTCGCGTCGACGACCATGCCCAGCATGTACGTGAAGCGGACGGACCTCAGTCTCCCCGTCATGACGCCTCGATCCGCGTCCGCGCGTGGATGCGGTCGCCGAGGGCGCGCAGCCTGCGCTCGCACTCGGCGCGGGTCGGGGCCGAACCCACCGCCGCGGTGAGGAAGTCCGCGGAGCCCGAGGCCGGGGGGATCACCTGGCCTTCCTCGGCGAAGAGCCAGAAGCCCCTCACCCACTCCTCGTCGGGGACGGCGGGCAGCGAGCGCACCAGCCCGGGCCGCTTCATCGTGAGGACCTGCCCCGACATGCAGCGGGGCCGCAGCAGTCCCCGGTCGTCCACGGCGCCCTCGATCGCGGGCAGCGGGAGGCCCGCCTCCGCGCGTGTCACCTGGACGGCGAGCTGGATCCCGAACAGGACCTCGAAGACCTCCCGGATCTTGGCACCGCCCGACCGGGCCGCGATCTCGCACAGCACCAGGCGGTCGTCGGGCGTGTGGAAGACCTCCGCGTGGAAGGCGTGGGTGCGCAGCCGGGAGCCTTCCGGCTTCAGGGCCGCGAGGGTGTGCTCGATCAGCTGGAGCAGGCGGGGGGTGAGCGGGTCGTCGACGTCCAGGGTCAGGTCGACGCGGGGGCCCGGGTCGGTACCGAACGAGGCCAGGTCGTACTGGTACTGGGACGGCCAGGCCGCCACGGTGCGGCCGTCCACGACCAGCCCGTCGACGTGGCACATCCGGCCGGGCACGAAGGCCTCGATCAGCAGGTCGTCCCGTTCGCCGTCCCGGTACGCCCGGTCGAGCGCCGTGTCCAGTGCGTCCTGGTCGGCGATGATGCTCAGCCCGATGGAGTTGTAGCCCGACCGGTTCTTGAGCACCACGGGGAAGCCGTGCGCCGCGGCGAAGTCGCGGGCCTGCGCGGGGGTGCCCGGCACGGTGTGCGGGGCGACCTCGATGCCGGCCCGCCGGGCCAGCCGTTTCATCAGGGCCTTGTCGCGGAACGGCTCGATGTCCGCGCTCCACGCCCCGTCGAGTCCGAGGTGCTCGCGCAGCCGGGCGGCCGCCACGACGTCCGCCTCGTGGTGGGCGACGACGTGGGTGATCCGGTACTTCTCGGCGAGGGCGAGCGCGCGGTCCGGCACGCGCTCGTCGTCGAGGGTGTCGAAGAGTTCGAGGTGGGTGAAGTCGTGGCCGGCGTCGCCCGGGAGCGGCTCACCGGCCGACGCGATCTTGTCGCGGGCGGCGAGGACGACGATGTCCCCGGCGTACGGTGTGCCGCCGTCGAGGCCGGGGGCGTCGCCGTCCAGCCAGCGGCGGTACGGGAAGGGGGCCAGGGGGTTGCGGTGCAGGACGAGGACGCTCATGCCGGGATCACCGTCCGGTCGCTCACCGGCGCCGCCTCGGCCAGGCCGGGCCGCCCGTAGGGGTCCTTGACCCGTATCTTCACGATGTCGCCGATGAGTTCGGCGCCGCGCCGGATCGCGGCGGTGGTGTCCTCGCCGGTGACGGCGACCAGGCCGAGGCGGTCCCAGTTGTCCCGCAGGGGGCGTACCGTCTCGCCGGGCCGCGCGCTGACGCGCACCGCGAGGACGTCGGCCAGCGCCTGCGCCTCGGCCACGCCCTCCACCGCCTCCACGACGTCGCCGGCCCGGCCCACCACCGAGCGCACGGCCGCGCCGCCGTGGGCCTCGGGCCGGTCGGGGAGTTCGCCGGCCAGGCCGAAGGGCGCGCCGAGGGCGAGCTTGATCGTGTCGATGCCGTAGACGCTGTGCACCAGGTCGGTGATGCCGTCACCGGCGATCCGGTTGTGGCTCTCGATGACGCGGGGGCCGTGGGCGCCGATCCGTATCTCGGTGTGGCAGACGCCGTCCCTGATGCCGATCCGGTCCAGGAAGGCGACGACGGCCGTACGGACCCGTTCCTCGACCGTGGTGCCGAGCCGGGCGGGGACCGCGTGGCCCAGCTCGGCGAAGTGGGCGGGGTCGGTGAACTTCTCGGTGACGGCGATGACCACATGGCGCCCGGCGGAGCTGAAGGACTCCACGCTGTACTCCGGGCCGTCGAGGTACTCCTCCATCAGGAAGTCCTGGAGCAGCAGCAGCGTCGAGACCCGGTCCGTCCGGGTGCCCGACAGCCGTCGCACCTCGGCCCAGACCCGGTCGGCGTCGGCGGGCCCGTCCAGGCGGTGCACGCCGATGCCGGCGGTCGCGTCGACGGGCTTCACGATGAAGGGGTAGCCGTGCCGCTCCCCGAAGGCGTCCAGGTCCGCGCGGGCGCGCAGGGGCCGGGCGCGCACCGCGTCGGGGTCGAGCCCGGCGAGGTGCTCGCGCATGACGGCCTTGTCGCGCAGGCGGCGGGTCACCTCGAAGCCGGTGCCGCCCAGGCCGAAGAGGTCGTTGACGCGGGCCGCGTTCTCCAGGCCGGGCTCGGTGATGGAGGTGGCGGCGGCGAAGCCCGGGGAGTCGCGGAGGCGTCGGGCGATCGGCTCGACCAGGTCCCAGCGGGTGTAGTCGACGACCTCCACGTGGTCGGCGAGGCGCTCCTGCTCGGCCGTGACCTTGGTGGGGTGCTGCAGCAGCAGGACACACAGGCCCAGCTGCTTCGCCTTGGCCACTGTCTCGTCGGTGGCGCCGACGAGCAGCAGTGAACGCTCAGGATTCATGGGGGGATTGTGCTCCGTTCCTCTGTGCGGGCTGGGCGGACTGGGCGGACTGGGCCTCGGGCCACCAGCTGAGGTAGCGCTCTCCGGTGTCCGGGAAGAGGGTGACGACCGTGGCGCCGGTGAGGTCGTGCCGGCGGGCGAGTTCCACGCAGCCGTACGCGGCGGCGCCCGAGGAGACGCCGACCAGCAGTCCGCTGGCGGCGGCGATGGCGTGGGTGGTGGCCGCGGCGTCCTCGTCCGCGACGGCGATCACCTCGTCGATGAGGGTGACGTCGGTGACCGGGCTGGTGAATCCACCGTTGAGACCGGGGATGCGGTGCGGTCCCGGCTCACCTCCGGACAGCAGGGGCGAGCCCGCGGGCTCGACGGCCACCACGTTCAGCCCGGGATTGCGCTCGCGCAGGAAGCGGGCGATGCCGGTCAGGGTGCCGCCGGTCCCCACGCTGCACACCAGGTGGTCGACGCGGCCGCCGGTGTCCCGCCAGATCTCGGGGCCCGTCGTCTCGTAGTGGGCGCGTACGTTGTCGGCGTTCCGATGCTGGGCGGCGTACCAGGACCCGGGGGTCGCGGCGTGCAGCTTCTCGGCGACCTCCACGCAACCGGCGAAGCCGAGGGTGTGGTCGGTGAGCTCGATCTCGGCACCCAGCATGCGCAGGGTCAGCAGGCGCTCCTGCGAGGCGTTGTCGGGAAGGACGATCCGGCAGCCGTAGCCACGGGCGGCGGCCAGTGCGGCCAGCGCGATGCCGGTGTTGCCCGAGGTGGACTCGATGACGGTCCCGCCTGGCCGCAGCGCCCCGGCCTCCTCGGCGGCGCGCAGCATGAACAGGGCGGCCCGGTCCTTGACGCTGGACAGCGGGTTCGCCGCCTCCAGTTTGGCCAGCACATGGGCGTCGGACGGCAGTCCGGGCAGGCTCAGCCGCAGCATCGGGGTGTTGCCCACGAGTTCTTCCAGTGAGCCGACGACGCTGCCGGTGGATGTTTCGGTCATGGGAGCCCTCCGGATCCGTACGGGCACATGCACGTCCCGAATCTGCCTGTCCCCGCGAGTGATGACCACGCGGCCCATGGTTCGGGTTGCCGCACTGCGGTGATTGCGGGGGTCGCCCGGCGCTCCGACGCTGACCGGAATCCGTACGTTCGAACGGGAGGTCGAAGACCATTTGAGTACGGGGGTACGTGATGAAGAGTCAGGACGCCGCCGCGACATGCCTGCCCGATCTGCTGGACGCTCAGGCTCTGGCCCGTCCCCATGACATCGCCGTGGTCCACGAGGGCGAGTCGCTCACCTTCCGCGAACTGGCCGACCGGGCCGGGGACGTGGCGCGCCACCTGCACCATCTCGGTGTGGGCCCGGATGTCTGCGTGGGGCTCTTCGTCGAACCCTCGCTCGATCTGGTGATCGGCGCGTGGGGCGTGCTGCGCGCCGGCGGGGCCTATCTCCCGCTCTCTCCCGACTATCCCGAGGAACGCATCCGGCACATCGCGCGGGACGCCCGCGTGGGCGTGGTCCTCACCCAGGAGTCCCTGCGGACCTCGCTCGACCGGTTCCTCGCGGCGGACACCGTCGTCATCACCCTCGACGACGTCGTGGAGTTCGTGAAGGCCCGGTCGGGCGAGCATCCGCCCGAGCTGCCCGACGGCCCGGGCCCCGCCGACCTGGCGTACGTCATCTACACCTCCGGCAGCACCGGCAGACCCAAGGGCGTGGCCATCGAGCACCGCTCGCTCGCGCACCAGATGCGCTGGCTCGCCGATGCCTTCGCGCTCGACGCGGACAAGACCGTGCTGCAGAAGACCCCGATCAGTTTCGACGCCGCCCAGTGGGAGATCCTGGCCGCCGCCTGCGGGAGCCGGGTCGTGGTGGGGTCCGGGGGCATCCACCGCGATCCCGTGCGCGTCGTCGAGGCCGTCACCCGCCATGCCGTGACGACCCTGCAGTGCGTGCCGACCCTCCTCCAGGCCCTCGTCGACACCGACGAACTCGACCGCTGCACCTCGCTCACCCACCTCTTCAGCGGCGGCGAGGCCCTCTCCCGGACGCTCGCGCGGAAACTGACCCGCGCCCTGCCCGGGACCGCCCTGGTCAACCTCTACGGCCCCACCGAGTGCACCATCAACACCTCGGCCCACACCGTCGACCCCGCCGCCCTCGACGAGGGCCCCGAGATCCTGCCGATCGGCCGGCCCGTGACCGGCCTGCGCTATCACATCCTGGACTCCGACGGCCGTCCGGTGGCCGCCGGTGAGACGGGCGAACTGCACATCAGCGGCGTCCAGTTGGCGCGCGGCTATCTGCACCAGCCGGAGCTCACCGCCGAGCGCTTCCGGACCGATCCGGCGGGCGGTGAGCCCGGCCACGACCGGCTGTACCGCACCGGTGACCTGGCCCGCTGGAACCCCGACGGCACCGCCCAGTTCGCGGGCCGGGCCGACAACCAGGTCAAGCTGCGCGGCTTCCGGATCGAGCTGGACGAGATACGCCTGGCCGTCGAGGCCCACGACTGGGTGCGGAACGCGGCCGTGCTGCTGCGCACCGATCCCCTCACCGACGCCCAGAGCCTGGTGGCGTGCGTCGAACTCAGCCCCCGCGAGGCCGCGTTGATGGACCAGGGCGAGTTCGGTGAGCACCATGTGTCGAAGGCGTCCAAGCTCCAGGTCAGGGCCCAGCTGTCGAATCCGGGACTGCGGGACGCGGCCGATCTCGCCGGGCGGCCCACGTTATGTCTGCCCGGCGCCACCGCGACCCCCGAGCAGCGGCGCCGGGCCTTCGCCCGCAAGACGTACCGTTTCTACGAGGGCGGACCACTGACGGTCGACGCCGTGCTGGCGGCGATCGAGCGGCGCACCGAGGGAATCGGTTCACGCCGCCCCGAAGAACTGACCCTGCATCGACTCGGAGTGATTCTGCGCGACTTCGGTCAGCACCTCAGCGAGGAACGGCTGCTGCCGAAGTACGCGTACGCCTCCCCCGGATCCCTCTACGCGGCCCAGCTCTACGTGGAGCTCGCCGGGATCGCCGGCCTGGCGGCGGGCTGCTACTACTACCATCCGGTCCGGCACGAGCTGGTGCTGATCCGCCCTGCCGGAGCGGCCGCCCGCCCGGGGGCGCGGGCCCACTTCATCGGCCGGAGGTCGGCCATCGAGCCGGTGTACAAGAAGAACATCCAGGAGGTCCTGGAGATCGAGGCCGGGCACATGGCGGGCCTGTTCGACGAGGTGCTTCCCGCTCATGGCCTCGCCCTCGCCGAGGCGACGTACGACGACGGTCTCCCCCGGCTGCTGGGCTGTGGCGAGGACGACCACCACCTGGGCTCCTTCGAGCTGGTGCCCTGGACGGCGGCGCACGCGCGGCCGCCCGCGCAGCGCTCCCTCGACATTCATGTGCAGTTCCACCCCGGCAGCGGTGCCGGACTCCCCGGCGGCCAGTACCTCTACCGCGACGGCCGGCTGCACCGCACCGGTGACGAGCTGGTCCTCAAGCGGCATGTGATCGCCATCAACCAGGCCGTGTACGACCGCTCCGGGTTCGGCATCACCCTCGTCAGCCGCGCCGAGGGGGGCGACGAGCGACGGGGCTATCTGGACCTGGGCCGCGAGCTCCAGCATCTGATGATGAACACCGCCGGCCTGGGCTTCATGCCCGCGGGTTACAGCTCGCGCGGCGGGGACGACCTGCCCGCCGCCCGGCGCATGGCGGCGATCCTGCGGGACGCCGGACTCCCCACCGGGCCTTCGTACTTCTGCGTCGGCGGGACGGTCAGCGAGGAGCAGCTCCGCCACGAGGGCATGCACGAGGACCAGGTGCACATGAAGGGGCCGGAGGAGCTGATCAGGGACGATCTGGTCGCGTCACTGCCGGAGTACATGCTGCCCAGCCGGATCCTGGTCCTGCCCGCGCTGCCCCACACCCCCAACGGCAAGCTCGACACCAGGGCCCTCGCCGGGCAGGTCGACGAGGCCGTGGCCCGGGCCCGTCCGGTGGTGGAGCCGCGCGACCGGGTCGAGGCGCGGCTGTGCGGTCTGTGGAAGTCGGCCATGAAGCGGGACTTCGTCTCCGTGCACGACGACTTCTTCCAGCTCGGCGGGAATTCGCTGATCGCGGTGGCCCTGGTCAAGCGGATCAATGAGGCGTTCGGCTGCAACCTGCCGCTGCAACTGCTCTTCGAGGCGACCACGGTGGCGAAGCTGGCCGAGGCGGTGAATGCCAGGGCCGCCGTCGCCGCCTCCCGGATCACCCCGCTGCGCTCCGAGGGCAGCGGACCGCCCGTCTTCTGCTGGCCGGGGCTCGGCGGTGTCACGATGAACCTGCGGCTGCTCGCCGCCCGGGCGCCCGGGGACCGGCCGGTCCACGGCATCCAGTCGTACGGCGTCAACGAGGGCGAGACGCCCTACGCGTCGATCGAGGAGATGGCGGCCGCCGATGTCACGGCGCTGCGACGCGTCCAGCCGGAGGGGCCCTACACGCTGTGGGGCTACTCCTTCGGCGCGCGGGTCGCGTTCGAGGCGGCATGGCAGCTGGAGCGGTCGGGCGAGCGAGTGGAGCAGCTGTTCCTGCTGGCCCCGGGCTCACCACGGGTGACCGACACCCGGCGGACGGCTGCGGGGTCGTCGGGGGCGGCCGGGGCGGCCGGAACCCCGCGCCCGGACACCGGCACGGTCGTGGCCGACTTCGGCGATCCCGTCTTCACCACCCTCCTCTTCTCCGTCTTCGCCGGCACCATCCACGACCCGGCACTCGACGAGTGCCTGCGCCGGTCCGCCGACGCGGAGAGCTTCGCGCGGTTCGTCGAGGGCCGGTTCCCGCAGCTCGATCCCGGGCTGATCCGCCGCGTGGTGGCCGTGGTCCGCCGTACCTATGGATTCACCTACGACCAGGGCGACGTGGGCGACCGGCGGGTCTCGGCGCCCGTCACCGTGTTCCGGGCCCGTGACGACGAGCCCTCCTTCATCGAGCGCACCCCCGGCCGCACCGCGCGGCCGCCCGCTGTGGTCCCGTTGGAGACCGACCACTACGGGGCGCTGCGCGAGCCGGGCGTCGGCGAGCTGGTCAAGGCACTCCAGCGCGCCACACCACGGCCGACCCCCCTCACGACAGCCTCAAGGACAAGGACGCTCCCATGCCTCACGTGACCATTCAGCACTTCCCGAAGTCCCTCACCCCGGAGCAGCGGGCCCGCCTGGTGGAGCGGCTGACGGCCGCCGTGCGGGAGGCGTACGAGGTGGAGGAGCGGGTGATCTCGATCAACCTGGTCCCGGTGGCGCCGGAGGACTGGGACGAGCAGGTCTATCAGCCCGAAATCGCCGCGCACCGCGAGCAGTTGGCGAAGGAGCCGGGCTACTGAGCGGCCTCGCGCGCGCGTTCTGCCGCAGCGCGGCTGGAGTTCCGGGCCAGGATCACTTGATGATCGCCGTCGGGGGTCGCACTGCTGGTACGGTGCGACGGGACCGCATATGACCGGCCGGTAAGCAGGCGTCGGTCATCAGGGGCCGGGGTTCGAGAAACGGGGGAACCATATGCGCGTGCGCCGCTGTCGGCCGGCACCGAGGCTTCGGGCAAGGCATCCGGAACCCGACGACCCGGGCAGCAGACGCCACGGGAGCGGGATCGGCTGACCGGGCGATCCTCCGCCCGGCCCGGCCCATGACCCCGCCGTGGGCCCCGGCCAGATGACCACCCGCCCGGTACGCATCGCGGCGGCCGGATCGTCGTCGAGCCTGTCGTCGCCGTCCAGCGGCGTCCGAGGGAAGTCCGGGGGAAGGCCCTCCCGGAGGCGGCTCGCTCTCCGCACCGCTCCCCCGCTCGGGTCAGTGACGGTGTCGGGGCAAGCCCTTCCCACCCTCCTCGTTCCTCCCCCGGCAGGCTTCCACGCCCCCCTCACAACCCCTGTGCCTCGCCGCCCCGGGCACGGCCCCGCTCCGGCCCCTCTGCCGATCCGGCCACCCCACGCGGGCCGGAAGAACGCAGTCCACGGAAAGGATGACGTCATGAGTGCAGGCAGCAGACAGACGCGGGACGCCCTGTCCCCCGCCGACTCCCCGCTGGAGTCCCTGCTGCGGATCGCCGACGCGCTCAGCAGCCTCAAGCGCTACGCCACCGAGACCGCGGGCCAGTTGATTCTCGCCGAGGGCGCCGACACCGAGGCCGCCGGGACCCCGGGCCGGATCCGGTACATCGAGGGGCAGGGAGCCGTGCAGGAGGCGATCGGTGACGTCCTGTGGGGAGCGCGGCGCGAGATCCTCACGGCCCAGCCGGACGTACCGGGCCCGTTAGCGGCGCTGGACGGGGTCTACTCGGCGGTCCACGACCCCCTGACCCGGGGAGTCGCCCTGCGGACGCTCTTCCAGCACAGTGCCCGGTTCTCCGAACCCACCAAGAAGTACGTCCAGAACGTCACGGCGCACGGCGGCGTGGAGGTGCGCACGCTCCCGGAGTTCTTCGACCGGCTGATCGTCGTCGACGGCGAGGTCGCCCTCATCCCCGGCACCGAACATCCCCACAGCGCGGCGCTGATCCGGGACGCCGCCGTCGTGGCGTTCCTCGGGGACGTCTTCGAGAAGGCGTGGGTGCGGGCCGAGCGGTTCCCCTTCCGTCCGGTGCGCGCGGCGGACGCCGCCCGGGAGGTCGTACCGGATGTGCGGCAGGCCATCAAGGGGCTGCTGATCGAGGGCCGCTCCGACAAGGCGATCGCGCGCCGCCTCGGGATGAGTCTGCGGTCCGTGCAGGGGCACATCGCCTCCCTGCGCGAGCAGTACGGCGCCCAGCACCGCTTTCAGCTCGGCTACCGGATGGCCCGCGGGGAGTACGCCATCACGCACACGGCGCCCACCGATGAAGAGGTCTCCCCTTAAACCTGATTTCGCAGCCCCTCCGGCGTCCCTCCGGCGCCGCTCACCGGTCCCTCTTCGGCCCCTCTTCGGTCCCTCTTCGGCATGACGTGATCGGGAATTGTGCATGGCCGCCACGCCGCAGCCCAGCCTTGACAGCGATCTGTCCGATTAACATACTCACATAATCAAGCATGCGTGGGGGCCGTCGGGGGGTTCGCGGTTGCCATCGCACCGTCGGGGGGATATTCGTGAAGCGTGATGGCCGTCCTCATTTAGCCGGTGCCGGGGACATGGTTTCAGCGCCGAAACCCATCCGCCCTCGCTCTGCCCACCCGGGAGTTCACGGATCCCGTCGGTGTCACCACTCTGTCGCACCGCGATGCCATTTCCTCATCTTCACCCGCTTCGGCATGCCGCGTATTCGCATCACCAATGTTCACGTGAATCATCGCCATACCTTCCCCGCTGCCGAGTCGGAAGAATCAACGCCATGACTGACGTGGAATTCGCCGCGACATCGTTCGACGCACCGTCGGAATTCATCCGGTGGACCGAAGTACCGTCACCAACAATGCAGGAAATGACACCGCCCTTGGTGGAATTCCGCGCGCTGGGCCCCCTGGAGGCCGTGGTCGCCGGCCGGCCGGTGGATCTGGGCGCGCCCAAGCAGCGCAGGCTCCTGGCGCTGCTCGTCAGCCGGGTCGGCCAGCCGGTGCCGGTGGACGTACTGCTGGAGGCCCTGTGGGCGGAGGGCCCGCCGCCCTCGGCGGTGACCTCGCTCCAGGCCTACGTGGCCAATCTGCGCAGGGTGCTGGAACCGGACAGGGCGCCACGCACCCCGACGAAGGTGTTACGGACCAGCGACCGGGGCTACCTGCTGGACGGCCATGTCGTCGAGGTGGACGTCCAGCGGTTCGAGCGGCGCGCCAAGGCGGGATGGCAGGCGTGGAACCGGGGTGATCCGCACGAGGCGCTGAGCGAGTTCGAGGCCGGGTTGGCGTTGTGGCGGGGCGAGGCCTACACGGAGGTGTCCCCCTCGGTGCATGTGGCGGCGGAGGTGGCGCGGCTGGAGGAGTTGCGGCTGTCGGCCGTCGAGGGGCGCTGCGCGGCGCTGCTCGCCGTGGGGGCCCACGAGATGGCGGTCGCCGAGCTGGAGGCCTTCATGCAGGCCCATCCACTGCGCGAATACGGTTGCGAGCTCCTGAGCCTGGCGCTGTACCGGGCCGGCCGGCAGGCCGACGCCCTGGCGGTGCTGCGGACCAACCAGCGGCGGCTGGGCGAGGAACTGGGCATCGACCCGCGACCCGCGCTCCAGCATCTCGAACGCGAGATCCTGAGCCACGCCCCGGCGCTCGACTGGCGTCCGGCGCCGGTCGCCCCGGCCGTGCCGGCGCCGGGCAGGCCGGCGGTGGCGCCGCAGGTCCGGGTGCCCGCCCCGCCGCGCTCGGGCCCGGCCGCGGACACGGAGACCTTCGTCGGCCGCGAGGTGGCCCTGCGCCAGCTGGCCGCGGTGTCCGGCGCGGCGGCGGTCGGCCGGGGGCGGCTGCTGACGGTGTCCGGGGAGCCGGGCATCGGCAAGACCAGTCTGCTGCGGAGGTTCGCCGAACTGGCGCCGGGTGTACCGGTGTTGTGGGGTGCCTGCCCCGGGCATGTCGCCACACCGCCGCTGTGGCCCTGGCGGCAGGTCCTGGGCATGGCGAGTACCCACTGCCCGCACCGTCCGGTGCCCGGCCCGGTGGCCGAGGTGCTCAACGGGGAGACCCGGCAGGCGCCGGCCGGCGCCGACGCGGACGCGGCGACCCTGCGGCAGTTCGAGGCGATCGTCCACTATCTGACCGGCGCGTCCCACGCCACACCGCTGGTGATCGTGCTCGACCACCTGCACCAGGCGGACCCGGATTCCCTGCGGCTGCTGGCCCATCTGGCCGAGTCGGTGCAGGCGAGCCGGCTGCTGGTGGCCGTGTCCTACCGGTCCGACGAGGCGGCGACCCTGGCCGAGACCTCGGCCGCGCTGGCCCGCACGGAGATGACGCGGGTAGAGCTCACCGGCCTGAACGTCACCGAGACCCGGGCCCTGGCGAGCACGATGCTCCAGCGGGAGGTGAGCGGGGCCACCGCCGAGGAACTGCGGTTCCGCACCGGGGGCAATCCGTTCTACCTGCGTGAACTGATCAAGGCGATGGAGAGCGAGGAGCGTCCTGGCCGGGCCCGCACGGCACCGGTGCCACCGGTTCCGGCACCGGTGCGCGAGGTGGTGCTGGGCCGCGTCGCCCGACTCGGCCCGACCGCCGTCGAGTTGCTGTCCGTGGCCTCCATCGCCGGCCGCAGCTTCGCCATCGACGTCGTCGCCGAGGCCTCCTCGATCGAGATCGGCGAGGCGCTGAAGGTCGTCGACACGATCGCCACGGCAGGGCTGATCGGCGAGGACCAGCAGCGGCTCGGCTGGTACTCCTTCACCCACGCCCTGACCGCCGAGGTGCTGTATCAGACCATGGGGCGGCTGCGCCGGGTGCATCTGCTGCGCCGGATCCGCACCGCGGCCCTGCGACCCCGCCGGGGCATCATCTTCAGCGCCGCCAAGTGAGCGTCAAGTCGCGCGCACCGGCCGGAATCCGACGCCGGAGCCCTCGCCGTACGCGGTGAGAGCTCCGGCGTCGCCGGTCCGTACCAAGCCGACGCCAAGCCGCCGAACAGTCCGGCTCAAGTCCCATGGACAACACTGATAGGCGTACGCACCAAAGGAACGATCCAGGTCAAGCCGGACAGGTGCCGGCGCGGAGCACATGGAGGATCGATGTCGGAGACGACCAGGTCGGCAGATCTTCCGAACCACGCGGCCCGGCCGACCAATTCGTTGCCTTCGCACGGCACGGGGGACTGAGGCATATGCCGAAGAGCGACATGTTCCCGCGAACCGAGTGACCACTCCCCTGCCCGGGGCTTCCCTCCCTCACGACGCTGGCCCGCATTCGCGGCCACCGGGTTCGCGGCAACGGAATCGACCATTGAGAGGGACTCGACGAGATACGGGGGAAAACGTGAAGATTCAGGTCTTGGGCACGCTGTGCGCCGAGGTCAACGGGGAATCGATTGTCCCAACGGCCGGTAAACCCCGGCAGATACTGTCCCTGCTCGCCCTCTATCCCGGGCGGGTGGTGCCCGTCTCCACACTCATGGAGGAGCTGTGGGGAAGCAAGCCGCCGCAGAGCGCGCTCGCCACCCTGCAGACCTACATCCTCCAGCTGCGCCGGCACCTCGGCAGCGCCATGGGGCCCGACGCCCCCGGCACGGCCAAGGAGGTGCTCGCCACCCGGCACGGCGGCTACGTGATGGAGATCCCCGCCGAGAGCGTCGACGTGCACACCTACGAACGCATGGTCGCGGAGGGCCGGTCGGCCTTCGAGGCCGGCAACGACGCCGTCGCGGCCGACCGCTTCCGGCAGGCGCTCACCCTGTGGCAGGGACCGGCGCTGGTGGACGTGCGGCTCGGGCCGGTCCTCAAGATCGAGGTCATGCGCCTGGAGGAGAGCCGCCTCGGCACCGTCGAGCGGCGCATCGACGCCGATCTGCGGCTCAGCCGTCACACCGAACTCATTCCGGAACTCACCGAGTTGACGGCGCGTCACCCGCAGCACGAGGGGCTGCACTCACAGGCCATGGTGGCGCTGTACCGGTCGGGGCGGCAGGCGTCGGCGCTGGAGGTCTACCGCAGACTGCGCATCCGGCTGATCGAGGAGCTGGGCGTCGAGCCCTCGCCGCAGGTGCAGCGCCTGCACCAGGCGATGCTCGTCGTCGACCCCCAACTGGACATCGTCGCCGGACCGCGCCGCAGCTCGACGTTCGACCTCTACGCCGCCTGACGCCCCGGAACGGGACCGCGGCCGGACGCGCGACCGGCCGCGGTTCCCGGGCGGCTCAGCCCCGCTTCGTCGCGCGGATGACGACGCGGTTGATGATGGCGTCCGCCGGGATGTCGGCGGGGTCCTTGGCGGTCACGCCGGTGACCTCGAACCCGCACTCCTCCAGCCAGCTCCGGTAGGTGGACACCGTCTGAAGGCCGCCGCGGCCCATCACACAGCCCAGGATGTACGACGGGAAGAAGTCGGCCTGGTAGTCGCCGGGGTCCGTGATGTCCTCGGGGTAGACGGGCGCGAGCACGACGACCTGCCCGCCGGGCTTCAGCGCGGCGTGGGCGTTCCTGAAGATGGTCAGGACGTCGTCCTTGTCGTACATGTCCACGAAGTGCTTGAGCAGCACCACGTCGAAGCCGCCGCCCGGGAAGGACTCCAGGACGTCACCGCCCACGAACGCGCACTGCTCCGCCACCCCCTGCGCCTCGAAGGTGCGCAGGCACTCGGCCTCCATGACGGGCCGGTCGAAGGACGTCACCCGCAGACCGGGCGACCCCTTCAGCTGGCAGGTCATGACGGCCCCGAGCCCCATGCCGCCCAGCACGTCGAGCACCCGCGCCCCGTCCGGGACGTCGAAGCTGCGGAAGAACCAGGGATAGACGCTCGCGGTCTCGTTCTGGGCCAGCGGGCCCCAAGCCGCGCGTACGTCCGGTACCTGGGCCGCGGCCTCGAACAGCGTCCCCTCGAAGCCGTAGAACTCCTTCAGGCCGACCACCGTGCCGGTGCGGACGCTGTCGGAGAGGAAGTACAGCTGGCGCAGCATGCCCGTCTTGATCATGCCCATGAAGGTGAGGACCCGCTGGAGGTCCGCGTCGGCGACGCTCGCGAGACCGTCGAGGGCGTAGCCGCCGGTGGACTCGTCCCGGGCGACGAAGCCCTCCTTCACCAGCAGGTACAGCAACTGCTCCACGGCGTCGGGCTTGGCGCCGACGGCGGCGCCGAGTTCGGCCGCGGTCAGCCCGGCCTCCTTGCGCAGCGCCTCGACGATGCCGAGCTCGAAACAGGCGTAGAGGTTCATGAACCGCGTGGGTCCGACCATGTACTCGCGCATCCGGGCGAGTACGGCTTCGGGGTTGGACACAGGTATCCCTTCCGATCGACAGTCCGGGAGGGGGTCCCGCCCCGGCGCTCCCGGCCCACCGAGTATCGGCAGGGGTACTGGAGCGCCGGTGGAGCGGTACTCCGGCGCGGCTCGGGATACCGGATTCCGCGTCTCTACCTGCCGTAACGCCGTTCCCGCGCGGCGTACGAGCGCAGCGCGCGCAGCAGGTCTATCTCACGGAAGGCCGGCCACAGGACCTCGACGAAGTGAACCTCCGCGTAGGCGGACTGCCAGAGCAGGAAGCCGGACAGCCGCTGCTCGCCGGAGGTGCGGATGATGAAGTCGGTGTCGTGACCGGCGGTCGAGTAGAGGTTGTCGGAGATGTGCTGGAGGTCGAAGTTCTCGGCCAGTTCGCGCGGGTCGCCGCCGCCGGAGATGTGCTTGTCGAAGGCGGACCTGACCGCGTCGATGATCTCGCGGCGCCCGCCGTAGCCGACCGCCACGTCCACCTTCAGGCCGGTCCGGCCGGAGGTGCGCGAGACGGCGTCCTTCAGGGACCGCGCGGTCTCCCCCGGCAGCAGGTCCAGGGCGCCGATGACCTGGATCTGCCAGTCCTCGTCGGCCGCGCAGATGCTCTCGACGGTCTCCTCGATGATGTCGAGCAGCGGCTCCAGCTGGTCGGCCGGCCGGTGGAGGTTGTCGTCGGACAGCATCCACAGGGTGACGTGCTCGATGTCGGCGGCGTCGCACCAGCGCAGGAAGTCGCCGACCTTCGCCCCGCCGACGCGGTAGCCCTCACGGACGTCGTCGTGCCCGGCTCCGCGGGCCCACCGGCGGTTGCCGTCCAGCATGATGGCGACATGCCGGGGCCGGGGCTTGCCGTCCAGTTTGCGCGCCAGCCGCCTGACGTACAGGGCTTCCAATGCCGAGCGAAGCGCCCTCAGTGCCACGTGCCATGTCCCTTCGTCCCCACCAACGGCTAGCGGGGGCCACCGTATCGCCCGGCACGGAGCTTCAGCCATCGAGGCCGGTCGCTCCAGTGGAGCTGGGGTGGTTCTCGGGCCGGGCGCCGGAGAGTGGGGGGACCGTGCTGTGCCCCGTCCGCCGGTCGCCCGTCGCCCCGTTCACCGAAGGAGGCCCGCCATGTGGCGCCTGCCGCGCCCCCGCCAGATCGCTCTGGCGATCTGCCGCGCCCTGTCGGAGTACGGGATGCTGTACGTCGGGCCGTTCATCGAGGCCGAACCGCTGGCGGGGCCGGCCCCCGGCCATCCGGAGCGGGTGTGTGCCCATGTGCCGCTGACACCGCTGGAGCGCCGGCTGGTCCGGGAGCTGGAGGCCGGCTAGTCCGGGAGCTGGAGGCCGGGTAGCCCCCCCGCTTCACCCGCTTGCCCGTGCGGCACGGCGGGGCGCCGGGGCCGGCTCAGGCCTTGCGGTAGGCGACCCGGGTGGCCATGTCGGCCAGTTCCGTGCGCCAGACCTGGTCCACGGGCGCGTCGGCGATGGCCTTGCAGCCCCGCTCGACGAGGGAGGCGATGTGCTTCTCGACGTCGTCGGGAACGCCCGTGTCCACGAGGCGGCGCCGCACCTCGTCCGGGGTGTGGCCCGGCTCGGTGATCAGGCGGTGGATGCGGTCGTCGCGCTGCATCGCCCAGCCCAGCAGCAGCGTCATCTTGTGCTGGGCGAAGTCCAGGCCGGTGGGCTTGCCGGTGTCGGCGGAGTCGCCGAAGGCGTCCAGCAGGTCGTCCCGGAGCTGGAACGCCTCACCCACCGCCTCGCCGTACTCCTCGAAGGCGGGCGCCAGATCGCCGCGGCCCGCCGCGTTCGCGCCCACCACCAGGGGGCGGTGGATGGTGTACCGGCCGGACTTGATCCGGGCGATCAGACGGGAGCCACGGGGGTCGACGGAGAACTCGGCGGCCGCGTGGACGTCCATGTACTGGCCGATCATCACCTCGGAGCGCAGCTTGTTCCACTCCGGGATCACCGCCCTCGGCGCCTGCGCCATCAACTCCCCGGAGTAGACGAGCGCGAGGTCACCGACGAGGATCGCCACGCCCTCGCCGTAACGGCGTGACTCGCCCTGCCACCCCCGACTGCCGTGCAGCGCCGCGTAGGTGGTGTGGACGGTCGGCAGACCGCGCCGCTGGTCGGAGTCGTCCAGGACGTCGTCGTGGACGAGGGCGGACAGGTGCAGCATCTCCAGCGCCGCGCCGGCCGCCACGATGCCGGGGTCGTCGGGGTCGCCGCCGGCGGCGAGATAGCCGGTGACGCAGAAGGCGGGCCGGATGCGCTTGCCGCCCGACGCGATCAACTCGGCCAGCGCCTCGACGGGAACGACCGCCTGCTCGTGCACCCCGGCCCACGCCTCGCGCTCGGCGTCGAGGAGCGAGCGCAGCTTGTCCTCGACGCGGCGCAGCAGTTCGGCGCTGGTACGACGGGCCGGGCCGGCGTCGTCCCGGCCGGTGTCGGTGGTCACGTACGACGTCACAGGTCTCTCTCCTCGGGTTCGGATGGAGCGGCGCTGGAGCGGAAGCGCTTCGAATCTGGAGTTCCCCTTTAGGGGCGGTCGACCACGAAGGGGGAACGTTGACACCCTGAACTGGCCCGTGGAAACCTCGATTTACTTTTACCGCGACTTCTTCCTCTTCCCACGACTCTTCCCACGGACTCTTACACGGACCATCGGTACTGCCACGAAACCGTGAATTTCTCATGGTTAGTTCGGACAAGGAGATCGAATGGAGTTACCCGAATCCGCCCTCTCCGCCTCGCGCATCCGGCAGTTGGAGGGCAACCTGCGCGCACTCCCCGGTCTCTACCAGGAAAGTCTGCATCACATCGCGCCCATTGCCAGACGTGTGCACCAGACACGGGTGTCCGGGAGCCGGAGCAGGGATCCCCTGAACATGACCGCGCTGGACGCCCGGCACAACATCCTCGCCATTCTGGAGTCATGGGCCGAGTTCGTCGCCGACGAGCTGGGATCGGCCGCCCCCACGGGATCCGTCCAGCACTTGGCACATTTCCTGCTGCGCCATCTCGATTGGCTGACCGGACAACCGCCGGCGGCGGATTTCGCGGATGAAATCGACGGTCTTCGGATGGAACTGCTGCGCACCATCGACCCGGAGCCCGGGGACGCTCCTGTGCTCACCTGGGAGTGCGTGGTGGCCGACTGCGCCGGAAGGATCACCTCGTCCCCGCAGCACTCCGGGACCTCGGACGCGCGCAGCATCCGCTGCTCCTCGGGGCACACCTGGGACATGCGTGAATGGATCACTCTGCGCCCGCTCATGGAGCGGCGGCGGAAGGCCGTCGGCGCATGAGCAGGCCCCCGCGTCACCGGCTGTTGCCCACCCATGTGGCCGCACTCGCCGTGGGGGTGTCCGAGGCGACGATCCGCAAGTGGGTGAGCCGGGGGAAGATCACCCGCTACGGCACACCGGGCCGGGCCGAGTTCGACATCGACGAGCTCACCCAGATCGCCCTGCGACGGCGGACGACGGCACCCGGCGCGCCCGGCTCACCGTCCGCCCGTGGCGGGCAGTGACCGCGACAGCGCACGGTCCGTCAGCGGGCCGGCGGCCCCCGTGTAGGCCTCCGGCTCGAACAGGTCGGCCAGTCGGGCGTCGGCGAGGAGAGCCGACGCCCGGCCGTCCCGCCGCAGGACCTCGGCGAGCGGCTCCCCGGTGCGCGCCGCGCGGGCGGACGCCTCGTTCAGCAGATCGCGCGCCTGTGCCTTGCCGAGCAGCGGGGCGAGGACGACGGCGATCCGCTCCGAGACGATCTGTCCGCCGGTGATCCGGGTGTTGGCCCGCATCCGCGCCGGATCCACCGCCAGCTGGGAGACGAGTTCCACCGCCTGGTGCGCCGCTCCCCCGGCCAGCCGCAGCAGGGTGCGCAGGGGCTCCCACTCGGCGTGCCAGGCGCCGGCCGACCGCTCGTCCTCGCTCGGCAGACAGGCCAGCACCGTCGCGGCGAGCGGCGGCGCCTGCAGCGCGGCCGACCGGATGGCGGTCGCCAGCACGGGGTTGCGCTTGTGCGGCATCGCCGAGGACGCGCCCCGGCCGCCCGGCGCCGGCTCGTGGACCTCGGCGACCTCGGTCCGGGCCAGGGACAGCACATCGACGGCGATCTTGCCGAGGGCTCCGCACAGGAACGCGGCGGACGTGGCCGCGTCCACCACGGGCGTACGCAGCACATGCCAGGGCACGAGCGGGGCGGAGAGCCCGAGTTCGGCGGCGAACGCCTCCGTCAGCTCCTCGACGTAGCCGGCCGGGTCGGCCTCCGGCGCGTGGGCGAGATAGCCGGCCAACGTGCCTGCGGCGCCGCCGAGTTGGACCGGAAGGCCGCCGTTGGTCAGCGCGTCGAGCTTGTGTGCGGCGTCCAGCACGAGATGGCGCCAGCCCGCCGCTTTCAGCCCGAAGGTCGTGGGCACCGCGTGCAGGGCCAGGGTCCGGCCCGCGATCAGGGTGTCCCGGTGGTCGCGGGCGAGGACGGCAAGCGCCTCCTCGACGCGTCGGAGATCGGCGCGGACCATCCGCAGGGCGCGACCGGTGACCAGGACGGTCGCCGTGTCGAGGATGTCCTGGCTGGTCGACCCCCGGTGCACATACCGGGCCGCCTCCGGGTCCCGGGCCGCCACCAGCGCGGTGAACTCCCGCACCAGCGCGACGACGGGGTTGGCGGACTCGCGTGCCTGGCGGGCCAGGGCGACCAGGTCGAGGCGGTCGGCCCGGGCGGCCTCGGTGATGATCCGGGCGGCGGCCGAGGGCACCGTGCCGAGCCGGGCCTGCGCCCGGCTCAGCGCCGCCTCGGCGTCCAGCATCGCCTGCAGCCACGCCCCGTCGGACACGGCGGCGGCGACGGGCGTGCCGGCCCAGACCGGGGACAGCAGACCGGGGTCCGCGTACAGCGTCGCGGGGCCGGCTCCCGCGTCGGCGGTGAGGGTGGTGTCAGTGGGCATGGATGAGTCCCTGTCCTGTGTGCGCTTCCTGTCCGCCCTGTCCACCGTGTTCCGTGACGGCGCCGCAGGCGAGGGCCGCGCGGGCGATGGCGTCGGAGTCGGTGAGGGTCACCGAGTTGACGCCGGGGCGGATGCCCGCCGCCGTCACCCAGTGCACGGACTCCGTGGGCACGCCGAAGGCGAACCGGCGCGGATGGGCTCGTCCCGCCGCGTCGACCAGGTGGAACGGCCGCCCGGTGACGGCCAGTCCGTCGCTCTCGTAGGCGCCGCCGGAGCGCGTGCGGATGCGGTAGGCGGTGCACTGCCCGGTGGCGAGCAGATGGCGCAGCAGCGGATCCTCGGTCCGGCTGAGGGTGATGTCGGGCAGGCGGGCCTCGACCAGGGCGTCCACGCGGACCCCGGAGCCGGGCACGAGCGGCGAGCGGGCGAGGTAGCCGGCGTCGTCGACGGTGACCCGCAGGTCGGGCCCGACCACGGTCAGCACCCCGGCCTCGATGAGGGCGATCATCTCCTCGACGCGCCGCGCGGGCGGTCCGATCGACAGGAACGCGTTGAGCGGTGTGTACCAGGCGTCCAGGTCGCGGCGGTACGAATCACCGTGCAGGCCCCCGTGGTCGACCGCGAGACGGACCTCGTTGCGCAGGTCCCGCAGGACGTCCAGGGCGGCCTTGAGCGGCCCGCTGACGTTGCCGGACCTGGCCTCCGAGACGTCCTTGCGCAGGTGGTCGAGGAGCCAGTCCGTGAAGTCCCCGGGGCCCGCGAACTCCCGGTCCCGGTAAGGGCGGGCGAGCCGTTCCCAGTCCCAGCGGTACTTCTCGCCGACGCCGTACGCCGCGAGCACGGCGTCCCTCTCCCGCTCCCCCGGTCCGGCCGCCAGGAAGTCCTCCTGGAACCGCTCCGCCCGGGCGGTGTGCCCGAGGGAGGCCAACAGCGTCCGGTAGTAGACGGTCTCGACCTCCCGGGCGATCAGCGGCCACAGGTCCGTCCGGAAGTCGAGGCCGGACCGCTCGTGGGTGCGGCGCAGTCGCGCGACGCGGTCGGCGGTGAGCAGCAGCGGCTCGTGCCGGCCGTGCGGGCCCTTCTCGTTCTCGCCGCGGGCCTGGTACGGGATGCCGCGCCGGGACCCCGCGTACAGGCGTGGCTCCCGTCCGCAGGGCTCGTAGACGAGCCGCCCGGCGGCCCGGGTGAAGGAGCCGCCGCGGCCGACGGTGAGCTCGGCCATGTGGTCGAAGAAGTTCAGCCCGAGTCCGCGCAGCAGCACCTTCATGCCCGGGGACAGCACGTCGAGGTCGACGTCCGCCGGGTTGGCCGGTGGGATTCGGACCAGTCCCGCCGTGCGGACCCGGGCGGCGAACTCCCGCTCGGCCGGGTCGGGGCGGGCCGGCAGGTGGCCCTGGCAGAGGATCACGGCGTGCAGGCCCGCGAGGACGGTTCCGTCGTCGAGCACCACCCGCTGCGCGGATCCGTCCTCCGCGTCCGGATCGTCGTCGAGGGACACGGCGAGGGCGGCGTGCGCGGTGACCGTCAGCCCCGCGGGCCCGCGGTCGATGACGCGCCGGTACGCCCACTGGAGGTACCGGCCGTAGAAGGCCCGGGTCGGGTAGGTGTCGGGGCCCAGCGTGCGGGCCTCGTCGAGGACATGGGCCGGAAGGCCGTCGCCGGACTCGCCCCCGACGAGCGCCGCGGCCCACTCGTACAGACTCGGCCCCGGTTCCAGCGGGCCGGTGAGGTCCACGGAGGCGTCGGTGAACACCGATATCTGTCCGGCCACGGTGTTCATCAGCAGGTGACGGGACTGGTCGGTGCGCCACACCTTGCCGGAGCCGGGCGGGTAGGGGTCGACGACATGGACGTGGACCGTGCTGCCCTCGGGCTGCGAGCGGGCGTTGGCGCAGAGCCGTTCGAGCACCGAGAGCCCGCGCGGGCCGCTGCCTATCAGGCCCACGGTGCAGTGTCTCGCTGTCATGGTTGCCGTTTCTGCCGAGTCATGGTTCCCGTTTCTGCCGATGCCTGGACGTCACCACTCGACCAGTGCGAACCCCGCCGCCATGCCTCCGCCGAAACCGGCCAGGAGGATCAGGTCGCCCCGGTGGAAGGCGCCCGCGCGGGCGGCCTCCGCCAGGGTGATCGGGATGGAGGCGGCTCCGGTGTTGCCGTAGTGCGTCAGGGTGAGGTGCAGGGTGGCGCGGGGCAGGGCCAGTTCCGTGAAGACGGTGTCGAGCATGACGCCGTTGGCCTGGTGCGGGACGAAGTGGCCGATGTCGTCGGGGCCGACACCGCTCTCGTGGAGGAACTGCTTGGTCAGCAGCGGCAGTCGGTCCTCCACGAAGGCGCGCACCGCCCGGCCGTCCATCGTGAAGTACTGCAGGCCCGCGTCCAGGGCGGCCCGGTCGGCGGGGAGCCGGCTGCCCCCGGCGGGCACCTCGATCAGGCCCGCCAGTTCGCCGAAGGTGTGCGCGGTGATGTTGCGGATGCGCGCTCCTCGTCCGAGGCCCAGGACCATCGCGCCGGCCCCGTCGCCGAACAGGACGACGGTTCTGCGGTCGGCCGGGTTCAGGATGCGCGAGTACACGTCGGCGCCGATGACCAGCGCGTGTCCGCCGCGCTTGGTCATGATTCCCTCGGCCGCGGCGAGCGCGAACACCTCGCCGGAGCAGACGGCGTTGATGTCGAACGCGGCCGCGTCGACGGCGCCGAGCAGATGCTGCACATAGGCGGCGGTGGGCGGCTGGGGCCGGTCGGGTGTGGAAGTGGCGACGACGATCACGGACAGTTGGTCGGCGGTGATGCCGGCCGATCGCAGCGCGGCCCGGCCCGCGGCCGCGGCCAGGTCCGAGGTGGCCTGCTCGGGGGCGGCCCAGCGGCGCTCCCGGATCGCGGTCTTGCGGACGATCCAGGCGTCGTCGACCCCGGCCGCGGCTCCCGCCTCGTCGTTGGAGACGACCCGATCCGGCACATGAGCGCCCGTACCGAGGATCCCGACTTCGGTCATGCGCCGTTTCCCCTCAGGTGGTCGTGGATGGGCTAGCGCGTCTCGTAGACGCGTTTGTGGTCGCGCAGGGCCGCCAGCCGGAAGGGGCCGGTGGTCTCGGCCGGGGTGCGGTGGTCGCCGCCGTCGGCCGGGAAGGAGCGCTCGTGCAGCTCGCGGTAGCGGGCGTAGTCGACGGGCACGCGCCGGTCGATCGCCGCGCGGTGCGCAGCGGTGCGCAGGTGGTCCCGGTAGCCGGGGACGACGGTGCCGGCGAAGAACTCGGCGACGCTGCCGGAGCCGTAGCTGAGGAAGCCGACGGGCCGGCCGGTCAGGTCGTCCGGCCCGTCGAGCAGGGCGGCGAGCGCCAGGTAGACCGAGGCGGTGTAGCTGTTGCCGATGACGTTGTTGTAGGCCGTGGTCGGTCCGAGGTCTCGGGCGATACGGTCCTCGTCGATGTCGCACCCGCAGTAGTTCAGCAGCTGCCGGTGGGCCTTGTAGGCCATCTTCGTGAACGGCTGGTGGTAACAGAACGCGGCGAACTCGTCGAGCGCGCGCCCGCCCTGTTCGGTGTAGTCTTTCCAGCTTCCCTCCACCGCGAGCAGATACGCGCCGATGGACTCCTGGCCGTCGACCAGGGCGGCCTCACGGTAGTTGGGCCGCCAGAAGTCCATGACGTCGGCGGTGAACACGCCCGACGGTTCCTCGATGCGCAGCAGCGCGGGGTCGGCGCCGACCAGCATGGCCACGGCGGCGGCGCCCTGGGTGGCCTCGCCGGGGCTGTCCAGTTCGTACTTGGAGACGTCGGAGGCGATCACGAGGACGCGCTGCGCCGGGTCGCGGCGCACCAGGCCGATGGCGAACTGCAGGGCGGCCGTGGCTCCGTAGCAGGCCTGCTTGAGTTCGACGACCCGGGTGGCCGAGGGGAGGCCGAGGAGGGAGTGGACGTAGATGCCGGCCGACTTCGCCTGGTCGATCGAGGACTCGGTGGCGAAGATGATCGTCCGGATCCCGTCGCTGCCGTGCCGTTCGACGAGCGGTGCGGCGGCGGCCGCGGCCATGGTCACGATGTCCTCGTCGGCGGCGGGCACGCTCATCGACCGCTGGCCGATGCCCTGGTGGTATTTGCCGATGGGGGTGCCGTTGTGCTCGGCGAGGACCGTGTGCGGCAGGACGAACTCGGTCGTCGCGAACGACAGATCCTGGATTCCTACGGCGAGATCGTTGGCCATGTTCCCTAGACACCAGCCTTCGCTGTCGTGTTGTCGCGTTCCAGCAGGACGTGTGCGCGCATGAGTTCGCCCGGGTTCGTCTGGGCCGCGAGGAGGGAGAGTTCGCCGCACAGCACCGTCGCCGCCGCGATGACGGCGAGCCGGCGGGCGTTCTCGCCGGGGGCGCGCTCGGTGCGGCAGCCGAGCCGGGTCAGGTTCGACTCCACGAAGGCGAGTCCCTTGCCGTTGCCGACGGAGCCCACGATCAGGTTGGGCAGAGTGCAGGCGAAGTAGAGGTCCCCGTCGCGGTCCTCAGCCATGACGACGCCCTGGGAGCCCTCGACGATGTTGGCCGCGTCCTGGCCGGTGGCCAGGTAGAAGCCGAGCAGCATGTTGGCGAAGTGGGCGTTCGCCGAGCGGATGCCGCCGGCGAGCAGGGTGCCGAGCATGTTCTTGCGGATGTTCAGCTCGACGATGCGGGCGGCCGTGGTGTGCAGGACGTCCTCGACCACGGCGCGCGGCACGAGCAGCTCGGTGACGACGTTCTTGCCGCGGCCGAGGATGCCGTTGATCGCGGTCGCCTTCTTGTCGGTGCAGTAGTTGCCGGAGATCGATCCGTAGGAGATGCCCGGGATGGTCTTCAGCAGGTGCCCGAGGAGGGCGTCGGAGGCCAGCGTGGCCATGTTGTGGCCGGAGGCGTCGCCGGTGCTGAACTCGAACCGGATGAACAGCAGGTTGGCGTTGATCTCGTGGCGGACGCCGATCAGTTCGGCGTACCGGCTGCAGGAGCGCACCACTTCGCGCAGCTCGCCGACGCGCGCGTCGATGGTCCGCGCGGCCGTCAGCGCGGTCTGCGCGTCCAGCGCCTCCACGAGCACCGACCGGGTCATCCGCTCGTCGACGAGGGTGGCGACGATGCCCCGCTCGGACAGCATGGAGACCTTCGCGCCCCGGCCCACGGAGGGCCACAGCGGCGACTCGTAGGTGGCGAGGGGGACCTGGGTCTCGGTGGTGGCCACGTTCCCCGAGATGCGCAGGGGGCCCACCCACCTCATCGGAACCCCGGCGATCGCGTTGTCGGTCATCGTGTGTTTCCCGTCCTCTCGTGGGGCACGTCAAGGCGTTGGGAACGGCGGGCCAACGGCCTCGTGTCGATGCCCCGGTCGGTACAGAAGTCGCGGAGCTCGCCGTGGATCAGCAGGTCGCAGCGGGTCAGGTCGGCGGGGGTGCGCGCGCCGAGCAGGGTCAGGAGCGCGGCCAGCTGGTCGAGCCAGGTCGCTATGCGCGCGATCAGCGCGTCCACGCCGCCGTCGAGGAGGGTGCGCAGGAAGGTGCCGGAGGCTCCGACGCCGGACGCGCCGAGCGCCAGCGCACGGGCCACGTCGAGCGGGTTGCGCACACCGCCGGAGGCGAGGACGGGGATCGGGGCGTCCTGGGCGTCCAGGAGGCAGGCGGCGGTGGACTGCCCCCAGCCGGTGAGGTAGGCGTAGTCGGCGAGTTCGCGCCGGCCGTTCTCGATGCGGGCGAAGTCGGTGCCGCCCCGGCCGCCGAGGTCGGCGACCCGCACGCCGAGGTCGTCCAGCAGGCGCACGGACTCACGGCTCAGCCCGAAGCCGACCTCCTTGACGATCACGGGCACGTCGACGCCGGCCGCGATCTTCCCGATCTGCGGGATCCAGGAGGAGAACGAGCGGTCGCCCTCCGGCATCACCGTCTCCTGCACGGTGTTCACATGGATCTGGAGGGCGTCGGCCCGGAGCAGGTCGACGGCCCGCCGCGCCCGGTCCACGGAGGCCGTCGCGTTGACGTTGGCGATGACGAACCCGTCGGGGTTCTCCTCGCGCAGCACGCTGAACGTGCCGGCGCAGTCGGGGTCCTTGAAGTAGGCGCTCATGGACCCGGAGGCGATGGGCACGCCGGTCTCGCGGGCGGCGATGCCGAGGTCGCGGTTGATGGCGCCGGTGCGCTCGCTGCCCCCGGTCATCGCGTTGATGTACAGGGGCACGGGCCAGGAGATGCCGGCGAAGGCGGTGGCCAGGGAGACGTCCGGCCGGTCGATGCCGGCCAGGGCGTGGTGGACGAACGACACCTCGTCGAACTGGTTGCGTCCGCTGTGCTGCTCCTGTTGCTCGACAGCGAGCCTGACGTGGTCGTCCTTGCGTTGAGCGATCATTCCTCGTTCCCTTCCGCGTTCCCTTCCGCGGCGGCGCGGATCGGCAGGGGTATCACCCCGGCCGCGGCCCACCGTTCGCGCAGTCGCGCGATGTCCCGCGGGGACCCGGCGTCCAGCAGCGCGATGCCGCAGTCGCCGCCGCCCGCGCCGGAGGGCTTGGCCGCGCCGCCGACGGCTTCGGCGGTCTCGCACAGGGCCGTCAGCCGGGGTGTGAAGACGCCGAGGGCGACCTCGTCGTCGAGCCGGGCCAGCTCCCGCCGGGCCCGCCGGATCTGGTCCAGCAGGCCCTGGCCGTCGCCTCGTTCCAGCGCGGTGATCGCCGTGCGTACACAGTCGGTGGTGGTGCGGACGAACCGCCGGTGGGCGTCGGTGCCGCGCCAGGGCCGCCGGTGCAGATCGGCCACGAGGGCGGCGGTGGAGGCCGGGGTTCCGGTCCAGCCGACCTCCAGCGCGAGGCCCTCGGGCGCCGGCAGGCGACGTACGTCGAAGCCGGGCCAGGGCGCGCGGAGGGCTTCCGCGACGCCGCGGGCGCGGGCGAGGGCCAGGACGGCGGCCCGGTCGGGGGCCCGGTAGGCGAGCCAGCCGCCCCAGGTGGCGGCGGCGAGGTCACCGCCCGAGCCCTTGGGGTCGAGCGCGGCGCCGGCGAGCAGGGCCAGCCGGAAGCGCTCCTCGTCGGAGAGCGTGAGGCCGCAGTACGCGGCGACGGCGGCCACGGTCGCCACGGTGACGGCGCCGCTGGAGCCGAGGCCGTACTTGGTGCCGTTGTCGTGCAGGTCGCTGACCACCGACAGAGCGAACACCGGTGCGGGCAGGCCGCGTTCGGCCGCCAGCCGGGCCACGGTCTCGATCGCGGACAGCACATGGGAGAGTCCCGCGCGCGTCCCCGGCTCGTCGTCGGTGCCGTACGGGACGAGCCGGCCGTCCCGCCAGCGCAGACGCACACCGCGTGGACCGAGATCGGAGGAGATCTCCACGCCCGTCTCGGCGGGGCCGGTCACGGTGACGGTGACATGGCGGTCCACCGCGACGAGGATCGCCGGGGTGCCGGGGTCCACCACGGCGTACTCCCCCGCGACGAACAGCTTGCCCGGCGCGCGGCGGACGACGGTACGCGGGCGGGTCACCGACCGTCCCCGTACGTCCCACCGGCGGCGTCGCCCGCGTTGGTCAGCAGACGGGCGCCGGGGCCCGGTCCGGCCACCAGGACCGAGCCGTCCGGGACGGCCGCGCGGAGCGTCTCGGCGATCCTCTCGGCGTCCGTGCGGCGGCACAGCACCTTGACGTTGGGTCCGGCGTCCATGGTGGCGTAGGCCGGGACGCCGTCCTGCCGGAGCCGCAGGACGCTGTCCAGGACGGTGAGCGAGGCCGGCGACAGGTAGCGCACGGCCGGGCGGGCCGCCAGCATCGTCGCGTGCATGCCGAGCGCGTTGCGCTCCGCGATCTCGCCGACCGCCTCGATGTCACCGGCGAGCAGCGCCGCCCGCATCTCGGTCAGGTCGACCGCGCTGGAGACGGCCCACGGCTCGTACAGCGGGGAGGTGTCGACGGTCCGCCGCATGGCCGTCCGGCTGGACACGGCCTTCGGTCCGGCGTTGACGACGGCGATGACGAGGGCCGGGTCGAGGTCTTTCGAGGGCACGGGTTCGGCGTGGGACCTGAGGTCGGCCTCCGTCGGGGTGGCGCAGTCCAGGCCCGCGTGCCACACGGCGAACCCGCCGAAGACCGACCGGGACGCCGACCCGGAGCCGCGCCGGGCCAGCCGGGACAGGGCGGTGGCGTCGAGGCGGAGCCCGTACGCGGCGGCCGCGGCGGTGGCGAGGGCGGCGAACCCGCTCGCGGAGGAGGCGAGGCCCGCCCCGGTGGGGACGGTGTTCTCGCTGTCCACGACGGCCCGGTGGGTGAGCCCGGCCCGTTCGCGCACCAGGTCCAGGAAGGCCACGACGCGGCGCCGTGCCTCGCTCTCGGCGGGCCGGCCGTCGAGGGTCACCGTGTCCTGTGCGGCCTCGGGGGCGAGGCGGACGCGGGTGGTCGTGGGGAAGACGTCCAGGGTCATCGACAGGCTGTCGACGCGGGGCAGCACGAGGTGTTCGTCGCGCTTGCCCCAGTACTTGATCAGCGCGATGTTCGGGTGGGCGACGGCGGTGGCGTCACCGGCGCCGGCCCGCTCGGGCGTGGTCGGGTGGTCGACGAGGCCGGTCGGACGGTCAGTGCGCATGATCGGCAGGCCCTCTCAGCGGCACGACCCAGGTCTGTACGGCGCCTGCCGCGTGAAGCTGCTGGATGACCTCTCCGGCCTGCTCCACCCGGGTCAGGGCGATGGCGCAGCCGCCCAGGCCGCCGCCGGTGATCTTCGCGCCGAGGCCGCCGGCCGTGAGCGCGGCGTCGACGAGGGCGTCGATGCCCTTGGTGCTCAGTCCGTGCGCCCGCAGCAGATCGTGGTAGTCCGTCAGCCGCGCTCCCAGCTCCTCCGGCCTGCCGTCGGCGAGGGCGTGCCGGGCCCGCTCGGTCAGCCGCGAGGCGCGTTGCAGGAAGCGCTCCTGTGCCCCCTCGTGCCGCTGGAATCCCTCGCGCAGCAGCTCGACCGCGTCCTTGGTGCGGCCCACGACTCCGCTGTCGGCGATGACGAACAAGCCGTGGCAGCCGATGGCCAGTTCCTGGACCCGGCCCCGCTGGAACAGCAGCGGGGCGGAGGCGCCGACGGCCCGTGCGTCGACACCGCTGGAGCGGCCGTGCGCCACGGTCTCGGCCGTCTGCACCAGGTCGAACGTCTCGCTCTCCGTGAGGTCGCGGCCGTAGAGGTCGGCGAGGGCGTGGACGACGGCGCGGGCGCAGGCCGCGCTGGAGCCGAGGCCCCGCCCGTGCGGGATCGCGCCGTCGATGACCACATCGAGGTGCGGGTCGTCGTCCACGCCGGTGGTCGTCGTGAACTCGGTGATCAGCCGGCGCAGTCCGTCGGATGCCTGGGTGACCATCGGCCGCGACGGGGAACCGGTCATCGTGAAGGACACGTCGCCCGGTCCGTCGCCCGGGCACGGGGACCGGCGGGCGCTCGCCGTGACCGTCAGCTGCGGAACGGGAAGAGCGAGCGCCGGAGCCCCGTACACGACGGAGTGTTCACCGAGCAGAATGGCTTTGGCGTGGGCGCGGCCGACGCCGACGTCATGCGTCCGGCGGTCCTTCGGCACCCCCTTCGCCGAGGTCGACAGCGTCAAAGCACTCAACTCCCCTTGTCGTTACCGAGGCTGCGGGACCATGTGCAGGCGCCGGGGATGAAGCGTGGTCTCCGGTGCCGTACGGACCTGGAGATCGGGGCCGGCGTTCAGCTTCCATTCCTGCGTCAGCACATCGAGGATGACTTCGAGTTGCTGCCAGGCGAAGGACTCCCCGATGCATCCCTTCGACCCGATACCGAAGGGGATGTAGGAGGCGTCGACCTTGCCGAGTTCGAGGGTGAGCCAGCGGTCGGGATCGAAGCGGTGGGGATCCGGATAGCGCTCGGGGTCCCGGTGCAGCAGATACGAGCTGAACACCACGTTGGTCCCCGCGGGGAGTTCGTGATCGCCGAGCACGACATCCGTGAGGGACTTCCGGCAGGAGATCCAGACCGGCGGATACAGGCGCAGCACCTCCATCAGGAAGCGGAGGGTGTAGCTGGACGCGCCGTGGTCGTGCGCGGCGTTCCCGCCGCGCCGCCGCATCTGGTCCTTGAGGAGTCTCTCCTCGGCGGGCGGATCGGTGGAGAGCACGTGCAGCGCCCAGGACATGACCGAGGCCGTGGTGACGGTGGCGGCCGTCAGCATCATGACCGCTTCCTCGCAGACCTGATCCGCCGTCAGGACCCGGTTCCCGTCGGCGTCGGAGTCCGTCAGGAGATCCGCGAGCCAGCCGACGGTCGGTTCGGGAGACGCCATGAGATCGGCGATGCATTCCGCGAGCAGTTCCCGGAACTCCGTGCGCGCCTGGGCCAACCGCCGGGAGGCCGCGGTGCGTTGGGCGCGGGCCGCCGCCTTCCCGTAGAGCGGCTTCCTGATCATTTCCCAGGCCAGGCGGGAGAGTCGCTCGCTCAGCGCCCGCGTCGTCTCGGGGGGCAGCCCGGCGATGAGGGTTCCCACCGCGATGGCGCAGGTGATCCGGCACATCTCGGACTGGATGTCCACGGGCTCCCCGGCGCGCCAGGAGGTCACGATGTCGCGAACGATGTCCCGCATGGCGGGCACGTATTCGTCGACCTTGGTGGCCCGCAGATAGGGGTTCGCCAGCCGCCGGTAGTGGCGGTGCATGGTCTCGTCCTCCGAGAGCATGCCCACCCTGCTGAGGTTCCTGGCCTTGCGGAAGAGTTCGCCTTTTCCGTAGTTCTTGCTGTCGCTCACCAAAATCGTACGCACCAGGACCGGGTCCCTGACGAACACGGCGTCGACGCCGTCCACGGTCAGGCGGCGCAGCGGGCGCCCTCCGAGGAGGCTCTCCATTCGGCTGAATTGGAATGCGGGACTGCCGGGTCCGCTGTTCGTTGCCCCCGAATCGTCCGAGTATAAGGCTGCCGAGTCCAGCGGACTCACCATCGCACTCACCTCTCGTACACCATTCCGCGTGGAAAAAGAGCAAAAAAGAGGGAATCCCGCGGTGCGCGGGATTCCCTGAGGGCGCTCGAAACGCCAGGGCGGCTATGCGGATTCCTTGTCGCGAGCGGCGATGTAAGCGGTGTTCAGCCGGCTGACGGAGCGCCAGCGGTAGTAGGACTGGAGCTTGTAGTACTCCTCGCCGCTGGACGTCACGGCGGCGTAGACCATCTTCGGGTCGTCGACACCGTACGGGACGCTCTTCACGAAGTGCTCGACCTTGGTGCCCAGCCGGGCGAAGAAGGACATCGGATCCTGTGTCTTCACCCCGTAGGAGATCCGCTCGATCTCACCGGAATCCCAGTTGACCGTGGTGTAGAGCCCGAACGCCTTGTCACAGAAGGCGAACATCTGCTCACTCGGATTCGGCAGTCCGATGTCCCGGTGCATCGCGAGGACGGTCTCCTTCTCGAAGCATTCCCGGGGTGCCGCGAAGTACAGGTTCATCGTCCGGCTGCGGTAGTCGATCCCGATCACGTCCACCTTCTCGGCCAGGCCGTAGCGGGTGAAGAAATCGATGTTCCCCGCGACGCTGCGCGGCATCGACGCCAGTCCGGTGAGCCGGGCCAGCGTCTCGTGCTCTCCGCCGGGGAAGTACAGCCAGATCTTCTTGAATCCGGCGACGACGCCGAAGTCGACGCCGTAGCTGTCGATGGGGCAGAGCTGCTGGATGTCCGCGAGCAGGCTCCCGACCGGATGATCCGTCTTCGCGATCAGGCCCCGCGACAGGGCGACTTCGTACGGATCGATCTCCTTGGGCAGGGTGAAACGCGCGTCGAACTCTCCTTCGTGCCGCGCGTTGGTGGCCACCCTGAAGGCGATCACGGCCCCGGGAAGCGCGTCCTCGAACGCGGTCAGGACGGGCAGGACAACATCACGTGAAGCGGTCACATCCAGCAGGCCGGCTGACTTCTCGATGGCTGCGTAGACACTTGCCACATCGACGGCGACTGCACCCGACATCATTGCTCCAAAGAGTCTGTCTCGGTTCGTGTTTGCCTTACTTGACGTGCCTGCGCAGCGCCTCGACGCGGTCGGTGCGCTCCCAGGTGAAGTCGGGCAGTTCCCGGCCGAAGTGGCCGTACGCCGCGGTCTGGGCGTAGATCGGGCGCAGCAGGTCCAGGTCGCGGATGATCGCGGCCGGGCGCAGGTCGAAGACCCCGTCGATGGCCTTCTCGATCTTCTCGGTCTCCACCGTGTGCGTGCCGAAGGTCTCCACGAACAGGCCCACCGGCTCGGCCTTGCCGATCGCGTACGCCACCTGCACCTCGCAGCGCGACGCCAGCCCCGCCGCCACCACGTTCTTCGCCACCCAGCGCATCGCGTACGCCGCCGAACGGTCCACCTTCGAGGGATCCTTGCCCGAGAACGCCCCACCACCGTGGCGCGCCATCCCTCCATAGGTGTCGATGATGATCTTCCGGCCCGTCAGACCCGCGTCACCCATCGGCCCGCCGATCTCAAAACGCCCCGTCGGGTTCACCAGCAGCCGGTAGTCCTCCGTGTCCAGCTTGATGCCCTCGTCCAGCAGCGCCTTCAGCTCGGGCTCGACGACGAACTCACGGATGTCCGGCGCCAGCAGCGACTCCAGATCGATGTCACTGGCGTGCTGCGAGGACACCACCACCGTGTCCAGCCGCACCGCCTTGTCACCCTCGTACTCGATCGTCACCTGCGTCTTGCCGTCCGGACGCAGATACGGGATCGTCCCGTTCTTGCGCACCTCCGACAGACGCCGCGACAACCGGTGCGCCAGGAAGATCGGCAACGGCATCAGCGTCGGCGTCTCGTCCGTCGCGTAGCCGAACATCAGGCCCTGGTCGCCCGCGCCCTGCCGGTCCAGCTCGTCCTCGTCGCCCTCCACCCGCGACTCGTACGCCGTGTCCACGCCCTGCGCGATGTCCGGCGACTGCGCGCCGATCGACACAGACACACCGCACGACGCCCCGTCGAAGCCCTTCTTCGACGAGTCGTAACCGATCTCAAGGATCTTGTTGCGGACCAGCGTCGCGATGTCCGCGTACGTCTTGGTCGTGACCTCGCCGGCCACATGCACCAGGCCGGTGGTGATCAGCGTCTCGACGGCGACCCGGGAGGACGGGTCCTCGCGCAGGAACGCGTCGAGAATGGTGTCGCTGATCTGGTCAGCGATCTTGTCGGGGTGACCCTCGGTCACGGACTCCGAGGTGAACAGGCGACGGGACACAACGCTCCAAGGGCTCGGATGGATGGTCACTGGTCGGCGCGTGCGGGGCGCCCGGACGCAGGTCGTGCGCCCCGCGGTCGCGGAGAACTCGCCCGGTCACGCCACCTTGGTCGCGGACAGGATGGCCTGCACCGGGATGACGTCCGGCGGGATCTCGGAGGCGTCCTTGGTGATGGCCTTCGTCACCTTGAACCCGCACTCCTCCAGCCAGCTCTGATAGACCGACAGTTTCTGCGGGCCGCCCTGGCCCATCGTGCAGCCGATGAAGAAGGCCGGGAAGAAGTCGACGTTGTAGTTGTCGGTGTCGGTGATGTCCTCCGGATACACCGGAACCATGATGTTGACCTGACCGCCGACCTCCAGGGACTCGTTGACGCCCCGGAGGATCCTGATCACGTCGTCCTTGTCGAACATGTCCAGGAAGTGCTTGATCAGGACGATGTCGAAGCCCTTGGGCACACCGTCGAAGACATCGCCGCCGATGAAGGAGCAATGCTCGGCCACCCCGTGGGCCTTGAAGTTCTCCAGGGCCTCCCGCTCCTTCTCCGGCAGGTCGAAGGTGGTGACCTTGAGCCCGGGAGAGCGCTTGTGCTCGACGGTGTGGATCGCCCCGAGGCCGGTGTTGCCGGCCAGGTCGAGGACCTTGGCGCCGGCGGGGATGTCGACGTTGCCGAAGAACCAGGGGTCGATGTTGGCGGTGACCGTGTTCATCAGGTTCGCCCACGCGTCCCGCAGGTCCCGGTGCTCGGCCACGGCGCCGTACAGGGTGCCCTCCGTCACCCCGTAGAGCTCCTTCAGGCCGACGAGTGTGCCGGTGCGGGCGCTGTCGGTGAGGTAGAAGAGCTGCCGCAGCGCCACCACCTTGATCATGTTCATATAGGCGAGCGCCCGCTTCAGATCGCCGGCGGCGACATCGGCGAGGCCGTCGAGGGTGTAGGCGCCGGATTCCTCGTCGTGGGCGACGAAGCCCTCCTTGACCAGCAGGAGAAGGAGCTGCTCCACGGCATCCGCCTTGGCTCCGACCGCCTCGCCCAGCTCGGCCGCGGTCAGGCCCGGGGTCTCCCGGATCCTGTCGACGAGGCCGAGTTCGAAGGCGGACAGCAAGGTCATGAACCGCGAGGGGCCCACCATGTACTCACGGAATCGGGCGAGCGTGGCTTCCGATGTCATGGGACTCGTCTCTTTCGCGTAGATGGTTTTCCACCCCTGTCAGAGCCGGGGCGGCGCGGGTCAGGCCCGGCCGTCGAACCTGTCCTTGAGCCGGTCGGCCAGCGCGAGGCGCTGCACCTTGAGGGTGCCGGTGCGCGGCAGTTCGGCCTCGGGGATGTGGACCGGGTCGGCCAGCTGGGGGAAGCCGGCGACGGCCGTACGCCAGCGGTCCGGGTCCAGCGGTCGGTCGCCGTGGGTGCACACCACCGGGACCGCCTCGGAGTCGGGGCCGTGGACCACGACCAGCTCGCTGAGTTCCGGCAGTGCGGCGAGGACCAGGTCCTCGACCTCCAGGGAGCTGCGGACCCCGGGGATCATGTCGACCTCGCGGTCGAGCATGTGCAGGCAGCCGAACCGGGTGAAGTAGCCGACGTCCCCGGTGTTCCACCAGTCGCCGTCCCGGTTGCTGTCGTACCGCTCCTGCTCGCCGAAGTACGTCTTGGCCAGCGCGGGCCAGGCGACCTGGATGCGGCCGGGGTTCTGTTCCGTGGGGCGCCGGCCGTCGCGGCTGACGACGCGTACCTTCGCCGAGCCCAGGGGCATCTGCCAGCCGACGCAGCGGCCGTTGGCCTTGTGGGCGGAGTGGCGGAAGTAGGCGCGGCCGACGGCGGGTCCGACCTCGCTCTGCCCGTAGATCTGGAAGAACAGGGCACCCCTGCGCTCGGACGACTTGAGCAGCCGGCTCATGGTGCGGGGGTGGATGGCGTCGAAGGTGCTGCTGAAGTACTTGACCGAGGCGAACGGCTTGCGCGGATCGTCGGCCAGACCCTCCCACGCCATCAGCGAGTTGGGCAGCGCCTCGACGAGGCCGGGCCGGTTCTCCAGGAACTGCTCGGCGACCGTGTCGGTGTCCGACTCGTTCATGAGCAGCACCGGCATCTCCTTCAGGAGGGCCAGGGCCATCGCCGCGACATTGCGGGAGTGCACGAACGGGATGTGGATGGCGACCCTCTCCCGTTGCCGCATGAGGGAGAGCAGCCGCCACTGCGGCTTGAGCCGCAGCCCCTGGGTGCGGGGCGTGTGCACGACCAGCTTGGGTATCCCGGTGGTGCCGGAGGTGTGGGTGATCACGGCGGCCTCGTCGATGGGCCGCACCACGGGGCTGACCCGCGGCGCCCCGGCGAGCGCGCCCAGCGACACGGCTCCGGGCCGCTCCCCGGACACGAGGAGCACCTGCCGGGTCAGATCGGCCAGGGGCAGCTCGGCCAGCACGTCGAGCTTGTGCTCGTCGGCGAGCAGGTTCGGCCGGTCGACCCGCTTCAGCAGGGCGCCGACCGTGATCGCGTCCAGGCTGGGCGAGAGCAGCACGGGCACCGCGCCGATCCGGGACGCGGCGCAGGCCAGCACCCACACATCGGCGTTCGGCCGCTTGTGCAGGACGATGTGCTGGTCGGGCCGGACCCCGGCGGCCCACAGCCGGGCCGCCAGGTCGTCGACCACCTCGGCGAGCCGGGACACCGTCAGATGCCGGCCCACCTCGGGAAGGACGTCCAGGTCGTGGTCGAGGGTGATCGGCGTCGCCGGGTTGACGGCCGCGGCCATGGCCGGCAGCAGGCCGATGTGCAGACCGCGTTTCTGTATCGATTGATAGGCCACAGAGCCCTTCATCGGGCTGCTCCTTTGCGGTGATCGACGGACGTTCGGGCTGTCACCGGCTCGATGCGGGTACCGGGCACGTGTGGCGGGCGGTTACCGGGCGATGACCAGGGTGGCGGGCGGCGCGGAGTGGAACGAGACGCTGGTGAAGCCGGCCTTGACGAGCCAGGTGTGGTAGTCGGACCGCCGCCAGGTGCCGCCCTGCTTGCTCTTGAGCAGCATTTCCAGAGCGAACATCAGCGGCAGGGCGGGACCACCGCGGTCGTCGTCGACGACGTAGTCGCAGATCACCAGGGCACCGCCGGGCTTGAGCGCGTCGCGCAGGCGGGAGAAGACCGCGACGTTGTCCTCGGGCCCCTCCTGGTGGGCGATGTGGGAGTAGAGCGCGATGTCGTAGCGGGCGGTACCGAAGTCCGTGGTGTGGAAGTCACCGTCGATCGTGGTGAACCGGTCGGCCACGCCGCGCTCGGCCAGCAGCCGGCGGGCGATCGCGTTGATCGGCTCCCAGTCGAGCTGGGTGGCGCGGGCGGCCGGGTTGGCCTCCAGCCAGATGCCCGAGTAGACGCCCGAACCGCCGCCCACGTCGAGGACGGAGACCGCCCCGGCGTCGGCCAGCCCGAGCACCTCGGCGGCGATCGTGGCGGCGGGCACCGACTGCGCGGCGATGGCCGGGACGATCTCCTCCCAGTGCGGGTTGTCGGCCACCTCGGTCGTCGCGTCCCGGATCGGTCCGCCGGCCCGGACCACGTCCGGCAGGGCGGCCAGGCCGGCCATGTGCTTCAGCTTCAGCTTCGCGAAGCTGCTCAGCGAGGTGGGCGTGTCGTCGACCAGGTAGGCGGACGCCTCGGGCGTGTTGCGGTACCGGCCCTCGTGCTGCTCGACCAGGCCCACGCTGACGAGACCGTCGAGGAGGGCTTGGGCGCCGCGCTCGGCGATCCCGGCGCGCTCGGCCAGCTCCGCGGCCGTGCCCGCCCCGTTCTCCAGGTGGGTGAAGAGCGAGTGGGTGGCCGCTGCCGCCAGGACGCCGGTGGCCCAGTAGCCGTTGATCAGCCGCAGCACGCCGTCCGGTGACGGCTGGTTGGTCGTCATGCTGCCCCTCCGATGAGCCGTGTGGCGGACGCGTGGGCCCGCACCGCGCGGCGCAGGGCGGCCACGACCCGTTCGACCTGGTCAGCGCCGAGTTCCGCGTGCATCGGTACGGAGAGCTGCCGTTGGAAGAGATCCGCCGAGACCGGGCACGTCTGCTTCGACTCGAACACGGGCTGCACATGGCCGGCGAACGTGCCGTGTGCGCAGCCGATGCCCTGGCCGCGCAGTTCGGCGGCGACGGCGGCGCGGTCGACGCTCGCGTCCAGCGTCACCATGTAGGTCTGCCAGGCGTGGGTGCGGTCCGCCGGCACGGTCGGCAGCGTCAACAGCTCCTCGTCGGCGAGGAGTTCGCCGTACTGCGCGGCGACGGCGTCGCGCCGCGCCAGCAGTTCGTCGATCCGGCCCAGCTGCACCTGGAGGATCGCCGCGGCGATGTCGGACAGCTTGAAGTTGTAGCCGACCTCGGTGAACGTCGGGATGGGCAGGCCGACGACGTTGCCCATGTCGAAGATGCTGCCGATGCCGAAGGAGGAGCGCAGCCGCACGTCCTTGCCGATCTCCGGGTCGCGGGCGAGCAGCGCGCCGCCCTCTCCGCTGGAGGCGCCCTTGCGCCCGTGGAAGGAGAGACAGCCCAGCTCGGTGAGCGCGCCGGCCTGGCGGCCCTGGTACGTGGCGCCGACGGCGCAGGCGGCGTCCTCGACGACGAACAGGCCGTGGCGGTCGGCGATCGCCTGGAGTTCCGTGTAGTCGGCGGGCATACCGACGGTGTCGACGGCGACGATCCCGACGGTGCGGGGGGTGACCAGGTCGGCGACCGCCCGCGGGTCGATGGTGTAGGTGTCGGGGCGTACGTCGGCGAAGACCGGGGTGGCGCCGACGTAGAGCGCGGCCTGCGCGGGCGCGGGGAAGCCGTAGTCGGCGACGATGACCTCGTCGCCCGGCTTCACGCCGAGGGCGAGCATGGCCAGGTGCAGGGCGGCGCCGCAGTTGCTGACCGCGACGGCGTCGCCGACGCCGTACTTCTCGGCCAGCTGAGCCTCCAGCGCCTTGCCCCTCGGGCCCTGCCCGGCCGGCCAGCCGGAGGCGAACACCTCGGCGACGGCGGCCAGTTCGCGCTCTCCCAGGCTCGCGTGGACCAGGGGTATCGGTTCCATCGCGGTCACCTCTCGTTCCGCTGCGGGTGCGTGTCCTGGCTGGGGGCCGCGGCGCTCGACGGCGGCTCGAAGCGCAGCGGGGTGAGCTGGCCGACGTCGTACCGCTGCCGCATCTCGGCCACGGCGGCGGGGTCGACCGCGCCGCCGCGGGACCAGATCTCGGCGATCTCCTCGAAGTAGGCCTCGTGGTCGGGCGAGGGGTAGCTCTGGAAGAGCATCTTCACCGGCTTGTCCGTGGCGTTGCGGAACGCGTGCGGGGTGCCGGAGGGTACGAACATGCAGCTGCCCTCGCCGGCGCGGACGACGCGGTCGCCCTTGGGGGACTCCCAGTGGTGCCAGGTGTCCGGTGTGCGTTCGGTCGGCTCGAAGCACAGCAGGTCCAGCTCACCCTCCAGGACGTAGAAGAACTCCTGGGAGCGGGCGTGGACATGCGCCCCGACGTCGAATCCGGGCGGCACGATCACCTCGAAGATCGATACGGAGGAGCCCATCTCCTGGGTGGCCTTGAAGGTCACCTCCTGTGCCGGGGTGATCAGCTTGCGCCCGGCACCGGCCGGGATGATCAGGTCGGTCATCTGCTCCGCTTCCTTTGTTCGCGCGGGCGTTCAGGCGAAGGTCTGCGGGACGCCGTCGGCCGCCCAGGTGCCGAGCGCCATCTCCGCGGTGATGCCGGGACCGAAACCCGCGATCACACCGGTCGCGCCGGGCGCGAGGTCGTCCTCCTCGAACATCCTGCGGGCGGCTTCGAGTACGACGGCGCTGGCGATGTTGCCGTACTCGTGCAGGGTCGCCCAGCTGTGCCGGAACACCTCGCGGTCGACCTCCAGGAACTTCGCGAGGTCGTCGAGGATGCGGGGGCCGCCGGCGTGGATGATGTAGAAGTCGAGCTTGCCGACGTCCCAGCTGTGGTCCTTGGCCAGTTCGCGCAGGACCGGGGCGAGCGGCTCCATGGTGCCGGGCACGCGGCGGTCCAGCTGGAAGTGGAAGCCGGTGTCCTTGACGGCGTAGGAGATCCAGTCCTCGGTGCCGGGGATGAGGTAGGAGGCGTTGCGCTCCAGGTCGATGCCGACGCCCCCCTCGCCCCGTACGACGGCGGCGGCGACCGCGTCGCCGAACAGGCCGTCGGAGAGCAGTGAGCCGATGTCGTCGGCGTCGGGCTGGTAGCAGAGCGAGCACAGTTCGCAGGAGACGATCAGGACGTTGCTGCCGGGGTGGGCGGTGCAGAAGTCGTGGGCGCGGTTGATGGCCGCTCCGCCGGCCGCGCAGCCGAGCTGGGCGATGGGTATCTGGCGGGTGTCGGAGCGGAAGCCCATGGTGTTGATCAGCCAGGCGGTCAGCGACGGCATCAGAAAGCCCGTGCACGACACGTAGATGATCGCGTCGATGTCACGGGCTTTCAGTTCGGCGTTGGCCAGGGCCTGTTCGATGACCTGGGGGGTGCGTTTCTTGGACTCGACCTCGTAGATGCGGTTGCGCTCCTGCAAGCCGGGATGGTGGAGCGTCTTCTCTATGGGCTGGACGATGTGCCGCTTCTTGACCCCGGTGTTCCGGATCAGCCGGAGCGCCAGGGCGAGTTGCGGCTTGCCGGCATGGGCTCTCGCGGCGAATTCCAGAGTCTCTTCCACGGTGATGACGTGCTCGGGCGCGTTCATCGCCGGCTTGCATAGCCTCGGCATATCTGGGATCCACTTCCTCAGAGTCTCGGCAGCTTGGGCAGTGGGGCGTCGCACTGATGGCAGGTCGATTCGCCCGCCATCTGGAGTTCGATGACGGGTGCTTCAGGGGGGATTGCGCGGTGACGGCCGGTCGGAGCGTGCCGCCGGCGAGGTGCGCCTGTCCTTCAGGCGATGGGCGCCTGTCCTTCAAAGGAAGGGACTTCAACTGCTCCGAAGAGGGGGCCGGTTGGCGCCGCGCACTGTTTTCGGGCAGGGAAGGCGTGCGGAAATCGTGACACGGGAGGAACCCCCGTGCCAAGAACACCAAGAAGTGACCCCGATCACACCGACGAGGGGCGGTTGTTGACCGACGCCTTCGTCAGTGGGCGGACTCCTGCTCCTGCGGCCGGCGGTCCGATGGGGGCGGGCCGATCTCGTCGGACGCCGGGGTCCAGCGGTACTCGGCCAGCAGCATCGCCACCAACACGGCTACCAGAGCGGCGAGTTCGGCGATTCCTGACAGGCGGTGACCCAGGGGGACGGTGGCCAGGACCAGCGGCACCGCCACCGCCCGATACGTCGGCCAGGCCAGGCGCAGGGCGCAGCGGAAGGCGAGCTCGCCGACGAGAAACAGGCCCACGCCGCCCGCCAGGGCGACGGCCGGAGCGGTGTGCAGCGGATCGCCGAGGTGCGCGAGCGTCTTCTTGACCCCCGCGGCCAGACAGGCGATACCCAGCAGCATCGGCAGGAAGGCGTAGTAGAAGGCGTTCATCGCCAGCCGGAAACGCCGCGGTACGGCCGTGTCGCGGAAGGCCTCCTCGGCGGCGCCTTCGTCGTGGACGAAGTAGGTCCACCACAGGGCCGCGACCAGCGCCAGGGCCAGGAACGTGCCGGCCACCATCCCGGCCGACAGCCGCAGATCGCCGACCCCGATGCCGATGGCGATGACCGACTCACCGAACGCGATGATGAGCAGCAGCCCATGACGCTCGATGAAGTGCGCCGGGTCGAGCCCGCCGAGCTGGCTGCGCAGTTCGTCCGCGGTGCGACCGTCGCGGCGGGCGGGCCCGAACTGGGCGATGTACGGAGTCACGAACTGCACCACCAGGGCCAGCACCCACAGACCGTCGGCGGCGGCTCCCCGGGCCGGGCCGGCCGCGGTGACGAGCAGGGCCGCCACGGAGTTGGGTATGGCGTACCAGATGACGTCCCGTCCATGACTGCGGGTGTAGAGGGCGCTGTGGACCAGGACCACCAGGAGGAAGCCCAGGCCGAAGGCGACGCCGGCCCTGGTGTCGGTGAAGGTCCGCGGGATGGCCAGGGCGCACATCAGGAACCCGGCCATGCCGAGCAGGAGCAGCAGCCTCCTGGACGTACGGTCCGGCGGCACCTGGTTGGTGAGGTACGCGTACGCGCCGTACATCCAGAACAGCACGATGAAGATCAGCGCCACGCGGCCCGCGGTGGCCAGGGACAGATCGTCCGCGAGCATCACGGTCAGCTGCGTGATCGTGAACACGAAGACGAGATCGAAGAACAGCTCGAGCGTGGTGACGCGCCGCTCGGCCTCGGCGTGGAGCATGGACATGGCGGCCACTTCAGCAACTGCGGCACGATTCTGTCCAGCAGATGGCCTGAGGAACCCCGGCCGACGCGCGGCCGGGGTTCCTCGGTCGGTGGGTCGATCAGGCGGTCAGCGCTGCAGGGTGAGCAGGCCCGGCCGCCACGGCAGCAGGTTGTAATCGGTGCCCGGCGGGGTGTTGGGGGACAGCCCCTGGTAGAGGAGTTGCAGGTTGCAGGGGTCGATGGTCTTGGTCTGGTCGGGGTTGGTGCGGACCAGGTCGCCGTGGCTGATGTCGTTGGTCCAGGTGGCGCCGCTGTTGGCCTTGCCGGCGAAGGGGTTGGACTCGGTGGCGGCCTGCGGGGTCCATGAACCGCTCAGGCTGGTGGCCGTGAAGGAGCGGAAGAAGCGCTGCTCGCTCGCACCGCGTGCCTCGACGATCATCAGGTACTGGTTCTGTCCCTGGACCTTGTAGACCTCGGGCGCCTCGAACAGGTTCTTGACCGTGTCGCTCATGACGGTCGTGTACGACGAGCCGAAGTTGCCCGGGAAGTTCCCGATCGGCATGCTCGCCCGGTAGATGCTGCCGTTGTCACCGGCGAAGAACAGGTACATGTTCTGGCCGTCGGCGATCAGCGTCTGGTCGATCGGGGCGGCACCGCCCGGGAGACTGCCGGTGAACAGCGCCTGCGGAGCGGACCAGCTGTTGGGGTTGGTGGGATCGGTGGAGGTGCGGTAGAAGAAGGGCCACTGACCCCACTGGGACGCCAGTACCCAGATGTTCTTGGGCGCGAAGTAGATCAGGGTGGGCGCGACCGTGCCCTGGTTCATCCCGATCTGGCCGGCCGACGCCATGTCGGACCAGTTCGTGAAGGGCGCGAAGCCCATCGAGCCGTACGACCCGGATTGGTTGACGGTCGAGCCGTAGACCAGGTGCTTGCCGTTGTAGACCACGTTGGTGAAGTCCTTCAGCGAGACCCAGCCGTTCGCCGGCTGCGCCAGCGGACCCGTCGAGCTCCACCGGTACGTCGACGGAAGAGAACACGAGTTGGGCGTCCCGGACAGGCCGGACCACTTCTGGTTGCTGCCGCCGGTGCAGTTCCAGAGCTGCACCGCCGTGCCGTTGGCCGTGGCGCCGCCCGAGACGTCCAGGCACAACCCGGACTCCACGCCGACGATCGTGCCGTCGGAGTTCACCCGCCACTGCTGGTTCGCACCGCCGTGGCAGGCCCAGATCTCCACCTTGGTGCCGGCCGCGGTGGCATGACCCGGGACGTCCAGGCACTTGTTGCCGTACACGGTCAGCAGATTGCTGTCCGTCAGCGTCCACTGCTGGTTGGCGGCGCCCGTACAGTCCCAGATCTGCAGGAACGTGCCGTCGGTCTGGCTGGCGCCCGGCACATCGAGACAGCGGCCGGAACCAGTACCGCGCAAGGCGCCGCTGCTGGCCGCCTGAGCCGGAGTGGCGACGAGCAGCGCCGCCAACGACACCAGGGCCGCGAGCGCGGCGGCGAGCACCCCGGACAGATGTCTGCGGCTGGAACGTCTTCTACGCATGGATACCTCGTCATCCTGTCGATGCCGTGCGGGACTTATTCGTTCGCGATACCGAACACAGGTCGAAGTGTCGAGCAACCGGATCATAGGGAACCCCTGACCGGCGTCAATACCTCTCGCAAGAGCCGCAGGCCGAAAACATTCGCAGACTGAAACCGGGCGCCCTCATGTCAGGGGCAGACAGCAGTGCGGGGATGAGGTTTCACCGTGGCGGCTCCTGCGGGAACAGGAGCGCCTGAAGTTCGCTGTTTGACCTTCCCCGGCAGACAGTGCTGGGGTCGGCGCATGGACAGCATCCCCGCCAACCGGCGGCTCTGGAACCAGATCAGTGGCGCCTACCAGCACAGGCACGACCCGCACATCGGCGCCGCACCCCGCCTGTGGGGCATGTACTCCATCCCCGACGCGCACCTGCACGCCCTGGGCGACGTCGCCGGCAGGCGCGTCCTCGAACTCGGCTGCGGGGCCGGCCAGTGGTCCAGGGCGCTCGCCGCCGAGGGCGCCACCGTGGTCGGGATCGACCTGTCCGAAGCCCAACTCGCCGCAGCGGCCCGCGCGATGGGAACGGCCCGCTACCCACTGGTGCAAGGCGCCGCCGAACAACTCCCCTTCGCCGCCGGCAGCTTCGACCTGGTGTTCTGCGACTTCGGCGGGCTCAGCTGGGCGCCCCCGCACCTGGCCGTCCCGGAGGCCGCCCGCGTCTTGAGCCGGGGCGGGCGCCTGGTCTTCAACGTCGCCAGCCCCTGGTTCGAGGCCTGCTACGACGAAGCGGCCCGCCGCGTGACCACGACGCTGCAGAAGGACTACTTCGGGCTGAACGCCATCGCCGAAGACGACGGCGCGATCAGCTATCAGCTCACCTACGGCGAGTGGGTCAGGGTCCTGCGCGGCGCGGGCCTCGTCATCGACGACCTCATCGAGCCGCGGCCCGAACCCGGAACCCCCAACGGCTACAACGAAACCGACCCACCGGACTGGGCACACCGCTGGCCGGCGGAACTGCTCTGGGTGACCCACAAAGCGTAGGTCCCACCGCGCACCCGGCATGGTGGCTGCACGCATAGCCACGCCCCGAACTATGGTGGCCCACCACATGTGCCCCTGACCTGGCTGTTTCTACGGTGTGCCGACACGTACCCGTCCCCACCGCACACGAGGAAGTGGCGCACATGGCCTCCGCAGCAACCGCTCCCCCAACGCCCGCCAGTCTCCAGCGCATCGTCGCCGCCAGCCTCATCGGCACGACCATCGAGTGGTACGACTTCTTCCTCTACGGCTCCGCCGCCGCACTCGTGTTCAACAAGCTGTTCTTCCCCGACTCCGACCCGCTCGTCGGCACGCTGCTCTCCTTCCTGACGTACGCCGTCGGATTCGCGGCCCGCCCCATCGGCGCGATGGTCTTCGGGCACTACGGAGACCGGCTCGGCCGGAAGAAGCTGCTGGTGCTGAGCCTGCTGCTGATGGGCGGGGCGACCTTCGCGATCGGGCTGCTGCCGACGCACGCCACCGTCGGCTCCGCCGCCCCCGTGCTGCTTACGCTGCTGCGGCTCGTGCAGGGCTTCGCGCTCGGCGGCGAGTGGGGCGGGGCCGTCCTGCTGGTGTCCGAGCACGGGGACGCGCGCCGGCGCGGATTCTGGGCCTCCTGGCCGCAGACCGGCGCTCCGGCGGGTCAGCTGCTGGCCACCGGTGTGCTGTCGCTGCTCACCGCCGTGCTCTCGGACCACTCGTTCGACACCTGGGGCTGGCGGGTGCCGTTCCTGCTCTCCGGGGTGCTGGTGATGGTCGGTCTGTGGATTCGTCTGTCCGTCGATGAATCGCCCGTGTTCCAGCAGGCGTTGCGCGCCGCGGAGGCCCGCAAGGCGGCCGACGCCGACGCCGTCGAGAAGCTGCCGATCGTCGCCGTGCTGCGCCACCACTGGCGGGACGTCCTCGTCGCGATGGGCGCGCGCATGGCGGAGAACATCTCCTACTACGTCATCACCGCGTTCATCCTCGTCTACGCCACCACGGCGGCCGACGTCTCCAAGCAGACCGCGCTCAACGCGGTGCTCATCGCCTCGGCCGTGCACTTCGCGGTCATCCCCGCCTGGGGCGCCCTGTCGGACCGGGTGGGTCGGCGGCCCGTCTATCTCGTCGGCGCGGCCGGGGTCGGGCTGTGGATGTTCCCCTTCTTCGCGCTCATCGACACCGGCAGCTTCGGCAATCTCGTCCTCGCCGTGACCGTCGGCCTGGTCCTGCACGGGGCGATGTACGCGCCGCAGGCCGCCTTCTTCTCCGAGATGTTCGGCACGCGGATGCGCTACTCCGGCGCGTCCATGGGCGCCCAGTTCGCCTCGGTCGCCGCCGGCGCGCCCGCCCCGCTGATCGCCACCGCCCTGCTGGACGACTACGACAGCTCCACACCGATCGCCCTCTACGTCATCGCCGCCGCGCTGCTCACCCTCCTGGCCGTCGGTCTGGCGAAGGAGACCCGGCACCGCGACCTCGCCGCCATCGAGCCCTCGGCGGACGCCGCCCCCACGCCGGCCCCGGCCGGAGCGGACGCGCACACCGTCTGACACCCCGCCACCGCGACCCCGTACGCCTCGCGCGTACGGGGTCAGTGCCGTGCCGGAGCCGCCAACCGGTGCAGACGCAGGGCGAGTTGGATCTCCAGGGCGCGGGCCGGGCTGTGCCAGTCGTCGCCGAGGAGGCGGCCGATCCGCTCCAGTCGCTGGGCGACGGTGTTGACGTGGACGTGCAGTTCGTCCTTGGTGCGGGCCGGGCTCATGCCGCAGGCGAAATAGGCGTCGAGGGTGCGCAGCAGGTCGGTGCCGCGTCGTTCGTCGTAGGTGACGACCTGGCCGATGGTCCGGTCGACGAAGCCCGCGACGTCCCGGTCGCCGGCCAGCAGCAGCCCGAGGAACCCGAAGTCCTCCGCCGCCGCGCCGTCCCCGGAGCGGCCGAGCAGGCGTAGCGCGTCGAGGCAGCGGCGGCCCTCCTCGTACGCGGCGACCACCGCCTCCGGTCTCGCGGCGGGCCGGTCGACGGGGGCCGACGCCCCGACGGTGACCGGCTCGTGGACGGCGGTGCCCAGGTCGCGGGCGGTGCGGCGGGCGAGGCCGGTGGCGGTGTCGCCGCGGCCGAGGGGCAGCAACAGGACCGTGCCGCCGTCCCGCGCGGCGGCCAGCCCGTGCCGGGTCGCGGCGAGGTGGAAGGCGGCGGCCCACAGCCGGCGGCGGGTCTCCGCCTCCTGGTCGGCGTCGGCGGCGGTGGCGTCGAGACGGGCGGCCAGCACGACGTGCGTGGCGTCGAGGTCGGCGTGCAGCCGGGCGGCGCGCTCGCGCAGCAGGCGGGGGTCGCGGTCGCGGGCGTCGAGGAGGTCGTCCAGGAGTTCGCCGCGCACGCGCTGTTCGGCCTCGGCGGCGGAGCGGCGGGCCAGCAGGAGCAGCGAGGTGACCATGGCGGCCCGCTCCAGGGTGCGCTGGTCGACCGGATCGAGGCCGGGGTGGCCGCGCAGCACCAGGGCGCCGAGCAGTTCGCCGCCGGCGGCGACCGCGGCGATCCAGTCGTCCTCGTGGCGCACGGCGTGGCCCTCGGCGCGGGATGCCTCCAGGGCGTCGGCCGGTACGGTGGCCGCCTCGGTGAACTCGACGGTGCCGTCGAGGACTTCGGCGACGGCCGCGGCCACGTCGTGCACCCCGCCGCCGCGCAGGACGAGTTCCGCGAGCCGGTCGTGGACGTCGGAGGCGCGCTCGATGACGCCGCTGCGGTCCTTGATGATCTCGTTGGCGCGCTCCAGGTCGGCGAGGGCGGAGCGGGTCTCGGTGAGCAGGTTGGCGGTGTCGATGGCGGCCGCGGCGAGTGCGGCGAAGGAGCCGAGCAGCGCGATCTGCTCCCGCTCGAACACCCGGGCGCGCCGGTCGGCGGCGAACAGCACCCCGATCACGCTCGGCCCGAGCATCAGGGGGACGCCGAGGATCGCGACCAGGCCCTCGTCGCGCACGCCGGCGTCGATCGCGGCGGTGTGGCGGAAGCGGTCGTCGCTGAAGTAGTCGTCGGTGACGTACGGGCTGGCCGTCTGGGCGACGAGGCCACCGAGCCCCTCCCCCATGCCGAGGCGCAGCTGCTGGAAGCGGGCGGCGACGGAGCCCTCGGTCACGCGCATGTACGTGTCGCCGCGCGCCGGGTCGTTCAGGCTGAGGTAGGCGACGTCGGTGCCCAGCAGGGAACGGGCGCGCTGCACGATCGCCTGGAGGACGGCGTCGACGTCCCGCAGGCCCGCGAGGTCGTGGGCGGTCTCGAAGAGCGCCGACAGCTCGGCCTCCCGCCGGCGCCGGCCCTCCAGCTCGGCACGCACGCGCAGCGCGAGTAGCTTGGCGTGTTCCAGCGCGGCGATCCGCTCGGGGGCGAGGCCCTCGGCGCGGGCGCGCAGCACCGGCTGCTCGTAGGCGTCGGGGGCCGCGCCGCGGGCCAGCAGCTCCAGGAACGGCGCCTCGGTACCGCCGGGGAGCGCCGCACCGTCGTCGGTGGGGCGCTCGGCGGACTGCACGTGATCGCGGGGCATGCTCACAGGATCACCCATGACCGGGCCGTCCCGTCAGCCCTGTGGAAAACTCCGGATCGCATGGTGTGCGGCGGCTCAGTGGGCGGTCCAGCCGCCGTCGAGGACGAGCGAGGTGCCGGTCACGAAGGAGGCGTGGGGGCCGCACAGATAGGCCACGGCCTCGGCGACCTCCTCCGGTGTGATGAGCCGCTTGACGGCGCTGTCCTGGAGCAGCACCTCGGTCAGGACGCGCTCTTCGGGAATGCCGTGCGCCCGGGCCTGGTCGGCGAGCTGCTTCTCGACCAGGGGCGTGCGGACGTAGCCGGGGTTCACGCAGTTGGAGGTGACGCCGTGGGGGGCACCTTCGAGGGCGGCGGTCTTGGACAGGCCCTCCAGTCCGTGTTTGGCGGCGACGTAGGCCGCCTTGTAGGCGGAGGCGCGCAGCCCGTGGACGGAGGAGATGTTGACGATCCGGCCCCAGCCCTGCCCGTACATGTGGGGCAGGGCGCCGCGGATGAGCCGGAACGGGGCCTCCAGCATCACGGTGAGGACCGTGTGGAAGACGTCCGGCGGGAACTCCTCGATGGGGCGGACCAGTTGCAGTCCGGCGTTGTTGACCAGGACGTCGGTGCCGGCGGCGGAGAGTTCGGCGGCGTCCAGGTCCGTCAGGTCCAGGACACGGGGTTCGACGGTGCCCGGCAGGCCGGTGGCGGCGTCGACGAGCGCGTCCAGTCCCGCGGCGTCGCGGTCGACCGCTCTGACCTTGGCCCCGGCGGCCGCGAGCCGGAGCGCGCAGGCGCGGCCGATGCCGCCGGCGGCGCCGGTGACGAGCGCGGTGCGGCCGCCGAGGTCGAGCGGGGAGGCAGGGGGACCCGGAAGGGGGCGGGGCGCGGTCATGGATCGACCCTAGGCAGCCCACTCCCCCTCTCCCATGTGGTCACCACCCATACTTCAGCCGGAGGTCATAGGGTCGAACCATGTCGGTGCGTCGGACAGGGCCTGCTTGATCCGGAACACGCCGAACTCGTTGAGGTCCGGCAGCGCGTCCACCTCGAACCAGCCCACCTCCAGCGACTCGTCGTCGTTGACGCGGGCCTCGCCGCCGACGGCCCGGCAGCGGAAGGTGATGTCCATGTACTGGCAGACGTCGCCGTTGTCGTAGGCGACGGGGTCCAGGGCCTGCACCAGCACCACCCGTTCGACGACGCACTCCACGGCCGTCTCCTCCAGGACCTCCCGGACCGCACAGACCGCCGGCTGCTCGCCCGGTTCCGGGATGCCGCCGATCACCGACCACTTGCGGGTGTCGGAGCGGCGGCCCAGGAGCACTCTGCCCTCGTCGTCGAAGACGATGGCGGTGACTCCGGGGAGCCAGAGCAACTGGTGGCCGGCTGAGGCCCTGAGGGTGCGGATGAACTCTGGAGTTGCCATGGACCGACCCTAGTGGGCCGGTCCCCTCCCGCCGGGCCGACGTCGCAGGTGTACGACGGGCGTACGGCTACACGTCACCGGCGCGCCGCCCGCGCACGGCCGCGCCGATCGCCCAGCCCAGGCCGCCCGCGGCGACGAGCAGCAGGGCGATCTCGGGCAGGATGCCGAGGCGGGTGGCGGGGGTCTCGGTGGAGCGCAGCGGGATCTTCTGGACCAGGTGGTCGGCGACGAACATGCCGGTCTTCTGGGTGATCTTCCCGTCGGGCATGATGATCGCGCTGACGCCGCTGGTGACCGGCACGGTGACGGTCCGGCTGTGCTCGACGGCGCGAACGCGGGACATGGCGAGCTGCTGGTAGGTCATCTCGCTGCGGTCGAAGGTGGCGTTGTTGCTGGGCACGGAGATCAGCTGGGCGCCGTGGGTGACGGTGTCGCGCACGGCCCAGTCGAAGGCGGCCTCGTAGCAGGTGGCGAGCCCGATCTTGGTGTCGTCGACGGCGAACACGCCCGGCTTGGTGCCGCGGCTGAAGTCCTGGCGGACCATCGAGGTCCAGTTCTTGTTGATCGCCCCGACGAGGGAGCGCATCGGGAGGTACTCGCCGAAGGGCTGGATCTGCCGCTTGTCGTAGGTCTGGGTGGCGCCCTTGGCCGGGTCCCACAGGATCTGCTCGTTGTACAGCTTGCCGTCGCGCTCGACGACTCCGCCGACGGAGACCGGCGCGCCGACCGCCTTGGCGGCGTGGTCGATGACGTCGGCCGCGTCGTCGTTGGCGAAGGGGTCGATGTCGGAGGAGTTCTCCGGCCACAGCACGAAGTCGGGCCGCGGTACCTTGCCCGCCTTCACCTCGGCGGCCAGGCGCTCGGTCTCGCGCGCGTGGTAGTCGAGCACGGCGCGCCGCTGGGCGTTGAAGTCCAGGCCGAGCCGCGGCACGTTGCCCTGGATGACGGCGACGGTGGCGTAGCCGTCCTCGGCCTTGTCGCTCACCAGCGGACGGGCGGCCACGGCGGCGGCCACGGGCACGGCCACGCTCAGCAGGGCCACGGCGGCCGCGGACCGGCGCACCTCGCGCGCGTGGCGCTTGTCCAGGACCAGGTGGACGACCTCGTAGAGGCCGAAGCCGCACAGGACCACCGCGAAGCCGAGCACGGGCGTGCCGCCCACCGCCGCGAGCGGCAGGAAGACGCCGTCGGCCTGACCGAACGCGATCTTGCCCCACGGGAAGCCGCGGACGGGGAAACGCGCGCGTGCCGCCTCTCCGGCGATCCACAGCGCGGCCGCCCACACCGGCCAGGCCGGCAGCTTCGACACGGTGGCGACGCCCGCGCCGACCAGGCCGACGAAGAGCGCCTCGACGACCACCAGGGCGAGCCAGGGGCCGGGACCGACCTCGACGCCGGTCCACACCAGCAGCGGCAGCAGGAAGCCCAGGCCGAAGACGTAGCCGAGGCCGAATCCCGCCTTCCAACCGCGTCCGCGCAGCACCCAGCCGAAGACGGCGAAGGCGGGCAGCGCCAGCCACCACAGGGTGCGCGGCGGGAAGCTGACGTAGAGGAGCACTCCGGAGAGCGCCGCGGTGGCGGCCGGGACCAGGCGCTGGAGCCGGGCGCCGCGCGCCACGCGCGCGTTCCGCGGTTCCCGCTGGTCAGAGGACTCGCCCAGGGGCGTTGCGGTGACGGTCACTCCGGGAGTGTACGGCGGGTGGGCGCGCCATCGACAGGACCGTCCGATCACCGGATCCTCACCCTCCGCTCTCGATGCCCGCGCTTCCCTCACATCCTGGTCCAACTCATCCACAAACCGCCCATCAGCCGTTACGGTGTGCCCGAGCCCTTGTCGTACGGCCGTTCTCAGCCGGGCGGCGGGGTCCGAGGCAGGTCGGGGGGCGACCGGTGCAGGGGGACGGGTGGGGTCCACGGGGACGGCGTCCGCGCTCGACGCGGACGGAGAGAGACGAAACGTTTCTGACGCGCTCGGCGTGACGGTCCTCGGGGCCTGCGCCGCCTGGCCACTGATCACCTCGGCCGTGCACGGTGGCCGCCCTGAGGGCGTGCTGCTCGCGGTGCTGGCGGTCGCGGCCGGTTACGCGGCCGGACGGATCTTCGGCGTGCTGCTGCCGGTGGCCGCGCCCTGTGCGGCGGCGCTGGCCGGGCTAGTCCTGCCGGTGGCCATGCCCCGGCTCGCGCCCGGACCGCAGATCGGCGCGCCCCTCGGCCATGCCGGGGCGACGGCCGCCGTCCTGGCGCTGGCGGCCGGGGCCGCGTGCTGCGCCGCCTGGGCCACCACCGCACCGGCCCTGCGGCTCGCCCTGCACTCCCTGGCCGGCGCGGCCGGTGTGACGGGGGCGCTGCTGGGCTCGACCACCGCGCTGGTCGCCTGCGCCGCCGTGCTGCTGGCCTCCCTCGCCGCGGGCCGGATGCGCCACCGGACGCTCGGCGTCATCGGGCTGACGCTGGTCGCGGCGGCGGTGACGGGTCTGACCTGGGCGGTCGCCGGTGGCGTGCTGCCCGGCGGGCTCGGCGAGTGGCTCACGGAGCAGTTGACGCCCCATCGCGTCGACCTGTGGCGCGACGCGGCGCACCTGGCGCGTCGGCAGGCAGCCGTGGGCGTGGGGCCGGGGCGCTTCGGAGAACTGAGCGCGACGGCCGCCGACACCACGCTGTCGGACGGCAAGCCGCACTCGGCACCCCTTCAGGCGGCCGCCGAGCAGGGGATCGTGGGTGTCGCGCTGCTGGCGGCGGCCTTCTGCTGGATGCTGTTCGCCCTGTGGCGCTCGCCGCGCGCGACACCGATCGTGCTCACCGCGGGCGCGGCCCTGACGGCGGTGGCGGCGATCGCGGCCGTCGGCAACGCGCTGAGCTTCACCACCGTGTCGGTCGGCGCGGGCCTGCTGGCGGGACTGGCCACCGCCCGCCCACTGACGGAGCCGCCCCCGGTGCCGGAGGAGACGATCGCGCGCCGGGGAAGAGGGGTGCCGCAGGGGCCGACGGTATGAGAGCCATCGCCTCCCGACGGCTCGCTACGCGCGTGCCCGGCGTGGTGGGGCACCGGCGGCTCGGGGTCGGTGCGCGGCGACCCGTGTGACGGGGCACCGGCGACTCGGAGTCAGTGCGCCGCGAACGGCGTGGGGGGCACCCGGCGGCTCCGGGTCAATGTGTGGCGACCGGTGTGACGGGGCACCGGAGGCTCCGGGTCAATGCGCGGCGACCGGTGTGAGGGGACACCGGCGGCTCCGGGTCAATGCCCGGCGACCGGTGTGACGGGGCGCCAACGGGGCGGAGTCAGCGCGCCGCGACCGGCGGGGCGGCGCACCGGCGGTTCCGGGTCAATCCGCGACGGTCAGCGTGACGGGACACCCACGGGGCGGAGTCAGTGCGCCGCGACCGGCGGGGCGGCGGCTCTGGGGCAATCCGCGACGGCCAGCGTGACGGGACACCCACGGGGCGGAATTAGCGCGCCGCGACCGGCGGGGCGGCGCACCGGCGGCTTCGGGTTACGCGGCGCCCGGGGTGGTGGGTGTGGTCGGGCGGAGGCGGTCTCTGATGGCCCTGACGGCGGCTTCCGCGTTGTCCACCGTGATCGTGAACGTGTGGCCGTCCCACAGCCGCAGCACCACGCCCTCGCCGCGCCGGACGACGACGGCGGTGCCCTGTTCCGGGCGCCAGCGGTAGCCCCAGCCGCCCCAGTGGCGTGGCGTGACATGCGGGTCGAAGTCGGCGTCGGCGACATGTGCCAGCGGGATCCGGCGGCGCGGCAGCCCCATGTGCCCGCAGCGCACCTCCAGCGACTCCTTGGTGAGCCGCAGGTCGACGTGCACGAAGGCGAGGGTGCCGAAGAGGACGAGCAGCCCGGCGGCGATGCAGCCGACGACGGCCATCACGAGGGCGGCGCTCCCGGACGTCCACGCGGAGTCCACGGCGAGTTCGATGCCCAGGGCCAGGAAGGCGGCCCCGGCGAGGGCCAGCAGCCACTGGAACCGGTTGGTGGCTCGACCGGTCCAGACATCGGAGTAGGGGGGTTGCTCGCCGCGGGGGTGCTCCCTCATGCCTATGAGGTTACTCAGGATTCGGTGCGCGCGTACCGCGTCGCGGAGAGTCACCGTGCCGTGTGGGGGCGGGGTTCCGGCCCGTCCGTGCGCTCGCTCCCGGTTACGAGGCGGGACTCACCGTCCGCAGCAGCCGCCCCTCGGCGTAGGCCAGGGCGGGCGCGGGAAGGGCTCCCTCGCGGCCGCTGAGGAGGACCGTCACGGTGCCGGACGCGGGCGCCTCGGGGGCCGGCTGGGCGCCGATGCGGCGCAGCGCCTGCGCGGCCACCGCACCGGCCGAGCCGTGCAGCACCAGCGGCGGCATGCCGGGCCGGTGCACGGCGGCGCGGATGCGGTCGGCGACGAGTTCGTAGTGGGTGCAGCCGAGGACGACGGTGGTCACGTCGTCGGGGGTCAGCGCGGCGGCCGCGGCTACGGCGGCGTCGATGGCCGCCTGGTCCGCGTGCTCCACCGCCTCCGCGAGCCCCCAGCAGGGCACCTCGGTGACGGTGACGCCGTCGGCGAAGTCCTCGATGAGGCCGCGCTGGTACGGGCTGCCGGTGGTGGCGGGGGTGGCCCAGATGGCGACGGGGCCGCCGCCGGCCGCCGCAGGCTTGATCGCGGGGACGGTGCCGATGACCGGGATGCCCGGCTCCAGGCGGGCGCGCAGGGCGGGCAGCGCGTGCACCGTGGCGGTGTTGCAGCCGACGATGAGGGCCTCGGGCCGCCGCGCGGCGGCCGCCTCGGCGACGGCGACGGCACGCTCGGTGAGGTCCTGCGGGGTACGCGGTCCCCAGGGCATGCCGTCGGGGTCGAGGGAGAGGACCAGATCGGCGTCGGGTCGCAGGCGCCGTACCGCGGCGGTGGCCGCCAGCAGCCCGATTCCGGAGTCCATGAGCGCGATCTTCACCCGGCCACGATAGACGATGGGCGCCTGCGGACCGGCCGGGTGGGGCAGACTGCGCGCGTGAGCGCCTTCGTGTGGATCGCCGCCGTGTCCCTCGCCGCCTGGCTGTGGCTGCTGCTCTGCCAGGGCTTCTTCTGGCGCACGGACGTCCGGCTCCCCCCGCGCGCGGAGCCGCCGGGGACGTGGCCACGGGTGTGCGTGGTCGTCCCCGCGCGCGACGAGGCGGCGGTGCTGCCCGCGAGCCTGCCGTCGCTGCTGGCGCAGGACTATCCCGGGCCGGCGGAGATCTTCCTCGTCGACGACGGCAGCTCCGACGGCACCGGCGAGCTCGCCCGCGCGCTGGCGGACCGGCACGGCGGTCTGCCGCTGACCGTGGACTCGCCGGGCGAGCCGCCGGACGGCTGGACCGGCAAGCTGTGGGCGGTGCGCCACGGCATCGCACTGGCACGCGCGCGTGAGCCGGAGTACCTGCTGCTCACGGACGCGGACATCGCGCACGCGCCGGACAGTCTGCGCGCGCTGGTCGCGGCCGCGCGCGGGGGCGGCTACGACGTCGTCTCGCAGATGGCGCGGCTGCGGGTGGAGAGCCTGTGGGAGCGGCTGGTCGTGCCGGCCTTCGTCTACTTCTTCGCGCAGCTGTACCCGTTCCGGCGGATCGGCCGCAGGGGCGGACGCACGGCGGCCGCGGCGGGCGGCTGTGTCCTGATCCGCGCCGAGGCCGCCGAGCGGGCCCGGATCCCGGACGCCATCCGGCACGCCGTCATCGACGACGTGGCGCTCGCCCGGGCCGTGAAGGGCGGCGGCGGCCACATCTGGCTGGGCCTGGCCGAGGGCGTGGACAGCGTGCGCCCGTACCCCCGGCTGCACGACCTGTGGCGCATGGTGTCGCGCAGCGCCTACGCCCAGCTGCGGCACCAGCCGCTCCTGCTGGCCGGTACGGTCCTGGGCCTCGCCCTGGTGTACCTGGTGCCGCCGCTCGCCCTGGTCGCCGGGGCCGCCCTCGGCGACCCGGCCACGACGGTGCTCGGCGCTCTGGCGTGGCTGGTGATGACGGGGACGTACGTGCCGATGCTCCGCTACTACCGCCAGCCGCTGTGGCTCGCCCCGCTGCTGCCGTTCACCGCGTTCCTCTATCTCCTGATGACGGTCGACTCCGCGGTGCAGCACTACCGCGGGCGGGGCGCGGCCTGGAAGGGCCGCACCTACGCGCGTCCGGACGCGGTGACCGACGAGGGCTGACGCTATTTGCGGCCGGGGGTCCAGTTCATGCCCCACCCGTAGGCGTAGTCGACGGTCCGCTGGGGGCTGACCCCACGCTCGGGCACCAGGTAGCGGGCCTCGCGCTGGACGACCAGGTCGCCGCCCTGGTTGGTGATCAGGGCGAGCGCGCACACGGTCGACGGGACGGTGCACTCGTCCAGCGAGAAGTCGATCGCCGCGCCGTGCTGCGGCTGGAGGGTGACGGTGGCGTGCAGGTCGGCGAAGGAGCGCGCGCCCTCGTAGATGGTGACGAAGACGAGGATGCGGCGGAAGTCGGCGCGGTGGTCCAGATTGATCGTGAGGTTCTCGCCGGCGGCCACGGCGCCGGTGCGGTCGTCGCCGTCGAGGTGGATGTACGGCGGTTGGTGCAGCGCCCCGAAGGCGTTGCCGAGTGCCTGTACGACGCCCTTGCGGCCGTCGGCCAGCTCGAACAGGGCGCACAGGTCGAGGTCGAGGTCGTTGTGGAGCGCGACCGCCCGGCCCCGCTTGCTGCCCCACCCCGAGAACTGCTTGCGCACCTCCCAGTTGAGGTTCACGCGCATGGCGCCGGAGGTTGCTCCCTGCTTGGCCAGGGACACCGAGGGGGCGGCCTTGGTGAGCGTGACCTTGGTGAGTCGGACGGGGGTGGCGGGCGGCGCGGGCGGAGGCGGGGGCGGCGGGGCGCCGAAGGTCGGCGGCGGCACGGTGACGGGGGGCGCGGGATACGGGGCGGGCGGGGGCGGGGGCGGCGGAGTCATCGCGGTGGGCCGGGGCGGGGTCACAGGGGTCGGCGGGGGTGGCGGGGCCGATGCGGCGTGCTGGGGTTCGTCGACCGTGATGCCGAAGTCGGTGGCGAGCCCTTCGAGTCCGCTGTCGTAGCCCTGGCCGACAGCCCGGAACTTCCACGCGCCCTGGCGCCGGTAGAACTCGCCGAGCACGAACGCGGTCTCGACACTCGCCCCGGTGCTGTCGAACCGGGCGACCACGCCGCCCTGGGCCGCGTCGCGCACCTCGATGTACAGGTCGGGCACCTGGCCGAAGGTCCCGCCGTCGACCGAGGCGGCCAGCACGACGGTCTCGATCGTGCCCTCCACGCGCGCGAGGTCGACGAGCAGGGTGTCGGTCACCCGGCCGCCGGCGTCGCGCTTGCCCTCGTGGCGGACCGCGCCGGAGGAGTGCGTCGGCTGGTTGTAGAAGACGAAGTCCGCGTCGGATCGGACCTTGCGGCCGGCCAGCAGCAGCGCCGACGCGTCGGCGTCGGGCACGCCGGGTCCGGACCGCCAGCCCACTTCCACGCGCAGGGCCGTGGTCGGCACCGGCGTGTTCGACCCCTTCGACATGGACATGTCCGCCCCCTCACCTGTCGGGTTGTTACGCACTCAACCTAGGGGGCAGGAGCACCGAACACCCATCAGCGGTGCGAGAACACGCACGGTGGACCGCCGGTAACCCGCCCAGAACTCGGCCTTTACACGATTTCAACCCGGCGCGCCGCCCCTTTTTCCCGGGTTCGCTCGCATTGGGGATCCCGAGCCCCAGCCGACACGGAAAACAACCCTCTTATCGGTCTCCCCAACCAGCACATCGTGGGCTTAACTTATGTGCCATGACCTCCCCCCGCTCCACCTATGGCGGCGGCTATTACTCCTCCGCCTCCTTCCCGGACACCCCGATCTACGACTCGCTCGTGGCCGAGCGGGGCACCCCGCAGATCGCCCCGATCCGGGTCCCCGCCGCGTACGACACGGGCAGCAGTCTGCCCGCGCTCCCCTCGGCGCTGCCCGCCCTCCCGGCGGCCCCCTCCCAGCCCTCCTACGGTTACCCGCAGGCGCAGCAGCCCGCTCCGCTGCAACACGCGCCGGCGGCGTACATCCCGCAGCAGGCCACCGCGCCACGCGGCTATCCGGGCCCGCAGGCCCAGCCGCAGCCGCAGCGCCCGATGGCGCCCGGCATGGGCTACGAGGCGATGCGCCCCGCGGCCCCGCGACCCGGCCCCGCGGCCTACCAGGACCCCTACAACAATCAGCAGTACCGCGGTTACTGAGCCTCTGATCGCGCGTTGTCGGTGCCGCCTGGCACGATGACGTCATGACTGAGGCGCGGTTGCTGTCGATTCACGTTCATCCGGTCAAGGCGTTCCGGGGGGTGGCACCCCTGGAGGCCGCGGTGGAGCCCTGGGGCCTGGCCGGAGACCGGCGTTGGGCCCTGATCGACGACGGGGGAAAGGTCGTCACCCAACGCCGGCATCCCCGCATCGCCCTTGCCGCCGCCGAGCCTCTGCCCGGCGGCGGTATACGGCTGTCCGCACCCGGAGCGGCGCCGCTGGACGTGGCGGTGCCGGAGCCCGTCGGCACGGTGGTGGCGGAGGTCTTCAGCGACAAGGTGGACGCGGTCCTCGCCGATGCCGCCGCCCATGCCTGGTGCAGCGCCCATCTCGGGGACGACGTGCGCCTGGTGCACATGGACGACCCCGCGACGCGCCGTCCCGTGGACCCCGAGTTCGCGCTGCCCGGCGAGACCGTCTCCTTCGCCGACGGCTATCCCCTGCTGGTCACCACCACCGCCTCCCTCGACGCCCTCAACTCCCTGATCGCGACCGGCGACCACGCGACGGAGGGCCCCCTGCCCATGAACCGCTTCCGGCCGAACGTGGTAGTGGACGGCACCGAGGCGTGGGCCGAGGACACCTGGTCGCGGGTGACGATCGGCGACGTCCCCTTCCGGGTCGCCAAGCCGTGCGGGCGATGCCTGGTGACCACGACCGACCAGGCGACCGCCCAGCGGGGCGCGGAACCCCTGCGCACGCTGGGACGGCACCGCCGCATCGGTGGCAAGCTGGTCTTCGGGCAGAACCTGGTCCCGCTGTCGCGCGGGACGATCCGGGTCGGCGACCCGGTCCAGATCGTCGGCTGACCGGAAGTCGCCGTCGTGCCTCATGGCGGGAAGCGCGGCGGGGAACCCTCCCACCACCTCTGCTCGTTGGCCTCTCATGAAGCGTTCATGAGAGGGCACGGGAGCGGGAAGGGGGTGCGGGACACGTGCGGGCGATCGGCGGTCTCTGGCGGTGGCGGCACAATCCGCTGCGCCGTACGACGGACCTGGTCGAGGCATGGGTCGCGCTGACGGCCCTGCTGCTGATCCTCCTTCTCGCACCGCTCGTCGGCTGTCTCGTCGGCGGCGCGGCGCAGGGCGCCCTCCAGGAATCGGTGCGCGACCAGCGCGCGGCACGCCATGAGGTGACCGCCACGGTCGTGCGCAAGGCCAAGGTGTCCCCGTTCGACTCGGATCCCGAGACCGGTTCCGGGCGCAGCACCCACAGCCGGGTCCTCGCCCGGTGGTCCGCCCCGGACGGCTCCGCGCGCAGCGGCACCGTGCTGGCGGACCTCTCCACCCCGCACCCCGGCGACCACTTCCTGATATGGACCGACCCGCGCGGTCATGTGGCGGCCCGCCCGCTCGACTCCACGACGGCCACCACCCACGCCGTCCTCGCCGGGATCGGTGCGGCGCTCCTGACCGCGGGGACGGTCGAGGCGGCCCGGCGCGTCGTCGTATGGCGCATGGTCCGCCGCCGGTACGCGCGTTGGGACCAGGCATGGGACCGGGCGGGCCCGGACTGGGGCCGGACCGGCACCGGCAGCTGACCGCCTTCCGCCTCTGGTCAACCCACCGCCCGCGCGCACGCTACGGTGGACCGGCCGAGCTTCATCGGCATCGACCTGCGTGCGCGTCAGCCGTAGGGGTGCGCCCCGAAGGCGAACGAGCCGACATGTACGACGAGGTGGGGGCACAGCAGCGCCATGGCACAGGGCACGGTCCAGGTGACGCACACCGGCACATCGCGGTGGCGTCGCCGCACGGGTGAGTACGCATCGCTCGCCGCCGCCCTGGAGGCCGCGGCGGACGGCGACGTCCTCACCATCGCTCCCGGAACCTACCGGGAGAACCTCGTGGTGCAGCGGGCGGTGACCCTGCGCGGCCCCGAGGGCTCCCCCGGCTCCGTGCGCATCGCGCCCGTGGACGGCGTGCCGTTGACCGTGCGGGCCTCGGCCGTCGTCCAGGACCTGCACATCGAGGGGCAGGACGCGGCCGCGCCCGCGCTGCTCGTCGAGGAGGGCACGCCCGAACTGCTGGACCTGCGGATCGTCACCCGCTCCGCGGCCGGTGTGGAGGTGCGCGGCAGCGCGCGGCCGACGGTGCGGCGGTGCACGGTCGACAACCCGGCGGGCATCGGCATCGCCGTGGTCGACGGCGGCGGCGGGGTGTTCGAGGAGTGCGAGGTCGTCGCGGCCGGGCAGTCCGGGGTCGCGGTGCGCGGGGGCGCCCACCCCCGGCTGGAGCGCTGCCGGGTGCACCACGCCTCCGGCACGGGGCTGAGCGCGACCGGGGAGAACTCCGCGCTGGAAGCCGTGGGGTGCGAGGTCTACGAGGTGCGGGGCAGCGGGGTGCAGGTGACCGGCCGGGCCGCCGCCCATCTCACCGACTGCGATGTGCACCGCACCGACTCCGACGGCGTCACCCTCGACACGGACGCGGTGCTCACGCTGGCCGACTGCCGGATCCACGACATCCCGGAGAACGCGATCGACCTGCGCTCGCGTTCGGTGCTGACGCTGACGCGGACGACGGTGCGTCAGTTCGGGCGCAACGGCCTGTCGGTGTGGGACCCGGGCACGCGCGTGGACGCCAACCAGTGCGAGATCTTCGACAGCACCGGCGACTATCCGGCCGTCTGGGTCAGCGACGGCGCGACGGCCGTGCTGGACTCCTGCCGGGTGCACGACGTCCCGGACGCGCTGTTCGTCCTGGACCGCGGCTCGCGCGCCGACGTCGTCGACAGCGACCTGTCGCAGGTGCGCAACACGGCCGTGTCGGTGAGCGACGGGGCGACCGCCCAGCTCGACGACTGCCGCATCCGAGGCGCGGCGACGGGCGCGTGGTTCCGCGACCACGGCAGCGGCGGCACCCTCAACAACTGCACCATGTCGGGCACCCAGACCGGCGTGATCGTCACCAAGGGCGCCGACCCCACCGTCGAGCGGTGCACGGTGGACTCCCCCGCCGAGGCCGGGTTCTACGTCTCGGCGGGCGGCCGCGGCAGCTTCCTGCACTGCCGGGTGACGGGCAGCGGCGGCTACGGCTTCCATGTGATAGACGGCTGCCGTACGACGCTGAGGCGCTGCCGGACCGAGCGCTGCGCGCGCGGCGGGTACGAGTTCGCGGACGGCGGAGCCGACCCGGCGCCCGGCTCCGGACCGGTGGTCGAGGACTGCACGAGCGACGAGAGCGCGGGCCTGCGGGATCCGGCGCCCGCCGCGCCCGAGACGGCCGTGCAGACGGCGACCGCCTCGCCGGGCCTGCTCGGCGGAGTGCCGGAGCAGCGCGCCCTGGTGCCGGAACCGCGGCCGGCCGAGCCGGAGCAGCCCGCGCGGACCTCGGGGGACGTCCTCGGGGAGCTCGACGCGCTGGTGGGCCTGGAGAGCGTCAAGCGCGAGGTGCGGGCGCTGACGGACATGATCGAGGTCGGCCGGCGTCGGCAGCGGGCCGGCCTGAAGGCCGCCTCCGTCAAGCGGCACCTCGTCTTCACCGGCTCCCCCGGCACCGGCAAGACGACCGTCGCGCGGCTCTACGGCGAGATCCTCGCCGCCCTCGACGTGCTGGAGAAGGGGCATCTGGTCGAGGTGTCCCGCGTCGACCTGGTCGGCGAGCACATCGGCTCCACCGCGATCCGCACCCAGGAGGCGTTCGAACGGGCGCGCGGGGGCGTGCTGTTCATCGACGAGGCGTACGCGCTGTCGCCGGAGGACGCCGGGCGGGACTTCGGCAAAGAGGCCATCGACACGCTGGTGAAGCTGATGGAGGACCACCGCGACGCGGTCGTGGTGATCGTCGCGGGCTACACCGCCGAGATGGAGCGCTTCCTGTCCGTCAACCCGGGGGTGGCGTCCCGCTTCTCCCGCACCATCACCTTCGGTGACTACGGTCCCGAGGAGCTGCTGCGCATCGTGGAGCAGCAGGCGGAGGAGCACGAGTACCGGCTGGCGTCCGGCGCCCCGGAGGCCCTTCTGAAGTACTTCACGGAGCTCCCGAAGGGTCCTGCCTTCGGCAACGGCCGCACCGCGCGCCAGACCTTCGAGGCGATGGTGGAGCGCCACGCGAGCCGGGTCGCCCAGCTGGCCGAGCCGAGCACGGACGACCTCACCCTGCTGTACGCGGAGGACCTGCCGGAACTGCCGTAGGGCGACTTTGGCAGGTCGGCGGTTCCGGCAGCTAGCCGCTCGCCGCCTCGGCGCAGGGTGGCGGCAGGTCCGGGTGGAGCCGGGACAGGAGTCGTCCGCGTTCGCGGGCGAAGGCCGGGTCGGCCTGGTAGTCGGAGTGGCCCAGGAGGGGTGCGGGCAGCGGGTGCCGGGCGGTGCGGCCGTAGGCCAGGGGGTCCTTCAGGGGTCCGCTGTCGACCGCGGGCCCGCAGTCGCCGGGCAGCCGGACCGGGCCGCCGATGGGGTCGGTGGACCGGTAGAGGTTGCGCCAGCAGTCGACGTCCTCGTGCAGGGCGGCGAGCGCCGCCGGGCCGAAGTGCGCCGGGAACCAGCGGCCGTAGAGGCGCTCGATCGGGGAGCCATAGGTGAGCAGGGCGACGCGTCCCCGGTCGGCGGGCTCCAGCTGCCAGGCCGCGGCCGCCGCGAGGACGCTGCCCTGGGAATGGCCGGAGATCACCAGGCGTCCGCCGGTCTCGCGCGTCCAGGTGGCCATCCGCCAGGTCAGGTCCGGTACGGCGCGCTCGGCGTAGCAGGGCGGGGCGAAGGGGTGGGCGGCGCGCGGCCAGAAGGTGCCGACGTCCCACAGGATGCCGATGGTGCGGCGGGCGGAGGCGTCCTTGTAGGCGCGGCGGCCCCAGGTGACGAGGAGGAGGAAGCCGACGCCGATCAGCCAGGAGCCGAGGGCCTGCGCGGTCTGGGCGGCACCGTGGACGAGGGGGCCCGTCCCCTCGGTGGCCCGGCTCGGGGTCCTGCCGCTCGCCAGGGCACCGGCCAGCGCTCCCGCGCCCAGCAGGAGAGTGCTCACGGCGGTGACGGCGACGATGAGCGGGGCGCGGTCGGTGAGGCCGGCCATGGCGCGGGCGCGGGCGATGAGCCGGGTGCGGCCCGGATCGCCGTGCTCGACGCCGTAGTCGCGGGCGACGACGGCACGCTCGGCGCGGGACAGCCGCCAGGTCCGCCGGCCGAGCAGCGCGCCCAGGGCCAGCAGGACGACCAGGACGAGGGGAATCACGGAGGCCTGCCAGGTCAGCACCACGGGCGGACCGGCGAGGGAACTCCTGGTCCCGTCGAGCCAGTCGCCCATCCGCTGGGCCACGCCGCCGGACATCACCCCGCCGAGGGCACAGGCCAGCATGGCGACCGCGGGCCCCCCGAGCCCTCGAAGGACGACCCGCCCACGATCCCGGCCGCTCGTGCCGTCGCCGTCGGCCTCACCCGACGCAGACCCAGAGCCGGGCCCGGGCCCCCGATGCAACACATGCGCCACCGCGCCCAGCGCGAGGACGAGCAGGCCTTGGATCAGGGCGATGGTGCCGAACGCCGGGTCGCCGGGGAGGCGGCCCGTCGAGTGCCAGCCCGGGCGGGGCCAGCCCGCGTACAGGAGAGTCGCGGCGAGCAGGACCAGGGCGGTCAGCGGCAGACGGCGTACCAGGTGGGCGTCGAGGGCGCGGTCCAGCCGGTGTTCGCTGCGGCCGCGCCGGCAGACCACCCAGACGACGGCGAGCCCGCCGGCCGTCAGGGCGATCTCCAGCAGGCGCCCGATCAGGTCGAGCGCGGCGGGGCCGCCGGGGCGATGGTCCTGGCGGGCGGCCGCCGAACCGACCGCGGCGGCGACGGTGAGCAGGCCGGCCGCGGTGTGCGCGGCGCGCAGCCGGGCGACCAGGCGGCGGCCGTACCAGAAGCCGGGGCGGCTGAGCGCGGTCGGCCCGGTGCGCTCCGGGGGCTCGGCCGGGCGGGCGAGGGGTTCCTGGGACTCGTAGGCCCGCCAGGTGCGGTGGGAGAGGTACCAGAGCAGGCCGGTCAGGGCGGTGGGCACGAGCGCGGCGAGGGCGAGGCGGCGGCCCGGGTGGCTCCACCAGCCGTCGTCGGAGGCGGCGGGCGACAGAAAGCCCAGCCAGGTGTGCCGCTCGGCGCACGCCTGGGTGCCCGCGCACTGCCAGGCGGTGAGGTCCAGGGCGACCTCGCAGGCGGCGGCGACCAGCAGGACGGTGAGGGTGAGCCCGGTGAGGCGGACCAGGAGGCCGTACAGGCGGATCAGCCGCACGCGGTCCCGGGAGGCGGGGCGCATCCAGTGGGCGAGGTTGACCACCATGAACGGCAGCAGCAACAGCCACAGGGCGCGGGTGCCGTTGCCGGAGGTGAGGTTGGACCAGACGTACGCCTCGGGCACCGGCCGGTCCGGCCGGCCGTCTCCAGCCCGCCCGGCGGCGGTCTCCGCCTCGGCGTCGTCGGCGCGCCGGTACACCGCCGCCGTGCCGTCGCCGGTGATCCGCACGGTCCGCGGATCGCCCAGCATCTTCTCGGGTGTCGCTCCGCCCACCCCGTGGACGAGTAATTCGAGGGCCGCTCCGGCCCCGGCGGGCCGGGTGGGGCCGCCCGTGGCCCCCACGGCGAGGACACGTTCCACTGTTCGCACTTCCCCCGTGACGCACCATCGGTTTGTCCTGTGCGGGCACAAGGATGTCCTCCGGACGCCCGGCGCACACCCGTTGTCACCGAATCTCCTCCGATCCGGGTGACGACCGGGACACCGCCCGGCACAGGCGCCACAGAAGACACGGGAGCCACAGAGGTGACATGCTCGCGCCCGGTGGGTGGTGGCGCGACCGGCGCCCCCTCGTGCGAGGATGGGACGCCCGCACCCGCCCGACCGGGGTATGTCCTCGTCGCGGCAGGTGCGCGGGTGTTTCGCACGGAGTGGATCGGCTTGAGGCGAGAGGACCGGAGCGTACGTGAGTGAGAATCAGAACCTCCTCGCGGAGCAGCGCCGCGCCCTGATCCTGGACGAAGTACGGCGGCGCGGAGGCGTCCGCGTCAACGAGCTGACCCGCAAGCTCGGCGTGTCGGACATGACGGTCCGCCGCGATCTCGACGCGCTGGCCCGGCAGGGCGTCCTGGAGAAGGTGCACGGCGGCGCGGTGCCGGTCGTGGAGGCGAGCACCCACGAGCCGGGCTTCGAGGCCAAGTCGGGCCTGGAGCAGACCGCCAAGGAGGAGATCGCGCGCGCGGCCGCCGAACTGGTGGCGCCGGGCAGCGCGATCGCCCTGTCGGGCGGTACGACGACGTACGCGCTGGCGCACCTCCTGGTGGAGGTGGCGGACCTGACCGTCGTCACCAACTCGGTGCGGGTCGCCGACGTCTTCCACGTGGCGCAGCGCACCTCGGGTCCCCGGCAGGGCGCGGCGACGGTCGTGCTGACCGGCGGTGTGCGCACGCCGTCCGACTCGCTGGTGGGGCCGGTCGCCGACCAGGCCATCGCGGCGCTCCACTTCGACGTGCTGTTCCTCGGGGTGCACGGCATATCGGCGGAGGCCGGGCTGTCCACGCCGAATCTCGCCGAGGCCGAGACCAACCGGCGGCTGGTGCACTCGGCGCGGCGGGTCGTGGTGGTCGCGGACCACACCAAGTGGGGTGTGGTGGGCTTGAGTTCGTTCGCGACGCTGGAGCAGGTCGACACGCTGGTGACGGACGCGGGGCTGCCGGCGGAGGCGCGGGGGGAGATCTCCGAGCATCTGCGGCGGCTGGTGGTGGCGGGCGAGTCCGACGCCGCCGAAGACATCTGACGGAGCGTCAATTAGGCTGGTGCGACCGCCCGTCGGCACGAAGGGGTCGTCCATGGCTCACCGGCTGCGTCCCGTAGGCATCGACTTCGTCCAGGCCGCTCCCGTGCGGCTGGTGTTCGCGCGGGAGATCTCGCCGCCGCCCGAGGCGGTCTTCCGCGCGCTCGCCGAGGACGTGTCCGGCTGGGCCGAGTGGTTCTCCGCGGTCCGCCGGGCCCGGCCGACGGACGGCGGCGCGGGGCGTGAGGTGCGGCTGCGCGGCGGCACATGGTTCGAGGAGACGATCCTCGTGGCCAAGGAGCGCGAGGTGTACGCCTATCGCGTGGACGTCACCAACGCGCCGGGGGCGCGGGCGCTCGCCGAGGAGTGGCTGCTCGCCCCGGCCGGGGGCGGTACGCGCGTACGGTGGACGTTCGCCGCCGACGGCACCGCCCTGTTCCGGGCGGCACTGCGCCCAGCCCGCCCCGGTCTGGCCCGGGCGTTCCGCCAGGCGGTCGGGGCCCTGGACCGCAGGCTGAGCGACTGAGCCGGGCAGACGCCGGCAGCGCGCACGACCCGACCGCCGCCCGCGTCGCGGGCTACTCCGGCCACACCCCGGTCGCCAGGAGTGTCTCGATCTCGGCGGTGTACGGGGCGATGTCCAGGCCCTGTTCGGTGAGCCAGTCGTCGGAGTAGTACTTGTCGAGGTAGCGGTCGCCCGGGTCGCACAGCAGGGTGACCACGCTGCCCCGGCGGCCGGCGGCCACCATCTCCGCGACGATCTTCAGCGCGCTCCACAGGCCGGTCCCCGTCGAGCCGCCCGCCTTGCGGCCGATGGCCCGCTCCAGGGCCCGTACGGCGGCGACGCTGGCCGCGTCCGGCACCTTCATCATCCGGTCGATCGCGCCGGGCACGAAGCTCGGCTCCATACGGGGGCGGCCGATGCCCTCGATACGGGAGCCGCAGTCGCAGGTGACGTCCGCGTCGCCGGTGGTCCAGCCCTCGAAGAAACAGGAGTTCTCCGGGTCGGCGACACAGATCCGGGTGTCGTGCTGCATGTAGTGGACGTAGCGAGCGATGGTCGCCGAGGTGCCGCCGGTACCGGCGGTGGCGACGATCCACGCGGGCTCCGGGAACCGCTCCAACTCCAGCTGCCGGAAGATGGATTCGGCGATGTTGTTGTTGCCGCGCCAGTCCGTGGCCCGCTCCGCGTAGGTGAACTGGTCCATGTAGTGGCCGCCGGTCTCCGCCGCGAGGCGGGCGGACTCCTCGTACATCCGGCGCGAGTCGTCCACGAAGTGGCACTGCCCGCCGTGGAATTCGATCAGACGGCACTTCTCGGCGCTCGTGGTGCGCGGCATGACGGCGATGAACGGCACGCCGATCAGCTTCGCGAAGTACGCCTCCGAGACGGCCGTGGACCCGCTGGACGCCTCGATCACCGGGCGGTCCGGCCGGATCCAGCCGTTGCACAGGCCGTAGAGGAAGAGGGAGCGGGCGAGGCGGTGCTTGAGGCTGCCGGTCGGGTGCGTCGACTCGTCCTTGAGGTACAGGTCGATGCCCCAGTGCTCGGGCAGCGGGAAGCGCAGCAGGTGCGTGTCGGCCGAGCGGTTGGCATCGGCCTGGACCTTGCGGACGGCTTCTTTCAGCCAGTCGCGGTAGACGGGATCCGTGTGGTCCACATCGAGGGTGGCGCCGGTCCGGATCCGCTGATGAGTGCTCACGGCACGGCTCCTCACACTGTGCTTCGACGACGGCCCGGCGGGGCCGGCCCTCCGATCATAAGCACCCTTGCGCACGCTTCCCACCTGCATAAACACGTCTTTGAGCGGCCCAAAGAGAGCCCTGGGGAGCCGTCCGGGTGAGGGCCCGGCGTACCGGGGGCGCATTCGCGCGAGTGCTTCGGCCATCCCTGGCCGGGGCCTCGTACGCACTGGTGCTCGACGCCGCGCCGGGGCAGACTGCACCGGACGGGGGCGCACACTGGATCACGACACGAGCCGGTTTCCGACCCTTCGGGAGCCCGGACCGGCACATCCACGCGCAAGGGGGCGGGGAGGCATGGCGGAGCCGGAGTTCACGGCGACGGGCGTGCGGATCGGGCGACGGCTGCGCTCGCTCACCCGGGCCGGGCAGGTCCGGATCAGCGGCGGCAGGGTGCAGTTGCTCAACAGCTACGGCAGCGAGATCGACAGCGCCCCGGTGCAGGCGGTGCGCGCTTCCCGGCCCTGGTTCGCCGCGGAGGACCGGGCCCTGGCCGATCTCAACGGCAACCGGTATCTGCTGACCCTCGGCGAGCACGACCCGGCGCCGGGCGAGTCGGGGCCGCCCGCGGCACGCCGGTTCATCGAGGCGGTACGACGGGCCGCGGGACGTCAGGGCTGAAGCGCCGCACCCGCGGTCGGCGGTATCTGACGCAGGTGGCGGCGCCCGCGTGGGCGACCGGCGGAGCCGGCCCGCGAGTTGCGCTTCCCCGTACCCTGCGCCACGCTGTTCTCACGTCACTCTGGGTTTACCGGCGATAACGCTGCGAACCAGCCCGCCGGCCTTGACAGCAGGCGGCCGCCTGGCGCAGACGCCCGCTGGATCGATCCGAACTCCGTGTTCTTCCGGACCTCACGTCGGGGAGTCGCAGCCGTGATCAGCAACCCAAGCAGGCACTGCGCGGTGGAGCTCCAAGCCCTGCCGTCGCGGATCGGCCAGGTCCGCAGAATCGTATCGGCGCAGTTGCGCTACTGGCATCTGGACCCTCTGATAGACCGGGCCGCGCTCGGTGTGACGGAGCTGTTGAGCAACGTCCACCGGCACGCCCAGCCCGACAAGACATGCACCGTGGAGATGGAGCTGCTGCTCGACCGGCTCACCGTCTCCGTGCACGACCACGATCCCCGCCTTCCGGTGGTCGAGGACCTCGGGGACCTCAACGGTCTGAAGCAGCTCGACCTCAAGGGCCTGAACGGCCTCCAGGACGTCGAGGCGCTCGCCACCCGCGGGCGCGGGCTCGCCATGGTGGCCGCGGTCAGCGAGAGCTGGGGCGCGCGGCCGGACGGCGAGTCCGGCAAGGTCGTCTGGTTCACGCTGCCCGCTCCGTCGGTCCGCGGTCGGGCCGCTCGGCCGCCGCTCCGCGCGGTCGCGGACCGCAGCCCGCTCCGGTTCCCGGACGTCGAGCACGTCGAGCACGTCGACGTCCGTACTCCGGCCCATGCTCCCGCCCGGTCCGCCGTTGTCGGCTGACCGGGCGGTGAGACCCCCTCCGGGCACGGCCCGCCCCACGCGATGGCGATGGCTCCGCCCCACGCGGTGGCGACGGCCGCGCCGCACGCGTCACTCGGTGCCGGCGGCCTCGCCCCACGCGATGGCGATGGCCTCGCGTCACTCGGTGGCGATGGCCCGCAGGACGTCCAGGCGTGCCGCGCGCCGCGCCGGGCGCAGGCCCGCGAGGGCCCCGGCCGTGACCCCCACCAGGGCGACCACGGCGAGCCGCACGGGCGGCACCGCGAAGGCGAAGGCGCTGTCGCTCGCCCCGTCGGAGGCCCGCACCAGCACCCAGCCGAGGAAGGCGCCGAGGGCCAGCCCGCCCGCCGTGCCGAACGCGGCAACCAGGACGGACTCCCAGCGCACCATGGCCCGCAGCTGTCCCCGGGTCTGTCCGACCGCCCGCAACAGCCCCAGTTCCCGGGTGCGTTCGTGGATGGCGAGCGTCAGGGTGTTGGCGATGCCGAGGAGCGCGATGAGCACCGCGAGGGCGAGCAGCGCGTAGACGAGGGTCAGCATCATGTCGATGCCGGCGGCCGAGGACCGCGCGTACTCACCACGGGTCTGCACATCGGGGTTGCCGTACCGCGCGGCGACCCGTTCGACGGCCGCCTTGCCGTCCGCCGCGCTCACGCCGTCCTTGAAGGAGACGGCGACGAGGCTGTCGGTGTCCTGGGTGCGATGGGGGGCCCAGGCGGCTCGGGTGATGACGTAGTCGCCGGCGAGTTCGGACCGGCCGTAGACCGCGCGGACCGTGAACCGCTGCTTCCCGCCGTCGGTGAAGGCGAGTTCGGCCTGGTCGCCGGTGGTGAGGTGCCGCCGTTCGGCCTCCTTCCTCGTGATGGCGATGCCGTCGGTGCCGAGGGCCCGCAGGGAGCCGTCGACGGTGCCGAGGTCGAAGGTGCGTTCCAGGGCGACCGGGTCGGTGACGGTCAACGCCCGTCCCTCGCCGTCGACTTCGGCGACACCCCGGCCGAGTCCGACGGCCGTGTCGACCTCGGGCAGCGCGTCGATCGCGGGGGCCAGACGGGGGCTCAGTCCGCTGCCGCCCGCGCCGAAGGACGGGGTGCTGACGGCGACATCGCCCGCGAAGGACCGGGAGACGGTCTGGTCCATGGTGGCCTTGAGCGAGGCGCCGAAGACCGTGAACAGGCAGACCACGGCGACGCCGATCATCAGCGCCCCGGCGGTGGCGGCCGTCCGCTTCGGACTGCGCAGGGCGTTGCGCCGGGCAAGCCCGCCGGTGACGCCGCGCAGCCGGTCGAGGGGGCCGCCGAGGATCCGTACGGCGACGCCGACGGCGACCGGGCCGAGGACGACGAAGGCGGCCAGGGCCAGCAGGGCGCCGAAGCCGGCCAGCCACAGCGACGGCGCGACGAGGACGCCGGTGAGCGTGACGGCCACGGCGAGGGCGATCATTCCGGCGCCGGTGACGGCGCGTGTCCGGGAGGCGCCGGCGGTGTCGACGGCCGTCTCGCGCAGCGCGGCCAGCGGGGCGGTGCGCCCGGCCCGTACGGCGGGCAGCAGCGCGGAACCGAGACAGACCACGAGGCCGACGGCCGGCGGGAGCAGCAGGGAGAGCGGGCCGATCACCAACGCGCCGTCGGGGAAGGGAAATCCGATGGCCGGGAACAGTGCCTGGAGCCCGGCCGCGATGCCGATGCCGCCCGCGAGTCCGGCGGCGCAGGCGGTCACGGCGACGATCGTCGCCTCGACGAGGGTGGCCGCGGTGACCTGGCGGCGGGAGGCGCCCAGAGCCCGCAACAGGGCGTTCTCACGGGTGCGTTGAGCGACGACGATCGCGAAGGTGTTGTGGATGGAGAAGGTGGCGACCAGCAGGGCGATGCCGGAGAACACCAGCAGGAACGTGGTGAACAGGGTCAGGAACTGACTGGAGACCATGTCGGTGTTCTCCTGCGCCGACTCCTGGCCGGTGATGGCCTCGACTCCCTTGGGCAGTACGGGAGTCAGCCGGTCGACCAGTTCCCGCTGGCTCACCCCGGAGTCGGCCCGCACGGCGATGCTCGCGGCCCGGCCGGGACGGGCGGTGAGGTACTTCTCGGCGTCGGCGCGGGTCATGCCGGTGAACGTCACCTGGCCCATGCCGTCCTCGCCGCCGAAGGTCGCGAGACCGACGATCGTGACGCGCACGGGGTCGGGGGTGCGCAGGGTGGTGGTGTCGCCGATGCGGAGGTGGCCCTTCTTCGCGGCGCCGCGGTTGACGACGACCTCGCCGGATGCGCGCGGGGCGTGGCCGTCCGCGAGCCGGTACGGGTTCAGCTGTTCGTCGGTGATCCAGTTCCCGGCGAGGGTGGGCGGGCCCTGGCCGCCGATGGGCTTGCCGTTCCTGCCGACGAGCTGGCCGGCGCCGCGGATGTCGGGGGCGGCGGCCGCGACACCGGGGACGTCCTCGATCCACGTGACCAGGGAGGTCTCGACGGGCTCCCGTACGCCCTGGCTCTGGCCCGGCGCGGTGATGGCGTCGGCGCTGCGCACGACGGCGTCGGTGCCGGCGGTGGCGTCGCCGAACATGGAGTCGAAGCTCGCGCGCAGGGTGTCGCCCATGACGAGGGTGCCGGCCAGGAAGGCCACCCCGAGGAAGACGGCGAGGAAGGTCCCGGCGAACCGCCGCTTGTGGGCGCGCAGCGAGGTGAGGCTCAGCCGGACGGATGCGGTCGTCGTGGTCATGACGGCACCTCGAAGGCTTTCATGCGGTCCAGGACGCGCTCGGCGGTCGGGGCCTCCATGCGGTCGACCAGGCGCCCGTCGGCCAGGAAGACCACCTCGTCGGCGTGGGCCGCGGCCACCGGGTCGTGGGTGACCATGACGACCGTGCGGTCGGTCCGCCGTACGGCGCGGGCGAGCAGCCCGAGCACCTCTCCCCCGGAGCGGGAGTCGAGGTTGCCGGTGGGCTCGTCGGCGAAGACGACGTCGGGGCGGCCGGCGAACGCGCGGGCCACGGCGACGCGCTGCTGCTGGCCCCCGGAGAGCTCCGAGGGCCGGTGGTGCAGCCGGTCGCGCAGTCCGACGACGTCGACGAGCGCGTCGATCCACTCCGGGTCGCCGCTCTCGCCCGCGAGGTCCAGGGGCAGCCTGATGTTCTCGGCGACGGTCAGCGTGGGCACCAGGTTGAACGCCTGGAACACGAAGCCGATCCGGTCGCGGCGCAGCAGGGTGAGCCGGCGGTCGTCGAGGCCGCCCAGCTCGGTGTCGCCGATGTAGGCGGTGCCCGAGGTGAGGGAGTCCAGTCCGGCCGCGCAGTGCATGAGCGTGGACTTGCCGGAGCCCGACGGGCCCATGATCGCGGTGAACCGTCCGGCCGGGAAGCCGAGGGTCACCCCGTCCAGGGCCCGTACGGCGGTGTCGCCGCTGCCGTACACCTTGACGGCGTCGACGACCCGGGCGGCCGTGCGTGTCGACGTGGCCGTGGTCGCGGTCGTCATGCCGCACCGCCCTTGCCCGCGCGTCCGAACTGCTCGTCGAGGACGGACAGCCGGCGCCAGTACTCGTCCTCGTCTATCTCACCGGAGGCGAACCGGCGGCCGAGGACGTCGATCGGCGAGTCGCCGGCCGGGCGGCGGTCGCCGGGCGGGCCCCAGGGGCCGCGGCGGCCGCGCCACGCGGTGCGGCGCAGCAGGGTGACGGCGCCGACGACGACGGCGGCCCAGATCAGCGGGAAGAACAGGATCCACGGGCCGGGCCCGCCGTCCCAGTTCGCGAGGGTCAGCATGTCGATTCATCTCCCTGGACGTCTCGTTCGGTGATGCCTCGAGACTGGCTCCGGGGAGGGGTCCGGGTCGTCGTACGGCCAGCGGCAGTGCGCGTACTCCACGGGGAGTACGCCGGGGGTTCCGGGCTGCTTCCGGCGGGGCTCGACTTCTGTAACTACTAGTATGTACAGTGTGGTCATGAGCACGTCCGAGCGACTGATCGAGTCCACCCGGGAACTGCTCTGGGAGCGCGGCTATGTGGGCACCAGCCCCAAGGCGATCCTGGAGCGGGCGGGCGCCGGGCAGGGCAGCATGTACCACCACTTCAAGGGCAAGCCCGATCTGGCGCTGGCCGCGATCCGGCGGACGGCGCAAGAGATGCGGGCGGCCGCCGGCGCGGTCCTCGACGGGCCGGGCACGCCGTACGACCGGATCGCGGCGTACCTCACCCGCGAGCGGGACGTGCTGCGCGGCTGCCCCGTCGGACGGCTGACCATGGACCCGGACGTGATCGCCAGCGACGCGCTGCGCGCCCCGGTCGACGAGACCATCGACTGGCTGCGCGGGCGGCTCGCCGCGATCGTCGAAGAGGGCAAGGAGCAGGGGCAGTTCGGGCCCCGCCTGGACGGCGAGGAGATCGCCGCGACGATCGTCGCGACCGTGCAGGGCGGATACATCCTGGCGCGCGCGTCGGGCTCCCCGGCCGCCTTCGACGCGGGAGTGCGCGGACTGCTCGCCCTCCTGGCACCTCAACCCACCGCATCCTGACGGGAGTCGCCGTCCATGCACGCCATGCAGTACGAGTTCACCCTGCCCGCCGACTACGACATGGGCGTGATCCGCGACCGCGTCGGCCGGGTCGCGCATCTGCTGGACGACTGGTCCGGTCTCGGCGTCAAGACATACATCCTGCGCGAGCGCGGGGTGCACGGCTCGCCGGTGAACCAGTACGGGCCGTTCTACCTCTGGAACACCATGGAGGGCATGAACAGCTTCCTCTGGGGCGGCGCCTTCCAGCGACCCGTCGACGACTTCGGGCGACCCCGGGTGCGGCAGTGGACGGGCGTGGCGTACGAGGAGGGGGCGTCCGCCGGCTCCCCGGCCGCGTTCGCCGTACGACGACGTCAACCGGTGCCGGAGGGCGTGGAGTTGGCCGCGTGGATGGACGACGCGGCGGAGGAGACACGGCGGTTGGCCGCGACGGACGGGGCGGTGCTGACGGCGGCCGTCGTCGACACCCACGCGTGGGAGCTGGTCCACTTCTCCCTGTGGGACGAGCGGCCGCCCGGAGCCGAGGGCGACGTGTACGAGGTGCTGCATGTGTCGGCGCCCGGGCGGGGCGACCTGCCGCGGGGCCGGCAGTGGTGAGCGCGGTCCGGACGGTTCTCGGGGACGTGGCCCCGGCGGAGCTGGGCGTGTGCGACGCCCATGACCATCTCTTCCTGCGCAGCCCGCAGCTCCCGGCCCAGGAACTGGACGACGCGTCCGCGGCGCGGGCCGAGCTGGCCGCGTTCCGCGCGGCGGGCGGGGCGAGCGTGGTGCAGTGGACGCCGTACGGGATGGGGCGGCGGGCAGCGGATCTGCCGCTGCTGTCCCGGGCGACGGGGGTGCAGGTGGTCTGCGCGACCGGACTGCACCAAGCCGCCCACTACGCGCCGGAGTTGCTCAAGGAACTGCGCGGCGGTCTGGCCCAGGTCTTCGTCTCCGAACTCCTCGACGGTATCGGCACGTCGGGCGTCCGCGCGGGTCTCGTCAAGGTCGCGGGCGGGTTCCACACCCTGGACGCGCACGCCCGCTGGACGATGACCGCCGCGGCCGAGGCCCATCACGCGACGGGCGCTCCGATCGCCGTCCACCTGGAGCTGGGCACGGGCGCGCTGGACGTACTCGACCTGCTGTGCGGCGAGTTGGGTGTGCCGCCGGGGCGGGTGATCCTGGGCCATCTCAACCGCTCCCCGGACATCGTGGCGCACCGGCAGGTCGCGGAGGCGGGCTGTTATCTGGCCTTTGACGGTCCGTCACGCTCGCATCACGCCACGGACTGGCGGATGCCGGACGCGGTACGGGCCCTCGCCGAGGCCGGTTTCGCCGACCGGCTGCTGCTCGGCGGTGACACCACGACCGCCGCCGCCCGCTCGGTCGACGGCGGCCCCGGGATGCCGTACCTGCTGCGCCGGATGCTGCCACGGCTGGCGCGGGAGGTGGGTGAGGAGCTGGTGGGGCGCATGATGACGGAGAATCCGGCCAGGGCGTTCGCGGTGGAGTGGGGCTGACCTGGCCCGATCATGTCGGTCCGCGGCCCGCGGGGGCGCTGACGGGCGGGCGCGCGCAGGGCAGCATGGCCACCGGAACCCGACACCGAGGAGTGACACCCCATGGCCCTGGAGATGCGCGACCGCTGCGAGCGGTGCACGACGACCGTTCTGCCGCCCGACGGGCCGGCGCGGATCTGCTCCTACGAGTGCACCTTCTGCGTGTCCTGCGGCGAGGAGATGCGGGACATCTGTCCCAACTGCGGCGGCGAGCTGGTGCCGAGACCTCGACGGACACCCGCCGCTTCTTGACCGATCGTTCTGGTATGGCTTAGCGTCCGAGCATGGCCAGGACCAAGGAGTTCGATCCGGACGGCGCCCTGCGGGCAGCGCTGGAGCTGTTCTGGCGGCGCGGCTACGAGGCCACCTCCATGGCCGATCTCGTCGAGCATCTCGGGATCGGCCGGGCCAGCATCTACGCCACCTTCGGCAACAAGCACGAGCTCTATCTCAAGACCCTGGACCGCTACGGCGAGGAGCGTCATCCGCGCCTCGTACGGGAGTTGTCCGCGCCGGGGCCCGCGCTTCCGGCCGTGCGGGCGGTGGTGCGGCGGTTCGCCGCCGAGGCCACTGACGGGGCGCGCCGCACCTGGGGGTGCTTCGTCACCAACACGGCCGCCGAACTCTCCCCGCACGACGGCGCGGCCGCCCGCCGCGTCGAGCTCAGCTGGGAGCACCTGGAGACCCTGCTGCACTCGGCCCTCGTACGCGCCCAGGAGCAGGGTGAGTTGGGAGCGGATCGCGATCCGCTGGCCCTGGCCCGGATGCTGCTGGTGCTGCTGCAGGGGCTGCGGGTGGTCGGCAAGGCGTCCCCGGATCCGGCGCGAGCACGGGACGCGGCGGAACAGGCGCTCGCCTTGCTCGACTGATCGACCCGCTCCACCCGGGGCGGCTTTTTCGGCACTTCTTTCTTGACCGACCGTTCTGTTATGCGAATGCGCCACTCCCTACCCCAGAAGGGGAATCACCTTCATGTCGAACTCTCGTTTCGCCGGTCGCACCGCCCTCGTCACCGGTGCCGGCTCCGGTATCGGGCGCGCCCTCGCGCTGGCCTTCGCCGCCGAGGGGGCCCGGGTCGTCGTCGCCGGGCGTACCCGCGCGACGCTGGAGGAGACCGTCGGACTCGTGACGGCCGCGGGCGGCACGGCGTTCGCGCAGGTGGCGGACGTGACGCGGCCCGAGGACGTGGACGGGCTCGTGCGGGCGGCCGTCGAGCGCTTCGGCTCGCTCGACGTCGCCGTCAACAACGCGGGCGTCCTGCGGGCGGGGCGGCCCGTCGCGGAGCTGGACGAGGACGACTGGCGGACGGTCCTGGACACCAACGTCACCGGAGTCTTCCTCGCCATGCGGGCCGAGATCCGGCAGATGCGCACCCAGCCCGGCGGCGGCGCGATCGTCAACATCTCGTCCAATGTGGGCGCGCACCGGCAGGTGCCGGGCTTCGCCGCCTACGGCGCGAGCAAGGCCGCCGTCGCCGCGCTCACCCGTGGGGCGGCACTGGACCACATCGGCGACGGGGTGCGCGTCAACGCCGTGAGCCCCGGATCGTCGGACACGTCGATGTCGCTGCGGCCCGGTGAGACGGAGGAGGAGCGGGCGGTGCGGATGAAGGAGCAGTCGCCGCTCGGGCGGGTCTCGTCGACGGACGAGGTGGCGCGGGCCGTGCTCTACCTGGCCTCGGACGAGGCGGGCTCCGTCGTCGGCACCGACCTGGTGATCGACGGCGGCCTGTCCCTCTGAGCCGGGCTCAGACGCCGCTCAGCGCCCCCAGCGGATCGTCAAGGACCGGCTGCCAGGCGAGTTCCGCCGCGCCGACGAGACTGTTGTGGTCGAGGGAGCAGGCCAGGATCGGCACGCCCCCGCTGCGCCCCCACAGGCTGCGGTCGGCGACGACGGCCCGCAGCCGGTCGGGGTCCGCGTCCAGCAGGGTGCGGTGCAGTCCGCCGAGGATGATCCGGTCCGGGTTGAGGATGTTCACCAGTCCGGCGAGGCCCAGGCCCAGCCGGTCGATCAGGGCCTCGACGGCGGTGCGCACGACCGGGTCGGCGGACTCCTCGCGGATGAGCTGGTTGGCCTGCTGGAGCAGGGAGCCCTCGGGGCCGGGCTCCCGGCCCGCCGTGGTGAGCAGGGCCAGCGGGTCCGCCTCGACGTCGAGACAGCCCCGGCTGCCGCAGTGGCAGGGACGGCCCTCGGGGTTCACCGTGAGATGTCCGACTTCGAGGGCGAGGCCCGAACTCCCCGTGTGCAGACGCCCGTCGAGCACCAGCGCGCCGCCGACGCCCCGGTGCCCGGTGGCCACGCACAGCAGATCGCGGGCGCCGCGTCCGGCGCCGTGCCGGTGTTCGGCGAGGGCGGCGAGATTGACGTCATTGCCGGCGAACGCGGGTCCGGTCACCCCGGCCGCGCGCACCCGCTCGGCGAAGATCTCCCGGACCGGCGCACCCACCGGCCAGGCCAGGTGCAGCGGGTTGAGGGCCAGGCCCTCGGGTTCGGCGACCGCGGACGGGACGGCGAGACCGGCGCCGACGCATCGGCGCCCGGTGGCCCGTAGCAGATCGGCGCCCGCGTCGACGACGGTGCCGACCACCTTGGCCGGGTCGGCGTCGACGGTCTCGCAGCTCGGCGTGGTGGCGACGATCCGCCCGCCGAGGCCGACCAACGCGGCCCGGTACCCGTCGGCATGGACCTGTGCGGCGAGGACCACGGGCCCGTCGTCGGCGAGTTGGAGCCGGTGCGAGGGCCGGCCCTGGGAACCGGCGGCCGCGCCGGGGCGGGCGTCGACCCGGATCAGGCCGAGCGCCTCCAGTTCGGCGGCGACCGCGCCGGCCGTGGCGCGGGTGACGCCGAGTTCGGCGGTGAGGACGGCGCGGGTGGGCGCCCGCCCGGTGTGCACGAGCTCCAACGCGGGACCGAGCGCGCCGCGCCCCCGGTCCAGCCGCGTCTTCGACGTCGTCCCTTCCCCCGCCGGCCGGGGGTCCGCCTTGCCGCTCATGAGGGCGAGTCTCCCATGATCCGCTCGACGGCGTCGCCGCCGGTCAGGCCGCTGACCCGCAGGGTGATGTTCAGCCGCCCGGTCAGCCCCAGCCCGTCCGGGGCGGTGCCCGGCCGCACCCGGGGCACCCCGTGGTAGGCGAGCCGCGAGGGACCGCCGAAGACGAACAGGTCGCCGCTGCGCAGCTCGACGTCCGTGTAGGGCCGGGTGCGGGTCTCGGTGTTGCCGAAGCGGAAGACGCAGCTGTCGCCGAGGCTCAGGGAGACGACCGGCGCGTCGCAGGACTCGTCGGCGTCGCGGTGCATGCCCATGCGCGCGTCACCGTCGTAGAAGTTGATCAGCGCGATGTCGTACGGCGCCTGGCCGGCCGCCCGGGGCCCGAGCGCGTCGGTCACCGCGCGGCGGGCGAGATCGTCGAGCCAGGCCGGGAAGGGCTTCACCGGGGAGCCGTCGCCGTCGACGACCGTGCGGGCGTAGGCGTAGGGGTACCAGTGCCAGCCGAGGCAGACCTGGCGGGCGGTCATGGTGCCGCCGCCCGGGGTGCGCACGGTGCGCAGTCCGGCCGGTGGGCGCGCCCAGGCGCGGCAGGCGGTCAGCAGCTCGCGCTGGCGCGCCGGATCCAGCCAGTCGGGCACGTGCACCGCGCCCGGCGCGACCTCCGTACGCCCCCGGGGAAACAGCTCGGCGTCCATGACTCCATCCTCGCGCACCTCCCCCACCGTCCCTGAGCTGCGGAGGGGCTAGCCTTGAGCACGATGAACGACCGTATGACGATGCCGTGGGGCGAGTTCGACCTGGCCCGCTTCCCCGAGGATCCGCGCGACCGGCTGCGCGCCTGGGACGCCGCCGACGCCTATCTGCTGCGGCACCTGGCCGACCAGGACGTTCCGCTGTCGGGCACGGTCGTGGTGCTCGGCGACCGGTGGGGCGCGCTGGTCACGGCGCTCGCGGCGCACGGGCCGACGCAGATCACCGACTCCCACCTCGGCCAGGAGGCGACCCGCGCGAACCTCGTGCGCGCCGGTGTCGCGACCGGCACGGTCCAGCTGCTGACCACGCAGGATCCGCCGCCCGGGCGGATCGACGTGCTGCTGGTGCGGGTGCCGAAGAGCCTGGCGCTCCTGGAGGACCAGCTGCTGCGGCTGGCGCCGGCGCTGCACGCGGGCACGGTCGTGATCGGCGCCGGCATGGTGAAGGAGATCCACACCTCGACGCTCCAGCTGTTCGAGCGGATCATCGGCCCGACCCGCACCTCGCTCGCACAGCAGAAGGCACGGCTGATCTTCACCACCCCGGATCCGTCGCTCACCCGCCCCGGCAACCCCTGGCCGCATCGCTACGACCTTCCGGGCGGCCTGGGTGACCTGTCCGGGCATCCGGTCGTCAACCACGCGGGCGTGTTCTGCGCCGAACGGCTCGACATCGGGACCCGGTTCTTCCTCGGCCATCTGCCTCCTACGCGGGGCAACCGGCGGGTGGTGGACCTGGGGTGCGGCAACGGGGTCGTGGGGACGGCGGTGGCGCTGGCCAACCCCGAGGCCGAGGTGCTGTTCATCGACGAGTCGTTCCAGGCGGTGGCCTCGGCGGAGGCGACGTACAAGGCCAACGGGGTGCCGGGGCACGCCGAGTTCCGGGTCGGGGACGGGCTGGCGGGCGTGGCGGCCGGCAGCGTGGACCTCGTGCTGAACAATCCGCCGTTCCACTCCCACCAGGCCACGACGGACGCGACGGCGTGGCGCATGTTCAGCGGGGCGCGCCGGGCGCTGCGGCCGGGCGGCGAGCTGTGGGTGGTCGGCAACCGTCACCTGGGGTACCACGTGAAGCTGCGGCGGCTGTTCGGGAACAGCGAACTGATCGCCGGCGACCCGAAGTTCGTGGTGCTCAAGGCCGTCAAGCGGGGGTGAGCACCCTGGCAATGCGGGCCACCTCGCGGGCCATCGCCTCTCGTCCCACGCTCAGATAGCTGCGGGAGTCGACCGCCTCGGGGTGGGCGGCGAGGTGCTCCCGGACGGCGCGGGTCAGGGCGACGTTGAGCGCGGTGCCGATGTTGACCTTGGCGATGCCGCCGGCGACCGCCGCCGTCAGCTCGGCGTCCGGCACGCCCGAGGAACCGTGCAGGACGAGGGGAACGTCCAGGACGGCGTCGAGCCGCTTCAGCAGGTCGTGGTCGAGGGACGCGGTGCGGGTGGTCATCGCGTGGACGCTGCCGATGGCGACGGCCAGGGCGTCCACCCCGGAGTCGGTGACGAAGGCGCGGGCCTCCCCGGGGTGGGTGTGGGCGCCGGGGGCGTGGGCGTCCGGCTTGCCGCCGATCTCACCCAACTCCGCCTCGATCCACATCCCTTGGGCGTGGGCCCAGTCGGCGGCGGCCCGGGTCGCGGCGAGGTTCTCCTGATAGGGCAGCCGGGAGGCGTCGTACATCACCGAGCTGAATCCGGCGCCGGGGGCCTGGCGCAGCAGGTGGTCGCTCTGGACGTGGTCGAGGTGCAGCGCGACGGGAACCCCGGCCCGTTCGGCCGCGGCGGCCGCGGCGCGGGCGAGCGGGAGGACCCGGCCGTAGCGGTACTTCACGGCGTTCTCGCTGACCTGGAGGACGACGGGCGCTCCGACGGACTCGGCGCCGGCGATGACGGCCTCGACATGCTCCAGGGTGACGACGTTGAACGCGGCGACGGCCCCACGGACCCGGGCGGCGCGGGCGACCAGCCCACCGGTGGTGACGAGCGGCACGGCTGCTCCTCGGGAGGATCAAGGGCCTTCGGATACAAGGGGCTTGGGAGGCAAGGACGTGCCAGGCGGCGATCACGGGGCGAGGATCACCGAGCGGGTGAGGTGGCGGGGGCGGTCGGGGTTCAGGCCGCGGGCCGCGGCGACGGTGACGGCCAGCCGTTGGGCGAGGACCAGTTCGGCGAGGGGGTCCAGGGTGCCGGGGATCCACAACCCGCCGGTCGCGCCGACCTGTTCGGCCAGTCCGTCGGGCGCCTCCCCGAACATCCAGGTCGCCGTGCCGCCGGTGGTGACGGCGATGGGGCCGTGCCGGTACTCCATCGCGGGGTACGCCTCGGCCCAGGCGAGGGACGCCTCGCGCATCTTCAGCGCGGCCTCGCTCGCCAGACCCACCGTCCACCCGCGCCCCAGAAAGGTGAACTGCCCGCACTCCACGAGCCCTTCGGGCAGATCGGCCGCGAGGGCGGTGCGGGCGTCGGCGACGACGGCGTCGGTGTGCAGGCCGAGGTGGGCGCGCAGCAGGGTGAGCGCGCTGGTCGCGAACCGGGTCTGGACGACGGAGCGCTCGTCGGCGTGGTCGAGGACGACGACGTCGTCGGCGGCCGTCATGACGGGGGTGTGCGGATCGGCGGTGATCGCGGTGGTGCGGGCGCGGCCGCGCAGGCGCGTCAGCAGGTCGAGCACCTCGGTGGTGGTGCCGGAGCGGCTGAGGGCGACGACCCGGTCGTAGGCCCGGCCGTGCGGGAACTCGGACGCGGCGAACGCGTCCGTCTCCCCCTGGCCGGAGGTCTCGCGCAGGGCGGCCGCGGCCTGGGCCATGAAGAAGGAGGTGCCGCATCCGACGATCGCGACCCGCTCGCCGGGCGCCGGCAGCTCCCGCGCCCGGCGCCGCGCCTCCGTCGCGGCCCGGATCCAGCACTCGGGCTGGCTCCTCAGCTCGTCCTCGGCATACGTCACGACGCACCCTCCCGGCGGGGACTCGACGTTCCCTGAGCTGTCATGCTTGTTCTTGCACGATAGGCCCGCCTTTCACGCAACTTCAAGCATCAGGACGGACGAGGATAGGGTCGCCGCAGGACGCGGAACGGAGGTCGTCGATGTCGCGGGACGCCCGGTGGAAGGCGCTGCTGGAGCTGCTCGTGGAGCGCGGCCGGCTGGACGTCGAGGAGGCGGCCGCCGAGCTGGCGGTGTCGGCGGCGACGATCCGGCGCGACCTCGACCAGCTCGCCGAGCAGCAGATGCTGGTGCGCACCCGGGGCGGCGCGGTGGTGCACGGGGTGTCCTACGAACTGCCGCTGCGCTACAAGACGGCCCGCCGCGCCTCGGAGAAACAGCGGATCGCGAAGGCGGTGGCCGAGCTGATCGCACCCGGTGAGGCGGTCGGCCTGACCGGCGGCACGACCACCACCGAGGTCGCCCGCGCCCTGGCCGTGCGGGGCGATCTCGGCACGGGCTCACCGGCGCTCACCGTCGTCACCAACGCCCTCAACATCGCCAACGAGCTGGCGGTACGCCCCCAGTTCAAGATCGTGGTGACGGGCGGGGTGGCACGCGCGCAGTCGTACGAGCTGGTGGGGCCCCTGGCGGACGGGGTGCTGGGGCAGATCACGCTCGACGTGGCCGTGCTCGGGGTGGTCGCCTTCGACGTCGTGCACGGCGCCGCCGCGCACGACGAGGCGGAGGCGGCGGTCGACCGCATGCTGTGCGAGCGCGCCGAGCGGGTCGTGGTCGCGGCCGACTCCAGCAAGCTGGGGCGCCGGGCGTTCGCCCGGATCTGCGCGGCCGACGCGGTGGACACGCTGGTCACGGACGCGGCGGCCGACGAGGAGGCCGTGCGGCGTTTCGAGGAGGCGGGGATCCGGGTCGTCGTGGCGTGAGCCCCTTCGGCACGCGCGTCGTCACGCCGCCGTGCGGAAGAAGTCCAGGAGGACGCGGTTCACGGCGTCCGGGCGCTCCAGATAGCCGAAGTGGCCGCAGTCCTCGATCTCCCGGTAGACCGCCGAGGGGATGGCCTCGGCGACCTCGCGGCCGAGGCGCGCGGGCAGGACGGCGTCGTCGGTGAAGCCGATCACCAGGCAGGGCACATCGATCGCCCGATAGGCCGCGAGGCGTCCGTCGGGCACGGCGAGGCCCGCCTGGACACGGGCACCGGGCCCGGTGGGTTCGGGCGCGAACTGGAAGATGTCCAGCCAGTCCCGCAGCCGCCGTTCGTCCTCCCGGGTGGCCGGGGAGAGGTTCAACAGCGCCCGCACCCAGGCCGAGTAGGAGGGCGGGAGCGTCAATCCCGCGTCGAGCAGGGCGCGGTGGGCCTCGCCGCGGGCGGCCTCCATGGTGTCCGTACGGCCACGGGTGGCCATCAGCACGCCTTGGTGCACCAACTCGGGCCGGGCCAGCATCAGTTCCTGGACGACGTAGGCCCCCATCGAGGTTCCGACGACCCGGCACGGGCCGAGGCCGAGGTGTTCGATGAGGCCGGCGGTGTCCGCGACGAGGTCGTCGACGGTGAATCCCTCGGGGCACTCGTCGGTCGGCGGTATGCCCCGGTTGTCGAAGGTGACCACCCGGTGGCCCGCCGCCGTCAGGGCGGGGACCTGGTGAAGCTGCCAGGTGCGGCCGCTCGCGCCCCTGCCCGCGACCAGGACGACGGGGTCGCCGTCGCCGCGGACGTCGTAGTGGAGCTGGATTCCGTTGATCTCCGCGCTCGGCATGGCAGTCCTCGGGCCCCTCTCTCGGTGATCGGAAGGCAGAGCCAGCGTAGTCAGGTGGTCACGCGGGACGGTCCGTACGCCCTCCGCGGCGCTCGCCGACTCGCTACGATCGTGGCCGGGCCGGAACGGGACGTCAGCGGTGCGGCCCGGGGAACAGGGGGGCACGTGAAGCGATCCGTCGTCTTCGTGCACGGCACCGGGGTGCGTGAGGCGTCGTACCGGTCGACGTTCTCCACCGTGCGCGCGGAACTCGGCCGACTGCGCCCCGGCTGGGAGGTCCGCGGCTGCCTCTGGGGACCGGCCGAGGGCGCCGCGTTCACCCATCACGGTGCCTCGGTCCCCGGCTACACGGCGTCCGGCGGCGGCCGCGAACAGGATACGTCCATCGCCGAATGGGCCGTCCTCCACGACGATCCGGGGTATGAGTTACGGCTGCTGGGGCTGCGCCGCGCCCCTACGCCGGGGATGGTGCGCGGAGTCGCCCCCGCCAGGCAATTCCTCCTCGACATCCGGGAGTTCCAGCCGTCGCCGTATCTGCTCAGCCGGGTCGAACGGCTCGGCCTGCGGCCCGAGTTCGAGGAGGCGCTGCGCACTGTGGCGGCCTCCCCGGAGCTGCGCTCCGCCGCGGCGACGGTCGACCCCAACGGCTATCAGCACCGGCACGCGGTCGCCCGGGCCGTCGTCGCGGCCACCCTCGGCGCGGCGCACGACCACGGCGCGAACGCCGTCAGCGGAACCGAGCGGGACGGCCTACTCGCCAACCTCAGTGCCGAACTGTTCGGTGAGAGCCGGGGGTTGACGGGCAAGATGGCGGAGGCGATGAAGGCGTCGGCTCTACGGGCGATGACGCGCCAGTTGGTGAAGCGCCGTGGCTCCCTCACCGACGGGATCCTGGCGCAGGTCGGGGACATCGTGCGCTACCAGGCACGCGGCGACGGCATCAGACAGCTGATCCGGCGGACCGTCGAGCACACCCCGGGCGACCGAATCACCCTGCTCGCCCACAGCCTCGGCGGAGTCGCCTGCGCCGACCTGCTCGGAATCGAACGGCTCGACCGTGTCGACCAGTTGATCACCATCGGCTCCCAGGCCCCGTTCCTCTACGAGTGCGGCGCCCTCACCGCCGCGGAGCATCCGGGGCCCCTGCCCGCACACTTCCCGGCCTGGCTGAACATCTACGACCGGTGGGACCTGCTGGCCTACCGGGCGGCGGACGTGTTCCCGGGGCGCGCCCACGACGTGGAGGTGTCCAGCGGCCAGCCCTTCCCCCTCGCGCACAGCGCCTACTGGTCCACCCCCGAGGTATGGGACGCCGTCGGCGCATGGCTGGGCTGAACCAGGTCGACCCGAAGGACATCCACGCGGTCGTCATCGGACTGGAGCACTTTCCCAAGGCCGCCGAGATGAGCCTGCCCGGCGCGGCGGGCAACGCGCTGCGCTTCGCGCGCTGGCTGCGTACGGGCGGCGTGCCCCGGGAGAACATCACGCTGCTGCTGTCGGCGGCGGACGCCGACGCGGCCGGGCTCGCCGCCGAGGCCGAGGCGGCGGGCCTCGACTGGCGGGCCGTCGACGACGCGGGCGGTATCCGCTCGGTGTTCGTCGACGAGCTGGTCACCGTCTCGGGCCGCCTGCTGTACGTCTACTGGGGCGGCCACGGCGTCCTCGGCAAGGACACCGGCAGCCGGCTGCTGTTCACCCCCGACGCGGCCACCGGGGACCTGCTGTGCGTCGGCGTCGACGACCTGCGGGCCGCGCTGAGCCGGGACGATCTGCCGGGCTTCGAGCAGCAGGTCCTCCTCTTCGACGCCTGTGCCGCCTTCGAGGAGGGCTACCAGCTCGACCATCCCCCGGTGGTCGTGCCCTTCCCCCGCCGCGACCGCCGTGACGTGGACCAGTTCGTGCTGTACGCGGCCGGTGACGGCCAGGAGGCCGAGCACGACCTGGCGGCGGGCACCGGCCTGTTCTCGGACGCCGTCCTCGACTGGCTGGAGGAGCACGCTCCCCATCTGCACCCCGACCTGCCCGCGTTGGAGCACGCCGTGCGCTCCGGTTTCCAGGCCCGGCACGAGGCCGGTGGCCCCCGGCAGACGCCGACGTCGTACTACTCCCGCTCGCTCGACGGCGCCCAGGAGTTCAGCACGACCTACGCGCGCGTGAACGTCCTGGCGGTGGACATGGTCGCCCGGGCGCTGCGCAAGGTGCTCGCCAAGGACGACGGCACCGTGGCCGCGTATCTGTGCCGGTTCACCGACGGCCCCGGCGGGCCCCGGGCGCCCGGGCGGGGCGCGGAGGAGCGGCTCGCGCGGATCCTGCTGGGCACACCCCGCGCGATGGCGGACTTCGTCGAGACCCTCGGCCTGGCCGGGCGCGCCCGGGCCGCCTCCGTGTTCCTCGCCCTGGCCCGGGCCCATGGGGCGCCCGGGCTGCTGTCCACGCGCGAGGACACGGATCTGCGGGCGCTGCTCGACGACGCGCCGCCCCTGTCGGCCGCCGCCGTGAACGCGATCACACAGGCCGCCGTGACCGCGCTGCGCGAGACGGTGGTGGCGGACGGGCCGCTCACCGCGTCCCGGCTCATGGCGCACGTGGGCCGGCTCGAGGCCTACCAGGGCGGTGTCGGACTGACGGACGACCGGATCAGGGTGCCGGCGGTCGTGGCCTTCGTCCTCCACCTCGCCGCGTACGCCGGACCCGGCGCCCCGGGCCCCGCCCTGCGCCGCAAGCTGGACAAGTGGAGCGCCAGGGTCGCCGGGCGGCTGGGCGTGGCGGGCGCCGAGCTGGAGTTCACCCGCGACCGGGCCGCCGACTGGGCCGAGGTGCTGAGCCGCTCGGAGGGTGCCGCGCGGATCGTGGTCCAGATCTACGCCGAGGACTCCCGCGGCACCTACCGGTGCGTGGTGTGGGTCGACGCGGGAGCGGGGCAGCTCGCCCAGTTCGCCGACCCGGACAACGGACGGCCGCTGACCCCCGCCCAGGCGGTCCGGCTCATCGAGCGGGCCGTGCTGTCACGCACCGCCGAGGACACCGCGCCGCCGTTCGTGGAGATCGTGCTCCAGCAGGACGACGTGCTCGACGTCCTGGTCCAGGCGTGGGACGGCGGCGATCCCGACGACGAGCCCCTGATGCTGGGCGTGGAGCAGCGGATCGCGCTGCGCTGCGCGCCCATGGTGTCCCCCGCGCGGGAGAACCGGCGCCGCGCCTCCCTCAAGCGGCGGTGGGCGGGCCGTTCCCTGAGCGGTGTCGTCTACCTCGACGCGACGCACGCCGCCGAGGATCCCCGGGCCACCCGCGCCTACGCCCTCCTCAAGACCGACCTGGACGCGGCCCGGGTGCTCGTGCGCTCCGGGCGGCGGGCCGGAGCCGCGCTGGTGCGGACGGCCCTGGTGGCCGGCTATCCCGTCGTCATCTGGGACAGCGAGGACTCGCGCTCCCCCGCCCGGACCGACTTCGACCCGATCCTGCCCGAGGCCGACGTGGACGGGCTGCCCGAACGCGTCCGCGCCCACTGGGCCAGGGCGCAGGCCGACCCCGTGCGGCACCCCGTACGGCCGGCGCTGCTTCTGGAGGACCACGACCGGCCGCTGCCCCCGGTGTGGCTGATGACCCGACCGACCGTCTCCGAGGAAGAAACGAGTTGCTGATGGCCAGCCCGACGGGAGCCGACGCGGACCGCCCCGAGTGGAGGATCTTCCGGGGCGACGGAGAGCGGCGCACCCCGGAGATCCCCGAGGCACCCCCGTGGCGCCGCTTCGAGGAACCGCAGGAGGGGCAGGACCCGGCGGCGCAGGAGCCGCGCCGCCCCCGGTACGTGATCGACGCGGAGCAGGTCGACGTGGTCAACGCCGCCCTCCATCTGCGCCGCCCGCTGCTGGTCACCGGCCATCCCGGCGTCGGCAAGACGTCGCTGGCCGAGGCCGTCGCCCATGAGCTGGATCTGGGCGAGGTGCTGCGCTGGCCGGTCAACAGCCGCTCCACCCTCCAGGACGCGCTCTACCGCTACGACGCCATCGGCCGCCTCCAGGAGGGCAGCCTGCCCGGCGCCGACGGGCAGGTGGCACCCGGCATCGGCAACTACGTCCGTCTCGGCCCGCTGGGGACGGCGCTCGTCCCGGCCGACCGGCCCCGGGTGCTCCTCGTCGACGAACTCGACAAGGGGGACGTGGACCTGCCCAACGACCTCCTCACCGTGTTCGAGGAGGGCGCCTTCGAGATCCCCGAGCTGTCGCGGCTGCCCGAGACCCAGGCCGAGGTCGAGGTGTTCACGGCGGACCGGGGCGAACGGGTCACCGTGCGGCGCGGGTTCGTGCGGTGCACCCAGTTCCCGGTGGTCGTCATCACCAGCAACGGCGAGCGCGACTTCCCGCCCGCGTTCCGGCGCCGCTGTCTGCCGCTGCATCTGTCCGACCCGCGGCGCGAACAGCTGGAGAAGATCATCACCAGCCATCTCGGCGCGGATGTCCTGGAGGGCGTGACGGACCTCGTCGAGACGTTCCTCGACCAGCGCGACCTGAAGGAACTCGCCACCGACCAGCTCCTCAACGCCGTCTTCCTGCGGCAGGGAGGTGCCCCGCTCGACGCCAGGGGGCTGCTCCAGGCGGTGCTGCACCAGCTCAATCCGGGGAACTGAGCCGTGTTCAGGGAGCTGCGGAGCGTCCTCGACGGGGCCGGCCTGCACCTCGGCGACGAGGAGCTGCTGGACGCGCTGTGGCTGGCCGGACGGCTGCCCCGGGACACCGACGCGCCGCTGTCCGCCCTGCTGCGGGCCCAGGAGGAGGCGGACCCGGCGCTGCCGGCGGCTCCCGCACCGCCTCCGGCCGACACCCCGGCCGAGCGGACCGCCGTACCCCGACCGGAGCCGCCGGCCGACGCACCGCGCGCGCGTGCGCGTGTCGCCCGGGCTCCGGCGCCGGGCCCGTCGGCTCCGGTCACCGCGTCCCCGTCCCCGGCGGCCCGCTCCCGGGGCGCGCTCCGGCTGCCCGGCGGCAAGGCCCTCGGCGACGGGCTCGCGCTCGGCCGCTCCCTGCGCGCCCTGAAACGCCGTGTCCCCAGCACCGTCCGCACCGAACTCGACGAGGCGGCCACGGCCGCCGCGCAGGCCGAGACGAGGATCCCGCTCGTCGTCCTCAGGGCCCTGCCCGAACGCTGGCTGCGGCTCGCCCTGATCATCGACGGGGAGGCGTCGATGGTGCTGTGGGAGCGGCACTGCGGCGAACTCCTGGCCGCCCTGGAACGCAGTGGCGCCTTCCTGCGCACCGAGGTCCACCAACTCACCTACGGTGCCGGGCCGTCCGGGACCGCGGGACCGACGCTCACCTCCCCGTGGAGCGGAGGTACGGGCCGCGGCCTGCCGCCGGCCGCGTTGAACGACCCCTCCGGACGCACCCTCGTCCTGGTGGTCACCGACGGTACGGCGGCGGCCTGGCGGGACGGGCGGATGCGGGCCCCGCTGGAGCAGTGGGCCAAAGCCGGGCCGACCGCCGTCCTGCACGTCCTGCCCCGCCACCTCTGGTCCGGCACCGGGGTGGCCGCGGACACCTGGCAGGTCACCGTGCCCCGCGCGGGCTCCCCCAACGCCGTCTGGCAGGTCACCGACCCCGTCCTGCCCCCGGCCGTGTCGCCGTTCACCCATGTCCCCGTACCCGTGGTCGAGTTGACGGCCCCGGGGCTCGCCGCCTGGACCGCCGCGATCACCACCGTCGGCCGCCCGGTCCCGCTGCGCCTGTGGGAACCCCGGCCCGCCGCCATGGGCCGCCCCCTCACCGCCGACGACGGCGCCCACGCCTTCGCGCGCACCGCGTCTCCCACGGCGGTGCGGCTCGCCGCCCATCTCGCGGCGGTGTCGCCCGTCACGGTCCCGGTCATGCAGCTGATCCAGTCCTGTCTGCCCGAGTACGCCGGCACCAGCGCGCTGGCCGAGGTGTTCCTCAGCGGGCTGCTGCGTCCGGTGGCCCGGCCCGGTCGCCAAGGACCCGCGAAGCAGCGGCTGTTCGACTTCACCCCCGAGGCCAAGGATCTGCTGCTGGACGCCGTGCCGCTGGCCGAACTCGTCGACTCCAGCCGCCGGGTGGGCGAGCGACTGGAGCAACTGGTGGGCCGGTCACCGGACTTCCCGACATGGCTGCTGTCTCCCTCGCCGTCCGGGGACCCGGCGGGCGACGGCGGGGGGATGCGGGCGTTCGCCCGGCTCGGCGCGTCGCTGCTGACCAGGCTGGGGTTCGACGAGATCGAGGCGCTGCTGGAGGAGGACGACGAGGCGCACGAGACCACGGACGGCGAGGGCCCGGTCGCGCTCATCGTCACGTCCATGCTGGTCGTGTACGAGGCGGTGCGGGCCCACTTGACCGACAAGGCGGAGCACGAGCCGCCCGCCTGGGCGTGGTCCCTGTGTTCCGGACGGCTGCCCGGCTCCGTGTGGACCGTGGCTCTGGTGGTGGCGCTGGACTCAGGTACGCCGTTCGTCAGCAGTGCCGTGGCCGGGTTCCGGCCCGAGGTGGCGCTGTCCGTCGGCATCACGGACCCACGGGACGAGGACGTCCTCCCGCCCGCCGAGGTCGTCGTCGGCGGACGGGTGTACCAGCTGCGTCAGGGACCCGAACCGTACGTCAGGGGGTTGACGTACGGTCCGCCCTTGAACGACCTTGAGCGGGCCGCCCGAAGCGCCCTGCAGGGCGACCAGCACGTCGCCTTCCGGCCGATCACCGCGGGCACGTCGAAGGTCGGGGATCCCGACCAGTCTGCCGAGGTACTCACCGCCACGGGTCTGGAGGTGGCCATTCCCCCGTACCATCCCATCGGCGTCGACACATTGGTCATCCGAGGGGTCCGCGACGGCGACACGCCCCTCGACGAAACAGCCGCCCATGCGGCGGCGGTCGCCGTCAAGGTCCTCCGCGCGATGAGACCCGCCGGCTCTTCGGGCGCCGATTCCCCGCCGCCCACACCTCCCTCGCCGAAGGCGACGGCCGTACTGCCGCCACGGCTTCACGGGTTCACCGGCCGCGATCGGGAAGTGCGCCAACTGTTCGCCGCACTTGTCGACGTCGACGGGCCCTCGATCCACGTCGTCTCCGGTATGGGAGGCGTCGGCAAGACCGCCCTGGCCCTCGAAGCGGTCCACCTGGCACGCGACCAGGGCTGGTTCCCCGGCGGGATCCTCTTCCTCGATCTGCGCGGGCACGATGGAACACCGGTCACCGCCGACGACGCGGTCGCCGCCCTCCTCGACGCGCTCGGCGCGGGCGAACCACCTCCGGACCCGGAGCAGCGGTACGCCCTGTACCGGAAGACGCTCGCGAGACTCAAGCCGACCCTCGTGGTGCTGGACGACGCCACGCTCCCGGGCCAGTTCCTGCACTTGTCACCGCGTGAGGCGGGCCATCGGGTCCTCGTCACCACGCGGAACCGCCCGGACCTCGCCGGCATCCGTGTGATGGAACTCGACGTACTCCTGCCCAGCGATTCTTGGACTCTGCTGGGCCGGTGCCTCACCGACGCGGACGAGAGCGACGACAGGGCCGTCCGCGAGCCGACCGCCCTCGTCGAACTCGCCGAGCTCTGCGGCCACTTCCCGCCGGCGTTGCACACGGCCGCGGCCCTGCTGTGCCGACGGCGTGAGCGGTCCGTCAGTTCCCTGGTGGAACAGCTCCGAGCGGCCCCCGACCGTACGGAGACACTCGGCGTGCGTCCCCTTCTCAACGACGCCTACGAGCGGCTCGACCCCGAACAGCGGCGACTGCTAAGGCTGTTGGCTCAGATCCCCACGTCGGAGATCGGGGAGGAGACCCTTGACGTACTGGCCGCCGATCTCGTCGCGCCAAGGCGGATGGAGGAGCTGGCCGCGCATCACCTCGTCACTCCGGTGCCGTCCGACGAGGAGGACCGCTGGCGTCTGTTCGACCTGATGCGGCCGTATCTGACGGCGATCACGTCCGCCGATCCCGCAGAGGCGCAGGAGGCGGACGCCGCGCGCGGCCGCCTCCTGATCCACTACAACTCCACGGCGGGCAGGGCGGTGTCCTGGCTGACGCACCCGCTGCCGGACGGAGAGAGGCAGCACGACTTCGCTACCCGGTCGCAGGCCTGGGCCTGGCTGGACGCGGAACGGCCAAGCCTGGTGGCCGCCGCGCTCTGGGAACGAGGGAGGGACGAGGCCCATCTGACGGCCTCTCTGGCCCATCACCTGGCGCTCTACCTCCATCGGCGACGGCTCTTCCACGTCGGGATCGCGGTCGGCCAGGCGGGCGTGGCGGCCGCCGCCCGCCTCGGACATCCCCAGGTCGAGGGTCTGGCGTGGACCGACCTGGGCACCGCACGGCTGGCGCTGGACCAGGTGAGCGCGGCGATCGACGCCCATCGGCGGGCCGGTGATCTGTTCCGGCTGAGCAGCGACGCCAACGGCGAGGCCACGGCGTTGTACGGGCTCGGCAGGGCGCTGGCTCACTCCTCGCAGCCGAGGGAGGGGTTGCGTGACGCCATGAAGGCCCACACCCGTGCGATCGACCTGTTCCGGCTGACCGGCGACCGTCAGGGCGAGGCCATGGCGTGGAACGGCCTCGGAAACGTGCTGCTCCGGCTGCGCAGACTCGTGGAGGCGATGGACGCCCAGACCCGGGCCCGGGACCTCCACCAACTCGTCGGCGACCGGTACGGGGAGGGCTGCGCCTGGCACGACCTCGGGCGGACGCTGACGCAGGCGGACCGCGTCGCCGAGGCGATCGACGTGTACCAGAAGGCGCTCGCCATCAGCCGTGAGTTCGAGTCCTGGTACGAGTTCGGGGAGCGCTCGCAGCATCTCGCGATCGCGTTCGAGCGGGCGATCGATCCGTACCAGGCCCGCGTCGCCTGGGAGCGGTCGGCCGAGGCGTACGAGCGAGCCGGTGCCCTCACCGAAGCGGCCTGGTCACGGCAGAACGCCGACCGCCTCACCCGCTGACGCCAACCGTTCGGCGGCGTGGGCCAGTTCGATGTCGTGGTGGTCGATGTCCCCGCCGCCGAGGGTGAGTCCGCTCGCGCGGGGCGGATAGCCACCGACCGTGATCGTGTACTGCCCGTCGTCCAGGTCGGAGAAGGCGTACGCCCCGTCCGCCCCGGTGGTCGTCGTGGCGACGACGTTCCCGGCGGCGTCCCTCAGTGTGACCCGGGCGTTCCCCAGCGGCGCACCCGCCCCCCGTACAGTGCCCCGCACCCGCGCTCCGGGCCGCAGTTCGACGTCGATCCGGGTGACGCCGGTGCCGGCGATCTCCACCGGCAGGGCCAGGGGCCGGTGCCCGGGCGAGCCGACCGCCAGGGTGACCGGCCCCGGCACCAGGTCGGTGAACACGAACTCGCCGAGCCCGTCGGTCCGTTCGGTCGCCACCACGTCGCCGCGACCGTCGGTGACGACGACCACCGCCCCGGCGACCGGCGCCCCGTCGTCCGCCGCGCGCACCGCACCGGCCAGCCCGCTCGCCGCGCCGAGCAGCACGTCGTGCGTGACCGGTGTGGTGCCCACGACGAGGGTGACGGCCTGTGGGCGATGGCCGTCGGCTGCGACGAGCAGGATGTACGTCGCCTCCCCGGGCGCCGCTGTGTCGTAGCGGCCGTCGGAGTCGCTGACCGCGCGGCCGACCTGCCGCCCGGTGAGCGAGATCAGGGTCACCGAGGCTCCCGCGACCGGGGCGCCCCCGGCGCCGCGCACCTGTCCGCGCACCGGCCGTCCACCGCCTGCCGCGGTGTCGTCGACGAGTCCGGGCACCACGGCGACCAGTTCCGCGACGGCCCGTGCCAACGGCACGGCGACGGCGGCACCCACGGCCTCCTCACCGACACCCACACCGACGGCCCGCCTGTGCGCCCTCCGCCCCGGAAGCACGGCGGCCACCAGCAGGTGCGTGAGCGAGGCCAGGGCGACGAGGAGCCGGGATCGGACGGGCCCGGGGTGCGCTGAGGGCATGGGGAGGCCTCCGTGGGGGGAGTTGGCTGGCCTGTACGACTCCCCCGCACCCTAGATCATTTAAACCTCAACCAAGCAGGGCTTTCCGTGGGCACGGAGTGAAAGTTCCGTGCCCACGGCGGCGGGCCGACGACAGCGCGTCCACGAAGCCAACTGCCCCGCGTGGGCTACAGGTTGCCCTCCAGCCGCTCCGCCACCAGCTTCACGAACCGCCCCGGCTCCTTCGGCCGCCCGCCCTCGGCGAGCACGGCGAGCCCGTGCAGCAGCTCGGCGGTCTCGGCGAGCCCCGAGCGGTCCTCGCGCTCCTGGTATGCCCGGTTGAGGCCCTGCACGAGCACGTGGTCGGGGTTGAGTTCGAGGATCCGCTTGGCGATCGGCACCTCCTGCCCCATCGCCCGGTACATGCTCTCCAGCGCGGGGCTCAGGTCATGGGCGTCGGAGACGACACAGGCCGGGGACACGGTGAGCCGCGAGGACAGCCGTACGTCCTTCACCTCCTCGCCGAGCTGCTCCTTCATCCAGCCGAGCAGTGCGGCGTACTCCTCGTTCCGCTTCTCGCGCTCGCCCTCGGCGGCCTCGTCGCCGCCCTCCGCGCCGAGGTCGATCTCGCCCTTGGTGACCGAGAGCAGCTTCCGGCCCTCGAACTCGCCGACGGCGTCGGGCCACACCTCGTCCACGGGGTCGGTGAGCAGGAGGACCTCGACCCCCTTGGCGCGGAACGCCTCCATGTGCGGGGAGTTCTCGATGCTCTGCCGGGACTCGCCGGTCATGTAGTAGATGGCGTCCTGGCCGTCCTTCATCCGCTCGACGTACTCCTGGAGCGTGGTCGGCGCGTCGGCGTCGTGCGTGCTCGCGAAGGAGGCGACGGCGAGCAGCGCCGCACGGTTGTCGGCGTCGGTGACCAGGCCCTCCTTCAGGACCGCCCCGAACTCCCGCCAGAAGGTGGCGTAGCGCTCGGCGTCGTTCGCCTTCAGGTCCTTGACCGTGGACAGGAGCTTCTTGGTGAGGCGGCGCTGGATCATCCGGATGTGCCGGTCCTGCTGGAGGATCTCGCGCGAGACGTTGAGCGAGAGGTCCTGCGCGTCGACGACGCCCTTGACGAAACGCAGGTACGGCGGCAGCAGCGCCTCGCAGTCGTCCATGATCAGGACGCGCTTGACGTAGAGCTGGAGGCCGCGCTGATAGCCCTGGGTGAACAGGTCGTGCGGGGCGTGCGCGGGGACGAACAGCAGAGCCTGGTACTCGAAGGTGCCCTCGGCCTGGAGCCGTACGGTCTCCAGCGGGTCGCGCCAGTCGTGGGCCAGGTGCTTGTACAGCTCGTGGTACTCGTCGTCGGACACCTCGTCGCGCGAGCGCGCCCACAGCGCCTTCATCGAGTTGAGCGTCTCCGGCGCACCGGAGCCGCCCTCGTCGTCCCCCTCGCCCGCCATCCGGATGGGCCAGGTGATGAAGTCGGAGTAGCGCTTGACGATCTCCCGGATCGTCCAGGGGGAGGTGTAGTCGTGGAGCTGGTTCTCCGGGTCGGCCGGCTTGAGGTGGAGCGTGACGGCGGTGCCCTGCGGGGCGTCGTCCACCGGCTCCAGGGTGTACGTCCCCTCGCCGCGCGAGCTCCAGCGGGTGCCGCGGCTCTCGCCGGCCCGGCGCGTCACCAGGGTCATCTCGTCGGCCACCATGAAGCCGGAGTAGAAGCCCACGCCGAACTGTCCGATGAGCCCCTCGGCCCCGGCCGCGTCCTTGGCCTCCTTGGCCTCCTTCAGCTCCTTCAGGAACTCCGCGGTGCCGGAGTTGGCGATCGTGCCGATGAGCCGGCCGACCTCGTCGTACGACATCCCGATGCCGTTGTCCCGCACGGTGAGCGTGCGGGCGTCCTTGTCGACCTCGATCGTGATGTGCGGATCGGAGGTGTCGGCGTCGAGGCTGTCGTCCCGCAGCGCGGCCAGGCGCAGCTTGTCCAGTGCGTCCGAGGCGTTGGAGATGAGCTCGCGCAGGAAGACATCCTTGTTCGAGTAGACCGAGTGGATCATCAGCTGGAGCAGCTGACGGGCCTCTACCTGGAACTCAAACGTTTCGGTCGTCATGTTTCGCGTGTCCCTCACAGGTCCCGATGTCGACGGCTGTGCCGAGAGCCACTGTAAAACACCAAGTCAGCCAGGGGGCGCGGTTGTTCGCGCGTCCCTTGCCGGGGATCCGGAACGCCTTTAGCCTGACTTTGTGCCGCTAATAAACAAAACCCGTTCGCACAGTGCCGTGCCGGGCAACGGCAACCCCCTCACCCGACTCCGCGCCATCCTCACCGCCTTCTTCGCCCTGGACGGCTTCGTCTTCGCCGGCTGGGTCGTCCGCATCCCCGCGATCAAGGAGCGGACGAACGCCTCGGCGGGCACCCTGGGCCTGGCCCTGCTGGGCGTCTCCGCCGGCGCGGTCCTCACCATGCCCCTCACCGGCCGCCTGTGCCGCCGCTACGGCAGCCACCCGGTGACGGTCGTCTGCGCCGTCCTGCTGTCGCTGAGCGTCGCGCTCCCGCCGCTCACGCGTTCCGCGCCCGCACTCGCCGCCGCGCTCTTCGTGTTCGGCATGGCGTACGGCGGGATCAACGTCGCCTTCAACAGCGCCGCCGTCGACCTCGTGACCGCCCTGCGCAGGCCGATCATGCCGAGCTTTCACGCGGCCTTCAGCCTGGGCGGGATGCTCGGCGCGGGCCTGGGCGGCCTGGTCGCGGGCACCCTCTCCCCCACGGAACACCTGACCGGCCTCGCGACGGTCAGCCTGCTGGTGACGGCGGTGGCCGGCAGCGCACTCCTGCGCGAGCAGCCACCGCACCCACCGGAGACACGGGAGAGGACGGAGCGGGGTGCGGCGGGGGAGCCTCCGCGGTCGGCCGGATCGGGGCGCGGCGAGGGTCCGCGGACGGCCGGATTGGGGCTCGGCGAGGGCCCGCAGATGCCCGGACCAGGGCTCGACGAGGGCCTGCGGCCGGCGGGATCGGGGCTCGGCGAGGCCCCGCAGACGGCCAGGTCAGGGCCCCGCGAGGGCCTGCGGATGGCCGGATCAAGGCCCGGCGAGACGCCGCGTGCAGCCGGGACCGGCGCTTCCCCGGGGCCCGGTCGCCGTGGGCGTGGACTGGTCGTCGTGTTCGGGCTGATCGCCTTGTGCACGGCCTACGGCGAGGGTGCCCTGGCCGACTGGGGCGCACTGCACCTCGAACAGGACCTGGGCACCTCGCCCGGGGTGGCGGCCGCCGGTTACTCGTGTTTCGCGCTGGCCATGACCGCCGGCCGGCTAACCGGCACGACCCTGCTCGAACGGCTCGGCCACAGCCGTACGGTCGTCGCGGGCGGCGCCCTCGCGGCGGCCGGCATGCTGGTCGGCGCCCTGGCCCCGACGGCCTGGGCGGCCCTGATCGGCTTCGCGATCACCGGCCTCGGCCTGGCCAACCTCTTCCCCGTCGCGGTGGAGCGCGCCGGCGCCCTGGCCGGCCCGAGCGGCGTGGCGACCGCCTCCACCCTCGGCTACGGCGGCATGCTCCTGGGCCCGCCGGCCATCGGCTTCATGGCGGAGTGGTTCTCCCTGCCGACGGCCCTGACGAGCGTGGCGGTCCTGGCGGGGTCAGCCGCGGTGATCGGCGTCGCGGTGACGAGGACGACGCACTGAGCCTGGACGGGGCGGGATGCCGACGCAGGGCCGGAAGGGGGCGCGGGGCCGCATCGCTGGACGGCCCCGCCGCGTGCGCGGGACGAGTCACCGCCCCGCTCCCCCGTGAACGCCAGGAAGCCCGGCCGCCCTCCCCCTGGAGCCCGCTTCATCCGGCAGACTCGCCCGTATGGAGACTCCCGAGTTCATCCAGATCCTCGACCGAGAGGGGCGGCTGCTCGCCGACGCCGCCGCCCGGGCCGGGCTGGACGCCAAGGTGCCCACCTGCCCGGAGTGGCAGATCCGGGACCTGCTGCGGCACACCGGCATGGTGCACCGCTGGGCCACCTCGTTCGTCGCGGAGGCCCGCACCGCGTACCACCCCGACGCCGGGCTGCCCGACCTCGACGGCATCGCGCTGCTCGACTGGTTCCGGGAGGGACATCGCGCGCTCGTCGCGGCACTCTCAGCCGCCCCGCCCGACGTGGCGTGCTGGCACTTCCTGCCCGCCCCGTCGCCGCTGGCGTTCTGGGCCCGCCGACAGGCGCACGAGACGACCGTGCACCGTGTCGACGCGGAGTCGGCGCTCGGCGAACAGAGCGCGATCGGGGCCGAGTTCGCGTCCGACGGCATCGACGAGCTGCTGTGCGCCTTCCACGCCCGCCCCAAGAGCCGGGTCCGTACCGACCGGCCCCGGGTCCTGCGGATCCGGGCGACGGACACCGACGACGCGGTGTGGACCGTACACCTGTCGCCCGAGCCGCCCGTGACCGAGCGGAACGGCGACGGCCCCGCGGACGGCGAAGTGGCGGGTCCGGTAGCTCAGTTGTATCTGTCCCTGTGGAACCGGCTGCCGTTCCCCTCGGTCACCGGGGACGCCTCGCCGGCCGATCTGTGGCGCGAGACGTCCGCGATCACCTGGGGCTGACGGAGCGTCACCTCAGTCGGAGCACGCGGGTTCCACGGGGCCCGTCAGCATGCGCCCGAGCACCGCGCGCTGCACCGGCAGCACCTCGCCGTGCAGCGCGCGCCCGTCCTCGGTCAGCGCCACCCGCACACCGCGCCGGTCCTCCGGACACATCCGCCGCTCGACCAGGCCGTCCTTCTCCAGCCGGGCGATGAGGCGCGACAGCGCGCTCTGGCTGAGGTGGACGTGCTCGGCGATCTCCTGGACGCGGTAGCCCATGCACTCCGCGCACTCGGCGAGGACGTCGAGCACCTCGAAGTCGCTGGCGCACAGACCGTGTTGGTGCAGCGCACGGTCGAGTTCGCACTGGGTTCGGGCGTGCAGGGCCAGCATCTCCCGCCACTGCCGCACGAGTTCTTGCCGATCGCCCTCCGTCGCCGCCATGCGGGGCACCGTAGCAGAGAGCGGCGTTCATTGCACGCGAATTAAATGCACTTGCATTCGATGCACGCGCATGGAAGTCTCGTCGGCATGACCACTCCGCTCCCCTCCCCCGTGTCCGCCTCGTCGGCGGTCCGCTGGACCCCTCGGCTGTGGGGCACCCTGCTGGTGCTGTGCGCCGCGATGTTCCTCGACGCCCTGGACGTGTCGATGGTCGGCGTGGCCCTGCCGTCGATCGGCTCCGACCTGGACCTGTCCACCTCGACGCTCCAGTGGATCGTCAGCGGCTACATCCTGGGTTACGGCGGTCTGCTGCTCCTCGGCGGCCGGACCGCCGACCTGCTGGGCCGGCGCCAGGTCTTCCTGGTCGCCCTGGGTGTCTTCGCGCTCGCCTCGCTGCTCGGCGGGCTCGTCGACTCCGGTCCGCTGCTCATCGCCAGCCGCTTCATCAAGGGCCTGAGCGCGGCCTTCACCGCCCCGGCGGGCCTGTCGATCATCACCACGACGTTCCCGGAGGGCCCGCTGCGCAACCGCGCGCTCTCCATCTACACCACCTGCGCCGCCACGGGCTTCTCCATGGGCCTGGTGCTCTCCGGCCTGCTGACCGAGGCCAGTTGGCGCTTCACGATGCTGCTGCCCGCGCCCATCGCGCTGCTCGCCCTGCTGGTCGGCCTGAAGCTGCTGCCGCGCAGCGAACGGGAGAAGAACCACAACGGCTACGACATCCCCGGCGCCGTCCTCGGCACCGCGTCGATGCTCCTGCTGGTCTTCACCGTCGTCGAGGCCCCCGAGGTCGGCTGGGCATCCGCGCGCACCCTGCTGTCCTTCCTCGCGGTCGCCGTTCTGCTCACCGTGTTCGTGCTGGTCGAGCGGCGCTCGCCCGGCCCGCTGATCCGGCTCGGCGTGCTGCGCTCCGGCAGCCAGATCCGCGCCCAGCTCGGCGCGATGGCCTTCTTCGGCAGCTACGTCGGCTTCCAGTTCCTGGCCACCCTGTACATGCAGACTCTGCTGGGCTGGTCGGCCCTGCACACCGCGCTGGCGTTCCTGCCGGCGGGCGCGCTGGTGGCGGTGTCCTCCACGAAGGTGGGCGCGATCGTCGACCGGTTCGGCACGCCCCGGCTGATCGCGGCCGGCTTCGCCTTCATGGTCCTCGGGTACGCGCTGTTCCTCCGCGTCGACCTGGACCCGGTGTACGCGGCGGTGATCCTGCCGTCGATGCTGCTGATCGGCGCGGCCTGCGCGCTGGTCTTCCCCTCGCTCAACATCCAGGCCACCAACGGGGTCGAGGACCACGAGCAGGGCATGGTCTCCGGACTGCTCAACACCTCGGTACAGGTGGGCGGCGCGATCTTCCTCGCCGTGGTGACGGCGGTGGTCACCGCGGGCGCCCCCGAGCGGGCGACTCCGCAGGCCGTCCTGGACAGTTACCGCCCCGGCCTGGTTGTGGTGACGTGCATCGCCGCGGCCGGTCTGCTGATCACCCTGACCGGCCTGCGCACCCGCCGCCCCTCGCCGTCGTCGGTCGTGGTCGCCCAGTCCACCGTGAAGGAGGCGCAGACGGACCGTGTGCCGGTCCGTGACTAAGGGGGATGCGCCTCCTCCCCAAGGGTGCCCGGCGGGGTTCGCTTCCCCCGCCGGGCACCCGCCTGTGCGTTCCCGGGTCGCCGGTCGACACACGGACGGATGGGCCCACGGGCGATGTCCTCAGCCCAGCCAGCCCGGCCGGACCAGCCCCGACTCGTAGGCCAGCACGACGAGTTGGGCCCGGTCACGCACGCCGAGCTTGACCATTGTGCGGCTGACGTGGGTCTTGGCGGTGAGGGGGCTGACGACGAGGCGGCGGGCGATCTCCTCGTTCGACAGGCCGATGCCGACCAGGGCCATCACCTCCCGCTCCCGCTCGGTCAGCCGCTCCAGTTCGTCCGCCGCCGCGGGCTCCTTGGAGCGGGCGGCGAACTCCGCGATCAGCCGGCGCGTCACCCCCGGCGACAGCAGGGCGTCCCCGGCGACCACCGCCCGTACGGCGCGCAGGAGTTCGTCGGGCTCGGTGTCCTTCACGAGGAAGCCGGAGGCGCCGGAGCGGATCGCCTCGAAGACGTACTCGTCGAGTTCGAAGGTGGTGAGCATGACCACCCTCACCTCGGCGAGTTCCGCCTGCCCGGTGATCCGGCGGGTCGCGGCGAGCCCGTCCAGCAGCGGCATGCGGATGTCCATCAGCACGACATCGGGACGCAGTTGGCGTACCAGCCGTACCGCTTCCTCCCCGTCGGCGGCCTCCCCGGCCACCTCGATGTCGGACTGCGCGTCGAGCAGCGCCCGGAAGCCTGCCCGGACCAGTGACTGGTCGTCGGCGAGCAGTACGCGGATCACTGGTCCTCCCTGGCCTTCCCCGTGAGCGGCAGCACGGCGAGCACGCGGAACCCACCGTCCGGGCGCGGCCCCGCCTCGATCCTTCCACCCAGCACGGCGGCCCGCTCCCGCATCCCGGCGAGCCCGTTGCCGCTGCCGCCCGCGTCGGCGCCTGTCGCGGGCCCGTCGTCGTCGATCCGCAGCCGCAGGTCCCCGCCCGCCCGGCCGAGGTCCACGCGCGCGTGCCGCGAACCGGAGTGCCGTACGACATTGGTGAGCGCCTCCTGGACGATCCGGAAGGCGGCGAGGTCCGTGCCGGGCGCCAGGCGCGGCGGCTCGCCCGTCACCTCCACGGTCAGCCCCGCCCGCGCGGCCTGCTCCACCAGTTCGGGCAGCCGGTCCAGGCCGGGCGCGGGCGCGCGCGGGGCGTCCCCGGGGGCGCGGAGTGAGCCGAGCACCTGCCGTACGTCGCCGAGCGCCTCCTTGCTCGCGGACTTGATGGTGGTGAGCGCCGTGCGCGCCTGCTCGGGGTCGGAGTCCAGGAGCGCGAGTCCCACGCCGGCCTGGACGTTGATGACGGAGAGGCTGTGCGCGAGGACGTCGTGCAGTTCACGGGCGATCCGCAGCCGCTCCTCGTCGGCGCGCCGCCGGGCGGCCTGCGCGCGCTCGGCCCGCTCGCGGGCCCACTGCTCCCGGCGGGTCCGGGCCAGCTCGGAGACGGCCGCGATGACCACGACCCAGGTGGCGACGACGAACTCCTGCCCGAGGGAGGCGGCTTCGTCACCGGACGGCGGCAGCCACCGGTACAGCCACTGCGCGACCAGCAGGTGTACGACCCACAGTGTGCCCACGGCCGACCATGCGGCCCGGCGGTGGCCGGCGACGACGGCGGCGAAGCAGGCCACCGCGACCGTGAGGAAGACCGGCCCGTACGGGTATCCGGCGCCGAGGTAGAGCGCCGCCGTGGCGGCCGTACCGAAGACCACGGCCACCGGGTGACGCCACCGCCACAGCAGCAGCGCGCACGCGAGCAGGAGCAGGACGCGCGCGAAGACGTCGAGCGAGGCGCGCTGGCCCTGCTGCTCGTGGGCCGCGAAGTTCGACCCGATGAGCACGAAGGCGGTGATCACGAGAGTCGACCGCCAGGGCAGGCCCATGGGTCGGCCGGTCCCGCCGCCCACGCCCGCACCGCGCGACCACGGCGGCCGGTGCGTGAAGCCGCCCTCGCCGTCCTCCTCCGAGCGGCGCGGCCACGGCGGCCCGTGACGCCACCACCGGCCCGGACCGCCGGCCCGTTCCCGCTGTTCCTCCATGTCCGCCACGCTAGACGCCGGGGCGGGCATCGGACGTCAGCCGGGCGAGGTGATCACCCGTACTCCCCCGGAAGTACGGGCGCGCGGGCTCACGGCGTGGAGATGGGACCGGGCCCCGCGGGCGAGGGGCCGTCGGCGCGGACACCGTTCGTGACCCGCAGGAACTCCAGCTTCTCCGCGTCGGCCGAACCCGCGGCCACCGTGTAGACGACGAGGCGGACGTCGCAGCCCGGGACGGTGAGCACGTCGCAGTCGCACGTCACCTCGCCGACCTGGGGGTGCACGACGGTCTTGCGCGCCGAGACGTGCGGACCGACCGCGCCCTCGTCCCACAGCCGGCTGAACTCCGCACTGCTGGAGCACAGTTCCTCGACAAGGTCGGTCAGTCCAGGGTCGCGGGGATAGGTGACGAGAGCCGCGCGCAGGTCGGCGACGAGGGCGGGGCCCAGGGCGTCCTGCTGGACCACGGGCCAGGACGCGAGCGCCGGGGGCCCCTCGACGAACACGGCGCGCGCCAGGTTCCGCTCGACGTGTGTCTTCCCGCTGGGATCGCCCAGCAGCGCCGCCCAGGCGGGGGTCCAGGTCAGCAGGGTCCAGTCGGCGCTGAACACGCCCACGGGGAACTCCCCGAGGCGAGCCAGCATCCGTTGGACCCCGACGGGAACATGCGTGGAGATCGTCCCCTCCGGGGGAGGGAGGAGGCCGGCCAGCCGGTAGGCGTGATCGCGCTCCGCGGGTTGCAGTTGCAGGGCCCTGGCCAGGCTCGCGACGACCTGCGCCGACGGGCTAGTGGCGCGCCCCTGCTCCAGTCGCACCACATAGTCGACCGACAGCCCGGCGAGCTCGGCGAGCTCCTCGCGTCGCAACCCCACCGCACGGCGTCCGGGCCGCGACGGCCGCCCGACATCGAGGGGAGAAAGCCGGTCGCGCCAGCGGCGCAGTGCGGTGCCAAGGGTCTCGTCCACTCGCCCATTGTGTCCGCCGCGCGGCCGTTCGTGCGGATCGCCCGCGCCTTCGTGCCTGGTACTGGCGGTCCTACCGTCGCCCAGGGCCCTGGTTGTCCCCTCGCCGCCGGACGAGAGTGAACGCATGACCACGACATTCATCACCGGAGCCAACAGGTCCCTCGGGTTCGAGACCGCCCGCCGATTGATCGAGGCCGGCCACACCGTCCTCGTCGGCGCTCGTGATCCCCAGCGCGGCCGGGCGGCCGCGGAGGCACTCGGTGCCCGTTTCGTCCAGATCGACGTGACCGACGACGCGTCGGTGGCCGCGGCGGCCGCCGACATCAGCGCTCGCGAGGGGAGCATCGACGTCCTGATCAACAACGCCGGTGTCCTCGGGACGCACAGCGCCGCCGACGAGATCACGGCCGCTGACGCCGACGAGGTGTTCGGCGTCAACGTCGTGGGGATCGTCCGGGTGACGCACGCGTTCCTGCCCCTGCTGCGGAAGTCCGCGAACCCGGTCATCGTCAATGTGTCCAGCGGCATGGGGTCGTTCGCGGCCACCCACGATCCCGCGCGCGTCGAGGGACAGTTCATCGCGCCGCTCTACACCGCCTCGAAGGCCGCCGTGACCATGCTGACCACGCAGTACGCGAAGTCCTGGCCGGACGTGAAGGTGAACGCGGCCGACCCCGGCTACACCGCGACCGACTTCAACGGGCACAGCGGCACGCAGACGGTGACCGAGGGGACCGACGCCATCGTCCACCTCGCCACCATCGGGGCGGACGGACCGACCGGAACCTTCCGCGACCGTCACGGCGAGATGGGCTGGTGACGCACCGCTGAGCACTACGGGGCGGAGACGTCCCGCAGGCCGACGCCCAGCGCCAGCCGGGTCACGGCGTGGCGGAAGAACGCCTCGCGGTCCTCCACCACCCGGTGGAACTGCCCGAACAGCTCGAAGCCGACCAGCCCGAAGAGCTGCGCCCAGGCCGCGACCAGCGCGGCCACGGTGTCCGGGAGGAGGTCGGGGGCGAGGTCGGCCCGCATGCGCTCCGCCTCGGTGCGCAGCTCGTGCGGGAGCGGGACCGCGGTCACCCCGGGGCCGCGCTGGGCGTCGCGGACGATGCCGATCAGGAGGAGGCCGACCCGGGAGGCCGGGGTGATGGTCGTCTCGGGTGCGCTGTAGCCGGGCACCGGTGAGCCGTAGATCAGCGCGTACTCCTGCGGATGGGCGAGCGCCCATCCGCGCACCGCCTCACACACCGCGACCCAGCGCCGTACCGGTCCGGCGTCCGCGTCGACGGCGGCCGCGTGGGCGGCCTCGGCGGCCTCGCCGAGGGAGTCGTAGGCGTCGATGATCAGGGCGGTGAGCAGGTCGTCGCGGCTGGGGAAGTAGCGGTAGAGCGCGGAGGAGACCATGCCGAGCTCGCGGGCGACGGCCCGCAGCGACAGCTTGGCGGCGCCCTCGGCGACGAGCTGTCTGCGCGCCTCCTCCTTGATGGCGGCGGTGACTTCGATCCTGGCCCGGGCGCGGGCTCCCTGCGTTGCGCTGCTCATGGACGCCAGTCTCCCATGAGACCGGAGCAGTGCACACCTTTGTGAGCGCCGATCAAAAAAGAGAGCACTGCTCTTGCGGTGGAGCACCGATCTCGTGCACACTGCTCTCAAGCGAGAGCACCGCTCACAACATCCGGGCTCGCCCGGTCCGCCCCAGGAGGCAGCAGCCATGTCCGCACACGTCCAGAAGCCCGGCTGGTTCACCGTCAACGTCTTCAACCGGGCCGTGGCCTGGCTGACCCGGCGCGGCCTCAGCGTGTGGGGATCCCGCGTCCTCGCCGTCCGCGGCCGCAAGAGCGGACAGTGGCGGACCACCCCCGTCAACCTGCTCTCGGTCGACGGGCAGCAGTACCTGGTCGCGCCGCGCGGTCACGTCCAGTGGACGCACAACATGCGGGCCGCGGGCGGCGGCGAGCTGCACCTCGGCAAGAAGGTGGACGTGTTCACCGCGACCGAGGTCGCCGACGAGGACAAGGTCCCTCTCCTGCGCGCCTACCTCAAGCGCTGGAAGGCCGAGGTCGGCGTCTTCTTCAACGGCGTCGGCCCCGACTCCCCGGACACCGAGCTGCTGCGCATCGCGCCGGACCACCCCGTCTTCCGTATCACCGTCGAGAGCTGACCGTCACCGTCGACGGCCGACCGTCACCGTCGACGGCGAGCCACCAAAATGTCGACGGCGGCCGACCATCACCAGTCGAAGGCCGGCCGTCACCCTCCAGGACTGGCCGTCACCCTCCAGGACCGGCCGTCACCCTCCAGGACCGGCCATCACGCTTCAGCGCCGGCCTCGTCGGCCACGGCCGGCTTGGGGTCCACTGCGCCGAGCGCGCGCTGGGCGAGGGGATGCGAGCGGACCATCTCGCCGAGCGAGGACTTGCCGCGCGTGATGTCCGTGAACGCCCGCCAGGCCGGACGGAAGCCGGTCAGCAGGGCGTGGAAGAGACCCGGACGGCGCTCGAAGAGGGTCAGCATCCGCTTGCCGACGGCCATCTCCACCCCGAGGCCCGCCTTGATCGCGAAGGCGTAGTTGAGCGCCTGGCGACGGGCGTCCACCGCGTCGTGCGCCTCGGCGACGCGCACCGCCCACTCGCCCGCGAGCCGGCCGGAGCGCAGAGCGAAGGAGATGCCCTCACGGGTCCAGGGCTCCAGGAGCCCGGCCGCGTCACCGCAGACCAGCACGCGCCCACGCGAGAGCGGCGAGTCGTCGGCGCGGCAGCGGGTCAGGTGACCGGAGGAGATGCTCGGCTCGAACCCGGCGAGGCCGAGCCGCCCGACGAAGTCCTCCAGATACCGCTTCGTGGCGGCGCCCTCGCCGCGCGCGGAGATCACACCCACGGTCAGCGTGTCGCCCTTGGGGAACACCCAGCCGTAACTCCCCGGCATCGGGCCCCAGTCGATGAGCACCCGGCCCTTCCAGTCCTCGGCGACGGTCTCCGGCACCGGGATCTCCGCCTCCAGACCGAGATCCACCTGGTCGAGCTTCACCCCGACATGCGCCCCTATGCGGCTGGCACTGCCGTCGGCGCCGACGACCGCGCGCGCCAGCAGCGTCTCGCCGCCCTGGAGGACGACCGCGACCGTGCGCCGGTCCGGCACGGCGGAGCCGTGCTGTTCGACCCGGGTGACGGTGACGCCCGTCCGCAGCTCGGCGCCCGCCTTCTGCGCGTGCTCGACCAACTGCTGGTCGAACTCGGGCCGGTTGATCAGCCCGAAGAGCATCTGGCGGGAGCGGCGGGTGCGCGTGAAGCGGCCGTTGTTCGAGAACGTCACCGCGTGCACCCGGTCACGGAAGGGCAGGTCGAAGCCGGGCGGCAGGGCATCACGGGAGGGGCCGATGATCCCGCCGCCGCAGGTCTTGTAGCGGGGCAGGTCAGCCTTCTCCAGCAACAGCACGCGCCGCCCCGCGACCGCCGCCGCGTACGCGGCCGAAGCCCCCGCGGGTCCCGCACCCACCACGACGACGTCCCACACCTGCCGTACGTCGTCCGCCGAAGAGTTCTCGCTGCTCACGATGGTCTGCTGCTCCCGATCCAGTCGCCTGCCGCTGACGTCTCCCCGCATCCTACGGCGGAGATCACCGAGGTCGACGTGGGAGCATCGACCGTGAGATGCCTCGCGCACCATCAGGCGCGTACGCTCGCACGGTCGTGACGCACACCTGTGCGCCCACGCAGTACAACGTCGCACCCACAAGGAGCGTGCCCATGTCGTCGAATCCGATCGCCGAGACCGTCGCCTCGCTGCTGCCCAGGGCCAGGGCGGAGCTCACCGAGCTGGTGGCCTTCAAGTCGGTGGCGGACTTCGACCAGTTCCCCCGCAGCGAGAGCGAGGCCGCCGCGCGCTGGATCCAGGACGCGCTGACCGCCGAGGGCTTCCAGGACGTGGCCGTGCTCGACACGCCCGACGGCACGCAGTCGGTGTACGGCTACCTGCCCGGCCCGGAGGGCGCCAAGACCGTCCTGCTCTACGCGCACTACGACGTGCAGCCGCCGCTGGACGAGGCCGCCTGGACCACCCCGCCGTTCGAACTGACCGAGCGCGACGGCCGCTGGTACGGGCGCGGCAGCGCCGACTGCAAGGGCGGCGTGATCATGCACCTGCTCGCGCTGCGCGCCCTGAAGGCCAACGGCGGTGTGCCGGTGCATGTGAAGGTCATCGTCGAGGGCTCGGAGGAGCAGGGCACGGGCGGTCTGGAGCGCTACGCCGAGGAGCACCCGGAGCTGCTGGCCGCCGACACCATCGTGATCGGCGACGCGGGCAACTTCCGGGTGGGCCTGCCCACCGTCACCTCGACCCTGCGGGGCATGACCCTGGTCCGGGTGCAGGTCGACACGCTGGCGGGCAACCTGCACTCCGGCCAGTTCGGCGGTGCCGCGCCCGACGCGCTGGCCGCGCTGATCCGCGTACTCGACTCGCTGCGCGCCGAGGACGGCTCGACGACGGTCGACGGGCTGACCCCTGACACGTCGTGGGAGGGTCTGCAGTACGACGCCGAGCAGTTCCGCCAGGACGCCAGGGTGCTCGACGGCGTCGACCTGATCGGCGACGGCACGGTCGCCGACCGCATCTGGGCCCGCCCGGCGGTGACGGTCCTCGGTATCGACTGCCCGCCGGTCGTGGGCGCCACCCCGTCGGTGCAGGCGAGCGCCCGCGCGCTGATCAGCCTGCGGGTGCCGCCGGGCGTGGACGCGGCGGAGGCGACGAAGCTGCTCCAGGCCCACGTCGAGGCGCACACGCCGTGGCACGCGCGCGTGAGCACCGAGCAGATCGGCCAGGGCCAGCCGTTCAGCGCCGACACCACCAGCCCCGCCTACGCGGCGATGGCCGAGGCGATGGCGATCGCCTACCCCGGCCAGGAGATGCAGTACGCCGGGCAGGGCGGCTCCATCCCGCTGTGCAACACCCTCGCCGCCCTGTACCCGAGCGCGGAGATCCTGCTGATCGGCCTCAGCGAGCCGGAGGCCCAGATCCACGCGGTCGACGAGAGCGTCTCCCCGCAGGAGCTGGAGCGCCTGTCGGTGGCGGAGGCCCTGTTCCTCCGCGGCTACGCGACGAACTGACCCGGGCGCCGGGGTCGTGCCCGGCCGCGCGGCGAACCGAAGAGGGCGTAGGGGCGTCGGTCCGCGGGCGCCCCAGCCGGTCACCCGACCGGCACGCCGGCCTCCAGATACAGCGCCGTGCCGCGCTCACGCGCGCGTAGGGCCCAGCGCAGGCGTTCGTAGCGGACCGGGGGCAGCAGGGCCGCCGCCTCTTCCTCGGTGGCGAAGCGCCAGGCGCGCAGTTCGGGGCCCGGGAGGAGGACGGCGCCGGCGGTCGTGGGGTCGAGGCGGCCGCCGTCGAAGAGGAGGCGGAGGCCGCCGTAGCCGGGCGGGCGGGGCTGTTCCCAGTCGACGACCAGCAGACGGGGTACGTCGGTCAGATGGATGCCCGTCTCCTCCTCGACCTCGCGCATGCCCGCGCGCGCGGGCGCCTCGCCGGGCTCGACGACGCCGCCGGGGAACTCCCAGCCGGGCTTGTAGGTCGGGTCCACGAGCAGCACCCGGTCGTGCTCGTCGAAGAGCAGCACTCCGGCGGCCAGGGTCTCCGCGGTGGGTTCCGGGGTCTGCACGATGTCGCAGACCGCCGCCTCGCCCGTGCTCACGGCCTCGGCGACCCGCACGGCGGTCTCGTACGGGCTGAGCGCGCTGGTGTCGACCAGGTGGGCGTCCGCCGTGAGCCAGGTGGCGAGGGCGGCGCGGTACGGCTCGATGTGGTCGTACGACCACTGCCGGATCCGTATCTCTCCGTCCGGCAGGTCGGCTGGTACCTCACGGCCCGCTATCCGTGCGCGCAGGATCGTTTCCGCCGGGGCCAGGAGCACATGCCGTACGGGTATGCGGCGGGCGGCGAGGCCACCGAAGATCTCGTCGCGGTACTCCTGGCGCAGCAGGGTCATGGGGACGACGAGGGTGCCGCCCACCTCGGCGAGCAGCGCGGCCGCCGTGTCGATCACGAGGCGGCGCCAGATCGGCAGGTCCTGGAAGTCAACGACGTCGGCGAGGCGTTTGGGCGGCAGCAGGTGCCCCAGTGCCGCGCCGATGACCTCGGGGTCGAAGAGCGTACTGTTCGGGATCAGGTCGATCAGTTCCCGTGCGGTGGTGGTCTTCCCCGCACCGAACGCGCCGTTGATCCAGACGACGGTCACTTTTCCCCCTCTTCTGTTGGCCCCCTGGGGCTTGCCCGCTCCACCCTGCCACGGAAACCAGTTCCCGTTGAGGGCGCGCGGAACGCCGAGGCGCCGACGTCCCCTCCCGGGGTCCGCCGGCGCCTCGGCCCGCTTGAGGGTCCGCTTCAGTCGCCCTGACCCAGCGCGCCCTCGTCCACGGCCAGACTGTCGCGGGCGACGACGTGGTCGACGGTGCTGAGGGTGTCCCCGACGTTCAGGTCCTTGAGGGCGTCCCCACCGTCCAGCCCATGGCTGGGCGTGATGGCCGCGACGACGAATCCGGTGGCGAGGGAGGCAATGGCCAGCATGCTGCGCTTCTTCATGCCGAACTCAACGCCGAACCGGCAGCGAGGTCACGCGCACCGGAACCCGGACGCCCAGTGCGGCTCCGCCGCGCGGGCGCGACCGGCCCCACACCACCCGCACCCCGCAACACACGGCCCGCCCTACGGCGAAACCGCCTGAACGTTCCGCCCCACCAACACAGCCGCAGCGGCCCCGACAAGCCCCGCGTCCGTCCCCATCTGCGCCGGCACCACGGAAAGCCCCCGCACGAACGACAACGTCGCGTACTCCCCCAACGCCTTCCGCAGCGGCGCGAACAACACCTCCCCGGCCTTCCCCACACCCCCACCGATCACCGCGATGTCGATCTCCACCAGCGTCGCGGTCGCCGCGATCCCCGCCGCCAGGGCCTGCGCCGCCCGCTCGAAGGACGCCAGGGCCACCGGATCCCCCGCCCGAGCCGCCGCGGCCACCGCGGCCGCGGAGGTGTCGCCGTCGGCCCCTGGCCGCCAACCGCCCTCAAGAGCCCGCCGCGCGATATGGGGCCCACTGGCGATCCGCTCCACACACCCGCGCGCTCCGCACGGGCAGGGATCCCCGTCGAGGTCCACGCTGATGTGCCCGATGTGCCCCGCGTTTCCCGTGGGCCCGGGATGCAGCCGCCCGTTCAGCACCAGGCCACCACCGACGCCGGTCGACACCACCATGCACAGCGCGTTGTCGTGCCCGCGCGCGGCGCCCTGCCAGTGCTCGGCCGCCGTGATGGCCACCCCGTCGCCGATCAGCTCCACGGGCAGCTTCCCGGTCGCCGCCCGCACCCGCTCGACCAGCGGATAGTCCCGCCAGCCGGGGACGTTCACGGGGCTCACCGTGCCGGTGGAGGCGTCCACGGGGCCGGCGCTGCCGATGCCCACGGCGTGCGCGCGGCCCCACAGCGGGGAGGCGGTGAGCTCGCCGAGCACCTCCTCGACGGCCCGCATGACGGTCTCGCCGTCCTCCCGCGCGGGCGTCGGCCGCTGCGCTCGGACCAGGATCGTGCCGTCGCCGTCCACCAGCGCTCCGGCGATCTTGGTGCCGCCGATGTCGAGCGCGGCCACGAGGTCGGTGTGCATCAGTCTGGGATCTCCCCGTCAACGTCAACCAGGAAAAGGGCTGGCCGGTCCAGCGGTGGGGACGTGGGCCGGAGAATGCGGTGGACAGTCTCTCCCGCATCTGACAACGTTGTCCAGGGCCTATGCTCGACGCCACATCCTCATACAAACCAAGGGACTCACGCATCCCCAGGGAGCACAGACCCGAGGGGAACCGCCCTCCGGGAGCCGCGGGGCCCGTGGACGAACAGGACAGGACACCGCATCGTGCCCGAGACGCCCCGCCGCACCGACCGTCTCACCGACCGCGTCTCGGTGACGCGCTACGGCAATCGTCCCACCATGAAGGACGTGGCGGCCCGTGCCGGAGTCGGCCTGAAGACCGTCTCCCGCGTGGTCAACGGCGAGCCCGGCGTCACGCCCGAGACGGAGCGGCGCGTCCAGGAGGCCATCGAGGCGCTCGGCTTCCGCCGCAACGACAGCGCGCGGGTGCTGCGCAAGGGCCGCACGGCGAGCATAGGACTGGTCCTGGAGGACCTCGCCGACCCGTTCTACGGCCCCCTGAGCCGCGCGGTCGAGGAGGTGGCCCGGGCGCACGGGGCCCTGCTGATCAACGGCTCCAGCGCGGAGGACCCGGACCGGGAGCAGGAGCTGGCGCTGGCGCTGTGCGCGCGGCGGGTGGACGGTCTCGTGGTGATCCCGGCCGGGGACGACCACCGCTACCTCGAACCCGAGATCAGAGCGGGTGTGGCGACCGTCTTCGTGGACCGGCCAGCCGGGCGGATCGACGCGGACTGCGTCCTGTCGGACAACTACGGCGGTGCGCGCGAGGGCGTCGCCCACCTCGTCGCGCACGGGCACCGGCGGATCGGCTTCATCGGTGACATGCCGCGTATCCACACCGCCGCCGAGCGCCTGCGGGGCTACCGGACCGCCCTGGAGGACGCCGGCATCACCGCCGAGGACTCCTGGATGTCGCTCGGCGCGACCGACCCCGCGCGCGTGCGGCGGGCGGCCGAGGAGATGCTGTCCGGGCCCGCGCCGGTCACCGCGATCTTCGCGGGCAACAACCGCGTCACCGTCACCGTGATCCGGGTGCTCGCGGAGCATGCCCGCCGGGTCGCCCTCGTCGGCTTCGACGACATCGAACTCGCCGACCTGCTCCAGCCGGGGGTCACCGTCGTCGCCCAGGACGCGGCGACGCTGGGCCGTACGGCCGCCGAGCGGCTCTTCCGGCAGCTCGACGGCTCACTGGTGGTCCCCGAGCGCATCGAACTGCCCACCCGGCTGATCACCCGAGGCTCGGGCGAACTGCCGCCGGCGGACTGAGAGGTTCATGGACATCGGAGCCACGCTGGAGTCCCTCGGCCTGGCCGGGGCGCCCCGCGACCATCCCCTGACCTATCCCGGCGCCTGGCCGGCGGCGTCCGGCCTGCTCTCCGGGGACCGGATAGTGCCCCTGGACCGCCTCATCCACCCCGACCGCACACCGGTCCTCGCGGTGGGCTCCAACGCCTGCCCCGGCCAACTGCGGCACAAAATGGCCGAGTCGGGGATCGTCTCGCCCATCCCGATGGTCAAGGCCCTGGTGACGGGGCTCGGGATCGGCGTGTCGGCGCACGTCAGCCGCCTCGGCTATGTCTCCGCGTCACCGGTCAACTCGCCGTCCGCCGTACAGGAGTTGTTCCTGACCTGGCTGGACGCCGAGCAGCTGAGGGTGATCGACGCGAGCGAGGGCGTGTTCTTGGCCGACGGCAACTACGACCGCGTCTGGCTGCCCTCGCCCGAGGTGCGGATCCGCTTGGAGGACGGCGAGTCACTGCCCGGCGCGTACGTCTACGTCAATCGCCACGGCGTTCTCCACAACGGCACCGGGGCGCCCCGCACGCACCCGGGCCAGCGTGCCCTGATCACCGAACTCCTCGTGGGCTCGGCGGAGTTGCGCCGACTCTTCGGGGTCACCCCCGAGGAGTTCTGCGCACGAGCACGGGCCGACGCCGAACTGTGCGCCCGGGGCACCCGGTTGTTCGCGGAGGAGAAACTCGTGACGGCGTCGGGATGGGAGCATCTGCGCCGGGCGCGTTGAGGCCTGTCCTTGAGGCTCAGCAGAGCGGGAGGCCGGGGACGGGGGCGTCGTTGGCGCCGCCCTTGATGTACACGTCGCTGACGTAGACGCCCGTGTTGCCGGTGTCGTCGTCGGTCTTCGCCCACCATACGTTCGTGGGCGGCGGCCAGGGCGTCCATGACCTCCGCGCCGATCCGGGCCGCCTCGCGCGGGTCCACGGTGCCGCGCGCCCGCAGGACGTCGTCCAGGGACGGACCGTCGACCAGCTCCATGACGATCAGCGGGCGCCCGTCGACCTCGGCGATGTCGTGCACGGCGACCACTCCGGGGTGGCGCACCCGGGCGGCCGCGCGGGCCTCGCGCTGCATCCGCAGCCGCAGACCGGCGAGTTCGGGCGAGTCGGTGTCGGTGTAGGTGCGCAGTTCCTTGACGGCGACTTCCCGGCCGAGGACCTCGTCGAGGGCTCTCCAGACGACGCCCATGCCACCCCGCCCGAGCCGGGCCGTGACCCTGTAGCGCCCGGCCAGCAGCCGGCCGGTCCCTTCCGTCCGGCTGTCCGCCCGCCCCTGCTCCCCCGAAGACACCGCCGCCCCGTCCTGTACCGACCCGATGAGTGGCGTCCAGCCTACGGGGCGGAAGTGACAGCGCGGGCGAGTGGCCCGTACAGGGGTGACAGGGGCGCGGGCGTCACTGCGCCGAGGCCGTCAGGTCTCCGCGCCGGGGCGCCGCGAAGCCCTCCAGGGCGGTCCGGGTCAGCCCGGTCGCCCGGGTCACCTCGGCCGGGTCGAGCGCCCCGCAGTCCAGGCCGCGCAGCAGATAGCCGCTGAGCGCCTTGGCCGTGGCGGGCTCGTCCATGACGTCGCCGCCGGCCCGGTTGGCGTAGCGGGCGAGGCGGGCGGCGGCCTGGGCGAAGCCCTCACGGTAGAAGGCGAAGACGGCCGCGTAGCGGGTGGGGATGTGGCCGGGGTGCATGTCCCAGCCCTGGTAGTAGGCGCGGGCGAGGGCGCGGCGGGTGAGGCCGTAGTGCAGTCGCCAGGCGTCGTGGACCTGCTCGGTGGGGCCGACGGGCAGCACGTTGGTGGAGCCGTCCGAGACCCTGACCCCGGTTCCCGCCGCGGCGACCTGCATGACCGCCTTGGCGTGGTCGGCGGCCGGGTGGTCGCTGGCCTGGTAGGCGGCGGAGACGCCGAGGCAGGCGCTGTAGTCGAAGGTGCCGTAGTGCAGGCCGGTGGCGCGGCCCTCGGCGGCCTGGATCATGCGGGCGACGGTGGCGGTGCCGTCGGCGGCGAGGATGGACTGGCTGGTCTCGATCTGGATCTCGAAGCCGATCCGGCCCGCGTCGAGGCCGCGCGCCTTCTCGAAGGCTTCGAGGAGCCGCACCATGGCGGTCACCTGCTCCGGGTACGTCACCTTCGGCAGGGTCAGCGCCAGCCCCTCGGGCAGACCGCCGGCCTCCATCAGGCCGGTGAGGAAGATGTCGAGGGTGCGGATGCCCCGGTCGCGTACCGGTGCCTCCATGCACTTCATGCGGATGCCCATGTACGGGGCCGCCGTGCCGTTCTGGAACGCCTCGGCGACGACGCGTGCCGCGCGGGCGGCGGCCCGGTCCTCCTCGGCGTCCGGGCGGGGGCCGTAGCCGTCCTCGAAGTCGACGCGGAGGTCTTCGACGGGCTCGCGCTCCAGCTTGGCCCGCACGCGCGTGTACACGGGTTCGGCGAGGTCGTCGGAGAGGCCGAGGACGGCGGCGAAGGAGGCGGCGTCCGGGGCGTGTTCGTCGAGGGCGGCGAGGGCCCGGTCGCCCCAGGAGCGGATGGTGTCGGCGGCGAAGACGTCACCGGGGACGTAGACGGTGTGGACGGGCTGGCGGGTGCCGGGGTCCCCGGGGTAGCGGCGCTCCAGTTCGGCGTCGACCGGCGCGAGGGAGGCGCTGATCTCCTCGCTCACGGCCCCCGCGAGGCTCGTCGCCACCGTCTCCTGCTGGCCCTGGCCCATCCCACACCCTCCAGTTTTCCGCTCTACGGAATCAACAATCCGTAGAATGAAGCTAACGGGGGATCTTCCCGTGGGTCAACACCCCGTCCGCCAGCTGAACCCGCGCCCCTCCCGCACCCCACGCCCTCTTTCGCACAACGGTTCGCTCCCCCATCCTGACTCGCGAGGGGAGGGGGAGCACATGACGGACGCCGGGAGAGTGACGCGGCGCACGGGGTTACGGACCGCGCTCGCGGCCGCCGTCGCCGTACCCCTGATCATGACGGTGCGCGCTTCCGACGCCCGGCGCGCGGCGGGACGGCCGGGTGACGAACCGCCTCCGGACGGGCCGCTGGAGGTCATGTCCTTCAACCTCCGCTTCGCGAGCACCGAGGAGCCCAACAGCTGGGCCGCCCGCCGTCCGGTGATGCGCGAACTGCTGCGCCGGGCCGCACCGCACGTCATCGGCACCCAGGAGGGTCAGGGCCCCCAGCTCGCCGACATCGAGTCCGATCTCGGCCCGCACTACGACTGGATCGGCACCGGCCGTGACGGCGGCGAGGACGAGTCGATGGCGATCTTCTACGACACCCGCCGGCTCGTCCCGGTCGGCTACAGCCACTTCTGGCTCTCCGACACGCCCACCGTGCCCGGCTCCAACACCTGGGGCGGCGGCCACCCCCGCATGGTCACCTGGGTGCGGTTCAGCGATCTCGGCGCCGGCGGACGGCGGTTCTGCGTCCTGAACACCCACCTCGACAACGCGAGCATGTACGCACGCGCGCGTGCCGCCGCCCTCATCGCCGAGCGGATCCCCGGCATCGCCCGCACCCAACCCCTGGTCGTCACCGGCGACTTCAACGCCATCGCCCACCGGAGCCCGGTCTACGCCACCCTTCTGGGCGCCGGTCTGCGGGACACCTGGGACACGGCGGCCCGGCGCGGACCGGCGTACGCGACCTTCCACGCCTGGCGTCCGCCGAAGCCGTACGGCGACCGCATCGACTGGATCCTGGCGACCCCGGACGTGACCGTCCTGCGGGCATCGGTCGACACCTTCTCGCGCGACGGACAGTGGCCCAGCGACCATCTGCCGGTGCGCGTCTCGCTGCGCCTGGGGACGGCGAAGACCCCCGCGACCTGAGCGGTCACGGGGGCCTTCGGGCGCCCGGGGGCGGGGATCAGCCCTTGCGGGCCTTGATCTCCTCGGTCAGCTGCGGGACGACGTCGAACAGGTCGCCGACGACGCCGTAGTCGACCAGGTCGAAGATCGGGGCCTCGGGGTCCTTGTTGACGGCCACGATGGTCTTCGAGGTCTGCATACCGGCGCGGTGCTGGATGGCGCCGGAGATGCCGTTGGCGATGTACAGCTGCGGCGAGACCGACTTGCCGGTCTGGCCGACCTGGTTGGTGTGCGGGTACCAGCCCGCGTCCACCGCGGCGCGCGAGGCGCCGACGGCCGCGCCGAGGGAGTCGGCGAGCGCCTCGATGATCGGGAAGTTCTCGGCGCCGTTGACGCCACGGCCGCCGGAGACCACGATCGCGGCCTCGGTCAGCTCCGGGCGGCCCGTCGACTCACGCGGCGTACGGCCCGTGATCTTCGTGCCGGTCGCCTTGTCGGAGAAGGTGACAGCGAGCGCCTCGACCGCGCCGGCGGCCGGGGCGGCCTCGACGGCGGCGCTGTTGGGCTTGACCGTGATGACCGGGGTGCCCTTGATCACGCGGGAGGTGGTGGTGAAGGACGCGGCGAACACCGACTGGGTGGCCACCGGGCCCTCGTCGCCGGCCTCCAGGTCGACGGCGTCGGTGATGATGCCGGAGTGGATGCGCAGCGCCAGACGGGCGGCGATCTCCTTGCCCTCGGCGGAGGAGGGGACGAGCACGGCGGCCGGGGAGACGGCCTCGACGGCGGCCTGGAGCGCGTCGACCTTCGGGACGACCAGGTAGTCGGCGTACTCGGAGGCGTCGTGGGTCAGGACGCGGGTCGCACCGTGCTCGGCGAGCGCGGCGGCGGTGTTCTCGGCACCGGCGCCGAGGGCGACGGCGACCGGCTCGCCGATGCGGCGGGCCAGGGTCAGCAGCTCCAGGGTGGGCTTGCGGACGGCGCCGTCCACGTGGTCGACGTAGACGAGGACTTCAGCCATGGGAATGGATCTCCTTGCGGATTACGACGTCTGAGGGGCGGTCAGGCTCGGGAGCCCTTAGATGAACTTCTGGCTCGCGAGGAATTCGGCGAGCTGCTTGCCGCCCTCGCCCTCGTCCTTGACGATCGTGCCGGCGGTGCGCGCCGGACGCTCGGCCGCGGTCTCCACCTTGGTGTAGGCGCCGTCGAGGCCGACCTCCTCCGCCTCGATGTCGAGGTCGGACAGGTCCCAGGACTCCACCGGCTTCTTCTTGGCCGCCATGATGCCCTTGAAGGACGGGTAACGCGCCTCGCCCGACTGGTCGGTGACCGACACGACGGCCGGCAGGGACGCCTCCAGCTGCTCGGAGGCGGTGTCGCCGTCGCGACGACCCTTGACGACGCCGTCCTCGGCCGAGACTTCGGACAGCAGAGTGACCTGCGGGACGCCCAGCCGCTCGGCCACGAGCGCCGGGACGATGCCGCCGGTGCCGTCGGTGGAGGCCATGCCGGAGACGACCAGGTCGAAACCGGCCTTCTCGATGGCCTTGGCCAGCACCAGGGACGTGCCGATGGCGTCCGTGCCGTGCAGGTCGTCGTCCTCGACGTGGATGGCCTTGTCGGCGCCCATGGACAGCGCCTTGCGCAGCGCGTCCTTGGCGTCCTCCGGGCCCACCGTCAGGACGGTGACCTCGACGTCGTCGTCGGAGTTCTCCGAGATCTGGAGCGCCTGCTCGACGGCGTACTCGTCCAGCTCGGAGAGCAGACCGTCGACGTCGTCCCGGTCGACGGTCAGGTCATCGGCGAAGTGCCGGTCGCCAGTGGCGTCGGGCACGTACTTCACAGTGACAACGATCCTCAAGCTCACGCCGGCTCTCCTACTGCATCGTCAGTTCTCGGCTGCCTACTTGCAGGCAGCATAGGCGCCTGAAGCGGCCGTTCCCGGATCGGGGCGGACCACGCTCCGACCGGAATATTACTCGTCAGTACACCCAGTTCGTCCCCGCTAAGCAAGCGCTTTGAACTGTGACCTTTGCAACGCAGCGTAACCGGAACTGGACGCCTTCGCAGGAGAGCCGGGCAGTGATCAATCGCGCAGAGCGGTGAAGCGGCCCTGGTGGTACAGGAGGGGCCGGCCCGCTCCCGTGGGGTCACCGAGGACCACCTCGGCCAGCACGATCCGGTGATCGCCCGCGGGCACCCGGGTGACCACGCGGCAGACCAGCCAGGCCAGCACGTCGTCCAGCACGGGGACGCCCTGGGGGCCCTCGCGCCAGGCGGTGGGCGCTCCGAAGCGGTCGGCGCCGCTGCGCGCGAAGGTGGCGGCCAGGTCCTGCTGGTGCTCGCCCAGGAGGTGGACGCCGATGTGCTCGGCGCGGGATATCGCCGGCCAGCTGGAGGCACCGGTGCCGATGCCGAAGGAGATCAGCGGAGGCTCGGCGGAGACGGAGGTCAGGGAGGTGGCGGTGAAGCCGACCGGGCCGGCGACGCCGGGCGCGGTGATCACGGCGACTCCGGCCGCGTGCCGCCGGAAGACGGAGCGCAGCAGGTCGGGGGAGGCGAGCCGGGCGGCGCCCAGGTCGGACGTGGCCGTCATGGAGTTGTCCTTCTGCGAGGAGTGGCGTGGGTGTCCGAAGGTGCTCAACGGGCCGGACAGCGCGCGCTCGCGGTGCTACGGGCCAGGTCGACGTGGACCCGCCCGTAGAGAAGGAGTTCCTGAGGCATACGGTCAGGCTGACGATAGGTGGCGCGCCCAGTCAAGTGCGTTCCGAGATGTGGGAGATGCCTCACCGTCAGGACCCCTGCCTCACACGGCCTCGCCGAGCGCCGCGATGACGTCCGCCTTGCGGGGCTGCCCGGTGGCCCGCCGGACGACCCGTCCGCCGGCGTCCAGCACCAGCACCGTCGGCGTCTTGAGGATGTCGAGCTCGCGGACGAGGTCCAGCCGGTCCTCGGCGTCGATCTCGATGTGATGGACCCCGGGGACCATGCCGGCCACCTCACCCAGCACCCGGCGGGTGGCCCGGCAGGGCGCGCAGAAGGCGCTGGAGAACTGCACCAGCGTGGCCCGCTCGCCCAGTTCACCGCCCAGCCGGTCGGCCCCGAGCCGCTTGTCCTCGTCGCGCCCGCGCACCCGCACTCTCCCGCTCCGCCGCCGTTGCAGCACTCCGTAGGCGCTCGCCGCCGCGAGCACCGCCACGCACACCACCAGTCCGGTCATCACCCAGCTCCAGCGTTCACGAGACTGCAAAGATTCCCTTCTCCCCCGGTCGCCACCCATGCGGAATGCTTGATTCATGGACATCGATGTGAGGGGGCCGCGCTTCGGGGCGGCCGTGACGACCGTAGTCCTCGCGGTCGTCCTGGTCACCGGCAGCGCCTGGCTGCTGGCGTGGCAGACGCTCGCGTTCGCGCTGGGCGCGGCGGGCGGGGTCGGCCGGTCCCCGTACGGCTGGCTGTTCCGGAAGGCCGTACGGCCGCGCATCGGCCCGCCGACCGAGTTCGAGGCTCCGGAACCGCCGCGGTTCGCGCAGGCGGTCGGGCTGGTCTTCGCGGCCGTGGGGCTGGCCGGATTCACGCTGGGCGCCGACTGGCTGGGGCTCACGGCGACCGCGGCCGCGCTGGCGGCGGCCTTCCTCAACGCCGCGTTCGGCTACTGCCTGGGGTGCGAGATGTACCTGCTCGTACGGCGGCTGACGGTTCGTGCGGAGTAAAGGCCGCTTAAAAGCACGAGGTGGATCATGGAGCCCACGTGACGAGGATCTCGCCGTGGGAGGGCACCAGGACTGGCTGTCCGGCCGTTCTTCGGGCACGATCTGCGAGATGCCGTAAACCTACGGCTGCGTAACTTTCCCGCCGGGAGATCCTTTCCCAGGCAGTGAGAAAGAAGGGTCCGCCCCGCTCATGGCAGAGCTTGTCTACCGTCCCGTCGTCGGTCTCGCGAAGACGATGTTCAAGGTCTGGGACCTGAAGATCGACTGCAAGGGGTCGGAGAACATCCCGCGCTCGGGCGGAGCGGTCCTGGTGAGCAATCACATCAGCTACCTCGACTTCATCTTCGACGGTCTGGCGGCCCTCCCGCAGAAGCGTCTGGTGCGGTTCATGGCCAAGGAGTCCGTCTTCCGTCACCGGATCTCCGGGCCGCTGATGCGCGGGATGAAGCACATCCCCGTGGACCGCGACCAGGGCGAGGCCGCCTACGCGCACGCCCTGGACTCGCTGCGGTCCGGTGAGATCGTCGGGGTCTTCCCGGAGGCCACGATCTCGCAGTCCTTCTGTCTGAAGAGCTTCAAGTCGGGTGCCGCGCGGCTGGCCCAGGAGGCCGGTGTCCCGCTGATCCCGATGGCGGTGTGGGGCACGCAGCGGCTGTGGACCAAGGGTCACCCGCGCAACTTCAAGCGCAGCCACACCCCGATCACCATCCGGGTGGGCGAGGCGATCGAGGCGTCCCGGGACAAGTACGCCGGCGCCATCACCCGGCAGCTGCGCGAGCGCGTCCAGGAGCTTCTGGAGGCCGCTCAGCGCGCCTACCCGGTACGCCCCAAGGGACCGGACGACACCTGGTGGATGCCGGCCCACCTGGGCGGCACGGCACCCACCCCGGAGCAGGTCCGCGCGGCGGAGGTCGGCGGCTGAGACACCGACCGCGGCGGCTGAGGCGCCGACCGCACGACAGCCGGGTCACGGCACCCGCGGCTCAGGCGAAGTAATGGCCCTCGGCCAGGTCTGCCAGGAGGCCGGGGTGGGTGGGGTGCCAGCCGAGCCGTTCGCGGGTCAGGGTGCTGGAGGCCGGGGCGTTGCGGGCGAAGAAGGGCCCGAGCCAGCCGAAGTGGTCGTCCATCCGGTCGGCGGGCACCGAGACGACCGGCACTCCCAGATGCCGCCCGATGGCCTCGGCGATGTCCCGTACGGGAATGCCCTCCTCGTCGACCCCGTGCAGCCGGCTGCCCGCGGGCGCCGACTCCAGGGCCAGCCGGTACAACCGGGCCGCGTCCAGGCGGTGCACGGCGGGCCAGCGGCCGTCCCCCTCGGCGGGGTGGCCGGAGACGCCCTTCTCGCGGGCGATCTCGATCAGCCGGGGCACGAAGCCGTGGTCGCCCTCGCCGTGCACGGACGGCGCGAGCCGGACGACCGACGCGCGCACGCCCCGCTCGGCGAAGGCGAGGCCCGTCTGTTCCGACCTCCTCGGCACCACGTGGTCGCCCGGATCGAGCGGGGTGTCCTCCGTGGCGATCCGGCCCGGGGGGACGACGAGCGTGCCGGACGTGACGAGGAAGGGCCGACCGGACCCCTCCAGGGCCTCGCCCATCGCCTCGATGGCGCGCTGATCGGCCCGCGCCGCGGCCGGGTAGTCCGCGAAGTCGTGGATGAACGCCAGGTGGATCACGCCGTCGGCGGCGTCGGCCGCCCGGCGCAGGACGTCGAGGTCGTCCAGGGACCCGCGCCGCACCTCGGCGCCGGCCTCCTTCAGGGCCGTCTCGCCCCGGTCGGAGCGGGCGAGGCCGACGACCTCGTGCCCGGCGTCGAGCAGGTCGCGGACGACGGCGGAGCCGATGAAGCCGGTCGCGCCGGTGACGAAGACACGCACAGGGTGCACTCCTCAGCTGGAATCAGCGGAATCAGGGGAATCGGGGGAATCGGGGGAAGAACGCGGCCCGACGGCTTCGGCACCGGGCCCGCGACTCATGGCTCCACCCTGCGACCGGGGCCGCGCCCCGGTCCAAGACCTGTTTCGTACAGGGCAATGCGTTCCAGGCATCACCGCAGCTCACACGGGCCTGTCGGCCGAGGCGGCTACGGTTGGGGCATGCCGTCCACACCACCGCCGGAGGCGGACCTCGATCTGCGTCTCGTGCGCTACTTCACGGCCGTGGCCGAGCAGGGGCACTTCGGCCGCGCGGCGGAGGCGCTGCGCATCGCCCAGCCGTCGCTGAGCCGGCAGATCCGCCGACTGGAGCGGCAGCTGGGCGCCAGGCTGCTGGACCGCACCCCGCAGGGCAGCCGGCTGACCGCGGCCGGGGAGGTCTTCCTGCCGCGCGCGAAGGCGCTGCTGCGCTCGGCCGCAGAGGCCGCCGCGCACACCCGGGCCGCGGCGCAGCCCCATGCGATCACCGTCGGCTACTCGCTGAACATCATCGTGACCCCGGCGGTGCGGGACCTGCGCGCCCGTCACCCCGATGCCGAGGTGCACGCGGTGCACCTGGAGTGGAACGAGGCGAGGGAGGCGCTGCTCGCGCACCGCGTCGACGCGGCCGTGACCCGGCTGCCACTGCCCACCGACGGACTGCGGGTCACGGTCCTGTACCCCGAGCCGCGGGTGCTGGTCGTACCGCTCGGGCACCGGCTGGCGGGCCGGGAGCACGTCACGCTCGACGACATCGCCGAGGAGCCGATGCCCCGGGTCAGGGACGACGCGTGGAACGCCTACTGGCGCGTCGACCCGCGCCCCGACGGCCGCCGGGCGCCCGACGGGCCGCTGGTGGACGCCATCGAGGACAAGTTGGAGCTCGTCGCCGACGGCAGGGCGGTGGCCCTCGTCCCGTTCCCCCGTACCCGCAGCCTGCGCCCCGACCTGACGACGGTGCCGGTGGTGGGCGTGGAGCCGAGCCATGTCGTCCTGGCGACCCGGGCCGACGACCGCCGGCGGCTGGTGGCCGACTTCCGCAAGTCGGCCCAGGCACTGCTCACCGGGCCGGAGTGACGGCGCGCAGCCGCGTCGGCAGCGCCCTGGCGAGGTGGTCCCGGTCGGGGGCGGCCCGGAGGGCGCTCAGCACGTCCGGGTGCGGTGCGGCGTAGAGGTCCGGGTAGTCCAGCTCCCCCGCGGCGGGGTCGGGCCGGAAGGCCAACCGCTCGCCGTCCAGGGAGAATCGGGCGTCGACACCGGGTTTGTTGCCGCGCGGGTCCTGGCGGTGCCAGGCGCCGTGGAAGCGCACGGCGACGAGTCCGTGGACGACGTCGAACTGCTGGTAGCACAGCGCGGTGGGGATGTCCTCGGCCCGCAGCAGCGCGGTCAGCGCGTGGGCCTTGGCATGACAGATGCCGGTCCGCTGCTCCAGCACGTCGGAGGCGCGCCAGGTGACGCGCGGATCCCCCGAGTCCTGTGCGTGGGGAATGGTGTCGCGCACGAACTCGAACGCCAGCCGAGCATAGGCATACGAGTCCTCGGCGTCGCGCGCCAGCTGTGCGGCCGTCTGCCGCACCACCGGATGGTGATGGTCGATGGCCTCGTCGGCGGCCAAGTAAGCGGACAGGTCAGGGGTGTTCTGGATCAGCTCCATGCCCGCGGAGCATAGGAATGCGACCACCCGATCGTCAATGACTTTTCAGGTGGCCGCATACCTATGCAGATCTTCGACCGGGTGGTCCGGCTAGCGCGCCATCTCTTCCTTGAGCGCCGCCACGAACGCGTCCACGTCGTCCTCGGTCGTGTCGTACGCGCACATCCAGCGCACGACCCCGGCCGCCTCGTCCCAGAAGTAGAAGCGGAAGCGCTTCTGAAGCCGCTCGCTCACGTCGTTCGGCAGCCGGGCGAAGACGCCGTTGGCCTGCACCGGGTAGAGGATCTCCACGCCGTGCACCGCGCGGACGCCCTCGGCGAGGCGCTGGGCCATTTCGTTGGCGTGGCGGGCGTTGCGCAGCCAGAGGTCCTTGGCGAGCAGCGCCTCCAACTGCACCGAGACGAAACGCATCTTGGAGGCCAGCTGCATGGACAGCTTGCGCAGATGCTTCATCCGGCGCACGGCGTCCTGGTTGAGCACGACGACGGCCTCCCCGAACAGGGCGCCGTTCTTGGTGCCGCCCAGGGAGAGGATGTCGACGCCGACCGCGTTGGTGAACGTCCGCATGGGGACGTCCAGGGAGGCGGCCGCGTTGGCTATCCGGGAGCCGTCCAGGTGCACCTTCATGCCGTGCGCGTGGGCGTGCTCACAGATCGCGCGGATCTCGTCGGGCGTGTAGAGGGTGCCCAGCTCGGTGCTCTGGGTGATCGACACGACCTGCGGCATCGCGCGGTGCTCGTCCTCCCAGCCCCAGGCCTGCCGGTCGATCAGCTCCGGAGTGAGCTTGCCGTCCGGCGTGGGCACGGTGAGCAGCTTCAGGCCGCCCATGCGCTCGGGGGCGCCGCCCTCGTCCACGTTGATGTGGGCGCTCTCGGCGCAGATCACCGCGCCCCAGCGGTCGGTGACCGCCTGGAGCGCGACGACGTTGGCGCCGGTGCCGTTGAAGACCGGGAACGCCTCGGCCGTGGGACCGAAGTGGCTGCGGATGATCCGCTGGAGGTTCTCGGTGTACTCGTCCTCGCCGTACGCCACCTGATGGCCGCCGTTGGCCAGCGCCAGGGCGGCCATCACCTCCGGATGCCCCCCGGCGTAGTTGTCGCTGGCGAAGCCACGGATCTCCGGGTCGTGATGCCGACGCGCGTCGGTCCTGGGAGGGTTCACGGCTTCTCGGTGAGCCACAGGCGCTGTCCGTTCACTTCCGCGGCGGGCTTGTCCCAGACGCCGACGATGGCCTCGGCCAGGTCGTTGACGTCCGTGAAGCCCGCGAACTTCGCGTTGGGGCGCTCGGCGCGCATCGCGTCGTGCACCAACGCCTTCACCACCAGGATCGCAGCCGCCGACGTGGGGCCCTGCTCGCCCCCGGCCTTGCGGAAGTAGTCGGCCATGGCGAGCGTCCACGCCTCGGCGGCCGCCTTGCCCGCGGCGTACGCGGCGTTGCCGGCGGTCGGCTGGCTCGCGCCGGCGGCGCTGATCAGGACGTAGCGGCCGCGGTCGCTGCGCTGGATCGCCTCGTGGAAGGCGAGCGAGGTGTGCTGCACGGTGCGGATGAGCAGCAGCTCCAGGAAGTCCCAGTCGTCGAGGCTGGTCTTGGTGAAGGTCTCGCTGCCGCGCCAGCCGCCCACGAGGTGGACCAGGCCGTCGACCCGCCCGAACTCCTTCTCGGTGCGGGCGGCCCAGTCCCGGGTCGACTCCAGGTCGAGCAGGTCCACCGTCTCGCCGGTGACGGTCGCGCCGCCGGAGGCGTAGCGCGCCGCGTCCACGGCCTCGGCGAGCCGTTCCGGGTCGTTGTCGGCGGCGACGACCGTCGCTCCGGCCTCGGCCAGCCGGAGCAGCGCCGCCCGTCCGGCGGGTCCGCCGGCTCCGGCGACCGCGATCACCGCACCGCTGAGAGCCCCGTTCCCCATGTTCTTCGCCTCCTGAGCAGTGTTCTCGGTACGCGGGTCGCTCACGCGGCGACCTGCTCGGGGCTGTCCCCGGTGATACCCCGCGTCGAGGCAATCACGCTCTTCAGCTTCTTGGACAGCGCCTCATAGAACATGCTCAGCGGAAACTCGTCCGGAAGCACGTCATCGACGAGCTTGCGCGGGGGCTGGGTCACGTCCAGGGCGTCCGGGCCCTTGGCCCACTTGGAGCCCGGGTGCGGGGCGAGGTAGGAGGAGACCAGCTCGTAGCCGGCGAACCAGTGGACGAGCTTGGGCCGGTCGATGCCGTCGCGGTAGAGCTTCTCGATCTCGGCGCACAGCTGGTTGGTGACCTGCGGGGCGCGCTGCCAGTCGATGAACAGCTTGTTGTCGGTCCAGCGCACGACGTCGTGCTTGTGCAGGTAGGCGAAGAGCAGCTGGCCGCCGAGGCCGTCGTAGTTGCGGTCGCGGTCGCCGGTGACCGGGAAGCGGAACATCCGGTCGAACAGGACGGCGTACTGCACGTCACGGGCCTGCGGAACGCCGTCGGCCTCCAGCTTCACGGCCTCCTTGAAGGCGGTGAGGTCGCAGCGCAGCTCCTCCAGGCCGTACATCCAGAACGGCTGGCGCTGCTTGATCATGAACGGGTCGAAGGGCAGGTCGCCGTGGCTGTGGGTGCGGTCGTGGACCATGTCCCACAGCACGAAGGCCTCCTCGCAGCGCTTCTGGTCGTGGACCATGGCGGCGATGTCCTCGGGCAGCTCCATGCCGAGGATGCCGACGGCGGCGTCGGTGACGCGGCGGAAGCGGGCGGCCTCGCGGTCGCAGAAGATGCCACCCCAGGAGAATCGTTCCGGCGCCTCGCGCACGGCGATGGTCTCCGGGAAGAGAACGGCGGAGTTGGTGTCGTACCCGGCCGTGAAGTCCTCGAAGGTGATGCCACAGAACAGCGGGTTGTCGTAGCGGGTGCGCTCCAGCTCGGCGAGCCAGTCGGGCCACACCATGCGCAGCACGACCGCTTCGAGGTTGCGGTCCGGGTTGCCGTTCTGCGTGTACATCGGGAAGACGACCAGGTGCTGCAGGCCGTCGCGGCGGTCCGCGGCGGGCTGGAAGGCCAGCAGCGCGTCGAGGAAGTCGGGCACCTCGAAGCCGCCGTCGGCCCAGCGGCGCAGGTCCTTGGCCAGGGCCTCGTGGTAGGCGACGTCGTGCGGGAGCAGCGGGGAGAGCTCCTCGACGGCCTCGACGACCTGGCGTACGGCGGCCTCGGCGTCGGCGCGCAGCGGGGCGCCGTCGGCGGCGAGGTCGATCGAACCGTCCTTGGACTGCCACGGCCGGATCCGCTCCACGGCATCCTTGAGCCGGCTCCAGGCGGGGTGATCCACCACCCGGCCCGACGGAGGAACCGTCTCCTCCGTACCCACCTGCACAAGAATTTCCGTCATGTCCCATCCTCCACGGGAGAAGCTCGCGTCAGGACACCGTATGCATATGCGGTTTCCCTCAGCAAGGGGGGTCTCGGGAGATTATCCTGCGCAACCCCATGGTCACCGCAGTTTTTTCTGCCCACGCGGGCCTGGGCGGACACTTCCCCGCGATGGTGACCAGTGCGCAAACTCCGGCCTACAGACGGGTACATGACCGGCGAAGAGCACTAGGCTGCGGCTCCGACCGCCGTCGGCGCAGAAGCGAGGCGACTTTGAACTTTCTCACCATCGGTCACCGCGGGATCATGGGCGTGGAGCCCGAGAACACGCTCCGTTCCTTCGTCGCCGCCGCACAGGCCGGGCTCGACGTCATCGAACTCGATCTCCACCTGAGCAAGGACGGCGCCCTCGTCGTCATGCACGACGCCGACGTGGACCGCACGACCGACGGCACCGGCCCGATCGCCGAGCAGACCCTCGCCGAGCTGCGCGCCCTGGACGCCGGGCACGGGGAGCGGGTCCCCGTCTTCGAGGAGGTCCTGGACGCGGTGGAGACGCCGCTCCAGGCCGAGATCAAGGACCTCCAGGCGGCGCGGGCGCTGGCCGAGGTGATGCACGCGCGCGGCCTGGTGGGGCGGGTGGAGGTGTCGTCCTTCCACGACGAGGCGATCACCGAGATCGCCCGCCTGGTGCCGGGGGTGCGCACGGCGCTGATCGGCAGCCGCTACGGCGTCGACGTCGTCGAGCGGGCCGTGGCCGCCGGGGCGGCGACCGTCTGTCTCAACATCCGGCGGCTCACCCTGGAGATCGTCGAACAGGCGCGGAAGAGCGACCTGAGGATCATCGGCTGGGTGGTCAACACCCAGGACCAGCTGCGGCTGGTGCGCGCGCTGGGCCTGGACGGCGCGACCACGGACTACCCCGAGATCAAGCGCACCGGCCGCTTCACCGCGTGAGCGTCGCCGGGACCACCGGCGCGGACGCCCGCGGGAAGGTCACACCAGCGGCTTGACCAGCAGCTCGAACTGAAGATCGGCGCGCTGCGGGATGCCGAAGCGCTCGTCGCCGTAGGGGAAGGGGCTCATCTGTCCCGTACGGCGGTAGCCGCGCCGCTCGTACCAGGCGATCAGGTCCTCGCGGACGGAGATCACCGTCATGTGCATCGCGGTCACGCCCCAGGTCTCGCGGGCCCGCCGCTCCGCCTCCGCGATGACCAGCTTGCCGAGGCCCGCGCCCTGGAGCGCCGGGCTGACCGCGAACATGCCGAAGTAGGCGTACTCGCCGCGGTGTTCCAGCTGGCAGCAGGCGACGATCCGGCCGTCGCGCTCGACCGTCAGCAGCCGACTGTCGGGCGACGCGATGACCTCCCGCACACCCTCGGGGTCGGTGCGCTGCCCTTCGAGGATGTCCGCCTCGGTCGTCCACCCGACCCGGCTGGCGTCACCCCGGTACGCCGACTCGATCAACGCGACCAGGACGTCCACATCGGCCTCGGTGGCATCACGGAAGGTCGGCGCGGAGGTGGCGGCGGTGGCGGCGGTGTCCATGCGATGGATCTCCGAATCTCGGGCGCGGCGCGGGCACCGACGAGGGTAACCCCGGCCCTAGGGTCGGACGCATGGTGCATGTGCTGAGCAGTCGGATTCTGTTGCGGCCGACCGATCCCGAGCGCTCCCGCGTCTTCTACGGGGAGCGGCTGGGCCTCGCCGTGTACCGCGAGTTCGGGACCGGACCGGATCGCGGCACCGTCTATTTCCTCGGCGGGGGCTTCCTGGAGCTGTCGGGGCGGGCCGAGGCGCCGCCGGATCCCGCCGTACGGCTGTGGCTCCAGGTGCCGGACGCGGCCGCCGCCGAGGCCGAGCTGCGGGCGAACGGCGTCGGGATCGTACGGCCGCCGGTGCGGGAGCCGTGGGGGCTGGTGGAGATGTGGATCGAGGATCCGGACGCCACGCCCATCGTGCTGGTGGAGGTGCCCGCGGACCATCCGATCCGCTACCGGCCGGGCATCTGAGCCGACCGCCGGATGGCCGGGGCGCATGTCCGGGCTTAGCGTGCTGGTAGAGGCTGTGGTGCGTAGGGGGCTCTGGTGCGCCGGTGGGGGATCCCGCACGAGGACCGTCCCGGAAGGAACGCCATGAAGCTCGACAAGCCCGTGCCCGGTGGGCCCTGCTGGGTGGAGCTCGGCACCAGCGACCTGGCCGCGGCCAAGGGGTTCTACGGGCGGCTCTTCGGCTGGCGGGCCGAGACCGACCCCCGGCAGGAGGCCGGCGGCTATTCGGTCGCCCACCTCGGCGAATCCCCCGTCGCCGCCCTCACCCCGCTGTACCAGGAGTCACAGCCGGTCGCCTGGAACGTCTCCTTCGCGGTCTCGGACGCCGATGTCACCGGCCGGCTGATCACCGAGCTGGGCGGCAAGGTGCTCGTGGGTCCGATGGACGTGTTCGACCTGGGCCGCTTCGCGGTGGCCCTCGACACGGGCGGCGCGGCCTTCCAGCTGTGGCAGTCCCGGACCTTTCCCGGCGCCGGGCTGTTCAACGCGCCCGGCTCGCTGGGCTGGGTCGAGCTGCTGACCCGCGATCCCGACCGGTCGGAGAACTTCTACACCACCGTGTTCGGCTGGACGGTCAGCACCTCGGAGAACTATCTGCAATGGGGCGTCGGCGGGCTGGACTTCGGCGGCATGGTCGCGATGGACGACAAGTTCCCGCCCGAGGTGCCGCCGCACTGGCTGCCGTACTTCGCGGTCGCGGACGTCGACGACAGCGCGGCCACCGCGACCGGCGAGGGCGGTACCGTCCTGATGGAGCCCATGGACGTGCCGGACGGACCGCGCATCGCGGTGCTGCGGGATCCGCAGGGCGCGATGTTCGGCGTGTACCGGGCCGGCGACGAGGGCTGACCGCGCGCACCGCACGGTGACCACGCCACGCTTGCGCTGAAGTGCGCTCCAGCTCCTAGCGTCGTACCCACGACCTGCCTGAAGGGGAACGATCGTGCGGTACACACTGTTCGGCAAGACCGGTCTGCGCGTCAGCGAGCTGAGCCTCGGCGCCATGACGTTCGGCGTGGACGGCGACTGGGGCATCGACAAGGAGGCCGGCGGCCGGATCCTGGACGCCTACGCGGACGCCGGCGGCAACTTCGTGGACACCGCGGACATCTACACCGGCGGCGCCTCGGAGCGGATCCTCGGCGAACTGCTCGACGGGCGGCGCGACGAGTTCGTCCTGGCCAGCAAGTTCACGTGCGCGACCCGCAAGGGCGACGTCAACTCCGCGGGCAACCACCGCCGGAATCTGGTCCGTTCGGTGGAGGCGAGCCTGGAGCGGCTGGGCACCGACCGGCTGGACGTCCTGTGGGTGCACGCCCGCGACAACTTCACACCGGTCGAGGAGGTCATGCGGGGCCTCGACGACGTCGTGCGCTCCGGCAAGGTGCTGTACGTCGGCGTCTCCGACTGGCCCGCGTGGGAGATCGCGCAGGCCAACACCCTGGCAGAGCTGAGGGGTTGGACGGCGTTCGCGGGCTCGCAGCTGAGCTACAGCCTGCTGGAGCGCACTCCGGAGCGGGAACTGCTGCCGCAGGCGCGGGCGTTCGACCTCGCCGTGCTGGCCTGGGCGCCGCTCGCCGGCGGAAAGCTGACCGGCAAGTACCGCCGGGGCGAGTCGGGCCGGCTGAGCGCCCAGGACACAGCCGCCGACCCCCGGGAGGACGCCGTCGTCTCGGCCGTCCTGGAGATCGCCGAGGTGGGCGGCTGGAGCCCCGCCCAGGTGGCGCTGGCCTGGCTGCTCCAGCGGCCCGGCACCGTCGTCCCGATCATCGGTGCCACCCGGGTCGGCCAGCTGAAGGACAACCTCGGCTGCGTCGACGTCCGGCTCGGCGCCGACGCGGTGGCCCGCCTGGACGAGGTGAGCGCGGTGCCGCTGGGCTTCCCGCACGACTTCGTCCGCGACCCCGACGTCGTCCGCACCATCTACGGCGATCGCTGGACGGCCGTCGACGACCGGCGCTCCACCTACCGGCGTACGGCCACGGACGTGCTCTGACCGCCGAGCGGTGTCACCCTCACCCGGTCGAGCACCGGCGCGTACGCGGAACGCTGGCCGTACGGGTTGCGGGTGACGCCGTCGAAGTCGGGGAGTTCGCCGGAGGTGACGGTGAGGGTGTTGGCGCCCCGGCGCAGGGTGACCACGGTGGTGAGCTCGGCGAAGTTGTTGAAGTGGTAGGTGGTGGGGAACAGCACGCGCTGGGCGGCTGCCCCGTTGACCGCGAGGTCGGCGTGGCGGCAGACCGGGTCGGGGTTGTAGTGGGTGGCGGGTGCCTGCTCGCCGTTGGAGTAGCGCAAGGTCAGGGCGTGGCGGCCGGGGTGTTCGGCGGTCACGGTGAGGGTGAGCGCGTTCGCCGGGCCGTCGCCGACGCCGTCCACGGCCTTGCCGCCGGTGGCGTAGGGGTGGGCGCCGGTGACACGGGCCGTGCCGGTCAGGACGCCGTCCTCGGCCGGGTACGCCGTCGTCGGCAGCAGGCCCCGCCCGGGACCCACCCGCAGCCGGTCCACGACGAGCCGTTCCGGGCCGGCCGTGACGGTGATCTTGTTGACACCGCCGACGAGGAACAGGGGTGCGGGGCCCGTCGGCAGCCCGCCCAGGTCCTCGCCGTTGACGGTCAGCCGGCCCTCGCCGGGTCCGACCCGGTCGAGGGTGACGCTCGCCTCGCCGTCGTCCTCGGCGTGCACCCAGAAGGTGACGGCGGCGCCGCGCTCCAGCACGACGTGCGGGTGCTCGACCCGGGCCGCCCCGGCGAGGCAGGCGTACACGGCCTCGTACACGTCCTCACCGCCGAGGTGCTCGACCAGTTCCAGCCGGTCGATCACCGCGTCGCCCCGGGTGACGCCGAGGTCGGGGTCGCGGGCCGACAGCGTGAGCGTGTGCCGGCCGGCGATCAGCGCCACGCGCGTGTCGGTGTGACCCCACACGGCCCACTGGTGGCCGAGGGGCAGCAGCAGCTCCTCGGGGCGCTCCCCGTCGACGCGCAGGAAGACGTTGGTGGGGCCCGACTCCCGCACCAGCTCGGCCCGGTTGTGGGAGTTGGCGTGGACGCGGACGTCGTACATGCCGTCCCGTGGGACGTCGACGGTGAAGACGAGCGTGCCGTCGGAGCCGGTGCGCAGGCCGCCCACGTGATGACCGCCGGAGGTGGCGAACCGGCCCACGTCGGACGGGGATCCCTCGGGGCCGTGCTTGACGTAGCCGCCGCCGATGTAGGCGGCGTCCTCCGCCTCGTAACCGCGCCGCCGGCCGACGGACGGCGGCAGGAGTGCGGCGCCGCGGCCGCCGGGCGAGAGGATCAGGTGGTAGGCGGACATCTCGTCGAGGTCGTCGAGGTCGAGGGTCACCGTGCCGTCCACGACGGGCAGTTCGGTGTCGCGCAGGCGCAACGGCTGGGCGCTCGCGCCGACTTGGCCCGTCCAGGCGATCTCCTCGAGGCGGACGTGGACGGACGCCCCGAACAGGTCCGGGTCGATGTGCTCCACGGCCACCCGTGCGGTGCCCCCGGATCCGCCGAACAGCACCCGGGCCTGCCGCTTGTCCCGGTCGAGCGCGGCGACGCCCTGGAGGGTGTACTGCGCGCCCGGGTGCGGGGCGGTGACCCGGACGGTGTGTCCGGTGAGGCGGCCGTAGACGTGGAACAGCCACCACTGGCCGTTGCCCCGATGGGCGCCCACCGCCGAGTCGTTGAGGTTCCCGGCGATGTTCCAGTAGGCCATGTCGGCGTCGACCTTGGAGTCCTCGATCGCGGCGATCCACTGGACCATCTGCCCGGGGACGGAGAGGTGATAGTTGTGCGCGTACTCATTGATGTCGACGGGCAGCGGGCCGATGCCCAACTCCCGCTCCATCGCGCGGTACGCGGCCACGTTGGTGCAGACCTCGGCCGGTGAGGACAGCTCGTGCCAGGTGACGACGTCGGGGAGCACGTCGTGGGCCCGGGCGTACTCCAGGAAGGCCCGGACCTCGGGGTAGAGGATGCTGGTGTTGGGTCCGGCGACGCGGGCGCCCGGGTCGAGGTCCTTGATCAGACGGTGGAAGTGGCGCCAGGCCGCGAAGTAGGGGCCGGGCTCGCTGCGCCAGCAGGTGCGGTCGTGGCTCCACTCCCCCGTGCCGAACATGTTGCCCTCGGGTTCGTTGAAGGGCACGTACACGAGGTGTGAGCGCAACTCGCCCAGGGTGCGGGCCTGTTCGACGTGGCGGCGGACGCGCCGCTCGAAGTCGGCGAGGCGTTCCGGGCCGGTGGCGCCGGGCCATTCGTAGGGGAAGCCGCGGTAGATGTCGGTCAGATAGACGTAGACGTCCCGGCCGCCGGCGGCGACGAAGGAGGGCAGGATCTCCAGGGCGTCGGCGCCGGGGTGCTGGACGCCGTCCTGGGCCTTGGTGGCGACCGTGCGCAGGGCCATGCCCTCGACGAGGTTGCGGCCGGGGACTCCGTCGCCGTAGAGGCCGTAGAGCGTGCCGCTCGCGCCGCCGTGGAAGGGGCCCGTCCCGGCGGCCAGGTCGACGGTGAGCGTCTCGACGGTCACAACGCACCCTCCATGTTCGAATGATCGAACGGTGGTCGGTTCACCGAATCGACCTGCTCGAACGTAGAGAGGAGCACCGACCGGCGTCAACGGTCGCGTCCCCTTTCCGCAGCCCCGGTCCGCGCGCTCCGGGGAACGCTCCCCGTGTACCCCCTTGCGCTCGCGTGCGCGCCGCGTGCTCGGGGCATCGCCTTCAGGGACGGGACCGAGCGGCGGGGAGGCACCTGTGCACGGACCGGCTTCGCCCGGCTGGCTGTTGGTGGCGTTGTGCGCGCTGACCGGGGCGTACTGCCTGCTGCGGATGCGCAGCGGCGTGGAGGAGCAGCGCAGGGCCGCGGGCGGCGAGGCGCTGATGGGGTTCGGGATGGCGGTGATGGCCGTGCCGGCGGCCGTGTTCACGCCGCCGGGCTGGGCCTGGTCGGCGTACGCGGCGGTGTTCGGGGCGGCCGGGCTGCACGCCCTGTGGGCGGCCCGCGGCGGCGCCCACCACCTGCACCATGTCATGGGCGCGGCGGCGATGGTCTACATGGCGGCCGTCATGGCCACGACGCCCCACCACGCGCACGGCGGAAGCGCCGCGGGGCTGCCGCCGCTCACGGGCGCGCTGCTCCTCTACTTCGCCGCGTACGTGCTCGTCTCCGGCGTCCGCCTGGTGCCGGTCGCGGCGGTGAGCGGGGGCGGGGACGTACGGCCGCGCTGGGGTGACCGGCCGGAACTGGCGCGGGCCTGCCGGCTGTCCATGGCGATCGGAATGCTGGCGATGCTGCTGACACTCTGACCACGCCCGCGCCCCCCTGCGTGGTCTGCGTCACTTTGCCGTACCGATACGTACCGCGGAGCAGCGGCCCGCTCCTAGTCTGCTGACCATGACGGTCCCCGCGGTCCTCCTGCTGCTCGGCACGCTGACCGCCGTCCTGGCACCGCGGCTGCTCGCCCGGGCCGACTGGCAGGACCGTGAGCCGGTGGTCGCCCTGTGGGTGTGGCAGTGCGTGGTGGCGGCGGTGCTGCTGTGCTGCGCGCTGTCGATGACACTGAGCGCGGCCGCGGCCTGGGAGGCGGTGCGCGGGCATCTGTTCGCCCCGGCGCCGCCCGCCGTCGTGGAGGCGTACTCCCTTGGCCCGTCCGGCCCTTGGGCGGCCTCGTTGGCGGTGGCGCTCGCCTGCGCCGGACTGTGGAGCGGCGCGATGCTCGTACGGGAGGTGCTGAGCGCGCGGGGGCGGCGTCGACGGTGGCACGCCGAACTCCTGGTGCGGGCCCCGCTGTTGCCCGGCGAGGAGCCGCGTGGCGACCGGCTCGTCGTGCTGGAGGGCGAACGCCCGGACGCCTGGTGGCTGCCCGGTTCCGAGCCCCAACTGGTGGTCACCACGGGGGCGTTGCGGCGTCTGAAGGGGCGTCAGCTGGATGCCGTGCTCGCTCATGAGCAGGGGCACGCACGGGCGCGGCACGACTGGCTGCTGCACTGCTCGGGCGCGCTGGCGGGCGGATTTCCGCAGGTGCCGGTGTTCGCGGCGTTCCGGGACGAGATGCACCGGCTGATCGAACTCGCCGCCGACGACATGGCGTCGCGCCGCTTCGGCCGGCTGACCACCGCCCTCGCCCTGGTCGAACTCAACGAGGACCGGGGTGTGTTCGGCCCCTCCCCCGCCGTCCAGGCTTATGTTCCCGAGCGGGTGCGCCGCCTGCTGGCCCCGCCGACCCGGCTCACGGCGGCCCGCCGGCTGCGCCTGACGGCGGCGGCGACCCTGGTACCGGCGATCCCGCTGCTGGTGACGCTCGTACCGGCGCTACGGGCCCTGGGCTAGGGCCGGCCTCGCCGGGGAGGTAGCCGGTGTCTCCGCGGCCGCCCGGCGGGACACCTCGGGCCCGCCCGCCCCTTCCGCTCGGCGCCGGCGGGACACCTGGGGCCGCCCGCTCCTCCCCCGCGGCGCCCTGCTGGCCTCCCACCCCTCCCCCCTCGGCTCCCTGCTGGCCTCCCGTCCCTCCCCCTCGGCTCCCTATTGGCCTCCCGCCCCCCTCGTCGGCGAGGATCGCGGTATGCACAGCTCGTCCGTCGGCTCTCCGCCCCGGCCGCGGCGGCACCGCACCGCCGTGCGCCTGGCCGGGCTGCTCGGTGGGTGCTCCGCGCTGCTGCTCGTGCTGGTCGCGGTCCGCTGGCATCCGCTGACCTCAGCCGACGGCGACGTCGCCCGCACCACGCACCGGTGGGCCGTGGACGACCGGGGTCTCACCCACGCGTTCCGCATCCTCACGGACTGGGTCTGGGATCCGTCGACGATGCGGCTGCTCTGCCTCGCGGTGGTGGTGTGGCTGGTGGCGCGGCGCGCCGCGTGGTGGACGGCCTCCTGGCTGGTGTTCTTCGTGGCCGTCGGCACTCTGGTCCAGCAGGGCGTCAAGGAAGCGGTGGGGCGCCCCCGCCCGGTCTGGCCCGACCCGGTCGACTCCGCCCACTACGCGGCCTTCCCCTCCGGACACGCGATGACGGCGACGGTGGTCTGCGGCCTTCTGCTGTGGCTCCTGCACCATTACGGCGCGGGCCGGGCCGTCCGGCGCGCGGCGCTGACGCTGGTGGCGCTCTCGGTGGCGGGCGTCGGCCTGACCCGCGTCTGGCTCGGCGTCCACTGGCCCTCCGACGTCCTGGGCGGCTGGCTGCTGGGCGCGACGCTGGTGGCCCTGGCGATCGCGGCCCACCAGCGCTGGCACCCGTGACCGGACTTCGCCCCTGCTCCCGATCATCGGCTCCTACGATCGGGAGGATGACGACGGTTCTGTTCGACTTCTCCGGCACCCTCTTCCGTATCGAGTCCACCGAGTCCTGGTTGCGCGCGGTCCTGGACGACGCCGGCGTCGCGCTTCCGGAGGGCGAGGTGGTGGCCCTGGCCCGGGAGCTGGAGGCGGCGGGGGCGCTGCCGGGCGGGGCGTGGCCGGTGCGGGTGCCGGTGGAACTGGGCGAGGTGTGGCGGACGCGGGACGCGAGCGCCGAGCTGCACCGGGCCGCCTACACCGGGCTCGCCCGGCAGGTTCCGCTGCCCGACCCCGCCCTGTACGACGCGCTCTACGACCGCCATCGGACCCCGGCCGCCTGGACCCCGTACCCGGACGCGGCCGACGTACTGCGCGCCCTGCGCGGGCGGGGGTGCAAGGTCGGCGTGGTGAGCAACATCGGCTGGGATCTGCGCCCGGTGTTCCGCGCGCACGGCCTCGACGACTATGTCGACGCCTACGTGCTGTCGTACGAGCACGGCGTGCAGAAGCCGGACCCGAAGCTGTTCGCGATCGCCTGCGAGAGGCTCGGCGCGGAGCCCGGGCGGACGCTGATGGTCGGTGACGACCGGCGCGCGGACGGGGGTGCGGCGGCGCTGGGCTGCGCGGTGCATTTCGTGGACCATCTGCCGGCTGCGGACCGACCGGATGCCCTGCTTCCGGTGCTGGATCTCGTGGAGTGACAGCCGGATCCGCGTCTGCGGCACGGCCCTGAGAAGACGGGATGCCCCGAGAAAAGTAGCCCGAGCGAACCTCTCGGTCGCAAAAAAAGTCCGCCTCGGACGATCCCCCGTGTCGTCTGAGGTTTTTCGTTGGGTGCTCGTTGACCTGCGGAGATCCCGGCCGTTCCGCCATTTCACGGAGA